>NZ_JBNAGE010000001.1:0-678081 GCF_049801035.1 Psychromarinibacter sp. S121
CGACCCCGTCTCTGACCTCCGCGGTGGTCTGATCGGGGATGGCGTGGTGTTTGATGCGGGGTTTGGGCCGCAGTCGCTTCTGTATGCCGACTACACCGCCTCGGGTCGCGCGTTGCGGCAGGTGGAAGGCTTCGTGTCCGAGCAGGTGCTGCCGTTTTACGCCAACACGCATACCGAGGCCTCGTTCTGCGGCGGGGTGATGACGCGGCTGCGCGAGGCGGGGCGGGCCGAGGTGGCGCGGCTGACCGGCGCGGGGCCGGATTGCCACGTGATCTTCACCGGATCGGGCGCGACCGGCGCGCTGAACCGGATCGTGGCGGGGCTGGACCTGGCGGCGCGGGTGGCGGGCGGCGCGCGCATCGCGGTGCTGACCGGGCCTTACGAGCATCACTCGAACATCCTTCCGTGGCGCGAGAGCGGGGTGGAGGTGATCGAGATCGCCGAAGCCGCGACCGGCGGGCCGGACATGGCGGCGCTGGCCGAGGCGCTGCGGCAGGTCGAAGGCTACGATCTGGTCATCGGCACATTCGCCGCGGCCTCGAACGTCACGGGCATCCTGACCGACACCGACGCGGTGACGCGGGTGCTGAAGGCGGCGGGCGCGCTGGCGGTCTGGGACTATGCCGCCGCCGCGCCCTACATCCCGATCGACATGAGCACGGGCGAGACGGCGAAGGACGCCATCGTGTTCTCGCCGCACAAGTTCCCCGGCGGGCCGGGGGCGACGGGCGTTCTGGTCGTCCGCGACGGCATCGGCTGGCGCGCGACCCCGACCGCGCCCGGCGGCGGCTCGGTGCGGTTCGTCTCGCCCTGGGACCACCTGTATTCCTCCAGCCTCGAGGCGCGCGAGGAAGCGGGCACGCCGAACGTGGTCGGCGACATCCGCGCCGCGCTGGCGCTGCTGGTGAAGGACGCGGTGGGCTGCGACCGGATCGCCGAGCGGGACGAGGCGTTCCGCCTTCGGGCGCTGGACGCGTGGTCGAAGGTCCCCGAGATCGAGATCCTTGGCCAGCGCGCGGGCGCCCGGGCGCTGCCGGTGTTCTCGTTCCGGGTGCGGGACGGGCAGGGCGGGCTGGTGCATCACCAGCTGTTCACCCGCATGCTGAGCGACATGTACGGCATTCAGGCGCGGGGCGGCTGTGCCTGCGCCGGGCCCTACGCGCACCGCCTGCTGGATCTCGACCGGCCCGCCTCGCAGGCGGTGACGGCGCAGCTGGACGCCGGGTGCGAGCTGGACCGGCCGGGCTGGGTGCGGCTGAACTTCAGCTATCTCTTCAGCGACGCGCAGGCGGACCGGGTGATCTTGGCCGTGGCCGAACTGGCGCAGACCGCCGCGGGTGTCGCGGAACGCTATGTCGGGGACCCGGCGACGGCGCGCTTTGCGCCGGCCGCGGTGACCGTGAACGGATAACCAACTGGTGAGGATGACATGACGGACGTGATCGACACGCTGGCGGGGCTGCCGCCCGAGTCGGAGCTGCGCGCGGCGCGGCCCACGGCGCGGGAATACGCGCAAAAGAGCTACGAGGCGCTGTTCGTCTCGGTGCGCGAAGGGCTGATGCCGGTGGGCGAGCGGCTGGCGGTGACGTGTTTCGTGGCCGGGCTGCACGGCGACGCGCCGGCGATGGAGCATTACGCGAGGCTGCTGGCCGAGAGCGACGCCGCCGGCCTGTCGGACGCCATCGCGGCCGCGGTCGCGGCGGGCCGGACCGAAGGGCCCTACGGCGCGTTCCCGGCCGGTCCGCTGAGCGCCGAGGACACGCCGGGCATGGTGTTCAAGGCCGACGCCGACGCCCTGGGCGCGCGCCTCGCCGCCGCTTTCGAGCATGCGCATATGCTGGTGTTCCACCCCCGCGACGCGGGCCGCGACGCCATCGTGGCGCTGACCGGGGCCGGGTGGAGCGCCACCGATATCGTCACCCTGTCGCAGATGATTTCCTTCCTCAGCTTCCAGATCCGCGCCGGCGCCGGCCTGCGGGTTCTGGCGGCGGCCAGCTGACCGGAACCGCACCGATGACCGAGACCGTACTTACGCACGAGAACCCCGACGAGCCCAACGTCTTCACCCAGGACATGCTGGGCTGGGAGCCGTGGCTGCCGCCGATGGACGAGGCCGACCTGACCGAGCGCCACTGGACCGCGCTGGTCCAGAAGGGGCGGTCCAAGATGCCGTACTTCATGCTGCTGGCCCGCGATCCGGATATCCTTGAATATCGGACGCGCACCGACATGGACATCTTCTACAACCCGGACGCGGGCCTGCCGCGCGCCGACCGCGAGATGGCCGCCGCCGCGACCTCGCGCTACAACGGCTGCATCTACTGCGCCTCGGTGCATTCGCGCTTCGCCACGCAGCATTCCAAGCGCAAGGACGAGGTGCAGAAGCTGCTGGACGAGGGTGTTTCCGCCCGCATCGACCCGCGCTGGGACGCGATCACTGACGCCGCCGTGGCCCTGACCTCGATCCCGATGACCTTCGGCCCCGACCACATCGAAGCGCTGCGCGCCACCGGCATGGACGACCAGGCCATCGCCGACGCCATCTACGCCATCTCGTTCTTCAACTGGGCCAACCGGCTGATGCTCTCCCTCGGACCAACCACGCCGGGAGAGGCGAAGTAATCCTTTCGCCCCACAACGTGAAACGCGGCGTCCGATCTCTCGGGCGCCGCGTTTTGCTTTTCAGTCTGTCCCTGCCTCACCAGGCGGTGAAGCCGCCGTCCAGAACGAGGTTGGCGCCGGTCATGTAGGACGACGCGTCCGAGGCGAGGAACTGGACGATGGGGCCGAACTCTTCGATTTCGGCCTGCCGGCCCATCGGCACGCGCTGCAGGAAGGCGTCGATGAATTCCTTGTCGAAGGATCCCGTCTTTACCCCGCCGAAGGTCACGAGGTTGGTGCGCACGCCCTTCTTGGCCCAGTAGGTCGCCAGATAGCGGGTCATGTTCAACAGCCCCGACTTCGACGCGGCATAGCTGATCGCCTTCACGAAAGGCTTGCCGTCGCGTTCCTCGCGATACGCGTAAAGCGCCTGATTGGGCGAGACCATGCCGTACATCGAACCGACCATGATGATCGAGCCGCGCCCGGCTTCGGCCATGCGGGTGCCGATCACCTGGCTGCACAGCATGCAGCCGGTCAGGTTGGTCTCGATGATGTCGTCCCAGTATTTCTTCGGATAGACCTCGAACGGGGCGTTCTGGTCGGCGTCGCCGTCGGGCTTGCTGTCGATACCCGCGTTGTTCACCAGCACATGCGGCACGCCCCAGTCGGCGGTGACCTGATCGGTCGCGGCGATCAGGCTGTCCTTGTCCTTCACGTCCGCCTCGTAGACGCGCACGTTCTCCGAAAGGCCCGGGAACTGCGCTTCGATCTCGTCCTTCGTGCGCGTGCGGCGGGCGAAGATCGCCACTTTCGCCCCGTTCCCTGCAAGCTGCTTGGTGAACTGCGTCCCAAGCTGCCCCAGCCCGCCCGTCACGATCGCGACCCGTCCTTCGATATTGAAAAAGTCCTGCATGCGCGTGGTTCCTCCCTGGTCATTCCATCCTGCGAAGGGCGGTCCGGCTGGCGGGTGGCGCACTTCGGTGGTCGCGGCAAGTGTTGACATATGACTTATGTCATGAGTATGGATAACCACAGGCCGCAGGGGCGTCAACCGCACGACGATTGCGTGGCCGAGCCAAAGGGGGGAGCGATGAGCCCGAGCAGGGACAAGCTGCATACGACCGTGTCTTCGGTGCTGGAGGATCGCATCCTTGGTGGTGACCTGAAGGTCGGGGACAAGCTGGGCTCGGAAAGCGCCATCGCGGACGAATTCGGCGTTTCCACCCGAAGCGTGCGCGAAGCAATCCAGACGCTCGAGACCAAGGGTCTTGTCCGCCGCCGTCATGGTGGCCGCACCACCGTTGTCCGGCAGGACGTGTCCGAGTTCATCGGCACCCTCGCCGTCACCGTGCGCCAGCAGCTTGCGGCCGATCCCGGCTATCTTGAACAGCTGATGCAGGCGCGTCGCATGATCGAGACCGAGACGATCGAACTGCTGATGACCCGCGAGCCCAGCGTGACCCCCGATGTCGAGGTGGCGCTGGACCGGATGCGGATCGCGCGGGACGAGGGCGATTTCTCCGGCTTCGTCGTCGCGGACGCTGCCTTTCACCTCGCGCTGGTGCATTCGTCCGGCAACCGCATCCTTGCGATCATGTACGACAATTTCGCCAATCTGATCGGCGAGATGATCCAGCTGTCCAGCCGTGTTCCGACCAAGTCGCTGGACGAGGCCTACGCCGAACATGCCGAGATTTTCGCCTGCATCCGCGACCGCGACGAAGCGGGCGCGCAGGCCCTGATGCGGGCGCAGATCGACCGCAGCGCAGATTACCTTCGCGTCGCCATCGCGAAAGCACAGAAAAAGGAAGACTGATGTTCGACTACGACTATTCGCCCGCCGAGAAGGATGCCATGGACCGTCTGTCCAAATGGTATTCGGGCGACATCCACGACAGCATGGAAGCGCTGGGGCTGTGGGGGCATCTGGACGGGATTTCGTTGCTGGGCACGCTGGCGGACGGCGACGTGGTCTGCGGACCGGCGGTCACTGTCCTGTTCGAGCCGTCCGAGCGGACCGGAGAGCCGCAGGACGTCTACCACAATGCGATCGACAACGTGCCTCCGGGCGGCATCCTTGTGGTCGATGCCTCCTGTGCGGCGGGGTCGTGCTCGGGCGAGTTGATGAGCACCGGCGCGAAAACCGCGGGCGCGGCGGCGACCATCGTCAACAGCACGGTCCGCGATCTCGCGCAGGTACGGGCGCTGGGGTATCCCTTGTTCGGCACCGCGCCCAGCCCGGTCGGCGTGACCGGCAAGAAGGAACCGATGAAAAGCCAGGTGCCCGTCACGCTGGGCGGCACAACGGTTTCGCCCGGCGACCTGATCTTTGGCGATGTGGACGGCGTGGTCTGCATTCCGCGCGCGCATCTCGTCGCGGTGGCGGATCAGGCGGACGCGCTTGGCAAGAACGAAGCCAGCGCCCGCGACCGCATCCTTGCGGGCGAGAAGCTGCAAGCGGTCTGGCCGGTGTGAACGGATGGAACCTGCCCGCCAGTCCCTCGTGTCGTCAGCGCTGAAAGCCCAGCCGCTGCGAGATGAGGTTGGCGTGGTAGGTCACGACCTGGCTGAAGCCTTCGATCTCGGTCTGGCCCAGTTCCCAGACCGGGGCGCTGACGCTGATCGCGGCGAAGACCTTGCCCGAGGCATTGCGGATCGGTGCGCCGACGCAGCGCAGGGCCGGCTGGTGTTCGCCGTTGTCGATCGCATAGCCGCGCTCGCGGGTGGCGGCGAGGTCGGCGCGCAAGGCGTCCGGATCGGTCAGCGTGGTGTCGGTCAGGGGTTTCAGCCCCAGAGCGATGACGCGGTCGACCGTCTCGTCGTCCTGATGCGCAAGAATGGCCTTGCCGACGCTGGTGCAATAGGCGGGCGAATTCTCGACGAAGCTGCCGGGGGCAAGGCCGTCCTTGCTGGCCTCGGTCCGTTGGATCACCACCGCGCGCTGTCCGTCGAACACGGCAAGGTGGACCGTGCGGTTCGTCAGTTGGTGCAGCGCGTTGACGATGGATGCGCCCTCGCGGTGCAGTTCGAGGTTCGCCAGAACGGTCGAGCCCAGTTCGAACAGCCGCAGGCCCAGCCGGTAGGCGTCGCGTTCGTGTTCCTGCTCGAGAAACCCGATCTCGCGCATCGAGGCGGCCAGCCGGTGCGTGGTCGACCGCGGGAAGCCGGTGATCTCGCAAATCTCGGCCAGCGACAACGACCGGCGGTTCAGGTTGAAGCAGTCGAGGATCTTCGCAACCTTGTTCAGAGACTTGAGGCTGTCTTCGCCCGACTTGCGGGGCGGTTTGGCGGGCTGCGCAGGAGTATCCATGCTGGCGGTCTCGTTTTCATTCCGGGGCGGGCCGGGCGGCGGCTGCCCTTACCCCGTATACCCGTCCGGGCCCCGAGGCGGCAATGCGCCCGTGGCGGGCGCGGTTTCAGGGACCCGCGCCACGCCGTAACGTCAGTTGCCGGATCAGGCGGCTTTCGCGGCCTCGGTCGCGGCCAGCACCGGGTCCAGCGCCGCGTCGATCATGCGCTTGCGGTCCGCGTCGACCTTCTCCATCGGCGCGCGCGGGTGGAACAGGGGCAGGCCCTGACGCGACTGGACGTATTTCACACAAGCCGGAAGCTGGTCGTGGGGCATGGCGTTCCACAGGGCGTTCAGCTTGAAGTGCAGGTCACGCGCCACGGCGTCTTCGCCGCGCTGGACCGCATCGAACAGGGCGACCGTGGTGCCGGGAACCGCGCAGGTCAGCGCGCTGATCGCGCCGTGCGCACCCATCGAGAAGGCAGGGTACAGCAGCGCGTCGATACCGCTGAGAACAAGGTTCTCGGGCTTGGCGCGCAGCAGAAGGTCGGTGACGGATTTCAGGTCGCCCGAGCTTTGCTTCATGCCAACGACGCCCGGCACCTCGTCCATGATGGTGATCATGTCGTCGACGCTGAGATAGTTCCACGGGATCACGTTGTAGATCAGGATCGGGATCTGCGTGGCTTCCCAGATCTCGCGGAAGTGCTTGATCGTGGCTTTCAGGCTCGTCTTGAACAGGTAGTAGACCGGCGTGACCTGAAGGGCGTCGATCTTGATGTCGCCCAGCATCTCGACCCGCTCGATTGCGTCGCGGGTAGAGTTGACGATGAGGCCTGCCACGAACGGCACGCGGCCGGCGGTGGCGGAATGCGCCTCGGTCATCGCGGTGACGAATTCCCTGTGCGACAGGGTATGGCCCTCGCCGGTCGAGCCACCGGCCACGACGCCGCGCACGCCAGAGCCGATCATCATGTCGATCTGCGGGCCGATGGCGTCGGCGACAAGCTTGCTGTCGTCGTCAAAGGGCATCGCCAGCGGCGGCAGAATGCCCGTCAGTGTGTCGCGAACCGAAAGGGCGATCTCGTTCGGCATGTTCCATCTCCTCCTATGGGGTTGGCGCGGGCTGTCAGGCCTGTCGGGCGCCGGGGTGCGGTATTCGGTATCTTCTCGAAATTGAATCCCGGTATGCGGAATGCAAATCTGGAAATCAGGAATAGAAGGGAGACTCTTTCTTGTCAAATGGCTTCTCGCATAGGTGAAGTGATCGAAGTCACCTACGAAAACGCCATTTAATTGCCTGTTGAACGAAAATATTTGGGATGATAATCCCGGTATACGGAATGGCGTGGAGGCGCCGGAACGACCCTTAGGGAGGAACTCATGGGAATTCTCAAGAACGCGGCACTGGCCGCTGCTACTGTCATCGCCGCGTCCGGCGCAGCCTGGGCCGAGTACCCCGAAAGCCCGATCACGCTGATCGTGCCATGGTCCGCAGGCGGCGGCACCGACGCGACCGGCCGCCTTATCGCCGGGCAACTCGAGGAAGAGCTGGGCCAGCCGGTCAACGTCGTGAACCGCACCGGCGGTGGCGGCATCGTCGGCCACACCTCGCTGGCCGACGCCGATCCCGACGGCTACACGCTGGGCATCATCACGACCGAACTTTCGATGTACAGCGCCGTCGGCTCGTCCGAACTGACCTACGAGGACTACAGCCTTGTCGGCCTTTACAACGCCGACCCCTCGGCGATCTTCGTCAAGGCGGATTCAGAGTTCGAGACCATCGAGGATCTGGCCGAGGCCATCAAGGCGGACGTCAGTGCGCTTAGCACCAGCGGCGCCAACTTCGGCGGCCTGAACCACCTGTCTTGGATCAGCCTCGTGCAGGGTCTCGGCGGCGAGGCCAGCGCGGTGAACTGGGTGCCGACCGATGGCGGCGCACCCTCGCTGCAGCTTCTGGTCTCGGGCGCCATCGACGTGGTCGTCGCGCAGTTTCCCGAAGCGAAGGCCCTGATCGAAGCGGGCGAGATCCGTCCGCTGGCCTATCTTGGAAGCGAACCGAACGCGGCTTTCCCGGACGTGCCCACGGTCAATGACGCGCTGGGCGTCGATTTTGCCATCGCTGGCTGGCGCGGTCTGGCTGGCCCGGCCGGTCTGCCTGACGAGATCACCGCGAAACTGGTCGAGGCGCTGGACGGCATCGTGCAGTCGGACAGCTTCAACGAAGCGATGGGCAAGCTGAACTACGGCGTTGTCTGGGAAGGCGGCGACGACTTCATGGAGTATCTCGCGCAGCGTGGCAAAGCCTTCGGCGACGCCATTTCGTCTGCCGGTCTGGACAACCAGTAACGCCGGACCACGGGTAAGAGCATGACAAAGGCCAATTCATACGGCGAACTCGTCATCGGGTTGGCCTTTGCGCTCGGCGGCGTGGGCATATACGTCCACGCCGCCGGCTTGCGCTCGATGCCGGGCATGGCCGTCGGATCGGGACTGTTCCCGAAGATCACCGGCGCGTTGATGGTCCTGTTCGGACTGATGCTGGCGTGGAGCGCCGCACGGGCGTTGCGACGGGAAACCGGAAGCCGGTCGGACATCGGCGGCACCGGTATCGCGCTGTCGGGCTATTCCATCGCCGTTTTCGTGGGGCTGATCGTGCTGACCGCGATCTTGCCGACGACCGGCTTCCTGCTGGGCGGTGTCGTCTTCACGGCGCTTGTCTGCCGTCTGGGCGGAGCGGGCTGGATCGGCAGCGCACTGTTCGGCCTCGGCATGACCTTCGCGCTGTACGCGGTCTTCGTACACGGCCTTGGCGTTCAGCTTCCGCGCGGGCTTCTGGGAACGTAAGCCATGATCGAGTCGCTTCTTTCCGCCGCCGCGCTGGTGTTCACCGCCGACACGCTGCTGGTGATCCTGCTGGCTTCGGCCTTCGGGCTGTTCGTGGGCGCGATGCCCGGCCTGACCGCAACGATGGCCGCCGCGATCCTTGTGCCGATCACCTTCTACATGGACCCGGTCCCGGCGATCGCCGCGATCATCTCGTGCACCGCGATGGCGATCACGGCGGGCGACCTGCCGGGCACCTTGCTGCGGATCCCCGGCACGCCGGCATCCGCCGCCTATGTCGAGGACTCCTACGGCATGACCAAGAACGGCAAGGCCAGCCTTGCCATCGGTGTCGGCATCACCTCGGCGACCATCGGCGGGCTTGTCGGCTCGCTGCTGATCCTGTTCGCCGCGCCGTTCCTTGCGAAATTCGCGCTGGGTTTCTCAAGCTTCGAATATTTCTGGCTTGCGCTTCTGGGCCTGAGCTGCGCCGCGCTCGTGTCGGGCGGCGGGGTGGCGAAGGGCCTGCTGTCGCTGCTGCTGGGCCTGTTCATCGCGCAGGTCGGACTGGATCCGCTGATGGCCCAGCCGCGATTCACCTTCGGGTCGGGCGAACTCGCCGGCGGGATCAGCTTCATCCCCGCGATGATCGGGATGTTCGCGCTGGCCGAGATCCTGCGCAACGGACGTGCGGGCGCGACGTTCAAGGAACAGGCCCGCGTCGGCAATCCGTTCAAAGGCGTCGGCGGCGTGCTGTTCAAGTTTCGCAAGAACCTGTTCCGCGGCGCCGGGATCGGCGCGGTGATCGGCGCGCTGCCGGGTGTCGGCGGCGACCTTGCCGCGTGGGTCACGTATGCACTGGCCAAGCGCACGTCCAAGACGCCGGAGAAATTCGGCAAGGGCCATCCCGAGGGATTGGTCGAGGCGGGCGCGACCAACAACGCCGCGCTCAGTTCCGCGTGGATCCCGGCGATGGTCTTCGGCATCCCCGGCGACGCCGTGACCGCCATCGCGGTCGGCGTTCTGGTGATGAAGGGGATGGACCCCGGCCCGCAACTGCTGACGCTTAACCCGCAGAACTTCTACGCGGTGCTGCTGGTGTTCTTCCTTGCCAACCTGCTGCTGTTGCCGTTCGGCTTTGCGGCCGCGAAGGCCTCGCGCTACGTTTTCAGCGTGCCGCGCGCCTACCTCAACGCCGCGATCCTCTTGTTCTGCATCGTCGGCTCCTACGCCATCAACAACTCGATGTTCGGCGTCTGGGTGATGATCGTGCTCGGGCTTGTCGCCTATGTGCTCGAAGCGCACGGCTTCGCGGTCGCGCCGATCATCCTTGGCATCGTGCTGGGGCCGTTGCTGGAAACCAACTTCACCACCTCGATGATGATCGCACGCGGCGATCTGCTGGCGTTCTTCGAACGGCCGGTGGCGGCGGTGCTGGGTATCGCGACGATTGGAATATGGGCGATGGTGATCGCCTCGGCGGTCGTTCTGGCGCGCCGCCGCAAGCGGGACGCCGAAAGCCTGACCGCATGAGGCGCGGTCAGGCCGGGGCGCTTCAGTCCTCGGCCAGCCGCGTGCGCCGCCGCGCGAGGTAGCCGGGGATCGCGATGCTTGCCACCAGAAGCACCGTCAGCACAAGGAACGCGGCCGAGATCGGGCGGTCGATGAAGGTGGTGATGTCCCCGCGCGAGAACAGCAACGCGCGGCGGAAGTGCTGCTCCAGCATCGGGCCAAGGATGAAGCCCATCAGCATCGGTGCGGGCGGATAGCCGTAGGCGTTCATCAGGTAGCCGACGATGCCGAAGACGATCACCGTCATCACGTCGAACGGGCTGTTGTTGACCGAGTAGACGCCGATGCAGATGAAGAACAGGATCGCCGGGAACAGCAGTCGCTGCGGCACCGTCAGGATGCGTACCCAGAACCCGATCAGCGGGATGTTCAGGACCAGCAGCATCAGGTTGCCGATCCAGAAGCTGACGACGAGTCCCCAGAACAGGTCGGCGTTGGTGGTGAAGAACTCGGGCCGCGGCGTGATCCCGTGGATCATCATCGCGCCCAGCAGCACCGCCATGCCCGCGTCGCCGGGAATGCCCAGCGACAGCGTCGGGATGAAGGCTGCCTGGGTCGAGGCGTTGTTGGCGGCCTCGGGGGCCGAGATCCCCTCGATCGCGCCGCGCCCGAATTTCTCGGGCGTCCGCGACACGCGCTTTTCAAAGGCATAGGCAAGGAAGGCCGCCAGCGTCGGGCCCGCACCGGGCAGAATGCCCACGAAGGACCCGATGATCGAACCGCGCACGGTGGGCTTCCACGTCTCTTTCATGTCCTGCTTCGTCGGCATCAGTTCGCGCAGGCGGACCTTCTGCGGGGCAAGGTCTCGCGGCTTGCCCGCGTTCTTCAGGATCTCGGCCACGCCGAACAGGCCCATAGCCATCGCGACAAGGTTCAGGCCGTCCTGCAGTTCGAGGATGCCGAAGGTGTAGCGGATCGTGCCCGAGGTCGGATCCATCCCGACCGTCGACAGCAGAAGCCCTGCAACCACGCTGATCAGGCCCTTCACCGGCGACCCCAGCGACATCGTCGCGGCGGCGACGAGGCCCAGCAGCATGATCGAGAAATACTCGGCAGAAGAGAACTTCAGCGCCATCTTCCCAAGTGCCGGGGCGAAACTCATCACCAGAACGATGGCAAAGCAGCCGCCGACGAAAGAGGTGATCGTGGTGATGAACAGCGCCACGCCCGCCCGGCCTTGCTTGGCCATCGGATAGCCGTCCAGCGCGGTGACGGCGGTGGTCGATGTGCCGGGCAGGTTCAGCAGGATCGACGCGGTCGAGCCGCCGTATTGCGCACCATAGAAGATGCCCGCCAGCATGATCAGCGCGCTCATCGGCTCGAGGTGGTAGGTAATCGGCAGCGTCATGGCGACGGCGGCCAGCGGGCCGATGCCGGGCAACACACCGATGAACATGCCGACCGAGACGCCGATCAGGCAGAACAGCAGCGCTTCGCCGGTGATGGCGACGTCAAGCCCGAGGGCGATGCCGGATAGCAGGTCCATGGGTCAGCTCCCGAAGACGGCGATCGGGATGCCGATGCCACGAATGAAGATGAGGTAGCCGACAAGCGTCACGCCCGCCGCCAGCAGCACGGTTTCCAGCAGCGTGATCTCGCGCTCGGCCTGCGAGACGATGGCGACAAGCGCGAAGGTCGAGATGACAAAGCCCGCGCGGTCGACCAGCAGGACCCAGACGATGATACCGCCCATGATGATCGCGAACGGGCGGAAGCGCAGGTCCAGGTTTATCCGTTCGGCCAGTCTGCCCTGCCACGCGGCGACCAGTCCAAGACCGACCAGCAGCACACCCAGCGCGATGGGGACAAAGCCCGGACCCATGCGGACGATGGTGCCAAAGGCGTAGTCTCCGGCAATGAAGATTGCGGCAAGTCCGATGGCGGCCCAGACAAGGCCCGCCGCGATTTCCTGCCGGTTGTGTTCGGGGCGCTTCATTTGGGCGACCTCTCTGGCTGGGACGCGACGAGCGAGGCGCCGCCGCATTGCGTTATGGTCTGCCCGGTGATCGCGCCCGCGTCCACCGAGGTCAGGAATGCGACCGTCGCCGCGACCTCTTCGGGGCGGATGACACGCCCGAAAGGAAGCGGGCGCACCGGCGCGTCGGCGCGGGCGGGGTCGCGAAGCTGCGGGGTGTCCGTGGCGGCGGGCGCCACGACGTTGACCGTGATGCCGCGGGCGACGTGTTCGCCGGCAAGCGAGCGGGCAAGCCCATCCAGCGCGGCCTTGCTGGCGGCATAGTAGCCACGGCCGGGCCGCCCCTGCGCGGCGCGCGACGACAGGAACACCACGCGGCCACGGCCATCCGGCATGCCGGGGGTCAAAGCGCGCGACAGGCGGTGCGCCGCGCCGACATGCAGCGTCCAAAGCGCGACTCCCGCATCGGCATCCGTCTCTGCATTGTCCGCCCGCATGATGCCCGCCGCGTGGACGAACGCGCTGGCGGTTACCCCGGCCAGTTGCGCCATGGCGTCGTCGATGCCCGCAACCGTCGCAAGATCGGCGCGGATCATGCGGACCAGCGGCGTGTCGGCGGGCGGGGCTGCGATGTCGAGGCCAAGGACCGACCAGCCGTCGGCTGCAAGCCGCTTTGCCACCGCGCGACCGATGCCCGAGGCGACGCCGGTCACCACGGCAAGAGGTGCGGTTCCGGTCACGGGGCGATCCGGACGCGGCGGACGGGAAGGGGATGTAACGCGAGTCGCGAAGGCATGTGTACCTGTCGATTAAGCTTCGTCTGGAATGGCAAGAGAGCGACCAACTGTCAACAGTATGGGTATCGGAAGGCGCGGAACGCATGTTGATTTTGCCGAAATTGATTGCGGTTAATGCCGTTTCGCGCACCGGAATGTACGGAAAAACCGCGGAATGACGCCTGCAACCCTGCAAGTAAGGCTTCTTCAAGGAAGGCGTTGACCTCTGGCGCGTCGATGCGCATAGTGTTGACACTTTGAAGAGGTGCGAATGTGACCCAGCCGACTGCTTCATCGCCGCAGACACCCGATATCGAGGTCGACGTTCTTGTCGTCGGCGCCGGTGGCTGTGGGCTGGTCGCCGCGATTGCGGCGGATGCGGCGGGCGCTTCCGTCGCCGTGCTGGAAAAACAGTCTCGTCTCGCCGGCAACACGTCGCTGTCCAGCGGCTCGATCCCCGGTGCGGGCACGCGGCTACAGGCCGCGGCCGGTGTCGATGACGGGCCCGATCTGTTTCGCGACGACCTGATGCGGGTCAGCGGCACGCATGACGCGGATCACCTGACCGAGCGGCTGGCCGGGATCTCGGCCGAGTTGGTCGAGTGGCTGATCGACGAGGCGCATGTCGGTCTGACCCTCGTTGCCGGCTATCGCCACGTCGGCCATTCGGTGACCCGCCTGCACGCTCCGCCCTCGCGGACCGGGGCCGAACTGATGGCCGATCTGGAGGCGGAAGCCGACCGGCGGGGCATCCCCGTCGCGCCCGGTCAGCCGGTGGTGGAACTGACGGTCGCGAATGGCCGCGTGACCGGCGCGCTTGCCCGCGACGCCGACGGTCGCGAAAGCCGCATCGGCGCGAAGGCGGTGATCCTTGCGACCAACGGCTTCGGCGGCGCGCGCGATCTTGTCGCCGAACTGTGCCCCGGCGCCGAAGCGGCGACCTACGCGGGCTCGACCGGCTCGACGGGCGAGGCGCTGCGATGGGGCAGGGCGCTGGGCGCGCGGACCGGAAACCTTGGCGCCTATCAGGGCCACGCGGGCCTTGCCGCGCGCAGCGGTGTGCTGGTGACGTGGACGGTGGTCGAACGCGGCGGCTTCATCGTCGGCGCCGACGGCAAGCGGATCGGTGACGAGACGCTGGGCTATTCCGCCTTTGCCGGTGTCGAACTGGCGGCGGGCGGGCCGCTGTACATGATATATGATGAACGGATCGAGGCCGACGTGGCCAAGGGCCAGCCCGAGTTCGCCGAGGTCGCCCGCATGGGTGATGCGGTGGCCGGGGCGACGGCGGCTGATCTGGCCGACGCGATCGGCGTGCCGGGCGATGCGCTGGCGGCGACCCTCGACGCCGCCGCGGCGTCCGCCGAAGGCAAAGCCGATGCGCATGGACGCATGGCCTGGGGTCTTGGCGCGTTGCAGCCGCCCTACCGCGCGACGCGGATCACGCCCGCGCTGTTCCACACACAGGGCGGGCTTGCCGTCGACGATGACGCGCGGGTGGTCGGGGTCGGCGGCGCACCGATCCCCGGCCTTTATGCCGGCGGCGGGGCCGCCACCGGGATCAGCGGCCGCGAGGGCGGCGACGGATATGTTTCGGGCAACGGGCTGCTGTCGGCGCTCGGGCTCGGGCTTATTGCCGGGCGGAGTGCGGCGGCGGAAGCCGCTGCGCCGGTCGGCGAAGAAACGGAAACAGTTCAACAAGGAGAAATGACATGAAAAAGACAATCACCGGGCTGCTCGCCGGTGCCGCGCTGGCGCTGGGCGCCACCGCCGCCGCCGCGCAGGACTATCCGTCGCGCGCGATCACAATCATCGTGCCCTACTCGCCGGGGTCGACCGACACCATGGCCCGCACGCTGGCCGAGGAGATGTCGAAGGAACTGGGTCAGCCCGTCGTGGTCGAGACCCGTCCGGGCGCCGGTGGCACCGTGGGCGGCGCCGCCGTGGCAAGCGCCGATCCCGACGGCTACACCCTGCTGTTCGCCGTATCCTCGGTTCAGACCGTCGCGCCGCACCAGCGTGAACTGCCTTACGGTTTTGACGATCTCGCCCCGGTGGCGCGTGTCGCCGTCGGCCCGAACATGATGGCCGCCCGCAACGGCGCGCCGTTCTCGACCATCGAAGAGCTGGTGGCCTTCGCGAAAGAGAATCCGGGCGCGGTGAGCTATGGCTCTGCCGGCACCGGCGGCGCGACCCACATCGCGGCCGAGGCTTTCGCCCGCGCGGCGGGGATCGAGCTGTTCCACATCCCGTTCAACGGTGTGACCCCGGCGGTCGCGGCGACCGTGGCCGGTGACGTCGATCTGGTTCTGGGCTTCGCGTCGGCGATCCTGCCGCAGGACGAAGGCGGAAACCTTGTTGCGCTGGCGCAGCTGAGCGCCGAACGCACCGCCGTCGCCCCCGACACGCCCACGCTGATGGAAAGCGGCGTCGATCTGGCGCTGCCGCCCAACACCGGCCTGTGGGCCCCGGCGGGCACCCCCGAGGACGTGATCGCCACCCTGTCTGCCGCGGTCGAAACGGCTGCCGCCAGCGAGAGCTTCACCACCTTCACCACCAGCGGTCTGACCGCCGTGGACTATGCCGACTCGGCAGCGTTCACCGAAGTTCTGAAGGCCGAAGACGCGTTCTTCGCCGAGCTTCTGCCAACGCTGAACATGGAGTGATCCAGACGCGCGTTCCTCTTCACGCATGAACGGACCGAGGGGCGGACAGCGATGTCCGCTCCTTTTTTCGTGCCATTGGCCGTCGCTTGGTGCGCGGTCGCGGCGCTTGACATCGATCTTCCGATGAGGCGGATTCAGGCGGTGCGGGGCCGATGCGGCGGCGTCCGGCCGCGCCGGCGCAACGCTGGCTGTCCGCCGGAAGGAAGGTCACTGATGGTTCGTGCTTTGTCGCTGTTGATCGGCTTCACCGTCGCGCTGTCCGGCTGCGACGTCGACGGCAACGCGGCCAATCAGGGCAAGGATCTTCCCGAGCCCGGCATCACCTTCACCGGCACAGCCGTGTTCGGCATCACTGGCGGTTCGGGCAAGCCGACGCGGGTCATCTCTGGCCTCAAGTAGCCCCGGTTTGCTGTCCGGGCGGCGGTGCGAGAACGAAAAAGGGGCATGCGGTCATGCCACATGCCCCCGTTTCACCGTGAGTGGTGTGCCGGACCTCAGCCCGCCGTAATTTCCACGCCGTCGAGATCGTTGAACCGCGCCTCAAGGTCGCGGAACTCGTTGAACCCCATCAGGCCCCAGATATCGTCGATCGAGGCCATGAGGTCCGGACGGTCGACGACTTCGCCGGTCGGGATCGCCTCTTGGAGGGTGGCCAGCACCGTCTCCATCGCCTTCAGCGCAGCGGCGGGCAGCATGCGGGGAAGCGTGACGCGGCGCACACCAAGTTCCTTCATGCGGGCGATCGGGATCAGCGGCGTGGTGGGCCGCGACCGCAGGCCGAAGCCCATGTTGACCGAGACCGGGATGTCGACCGCGTCGACCAGCGCCTTGATCTGGTCCTCGCCCTTGATGGCGTCGGCAAAGATCAGGTCGGCGCCCGCCTTCTCGTACAGCTTCGCCCGGCGGATCGCGCCGTCAAGCCCTTCAAGGGCGATGGCGTCGGTGCGGGCCAGCACGACGAAGTCGTCATCGCGGCGGGCGTCGCAGGCGGCCTCGATCTTGCGGGCCATCTCGCGCATGTCGATCACGTCCTTGCCGGCCATGTGACCGCAGCGCTTGGGCGAGACCTGATCCTCGATGTTGATCCCGGCGACGCCGGTGTCTTCGAAACGGCGGGCGGCGTGCCAGACGGTCGCGGGGTTGCCATAGCCGGTGTCGGCATCGGCCATCACCGGGATCGACACGCTGCCCGCGATCATGCGGCAGGCGTCAAGGTTGTCGGTCATCCCCATGATGCCGACGTCTTCCATCCCCATGCGCGAGTTCGCGAGCCCGGCGCCGGTGGTGCAGGCGGTCTTGAACCCCATCTTCTCGACGAGGCGCACGCTGTAGCCGTCATAGACGCCGGGCGACACGAGGATGTCGTCCCCGGCCAGAAGTTCGCGCATGCGCTTTGTGGGTTTCACGCTTCGGTTTCCTTTCTTCGCCGCCCCTTGGCAGCCTCGGGAGGCGGCTGGGCGGATTCCGTATCCAGAAGGCGCTGCAGCGCCTCGGTGGCGCGGGCGATGTGCGCCCGCATAAGCGACTCGGCCAGTTCGGCATCGCGCGCCTTCATGGCGCGCAGGATCTGCCAGTGTTCCGCCGAGGCGTTGTCGTGACGACCGGGGGTCGAGCCCGAACGGGCCCGGTAAAGGCGCAGCAGGTAATAGAGTTCGTCGCACAGCAGCGACTGGATGCGGCTGTTGCCGCTTTCCTCTGCGATGCGCACGTGCAGGTCGAGAACGCGGCCGTTGCCGCCCGCCTGTTCGAAGTCGTCCAGCAGGCGCTGCATCGCCTCGTCGCTCATTGCGAGGGTGGCGAGTTTGACGCTCATGCCTTCGACGCTTTCGCGAAGCTGAAAGATCTCTATCATGTCGTGTACGGACAGATCGACGACCCGCGCCTTGAAGTACGGCTCCTTGGTGACAAGGCCGCGCCCCTGCAGCGCCTTGACCGCTTCCCGCACGGGGCCACGGCTGACGCCGAACCGGTCGGCAAGAGCGGCCTCGTTGACGACGCCGCCGAGCGGGATCTCACCGCTCAGGATCAACTGGAAGATGGCATCGAAGACGGTGTCGACGCGTGTGCGCTGCTGGCCGGTCATTCCTTCCCCATTCTGTCAACACTTTTGGGAAACTTACCGAGTTCTGCGCGAAAGTAAACGAGAAGATCGCCCGGCACAAGGTTTGGCGGGCAATACTGTTGACACTTTTTGGTCCGGGGCCTATCCAGAATCTATGCAGGACGCGCAGCCGACAGATTCCGCAGCGATCGGCGTTGCCGATCTTCCGGTGACGGCGGCCCGAGGGGGCCGTTTCATCGACATTTCCCCTTTGCTTGCCCATCGCGCCCGGCCGCTTCCGAAATCGCTTCGCGTCGTGCTTGAGAACCTTGCGTTTCAGGCGCTGGACGGACGCGACGTGGCGGCGGAAATCGCCGCATTGGCGAACTGGTCGGCTGAGACCGGCGAAATCGCCGTGCCCCTTTCGGTGTCGCGGGTGATGCTGCCCGACAGCAGCGGCCTGCCTGCGCTGATGGACCTAGCCGCCGCGCGGGACGCGCTGGTGGACCGTGGGCTCGACCCCAAGGGCGTCGAGCCGGCGGTGCCGGTCACGCTGGTGATCGACCATTCGCTGATCGTGGACGTTGCCGGGCACCCGAACGCCCGCGCCCGGAACATCGCCAGCGAATACCGCCGCAACGCCGAGCGCTATTCCTTTTTCAAATGGGCCGAGCAGGCTTTCGATCGCCTGAAGGTCGTGCCGCCGGGCTCCGGCATCATTCATCAGGTCCACCTTGAAAGCATCGCGCAGGTCGCCGCGACGCGCGACCTGCCGGACGGGCCGGTGACGACGACCGAGTTCGTGCTGGGCTGCGACAGCCACACCACCATGGTCGGCGGCATTGGCATGCTGGCGTGGGGTGTCGGTGGCATTGATGGCGAGGCGGCGGCGTTGGGGCTTCCCTATCAGGTGCGGATCCCGCGCGTGGTCGGCGTGCAACTGACCGGAGAGATGCCGGCAGGCTCGACCACGACCGACCTCGTGCTGACGGTGACCGAACGCCTGCGTCAGGTCGGCGTCGTGGGCGCTTTCGTGGAATTCTGCGGCGCGGGGGCTGCAAGCCTGTCGGTGCCGGACCGCGCGACCATCGCCAACATGGCTCCGGAATATGGCGCGACCTGCGCCTTCTTCCCGATCGACGCGCGGACCATCGACTATCTGTCCGCCTCGGGGCGCGACGCGGATCACGTTGCGGGGGTCAAGGCCTATGCCCGCGCCAGCGGCATGTGGGCCGAGCCGGACGCGCCGCTGCCGGAAGTGTCGGAGATGGTCGAAATCGACCTGTCCTCCATCGTGCCCAGCGTCGCCGGTCCCAAGCGCCCGCAGGACCGGGTGCCTCTGGATCGCATCGCGCCCGCCTTCCGCGAAGCGCTGACCGCGCCCGTGGGGCCGGGTGGTTTCGGCCTGTCCCAGGACGCCCTGACCGCCGAGGCACACGTCACGGTGAGCGACACGCCCGTCACCCTGCGCCACGGCAGCCTGACCATCGCGGCGATCACCTCGTGCACCAACACGTCGAACCCGACCGTCATGCTGGCCGCCGGTCTGCTGGCCCGAAACGCGGTGGCGCGGGGCCTGAACGTGCCGCCGCAGGTCAAGACATCCCTCGCGCCGGGTTCGCGTCTGGTCGAGGACTACCTGGCCGACGCGGGCCTGATGGCGCCGCTGGAAACGCTTGGCTTCCACGTGGTCGGCATCGGCTGCACCACCTGTTCCGGCAAGTCCGGCCCGCTGGCGCCGGGCCTCTCCGAAGCGGTGGCCGAGAACGACCTTGTCTGCGCGGCGGTGCTGTCGGGCAATCGCAATTTCGAGGGGCGCATCCACAAGTCGGCGCGCGCCTCTTACCTCGCCTCGCCGCCGTTGGTGGTGGCCTTCGCGCTGGCGGGGCGGGTGGATATCGACTTCGCGACCGAACCGCTGGGGACGGATGCCGAAGGCAACCCTGTCATGCTGGCCGACATCTGGCCCGACCGCGACGAGGTCGCCGCTTTGGAACGCGACAGCCAGACGCCGGGCCGGTTCCGCAAGGTCTATCGCACGCTGTTCGACGGCGCGTCGCTGTGGGACGATCTGGACAGCCCGCGCGGCCCCGTCTTCGCGTGGGATCCGGCTTCGACCTACATCAAACGCCCGCCGTTCATCGAACTTGGCAGCGATGGTTTGCCCGATGTGCTGGGCAATGCCCGTGCGCTGGTCGTCGCGGGGGACTCGCTGACCACCGATTTCGTGACCCCGTCCGGAGAGATCCTGCCAGACACGCAGGCCGGTCAGTACCTGGTCGACGCAGGCGTTGCGCCCGCCGATTTCAACGCCGTCACCCAGCGGCGCGGCAACCACGAGTTCATGGCCCGCGTCACCTTCGCCAACCAGCGGATGAAGAACCGCCTCGCCGGAGGGATCGAAGGCGGTTTCACCCGGCTGTCACCCGAAGGCGAGGTTGTGACGATCTACGATGCAGCGCAGGCCATGCGGGATGCGGGGCAACTGCCGATCGTTCTGGCGGGCAAGGATTATGGCATGGGCTCCAGCCGTGACTGGGCGGCGAAGGGGCCGAAACTGTTGGGCGTCGCGGCTGTGCTGGCCGAAAGCTTCGAGCGGATTCATCGCGCAAACCTGATCGGCATGGGGATCGTGCCCATGGTGTTCGCGGATGGTCAGTGCATCGACAGCCTCGGGCTGACCGGGTTCGAGACGTTCCGTTTTTCCGGTCTGCTGGCGGCGGTTGACGACGGCTCGGCGGTCGCGGTCCGGGCCGAGGCGGCCGATGGTTCGGTGACAGCGTTCGACGCGCGGCTTGACGTTGCAAGCACCCACGAAACCGATCTGCTGCGCGAGGGCGGTATCTTCGCCGAGATCCTCAAGGCCGCGGTCGGCGCAAAGCAGGGGAGGGCGTCGGCATGACGCTTCACGGCACCGCCATCGAACGCGCCGTCGCCTATCTTGCGGCGATGCAGGACCGAGACCTGGACCTTGCGCGCCGGTATGTCGCCAGCGACGGCCTGACGCTGGTGTTTCCCGGCGGCAAGCGCTTTGGCAGCCTCGAAGAGATCCGCGGCAACTCTGCCGGGCGCTACGAGGTGGTGAAGAAGCACATCAGCGACTGCCAGTCTTGGGTGATCGACGGCACCGAGCGGGTGATGATCACCGGAACGCTTTACGGCAAATGGCCGGACGGAACCGCCTTCGACGGCATTCGCTTCATCGACCTGTTCGAGATGCGGGATGGCCTGATCGTGCGGCAGGAGGTCTGGAACGACACCGGCGAGAGATTGCTGGAGATGAACAAGAGGACGGGCGTGTGAGTTACGATCTGATTTTGAAGAACGGCGAGATCGTGTTTCCGGGCGAGGGCGTGACCCGTGGCTCGGTCGCGGTGAAGGGCGGCAAGATCGCCGCGATCCTGCAACCCGGCCAGACCGCCGAGGCGGCGCGCGTTATCGACTGCACCGACCGCTGGATCCTGCCCGGCGCCATCGACCCGCATACCCACGTGGGCTTCGGCGCGAAGGAAGACGACTGGACGACCGAGACGCGCACCGCCGCGATGCAAGGCGTCACCGGCCTGATGACCTTCTGGCGGTCCGAGGATCTGGACAAGACGACGCCTGAATGGCGCGACGCGGGCGAGGCGCGGTCGGTGATCGACTTCGGCTTTCACTTCGGCGTCACAGCCCGGCGGCATGTCGAGGAGTTCCCGAAGGTGGCCGCCAAGTATGGCGTGACCTCGCTGAAGGTCTACCTGATGTACAAGGGCGAGACCGGCCGCGCGAAGGGGTTCACCGAGGTGGACGATGCGCTGCTGTTTCAGGCGCTACAGGCGGCGGCGACCGTCAGGGGCGGCGTCGTCGGCGTGCATTGCGAGAACACCGAGGTGATCCCGGTGTTCCGCGAGCCCGTGAAGTCCTCGGGTCGGATGGATCTTGGCGCGTGGGACGACCAGAGCCCCGGTTTCCTTGAGACCGAGAACGTGTTCCGCGTCGCCTATTTCGGCGAGAAGGCGGGCTGCCCGGTGAACATCGTGCATATGTCGGCGGGCGAAAGCCTTGAACTGGTGCGCCGCATGCGCCGTCCGGACCGCCCGGCGATCAACGTCGAAACCTGCATCCATTACCTCGCCCTGACCCGCGACAGCGGCATCGGCGATCTGGGCAAGGTGAACCCGCCGCTGCGCTCGCAGTCGGACGCCGACACCCTGTGGGAAGGCGTGCGCGACGGCGCGGTGCAGACCATCGGCTCTGACCACGTGGCCCGCAAGCGCGCAACCAAGGGGCCGGACATCTGGCAGGCCTCGGCGGGGTTTCCGGGCATGGCGCAGATCTGGCCGGTGCTGGTGTCCGAGGGCTTCCACAAGCGCGGCATCCCGATCGAGACGCTGTCAGCCGCCACCAGCCGCAACGTCGCGAAGCTGTACAACCTGTCCGGCAAGGGCCGGATCGCGCCGGGCTACGACGCCGATTTCGCGATCGTCGACCCCGAGGGCGAAACGACCGTGCGGCACACCGACTATCCGTCGCACTCTGACTACTCGCCCTACGAAGGCATGACGTTCCGTGGCGCTGTGACCCACACGGTCCTGCGCGGGATGCTTCTGTCCGAAAACGGCGCGCTGGCCGAGGGTGTCGATGCCGCGCCTGCCGGCAAGTACCTGTTCCGGGCCAACTGAGCCCTATCCGCTTAGAAGAGAGAGACACATGAGCGAACGCATCTGGGACAAGTTCCTGACCGAGAAAGACAAGCGGATCTACCAGCTGGCCGGCTACGGCAAACGCGGTGGCTTCGGCACACGCCCGGCGCTGTTCATCATCGACGTGCAGTACAACTTCACCGGCGACGAACCGGGCGAGGATCAGGAAGAAGGCGTCAAGAAATACCGCACGCATTGTGGCGAGGCCGGCTGGAAGGCCGTGCCGCATATCGAGCGGCTGTTGAAGATCGCGCGCGAGAAGAACCTGCCGGTGTTCTACACCGTCTCCGAACGCCGCCCCGACATGATCGACAGCGGTGTGCAGGTCGGCAAAAGCCACCGCGGCCACGAAAAGACCTCGACCGAAGGCAGCCACGCGACCCAGACCGTCGCGCCGTTGGCGCCGCAGCCGCAGGACATCCTGATCGGCAAGCGCAAGCCCTCGGCCTTCTTCGGCACGATCTTCATGAGCCACCTCAACTTCCTTGACGTGGACACCTTGATCATGACGGGCTGCACCACCTCGGGCTGCCTGCGGGCGACGACGGTCGACGCCTATTCGTTCAACTTCAAGGTCGTGATCCCGGAAGAGACCGCCTTCGACCGGTTCGAGGCGAGCCACGCGATCAACCTGTTCGACCTGAACTGCAAGTATGCGGATGTGATCCCGACCGACGAGGTCGCCGCCTACATGGAAAGCCTGCCGGTCCGCGAAGCCTGAGACACACCACTATACGCCAACCGAACGCGGTCGCCTAAGGGCGGCCGCGTTCGCGTTTCTGGTGCAGCGTCAGTTCAGCGACACCAGTACCCGCGACACGGCGTCGACGTCGTAGCGGGTCTCGCCCTCTGCGGCGAGCGGCAGGCGGACGCAGGGGATGCCGTGCACCTTCTCGACCTTGGCGCAGTCGTCGGGCGGCAGCGAGGTGTCGCACAGAACATGGCTGACCAAGTCGCGCGGGCTGGCCTTCGGCCCGGCGTCGCGCAACAGCGGCGTCAAGATCGCGCCGATCTGCCCGGCAAGGTCGTGGCCCAGTGCCTCGGGGTCCTTGCCGAGGCTTGGCAGGTAGACCTTCGGCACCCGCCGCTTCGCGACCGCGCGGCCCACGCCCGCGGGCAGCAGGTTCGCGATCACGCTGGAGAACAGGCTGCCGGGCGGATAGCAGATCACCTCTGCCTGCTCGATCAGCCTGCGGTTCCGCTTCGGCAGGGGCACCGCGTCCGCTGACAACTCGGTGTCGCCGTCGCTCAGGAACAGCCGCGCGATCGGGCTGTCGAGAGGCGCGACCTCTTTGCCGCTGATCTGGCGCTGGCCGACGATCCGCCGCCCGTCCTGCAGCTCTACGCCAAGCTGCAGGTTCTCGTCTACGATGGCGCGGACGGTGCCGCGCACGTCGACCATCTTGGACATCAGGAACAGCACCGGCTCCAGCGCGCGCCCGTTGCCGAGGTAACCGCCGGCAAGGATCAGGTTGCCGATGCTCGCGTTGCGATAGTCGAAATCATCCGGCACCTCGTCCGCGAAGCGGGCCAGTTGCGTCTGGATCAGCTGCCGCATCGGCTTGGCGATGGCCGACAGCAGCGGGTGCTTGCCCTGCACCATCCGGGCGACCTCGGCCCTCAGCGCCTTCTGGTCGCCGTCCTTCGGCAGGCGGTGGCTGAACAGCGCATAAACGTCCGGTTGACCCAGCACCGTCTCGTCCGCCAGCGCCATCAGCCGCGAGCGCAGGTCGCCCACCGCCGGAATGTCGAAGGCCTGCCGCAGAACCTGCGAACTGCCGCCGCTGTCAAACGGGGTGATCAGGTGCATCGAGTTGAAGGTGTAGTGCTTCAGCCGCCGCGAGATCCCGTTCAGCGCGCTGCCGCCGCTGAAGAACAGGATGCGCGGCCCGAGATGCGGCGCGCTTTCGGCCCGAGCGACCCGCAGGTCGTCGGGAAGCGTCACTTCGCGCGCGACATGGATCGAGGTCATTTTCCCGCTGTCCCCTTGCACCGACCGGATTCGATCTTTGCATCCATGTTACCAGAGGCGCATATGGCAGCATGAACGCAGAAGATGTCATACGTCCGACAGTCCGTGCTGTCATCCGGAAGGGGAATCTCGTTCTCGTGCAGGTCAAGCAATCGCCGTCGGGCAAACGCTATCTGACCCTGCCGGGCGGACGGCTGGAGTATGGCGAGACGGTCGCGGACTGCGTGGTGCGCGAATGCGTCGAAGAGATCGGCGTCGCGCCGGTGGTGGGCGACGTGCTGCATGTCGCCGACGTGTTCCGCACCCGGAAGGACGGCAAGCGCCACCTGGTCGAGATCCTGCTGTCCTGCACCGTGCCCGACGACTACAAACCCCGGCTGGGCAAACGCCCCGACCGGCGGCAGATCCAGACCATCTGGACCGACCCCGCCGCGCCCGAGGCCAAGTTCTTCCCGCGCTACGACCGCTTCTTGTCGCGTGACGATGCGCCGGTGTACCTGGGAAGGCTCGACAATGCCGTCCCCTGATCCGATCACCGAGAACATGTCGTTCCTGCTGGCCGAACTCGACGGACAGCTGACACGGCTGATCTCGTATTTCGACGCGCCGCGCACCGAAACGGCGCTGCAACTGATCCAGCGGGCGGGCTATTCGCACAACCTGTCGGCGCGTGTCCGCAAGGCCTGCCTGTCCGGCATGATGCGGGGCAAGACGTCCGAGACGAAACAGCTTCGCCTGCAGGGGACCGACACCATCGCGCGGAACCTCGACCTGATTTCCCGGCTGGGGCGCCGCGCCGTGGAACAGGCGGAACGGATGGACCGGCAAAAGGTGCTGCGTGCCGATACCTACGTCACGCCGCTGAAGATGGTGCGGAAGACGGTGGCCCGCATCCAAGCGGCATTGGACGACCGCGACAGCAAGATGGCGGTGCAGATCGGCCAGACCCGCGCCGAGCTGGGCGTGTTCAACGACAGGCTCTTTCGCACCTACACCCGCGACATGCAGGGAACGAAGCATGCCGGAGATCTGGCCTATGCCCTGCTGACGCTGAACGAGATCACCCGCATGGGAGAGGCGTTGCAGGCGATCAGCGAGGCGATCCTGTCGATCAACATCGGCCAGTCGGTTCAGTTCGAACGCTATTTCACGCTGCGCAGCGTGCTGGCCGGGGTCTCGCGCGACGAGGACATCTCACTTCAGCCGCTGGCGGAAACGCGGTCGGGCAGCGCCATTTCAAGCGTCAGCCTGCGGGACGCGAAGGGCAAGACCGTCTCGGCCGTCTTCAAGGACGGGGACCGCCGAAAGGTGAAGGAAGAACGGGTCGGCGTGAAAAGCTGGAACTCGGTCTATCCCGGCCTCGCGCCGGAAATCCTGTACTACGAGAAAAGCGGCGAATCCGCCGCGCTGCTGATCGAGCATCTCGAGGGCGAGACCTTCGAGGATATCGTGCTGGGCGGCTCCGACGACGCTTTGGCAGAGGCGCAGGCGGCGCTGCACAAGACGGTGCGCGACATCTGGCGGCAGACCCGCACCGACGAGCCCGCCGAGATGAAGGCGATGGACCAGTTGGGCAAGCGGATGAAAGACGTCTACCGCCTGCACAAGCGCTTCGACCGTGGCGCCGAGTCCATCAACGGCGTCACGGTGGCCAGCCTCGATGACCTGATCGCCGCCGCCGCCGCCCGCGAGGCGAAGCTGAAGGCGCCGTTCTCGGTCTACATTCACGGCGACTTCAACCTCGACAACGTGATCTACGACGCGGTGGCGAAGAAGATCCGGTTCATTGACCTGCACCGGTCGCGGTACATGGACTACGTGCAGGACGTATCCGTGTTCATGGTGTCGAACTATCGGCTTCAGGTGCTTGACGCCGGAACGCGCGCACGGATCGCGGGGGTGGCGGCCGATATGCACGCGATGGCCGCCAAGTTCTCCCGACGCGAGAAGGATCCGACTTTCGAATATCGCCTTGCGCTGGGTCTCGCCCGGTCCTTCGCCAGTTCGACGCGCTTCGTCGTCGATCAGAGCCACGCGCGGCGGATGATCCTGCGCGCCCGGTACATTCTGGAAAGCGCGCTTGCGGTGCCTGCGGGGAAAGAGGCGCGGTTCCGGCTGCCTGTAAGGATGCTGTTCAGTGACTGAGAAAATCGGAGTCATCGGAACCCCCGGAAAATGGTCGACCGAAGCACTGGCGGATGCCTTCGAGGCGCGGACAGGCTATCGGCAGGTGATCGACATGGCCCACGTCACGCTGGAACTGGATACCAGGCGCTTGCTGTGTGACGGCACCGACCTGTGCGAACTCGACGGGCTGGTGCTGAAGAAGGTGGCCGAGGACTACAGTCCCGACGCGCTTGACCGGCTGGAGCTTTTGCGCGTCGCCGAGGCGCGCGGGGTGCGGGTCTTCAGCCCGGCGGAAAAGGTGATCCGGCTAATGGACCGGCTCGCCTGCACCGTGACGCTGGCCAACGCGGGCATCCCGATGCCGCCGACCACGATCACCGAGGATGTCGACGCCGCGCGTGCCGCGCTGGAACGCTTCGGCTCGGCGGTGTTCAAGCCGCTGTTCTCGACCAAGGCGCGGGGCATGGTGCTGCTGGACCACGATGCGCCGGACGCCGCCGCGCAGATCCAGACGTTCAAGGCCGCGAACCCGATGATGTATATCCAGCAGAAGGCCGACCTGTCGGGCCACGACCTTGGCATGGTGTTCCTTGCGGGCGAATATGTCTGCACCTACGCCCGCGTCAGCCAGACGGGCAGTTGGAACACCACGATCCATTCCGGCGGCAAATACGCGCCATACGCACCGTCGGCGGAGCTGATCGAGCTTGGCCGCAAGGCGCAGGCCCCGTTCGGACTGACCTTCACCACGGTCGATATCGCGCTGACGCCGGACGGTCCCATCGTGTTCGAGGTGTCTGCCTTTGGCGGCTATAGCGGCGCGCTGAAAGGTTGCGGGATCGACGCCGCCGCTTTGGTGGCCGAGCATGTGCTGGCCGAGGTGTCGCCATGAACGCCGCCGCGATCCTGTCACGCCTCGACCTGTCGCCCGCGCTCGAGTCGGACCCGTTTCACCTGACGGTGGGCCCGGTGGGGGTGACAGTGCTTTGCCCCGAGCCGCTGCGCGCTGCGCTCGTCTCGTATTTCAGCGAGGCCGTGACGGACGTGCCCGGCGACATCACCGTGCATCTGCTGCCGGGGCAGGCGCTGGTCCCCGAGCCGGAATGGACCGAGTGGCGGCGAGAGGCTGGCAAGGCGGGGCGGAAGGACGCGGTCTGCGACCTTGAAGACGCCCGCCTTGTCCGCAAGGTTCGCAGCGGCGTGACCTTCCTGCAATCGCCGGAATACGCTGTCGCCTTCGGCCCGCTGGTCGAGAACGAAAGCACCGTCATCAACTTCATCAACACGCAGATCCTGAACATCTGCCTGCGCGATGATTGGCAGCTTGCCCATGCGGCGGCGGTGACCCGTGGGCGGCGGACGCTGGCGGTGTCGGGGCTGTCCGGTGGCGGCAAGTCGACCTCGGTGCTGCGGCTGATGGATATCGAAGGCGCGGGCTTTCTCAGCAACGACCGGGTGCTGATCCGCGCCGGCGATCCGCCCCGCGCGCTGGGCATCCCGAAACATCCGCGCATCAATCCCGGCACGATCCTTGGCAACCCGCGCCTGCGGGGGATGCTGACGCCCGCGCGGATCGCGGAACTCGAAGCGATGCCGCCGGCCGACCTCTGGTCGCTGGAGGACAAGCACGACCTGATCATTTCACAGGTCTACGGTCCCAAGCGGGTGCGCTACGAAGGTCCGCTCACCGACTTCTGGGTGCTGAACTGGAGGCGGGATAACGACGCGGCCACACAGGTGACCGAAGTCTCGCTGAAGGACCGGCCGGACCTTCTGGGCGCGATCATGAAAAGCCCCGGTCCGTTCTACCAGCACAACGACGGCAGCTTCGAGCCGAACGGCAACGCACCCGACCCGGCGCCGTATCTGCGGGCGCTGAAGGGCGTCCGCGTCTGCGAGGTGTCGGGCGGCGTCGACTTCGACGCGATTGCCCGTATGGGGCGGCAGCTTCTCGATGGCTGACCGTGGCTACGTCGCCTTCCTGCGGCACGGCGACTATCGCCAACGCGCGGGCGCGCCCTCGGCACGGCAGCCCTATCCGCTGACCGAAAAGGGACTGCGGCAGGCGGCGGACGGGGCGGATGCGCTGGCGGCGATGGTCGCGGCGCATGGGCTGACCTTGGCGCCGGTGATCTACAGTTCACGGCAGTTGCGGGCGTGGCAGACCGCTGACGCGGTGGCGGACCGGCTTCGGTCGCTCGGGCATAGGGTGGACGGGATCGAACAGACCTCGGCCCTGGCAGAGCGCGGCCTTGGCAGCGCCGCGAACCTGACGGTGGACGAGATCGAAAGCGTGCTGCGCGACGATCCGCGATACGGCGCGCCGCCCGTGGGGTGGAAATCCGACAGCGACTATCGCCTGCTGCTGGAAGGTGCCGAAAGCCTGATGGACGCGGGGCAGCGGGTCGCGCGGCATATCGAGGCGACCACCCAGCCGGGTCTGGTGACAATCCACGTGGGCCACGGCGCCTCGTTCCGGCATGCCTGCTGCTGTCTCGGTATTCTCGAAAAAGCACAGATCGCAGCGTTATCCATGTTTCATGCCCAACCGTCACTGATCTGTCATGAACCGGATGGTAGCTGGCAACACTTGGACGGAGCATGGAAAATCAGGGAACCTGAGGACGAGCCGAAGGATTGATCCCTGACAAGGCATCGGGGTCGGCACGTGAGCAAACTTTCCGAAATCCTACAATCGGGTCGCCCCGCGCTGCCACAGGTGTTCGATACCGCCGCTGTCCTGGCCGATCTTCCCCGCACCGTCGAGCCATGGCCCGGCGCCGACAGCCACCCGCAGATCGCCGGTTGCCTTGAACGCGCGAGGCAGAACGGCGGATGGCATTGGCCGACCCAGCCGATCATCTTCATCTCTGACCCGCATGCCGATGCCGAGGGCTTTCTGCGCTCGCTGACCGCCGCCGGGGCGATCCGGCGCGACGGCGCGCAGGTGGTGCTGACCGGTTTCGGCCAGCAGGCGCGGATCATCCTCGGGGGCGACAGTCTCGACAAGGGGCCCAGCAACCTTGGCTTGCTGGATGCCATCGCGGCGGTCCGGGCCGCCGGAGCCGATGTGCACATCCTTGCAGGCAACCACGATCTGCGCATGCGGATGGCGGTCGCCGCGCTTTGCGGTCCGCGCACCGCGCTGAACGAACATCTGTTCGTGCGGATGGGGCGCAAGATCCTGCCCGCGCTGCGCGAAGTGCTGGACCGGTTCGTGACGCCCGCCGAACTTGCCGCGCTGCCGGACGAGGCCGCCTGCCGCGCGCGCCTGACGCCCCGCACCGACTGGCCCGACCGCTTCGCGGCCGCCGCAAAGGGCGAATTGCGCCGCAAGGTCATCGCCAAGGAAATCCGCAAGCTGAACGAAAAACTTGCCAAGTTCGAGAAAGAGCGTCGCCGGTCCGGGATGACCTGCCGCGAAATCCTGGCCGCCGCCCTGAAGTGCCACGACATCTTCTTCGAGCCCGGCGGGCATTATGCATGGTTCTACGACACGATGGACGTGGTGGCGCAGGTCGGCTCGTTGCTGTTCGTGCATGCAGGCCTGTGCGACAGCATGTGTACGGCGCTGGTCGCAGAGGGAACCGAGGGCGTGAACGCCCGTTACCGCGAAGCGGCGGAACATGCATCGCTCGGGTTCTACTTCGGACCGCTCGCCAACCTTGTCCGCACCAAGTATCGCGACTCTGACTGTGAACTGACGGACGCGGGCGTCGGCGCCCTGCACCGCGCAGGCATCCACATGGTCGTGCAAGGGCACGTCAACAACCACGAAGGCCAGCGCCTGCTGGCCAAGCGCGGTCTCTTGCACCTTGAGGCAGACGTGACGCTGGACCGCGCGTCGCGGGCGCTGGAAGGGCTGGACGGCATCGGGGCCGGTGCGACCTTGATCTTTCCCTCCGGAGATGTGATCGGCTTGAGCCGTGACTTTCCGTGGGCCAAGCACTTTGCCCCGGAACGGATAAGCCCGCGGATCAGCTGACGCAGGAGGCACCGCATGAGCGACGACAACGCGCGTTTCCGGCACGAGTCCTTGCAGGATGCCAAGACGATCAAAACGCTGCTGACGGCGCTGTCCAAGGGCTTCTCGAAGGGCGAGATGACGCTGGGCGACGAGGATGAAGAGCTTGTCTTGAAAGTCGACGGCCTGATGAACGTCCGCATCAAGGGAGAACGCGAGGACGGTCGGTGCGAGTTCAGCCTGCGCGTCCGCTGGTCGGACCCCGCCGCACCGGTCGCCAGCAAGGGCAAGCCCCGGATCGAAAGCTGACGGGCGGGTTCCGGGCAACCGGGCCGGTCCGGGAATGACAGGGTGCCGGTCCGCTGTTAGCCTTGCCTTCGGGCGCGGTCGCCTTCCCGCCGCGCAGTTCGCAAAAGGTCGTTTCGATGCCCAGATTTCTCTTTTTCATCGCGGTCGCCGTATTCGCGACCGCAGCCCACGCCCAGCAGATCGTCACGCCCGCCGGTCCCTATATCACCGACACCGGCTGCCTTGTTCAGGGGCTCGACCCGAATGGCGACGGTTTCCTTGCCCTGCGCGCGGGTCCGGGCACGAATTATTCCCAGATCGGCAGCCTGCACAACGGCGACGCCGCCTATCTGCGCAAGTGTCAGGGGAAGTGGTGCTATGTCGAGAACGGCGCACTGAACGGGCGCGAGGCACGGTTCCGCGGCTGGATCTACACCGCGTGGTGCCAGTTCTATCCGTGACGGCAAGCCGTCCGTACAAGCCGGCTTAATCAATAATTAACCCTTAACCCTTCCACTTCAGGTGGTTGCCCGCACCGGCCTTGGTCGCTGGTCCGGGCCGTTTCTCAGTTGGCGGGGCAGGGATGGCCGAGATCGGAACCGTTGTGCAGGCGGCAGGCCGGACAGTGCAAGACACGGTCGTCCGGCCGCTGTCGCCCGGCATCGTGCCGACCCGTGGCGCAAGCGCGGACGCGCTGGTGGATCTTGGCCACCTTGCCTCTGCCCTGTGGCGCGGCCTGTGGCTGATCGCTGTGTGCATCGTGCTGACGGTCGGGCTTGCCAGCTATTACCTGCTGTTCGTCGCGGTGCCGAACTACACCGCCGAAGCGCGCATCGTCATGGAAGCCCGGGACCAGACCGTCGTCGATCTTGAAAGCGTGATCTCGGGCCGGGGCACGGACGAGGCGTCGCTGAACACCGAGATGTCGGTCATGACGTCGCGCACGATCCTCGAACTTCTGGTGCATGAACTGGACCTGACGAACGACCCGGAGTTCAACGCGGGTCTCGTCCCGGCACGCCCGCTGTCCGCCATCTGGATGGTCGACCTTGTCCGGGGCTGGCTGGGCTTGCCGCTGGTCGACGGGACGCCGCGCACCGAGCAAGAGGAATTGCTGGAAACCGTGGATGCGCTGGCCGAGGCGATATTCGTCCGGATCGAGCCCTATTCCTATGTCTTCAGCATCCGCGTCAGGACCGAAGATCCGGGGAAATCTGCGCTGATCGCGAACCGTCTGGCGGGGATTTACCTGGACGAACAGATATCTACCAAGTTCTCGGCGACGGAATACGCGGTCGACTGGCTGTCGCAGCGGGTGACCGAGCTGGAGCTTGAACTGAAACAGAAGGAAGAGGCGGTGCTGGAGCTAAGCTCGGTTTCGCTTCTGATGCCCGAGGCGTCGCTGGAGGCGTTGAAAAGCCGCGAGCGAGAGGCGCAGGGCAGGATCGCCCTGCTGGAAGACGCGGCGGACCGGGCGGCGCGCGAAGCAGCCGGTCTCGCTGCGGCCCTGGCGGAAGGGGACCTGCGCGGCGCGTTGGACCTGGCCCGCGATGCGGAAGCCTTCGCGCTGCTCGACATCGGCGACGGGGCGGGCGCGCTGGAACGGTTGCGCGCGGTCTTGCGGGACCGACGTGATGACGCGCGCGCAGCGGCAGAGGACGTCGCCGCCGAGCGCGCCGCCCACGCCGCGCTGGTCGACCGGATCGACGCCGAGGACGCGCTGCGGCAGGACCTGACCCAGCGGGTCCGGGATGCCGACGCCACGCGGGTGCTGTACCAGACCTTTCTGGCGCGGCTGAAAGAGACCTCGATCCAGATCGGGCTGCAGCAGGCCGACAGCCGCATCCTGTCCGGTGCGGTGCCCGGGGAAGAGGTCGCGCCGCGCCGCGCGATGATCCTTGCCGTGGCCGCGATGCTGGGCGCGGTGCTGGGCGTCGGGATCATCCTGCTGCGGCAGTACATGAACCGCGGGTTCCGGACGGTGGACGACCTTGAAGAAGCGACCGGCTACACGGTCCTTGGCCAGATCCCCCGTATCCCCGTGCGGCGGCGGCGCGGGGTGCTGGACTATTTGCGGCGCAAGCCGACCTCTGCCGCGGCAGAGGCGATCCGCAACCTTCGGACCTCGGTTCTGTTGTCCGATGTCGACAGGCCGCCAAGGGTCATCATGTCGACCTCGTCGATCCCCGGCGAGGGCAAGACGACGCAGTCCATCGCCTTGGCGCAGAACCTTGCGGGGCTGGGGCAACGCGTGCTGCTGGTCGAAGGCGATATCCGCCGCCGCACCTTCACCCAGTATCTGCTCGCCGATCCGCCGGGTAGCCTTGTCCAGGTGGTCTCGGGCACGCTGACGCTGGCCGAGGCGGTGGTGTCCGACCCGGCGCTCGAGATCGACGTGCTGATGGGGGACCGTTCCTCGGTGAACGCGGCGGACATATTCTCGTCCGATAGCTTCCGGCGGTTCATCCTGTCGGCGCGCAATGCCTATGACTACGTGGTGATCGACACGCCGCCGGTTCTGGTGGTGCCGGATGCGCGGGTGCTTGGGAAATACGCCGATGCGATCGTCTATTCGGTTCAGTGGGACAGAACCTCGAAAGAGCAGGTCACCGCCGGGCTGCGCATGCTGTCGTCGGTGCATCTTAAGATCACCGGTCTGGTCCTGTCGCAGGTCGATCCGAAGGGGATGCGGCGATACGGATACGGCAGTCGGCATGGCGCCTATTCGTCCTATGGCAAGGGCTATTACGACAGCGGCGCCTGACGCTTTGCGGGCGCAGGCGCGCTGTGTCCAGACCGCGCGCCGCGACCGCTTATGTCTCGAAAATCGGATCCTCTGGCAGAGGCTGAAAGCCCTGTTTTTCTTGGCTTGAACGCTCGGGCCGGCGGAAAAAGATTAACATTAACCGCCTATTAAATCTTCGGCCTCAAACCTGTGATCGCTGACGGAGTCAGGGGTGACTTGTTTCGAGGAACTGACCGTGGATCGTATAAATGTTGGCGGCTACGAAACCGTTACTGCGGACCGAAAGGAACTCTCCGCCTGGATCACCGAACAATGTCTGGAACGACGAACGGCGGACGCTCCGCCGGCGATGGTGTTCTCGTCGAACGGGCAGGGCATCGCCCTGCGCGGGCGGGACGCGGATTTTGACCGGGCCATGCGCGCGGCGGACGTGGTGCATGCCGACGGAATGTCGGTGGTGATGGCTTCGCGCCTGCTCGCGCGGACGTCGATCCGAGAACGCTCGGCGACGACCGACCTGTTTCACGACGTGGCGCGCGATGCGGTGGCGAACGGGCTGAACTTCTATGTCCTCGGCAGCACCGAGGATCAGAACCGCCGCGCCGTCCATGCGATGCTGTCGCTGTATCCCGAACTGCGGATCGTCGGCCGCAGGAACGGCTATTTCGGCCGCGATGAGGACGCGGCGGTTTGCCGGTCCATCGTCGAGGCGGGAACGGATGTTCTGTGGGTCGGGCTGGGCAAACCCCTGCAGGAAACATGGAGCCATTCGAACCGGGGCCGCCTGCACGGCGTCGGCTGTATCAAGACCTGCGGCGGTTTGTATTCCTACCTGACCGGCGACGCCGCCCGCGCGCCGAAATGGATGCAGCGCGCGGGGCTGGAGTGGCTGTTCCGGCTGGTGCAAGAGCCGCAGCGCCTGATGCGCCGCTATCTGGTGACCAACACGGTCAGCGCATGGCGGTTGCTGACGCAGACCGGATCGCGCGGGACCTGAGCGCATGTACCAAGGCTGGTTCCGTCTGTTTCTGGCGGCGCTGGTCGTCTATGCGCACTATTTCCCGAACATCGGAAACACCGGCAAATACGCGGTGTTCAGCTTCTACCTCGTCTCGGGGTACCTGATAACGGCCGTGACCTGCGGCCGTTATTCCGATGGTGTCCGGGGCTTCGCCGCGTTCCTTGTGAACCGGGTCCTGCGTATCTATCCCGCCTATATCGCCGCGTCGCTGTTCTCGCTTGCGGTGATCCTGCACGCGCCGGACGTGGCGGCGCGGATCTCGCCCTACATGCACGTGCCGGACGGCCTGACGGGCTGGCTGCCGCAGGGTCTGATCTTTGGCGCGCTGACCCCGGCAGGAAAGGCCGACGCCCTGTTCGTCCCCGTCGTGTGGAGCCTGAATGTCGAGCTGGTCTACTACATCCTGATCGCGGGGCTGCTGGGGCGGTCGCTTGCGGTCTGCACCGCGTGGTGGTGGGCTTCGCTGGCGGTGGCGCTGGGCTATGGCGTGTTCGGGGATATCGACCGGCACTATTTCTCGTTCGTCAGCCCGTCGATCAGCTTCGCGACCGGCGCAATGCTGTACCATCATCGCGGCCGGGTGTTCCGTGCGCTGCACGGCGCCCCGATCCTCCGCGTTTTCGTGGGAAGCCTAGCGGCTTTCGCGGTGTTCGTGTTCTGGCCCGAACCGATTGGCGCGTATCTTTACGCCGTCCGGGGCCTGTCGCTGGCCGAGGTGCAGGCCCGGCTGTGGATCGTGGACGCCTTCTGGCTGGTTCTGCTGATCGTGCCCTTCGCCGCCGCGTCGCTGATGCTGTCGCTGGCGCCGACCCCCGGGGCAAACGAACAAAGCCGCCGCGCCGCGCGGCTTTCGGCCTTTTGCGGCGACCTGTCTTACCCGATCTTCCTGCTGCACTGGCCGGTTCTGGTGCTGGTCACCGCGCTGTTCGGCGGCTCGGGCGGTTTCGGCCCTGAACGCGAGCGGATCTATTCCGTGCTCGCCCTTCCCTTGGTCATGGGTTTGTCGGCCTTGGTCGTGCTTCTGGTCGAACGCCCGATGGCCACCACGCGCGCCCGCGTCCGGCTGGCAGCTTAGCTGCTCCCTAGACCGGTGCGCGCGCCAACCGCAACAGCGTGGCCGGCCGGTTCTGCGGCACCGCCAGCCCGTTCGCGATGATCAGAAGCAGGCCGAACCACGGCAGATCGTGGACCCGGTCCACCAGCATCAGCGTCAGCGCGAACAGACCGAACGCCGTCATGGACAGATCGCGTGGCGCGATCACGAAGCGATAGACCAGCATCGCAAGGACCAGCGCGGTGAAGGGCAACCCGAATTCGGCAAGCATGACCGAGACGCTGGAATACGGCTTGTTGGAACTGGAACTGATCGCCCAGATGTCCTGCAGGAAGGTTGCCATCACCGTCTGCAAATAGCGCTCGTGGTACTCTGGCGTGAACATGCCCGGAAGATCCGGCACGGTGAACGAAGACAACTCTGCCGTCAGGTGGCTGGTCCACAATGCGGCCTGCCCGCCGTACTGCCCGATGCCGCCGCCGATCCATAAGTTCAGCGGGGCGTCGTCGAACATGCGGGCGATCAGGGCAAACTGGTAGACCTTCGGATGCAGCCCGAAGACCTGCGCGAAGACGGTCGATACCGTTTCGATCCGGTAAGACAGGTAGGACCCGATCAGCACCGTCAGGACCGCCAACGCGAGAGCTGATTTCACCGGTCGGCGCAGACCATAGCATGACAACCCCGCGACCCCGGCGAGGATGCCGATCAGGTAGTTCGGCATCAGGAAGTTGATGACGGACAGAAGCAGGAACCCACGCCTGGCGCGACCGCCGAGGCCGCGTTGACGAAGCTCGCACACGATACCTACGAAGCCGAACAGAGTGACGATCCGCGCGCCGCCAAGGCCGAAGGTGGCATAGTAATAGTCGGGCAGGAAATGCACGTACGGGAGCTTCAGCGGAAAGCCCATGCGGATCAGGCTGACAAGGCTGGTCGCCGCGATGACGACCTGAAACAGGCGGATCAGCCTTGTCGGGTCAATCCATTCGCGATCCGGTCCGGCGCCGAAAGCCCCAAGCAGGAATGCGAAGCACAGCGCGTATTCCAGCACCGCGACGGTGCCCGACACATTCGCCGTCATCGCGTTCGCCGCGAAGGCGACGGTCAGGAACAAAAGCACCGGCACTTGCGCTGGCACCCAGTCCCGCCAGCGGACAAGGGCCAGCGGCGCAAGGCTGTAGGCCGGATAGCTCAGCGCGGTGCGCGGCAGGAAGGTCAGCACGGTCACGGCAGCATAGACCAGCGTCCCGGCGCGGACGCTCACCATGGCAGCGGCCGGTTCAGCAGATCGGCAAGGCGGGCGTTCTCTGGTGCGAAGGTCGTGCTGAGCCGCACTAGAATTTCCGGCGGAACACGGCCGGCATAGACGCCGACGTTGCGCGGACGGACCCGAGGCGGCGTGTGCGGCGGAAGGCCGAGAAAGGCATGCACCTCGGCAAGAACGGCAAGCGGTTCGGCGAAGAACCTGTCGCTGGTCTCGATCAGGAAGTTCTCGCGCGGGAAGAGGGCGAAGTACCGCTTCAACTGCTCGGCGTATCGTCCGCGACCGACATAGGCAAAGCTTTGCCCCTGCGTCCGATGCTCGTGCCTGCGGCCAAGCAAGACCCCGGCGTCCGGGCCGGTGCGCCGCGGCTCGGCGTCCAGCGCCTTTGCCAGCGTCAGGGGTTCGTAGCCAAGCCGCCTTTCGTGGAAATAGTGCGAAATCGCCCGGTCCACGGGATCTCGCAGCAGGACGATGAACCGCGTGGTCGGAGGCAACGTGTCCGCGATCCGCCGCGCCGCCTCTGGCACGAAAAGATAGCACGGTGTCGCCTCTCCCGTGAGGGCGGTGCCGTCCGGAAAGTTGGACCGATACCAATCCGGCCCCCATCGATGGAAACGGTCGAAATACGAGATTTCCTTGGTGCGCGCCGCAGCGGTTCCGGGATGGCGCATGATCAGGTCATACAGCGTCGTGGTGCCCGCCTTCTGCGCGCCCAGTATCAGGAAGTCCGGCAGCCGCCCGGTCTGCCCGGACAACTGTCGCAGCTTCTGAACGCCCCGCCGGGCAAGGTACACCTCGGGCCGGATCAGGTTGCGGACCGTCTGCGGCAGGACCTTGCGGGCGACCGTGTCCATCGCTCAGCCCGCCCGAAGCCGCCGGAAGGACCACGGCAGGATGCGAAGCCGCGCGTGGCAGACCCACAGAACGTTGAGGTTCCAGCCGATCATCGCAGCGGCCGCGCCTGCGGCGGCCCCGGTCAGCCCGCCCATCGTTGCGCCCAGCCAGACAAGGGCAGGGGTCGCCACGCTCCACCCGCCCATCACGAAGGTCGCTGCCTTTTCAAGTCCGGCCATGTTCAGCAGCATCGCGTTGGGCCCGCACAGCGTGTTGCCGACCTGCCCGAGGATCAGAAGTGTCAGCGCCGGGGCCGCCGCACGGTAGCTGTCCGAGAACAGGCCAAGCGCGAAAGGCCCTGCCACGGCAAGGATCAGCCCGCCGCCGACCGCGATGCCGCCGGCCATCAGCGCGCCAAGGGTCATCACCCGGCGCACGGCCTCGACCCGACCGGCGTGGAAGTCGCGCGACAGAACCGGCGCGACGACCTGGTTCACCGCGATCAGGGCAATCGACAGAAGCTTGGCGATCCGGTCGGCGGCGAAATAGGCTCCGCCAGCCGCCGGGCCCAGCACCAAAGCCACGACGATGGTGCCCGAGTGACTGCCCAGCGGGCCCGCCGTCGCGCCTGCCCAAAGCCAGACCGAGGTTTGGGTCATCTGTTGCCTGTCGCACGTCGGAAGGATCTGCGGCTTGACCCGCCGCGCTGACAGGTTGGCGAACTGCGCCAGCGTCACGACGCCCAGCGTACCCGCCGCCAGCCAGATCAGCGACACGCCAGAGGACCCGCCCGCGATCAACACCGCGCTGATCGCCAGACACCGCCAAAGAACCTCGCGCCCGGCCAGCGCCGTCACCACCGCGCTCTGCGCCCGAAGCGCGGCCTGCGCGACCTCGCTCAGCGCGAAGGCGAGCGTCATGGCCACCAGCGCCAGCGGCGCCTGCAGCACCAACGGCGTGGCAGGTTGCACGAATGAAAGGATCAGCCAGACCAGCGCAAGGGCGCCGCTTCCGGCCATGCAGGCCGCCACGGCCCGCAGCAAAGACCATCGCAACGCGGCTTCGGCATAGCCGCGTCCATAGGCCTCGTCATAGGCGGGCCAGAACCGCAGCACGGCAAGGTGCTGCCCGCCGGTGAAAGCGAAGCCAAGGATCGTCGCCAGCGAGAAGACCGCCGCGAAGATGCCGTACTCGGCATCCGTCGAGGCGCGGGCGGCAACCAGCAGGAACAGGAAGGCAAGGCAGATCCCGGCCAGCTTCAGAAGGGCGGCGAGCAGGGTGGTTTTCAGCAAATGACCTGTTCGCACGGGCGCGGCCTTTCGGTTGCGATGCGGCGACGCCTTTTATCTCAAGAATGATTGAAGCGAATGCGGCGCGCCGGACGAGCCCTTAAACCTTCGTTCGGATTGCTTAAGAAACCGTTACCGAAACCGCTACCAGAGCAAGCCGCCCACGAGTTTGACCGAGTGCGCTCCGGTGTTTTCGACCGAAAGGGTCAGCGCGTGCCCGAAGGGCTCGACGCTGGCGATCGACAGGACGATATCCGTGCCGGTGGTTCCCACGGTCAGACCCGCATCATGCGTGGTCACGGTGCCGATGACGGCAGAGGTCGACGCCCCTCCGTCGCGGCGCAGCAAAACGGGCACCTCGACATAGGCGTCGGCGTTGGTGGTGGCCTGACGCAGGCTTAGCGCGAGCTTCACGTGCGACCGAAGGTAGGTGCTGGATTGCATCGCGGCGTCGCGCAGGTTCAGCGTATAGGTCCGTGTCTGTCCGCCGCTCAGCGTGTCGCGCGCGATGGCGCAGCGATAGGCGTCGGTCGCGACGTCGCCCGCGTTGTCGAACCGCACCCCGTCCTTGTTGTAGTACATGCGCAGGTCGGTCTGCATCGTCGGCGAGCCAGTGGGCAGCCGGACATAGACCGTCTGGAAGCCCAGCCCATCGTTGTCGCCGAACGCCCATTGCCCCGCCGAAAGCGTTCCCGGCGTGCCCGCGCCAAGGTCGCCCGCCTCGAACAGCACCCCGTCCGGTCCATCGATGAACGGGTCCGTCCCTTCGCCATAGTCGTTGTTGTCACGCAGGTAGTACTCGTCCGTGCCGCTGCCGGACGGGGCCCACGCGTAGATGTCGGCGAAGTCCGGTTCGCGCAGGTCCATCACCGGCAGGATGCCGGTCACGTTGTTGCCCTGCCAGACAAGGCCGTCGTGCTGTTCGCAACTGGCGGCGATCAGCGGCGACGGCGCGCCCTTCGACGGCGAAGGCTTCGACGAGCGAGTCTGGAACACGTTGTTGGTCAGGCTGGAACAACTCGACCCCAGCATGTTGATCGACCGGCGACCGTCCGGCGTCAGGTCCGCGCCCCATCCGGCGCCCTTGAAGATGTTCCCGCAGACGTTGATATGGCGCGGCTTGTCGGTGCCCGAACGCTCGAAATAGATGTCGTTGCCGGCGTTGCGGTCGAAGGTGCAGTTGGCGATCAGGATCTCGTTGGCGTTCCGTCCAAGGTAGATGCCGTAAGCCGCCTCGTCGAGGTTCGCGCCAGACCGCTGGAACTCGATGAAACAGGTCTGCACCGTGACCTGACCGCCGTTCAGGTAAAGCGCCCGGATGCGGTTCGCCGAGAAGGTCGAGCGCAGCAGGAAGCTGTCCTTGCAGTTGCGCAGCCCCCACGCGTTGTTGCGCACCACGCAGAACCGCATGTCGAGACCGCCCAAGGGCGACCCCACGCCGCCGTTGATGCCGTAGTTGAAGTCAAGAATCTTGACCCCCTGCATCTCTAGCCGGCTGGAACCTTCGGCCTCGATCCCGTTGCCCGCGCCTGCGTCGGTGCCGCCGTTGCCGTCCATGTCGAAGTTGGTCAGCCGGACGCGGCTGCCGACGGTGAACATCGTGCCGGCATCGCCCCTCCGGATCAGGCGGGTGCGCCCGTTCGTGGTTACGTTCTCGTAGAAAGAATACAACGTGCCGTCGATCCAGACATCGTCGGGAACCACGATGTCGCCCACGACCATCGGCCCGGGCGGAAGCAGCACCAACCCGCCACCCGACGCGGCCGCGCGGTCGATGGCTTTCTGCATCGCCGCGCTGTCATCCGTCACGCCGTCCAGCGCCGGACCGAACTGCGCGACCGAGATCCGGTTCGCCCCGTTCGCAGCGGCTTCCAGTTTGATGCCGCCCAATGTCGCACAATCGCTGGCGGCGCCGCTGCCGGTGACTGCGTAGACGAAGCCGCCTTCCTTCACCTCGACAAGATCGCCCTCGCGGATCTTCTGCCGCCCGGTTCCTCCGTCATACGACAGCGACCGGTCCGCCAGCAGGTCGGGCAGGCGCCGGAAGCTGCGCACGACGTCGCCGCTGTCGCTGCGGATCACCACATCGTCCTGTTCCACGATCACGTCCCCGGAGCGGGACCGGATCACGACGCGGTAATCGCCGTCGACCAGAAAGCATCGCTCGAACGTACCCGCCGCGTCGGCGCGCAGCGGATTGGCCAGCAAGGCGGTCAGGTCCGCATCGCGAAACAGCTGCGCCAGCGTGTCCGTCCCGGCGATGTAGACGGACAGCCGCGCCGAAGGCACGGCAGAGGGGTAATAGGCAATCTGGCTTGGATCGTTGGGGTTCAGCTGTCCCATGCTTGGTCTTCCCGCGTTGTCCCCTCGGCCGGGGATGGATGTCGTGCAGCGTCGGTGCGGGGGCAAAGATGGTTCAGCCTTCGTTAATTTGGCCCGAAACCACCGCGCGGTGCCCGCCCATGGCCCGCGCGGGTCCGGGGCGGCATTTCCGGACTGTCGCCCGGCACCCCAATCTGATTTTCTGCGCGGGAATGGTTGGGGCGTGCGGAATGACCACGGCAAGGATCTGGAAGGAAAGGCTAATCGGCGTCTGGCTTGCCGGGACTACCGCCGTTCTGGCGCTTGGCCTGTTCAGCCATGTTTTCCCGTCCGCAGACCCGCTTTTGGGTACGCTGGCGCGCATGACGGACAGCGCGCGCGTTCATCTGCTTGGGCTGTCGGTGATCCTTGCCCTTGGCCTTGCCATCCTCGGCGTGCGCTGGATCGCCGCTGCGGTCACGGTCGCCGCAGTCGTGGGATTTGGCTTTCTGGCGGTCGACTACCGGTCCCGCATCGCCCCGGTGGGCGAGCGGGCGGACCTGACGATCTTGTGGTACAACGTCTTCAAATTCAACGAGTTGGACGTCAGCGCCTTTGCTGACGGGGTCCGGGCAAGCGGCGCGGACATGGTGATCCTGGCCGAGGCCGAACCGGCGATGGACCTGCCGCCGCTGGTCGCGGACGTCTACCCGCACCGGATGGGGTGTCAGGATGTCGACCCCGAAGACTGCAACCTGATGGTCCTGTCCAAGGAACCGCTGGACGCCGCAGACATGCAGCCGATGTCGATGGGCCCCGAGCGTCTGGCCCGCATCCGGGTCGAGACCGCCGAGGGCCCGATCGACGTCATCGCGGCGCACATGATCAAGCCGTGGATCGTCGCGATGAGCTTGCGCGACGAAACCACCGTGTGGCGTGCGATCCTGCGCCGCGATCAGGTGCCCTACATCCTTGTGGGCGACCTGAACGCCGCCCCGTGGAGCGCCCGCCTGCGCCGCATGGAGAAACGCCACAACCTGCGGCACTGGCGCTGGCCAGAGCCAACCTGGCCCGTCGCCATGGGGCCGGCGGGCCTGCCAATCGATCACGTGCTCGCCAGCGAGGGCGTCGCCATAACCGACTACGTCACGTGGGCCGGGTATGGCTCGAACCACATGGGCATCATGGCCTCCGTCCAGTTGCAGAACCGGACAGAGTAGCCGTCAGACGTAGCGGTTAACGAGGTTCTCCAGCACTTCCTGCCGGCCCGACCGGGGCTGTGGGTCAAGACCCTCTGCCTCGACACGTTCGGCGATGCTGGCAAGGTCCGACGACAGCAACTCGGTCGACGCGGGCGTCTTCCAAGCGGCATAGCGTTCGCGGCGGGCGGCTTCCAGCGCGCCGTCTTCCAGCATCCGCGCGGCCGCCTTCAGGCCGCGCGCGCAGACATCCATCGCACCGGCATGGGCGGCCAGCAGATCCTCGGGGTCCAGCGACTGCCGCCGCAGCTTGGAGTCGAAGTTGGTGCCGCCGGTCTTGAACCCGCCGCCACGCAGGATCTCGTAATAGGCCAGCGCAACCTCGGGCACGTTGTTGGGGAACTGGTCGGTGTCCCAGCCGGACTGATAGTCGTTGCGGTTCATGTCGATGGACCCGAACACACCCAGCGCGTTGGCCAGCGCGATCTCGTGCTCGAAGCTGTGCCCGGCAAGGATCGCGTGACCCTGCTCGATGTTCACCTTCACCTCGGTCTCCAGCCCGTACCGCTGCAAGAAGCCGAACACCGTGGCGACGTCATAGTCGTACTGGTGTTTGGTGGGTTCCTGAGGCTTCGGCTCGATCAGGATGGTGCCCTTGAACCCGATCTTGTGCTTGTAGTCGACGACCATCGACAGGAAGCGGGCCATGTGGTCCATCTCGGCCTTCAGGTCGGTGTTCAGCAGGGTCTCGTAGCCCTCGCGCCCGCCCCACAGAACGTAGTTCTGGCCGCCCAGTCGGTGGGTCGCGTCCATGCAGGTCTTCACCGTCGCTGCCGACCACGCGAACACGTCCGGGTCGGGGTTGGTCGCGGCGCCCGACATGAAGCGGCGGTGCGAGAAGAGGTTGGCGGTGCCCCACAAAAGCTGTGTCTTCGACGTCGCCATCTTGCGCTCGAAGATGCCGATGATCTCTTCGAAGTTCTTGCGGCTTTCGGCAAAGCTCGCGCCTTCCGGGCGGATGTCGGCGTCGTGAAAGCAGAAGAACGGCACGCCCAGCAGGTCGAACATCTCGAACGCCGCCTCTGCCTTCAGCCGCGCGCCTTCCATCGTGTCACCGAACCACGGACGGTCGAATGTCTGGCCGCCAAAGGGGTCGCCGCCGGGCCATGCGAAGCTGTGCCAATAGGCGACGGCGAACCGAAGGTGGTCTTCCATCCGCTTGCCCATCACGACCTCGTCCGGGTCATAGTGGCGATAGGCCAGACCGGTCGCGTCGGGGTCATAGGTCAGGGGCGCGGCGTCCCCGAAAAATCCAGTGGTCATGTTCGGGGTCCTCCATCGATTCCGTCGGGAGAAGCCGTGCCAACCGCGCTGTGCGGCAGCATGTCGTGACGTCCTCCCGCGCAAAGCCTGACGTGGCGGCGCGGGAGCGTCAAACCGTTTCTGGCCCTTTCTCAAAGAGGAGGGCAAAGGCCGGCCGGGCGTTACCCGGCCAGCGCATCCCATGCCCCGGGAACGACACGGTCGCCGGCATCCTTCAGCCGCAGAAGCCGGATATCCAGCTCCATCAGCGGACCCGCGCCCGCGTGCTGCACAAGGCGGCCGGCGCGCAGGTCGGTCTCGACCATCGACAGCGGAAGCCACGCGACACCCATGCCCTGTGTGGCAAGGCAATAGGCCGTCTGGACGTCCGCCGTTTCCGCGATCGGAACCGACTTCGGCCGCTCGCCGCTGCGGAACAGCGCGCCCGCAAGGAAGGTGTCCGGCGCATATTCGATCACGCGGGGCGAGCCCGGCCGCGTCAGGTGGCTGGGCGTGCATACCGGCGCGAAGGTCTCGTGCCCGATGGTGCGCGCAAGGAACCCGGCGCGGGCGTCCGCCCCGGCCTGATCGTAGGCGACCAGAAGGTCGGCCTTCTGCGAAAGCAGATCCAGCAGGCCGCCGTCCCTGTCGCAGGCGATCAGGCGCACAGGGCCAAAGCCGCGCTTGCCCAGATCCTTGGTCAGTTGCGGCGCGATGCTGGCCGCCAGATCGGTCTGGCAAGCCACGGTAATCGCCCGCGTGTTCGACAGCACGGGACGCGTAAGCGTCTCGCGAAGGCAGCGCATCTCCGCCATCAGGCGGCGCATCTGCGTCTCCTGCTCGCGCAGCGCGCGCCGCAGGGCAACGGGTTTGGAGCCCCGGTCAAAGAGCTCCACACCAAGCAGGTCCTCAATGGCGGCGATGCGCCGGGTGAAGGTGGACCTGTTCACGCAGCGCCGGTCCGCCGCCCCAGAAAAGGAGCCGGTATCAAGCACTGCCACTACGTCTTCAAGCCAATCGTGTTGCATGACTCTGCGATAGGCGTCGCGTGCCTGTCGTTGCAAGAGTTGCAACGTATAGGCGGCAAATTACCCATCGAGTTGCAGATAATGCGCAACAATCCGCCGAGGGGGCGGTTTTTGGCGATTTTGAATGTGACGGGACGGTGGCTCTATCTTGACAACTTCGGGTTGTACGAGAATCGCCCGAATCGAGCTTCCCTTCCAAGGCCGCTGATATCGAAGGCCATCATCCCCACGAAAGCACCCGTGAAAGACCCATGCGCCCCCCGCGCGGCCTCGTCCGAGATCGCCGTGGCGTCGAGTGTCGGGCCGATGGGTATCCAGTCGACGCCCTGCCGCCAGAAGAACTGCTGCGCCGCGTGGTCGACGTCCACCCGCAGCTCTACCGCACCGTCCCCGATGGGAACGGGAGCGCCGATCATCTCGACACCGGCCTCGGGGTATTTGCCGGGACAGGACATGATAACCAGCGCGCGGCCCACGTCCGGGTCCTGCGTCACCAGCAACGCATGGAACTTGAACCGGTTGTAGTAGGTCGTCAGACCGGCGTTCTGCTGATAGGTCAGCGGGTCGAACGTGACAGTGGTCTCGGCAGAATACGCGTGGTGCTCTTGCCGCCGCGCCACCAGCGCCTGCTCGAACCACGAACCGGGGCTTTCCCGGCCGATCAGGACAAGGCCATTGTCCAGCCGGAAGATCCTGTCGCTATCGGGCGTCCGCAGCCATTGAAACTCGGGCGGAAGGTCGGGTCCCGCAAAGTCGGTCTCCGACGAAGCGGGCGGCGCGGGCTCCAAATCGGTCGGGCCGGGCAGGGTGGTGCGCGGCAGCATCCCGCCGTCCTCCAGCCACAGCCAGCCGTCCCGCCACACCACACGCTCGATCCCAGTCTCCCGGCCAAGGGTGCAGAAGCGGCCCGATCCGTCCGGCCCCGCGATGGGCCGCCCCATAAGGAAGGTGTGATAGCCCCGACCGTCCGGCGTCTCGACATATTGCCCATGCCCGGTGCGCTGGATCGGGTGGTCCGGCGCATCGCGGGTCGAAATCAGGTGCTTTTGCGGGTGGGTCTCGTACGGCCCCCAGATGTCGCGGCTGCGCGCCATCGTCACCGCATGATCATAGCCGGTGCCGCCCTCGGCTACGGTAAGATAGTACCAACCGTCGCGCTTGAAGATGTGCGGTCCCTCGGTCAGTCCGCGGTCGGTGCCGTCGTAGATCTTCCGCATCGGCCCCTTCAGGCCGTCCTCCGGCGTCCACTCTTGCAACAGGATGCCGTCGAAGCTCGCGTGCTTCGGATTGCCCCCGGTGCCCGCACCCCGGTGGTTCCATTGCAGCACCATGAAGTACTTCGTGCCGTCCTCGTCATGAAACAGCGACGGGTCGAAGCCGTGGTTGCAGACGAACCACGGATCGGACCACGCCCCGTCGATGGTCTCGCAGGTGGTGATATAGTTCGGCGCGTCCTTGAACGAGCCGTCGTGCCGTTTGACGTCGGTATAGACCAGCCAGAACCGCCCGTCGGCATGGCTGAGGCAGGGCGCCCAGATTCCGCAGCTGTCCGGGTTGCCGCGCATGTCCAGCAGCGCGGCGCGGTTCAGCGGACGAGACACCAGCGTCCAGTTCACCAGATCGCGCGAATGGTGGATCTGCACGCCGGGGTACCATTCGAAGGTCGAGGTGGCGATGTAATAGTCGTCGCCCACCCGGCAGATCGACGGATCCGGGTTGAAGCCCGGCAGGATCGGGTTTCGGATCATTCGCGCCTCCTCACGCTTTGACCGGAGCGCGGCACGATCCCCGGAAGGACCGTGACGCGCTTGTTCTTGGGGCAAGTCTCGCTGGACGCGCGGCCTTACCTCAGCGCTCCGCCGCGCCCTCCGTGGTTTCCGACGACTTGGCCCAAAGGTTGATCTTCTCTTCGTCGGCGTATTCGTCGATCAGCTTCAGCTCGCTTTCCGTGAACTCGAGGTTCCCCACCGCGCCGACGCAATCCTCCACCTGAGACGGCTTCGACGCCCCGATCAGCGCCGAGGTGATCCCGCCCCCGCGCAGCACCCACGCAATCGCCATCTGCGCCAGCGTCTGGCCGCGCGACTCCGCGATCTCGTTCAGCTTGCGGATGTTCTCGATCGCATGCTCGGACAGCATGTTCGGGTTCAGCGACTTGCCCTGCGTGGCGCGCGAGCCTTCGGGAACGCCGCCCAGGTATTTCTTCGTCAGCATCCCCTGCGCCAGCGGGGTAAAGGCGATCGACCCGATGCCCAGTTCGGTCAGCGTGTCCTTCAGCCCGTCCCGCTCGACCCAGCGGTTCAGCATGTTGTAGCTGGGCTGGTGGATCAGGCAGGGCGTGCCAAGGTCTTTCAGGATCGCGGCCGCTTCGCGCGTGCGCTCGGAATTATAGGACGAGATCCCGACGTACAGCGCCTTGCCCGCCCGCACGATGGCGTCCAGCGCACCCATGGTTTCCTCCAGCGGGGTGTCGGGATCGAAGCGGTGGGAATAGAAGATGTCGACATAGTCCACGCCCAGCCGTTTCAGCGACTGGTCGCAGGATGCCATCACGTATTTGCGCGATCCCCATTCGCCATAGGGGCCGTCCCACATCAGGTAACCCGCCTTGGACGAGATGATCAGCTCGTCCCGATACCCCGCGAAGTCGGTCTTCAGGATGTCGCCGAACGCTTCCTCGGCGCTGCCCGGAGGCGGGCCGTAGTTGTTGGCGAGGTCGAAATGCGTGATCCCGTTGTCGAACGCGGTCCGGCAAATGTCGCGCTTGGTCTGATGCGGCGTGTCATGGCCGAAGTTGTGCCACAGCCCCAGCGAGATCGCGGGAAGTTTCAGGCCGGACGCGCCGCAGCGGCGATAGACCATGCGGTCATAGCGGGTCTCGGAGGGGCGGTAGCTCATGGGATCAGTCCTTCAGCAGTTTTGCGGCAGCCTCCGGTCCAAGCGCGTCGGGGCGCGTGCAGGTGGTGGTCAGATCGACCCACTGGCCGGACTCGCCCGCGCGAAGGATGGAGGTCATGACGTCCACCGCGTGCAGCGAAAGGTCGAGCGAACAGCGGTGGTCCCGCCCATCCATAATCGCCTCGGCCATGTCCGCAAGCCCCGATGCCCGATAGTTCGCCAGCGGCCCGTGGCTCGGATGCTCCTGGTTCGGCTTGCCGAACGGGTGCTCCCACGCATCGAGCGGCGCGATCTCCCCGTCACGGCCCGCGTGCTCGACGGTGCCGCCGAAGAAGTTCGGGTCGGGCAGGAACAGCGACCCCTCGGTGCCATACAGCTCCATCGGCTTGTGGCGGTGGGCCCAGATGTCCCAGCTGGCCGAGAAGGTGATCGTCGCGCCGCTCGCGAAATCCAGAAGCGCGTGGATGTTCGTCGGCGTCTTGACCGGGATCTCCTCGCCCTGGCGCGGGCCCTCGGTCAGGATCGTGCGGGTCGGCGTCGCCGAGGTCGCCAGCGACGCCACGCGCTTCACCGGACCCAGAAGCTGGATCAGGTTGGTCACGTAATACGGCCCCACGTCCAAGACCGGCCCCGCGCCGGGCAGGAAGAAGAAGTCGGGGTTCGGGTGCCAGTGCTCCATCCCGTGGCTCATCACGGCGGCCGACCCGGCGGTGATCTCGCCGATCAGCCCCTCGTCGATCCGCGCCCGCGCCAGCTGGTGCGCTCCGCCAAGGAACGTGTCGGGCGCCGAGCCCACGCGCAGCCCGGCGGTATTGACGATGGCGCGCAGGTCCTCGCCTTCCTCCAGCGTCAACACGAAGGGCTTTTCGGAATAGACGTGCTTGCCCGCCTGAAGCGCCTGTTTCGAGATCGCAAAGTGCGCCTCGGGGATGGTCAGGTTGACGATCACGTCCACCTCGTCCGTGGCCATCAAATCCTCGACCGACAGCGCCTTCACGCCGAATTCGTCGGCGCGAAGGCGGGCAGCCTCCGTGTTGATGTCCGCGACGGCGCGGACCTCCAGCGCGTGAAACAGGGGCGACAACCGAAGATAGGCCGTCGAGATGTTGCCGCATCCGACGATGCCGATGCCAAGCTTGCTCATGTGTCGGGTCCTTACAGGGTCTTCGCGGTTTCCAGCGAGCGGCGGGCGAAGCGCTCGTGGTCGTTCGGATTGTCGTGCTCCATCACGAAATACTGGCACGGCGTCTTGCGCAGCGCGGCCATGATCGCCGGCCAGTCCATCGTTCCGTGGCCGACATCGGCCCAGCCGTCCTCGTCCGCGCATTCGCCCTCGGGCGCGATGTCCTTGACGTGCGCCGCGAACAGCCGGTCGCCGTAGGTCTCGATCCACGCCAGCGGATCCTGCCCGCCGACGACCGCCCACGCGACGTCGAATTCAAGCGCAAGCGGGCCGCCCTGCAGGATCAGGTCCAGCGGCTTCTCGGCGCTGTCGATCTCGGCGAATTCGAAGGCGTGGTTGTGCCAGCCGAAGGTCAGGCCGGCGTCCTGCACGGGTTTGCCGACCTCGGCCAGCACACGGCCCAGTTCCGCCCATCCGGCGGCATCCTTCACCCGGTCTTCGGGGCCGACAGCGGGCACGAACAGGCCCTTCATCCCAAGCACGGTCGCGATTTCCAGCACCCGTCCGGGCTGGTCGCGCACCATCTCAAGGCTGAAATGGCCGGTCGGCATGGTCAGCCCGTTGCCGTCCAGTTCGGCCTTCAGTTCGGCGATATCGGCCTCGGCGAAAATGCCGCCGAAGCCCTCGACCTGGGTATAGCCCAGGCCCGAGAGCATCTTCAGCGTGTCGGACAGCGGATAGTTCCGCGAAGAGTAAAGCTGGTACGAGAAATCGGTCATCAAGCGATCCTTTCCTGGGACCGGCGCGGCCGTGCCGCCCGGTGTCTTGAGCGTGTTAAGTGGCTGACGTCACAGCCGCAATTCGGTGTCTTTGCCAAACAGCGACCCGCGGGCGCTGTCGAAGCCGATGGTCATCCGGTCGCCGGTGGCCACCTTGTGCTGACCATCGAGGTTGAAGTGGAACGGCTGCCCCGCCAGCGTGGTCCAGACCAGCGTGTCGGCGCCCATCGGCTCGAACAGCTCGACGGTGATCTCCTGCCGGAACGGTTTGCCCTGCGCCAACTCGCCGGTGGCCACGTGCTCGGGGCGGATGCCAAGCCACGCCGGACCCTGCTTCGGCCCATCGGCCCAGAGGTACCCGTCCAGCGGAATCGTGGTGTCCCCGGCGGCGAAGCCGCGTTCGGCGACCACACCGTCGATGAAGTTCATCGCGGGCGAACCGATGAACTCGGCCACGTATTTGGTGCGCGGGCGGTTGTAGATCTCGTCGGGCGAGCCAAGCTGCTGGATCGCGCCGCTGCGCATGATCGCGATGCGGTCGGCCAGCGTCATCGCCTCGATCTGGTCGTGGGTGACGTAGATCATCGTGTTCCGCAGCTTCTGGTGCAGCCGCTTGATCTCGACCCTCAGGTCCGCGCGCAGCTTGGCGTCGAGGTTCGACAGCGGTTCGTCGAACAGGAACACGTCCACGTCGCGCACCAGCGCCCGGCCGATGGCGACGCGTTGCCGCTGGCCGCCGGACAGGGCGGCGGGCTTGCGATCCAGCAGCGGCTGGATCTGCAGGATCTCGGCGGCGCGGGCGACGCGCTCCTCGATCTCGGCCTTGGCGAACCGGGCGTTCTTCAGTCCGAAGGACAGGTTCCCCTTCACCGTCATCTGCGGGTACAGGGCGTAGCTTTGGAACACCATGCCGATGCCGCGCTGGCTGGGCTCGGCCCAGGTCACGTTCTGGTCCTTGATGAAGATCTGCCCGCCGGTGATGTCCAACAGTCCCGCGATGCAATTCAACAGCGTGGACTTGCCGCAGCCGGACGCGCCCAGCAGGACAAGAAACTCACCCTCGGGGATTTCCAGGTTCAGGTCCTTCAGGACCTCCACCGCGCCGAACGCCAGATCCAGGCCGCGGATCTCTACCGAATTCGCTGTCACCAGCACATCCTCCCTGCACCGGGGCGCTTCCGTCCCCGGCTTCTTCTCTTGCCAAATACCTCGGGGGAATCGCCGCAGGCGATGGGGGCAGAGCCCCCTCTCTTTGCCGACCCAAAAGCGCTGCTCATCCCTTCACCGCCCCCGCGGCGATGCCGCGCACGAACAGCTTGCCCGAGACGAAGTAGATCGTCAGCGGCACCAGCCCGGTCAGGATCGTCGCCGCCATGTTGACGTTGTATTCCTTCACCCCCTGCACCGAGTTGACGATGTTGTTCAGCTGAACCGTCATCGGATAGGTGTCGGGCTTGGTGTAGACGACGCCGAACAGGAAATCGTTCCAGATGCCGGTGACCTGAATGATCATCGCGACCACGAAGATCGGCAGCGACATCGGCAGCATGATCCGGAAGTAGATCCCCCAGAACCGCGCTCCGTCCACCCGCGCCGCCTTGAACAGTTCCTCGGGAAGCGAGGTGAAATAGTTGCGGAACAGCAGGGTCAGGATCGGCATCCCGAAGATCGAGTGCACGAGGACCAGACCCCACAGCGTGCCATACAGGCCGATTTCCCGCAGGATGATCACGATCGGGTACAGCATCACCTGATAGGGGATGAAGGCCCCGAAGATCAGGATGGTGAAGAATGCCTCGGCGCCCTTGAACTTCCAGTTGGCCAGCGCGTAGCCGTTGACGCTGGCAATGGCGATGGACAGGAAGACCGACGGCACGGTGATCCGGACAGAGTTCCAGAAACCGCGCGACAGCCCCTCGCAGTTCAGGCCGGTACAGGCCTCGGACCATGCCTTGACCCACGGCTCGAAAGTGATCTCGACCGGCGGTGCGAAGATGTTGCCCAGACGAATCTCGGGCATCCCCTTCAGCGAGGTGACGATCATCACATACAGCGGCAGCGCATAGTACAGCGCCACGACGATCAGCGTGCCGTAGATGAAGATATTGCGGCGTGAGAAGCGCTTGCGCGGCTTTGGGCCCTGCGGCCCCTCGAGGCGGGAGGCAACGGCGTCGGCGCCCGCGATGGCGGTGGACAGGGTCATCGGATCAGCCACGTTTCCGGCTCCCGAATTCGAGGTAGGCCCAGGGGATCACGACGATGGCGACGGCCAGAAGCATCATGGTCGAGGCGGCGAAGCCCTGTCCAAGGTTCTGGCCCTGAAACATGTAGTCGTAGACGTATTTCGCGGGCACCTCGGACGAGATGCCGGGCCCGCCGGACGTCTGCGCGACGATCAGGTCGTAGATCCGCACGATCCCCGAGGCGATGATGACAAGCGTGGTGATGAACACCGGGCGCATCATCGGGATCACGATGAACAGATAGGTTTTCCACGCGGGGATGCCGTCTACGCGCGCGGCCTTCCAGATCTCCTGATCGATGCCGCGCAGCCCCGCCAGCATCAGCACCATGATCAGACCGGTGCCCTGCCACAGCCCCGCGATCAGCACGCCGTAGATCACGATGTCGGCGTTATACAGCGGGTCGAAGGTGAAGCCGACGAAGCCCATGCCGCGGATCACCGACTGGATGCCGAAATCGGGGTTCAGCAGCCATTGCCAGACAAGGCCGGTGACGATGAAAGACAGTGCGAAAGGGTACAGGATGATGGTGCGGAACGTGTTCTCGAACCGGATTTTCTGGTCCAGAAGCGCCGCGAGGACGAAGCCGATGATGAAGGACAGCACCAGCGAGCACAGGCCGTAGATGAACAGGTTCTCGATCGAGACCATCCAGCGGTTCGTGTTCCACAGACGCTCGTACTGCTGCAATCCCACGAAACTTTTCCAGACGATGCCGGTCGGGATCGAAAGCGACCAGTCGCCGATGTTGATGATGTCGGTCCACTCGAACAGCTTCTTGGGAAGCAGCTTCGAGCTGGTGAAGGAATAGATGACGGTCCATGCCGTACCGCCGACGAAAATCACCAGCGCGGTCAGGATCATCGGGATGGCCGCGATCTTGGCGCTGAGATTTCTGAACAGCGGGTTCGGGCGTCCGGTGGTGTCCATGCGGGTCCCCGGGTCCTTGAAGTTGCGTGAAGGGAACCGGCGCCCCGTTTCGCAGGGCGCCGGCCGGTCTGGTCACACCGTCGGGTGTCGCGTCAGTCGGCGTTCTCGATGATCGAGACGAACCGTTCCTGCGCGGCCTCCGGGGTGATGCTCTTGTCGTTGAAGAACTCCACGAACAGGTCGTTCAGCTGGTTGTTCGTGTCTTCGGTATTGAGCATGTTGACGTCCGGCAGGGTCTTGCCCGCGGCAAGGATCTCCAGCCCCTTCTTCATGCAGTCGTTCGCCGTATCGAGGTTCACGTCACCCCGGATCGGCAGCGAACCTTTCGCAAGGTTGAACGACACCTGCGTTTCCGGCGACAGAAGCACCTTCGCAAGCTCGTCCTGCGCCGCGGTGATCTCGGGGTCGTCGACCACCGGGAAATAGAACGCGTCGCCACCGGTCGAGATGACCTCGTTCACGCCGAGCCCCGGAAGGCAGGAATAGTCCTCGCCCGCGGTCTCTCCCGCGACGGCGAACTCGCCCTGCGCCCAGTCGCCCATCACCTGTCCGCCGGCGGTGTCGGTGATGACCATGTTCGTGGCCTGGTTCCAGTCCTGCACGGCGCTGCCCTCGGCCATTTCGCGGGCGTCGGCGGCGGCCTTGAAGACACGCGCCATTTCCTCGCCCGCCGCAAGGTCGGTGTCGTGATCGCCGTAGACGGACTTCAGCACGTCAGGCCCGGCAAGCGCCACGATCAGCACGTTGAACAGGCCCGAGCTTTGCCACGGCTGACCGCCCAGTGCGAGCGGCTGGATACCCGCCTCGCGCAGGGCGGGACCGGCGGCGACGAACTCGTCCCAGGTGGTCGGTACGTCAACGCCGGCCTTTTCAAAGGCGCCATTGGACAGCCACAGCCACTGCCACGAGTGGATGTTGACCGGCGCGCAGTAGATCTTGCCGTCGACCGTGCAGGCGTCCAGCAGCGAGGGCGGGTTGACGATGTCGGTCCAGCCCTCGGCCTCGGCCACCGCGGTCATGTCGCGCAGCAGTCCGGCCTCGATCAGTTCCTCGGCCTGACGGCCGTGATTGAACTGGAACGCGCCCATCGGATCGCCGCCGATGATGCGGCTGACGATGATCGGGCGGGCGGTGCCGCCAGAGCCGGCGATGGCGCCATCCACCCACGTGTTGTCCGTCGAGGCGTTGAACGCCTCGGCGAATTTGGCGACGGCAGCGGCCTCCCCTCCGCTGGTCCACCAATGCGTGACTTCCAGGTCCGCGGCCTGTGCGCTGACACTTGTCAGGGCGGTTGCCGCAAACAGACTAGCCAGTTTTCTCATAGAGTCCTCCCTTTGGCTAAATCGTTTACGTGAAGCCTATAACGTTTTAGATTTTTCGATCAAGCGTTGACATGCGACATTAAACGACTTGCAATTAATTGCTTGCGGCGCGATTGGACGGGGGGGTCACAGGGGCGTATGCCGCACCGCGGAGACGATTGGAAAACAACAGGATGGCTGCAAGGGATCGCAAGAAGCCGACGCTCAAGACGATCTCGGAATTGTCCGGTCTGGCGATTCCGACGGTCAGCCGAGCGCTGCACGACGCCCCCGACATCGGTGCCGAAACCAAGGAAAGGGTACGCCGGATCGCGGCCGAGATCGGCTATGTGCCGAATCGGGCAGGGGTGCGTCTGAAGACCGGGAAGACGAACGTCATCGCCCTGATCCTGTCGACCGAGCACGAGATCCTGAACCACACGGCGCGGATGATCTCGGCCATCGCCGGGGGGCTGAGCGGGACGCGCTACCATCTGAACGTGACGCCCTATTTCCCGAAGGACGACCCTATGGTGCCCGTCCGCTATGTGGTCGAGAACCGGTCGGCCGACGCGGTGATCCTGAACCAGATCCAGCCAGAGGACCCGCGCGTGAAGTACCTGCTCGAAGAGGAGTTCCCCTTCGCCACGCACGGCCGGTCCGCATGGCGCGAGCGGCACGCCTATTTCGACTATGACAACGAGGCCTTCGCCTTCCTCGCCGTTTCACGTCTGGCGGAACGGGGACGCCGCAACGTTGTCGTCGTGGCGCCGCCCATCGCCCAGAACTACGCACAGGACATCGCCGCCGGCACCGCCCGCGCGGCGCGCACGGCGGGGATCAGTGCGCGGCTGGCCGAGGATGCGACCAGCGACGACAGCACCGACCGGATCGCCGTCGCGATCTCGGCGCTGCTGGACCGGGATCCGACCGTCGACGGCATCCTTTGTGCGTCGACGACCGCGGCGATGGCCGTGGTGGCGACATTGGAGGCGCGGGGCCGGGTGCTGGGCAAGGATGTCGACGTGATCGCGAAAGAGGCGGTGAATTTCCTGACGCTGTTCCGCCCGCAGATGCTGGCACTGACCGAGGACGTAACCCGCGCGGGCGACTTTCTCGCCAAGGCCGCGATCCGCGCCGTCGAACATCCGGACGCGCCGCCGATGCAGGGGCTCGAGGTGCCGGACCGGGACTCGTTCCGCACCGGCGGGCTGCTGTCTGCGCCCGCATCCTGACTGACCCGCAAGGGCCGGACCGTTTGCGGCGCAAGATCCGCCGCGCACCGTACGTCTTCCACAACTTCCTCGCTCTCGTAATAGCCACGGGGCGGCAACGTGCTATCTGCTTGGCGAAAGGTCGGAGGGCACGATGCTGTCGAAACGTCTCTGGAAGCTTATCCAGCTGTCCCGGAAGATCTGGGTCCGCACCACGCTGATCGCGTTGCTTGCCGTCGTCGCGGTGGCGGCCTCGTCCTTCCTTGGCCGGTTTATCCCCGACGAGATCGCCGACCGGCTGGGGGTCGAGGCGGTGCTGCCCGTGCTGAACGTGCTGGCCAGTTCGATGCTGGCGGTCGTCACCTTTTCGCTTTCTGTCATGGTGTCGTCGTTTCAGGCTGCCTCCAGCCAGGTCACGCCACGCGCTCACCGTCTGCTGCTGGAAGACACAACGACGCAAACCGTGCTGGCCACGTTCCTTGGCGCGTTCATCTTCGCCCTGCTGGCGCTGGTGCTGTTCCGGGCCGGATTTTACGGCGGCCATGCCTCGGTCGTGATCTTCGCTTTCACGGTGCTGGTGATTGCGCTGGTGGTCATCGCCATCCTGCGCTGGATCGCCCACCTGTCGCGACTGGGCAGCATGGACGAAACCATGCAGATGCTCGAAGATCGCGTCCGCCGCACGATGGAGAACCACCGCAAGTGGCCCGGCCTTGGTGCGAAATGCTACGAGGACGGCGACAAGATCCCGACCGGCGCCGTCCCGATCCCCGCAGAAGAAGGCGGATACGTCCGCCACATCGACGTCGCCGCGCTTCAGACCCGCGCCGAGGAAGAAGACTGCCGGATCTGGCTGCACGCGATCCCCGGCGACTGGGTCGGCGAGAACGAGGCGCTTGGCTATCTCGACCGCGCTAGCGAACCGGTGGCGGACGCCGTGCGCGAGGCCTACGTGTTCTCGCCGCTGCGGAACTTCGACCAAGACCCGCGCTTCGGCCTGTTCGTCATCGCCGAGGTCGCGGAACGCGCGCTGTCTCCGGGCATCAACGATCCGGGCACCGCGATCGAGGTGCTTGCGCGGATGGAACGGCTGCTGACCCGCTATTCGCCGGACAAGGTGACCGCAGAAGAACCGGGCTATGACCAGATCCGCGTCCGCCGCCTGTCCGAGGCCGACCTGATCGACGAGGCTTTCACGATGATCGCCCGTGACGGCGCGGGCATGGTCGAGGTGTCGTCACGCCTGCTGGGCTCGCTTCGACGGTTGGCGCGGGGCCGCGACCCCGAACTTTCCGCAGCCGCGCGGGAACTGGCCAAATACGCGCTGGCGGCGGCAGAGGTCGCGCTGGACCGCGAGCATGATCTCAAACGCCTGCATGCGGCTGTGGAAGGGTGGGGCGGTTTCGGGCGCGAGGAAGAGAAGGAACCGATGGTCATCCGCAAGGCGTGACCTGCTGCGGCGTAATGCCGGGCATTCGAATTGCGCTGTATACATGGGCGCGGATTTGGTTTAGAGCCTGCCGCTTCCAAGCTGCCGCGACGGCAGATCACGACGCGCCGACGCGTCCCAGATACAGAACGAACCCCGGATGATCCAGACCCTCGCCAATGCGCTGTCCGAGCGCGGCTACGACAAGCTGACCCCCGTACAGGAGGCCGTGACGAACCCCGAGCTTGAAGGCTCGGACCTGTTGGTTTCGGCGCAGACGGGGTCAGGCAAAACCGTGGGCTTCGGTCTGGCGATCGGTCCGACCCTGCTGGAAGAAGACGGAACCTTCGGCCCCGCCGCCGCGCCGCTGGCGTTGATCGTCGCGCCGACGCGTGAACTGGCGTTTCAGGTGAGCCGCGAACTGGGCTGGCTGTATGCCGGGGCGGGCGCGCGGGTTTCGACCTGCGTGGGTGGTATGGACATGCGCGACGAACGCCGCGCGCTGGAACGCGGCGCGCATATCGTTGTCGGCACGCCGGGCCGTCTGGTCGACCACATCAAGCGCGGCTCGCTGGAACTTGGCGACATTCGCGCCGTGGTGCTGGATGAAGCGGACGAGATGCTGGACCTCGGCTTCCGCGAGGATCTGGAATTCATGCTGGGCGAGGCGCCCGCCGAACGCCGCACCTTGCTGTTCTCGGCCACCGTGCCGCCGATGATCGCCAAGCTGGCGCAACAGTTCCAGCGCGACGCCGTGCGCGTCACGACGCTGGGCGAAGCCCGCCAGCACGCCGACATCACCTATCAGGCGCTGCGCGTGGCCGACGCCGATGCCGAGCACGCGATCATCAACGTCCTGCGCTATCACGAGGCGCAGAACGCCATCGTATTCGCCAACACCCGCGCTACCGTCAGCCGCCTGACCGCGCGCTTCGCGAACCGGGGCTTCTCGGTCGTGTCGCTGTCGGGCGAACTCAGCCAGACCGAGCGCAGCCACGCGCTTCAGGCGATGCGGGACGGGCGCGCGCGGGTCTGCGTCGCCACCGACGTCGCGGCGCGCGGCATCGACCTGCCGAACCTCGAACTGGTGATCCACGCCGAACTGCCGTCGAACTCGGAAACCCTGCTGCACCGTTCTGGCCGGACCGGTCGGGCCGGGCGCAAAGGCACGTCGGCGCTGGTGGTGCCGCCGAAGTTCGTCAAGAAGGCCGAGCGCCTGTTGAAGTTCGCCAAGATCACCGCCGAGTGGACCACCGCGCCCACCGCGGAAGAGATCCTGCGCCGCGACGAGGAACGGCTGCTGTCCGATCCTGCGTGGTCCGAACCCATCACCGAAAACGAGGCCGAGTTCGCCGCGCGCTTGCTGGACGCCCAATCGCCCGAGCAGATCGCCGCCGCCTACCTGCGCCTGTTCCGCTCGCGCCATTCCGCACCCGAGGAACTGTCGGATCCCGATACCCGTCCCGCCCCGCGCGAGCGGGCGCCCTTTGGTCCGTCCGCGTGGATCAGCCTGTCGGTGGGTCGCAACGACCGGGCCGAACCCCGCTGGCTGCTGCCGATGCTGTGCCGCGCCGGTGGTCTGGACAAGGACCAGATCGGCGCGATCCGCATCCGCCCGACCGAGACCTTCGTGGAAATCTCGGAACCCGCGTTGCAGGGCTTCCTTGGCGGCCTGAACGCTGGCGGTGAACTGGAACGCGGCGTGAAAGCCCGCGCCGCCGACGGCCCGCCCGAGGACGACCGCCGTGGCCCGCCGCCGAACCGCGACAAGCGCCCGCCGCGTCCGCGTGATGACGCGCGGTCCGACAGCCGCCCGCCGCGCAAGCCCGCGCGAGAAGAGACCGCGTCCGAGGCGTCGGACGCGCCGAGGACCGAACCTGTTCGGGAAGAGGCCCCGCGCCCGCGCCGCGACGACGAAGTCCACCGCCCCCGCAAACCGCGCGAGGCGACGGACCGCCGGTCGGGCGACACCGGCAAGCCGGGCCCGAAGAAATCCTTCGGCGGCAAACCGTCTGGTCCCAAGGGCCGCTTTGGCGACGGAGAGGGCAAGCCGCGCTTCCGCGATGGCGACAAGCCCAAACGCCGCGATGGCGACAAGCCGCGTGGCCGCGACGGCGACAAGCCCGCATTCAAGGGCAAGCCGAAGGCCGAGGATCGCGCGCGCGCGTCCGATACCTCGAAACGCTTCGAGCCGCCGCACCGTGCGGGCGCCAAGCCCGGCAAGCCCGGTGGTAAGCCCAGCGGCAAACCCGGTGGCAAAGGCGGCCCGAAAGGCGGGTTCAAGGGTGGCCCCAAGGGCGGCAAGAAGCCCTTCGGCGGCGACGCCCGGCCCAAGCGGCGCGACAGCTAGGAAAAAGCCTGCGGGGGACACTCCGCAGGCTTCGTTTTTTCGACGATAGAACGCGCGCCGCTACTCGGCGGCTTCCGCGTAGGCCTCTAGCGGCGGGCAGGTGCAGATCAGGTGCCGGTCGCCATAGACATTGTCGACCCGGTTGACCGGCGGCCAGTACTTGTCGACCCGGAACGCGCCCGGCGGATAGCAGCCCTGCTCGCGCGAATAGGGGCGATCCCATTCCCCGATCAGATCCTCGACCGTGTGCGGCGCATGCTTCAGCGGGTTGTTCGCCGCGTCGATCTTGCCGGCTTCGATGTCCGCAATCTCGTCCCGGATCGCCAGCATCGCGTTGCAGAAGCGGTCAAGCTCGGCTTTGGTTTCCGATTCCGTCGGTTCCACCATCAGCGTGCCCGCCACGGGAAAGGACATGGTCGGCGCGTGAAAGCCGTTGTCCATCAGACGCTTGGCGATGTCGTCCACGGTCACGCCCGCCGATTTCTCGAACGGACGGGTTTCAAGGATACACTCGTGCGCGACGTGGCCGGTCTTGCCCTTGAACAGCACGTCATACGCGCCCTCCAACCGCTTCGCGATATAGTTGGCATTCAGGATCGCGACCTTGGTCGCCTGCGTCAGGCCCTCGCCCGCCATCATCAGGATATAGGCCCACGAGATCGGCAGGATCATCCCGGATCCGAACGGCGCGGCGGACACCGGGCCTTCCGCGCCCCCGGTTTCAGGGTGGCCGGGCAGGTAGGGCGCAAGATGCGCTTTTACTCCGATCGGCCCCATGCCGGGACCGCCGCCGCCATGCGGAATGGCGAAGGTCTTGTGCAGGTTCAGGTGCGATACGTCCGACCCAAGCTCGCCCGGTTTCGACAGCCCGACCATCGCGTTCATGTTCGCGCCGTCCAGATAGACCTGCCCGCCGAACGTGTGGGTGATCTCGCAAACCTCGCGCACCGTCTCCTCGAACACGCCGTGCGTCGAGGGATAGGTGATCATGCAGGCGGCCAGCGTGTCGCCCGCCGCCTCGGCCTTGGCGCGGAAATCCTCCAGGTCGATATCGCCGTTCGCGGCGGATTTCACCACCACCACCTTCATGCCGCACATCTGCGCCGAGGCGGGGTTGGTGCCATGCGCCGAAGTCGGGATCAGGCAGACCGTCCTCTGGGTGTCGCCGTTGGCGCGGTGATAGGCGGCGATGGTCAGCAGCCCCGCGTATTCCCCCTGCGCGCCAGAGTTCGGCTGCATCGACATCGCGTCGTAGCCGGTGATCTCGCACAGCTTGGCCGACAGGTCCCCGACCAGTTCGGCATAGCCCTCGGTCTGATCGGCAGGCGCATAGGGGTGGATGTTCGAGAACTCGGGCCAGGTGATCGGCATCATCTCGGCCGCGGCGTTCAGCTTCATCGTGCAGGACCCCAGCGGGATCATCGCCCGGTCCAGCGCAAGGTCGCGATCGGCAAGGCGGCGCATGTAGCGCATCATCTCGGTCTCGGCCCGGTTCATCTGGAACACCGGATGCGTCAGGTAGTCGGTCGTGCGGATCAACGCGTCCGGCACGCAGACGTTGGCCGACTTTGCGCCGTAGGTTTCCTCGATCCCGAACGCACGCCACAACGCCTCGACCGAGGCGGGGCGGGTGGTCTCGTCGATCGAAAGGCCCAGCTTGGTACGGCCGACCCGGCGCAGGTTGATCCCCTCGGCGGCGGCGGCCTTCAGGATGGCGCCCTGCAGCGCGCCGACCTCGACCGTGATCGTGTCGAAGAACGCCTCGGGCTCTACGGCGTAGCCTGCCGACTGCAATACTTCGGCCACGCGGACCGTCTTGCGGTGTACCTCTTGCGCGATGGCCTTCAGCCCGACCGGCCCGTGGAACACGGCGTAGAACGAGGCCATGACCGCCAGCAGCGCCTGCGCGGTGCAGACGTTCGACGTCGCCTTCTCGCGGCGGATATGCTGCTCGCGCGTTTGCAACGACAGCCGATAGGCCTTGTTGCCGCGCGCGTCGACCGACACGCCGACGATACGGCCCGGCATCGCCCGCTTGTGCGCGTCGCGGCACGCCATGTAGGCAGCGTGCGGCCCGCCATAACCCATCGGCACGCCGAACCGCTGGGTCGAGCCCACCGCGATGTCGGCGCCCATCTGGCCCGGTTCCTTCAGCACGGTCAGCGCCAGCGGGTCGGCGATGACGATGCCTAGCGCCTGCTGCGCATGCAGCGCCGCGATCTCGTCGGTGAAGTCCCGCGCGTGCCCATAGGTTCCGGGATACTGGAAGATCGCGCCGAACAACCCTTCGGACGGCATGTCTTCGGGCGCGCCGACGATGACCTCGAACCCCAGCGGCTCGGCGCGGGTCTTCATCACCGCGATGTTCTGCGGATGGCAGTTCTCGTCGATGAAGAAGCCCATCGCCTTGGTCTTCGCCACCCGCTGCGCCATCGCCATCGCCTCGGCGGCGGCGGTGGATTCGTCCAGCAGCGAGGCGTTCGCGATATCCAGCCCCGTCAGGTCGCAGATCATCGTCTGGTAATTCAACAGCGCTTCCAGCCGGCCCTGACTGATCTCGGGTTGGTACGGCGTGTAAGCCGTGTACCAGGCCGGGTTCTCAAGGATGTAGCGCTGGATCGCCGGCGGCGTGACCGTGCCGTAATAGCCCTGACCGATCATCGTCACCAACACGCGGTTCTTCTTCGCCACCTCCCGCATGTGCCAGATCAACTCGCGCTCTGACTTCGGCGGCCCGAACGACAACGGCTCCGCCTGCCGGATCGAGGCGGGCACGGTCTCGTCGATCAGCGCGTCGAGGCTGTCGCAGCCGATCACCTTCAGCATCTCTTCCATCTCGGCAGGAGACGGGCCGATGTGGCGGCGGTTGGCGAAGTCGTGCGGATTATAGTCGTCGGGCGTGAAAGGCATCTGGTGTCCTCGGTGACGGGCAAGGGCGGGACGAGACCCCCGGCAAGGGGGGCTCGGAAAAGCGGTGGGGCAGGGGCTAGCCGATGAAGTCCTTGTACTCGCCCTCGTCCATGAAATCGTCGAGCGCGCTGGGGTCCTCGATCTTCATCTTGAAGAACCATGCGTCGCCCATCGGGTCTTCGTTCACCAGACCGGGGTTGGCGACGATGGCTTCGTTCACCTCGACGATCTCGCCATCCAGCGGCGCGAGGATGTCGGACGCGGCCTTCACGGATTCGATCACCGCGACCTCGTCATCCTTCGACACGGTGGTATCGGCCTCGGGCAGTTCCACGAACACCACGTCGCCCAACTGCTCGCTGGCATGTTCGGTGATGCCCACCACGATCAGGTCGCCTTCAAGCCGCAGCCATTCATGTTCTTCGGTGAATTTCATCGGGGTCTCCTGTTGGTCATCTTTTGTAGGTTGAAGGGCGGAATGGCATCGGCACGACGCGCGCGGGAAGACGCTTGCCGCGCACCTCTCCGAAAAGCTCTGTGCCGTCGGCGGCATGGGCGATGTCGACATAGCCCATCGACATCGGACCCTCGATCGACGGGCCGAACGCGCCAGAGGTCACGGCGCCGATCGGCGCGCCGCCTTCGGCTGCGGCGAAAATCTCGGTTCCCGCCCGCATAGGTGCGCGGCCATCGGGCAGCAGGCCGATCCGGCGGCGGGTGGCGCCGGTCTCCAACTCGTCCAGAACACGCGCGGCGCCGGGGAATCCGCCTTCGCGCGCGCCACCGGTGCGGCGGGCCTTCTGGATCGCCCATTCCAGCGCCGCTTCGACCGGGCTGGTGGTGGTGTCGATGTCGTTGCCGTACAGGCACAGCCCCGCTTCCAGCCGCAGCGAGTCGCGCGCGCCAAGACCGATGGGCTCGACCGCATCGCCGGCAAGCAGCGCGCGGGCAAATGCCTCGGCCTGCGCTTCGGGGACCGAAATCTCGTATCCGTCCTCGCCGGTGTAGCCAGAGCGCGAGATCCACAGCGCGCCCCAGTCGCTGTCCGTCACCAGGACGTCCATGAACGTCATCTCAGCCGCGCCGGGCACCAGTGCCGATAGCGCCGCTTCGGCGGCGGGGCCCTGTAGCGCCAGCAACGCGCGGTCGGTGATCTCTTCGATGCGGCAACGGTCCGACAGATGCGCGCGCAGGTGGGCGATGTCGGCCTCCTTGCAGGCGGCGTTGACGACAAGGAACAGGTGATCGCCCCGGTTCGCCACCATCAGGTCGTCCAGGATGCCGCCCGCCGCGTCGGTGAACAGGGCATAGCGCTGGCGGCCCTCTTTCAGCCCGAGGATCGCCTGCGGCACAAGCGTCTCCAGCGCCGCGGCGGCGCTTGCGACATCGCCGTCCAGCGGGGTCAGCAGGACCTGTCCCATGTGGCTTACGTCGAACAGCCCGGCGGCGGCGCGGCAGTGCCGGTGCTCCTTCATCACGCCCAGCGGGTACTGCACCGGCATGTCATAGCCGGCAAAGGGCACCATCTTCGCGCCAAGCTCCACGTGCAGATCGTACAGACAGGTCCGTTTCAACTCGGCCATGCCGCCCCTTTCATAGCTCGCCGGAAACGATGCCGGCACCGAAGAACGCGGTCACTCCCGCGCACGATGCCCCCTCTGTCCTTTCGCCTGAGATCGTTATCCCTTCGGCGGACGCCCATCGCGCCTCTCTCCAGAGTTTCTGACCGACCAGCAGGTCCTGTTGCCTGAGAGTTTACCGGGGCGGTTGCTCCTTCGGCACCGGTCTGAACCGGTTCTCCCTGGGTCGGCTGCGCTCACGCTACGCGAAGCGCCGCGGTGCGGCAAGGGGTTGTGTTCGGGGCGCGGACAGGCGACCTGTCAGGCATGTCTGATCCCTTCTTCTTCGGCTACGGCTCGCTTGTGAACCGCAACACGCACGTCTTCACCGACGCGCACCCCGCAACGCTGAAAGGCTGGCGGCGGGTCTGGCGCCACACGCGCCTGCGCCCGGTGGCCTTCCTGACAGCCGAGCCCGCCGACGGGGTCGAGATCGAGGGTCTGGTCGCCCATGTGCCCGGCGACGACTGGGTTTCGCTGGACGAGCGCGAGGCGGCCTATGACCGCACGGTGGTGACCGACCGCATCGGCCACCCCGTCACCCGCGCGATCGAGGTGCAGGTCTACTCGATCCCGGACGGAAAGCACGGGGTCCCGGACGAGGCGCATCCGGTGCTGCTCAGCTATCTCGACGTGGTGGTGCAGGGCTATCTGCGGGAATACGGCGAGGCGGGCGTCGCCCGGTTCTTCCATACCACCGGCGGTTGGGATGCCCCGATCCGCGACGACCGCGCGGCGCCGGTCTACAGCCGCCATCAGGTGCTGGGCGACGACGAACGCACGCTGGTCAACGACTGGCTGCGCGAAGTGGACGCGCGGGTCATCGCCTGATTTTGGCGTCGGAGCGAGGGGCCAGCCCCTCGCGCTCCCCGAGGTATTTCAAAAGAGAAGAAGCAGCCTCGTCCGCGCCACCTTCTTCTCTTTCCAAGTACCTCGGGGGAGTCACGCCATGGCGTGACGGGGGCGGAGCCCCCATTCGTTCTTCATGCGCAGTTTTCGTGCGACGGGGCAAAGCGCCATTCCGCCGTCAGTAACTCCGCCCGCGTGCCGAGACCGGCCACAACACCTCGACCACGCCGTTCCGCACACCGACGTACCAGTCGTGCAGGTTACAGGTCGGATCGCAGTGGCTGGGCACAAGCTTCAGTTTCTCGCCCAGCGTCAGCACGTTGCCCGTGTCTTCGATGGTGCCGTGTTCGTCCGAGGGCTGGATGTAGGTTACGTCGGTCCGCCCGAAGACATGCGGCACGCCGAACTCGAACGTGGTCGATTTCAGCCCCGCGTCGCAGACCGCCCGTCCGGGCTGGGCGGTGCTGAGGATCTGTGTCAGCAGGAACAGCGCGTTCTCCCAGGTCCCCGTGTCCAGACGCTTGCCGTCCTCGGCCAGCACCCGGCCATAGTCGCCGTCCATGAAGGCGTAGGACCCGCACTGGATCTCGGTATAGAGGCCCGAGGCCGTCTCGAACTCGAAACTGCCGGTGCCCGCACCGGTCACCGTTTCCGCCGGCAGGCCCGCGTCCTTCAGGGCGTCCAGCACCCCGGACAGCAACGTGTGCAGACCCGCGAAGATTTCGGCCCGCTCGGCGTGGGTCGGCACGTGCTGAAGCGAGCCGTGATAGGCCTGGATGCCGGCGAACCGCAGGCCCGGCGCGTCGTCCACGGCCTTCGCCAGCGCCACCGCCTCGTCCGCCGTGCCGACGCCACAGCGGCGCATGCCGCAGTCCAGTTCGACAAGGCAATCCAGCGTCACGCCGTGCCGCTCGGCGGCGGCCGACAGGTCCGCCACGTTGCCCGCGTCATCGACGCAGACCGAGACAGTGCCGCCCAGCGACGGCAGCGTCATCAGCCGGTCGATCTTTGCCGGGTCGACGATCTGGTTGGTCACCAGCACGTCCGTCACGCCGCCGCGCACGAAGGTCTCGGCCTCGGCCACCTTCTGGCAGCAGACGCCAACCGCGCCGCCAAGCTCCATCTGCAGCTTCGCCACGTCCACCGACCGGTGCATCTTTCCGTGTGCCCGGTGCCGGATGCCATGCGCGCGGGCGTAGTCGCCCAGCTTGCGGATGTTGCGCTCCAGCGCGTCGAGATCGAGCACGAGGGCGGGTGTCTGGATGTCCCTGGCCGCCATGCCGGGCGCGGCGGGGATGTCGTACCCCACCACGAGGTCTTGCAGATCTTTCATCGGGTCCCTCAGTTGGGCGTGAGTTTCTCCAGCGCGCGGCCGTCGTCCCATGTGCCGTGCAGTTCGCCGTCGGGCATCACCACGTAGACGACCGGGCTTTCCGCGCCCCAGTCCACGGCCACCAGCCGCCCGTCGATGGCGCCCCGGCCCCGGAACGTGTCGTTCCCGACGAACCACGTGAACTCGACCGCTTCGCCTTGCTGCACGATCTGCGCACGGCCCATGTACTCGGTGCCATCGGCGTTAAGCCCGCGAGAGCTGTAGGTGCCGGCGATTTCGATCAGGGCGGGGGCGGTGTTCGGTCCGCTGCCTTTCTTGCCTTCCTGTGCGAAGGCGGGAAGGGCGGCAAGCACGATCAGGCCGGCGGTGAACAGGCGACGGGTGGTCATGCGGGGGGCTCCTGTCTGGACAGGGCCGAGTGTGTGCCAGCGGCGCAGCGATAGCAAGTCGCCGCGCCGCGCAAAAAGCTGGCGCTTACTGAAGCGAGCGGACGCCGATCTCGCCTTCCTGCCGCGCTTTCATCGCCAGAGCGGCTGCGTGGCTTCCGGCAAGCGTGGTGAAGTATGGGATCTTGTCCATCAGCGCGACGTTGCGCATCGACCGCGAGTCCTCGACAGCCTGCGCGCCCTCGGTAGAGTTCATCACCAGCGCCACGCCGCCGTCCTTCATCATGTCGACGATGTTCGGACGGCCCTCGTAGGCCTTCTTCACCACTTCGGCCGCGATGCCCTGTTCCTTCAGGAACGACGCGGTGCCGCGCGTGGCGAGGATGTCAAAGCCGAGGTCGGCAAGGATCTGCGCCGTCTCGATCAGTTCGGGCGACTTGTCCTCGTCCTTGATCGACAGGAACACGGTGCCGCCTTCGGGCAGCACGGTGCCTGCGCCAAGCTGGGCCTTGTAGAAGGCCTGCGGGAAAGAGCGGTCCCAACCCATGACTTCGCCGGTGGACCGCATTTCCGGGCCAAGCAGCGTGTCGACGCCCGGGAAGCGGGCGAAGGGCATCACGGCTTCCTTGACCGAGAACCACGGCATGTTCGGATCGGCCAGCGTCATCGGGTCGGCCAGCGGCAGCGGGTCGTCCGGGCTCATGCCGGGCGTGTAGGGCGGCCGCGTCGGGAAGGTCGACAGCGGCTCGCCCGCCATCAGCCGAGCGGCGATGGACGCGATGGCCGAGTCGGTCGCCTTGGCGACGAAGGGCACGGTGCGCGAGGCGCGCGGGTTCACCTCGATCAGGTAGACCTCGCCGTCCTTCACCGCGAACTGCACGTTCATCAGGCCGACGACGTTCAGGGCGCGGGCCAGCGCGACCGCCTGACGTTCCAGTTCCTCGACGATGTCGCGCGGCAGCGTATGCGGCGGCAGCGAACAGGCGCTGTCGCCCGAGTGGACGCCGGCCTCTTCGATATGCTGCATCACGCCCGCGATGTGGACGTTCTCGCCATCCGACAGGCAGTCGACGTCGACCTCGGTCGCGCCCGACAGGTAGCTGTCCAGCAGCACCGGGCTGTCGCCCGAGACGACGACGGCCTCGTTGATGTAGCGTTCGAGATGCGCCATGTCGCGCACGATCTCCATCGCGCGGCCGCCCAGAACGTAGGACGGACGGATCACCAGCGGGAAACCGATCCGTTCGGCGGCTGCCAGCGCTTCGGCGTCGGTCGAGGCGATGGCGTTGTTCGGCTGCTTCAGGTCCAGCTTGTGCAGAAGCGACTGGAACCGCTCGCGGTCCTCGGCAAGGTCGATCGCGTCGGGCGTGGTGCCGAGGATCGGAATGCCGGCTTCGTGCAAGGAATTGGCCAGTTTCAGCGGCGTTTGCCCGCCAAATTGTACGATTACGCCATGCAGCGTGCCCGCTTCCTGCTCGACGCGGAGGATTTCCATCACGTGTTCGAAGGTCAGCGGTTCAAAGTACAGCCGGTCCGAGGTGTCATAGTCGGTCGACACGGTCTCGGGGTTGCAGTTGATCATGATCGTCTCGTAGCCCTGATCGCTTAGCGCGAAACAGGCGTGACAGCAGCAGTAGTCGAACTCGATCCCCTGACCGATCCGGTTCGGGCCGCCGCCGAGGATCACGACCTTTTTCTTGTCGGACGGCCGGGCCTCGTCCTCGACGTCGCCCATCACCGGGCTTTCGTAGGTCGAGTACATATAGGGCGTCTGCGCCTCGAATTCGGCGGCGCAGGTGTCGATGCGCTTGAACACGGCGGTCACGCCCTGGGCCAGCCGCGCGGCGCGGACGCTGGCCTCGGTCCGTCCGGACAGCTTGGCAAGGCGCGCGTCGGTGAAGCCCAGCATCTTCAGCTTGCGCAGGCCGGTCTCGTCCTGCGGCAGGCCGTTTTCACGCACGCCAGCCTCGGCGTCTACGATCTCGCGGATGCGGGCAAGGAACCACGGGTCGAACTTGGTGACGTGCTGGATCGTGTCGTCGTCCAGACCGTGCCGCATCGCCTGTGCGATCATCCGCAGGCGGTCCGGCGTCTGGGCCGACAGCGCCTTGATGATGGCGGCCTCGTCCGGCGTGCCGTCGGCGCCCGGAATGTCGATTTCGTCAAAGCCGGACAGGCCGGTTTCCAGCGAAGCCAGCGCTTTTTGCAAGGATTCGTGAATCGTGCGGCCAATGGCCATCGCCTCGCCAACCGACTTCATCGCGGTGGTCAGTTCGGGCTTGGAGCCCGGGAACTTCTCGAAGGCGAAACGCGGGATCTTGGTGACGACATAGTCGATGGTCGGCTCGAACGAGGCGGGCGTGACCTTGGTGATGTCGTTGTCCAGTTCGTCCAGCGTATAGCCCACGGCCAGTTTCGCGGCGATCTTGGCGATGGGGAAGCCGGTGGCTTTCGACGCCAGCGCCGAGGACCGCGACACACGCGGGTTCATCTCGATCACGACCATCCGGCCGTCTTCCGGGTTCACCGCCCACTGCACGTTGGACCCGCCGGTTTCCACGCCGATCTCGCGCAGGACTGCAATCGAGCCGTTGCGCATGATCTGGTATTCCTTGTCGGTCAGCGTCAGCGCCGGGGCGACGGTGATCGAGTCGCCGGTGTGGACGCCCATCGGGTCGACGTTCTCGATGGCGCAGACGATGATCGCGTTGTCCGCCTTGTCGCGGACGACCTCCATCTCGAACTCTTTCCAGCCCAGCAGGCTTTCGTCGACAAGGATCTGCCCCACGGGCGAGGCTTCCATGCCCGAACGGCAGTACAGTTCATAGTCTTCGCGGTTGTAGGCCACGCCGCCGCCGGTGCCGCCAAGGGTAAAGGCGGGGCGGATGATCGCAGGCAGGCCGATGTGTTCCAGCGCGTCCAGCGCGTCCTTCATGCCGGCGGCGATGTCGCGCTTGCCGTTCTCCATCTTCGGAGAGGTCACGATGGTCGCCTTCGGGTTTTCCAGCCCGATCCGGTCCATCGCGTCGCGGAACAGCTTGCGGTCCTCGGCCATCTCGATGGCGTCGCGCTTGGCGCCGATCATCTCGACGCCGAACTTCTCAAGCACGCCCATCTCTTCCAGCGCCAGCGAGGTGTTCAGCCCGGTCTGCCCGCCCATCGTCGGCAGCAGCGCGTCGGGGCGTTCCTTCTCGATGATCTTGGCGACGACCTCGGGGGTGATCGGCTCGATATAGGTCGCGTCGGCAAGGCCGGGGTCGGTCATGATCGTCGCGGGGTTCGAGTTCACCAGGATGACCCGGTAGCCTTCCTCGCGCAGCGCCTTGCAGGCCTGTGCGCCGGAATAGTCGAACTCGCAGGCCTGCCCGATGATGATGGGACCCGCGCCGATGATCATGATGGACTGGATGTCTGTTCTCTTCGGCATGGCGTTTCCCCGGGCATGACAGCGGGCGCGTGACGAGCAGAGTCGCGCGCAAAATTGGCGCGGGTTTACGGCCCCTCCGGGTCCGCTGCAACCCCCAACGGGGAAACGCCGCGCGCATGTCCGACACGCGTTCACGACAAGGAAAGGCTTGCGCGACCGGTGCGCGATTTGGCAGCAGATGCGGCAGACGAAACGGGAGGCGGAAATGTTGCAGGGAAAGCGGGCCATCGTCAGCGGTGCCAGCCGGGGCATCGGGCGGGCAATCGCGCTGCGTCTGGCGAAAGCCGGGGCCGATGTGATGGTGCACGGCACCAATGCCGAGGCGCTGAACGCGCTGGCGCAGGAGATCGCGGCGCTGGGGGTGCGGTCTGCGTGGATCGCGGGCGACGTGGCCGCGCCCGAAACGGCGCAGGAGGCGGTCGCACAGGCGACAGAGGCGTTCGGCGGCGTCGACATCCTGGTCTGCAACGCCGGGATCAATACTCGATCCTCGACGCTCGACATGGCGCTGGACGATTGGCAGCGGGTGATGGACGTGAACCTGAACGGCACGCTGCATTTCTGCCGCGCCGTGCTGCCGGGCATGATCGCACAGGGCGGCGGCAAGATCGTCAACGTGTCGTCCACCACCGCCAAGACGCCGCACAAGAACGCGGCTCCGGCCTATGGCGCCTCGAAGGCGGCGGTTAATTATCTGACGCAGCATCTTGCCCGCGAGATGGCGCCGCACGGTATCTTCGTGAACGCGGTCTGCCCCGGCCCGGTGGAAAGCGACATGACCGCCCAGTGGGACGAAGCCTATCGCGAACGGGTGCTGGCGGGCGTCCCCATCGGGCGGCTCGGAACGCCAGAGCAGATCGCCGAGACGGTTGTTTTCCTGGCCGGTCCGGGGTCAGACTTCATCACCGGAGAGACGGTGAACGCCAATGGCGGTACCTACATGAACTAAGTTAATGTAAACTTGTAAATGCGATGAAATCGTTGACTGCAAAGGGATGCCGGGTTTAGCTTGAACAACTTTTAGGGAGTTCGGGCGATGGCGGGACCGCGGCTGGCGATCATTGCAGACGATCTGACGGGCGCGCTGGACAGCGCCGCTCCCTTCGCCGGTATCGATGGCGGCGTTGTCGTGGCGACCCATCTGATGGCGCTTCCCGCCGCGCTGGAGGCCGGGGGCGGCGTGGTCGCCGTCTCGACCCGCTCGCGCGAGATCCCGGCGAAAGAGGCGCGTGGCCGGGTGGCGGCGGCGCTAGCTGCCCTCGGGCCGGACGTGCGGATCTTCAAGAAGATCGATTCTCGGCTGAAAGGCCACCTTGCCGCCGAACTGGACCCGGTTCGGGGCCCGCTGACGGTGCTGCCCGCCATTCCGGAATTCGGTCGTATCGTGATGGACGGCGCACTTCAGGGTTTCGGCGTCGAGACGCCGCTTCCGGTGCTGGACGCGCTGGGCGCGGCGGCCGGTCGCGCGGTCGTGCCCGACGTGGCCACGGACGCGGACATGGCGCGGGCGCTCGCCTCGGCAGAGGGCGCGCTTGTCGGCGCGCGGGGGCTGGCGCAGGCGCTGGCGGCCAGCTGGGGCCTTGGACCGGTGGCCGCGGGCGGTCTGCCCGCGCCGGCCTGCATCGTGGTGGGTTCGACCGACCCGATCACCCGGGCGCAGGTCGCGGCCCTCAGCGCCGCGCGGGACGATGTGCGGGTCGTGTCCGCGCCGGGCGGGCTGGTGCCGGCGCAAGAGCCTGCGGCTGGCATCACCGTGATCATGGCAGAGCCAGGCGCCGAGACGCGTCCGGTCGCCGTCGCCGCCGCGCTGGCCGACGGGGTGCGCCCGTGGCTTGCCGCGACGCGCGGCGCGTTGCTGACGGGCGGCGCAACGGCAGAGGCGGTGCTGGACGCGGCGGGGATCGACTGCCTGAAGGTGGCGGGAGAAGCGCTGCCGGGGCTGCCGTTATGTCGCGCCGGCGGACGGGTGATCGTGACGAAATCCGGTGGATTTGGCGCCGAGGACGCATTACTTCGCCTCGCGCCGGCGGCGATCGGGGCGGAAGGATAAATGATGGGGCAGGAAGCGGAAAAGAGCGTGGCGCAGCGCCGGAGTCTGGCGGACGTGGTGTTCGAGCGCCTGAACAGGGCGATCAAGTCCGGGGCCTATGGCGCCGACGAACGCCTGCCGACCGAGCACGACCTTGCCGCCGAGTTCCAGGTGTCCCGCCCCGTGGTGCGCGAGGCGCTGCGGCGGTTGCGCGAACACGGGCTGATCTATTCCCGCCGCGGCGCGGGCAGCTTCGTGCGGCAGTCGGGCCTGAAAGAGCCGCTTGGCTTCGGGCAGGTCGCCAGCATCTCGGATCTTGAGCGTTGCTATGAATTCCGCATCACGCTGGAACCCGAAGCCGCCGCCGCAGCGGCCTGGCGGCACGATGCCGAAGGGATGGCCGGGATCGAGACGGCGCTGCGCGAAATGCGCGAGGCGACGGATCGCAACCGGCACCGCGAAGATGCGGATTTTGCCTTTCACCTCGCCATCGCCCGCGCCTCGGACAATGGATATTTCGCGACTGCGATGGAGGCGCTGGAAGACCATATCGCGGTGGGCATGCAGTTCCACGGCGCGTCGCTGAAGGTGACGCCCGACGGGCTGGCGCATGTCTACGGCGAACACAAGGCCATCGCCGAGGCCATCGCCAACCGCGACGCCGACCGGGCGCGCGACCTCATGCGCACGCACCTCATGGGCTCGCGCGACCGGCTGTTCGACGGCCGGCGGGGCTAGGCCTGCCTCACCACAGTGCCCAGTGGCTGTCCGCGAAGGCGTGGCCCACGAAGTGTACGAAGGCGTTCAGGTACAGAACGCCCAGCACCACCGCCGCGACACGCTGCGCGCGTTTGCGGGTCCACAGGACCCATAGGCAGACCGCCGTCAGCGCGGCCTCCAGCAGTCCGAACACGCGGCCGTGATGATCGGCATCCCAGAACGAGACGGGGCTGTGATACGCGCGGTCGGTGAAGGGCCAGAAATGCGCGTGCGCGTCGCCTGCGTGGAATGGCAGGTCGAAGGCGATATGCAGCAGTGCCGAGGCGGCCAGCAGGACCAGCCGCCTGCGATTGGTGGCAAGCGCGCCGACCAGCAGCGCGGCATATAGCGGGACCGAGTTGAACAGGTCGACCAGCAGACCGCTCGCGCCCCGGCCAAGGAAGTGCTCGGCATAAAGGAACAGGTCCGGCAGCAGCGCTCCGCCCAGAATCCACCAGATGTCGCCCTTCCGCGCGCGGCGGCCAAGGGCGGCAAGGGACAGGGCCATGTGGGCGGGGGTGTTCATCGGGCGCTCCCTTCGGTCACGGGGGAGGGACCACGCGAAGCGCTTCGGTGCAAGGGGGCGCTGGCGTCAGCGGGCGCCCGGCGCAGGGGCCCCCGCTTTCGCGGGGACCGGGTCCGTCAGTCGTAAGGGCGCGCCTCGACCGAGGGCAGGGGCATGTCGCGCAACTGACGCAGAAGCTCGATGAAGCCCGCGACCTGATGGGCGCAGGTGGCCTCGCCCTTTTCGGCGGTCGCAAGCGAGGCGTCGCCCACGGTGCCGTCGGGGTTCATGTCCGCCGCGATCCAGCCCCGGCTGATCGGGCCGGTGGGCGGCACCGGGTCGATCTCGGCCTGACTGCGGAAGTTGATCGCCTTCGACATGTCGACGCACTGGGGCTGGAACGCGAGCATCAGCGAGGTTTCGACGTCGCCGCCGTGGATGCCGTACTGGCGTTCATGGTCCGTGTACATGCCCTCGGGCTGGCCGAAGTTGCCCCACTGGCACTTCACCGCCAGCATCCCGGCCTCGACCCGCAACTCGCGTGACAGGATGGACACGAGATCGAGGTTGCCGCCATGCGAGTTGACGATGACGATCTTGCGGTAGCCGGCGCGCGCGACCGACAGGCCGATCTCGGTCCAGGCCGCCAGCGCGGTGGGGGCGGACAGGGTCAGCGTGCCCTTGGCCCACAGGTGTTCGTTCGACTTGCCCACGGCCATCACCGGCAGGATCGCCACGTCCAGATCGTCCGGACAGGTGGCCCGGAAACGGTCCAGCATCCCGTTCGCGATCATCGTGTCGGTGCCCACGGGCAGATGCGGCCCGTGCTGTTCGATCGCGGCGGTGGGCAGGATGGCGATTGCCTTGTCGGCGTCGATGCTGGCGAATTCGGGGGCGCGGCGTTCAGCCCAGTCGTATCTGTCGGTCATTCCACGGGATCCGGTGTGTAGGTGGCGTCGAGGCGCGAACGCAGATAGTCCGCGCCGGTGACGGGGGGATACTTGGCCTCGCCCGTGCCGGGCAGCGCGCGGATCACGCTGTCGGGGTTCGGGTCGAGGAAGAAGGCGACCGAGCGGCGGCGGCGCCTGGGCGGCAGCACCCGGTGCGGGGTCGAGACGTAGATGTCGTTCGACCACCGCATAAGGCAGTCGCCGATGTTCACCACGTAGGCGCCCGGCACGTGCGGCACGTCGGTCCAGTCGCCGCCGCGCGGCTTCACCTGCAACCCGGCCTCGCCATCGGTCATCAGCAGCGTGACAGAGCCGTAGTCGGTATGCGCGCCCGCGCCGATCTCGCCCTCGGTGCCTTTCGCCTCGGGGTAGGCGAGGATGCGCAGCGTGGCGAGCGGCGCGGTGAAGTGTTCGGCGAAATAGTCCGCAGGCAGGCCGAGGTCGGCCGCGATGGCGTGGTGCAGGTCGACGCCCAGTTTCCAGACCGCGTCGTAATAGGCCAGCATGGTGTCGCGGAACCCGACTTGATCCGGCCAGACGTTCACGCCGCGAAACGGCTCTTTGGACAGCACACGGGGATCGTCCGCAGGCAGGTCCAGCCCGACGTTGAACGCTTCCTTGCTGTCGATCTGGCCGGAGGTGTCGTCAAGGCTTTCCGACCCGATCCGCGCCCAGCCCCGGTTGTGCGGGTTCTTCGAGATCGACAGCGGCTGTTTCTCGGCATCGGGCTTGGCGAAGAAGCCGTCGGCCTGAAGGAACACGCCGGCGATCAGGTCCTCGGGAACGCCGTGGCCCTTCAGCAGGAAAAAGCCGGTGTCGCGGCAGGCCTTGCCGAGATCGCTGGTGAAGCTTTCGGGATCGGTCGCGTAGGTCGACCAGTCGAGTACCGGGATCATGCTGTCGTCTCCTCGTTTACGGTCTTGCCGCGCAGGAAGCGGTCCATCTGCTTTTCCACCTTGGCAAGGTGAATGCCGCGGCTTTTGTCGCTGGAACTGTCCATCAGGTAGTGGGCGGCGAAGGCGGTCTTGCAACGCTTGGCGCAGATCAGCCGCAGCCCGCGCAGAAGGGTGCGGCGGCCGGGCGCACCGACGAAACGGGTCAGCCACCAGCTTGCGCCGCATGTGGTGAAGACGCCCAGCCGGGTGATGTTGGTCATGCCGGGGCGGATCGTCTCGTTCTCGGCCTGCGGCATCTTGAAGGCGATGCCGGGCACCAGAACCCGGTCGAGCCAGCCCTTCAGCATCGCGGGCAGCCCGTACCACCATGTCGGATAGACGAAGATAAGCGTGTCGCACCACTGCAGGTCGGCAATGCGATCCTCGAGCCCTTTCTGGTTCAGGGATTCGTCGAGGTAGATCTCGTGTTCGTGGGCCGACATGACGGGATCGAACCCCTCGGCATAAAGGTCGCGCAGCCGGACGTCGGCGCCATGGGTCTTGAGGCGTTCAAGCACCTTGTCGCGGACCGCAGCGGTGAAGCTTCCCTCGCGGGGGTGGCAGTAGATGACGAGTGCGCGCATGGGGTCAGGGTCTCGGTCGGGCGGCGGTGTCGGAGGGGGCTCTGTCCCCGTCGCACCGCAGGTGCGCATGGAAAGGGGTGGTGGGGGCTCTGCCCCCGTCGCACCGTAGGTGCGCATGGAAAGGGGCGGTGGGGGCTCCGCCCCCGCCGCGCTGTCGCGCGACTCCCCCGAGGTATTTGGAAAGAGAAGAAGGGGCGGGCATCAGAGGGTTTCCATCTCGCGCTTCACGCGGGCGAGGTGGGCGGTGAGCTGTGCATCCGTGTTGTTGTTCATGTCGTACAGCGCGACGTAGCGCTTCTTGGGCATCCCGCAGGCGTACCAGACGGCGCGGGTGACGCATTTGCGCGGCGGGTCGCCGTTCAGCCTCGCCCGCATCCGGGTGCCGCCGTAGGTGGTGCAGGCGGCGAGCTTCTTGATGTTGGTCAGGCCGGGGCGCACGCCGCCATCCTGCAGTTTGAAGCTGACGCCGGGCAGAAACACGCGGTCGAGAAAGCCCTTCAGGATCGCCGGGTAGCCGAAGTTCCACACCGGGAACACCATGACCATCGCATCGGCGGCGCGGACCCGTTCGACGTAGTCCTTCACCGGCTCGATGTTGGCGGGCTGGTCGTGGTAGCCCCGGCGTTCCAGTTCGGTGAGGACCGGGAAGAACCCCTCGGCGTTCAGGTCGCAGTCGTCGACCTCCCAGCCGCGCGTGGTGAGCGTGTCCACGACGGTGAAATGCACCGCCGCGTTGAAGCTTTCGGGGCATGGGTGGGCGAAGAGGACAAGGGCGCGGGTCATCGGGCCGGGTCCGGAACCGGGGCGCGTGACGGGCTCATTCCGCCACCTGAAGGTGCGGGTAGGCGTACATCCGGTCGTAGCTCCAGTCCGGGTCGTCCCACGAGATCATCTTGCCGGGGTTCAGAAGGCCCTTGGGATCGGCCTCGCGCTTGAAGGACAGCTGGGTGTCGTCGGTGTGCTGGCGGCCGCCTTCTTCCAGCGTGTAGCGGTGCGGGTTGAAGATCAGCGCGCCCGCGTCCTCGTGCAGGCCGATGATCTCGTCCAGCCGTTCCTCGGTCGTGAACTTGACCATCGAGAGACCGGCGAAAGCGACCTTGCCGTTCATCCGGATCGCTTCGAGGTGCTGCAGGACTTCGGGCGAGAACTCGGTGCGCATCTTCTCGACCAGCGCACGGTGTTCGGGGAAGGCGTAGCGGACCTGAAGGTAGGTGATCGACGGGTCCACCTTCAGCGCGCGCAGGGTGGTGTGGTTCCAGCCGTATTCGAAGATCGGGCCGGGATCGCGGGCCCAGTCGTTGTCGTCCGAGCGGTAGATCAGTTTCGCCGCGGGGCGTCGGCCAAGGAAGGTCAGGAAACCGTCCATCGACTGCGGCGCGACCATCAGGCCGACAAGGTGGGTGCCTTCGTCGACATAGGGCTTCACCCGCTGGAAATAGGCATGCGCCGTGGGCGCCTCGTAGACGCTGGCGATCTTCAGCAGGATGCCGTCCTCGTTGGCGAGGTCGTCGGCAAAGGCCATCGCGTCGCCGAAGTCTTCGAAGCCGACGAACAGGCCGGTCCAGTCGTAGGCGGGGGCCAGCGGCAGTTCCAGTTCGGTGATGATCCCGTTGGTGCCGTAGGCGTGGCTGACGCGGGCCAGTTCCTCGCCGCGGAATTCCAGCACGCGGGGTTCTTCCTCCATCGTTACCACCCGCAGGCGTATGATGTTGCCGAGGTCGCGCAGCGAGCCCCAGTGGACCGAGCCGACGCCGCCCGAACCGCCCGCGATGAAACCGCCGACGGTGGCGGTGGCCCATGTCGACGAGAACATGCGCAGTTCCTGTCCCGAAGCCTCTTTCGTCTGAGCGTCGAGGTCCTTCAGCAGGATGCCCGGCTCGCAGATCACGCGGCCCGGCGCGATCTCTTTCACCTTGTCCATGTGCTTGAGGTGCATGACGCAGCCGCCCGCAAGCGGCATCGCCTGACCGTAGTTGCCGGTGCCCGCGCCGCGGGTGGTGACGGGCACGTCGTGGGCGTAGCAGGTCTTGAGGATCTCGATCACCTCGGCCTCGTTCCGCGGGCGCACCACGAAATCGGCAAGCACGTGGTCCAGCCGCGCCTTTAGCACGGGCGAATACCAAAAGAAGTCGCGGGAGGCGGTCTTGATGGCGGCCTCGCGTTCTTCGATGTCGAGGTGGGCGAGGGCGGCTTTCGCGGCGGCGACGTTGTCTTTCATCAGAGCCTCATCAGGTCGTCGAGTTCGGCATAGTCCGGAAGCGTGCGGTCGATGGCAGAGCCACCGCGCAGGACGATGCGGTCGGATTGCGGGCGCGCGAACAGCTCGGTCCATTCGCGGGCGCGGAAGATGGTCATGTCGGCGGGGGCGCCGGGGGTCAGGGTCGGCACCGCGAAGCCGCAGGAAGCGGCAGGGTTCGCGATACAGGACTGCACCCAGTCGGTGTCCGAGTGGTCGAGATGCGCGATGCGCGTGGCCTGCCGCAGCACCTCGAGCATGTCGAGATCGCCGTAGGCGTAGAACGGATCGCGCGTGTTGTCCGAGGCGAAGGAGACCGCGATGCCGCGGGCCTTCATCTCGTGAACCAGCGTGACGCCGCGCCCGCGCGGCGTGCGGTGCGGTTCGCGGTCCTGCAGGTAGAGGTTGCACATCGGCAGGCTGACCACGTTGAGCCCGGCCCTGGCGACCATGTCTAGCGTGTCCATCGCCCGCGCGACGTCCTGCGTGGACAGCGAACAGCAGTGGCCCACGACGACCGGCGCGGCAAAGCCGGTTTCCATCACCACCTCGGCGATGGTGCGCAGCGTCTCGGAGGTCGGGTCCATCGTCTCGTCGACGTGGAAGTCGACGTTCAGGCCACGTTCCGCGGCCATGGCGAAGAAGCCCAGGAGAATGTCGGCCAGCCCGTCGACGGGATAGGTGACCAGCCCCAGCGTGCCCTTGTTGGCGGCCACGGTGTCGGCCAGTTCACGGAAATCGCCGTCCGGCGTGAAGGTGTCGCAGGCGGCGAGGCTGGACCCCTGCAGCTCGATCTTTTCGGCCCATTTCTCGCGCATCTCGGCGAAGACGGGCCAACTGCGGCGGAACTGGCCGTTGGCGGCGTCGAGGTGGGTGCGGATCGCTTTCGTGCCGTGGGCGTAGGCGCAGCGCAGGCCGAAATCCATCCGCGCCCGTACGTCGTCGGGCGTCCAGTTGGCGTGATCCTCGCGCACTGTGGTCAGGGCGCCCATGAAGGTGCCGTCGGGGTTGGCCGCGCGCGGCCAGATGTGGCCCTTGTCCAGATGCGTGTGCATGTCGGTGAAGCAGGGCAGCACCATCGCCCCGCCCATCGCGACATCGGTGCCGCCGGGATTGGCGATCAGGCCGCCGTCGATGCCGATGTCGGTCCGGACAAGGTGGCCGGGCGCGCCGATCAGGCAGGCGGGAACGGTCACGTCACGCAGGGTGAAGCGACCCTCGGGTAGCGATTTGAAGTCCATTAGCGTTCTCGTTTGATCGCGCTTTCATGCCACTTGTGCAGCGCGAGGTAGCTTATCGTGCTCATGATGGCGAAGATCACCACACCCATGAGCGAGATCAGGATGAGGGCGGCGAAGAGCCGTCCGAAGTTGAAGCGATATGACGCCTCGAGCAGCGTCGAGGCAAGGCCGAGGCCGGTGCCGGAGCGTCCGATCACGAACTCGGCCACCACCGCGCCGATCAGGGCGAGGCCGCCGGCGATCTTCAGGCCGCCGAGGAAGAAGGGCAGCGCGGTCGGGGCGTAGAGATAGCGCAGCTTTTGCCAGCGCGAGGCGCCGTAGATGGAATACAGGTCCTCGAGATTGTGGTCTGCCGACTTCAGGCCGATCGTCGTGTTGGACAGGATCGGGAAGAAGGCCACGATCCATGCGCACAGCAGGGCGGACATGAAGGCGCTGTCGACGTAGATCTTAATCAGCGGTGCCACCGCGACCACCGGCGTCACCTGCAGGATGACGGCGTAGGGAAAGAACGACATCTCGATCCATTTCGACTGGGTGAAGGCGACGGCGAGCGTCACCCCTCCGATCACCGCCATGATCAGCGCAAGGATCGTCAGGCGGCCGGTGATCAGGATCGCAGGCCACAGGATCGACCAGTCCTCGACCATCTTCTGAGCGATCAGAACGGGGCCGGGCAGGATGTAATGCGGCACCTCGCCGATGGTGACGTAGAGGTGCCACGCGAGGATCGCCAGAACCAGCACCAGCGAGGGCAGGAACCAGCGGGCGATCTTCATCAGCTTCTCGCGCCGGGCCTGCGCCAGTTCCTCGGCGTCGATATGCGGGGCGGGGGCGGTGTCGGCGAGGGTCATGCCGGTTCTCCCATGGCTTCGTGCAGCGCGTCCGACGCGTTGCGGCAATGCGCGGCGTATTCGGCCGAGGTGCGGAATTCCTCGGTGCGCGGGTAGGGGGCGTCGACCTCGAGTTCGCGGATCACGCGGCCCGGGCGGGCGGCCATGACCACGATGCGGTCGGACAGGAAAACGGATTCGAACACCGAGTGGGTGACGAAGATGACGGTGCAGCCAATCGCCTCGCGCAGGGCCAGCAGGTCCTGGTTCAGCTTGTGGCGCGTGATCTCGTCCAGCGCGGCGAAGGGTTCGTCCATCAGGATCAGGCGCGGTTTGGTGACAAGCGCGCGGGCGATGGAGACGCGCATCTTCATGCCGCCCGACAATTCGCGCGGGAAGGCGCGCTGGAACTTCTCCAACCCGACCAGCTTCAGCGCCTCCAGCACGTCGTCCTTGACTTCGCTGTAGGATTTGCCGCGCAGGCGGAAGGGCAGCCAGACGTTGTCCTGCACCCGCGCCCACGGCATCAGCGTCGGTTCCTGAAACACCACGCCAAGGTCGCCGGCGCTTTGGCCGCCGGTCCACTCGATGCGTCCGGTGGTGGGCTTCATCAGACCGGCGATCAGCCGCAGCGCGGTGGACTTGCCGCAGCCCGAGGGGCCGAGGAGCGAGATGAAGTCGCCCTCGTTCACCGTCAGGTTCATGTCCTTGAGCGCCACCACGTCACCGCGGAAGGTCTTTTCGACGTGGCTCATCTTCAGCAGCGCGTTGCGCTGGCCGAGGGGGGCTCTGGGCTTGAGCATGATCGTCTCCGGTCGGTTCTTCTTGGTCTTGTTCGTCTAGTGCGATCGGGCGGGACCGGCACCGGCCCCGCCCGTCCGTTCAGCTTACTTCATGTCCATGCCGACGCCATTGCCGACGAAATCGGTGGTGAAGGCCGCCTGCCAGTCGATGTCGGCGTCGATCACGCCCGAGTCGACCATCTTGGTGTAGAAGTCCTCGACCTTCGCTTCGGTCATGACGCCGATGCCCATCTCTTCCGCGTCGCCCGAGTCGACGATGCCTTCGGACAGCATCTTCTCGATCGCGTAGTCGATCTTGTCCTGCGTCATCTCGGGGTTGTCGGCCATGATCATTTCGTCAGCCGCCGAGTGGTCGCCGTAGAGATAGGTGTACCAGCCCTTGATCGAGCCTTCGACGAAGCAGGTCACTTCCTCGGGCTTGCTGGCGATGGTGTCGGCCATCGTCTCGATCGTGGTGGCGTAGGTCGAATAACCCGCGTCGGCGATCAGGAAGATGTCGGGGGTGAAGCCGCCTTCCTTCTCGACGAGGTACGGCTCGGACGACAGGTAGCCCTGCATGCCCATGGTGTCGTCCGCAAGGAACGGCGCGGGGTTGAAGGTGTAGGGCTCGCGCTGTTCGGCGGTGAAGCCGTACTCGGCGATCATCCACTGGTAATAGGACTGATAGCCGTTGTCGCCGATCAGCAGGGTCAGGTCTTTCAGGTCCTCGAAGGTCTCTGCCTTGCCGGGGTGGGTGATGATCACCTGCGGGTGCTTCTGGAAGATCGCCGCGACGGACACGACCGGGACGCCTTCTTTCACGGCGTTGAACGCCTGCAGCAGGTCGCCGCCCATGTGATAGTCGATACGGCCGGCCAGCATCAGCGCGCGGTTGTTCACCTGCGGGCCACCGGGGACGATGGTCACGGACAGGCCGCAAGCCTCGTAGGTGCCGTCGGCCACGGCCTGATAAAAGCCGCCGTGCTCGGCCTGAGCCAGCCAGTTGGTGCCGAACGAGACTTCGGTCAGGTCCTGAGCGCTGGCGGCGCCAGCGAACAGCAGCGTCGCGGCGGACGCCAGAAGATGAGTGCGTTTCATGGGTCTCTCCTTGTTGGGTCGTTGTTGTCCAGCATCGGTCTCCGCTGCGGCGAAGGACAGAATTGGTCGTGGGAGTCGTGCCGTCGTTCCGGGTCTCTGCCTAAAGCGAAGGCGGTGACGCCTGAAACGAAGGCAATTCGGAAACCGGATCGCGGCGCGGCGCTTTCTCGGTTGCGCCAGCCGGCGGGCGGGGCAACAGAGGGGCAGAACAGGAGCCCCGATCCATGCTTAAAAGCCTTGTCCCCGACACCATCGCACCGCCCTTTGCCCGCTATGCCCACGGCGTCGCCGGGGCGGGCATCGTCGTCACCTCGGGCCAGCTTGCGCTGGGCGCGGACGGCACCGTTCCCGAGGGGGCCGAAGCGCAGGCCACGATGATCCTTGCCAACATCGACGCCATCCTCGCCGAAGGCGGGACCGACCGCGAACACGTGATGCGGATCAACGCCTACGTGACCGACCGTGCCCACATGGCGGGCTACATGGCGGCGCGCGATGCGTGGCTGAAGAATGTCTCGCACCTGCCCGCCTCGACGCTGGTGATCGTGTCGGGCTTCACCCGCCCCGAGTTCGTGGTCGAGATCGAGGTCACCGCCGCGCTGCCGGACGCGGGCTAAGGTCAGACCGCACCGGCCCGTCATGCCCGCACCGTCCGGCCTGCGGCCGCTTCGCGCTGCTTGCGCATCATCCGCTCGGTGGTGCGCAGCGCATTCTCGGAAAGGTCTTCAAGGTCGAGCCCCGGAATGCGTCCGTCGACCACCAGCGGACGGCCCGCCACGAAGCTGTGCCGCACCGGCGCGGCGCCGGTCAGCACGGGGGCAAGCGCCGGGTCGTGCAGGCCAAGCGCGCGGGGCGTCGTGACGTCGAACATCGCGATGTCGGCGGCCATGCCCGGAGCCAGCCGCCCGATCCCGTTCCAGCCCAGCACCTTGGCGCCGCCCTCGGTCGCCCAGTGCAGCACCGTCTCGGGCCGCACCGCCGCCACGCCCTTCGACGCGCGGTGCAATGCAAAGGCGGAATACATCGCCGCGCCCATGTCCGCCGCCTCGTTCGCGCCCGCGCCATCGACAGCCAGCGAGACCGCGCCGCCCTCGGCCTGCAACTCGTCCGCGGGCGCGATGCCAGAGCCAAGCCGGGCGTTCGCCTGCGGGCAATGCGCCATTCCGGTGCCTGTCTCTGCCAGCAGCGAGACCTCTGCCGGGTCGCAGTCCACCAGATGCGCGAACCAGACGTCGCGGCCCAGCCAGCCATGTTCGGCCAGCCATTCCACAGGGCGTTTGCCGTATTTCTCCAGCGTGAACCGGGCGTAGGCGCGGTTCTCGGACAGGTGCGAATGCAGGCGCAGGCCGCGCGCGCGGGCTGTCTGCGCCACCTCGGCCAGTTCCACCGGCGCCAGGTTGAAGGTCGGCGTGGTGGGCGCGGCCGCAACGCGCGCCATCGCGAAAGGCGAGGGGTCGTGCCAACGGTCGGCGGCCCGCTCGATGCCTTGCAGGAACCTGTCCAGCGGCTCGACCGGCGACGGCGGGATCGCCGGGTCGTCGAAGGCGCGGCCCCGCGTGCCGCCGCCACGCGCCAGCATGAACCGCAGGCCGAAACAGCGCGCGGTGTCGAACAGCACCTCGGCGGGGTCATAGTCGTAGCGGTCAGAGAAGACATAGTGGTGGTCGGCGACCGTGGTGGTGCCCGTCAGCGCCAGTTCGGCCAGCCCGATGGTGGCCGAGATCCGCAGCGCCGTCTCGTCGATCAGCGGCCACCACGTGTAGGGCACTTCGCGCAGCCAGTCGTCCAGCCCGTCGTTTAGCGCGAGGCCCTTCAGGATCGACTGGAACAGGTGGTGGTGCGTGTTCACCAGCCCCGGCGTTACCGCGCACCCGGTGGCGTCGACGACCGTTTCGTCCTCAGCCGGTTCCAGATCGCCCATCTCGACAATGATCCCGTCGCGCACCCGGATCGCCTGCGGCAGCCGGGTCCCGGCGGCGTCGCCGGTAAGGCCGTGCCGGATGTTGGCGATCAGGAAGGCGGAGTCGGTCATTCGGGTCATCTGTGGTTGCTTGCGGCCCGTCGCGGGACCGTGGCCGGGGTCAGATGAGCAATGATCAGGACCGGGCAAAGTACCGGTCCGCCGCTTCTACTCGGTCGCCATCAATCGCGGCGCAGCCCGGCGATGTCATGGGATTCCGTGAGCAGGTGATGCATCTTACGCCTTCTGCCCATTTCTTGAGCGCCGACGGCGCGGTCCTGCCGGGGGCTGCGGCGATTCGGAGATTGAAACGCCCGGCCAGCTTGGTAAGACCGTCGAACCTTGGTGGAGGGATGCGGGATGACGAAACCCCTGGTCATGATTGCGGGCGGCGGGATCGGCGGTCTGTCGGTGGCGCTGACGCTTCAGCAGATCGGCGTGCCCTGCGTCGTGTTCGAAGCGGTGCGCGAGTTGAAGCCGCTGGGCGTTGGGATCAACCTTCAGCCCAACGCGGTGCGCGAACTCTATGACCTTGGCATCGGGGCCGATGTTCTGGACCGGGTCGGCGTTCCGGCAAAGGAGTGGGCGCTGGTCGGGCTGAACGGCAACGACATCTATTCCGAACCGCGCGGTGAACTGGCGGGCTATGACTGGCCGCAATATGCCGTCCACCGTGGCAAGCTGCACATGATGCTGCACGATACCTTCGTGGCGCGCGCCGGGGCGGACGCGGTGCGGCTTGGCCACCGCGTGACCGGCTATCGCAAGAATTCCGACGGCAGCGTTACGGCGCTGATCGAGCGGGCGGACGGCACCACCACCGAAGAGACCGGCACGCTGCTGGTCGGCGCGGACGGTATCCATTCCGCGATCCGCGCGCAGATGCACCCCGACCAGCCGCCGATCCATTGGGGCGGCGCGGTGATGTGGCGTGGCACCACGCAGACGACGCCGATCCGCACCGGGTCCAGCTTCGTCGGGCTGGGGACGCACAAGCACCGCATGGTGATCTACCCGATCTCGCATCCCGATCCCGACACCGGACTGGCGCAGGTCAACTGGATCGCCGAGGTGACCTATGACGACCCCGCCGCGCGCGACAGCGGCTGGTTCAAGCCGGTCGAGATCGACGACTTCGCGCATCATTTCGATGGCTGGGAATGGGACTGGCTGAATGTCCCGGACCTGATCCGCGGGGCCGAGGTGGCCTATGAGAACCCGATGATCGACCGTGATCCGGTGTCGACATGGCAGGACGGCCCGGTCGTGCTGATGGGCGACTCGGCGCACGCGATGTACCCGACGGGATCGAACGGCGCGAGCCAAGCGGTGATCGACGCGCGGGTGCTGGGCGCCTGCCTGCTGGAACACGGGGTCCGCCCCGAGGCGCTGGCGGCGTTCGACGCGAAGCTGTGTGGCCCGATCTCGGAAGTGATCCTGCGGAACAGGGGGGCCGGGCCCTTCGGTCTGCTGAACATGGTCGACGACCGCTGTGGCGGCGAGTTCGAGAACATCGACGACGTGATCCCGCCGGACGAGCGCGCGGCCTTCATGAAAGCCTATCAGGCTGCTGCGGGCTTTGCGAAAGAGGCGCTGAATGCGGCGCCGGCGACGATTCCGGCGGGGGCGAAGGTCTCGCTGGTCGAAGAGGCCTGAGGCGCGGCGTCAGCCGATGACGGTGGTCTGTTCGGTGATTTCGACCGGGCTTTCGGCGAAGATCTCGTGCACTTTGACGGCGACAGTCGCGGCGATGGCGGTCGACAGGCTTAACACGCCGATGGCGAAGATGGTCCAGTCCATCGTGGATTCGATGCGGCTTGCAACGGCAGCTTGAGCCTTCATTTTCCCAACATCCCCTATTGGTCTTACCTTCCCCGAGGTGCACGGTGCCGCCAGATTCGGGCGCGATTAAGGTGAAAGCGGTGCAACAATCGGTGGATAGTGGTGAAAACCTTGGTAACTGGCAGCCCCCGCGCTGGCCGGACGCGACGGCGTTCGACGGTCGCTATGCCCGGCTGGAGCTTCTGACGCGCGACCATGCCTCGGCGTTGCACGCCGCCAATGTCGCGGACGATGCGATCTGGGACTGGATGCCGTATGGCCCCTTCGCCTCGGAAAGCGCCTATGCCGACTGGGTCGACAGCGTCGCCGCCGGACCGGACCCGCGGTTTCACGCGATCTTCGACAAGGAGAAGGGCGACTGGGGTGGCGTGGCCAGCCTGATGCGGATCGCGCCCGAAGCCGGGTCAATCGAGGTCGGACACATCAACTTTTCGCCCCGCCTTCAGCGCACCCGCGCCGCGACAGAGGCGATGTACCTGCTGATGCGCTGGTGCTTCGAGGCGGGCTATCGCCGCTATGAATGGAAGTGCAATGCGCTGAACATGGGGTCGCGCCGCGCGGCGCAGCGGCTGGGGTTCAGCTTTGAAGGCGTGTTCCGGCAGGCGGGCGTCGTGAAGGGGCGGAACCGCGATACCGCATGGTTCGCCTGTATCGACAAGGAATGGCCCGCCCTGCGCGAAGCGTTCGAGACTTGGCTTGCGCCCGAGAATTTCGACGGCGCGGGGAGGCAGCGGCAAAGCCTGTCCGACCTGACGGCCCCGATCCGGGTGGCGTCAGACCCGCTGCTGTAAGTTATCGCGCCGGTCCCGGTCATCCGGAACCGGCGCCTGTCTTCAGTCTTCGAGGTGATCCTCGAGCTTCTTTTCGACCAGCTTGCGCTCTTCCGTCTTCCGCTTAAGGAAGCGGGTGCCGAAATCCTCGATCTCGGCGTCGTCGATTTCCTGCTTGGCGCGGTTGAAGACCTCTTCTTCTTCCTCGTCGATATGGTGCAGGTAGTCGTGCTCGAGCGTGTTGAACTTGTTCAGCCAGCCGGGGCTGGACATGTCCATCTCGTTCAACTCGTCCATCAGGTCGTCGAGCTCCTTGTGCTCGTGCACCGCATGGCGCGCCGCGTCCTGGCCCCAGGTTTTCGAGATCAGCTTGGAATAAAACGTCTCTTCCTCGGCGGCGGCGTGCGATTTGACCTCGTGATAGAACTCGAACCATGCCTTGCGGCGTTCCGGGCTGTCGCCCTGCGTGTTCTTGATCGCCTCGATCATCTCGCGGTGCTTGTCGTGGTCTTCCTTGATGGCGGTGTAGATGTCCGGCATTGGGTCGCTCCAGAAACATTGCGTTGACGCAGAGGTAGCGCCGCGCAACGCCCGGTCCAGATGCCGGCTGGTCTGTTCGTCAGATCACCGCGCGGCTTTCAAGTCGTTCCTGCAAGAGTCCGGCCAGCCGGGCGAGGTCGGGCCCGAAGCTTCGCCCGGTCTCGCGGCTGAATGCCAGCCGTTCCGCCGCCTGTTCCAGCACGTCGTCATGGGCCGACCGCGCCACGCCGGCCAGAAACCGGGCGGCATAATCAAGCGTCGGCTCATCCTCGGACCCGTTCAGAACCTCGGCGATATGGGCAAGATCGTCGTGATAGGCGACCGGATCGGGCGCCACGATTTCGGACGGGACAAGGCGCGGTCCGTCCGGGCATTGCGCCGGCGGCAGGCGGTCCAGCACCGCCTTCTGAAACACCGCGAGGCTTTCGATCGGTTTCGACAGCACGCCGTCCGCGCCGGCGTCCGCAGCTTCCGCCAGCCGGCTGTCGTCGCCAGAGGTGGCAAGGATCACCGGGATGCGTTGCGACGCGGTGGCAAGGCTGCGGATCAGGTCCAGCCCCGACCCGTCGGGCAGGCCGAGGTCGACGATCACGACGCTGGGAAGATAAACGGTCAGGTGCCGCTGCGCCGCCAACAGGCTGTCGGCGCGCCGGATCCGCGCGCCGCTTTTCAGGCACAGAAGGCGCACCGCTTCCGAGGCGAATCTGCTGTCCTCGATCATCAGGACGGTAAGGCCGGCCAGCGGACGTTCTGCGCTGGCGGCAGGCATATAGGCGGGGTAGGCGAGGGTCGAAGGCATCGGATCATCCTTTCAACTGGCCGTTTCAGCCTAGGTCGGGAAGGATGAATCCACGGTTAAGAAACACGCCAATACCGCGAACGCCCTGCGCGCAACCGCGCCTTTCCCGCGCAACGGCCGAATGCGCTTCGGTTTTCCGGGCTGCGACCTTGCGGCGCTGGCAATTTCCCGCGGCCTTTGGCATTGCGGGGCCGTTGGAACAAAGGAGTCCGCCATGATTGGCCGCCTGAACCACGTCGCGATCGCCGTCCCCGATCTGGAAGCCGCGTCCGCGCAGTACCGAGACACGCTGGGCGCCGTCGTCGGCGCACCGCAGGACGAACCCGACCACGGGGTGACGGTCGTGTTCATCGAACTGCCGAATACCAAGATCGAACTTCTCTATCCGCTGGGCGACGCCAGCCCGATCAACGGGTTTCTGGAAAAGAACCCGGCGGGCGGCATCCACCACATCTGCTACGAGGTCGACGACATCATCGCCGCGCGCGACCGGCTGAAGGCCTCTGGCGCGCGGGTGCTGGGCGACGGCGAGCCGAAGATCGGCGCGCATGGCAAGCCGGTGCTGTTCCTGCACCCGAAGGATTTCAACGGCAGCCTGATCGAGCTGGAGCAGGTCTGATGGGGATTACCTCTGCAATCGTCCTGTTCGCGGTCATCTGGTTCATGACCCTCTTCGTCATCCTGCCGCTGCGCCTGAAGACGCAGGGCGATGTCGGAGAGATCGTACCGGGCACCATGGCCGGCTCGCCCGAGGTGCATCACCTCAAGCGCAAGTTCCTGATCGTGACCGTCATCACGGTCGTGCTTTGGTCGATCATCGCGGCCATCATCCTGTCGGGGATCATCACGGTCTGCGATCTGGACTGGTTCGGGCGCGGGAATTGCCCTGTACCCGATGGAACAGGTGCGTAAACGTCGCCGCGCCGAGGATCGGAACGATCAGGTTCAGCACCGGCACTGACAGCGGCAGGGCCATCAGGCCCCCCGCCAGCCAGATCTGACCGACATTTCCCCGGAACGCCTCGCGCGCGCCCTGGCGCCCAATGCGGCGCATGGCGGCGACCTGAAAATACTCGCGCCCCAGCAGAAAGCCGTTCACGCCGTAGAAGATGAATGGCGAGAAGGGCGCGAAGAACAGCGCCACCACGAAGGCCACGATGTTGACCACGATCAGCAGGCCCAGAAAGCTGAGCGTGTCGGTCAGCACATCCGTCCACGGGATCTTCAAGGCGGGGGGCAGGCCGGGATAGTGCCGGTCCTCCACCGCCTGCGCCACGTCTTCCAGGAAAAGGCCGGTAAAGGCCGAGGCCACCGGGATCATCAGGAAGAAGCTGAGCAGCAGCATCAGCAGGATCGACCCCCAGGACAGCAGGTCGTCGACCCATGTCACCTCGCCGATCACGGGGATCGTCACCGTGTCGGGCGTAATCCACTGGATGCCGTACAGGAACACCGCGTAGAACCCGAACAGCAGGGCGAGCGTCAGGGCAAGGCCCAGCCAGAGCACGCGGCGGAACCTCCGGTCGCCCAGCTGCCCCACCGCCTTCAGGAAATCGGACAGGATCACGCGGAAACCCATGTGGTGATCGCGTCGAGATCCGGGCGCGGACGCTCGGGCGGCGCGCTGGATTCGGTGCCAAGGTGGATGAACCCGGCAACCGTCTCGGTGTCTGCAAGGCCCAGCCCTTCAGAGATGAAGCCCCGGTCGTGCGACGGCCAGCCCGACAGCCAGTTCGCGCCCCAGCCCGCGGCAAGGGCGGCGTTCAGCAGCGCAAGGCAGACGGCGCCGGCGGAATAGACCTGCTCGATCTCGGGGATCTTCTCGGACGGCTTCGGGCTGCAGATCACCGCGACGGCCAGCTCGGCGTCTGCGAACTGGGCCCGGCTTTTGGCGATGCGGTCCTCGGGCTCTCCCAGCCGTTCGCCATGTACCGGCACCAGCGACGCAAGTCGGGCCAGCGCGGCCTTCTCCAGCACGATGAACCGCCACGGCTCCAGCTTGCCGTGATCGGGCGTGCGGGCGGCGGCGGTCAGCAGCGTCATCAGCGTGTCGCGGTCCGGCACCGGGCCGGTCAGCGTCTTGGCGGGGCGGGACCGGCGGCTGAGCAGGAAGTCGAGGGCGGCCTGATTGCGGTCGGGCATGGATACTCCGTGTGTGGTCAGTGGGATGTCGTCCCGAGAGGGGCCGACGTCAAGTGATCCCAAAATAGCCGACAAGTTCAGTCAGGTAATCCGAATAATGCGTGCGCATCCGCACATTGGGCTGTCTGATCTCAAGCGCCTGCGCCAGCGGGTCCGGAGCGTCGATGGTGCTGCCCGACAGTTCCTGCAGCACGGCATGGCCGCAGAACGGCACATGCGCCTCGGAATAACCGCCCTCGTGCACCATCACGACGCGGCCGCCGCACAACAGGTCGGCGGCGCCCATCATCAGGCGAGTCATCTGGCGGAACGTGTCCGACGTACACATCATCCGCGCCAGCGGGTCGAAGGCCGAAGCGTCGAAACCGCAGGCGACAATGATCACCTCCGGCTCGAACGCATGCAGCTTGGGCAGGACCAGCCGCTCCATCGCTTCGAGATAGGTGTGATGGCCCGCGCCGGGCGGCAGCGGGATGTTCATGTTCGCCCCCCTGCCGGCACCCTCGCCGGTGACGTCGATGTCCCCGGTGTCGAGCGGATAATTGTGTTCCTGATGGATCGAGATCGTCAGCACGTCGGGGTCGGACAGGAAGATCGCCTCGGTCCCGTTGCCATGGTGCACGTCCCAGTCCACCACCGCGAATTTCTTCGCCAGTCCCGCGGCGCGGGCGGCCTCGATGGCGATGCCGATATTCGCGAGCAGGCAAAACCCGTTGGGCCAGTCCGGCAGGCAATGATGGCCCGGCGGGCGGGACAGGGCATAGGCGTTGTCCAACGTGCCCTTCAGCACCGCCTGCAGCGCGCCGAGGGCCAGACCGGCGGATTGCGCCGCGATCTCGTATCCGCCCTTGCCGAACGGCGTGCGCAGCCCAAGCTCGCCACCGCCCGCGTCAGAGGTTTCCTTGAACCGGTCGAGGAAATCCGCCGGATGCACCCGCTCGAGATCTTCGCGCGTCGCCGGGGCCGCGGACTGCGGATGCAGGTCGCGCATCAGTCCGGTGACGTCGAGCAGGTTCTTCAGGCGGCGCTTGGTCTCGGGGCTTTCGGGAAGCCCGCCCGCCGCCAGCGGCTGCACCAGCCCGCCGACCGGGAAGGTCAGCGCGTAATTCCCGCCCGAATGCCAGAAACAGCTTTCGTCCCAGAAAAATCCCGTCCGGCGCATCGCGTCCCCCAAGTCGGTATTGTCGGTCCTGTCGGCGGGACACTAGAACGGAGGCGCGGAGGTTCCAACCCGATGACCGACCTGTCCCACCTTGCCGAAACCGGCGCCGAGATCCCGGTGCGCGTGACGCCCAAAGCGTCACGCAATACGGTCATCGAAGAAGACGGGCAGATCCGCGTCTATGTCACCACGGTGCCCGAGGGCGGCAAGGCCAATGCGGCGGTGCAGAAGCTGCTGGCCAAGGCGCTGGGGGTCCCGAAATCACGGCTGGACCTGATCCGGGGACAAACGTCGCGCGACAAGGTCTTCCGCATCGCGTGACGCGGGCGGCGAAGCGAGGGGCCAGCCCCTCGCGCTCCCCGAGGTATTTTCAAAGAGAAGAAAAACAGGCGTCCGCGCTCTTCTTCTCTTCCGAAATACCTCGGGGGGAGCGCGCGAAGCGCGTGGGGGGCAGAGCCCCCTGGCGCCACTCGGGTCTTACTCGCCGTAGGGAACCCAGACGGTTTTCGCCTCGGTCGCCGCGGCGAGCCAGCTGCGGCCCTCTGCTGCGCTCCAGTCCGTGGTGCGGCCGTTGTTGACCCATGTGCGCTTGAGATTGCCCGCCGCCTCGCGCTCGATCACGCCCGAGAGGTCGGAGGACGAGAAGCTCCAGACCGCATCCACGTCCATGTGGCCCGCAAGCTGCGGGGCCAGTTCGGTGTGGCTGCCGGTGACGATGTTGGCGACGCCGGCGGGAACGTCGGAGGTTTCGAGCAGCTGGTAAAAGTCGGTGGCGGCCAGCGGGTAGGGCTCGGACGCCACCGCGACCAGCCGGTTGCCCATCGCCAGCGCTGCGCCCAGCACCGAGACCAGCCCCAGAAGCGGCGCGTCGTCGGCGCAGAAGGCGCCGATCACGCCCACCGGTTCGTTCACCGCGACGGCGAGGCCGCGCAGGGGCACTCCCTTGGCGGCGCCGTCGTACTTGTCCGCCCAGGCCGCGCTGGAGAACAGCCGCGAGACCGAGGCCGCGACCTCGGCGTCTGCCGCCTTGGCGCTAGCGCCGGTCATGTCGTGCAGCCGCCCGGCGAACTCGTCGGCGCGGGCCGACAGGTTCTCGGCGAGGTAGTAGAGGATCTGCGCCCTGAGGTGCCCGGTGGATTTCGACCAGCCCGAAGCGCCGCGGGCGGCCTCGACCGCGTTGCGCAGGTCCTTGCGGTTGCCGATGGGGGCGTGGCCCAGAAGCTTGCCCTTGGGCGACCAGACCGGGCGGGAATAGCCGCCGTCGGGCCGCGCCTGCTTGCCGCCGATGTACAGCTTGGCGGTGCGGTCCAGCCCGTCGACGCCTGCGTCCTTCGGCGCGGCGACGGCGGCGACGGGTTTCAGCGCCTTGGTCTCGGTCGCGGGGCGGGTATAGGCCATCAGCCCTTCCCAGCCGCCTTCACGCCCGAAGCCGCTTTCGCGCACGCCGCCGAACCCGGCGGCCGCGTCGAACATGTTGGTGCCGTTCACCCAGACCACGCCCGCCACCAGCTTGGGCGCGACATCGAGCGCGAGGTTCACGTTCTCGGACCAGACCGACGCGGCCAGCCCGTAGCGGGTGTTGTTCGCCAGTTGCACCGCTTCCGACGGCGTGCGGAAGGTGGTCGACACCAGCACCGGGCCGAAGATTTCTTCCTGCATCAGCGGATCCGCGGCCTCGAGCCCCGAGATCAGCGTCGGCGGATAGAAGCACCCGCCCTCGGGCATCGCGCAGGAGGCATGGTGGACGTCGCCCGCGGTGCCTTTCACCAGCGAGGCGATGCGGTCCAGTTGCACCGGGTCCACGATGGCGCCGACGTCGATGCACTTGTCCAGCGGGTCGCCAAGGCGCAGCCCGTCCATGCGGCGTTTCAGCTTCTCGTGGAAACGGTCGGCGATGCCTTCCTGCACCAGCAGGCGCGAGCCTGCGCAGCAGACCTGTCCGCCATTGAACCAGATCGCGTCCACCAGCCCTTCGATCGCGCTGTCCATGTCGGCGTCGTCGAAGACGATGTAGGGCGACTTGCCGCCAAGCTCGAGCGTCAGCGCCTTGCCGGACCCGGCAGTCGCCTTGCGGATCGCGCGACCCACCTCGGTCGAGCCGGTGAAGGCGATCTTGTCGATGTCGTCGTGGGTCACGATCATCTCGCCCACCGCGCCGTCGCCGGTGACGATGTTGACCACGCCTTTCGGCAGCCCCGCCTCGCGGCACAGATCGGCGAACAGCAGCGCGGTCAGCGAGGTGTATTCCGCCGGTTTCAGCACCACCGTGTTTCCCATCGCGATGGCGGGCGCGACTTTCCACGCCAGCATCAGAAGCGGGAAGTTCCACGGGATGATCTGGCCGCAGACGCCAAGCGCCTCGCGGCCGGGCAGTTCGGCCTCCATCAGCTGGGCCATGCCGGCGTGATAGTAGAAATGGCGGGCGACCAGCGGGATGTCGATGTCGCGGCTCTCGCGGATCGGCTTGCCGTTGTCGAGCGTCTCCAGCACCGCCAGCAGGCGCGCGTGTTTCTGCACCAGCCGGGCGAGGGCGTAGAGGTATTTCGCTCGCGCGTGGCCGGGCAGTTTCGCCCATTTCGGCTGGGCTTTGCGGGCAGCGGCGACGGCGGCGTCGACGTCGGCCTGCGTGGCTTGGGAGAGGGTGGCGAGGACTTCTCCGGTGGCGGGGTTCTTCGACGGAAAACCGTCGCCCGGGTCGGTCATGTGGCCGTCGATGAAATGGCCGAAGCGGTCACCGCCGTCGACCAGCCACGCCAGCGCCTCGGCGGCGCTTTCGGGGGCGGGACCGTAATCCATGCTGTCGAAGATCTCGGGTACGTTCATTTTGTCCGACCTCTGTTATTTCGTGCCCGGAAACTGGCAATAATCGTAGCGATCTAGAAAGCCGCCCTCATTGGTCTCGTCGAGACATCGCGCCGTCGACCCATTCTGGCTGCGCCAAAACGTGACAACGTACTGTCCCTGATCGACCCCAACTGTGGTGGCCGCAATCAGAGCCCAGCCATTAGCAGCCAGATCCGCACTCTGAATTCCGACATTGGAATGCCAGATGTTTGAGCTCGAGATGCCGAGGACTTCGTCCGGGAAGGCCGAGGTTGCACCCTGCGCGTAACATGTTGTTACGAACATCTGCGAGATCAGAATGGCAGATGCCTGCCTCATGCCATCGCATGCCGGTAGTTGGCCGAGTAGCGGCCGGTCACGTGGTGTTCCAGCTGGCGCTCGATATCGCCCAGCAGCGACGACGCGCCAAAGCGGAACAGGTCGGGCTGAAGCCAGCGGTTGCCAAGCTCGTCCTTGATCAGCGCAAGGTAGGTCAGCGCGTCCTTCGCCTTGGAAATGCCGCCCGCGGGCTTGTAGCCGATACGATAGCCGGTCTCGTCGAAGTAATCCCGCAGCGCGCGGATCATCACCAGCGACACCGGCAGGGTGGCGTTCACCGATTCCTTGCCGGTCGAGGTCTTGATGAAATCCGCCCCCGCCATCATGCAGACCAGCGAGGCGCGGGCCACGTTGCGCAGCGAACCCAGTTCGCCGGTGGCAAGGATCGCCTTCACATGGGCGTCGCCGCAGGCTTCGCGCATCGCCTTCATCTCGTCGTACAGCGCCTGCCAGTTGCCGGTCAGCACATGGCGACGCGAGATGACGATATCGATCTCGCGGGCGCCTGCCTTCACGCTTTCGCCGATCTCGGCGATGCGCAGGGGCAGGGGCGACAGGCCCGCCGGAAACCCGGTGGACACGGCGGCGACTGGGATGCCGGTGCCCTCCAGGGCGGCGACGGCGGTGGGGACCATGTCGTGATAGACGCAGACGGCGCCGGTGTGGATCGGCCCCATTCCAAGCGCGTCCAGGAGGTCCTGACGCACCGGCTGGCGCGCCTTGGCGCACAGGCGGCGGACACGGCCGGGGGTGTCGTCACCGGCCAGCGTGGTCAGGTCGATGCAGGTGATCGCCTTCAGCAGCCATGCGGCCTGATACTCTTTCTTCACCGACCGGCGGCCGGGCAGGGTGGCGGCACGCCGCTCGATCGCCGAGGTGTTGGCGCGGGCCGACAGGACCCAGTCGAGGTCGAGCGCCATGCCCGGATTGCGGGCTTCGTGAACCTGCGGCAGGTGAGACGTCGTTTCGTCACGGCCGACTTCGCGGATGGTGGACTGTTTCACCGCGGCTCCTCCGTTCGCGCTGTTGTCAGCGGCGAAAGTCGCATGGGGCGGTGGTGAAGACAAGACGGGCAAGGCGCAGGTGGCGGCGCCTTGCCCCGTTTTCCGGTCAGGCCGTGACAAGCATCCGGGCGGCGGTGCCGTAGCGGGTGACGAAGACCATGTTCCAGCCTGTCTCGTACCCGGTGTGCCGCGCGGCGGCGGTGTCGGCAAGCGCCTCCCAGTTGTCATGGACCAGCGTCACCTTGGTGCCGTCGGCCACCACGTCGAAGCTGACGCTGACGTGGCTTGCGGTCTCTTCGGGCTGGCCGACGTGCCATGTCATGCCGAACCTTTCGCCCGGCTTCCATTCGGTGACGCGGCCCCAGGGCGCGGTGGTGCCGTCGGGCTTTGTCTCGAACACCGGACCGCCCTCGGCAGGGGTGACGGTCACGCGGCGGGCGGGCGCGCCGTCCTGCGCCGACAGCGAGTGGCTGTCGAGCGGCCACCAGTCCGACATCTCGTCGGTGAACAGCCGGAAGGCGCGGCGCGGGTCGAGCGGCACGGTGACGGTTTTCACGATAGGCGCAAGCGGGGCGGGCGAGGTCTTCGCGGCGGCGGTCATTGGGGCGTCTCCTTTCGGGCGATTTCTCGGGCGATGTCGTGTGCGCGGGCGGCGAAGCTGTCGAGCGCGTCGCCCCACAGGCGGTCGAGCCATGCGCGAAGGTCGTCCAGACCCTCGGGCGCAAGGCGATACAGGCGGCGGGTCCCGGCGGGTTCCACCAGCAACAGGCCCGCGTCCGACAGCACCTTCAGATGCTGCGATACCGCCGGCCGGCTGATCGGCAGGTCGCGGGCCAGAGCGCTGACCGCAAGCGGGCCGTCCCGCAGGCGTTCCAGCAGGTGGCGCCGGGTCGGATCGGCGAGCGCGGTAAGGGTCGTTTCGTAAGACATGGCTTACCGTAAGTCGTGGCTTACGCTTCTGTCAAGTGCATGCTAGCCTCGATTCGGTTACCAACAGTCCGGGGTGCCCTTGCAGGCCTCCCCGGGCGTGAATAAGACTCTCTTGACGCATCACCGGGTAGACCGGTGCAGGGAAAAGGCAGGCACGATGAGAGACCCGATCGACCAGTTCAACGATTTCACCAGCAACCTCGTCCCGATGGTGGTCGAACAGACCAGCCGTGGCGAGCGTGCGTACGACATCTTCTCGCGCCTCCTGAAGGAGCGGATCATCTTCCTGAACGGTCCCGTTCACGACGGCATGGCCTCGCTCATCGTGGCGCAGCTTCTGTTCCTCGAGTCCGAGAACCCGAAGAAAGAGATTTCGATGTACATCAACAGCCCGGGCGGGGTCGTGACCTCGGGGCTGTCGATCTACGATACCATGCAGTACGTCCGCCCGCCGGTGTCGACGCTGATCGTGGGTCAGGCGGCCTCGATGGGCTCGCTGCTGGCCTGCTCCGGCGCCGCCGGGATGCGGTTCGCGCTGCCGAACGCCCGCATCATGGTTCACCAGCCCTCGGGCGGTTACCAGGGCCAGGCGACGGACATCATGATCCACGCCAACGAGACGCAGAAGCTGAAGCAGCGCCTGAATGAGATCTACTCGAAGCACTCCGGTCAGCCGGTCGAGGCGGTCGAAGCGGCGCTGGAGCGCGACAACTTCATGTCGCCGCAGGAAGCGCTGGAGTGGGGCCATCTCGACGAGATCGTCGAAAGCCGCGCCCAGCCCGAAGGGGACAAGTGAGCACGGAAAACGTGACCTGCGCGTGACAAGTTTTGCGTTGTACCCCCTTGGGGTCTGTCCTAGGCTTTGGGGCAAGGCAGGTACGTTGAAGTTCGACACGGTCGGTAAGGCCGTGGAGCTATCGGGCTCAGAGGTTTGAGATTATGGCGAACAATTCATCGGGCGACAGCAAGAACACCCTCTACTGCTCCTTCTGCGGAAAGAGCCAGCACGAGGTGCGCAAGCTGATCGCAGGGCCCACGGTGTTCATCTGCGACGAGTGCGTCGAGCTGTGCATGGACATCATCCGGGAGGAAACCAAATCCTCCGGCCTGAAGTCGTCGGACGGCGTTCCGACGCCGAAGGAGATTTGCGAGGTTCTGGACGATTACGTGATCGGCCAGTTCCACGCGAAGCGGGTGCTGTCGGTGGCGGTTCACAACCACTACAAGCGACTGAACCACGCGGGCAAATCCGACATCGAACTGGCGAAGTCGAACATCTTGCTGATCGGCCCCACGGGCTGCGGCAAGACGCTGCTGGCGCAGACGCTGGCGCGCATTCTGGATGTGCCCTTCACCATGGCGGATGCGACCACGCTGACCGAAGCCGGTTACGTGGGCGAGGATGTCGAGAACATCATCCTGAAGCTGCTGCAGGCGTCGGAATACAACGTCGAGCGGGCGCAGCGCGGCATCGTCTACATCGACGAGGTCGACAAGATCACCCGCAAGTCCGACAACCCCTCGATCACCCGCGACGTGTCGGGCGAGGGCGTGCAGCAGGCGCTTCTGAAGATCATGGAAGGCACCGTGGCGTCGGTTCCGCCGCAGGGCGGCCGCAAGCATCCGCAGCAGGAATTCCTGCAGGTGGACACCACGAACATCCTGTTTATCTGCGGCGGCGCCTTTGCAGGGCTTGAGAAAATCATCAGCCAGCGCGGTCGTGGCTCTGCCATGGGCTTCGGCGCCGACGTGAAGGACGAAGAGTCCCGCACCATCGGCGACATGTTCACCGAGCTGGAGCCGGAAGACCTTCTGAAGTTCGGCCTGATCCCGGAATTCGTCGGTCGTCTGCCTGTCATCGCGACGCTGCAGGATCTCGACGAGGAAGCGCTTGTCACCATCCTGACAGAGCCGAAGAACGCACTGGTCAAACAGTACCAGCGCCTGTTCGAGCTTGAGGACGTGACGCTGACCTTCACCGACGACGCACTGGTCGCGATTGCCAAGCGCGCGATCGAGCGTAAGACCGGCGCCCGTGGCCTGCGGTCGATCATGGAAGACATCCTGCTGGATACCATGTTCGATCTTCCGGGCATGGAGTCGGTCGAGGAAGTGGTGGTCAACGAAGACGCCGTGACCTCTTCGGAAAGCGCGCCGCTGATGATCTACGCGGATACCAAGAAGGAAGGCGCGAGCGCGGGCTGATCCCGTGAAACGCGTCTTCTCCGGCTCGCCTTACGAGGCAAAGATCGGATACTGCAGAGCCGTCCTCGCGGGCGGCTTTGTGCATGTTGCGGGGACCACCGGGGCCGACCTCGAAACCGGCGAGATGCCCGACGACGTCGTCACCCAGTGCCGCAACACGCTGGCCCGCATCGGCGCCGCGCTGGAAGAGGTCGGCGCGGGATTCGCGGATGCGGTGCGGGTGCGGTACATCCTGCCGAATCCCGATGACTTCGAGCCCTGTTGGCCGCTTCTGCGCGGAGCATTCGGCGACAATCCGCCTGTGGCGACCATGATTGTTTCCGGCCTGATCCATCCCGCGATGAAGATCGAGATCGAGTTGATGGCCCTCGATCCCTCGGCCCGCTGACCTGCCGGGGCCGGTCTGCCGGTTCCTGCTGACAGGCGTTCTGCGGAAAAATCAGACCACGGATTGAGCGGCGGGCGTCAGAGGTCTAGGGTGGGGGTAAGCCAGCCCGGAGAAGTCATGGAACGTATCGACTTCTGGTATTCGATCGGCAGTACGTATTCGTACCTGACCGTCATGCGCATCCGGGACGTCGCCTGGGCGACCGGTGTGGATCTCAGGTGGCGTCCCTTCAACGTGCGCGAGATCATGGTCGCGCAGAACAATATCCCGTTCAAGGACAAGCCGGTGAAGACCGCCTACATGTGGCGCGACATCGAACGGCGCGCGGCGATGTACGGATTGCCCGCGCGGCTGCCGGCGCCCTACCCGCTGGAGGGGCTGGAACTCGCCAACCGCGTCGCCCTGCTGGGGGTGGAGCAGGGCTGGGCCGAGGCTTTCACGGTCGAAAGCTATCGCATGTGGTTTCAGGACGGCCTTCCCGCTGGCAGCGAGCCGAACATCTCGGAAGCGCTGCGGCTGGCGGATCAGGACCCGGACGCGGTGTTGGAAGAGGCCCGCGGTCACGCCGCAGGTGCCGACCTCGCCGCGCAGACCGAGGCCTGCAAGGCGATGGGCGTCTTCGGATCCCCCAGCTTCGTCGTGCATGGCGAGGTGTTCTGGGGCGACGACCGGCTGGACGACGCGCTGGCCTGGGCGGTTTCGGGCCATCTCTGACGCCCCCGCGCGCTGCAAGCTTCCCTTCACCCTTTCCTGATAGCGCAGGCCCGGCGACCCGCTGCCGCGCGCGGCCTTGTCACTGGACCTCCGCGCGCGCATGGGTCATACCGGGGCCAGCAATTTCCGGAGGTGCCGATGGGCATTCTGAACACGCTGCTGCGGGCGGTGACCTGGTGGAACGGTCAGACGCTGAACACCCAGTTCTGGACCTGGCGTCACGGCACCAAGGTCGGTGAAGACGCGGAAGGCAATGTCTTCTACCAGTCCGAAGGCGGCAAGCGCCGCTGGGTGATCTACAACGGCGAGGCCGAGGCAAGCCGCGTGAGCCCCGAATGGCACGGCTGGCTGCACCACACCTTCGACGCCCCCCCGACCGAGGCGCCGCTGAAGCACAAGGCGTGGGAAAAGCCGCATCAGGAAAACCTTACGGGCACCATGCTGGCCTATGCGCCGCCGGGCTCGATCCGCCGCCCAGAGCCGGTGGAGCGGTCCGATTACGAGGCTTGGCAGCCGGAGTGATCCATGGCTGAACGTGCAACCGAAGTGATCGTTGGCGGCGCCGTGCTGGCGGTCGCCGCCGTGTTTCTCGTGTACGCCGGGCAAGTCTCGGGCGTCATGGGAGGCAGCCGCGAACTGGCGGAATACCACGCCTCGTTCCGCTCGGTCGAAGGCGTGTCGGTCGGCACCGACGTGCGCATGGCCGGCGTGAAGGTCGGCACCGTGACGGGCATGCAGCTTGATCCCACCACCTTCCGGGCCGAGACCGTGTTCACGGTCGACGACAGCATCCGCCTGCCGCAGGACACCGCGGTCGCCATCAGTTCCGAAGGGCTGCTGGGCGGCAGCTTCCTCGAGATCGTGCCGGGCGGCATGTTCGAGGAATACGAACCCGGGGACGAAATCTACGACACCCAAAGCTCGGTCAGCCTGATCAGCCTGCTGCTGAAATTCGTAGGCGGCGGCGGTGATGGCGCCGGAGAGGCGACCGAATGATCCGCATCCTCGCGTTGGCCGCCGGTCTTGCGCTGTCGGCCGTGGCCGTGGCCGCACAGCAGGGCAACGGCGTGCTGATCGTCCCGCCCGAGCAGGACGGCAACATCATCCCCCCGGGCCAGCGCCTGCAGGACGGCACCGTGCTGGAACGGATGGACGACGGCTCGCTTCTGGAACCCGACCTGGACCTTGAGTTCATTCCGGACGACGTCGAACCCGTGGCGCCGCCGGTCCGCGCCGTCACCGCCTCTGGCGGCGTGGTGCGCGTGCTGGACCGCACCGCGAACCAGGTGGTCGACATCGAGATGGGGAACGGCGACACGCAGGGCCTCGGCAAATTGCAGGTCACGCTCGGCGGCTGCCGCTATCCCGAGGACAACCCGTCGGGTGACGCCTACGCCTATCTCGTGATCCGCGAGGCGGGCGAGGAGGTGCCGGTGTTCGAAGGCTGGATGGTGGCGTCCTCGCCGGCGCTGAACGCGCTCGACCATCCGCGCTACGACGTCTGGGTCCTGCGCTGCAATATGTCCTGAGCCCGCGGCGCCGCCGCGAACTTCCGGAAATCCGCCTGCTTCTCCAACGCCGCCTGCAATTTCTGGTGATAGGCCCGCCGGCTGATCTCGACCGCGCCCAGCGACGCCAGATGCGGCGTCAGGAATTGCGTGTCGAACAGCGCGAAGCCGCAGCGCGACAGATGTGCGACAAGGTAGGCCAGCGCGATTTTCGAGCCGCCCGTCGCGCGTGAGAACATGCTCTCACCGAAGAACGCGCCCCCCAGCGTCACGCCATAGACGCCGCCGATCAGCGCGCCGTCCCGCCACACCTCGATGGAATGTGCGTTCCCGCGCCGATACAGCGCCATGTAAAGCGAGAAGATCGTCCCGTTGATCCATGTTTCCTCGCGGTCGGCGCAGGCGCGGACCACGCCCTCGAAATCGCGGTCCAGCGTGACCTCGTAGTCCTGACGCCGGATCGCGCGCGCCAGCGACTTCGAGATGTGGAACGCCTCCAGCGGAAACACCCCGCGCCGCCGCGGATCGACCCAGAAGATCTCGTCCGATTCCGCCGTCTCGGCCATCGGAAAGATCCCGGCGGCATAGGCGCGCAGCAGGGTCTCCGGCGTGATCGAGGGGGCTTGCGGATGCATGAACAGAAAATGAGGTCTCGCGAACGGCAAGTCCAGTCCTGCCGCTCCGCCTGCTTCTTCTCTTGGGAAATACCTCGGGGGGTGCGGGGGGCGGCGCCCCCCGCGGGGTGGCGGGGGCCCGGGCGCGGGGGCCACCACACCCCCGGGGGGGCCCCGCCCCCCCCCCCCCCGCGGGGGCGCCGCGCCTCAGCGCGGCGAAACCCCTAGCCCAGGTTCTCGGCCAGCCATTTTTCCAGCCAGTGGATCGAATAGTCGCCCTTCTGCACCGCCGGTTCTTCCAGCAGCGCGTGGAACAGCGGCACCGTGGTGTCGACGCCATCCACGATCAGCTCGCCCAGCGCCCGGTGCAGCCGCGCCAGTGCGGCGGGGCGGTCCTGTGCGTGGACGATCAGCTTGCCGATCAGGCTGTCGTAGTAGGGCGGGATCGAATAGCCGTCGTACAGGCCGGAATCCATCCGAACGCCCAGCCCGCCGGGGGCGTGGTACTGCGTGATCCGTCCCGGCGAGGGCGCGAAGTTCGGCAGCTTCTCGGCGTTGATCCGGACCTCGATGGCGTGACCGTTCACCTGCAGGTCGTCCTGCGTGAAGGACAGCGGATGTCCGGCGGCGATCCGGATCTGTTCGCGCACGAGGTCCACGCCGAAGACCGCCTCGGTCACCGGGTGTTCCACCTGAAGGCGGGTGTTCATCTCGATGAAGTAGAACTCGCCGTCTTCGTACAGGAACTCGATGGTGCCCGCGCCGGAATAGCCGATCTCGGCCACGGCGTCGGCGCAGACCTTGCCGATGCGGGCGCGGGTCTCGGCGTCGATCGCGGGGCCGGGGGCCTCTTCGAAGACCTTCTGGTGACGCCGCTGCAGGGAGCAGTCGCGTTCGCCAAGGTGCACCGCGTTGCCCTTGCCGTCACCGAAGACCTGGATCTCGATGTGGCGCGGGTTACCGAGGTACTTCTCGATATAGACCTCGTCGTTGCCGAAGGCGGCCTTCGCCTCGGACCGCGCGGTGCGGAAAGCGGTCTCCATCTCGGCCTCGGAGCGCGCCAGCTTCATGCCGCGCCCGCCGCCGCCAGCGGTGGCCTTGACGATCACCGGATAGCCGAACTCGGTGCCGATGGCCTTGGCGGCCTCGACGTCCGGAACGCCGCCGTCGGATCCGGGCACGCAGGGCACGCCCAGCTTCCGCATCGTGTCCTTGGCGGTGATCTTGTCGCCCATCAGGCGGATGTGTTCCGCAGAGGGGCCGATGAAGGTGATCTCGTGGTCCTCGACGATCTGCACGAAGGCCGCGTTTTCGGACAGGAAGCCGTATCCGGGGTGGATGGCCTGCGCGCCCGAGATCTCGCAGGCGGCGATGATCGAGGGAACCGAGAGATAGGACTGCGTGGCCGACGGCGGGCCGATGCAGATCGCCTCGTCCGCCATGCGCACGTGCATGGCGTCGCTGTCGGCGGTCGAATGCACCGCGACGCTGGCAATCCCCATCTCGCGGCAGGCGCGGACGACGCGCAGGGCGATCTCGCCCCGGTTGGCGATCAGGATCTTGTCGAACATATCACTCGATGACCATCAGCGGAGCGCCGTATTCGACCGGCGAAGCGTCCTCGACGAGGATGCGCTTGACCGTGCCGGCTTTCGGCGACGGGATCTGGTTCATCGTCTTCATCGCCTCGACGATCAGCAGCGTCTGACCTTCCGAGACGGTGTCGCCAACCTTCACGAAGGCAGCGGCGCCCGGTTCGGGCGACAGGTACGCAGTGCCGACCATCGGCGAGGTCACGGCGCCGGGCAGGCTGGCCGGATCGTCGCTGGGCGCGGCCGTATCTGCGGACGCTTCGGCGGCGGCCGAAGGGGCAGGGGCGGCAACCGGTGCGGCGGCGGCCTGCTGGTGGAACATCGGCGACGGGGCCGAACGCGCCACGCGGCTCAGGCGCAGGGTCAGCTTGCCGGTGTCCTTGGTTCCGCGCTCGACCTCGAGTTCCGCAAGATCGTTGCTGCGCAGGATTTCGGCCATTGCCTGAACAAAGGCCACATCATCATCGTTCGTCGGTTTCGCCATTTGTACTCGCCTCGGAATCCTCATGACCGCGCAGGTGAGTGACATGCGCGGTGCTGGCGCCTTATAGGCTACCGAATCCGGACATAAAAGTCTGTTTCCGCCTGCCGGGGGCGGTCGGCTTGACATCGCGGACGGGGCCAAGGACAACCGGAAGCCGCAGCAACCCGCGGGTCGGGGCGGTGTCGCACCGACCGCTTCACCCATGGGTCCGCGCAACTTTCCTCAGGGGACCGCCCGTGACCATCATTTCGCTGTCCTCGATCCCCAGCCGGTTCGACAAGCTGGAGCCAACGCTGACTTGCCTTCTGCGGCAGGAGGCGGCGATCGACGCGATCCAGCTTTACATCCCGCACCGCTATCGCCGGTTTCCCGACTGGGACGGCGTGCTGCCCGAGGTGCCGAAGGGCGTCGAGATCGTGCGGGTCGAGGAAGACCTGGGCCCCGCGACGAAGGTTCTGTTTGCCGCCAAGGCGCATCGCGGTCAGGACGTCGACATCATCCTGTGCGACGACGACCGGCGCTATAAACCCCACTGGGCGCAGACCTACATCGACGCGCGCCGCGACCATCCCGACTGCTGCCTTGCCATCGCCGGGTTCGAGGCCGACCGCTACGGCCAGTCGCAGATGAAGAACCGCATCCAGCCGCGCGCGAAGAAGCGCAGCCGTGGCATGGACTGGGGCTTTCAGCTGAAGATGGCGTGGGAGTTCATCTTCCCGCCGGTCGAACGCAGGTACCTGCGCGAACCGACCCGCCGCCTGTTCCGCCAGTCCGGTTATGCCGATTGCTTCGAGGGCTTCGCGGGCGCGATGGTGCGGCCCGAGTTCTTCGACGACGAGGCTTTCGACATCCCGCCGGTGGTCTGGACCGTGGACGACGTCTGGCTGTCCGGCCACCTTGCGCGGATGAACGTGCCGATCTGGATCATCGCCGACCAGCACGACACCCAGCACACCCCCGCCGGCATCTCGGACGCCCTGTACATGGCCGAGATCGAGGGCGCCGACCGCGACGAGGCCAACAAGCGCTGCATCGCTTACCTGCGCGAGACCTACGGGATCTGGCCCTGAGCCGATGCTGATCGTCTCGCTCTCCTCTGTCCCGTCCCGCTTCGACAAGATCGGCGCGACGCTGGAGTCGCTCGCGGTGCAGGGCGCGGACGTGGTCGAGCTTCAGATCCCGCAGTCCTACCGCCGGTTCCCGGATTGGGACGGCACGCTGCCCAAGGTGCCCGAGGGCGTGACGATCCGCAGGACGGCCGAGGACTGGGGCCCCGCGACCAAGCTGTTGGGGGCGCTGGCGGCGTGGTCCGAACCGGGTACGCGCATCCTGTTCTGCGACGACGACCAGTATTACGCGCCCGACTGGGCCGCGCGCTATCTGCGCCTTACCGACGCGCGGCCCGAAGCGGCCATCGCGATGCTGGGTATGCAGGTGGACGAGGACGCGCAGGCGTCGCGGCCGCTGCAACCGCGTATGACGCGGCGCTGGCGGATCACCGATGTCGAGTTCCAACTGCGCTATCTCTGGCAGGACTGGACCAAGGGCCGGGGTCTTCCCGCGCCGGGGCGGCGGGTGGTGAAGCGGTCGGGATACGCGGACGTGTTCGAGGGGCGTGGCGGCGTTCTGGTGCGGCCAGAGTTCTTCGGCCCCGAGGTCTTCGACGTGCCCGAAGAGGCATGGGCGGTGGACGACGTCTGGCTGTCCGCCTGCGTGGCGAAGAACGATGTCCCGATCTGGGTCGAGGGCGGCTATCGCGACCCGACCGACACCGAGGCAGAGGTGCAGGACCCACTGTGCCGGTCCGATGTCGGCGGTGTGCGCCGCGACGAAGCGAACCGGCGGGCGGTCGAGTATGCGCGCGCGCGCTTCGGTATCTGGCGCTAAGTACCGCTTGCCGCCGCACCGGCGGTTTCGTGCAGCGTTCTCCCTGTGAATGACGCGCATTTAGGCGTTTGCCCGTTGTTTCGCGCCTTCACGTCGATTTAAAAAATTTACCAGTTGATAAAATTTTTGCCTGTGGCACAGTTTTCCCTACCGACAAGACAGGGAGACCGTCATGGGCAACAGCCCCTTCACGCCCGGTCTGGCTGCTGGCAGGTTGCCGGCAAAGGACCTAGCCACGAATTTCGGCGACCTACACCCACCTCTTGAACATCACGAAGCGGTCGTTGCCGCCGACCGATGCTATTTCTGTCACGACGCTCCGTGCATGGAGGCGTGCCCGACCTCGATCGACATCCCGTTGTTCATCCGCCAGATCGCGACCGGTACGCCCGAAGCGGCGGCAAAGACGATCTTCGATCAGAACATCCTTGGCGGCATGTGCGCCCGCGTCTGCCCGACCGAAACGCTGTGCGAAGAGGTCTGCGTGCGCGAGACGGCCGAGGGCAAGCCGGTCGAGATCGGTCGCTTGCAGCGCTATGCCACCGACACGCTGATGGCGGCGTCCTGGCATCCTTTCACCCGTGCGGAACCAACCGGCAAAACGGTCGCCGTCGTCGGCGCCGGTCCCGCTGGCCTTGCCTGCGCGCACCGGCTGGCGATGAAGGGGCACGATGTCGTTGTTTTCGACGCACGCGCAAAGGCGGGCGGGCTGAACGAATACGGGATCGCCAGCTACAAGTCGGTGGACAGCTTTGCCCAGAAGGAAGTCGACTGGCTGCTGCAGATCGGCGGCATCACGGTCGAGACCGGCAAGGCGTTGGGCGACGGGCTGTCGCTGGACGGGTTGAAGGCCGACTATGACGCCGTGTTCCTTGGGATCGGTCTGTCCGGCGTGAACAGTTTGCGGGCCGAGGGCGAGGATACCGGCAATGTCGCGGACGCGGTGGATTTCATCGCAGAGCTGCGGCAGGCGGGTGATCTGTCCGCGCTGAAGATCGGCCGAAACGTCGTTGTGATCGGCGGCGGCATGACTGCCGTCGATGCGGCGGTGCAGTCGAAGCTTCTGGGGGCCGAGAACGTCACCATGGTCTACCGCCGTGGTCAGGACCGCATGAGCGCCTCGGAGTACGAGCAGGAACTCGCCGCGTCCAAGGGCGTCCGCATCGTGACGCATGCGATGCCGAAAGCGGTCATCGGCAACGGCGCTGTGCGCGAGGTGGAGTTCGAATACACCAAGGATGGTCCCAACGGGCTGGAGCCGACGGGAGAGACCTTCCGCCTTCCCGCCGACCAGTTGTTCCGCGCCATTGGCCAGAGGCTGGAGGGCGCGCCGGACGGGCTGACGCTGGACGGCGGCAAGATCGCCGTGACCGGCGCGGGCCGCACCAGCCTTGGCGGGGTCTGGGCCGGGGGTGACTGCGCCTCGGGTGGCGACGACCTGACCGTGACGGCGGTCGCCGAAGGCCGCGATGCCGCAGAGGACATCCATGCGGCCCTGAGCGCATGACGATGAAACCGTACCTTCGACCCTCCCCGAACTCTACCAGCAAGGAGATGCCGCATGGCTGACCTCAGCACGGACTTCCTGGGAATCAAGTCCCCGAACCCCTTCTGGCTGGCTTCTGCGCCGCCGACCGATAAGGAATACAACGTTCGCCGCGCCTTCGAGGCGGGGTGGGGCGGCGTCGTCTGGAAGACGCTGGGCGAAGAAGGGCCGCCGGTGGTCAACGTCAACGGCCCCCGCTACGGCGCGATCTGGGGCGCGGACCGGCGGTTGCTGGGTCTGAACAACATCGAACTGATCACCGACCGCCCGCTTGAGACGAACCTTGAAGAGATGGCGCGGGTAAAGGCGGATTACCCCGATCGCGCGCTGATCGCCTCGATCATGGTGCCGTGCGAGGAAGCCTCGTGGAAAGCGATCCTGCCACGCGTGGCCGAGACCGGCGCCGACGGGATCGAACTGAACTTCGGCTGTCCGCACGGCATGAGCGAGCGGGGCATGGGCTCGGCCGTGGGGCAGGTGCCCGAGTACATCGAAATGGTCACGCGGTGGTGCAAGCAGTACTATGAAAAGCCGGTGATCGTGAAACTGACGCCGAACATCACCGACATCCGCAAGCCGGCGCGGGCGGCGAAGAACGGCGGGGCGGATGCGGTGTCATTGATCAACACGATCAACTCGATCACCGCGGTCGATCTGGACGACATGTGCCCCGAGCCGACGATTGACGGCAAAGGGTCACACGGCGGCTATTGTGGTCCGGCGGTGAAGCCCATCGCGCTGTCGATGGTGTCGGAAATTGCCCGCGATCCCGAGACGTATGGCCTGCCGATCAGTGGCATCGGCGGTGTGACCACCTGGCGCGACGCGGCGGAATTCATGGTGTTGGGGGCTGGCAACGTCCAAGTCTGCACGGCGGCGATGACCTATGGTTTCAAGGTCGTGCAAGAGATGATTTCGGGCCTGTCGCAATGGATGGACGAGAAGGGCTATAGCTCGACCTCGGATTTCATCGGCAAGGCGGTTCCGAATGTCACCGACTGGCAGCACCTGAACCTCAACTACATCACCAAGGCGCGGATCGATCAGGAGGCCTGCATCAAGTGCGGTCGCTGCTATGCGGCTTGCGAGGATACCAGCCATCAGGCCATCGCGATGAAGCCGGGCCGTGTGTTCGAGGTGAAGGACGACGAATGCGTGGCGTGCAATCTGTGCGTCAACGTCTGCCCGGTCGAGGATTGCATCACCATGGAGCAGCTTGCGCCGGGTGCGGTGGACGAGCGGACCGGCAAGACCGTCGAAGCCGACTATGCCAACTGGACGACGCATCCGAACAATCCGGCGGCAACCGCCGCGGAATAAGTCGTCATTGGGTCGGGTCGCAAAGGCGGTCCCGGCCGGGAAAGACCACGGCCGTCTGGCGCGCTGCGCTTAGGCGGCCGTTGTTTCTGTGGCCGGTTCCGGCGGTTCAGGTGTTGCGATTTCGGCTTCTGCCGGAACCGGTGCGGCGGGCGCGGCGGTGTCGAGCGCCCGCGTCGCGATCTCGGCGTCCGCCTTCGCGTCTTCGGCGGCTTCGACCTGCGCTTCGGCCTTTTCGATCTTCAGCGCGGCTTCTGCCTCGGCCCGGCTGCGTTCGCTTTCCAGCCGTTCGATGGCGCGGCGAAGGTCGCGTTCCAGTTCCAGCACGTTCGCCTGAAACGCCGGGGACGGCCCGATCAGCGTGAAGTCGTCGATCTCGGGCCGTTCGCGGTAGGCGGGGCCGCTTTCCGGCTCGCCCCCATCGCGACCGCTGGCGCGGCCCGCAAGGCGAACGGTCTGCGGGTCCGCATCCATGCGCGCCTGCGCACCGCGGCCGCCTGATGACGATTCTACCGGGGCGAGCGCGTTGACGCTCACTGCGTGGTGCGCCCGGATTGGTATGACGCCCCCTCCCAGCGCGTGTATCGGGGCAAATTCACCCATCTTGTTGCTCCTGCACTCGGATTACGATCAGGCATGACTATACGACGGGTGGCCGCCCGAAATCGTTAACAGCAAGATGAAACCGTGAGGGTGGTTAACGAGGCGTTAGCGCGCTGCGGTACAGGTGGTCGAGGAAGGCGGCGGCGTCGTCGAAGCGGGCTTCGGAGGGGCCGAGAATGCCCTGCACCTGCACGTCGAAATCCGCATAGTGCTGGGTCGTCGCCCAGATCGAGAAGATCAGATGATGCGGGTCGACCGGTGCCAGTCGTCCGGCGGCGATCCAGCCCCGGATCAGCACGGCTTTCTCGTCGACGAGTTCCTTCAGCGGCCCTTCGATGATGCCCAGCACGCGCGGCGCGCCCTGCACGATCTCGTTGGCGAACAGCCTGCTTTCACGGGGGAATTCGCGAGCCATCTGCAACTTGCTTTGCACGTAGCCAAGGATCGTCTCGACCGGATCGCCGCTGGCCTCGACCGCGCGCAGCGGACCCAGCCACAGGTCCAGCATGCCGGACAGAAGCGCCACGTGAATGGCTTCCTTGGACGGGAAATAGTAAAGCAGGTTCGGTTTCGACAGCCCGGCCGTCTTCGCGATCTGGTCGAGCGTGGAGCCTCGGAACCCCGCTTGCGAGAAGACTTCGAGCGCGGCTTCAAGGATCGCCGCGGTGTTCTTTTCCTGGATGCGCGTCCGGGGCGCTTTTCCGTCCATTTTTATCCTTTTTTCTGGGCAGGTTTGCGACGGCCAGATGCCGCACCGCAATGTTCTTGACGTCCCATTAAGCCGTGGTAGCGTCTTCCTGACCAATTGGTCAAACCTTTTGCAGCCAGTTTCGGAGATCCGCCGTGGCGCCTGACCCGACAGCCGACACCACCGTCGCCCCGCAAATCCGTGCGGGCCGCGCGGTGCGGGGCTAGGCGGATGGGTGTGTTCGCCGCCGTCGATGGTTTGCGGGACGCGGCGCGTACCAAGGGCCGGCGCCGCACAGTCCTGGGGCGCGCGGGGCTTGGTGGCCATGGCTTCGTCAACGCGCCTCAGGCGGGTCGGCCCAGCGCCGGTCGGATCGGGCGCAGCGGCTGCGGAAACATGAAGAAACGAACAATATCGGCGCGAAATTGCGCTGAACCGACAGCAGGCTTGAAGTAAGGAAACAATCATGGCGGCACCAGGAGAGAACCTTCGCATCAACGGCGAGCGGCTTTGGGACAGCCTGATGGAGATGGCCAAGATCGGTCCGGGCGTCGCGGGCGGCAACAACCGCCAGACCCTGACCGACGAGGATGCCGAGGGCCGCGCCCTGTTCCAGAAATGGTGCGAGGCGGCGGGAATGACCATGGGCGTCGATACCATGGGCAACATGTTCTTCCGCCGCGAAGGCGCTGATCCCGATGCGCTGCCCGTCTATGTTGGCAGCCACCTCGACACCCAGCCGACCGGCGGCAAGTTCGATGGAGTCCTGGGCGTGCTGGGCGCGCTGGAGGTTGTGCGCTCGCTGAACGACCTCGACATCAAGACCAAGCATCCGATTGTCGTGACCAACTGGTCCAACGAGGAAGGCACCCGGTTCGCCCCGGCGATGCTGGCCTCGGGTGTGTTCGCAGGCATTCACGAACAGGACTGGGCCTACAGCCGGGAAGACGCCAAGGGCAAGACCTTCGGCGCAGAGCTGGAGCGGATCGGCTGGAAAGGTGAAGAGAACGTCGGCGCGCGGAAGATGCACGCCTTCTTCGAGTTGCACATCGAACAGGGCCCGATCCTAGAGGCCGAGGGCAAGGATATCGGCGTCGTCACCCACGGGCAGGGACTGTCGTGGACGCAGGTGACGATCACCGGCAAAGAGGCGCACACCGGTTCGACCCCGATGCCGATGCGGCGCAATGCGGGGCTTGGCATGGCGCGCGTGCTGGAACTGGTCGACGAGATTGCGTGGTCGCACAAGCCCGACGCGGTCGGTGCTGCCGGTCATATCGACATCTATCCCAACAGCCGCAACGTCATACCCGGAAAGGCAGTCTTCACGGTGGACTTCCGGTCGCCGGACCTGTCGGTGATCGAGGACATGGAGGCCCGCATGAAAGCGGGCGCCAAGAAGATCTGCGACGAGATGGAGCTTGAGGTGGCGTTCGAGAAGACCGGCGGTTTCGACCCGGTGGAATTTGACGAAACCTGCGTTTCGGCGATCCGTAACGCGGCCGAACGGCTTGGATACTCGCACAGAAACATCATTTCCGGCGCCGGCCACGATGCGTGTTGGATCAATCGTGTCGCCCCGACGGCGATGGTCATGTGCCCCTGCGTGGACGGGCTGTCGCACAACGAGGCGGAAGAGATCAGCCGGGAATGGGCAAGCGCCGGGGCAGATGTCCTGTTCCATGCGGTCGTTGAAACGGCGGAGATAGTCGAGTGAGCGACGAGCCCGAATTCGAAGAAGTACAGATCACGGCGGCCGACGCCCGGCGGGCGAAGATGGCCAGCGCGCTGATGCTGGGCGCGGTTCTGCCGGGAATGGCAGAGGTGCTGCCCGAACTGGCGGATCGGCAGGATGCCGGGCTGGCTGTAGAACACCCCGCGTCCGCCGACGCCTTGCCCGTCCTGCGCCATGTCGCGCTGGGTGGCGTGGTGGTCGCAATGGTGAACGGCGTGCCTGAGGAATACGCCCGCATGGCGGCGCTGTTCCCGGCAACGGCGAAGGCGTGAGGCAGATCGCCCCTTCGCGAACACGCGTTCCGGGCGTGATCCGGGACCACGCTGCGGTGCGCACGATCGACCCGGTGGTGGCGGGGCTGGAACCCCGACACCCATTCGAACTGGAAAGACATGACCCGCTGGGTCCCATCAATAGTGCCGGCACAAGACCGGTGCGGGAACTGGCCGGGCAGAAGACAGGGAGCAAGACATGACCACAGTCATCAAGAACGGAACCGTCGTCACCGCCGACCTGACCTATAAGGCGGACGTGCTGGTGGATGGGGGCAAGATCATCGAGATCGGCCCCGACCTGAAAGGCGACGACGTGCTGGACGCCAGCGGCTGCTACGTGATGCCGGGCGGGATCGACCCGCACACCCACCTCGAGATGCCGTTCATGGGCACCTACAGCTCGGACGATTTCGAAAGCGGCACGCAGGCCGCGCTGGCCGGCGGCACCACGATGACGGTCGACTTCTGCCTGCCCGATCCGGGGCAGGGGCTGGTCGACGCGATCAAGCGCTGGGACAACAAGTCGGGCCTCGCCGCCTGCGACTATTCCTTCCACATGGCGATCACCTGGTGGGGCGAGCAGGTGTTCAACGAGATGGAGACCGTGGTGAAGGACCACGGCATCACCTCGTTCAAGCACTTCATGGCCTACAAGGGCGCGTTGATGGTGAACGACGACGAGATGTTCGCCTCGTTCCAGCGCTGCGCCGAGCTTGGCGCGCTGCCGCTGGTGCATGCGGAGAACGGCGATATCGTCGCCGACCTGCAGGCCAAGCTGCTGGCAGAAGGCAACAACGGCCCCGAAGCGCATGCTTATTCGCGCCCGCCCGCCGTCGAGGGCGAGGCGACCAACCGCGCCATCATGATCGCCGATATGGCGGGCGTGCCGCTGTATGTCGTCCACGTGTCGTGCGAGGAAAGCCACGAGGCGATCCGCCGGGCGAAGATGCAGGGCAAGCGCGTCTGGGGCGAGCCGCTGATCCAGCACCTGACGCTGGATGAAAGCGAATATTTCGACAAGGACTGGGACCACGCCGCGCGCCGGGTGATGTCGCCTCCGTTCCGCAACAAGCAGCATCAGGACAGCCTGTGGGCCGGTCTTGCCAGCGGCACGCTGTCCTGCGTCGCCACCGACCACTGCGCCTTCACGACCGAGCAGAAACGGTACGGCGTCGGCGATTTCACCAAGATCCCGAATGGCACCGGCGGGCTGGAGGACCGGCTGCCGATGCTGTGGACCTATGGCGTCGCCACGGGCCGGATCACGCCGAACGAGTTCGTCGCCGTGACCTCGACCAACATCGCGAAGATCCTGAACTGCTATCCGCAGAAGGGCGCGATCCTTGTGGGCGCGGATGCCGATATCGTGGTGCTGGACCCGGAGAAGTCGAAGACGATCAGCGCGTCGTCCCAGGTGTCGGCCATCGATTACAACGTGTTCGAGGGCAAAGAGGTCAAAGGCCTGCCGCGCTTCGTTCTGACCCGCGGCAAGGTTGCCGTGATGGACGGCGACCTAAAGGCCGAGCCGGGCCACGGCAAGTTCGTCAAGCGCGAGCCGGTGAACCCGGTGAACAAGGCGCTGTCGACCTGGAAGGAACTGACCGCGCCGCGCAAGGTCGAACGCACGGGCATCCCCGCCAGCGGGGTCTGATGCGGGGTGGAATGGGTCGACCTGATCGCGGACCTGACGACGATCCTCGCCTCTGGGGCGGTGATCGTCACCACGGTCTTCGTGTGGCGGCAGGTGGCCTTGCAGAAACAGGACAGCGACACCGACATCCGGCGGTTCCAGCGCGAGTCGCTGTCGGTCATCCACGAGACACTGCAGGACGAGAAGTTCCGCGAGGCGCGGGCCGAGTTCTTTTCCGGTCCGCATCGCAAGGACTATGGACAGCTCGAGGATGTCGAGAAACGGCGCGCGCGGTTCATTCTGTCGGTCTATGGGTTGATGACGCGGATGATCGAAAATGGTGCCGTGGATGAACAGCTTTATCGCGACTACTGGCGCGGTACACTGCTGCGCGACTGGGAGCGGATGGAGAACTTCATCTCGGGCGAGCGGCTTGGCACCGGAAACCACCGGCTGTTCGTGCCGACCGAGATGCTGGCGGTCCGGTGGTCCCGGTCGGGTGAGTGAGGGCGCATGCTGAAGTGGCCTGTACATACGCTGGCGGGGCTGATCGCGGCCTATGTTGCCGGAACGTGGTTCATCACGCTGGTGTCGACGATGTCGACCGGCACGGGGATCGTCGAGATCCTGCGGGTGCCGTTCCAGCTGATGGTGCCGGTCGGGGCACTGTCGATCGCGCTGGGCGCGGTTGTGGTGTTTTTCCTGAACCAGTTGGGGCTTTCGGGGCTGGGGCCGTACGTGGTGGCGATGACGCCGCTTCCGATGGTCACGCTGGTCGTGCTGCGCGGGATGATGGGCGTGTCGATGATCGAAGGCGTGTTCACCAGCCTGCCGTTCATCGCGGTGCTGCTGGCCGGCGGCGCGGTGTCGGGGGCGGTGCTGTGGGTCGTGCGCGGCTGGGGACTTGAGAAGAAAGAAGACGGGACGTGAGCGTCATCGAGGCGAAGAAACTGGAACTGACGTTCCAGACCAACGACGGGCCGGTGCATGCGCTGGCCGATGTGAACCTTGAGATCGGGAAGGGGGACTTCGTGTCCTTCATCGGGCCCTCGGGTTGCGGCAAGACCACCTTCCTGCGCTGCATCGCCGGGCTGGAAACGCCGACCGGCGGCACGCTGTCGGTGAATGGCATGACCGCCGACGAGGCGCGCCGAAGCCGGGCCTATGGCTATGTGTTTCAGGCGGCGGGGCTGTACCCGTGGCGCACGATTGCAGGAAATGTGCGGCTTCCGCTGGAAATCATGGGCTATCCCAAGGCGGAAATGTCGGATCGTGTCGCTCGGGTGCTGGAATTGGTCGAGCTTTCGGGGTTCGAGAAGAAGTACCCGTGGCAGCTGTCGGGCGGTATGCAGCAACGGGCCTCGATCGCCCGCGCGCTGGCGTTCGATGCGGACATTCTGCTGATGGACGAACCCTTCGGCGCGCTGGACGAGATCGTGCGCGATCACCTGAACGAACAGCTTCTGTCGCTGTGGGCGCGGACCGAGAAAACGATCGCGTTCGTGACGCACTCGATCCCCGAGGCGGTGTACCTGTCGACCAAGATCGTCGTCATGAGCCCGCGGCCGGGACGCATCACCGACGTGATCGACAGCCCGCTGCCGAAGGAGCGGCCGCTGGATATCCGCGACAGCAAGGAGTTCCTCGAAATCGCGCACCGGGTGCGCGAGGGGCTGCGGGCGGGGCATGCCTATGATGAGTGAGGGTGCATTGCTGTTGGCGGGTGACCCCCTCCCGGCCTCCCCCAGTGAGGGGGAGGAATGGCTTGGCGCTTGTGTCGGGCGGTTGGCGGCTGACCCCCTCCCGGCCTCCCCCTGTGAGGGGGAGGAGTGGCGTGGCGCTTGTGTTGGGCGGTTGGCGGGTGACCCCCTCCCGGCCATGCCCCTGATGCGGACGGAAGCGCGGTACGTCGGCTTGGCGCATCCCACCGCCAGCCGTGTATCCACCTCATCGCCCGCAGGGCGACAGCCCTCCCCCCAACGGGGGGAGGTGGCGCCGCAGGCGTCGGAGGGGGGCCGATGACCACCCGCCGCTGGCTTCTCATACTCGGCCTCGCCCTGTGGCTCGTCCTGCTGATCCTCTGGATCGCGCGAGGCGGCACCGGCACGGACGGCGGCTGGGACATCCTGAGCCTCGCCCTGCTTCTGCTGCCACTGCTGCTTGCCAACGAGATCTTCGGCATCTTCCAGCGCTGGATCCGCCGGCGAAGGGAGAAACGCGATGCGTAACGTCCTTCCCGTTCTGACCGTCCTGCTGGTGATCGTCGGCATCTGGTATGCCGCCGCGATCTGGATGAACAGCGCGTGGACCATCGACCGCGCCGACGGGCCGCTGACCTTTTCCGAGATCGTGTCCGACACCATGAGCCAGGACCGTCCCCGGCTGCCCGCGCCGCACCAGGTCTGGGCAGAGTTCCAGAAAACCGTTTTCGACACCAAGGTCACTTCGAAGCGCAGCCTTGTCTTCCACGGCTGGATCACCCTGTCCTCGACGCTCGCGGGCTTTGCGCTGGGCACGGTCACCGGAATCCTGATGGCGGTGGGCATCGTCTATAGCCGTCCGGTGTCGATGAGCCTGATGCCATGGGCGATCATCTCGCAGACCATTCCCATCGTCGCGCTGGCGCCGATGATCATCGTGGTGCTCGCCTCGCTCGGGGTCGACGGGCGCGCGGTGCCGAAAGCGATCATCAGCGCGTACCTGTGCTATTTCCCGGTCCTCGTCGGGATGGTGAAAGGGCTGAAATCGCCCGACGCGATGCAGCTTGACCTGATGAAGACGTGGTCCGCCACCGGTTGGCAAAGCTTCTGGCGGCTACGCTTTCCGTCTTCGGTTCCGTACCTCTTCACCTCGCTGAAGGTCGGCATCGCGGCGGCGCTGGTCGGAACCATCGTCGGAGAGCTGCCGACCGGCGCGGTCCGGGGTCTTGGCGCGCGGATCCTGATCGGGGACCAGTTCGGCAACCCGATGATGATCTGGTCGGCGCTGATCGCCGCGGCGGTGCTGGCGGGCGTGCTGGTGACCGTGGTGTCGGTCATGCAGACCGTGGCGATGAAACGGATGGGGTTCGCGCGATGAGACAGCCCCTGCGTCCGAACCCCAAGACAATTCCGAACGGGAGAGCCGCATGGAACTGGTGATCCTTGCCCTTGTCGTCTGGGCCGCCGGAACCTTCGTGGCGGTACAGATCGCCCGCTCGCCGGGGCACGACGCGATGCCCGCGCGGATCGCGGTGCCGGTGATCTTCGGCATCATGGTGCTGGCGATGTGGGAGCTTCTGGTGACCGGGCTGAATGTCAGCCAGGTGATCCTGCCCGCGCCGTCCGTGATCGCGTCGACCTTCGCCCGCTCGACCTCGACCCTATGGGGCGACTTCCTGCAGACGGCGCTGAAGGGCGGCGTGTCCGGTTACCTGATCGGGTGCAGCGCAGCCGTCGCGGCGGCGCTGGCGATCGACCGGGTGCCGTTCCTGCAACGCGGCCTGCTGCCGATCGGCAATTTCGTCGCCGCGCTGCCCATCGTCGGCATCGCACCGATCCTCGTGGGCTGGTTCGGCTTCGACTGGCAGTCCAAGGCGGCGGTGGTCGTGGTGATGGTCTTCTTCCCGATGCTGGTGAACACCGTGCAGGGGCTGGCGGACACCACGGCGATGCAGCGCGACCTGATGAAGACCTACTCGGCCGGGTATTGGCAATCGCTGCTGAAGCTACGGCTGCCGGCGGCGATGCCGTTCATCTTCAACGGGCTGAAAATCTCGACAACACTGGCGCTTATCGGGGCGATCGTGGCCGAATACTTCGGCTCGCCCACGCGCGGCATGGGGTTCCGCATCTCGACCGAGGTAGGCCGTCTTGGCCTTGATATGGTCTGGGCGGAAATCACGGTGGCGGCCATCGCAGGCTCGGTCTTCTACGGGCTGGTGGCGCTTATCGAACGGGGGGTGACCTTCTGGCACCCGTCGCAACGCAGCTGAAAAATCAGCGAATGACAACCTGGAGGTAACGATGAAAAAACTACTGATCGGCGCGCTGGCGCTCGGCATGGGGACCGGCGCCGCGCAGGCGGCGGATGAAGTGACGCTGCAGCTCAAGTGGGTCACGCAAGCCCAGTTCGCGGGCTACTACGTCGCGCTGGAAAAGGGCTTCTACGAGGAAGAAGATCTGGACGTCACGATCAAGCCCGGCGGCCCGGACATCGCGCCCGAGCAGGTGATCGCAGGCGGCGGCGCCGACGTGATCACCACCTGGATGGCCGCCGCGCTGGCCGCTCGTGAACGGGGCCTGCCGCTGGTGAACATCGCCCAGCCCTTCAAGTCGGGCGGCCTGCAGTTGACCTGCCTGAAGGAATCCGGCGTCGAGTCGCCCGAGGACTTCCCCGGCCACACGCTGGGCGTCTGGTTCTTCGGCAACGAGTACCCGTTCTACGCGTGGATGGCCAAGCTGGGCGTTCCGACCGAGGGCGGTGAAGACGGCGTCGAGGTGCTGAAGCAGGCGTTCAACGTCGACCCGCTGCTGAACAAGCAGGCCGATTGCATCTCGGTCATGACCTACAACGAGTATGGTCAGGTTCTGGACGCCGGCATTTCCCCGGACGAGCTGGTGACCTTCAACTATCTCGAAGAAGGCGTCGGCATGATGGAGGACGGCCTGTACGTCCTGGAAGAGAACCTCGACGATCCCGAATTCGCCGACAAGATGGTGCGTTTCGTGCGGGCCTCGATGAAGGGCTGGAAATACGCCGAGGAGAACCCCGAGGAAGCCGCTGAAATCGTCGTCGACTCTGACGAGACGGGCGCTCAGACGCTGGACCACCAGATCTACATGATGGGTGAAGTGGCCAAGCTGACCGCCGGTTCCGACGGTGCGCTTGATCCGGCCGACTTCGACCAGACGGTCGCCACTCTGCTGTCGGCGGTGTCGCCCGACAACCCGGCGATCACCGAAGAGCCGAGCGAAGGCGCGTGGACCCACGCGATCACCGACGAGGCCCTGCAGTAAGCAGTCCGACAGGTTACAGGAAGGGCCCCGTCACGGCGGGGCCTTTTCATTTGGGCCGGGTCAGTCCAGCGCGAGTTCGATCAGCGAGGGTCCATCGCCCTCGATCCCGTCGCGCAACGCTTTGACCAGCGTCTCCATATCCTCGGCCCGGGTGCCGGGCAGGCCGTGGCCCTTGGCCATCGCCACCCAGTCAAGGCGCGGCGTGTCCACGTCGAACATCGCCTGCGCATTGGCGCCGTAGGTATCGACGCCGACGTTCTTCAGTTCGTCCCGCAGGATCTGGTAGCCACGGTTCGCCAGCACGATCACCGTCACGTCCAGCCCCTGCCGCGCCATCGTCCAAAGGGACTGGCCGGTGTACATGGCCGAGCCGTCGCCCGTCACCACCACCACCTTGCGGTCGGGGCAGGCTGTCGCCGCGCCGACGGCGCCGGGCAGCGACCAGCCGATCGAGCCGCCGGTGCCGCCGACAAGGTCGATGGGACGCGCGCGGGACAGCATCTCGGGGAAATTCCGCCCGTTCGACACCGCCTCGTTCAGGAAGATCGCGCCTTCGGGCAGCAGCGCCGACAACGCCTGTCCCAGCTTGTCCGAGGTCGGGCGGCCCGTCGGCAGGTCCGGCAGGTCGGTCTGGTTCACCGCGGCCCTCGCGCTGCGGGCGCCGGTCGCGTTGGCCAGTGCGTCGAGCGTCCAGAGGGTATCCATCTCGGGGCTGGCGAGTTCGGCGATTTCGCAGCCGGCGGGTTCCGGCAGGCTGGGCTTGCCGGGGTAGGCGAAGAAGGTGACCGGGCGGTTGCTGCCCAGAAGCGTGATCGAGGTTGCCTCCTTCAACGTCTCTATCTTCGGCGCAACGGCATAGGGCAGTTGAACGGCGGCGGGCGATCCGGCGCCGTGCGACCGACGGGGGATCAGGGTGTCGACGATCAGCCGCGCGCCGGTGGCGGCGGCGATCCGGGCGGCGGTCTGGAACGCCTCGCCGATCAGGGCCGCGCCGCCCACCATGAGGACCGCGCCGGGCTGGCACAGACGGGTGGCGGCGGCCTCAATCCGGTCGTCGGCGGGCCGGTACAGTGCGCCGGAGGCGGTCGCCGTCACGGGGCCGGTGGCCGGGTTCCACGCGGTGTCGGCGGGCAGCACCAGCGTCGCGATCTGGCCGTTCAGGCTGCGCGCCGCGCGGATCGCGGCGGCACCGTCGGTGGCAACGGTTTCGGCGTCGGGGCTGCGGCGGACCCAGTGGCTGACCGCGCCTGCGACGCCGTCGAGGTTGCCTTTCAGCGGGCTTTCGTAGGCAAGGTGATGCGTCGCGTGCTCGCCCACCACGTTGACCACGCCGGATCCGGCCTTGCGGGCGTTATGGAGGTTGGCGAAACCGTTCGCGAAGCCGGGGCCAAGGTGCAAGAGCGTCGCCGAGACGTCGCGCTTCATGCGGAAATAGACGTCCGCCGCGCCGGTCACGCCACCCTCGAACAGGCACAGCACGCAGTTCATCTCGGGGTGGGTGTCGAGCGCGGCGACGAAGTGCATCTCGGACGTGCCGGGGTTGGCGAAGACGGTGTCGACGCCGCTGGCCAGCAGAGTCTTCACGAGGGATTCGGCGCCGTTCATCTGTGTCCTCCTTGTGCCCAGCCGCGCGAGTGTGGGGGAGCCGTAGCAGAGGTGCAAGGGGCGGTTCGGACGCCGACGGCTGGCGCGGGAATTTGCTTTCACGTCTCGCCGGTTGGCCGGTTGGTCATCAAAAAAGGTATATACAATGTATTGACGAAATGGGCCGCGCTGCCTATATCACCCACTGCACGCTGATGACGGCGTGTGACGTTGTACGGAAGGAACGACAGATGACTGTTTTGACTGCTCAGGCGCTATTGCCGTTCGCTCCGGTCAAGCGGAATGGACGGTTCGTGCTGAACTACCTGCCGAAGTCGCTGTACCAATCGGCGAGATCGCTGAAGTCGATCTTCGCGCAGTGATTTTGTGGTCCTGCCGCGCATTGCGGTCGGGACAACGGGAAAGGGGTCCGGGCTTTGCCTGCGGGCCCCTTTCCGTTTCATGGCGCGCGTGTCGCGGTGCCGCGTCAGTCCGGCAGATCGAGACCTGCCATCGGAACGGGGTCGAGCGCCGGGATATCGTCCAGCGCCATCGGTTCGGGTGACGGAAGATCCGGCGCCATCGGTGCCGGGTCCGCCATGCCGGGTTCGGGCATTGCAAGATCGGCTGTGGGCAGATCGGTGGGGGCCAGATCGGCGGGGGCCAGATCGGTGGGGGCCAGATCGGGCGCGGCGGGCATCGGAGGTGCTGCGGACATCGGTGCAAGATCGGTTGTCAGCGCGGGCTGCGGTGGCGGCGCATCGGCCGCCCGCAGGCGCACCGCCCGCATCGCGCCGGACCGTCCCAGACGCGCCGCCATCAGCTTGCGGCCATCCATCCCGCGCAACTCGACGCCGTCGAGCGTGGCGCGGCCCAGCGGCAGGACCTGATCGACGTGCAGGCGCGACACCTCTGACAAGGGCAGGCTGACCCGGCACAACCGCGCCTCAAGCGAGACGGGGCTGGCCATCACCGCCTTTTCCATCAGGTCGGGCCAGTCGCCCGGTTCCTCTGCCGTGCCGGGCAGGGCGGCGCGGCTTCGGCTGGGCAGGACATAGTGCAGGCGTCCGGTCTTCACCCCGCCGGCAAAGTCCATCTCTGCCGTCAGGTGCAGGTGCGCGGCGTCCTGTATCGCCATGGCGGCGACGCGGGCATCCACCACCCGGCCCGAGAATGTGTAGCCGTCCAGCGCTGGAAGTCCGCCGCAGTCCGCCGCCAGCGCCGCGAAGCCGTCCAGCGTCATCTCGACAAAGTCGCGCATCAGCAGCGCGTCGGTCGCGGTCGGCGTGCGGTCGGGCGCGGCGCCGGGCAGGACCTTGCCCAGCGTCTGCGCTTCGATCGCGGCGGCGACGGCCTGCGGGCACAGCACGGCAAGAGCGACGGCCCCGGCGGGACCGTCAAGGCGCAGGATCAGCCCCGGATCGGGCAGGGCGCCTGCCAGTTCCTCGGGCATCAGCGTTCCGCGACCAAGGTCCTTCAGCACGATTGGCACGCCAAGCGTCCGGTCGCCCGTCTTGGCAAGCGACAGCCGCATCGCCTTGGCCGGCGTCATCTCGGACAGGCCAAGCGCGGCGCGGCGCGCGCCCAGCATGCGCCTTAGCACTGGTGTATCGGCAGCTTCCGCCATTCCCCTTGCCCGTAACAGGTGGTTTCAAACCGGGTCATCCCCGGACTTGCCAGATGCGGGTTACCAAAGCGTTAGAAAGGCCGGGACAGGTGCGCCGTCACGCGGCGCTGCGGGCCTGCACGCGGGGCAGGGTAACGCGGAACGCGGTGCCGCCCTGACCCGGAAGATAAGACACCGAGCCGCCCAGCCGCTCCATGATCTCGCGGCAGATCGCCAGACCCAGACCGGCGCCGCCCGCGCGGCCCTGATCGGTCAGGCGCGAGAACTTCTCGAAGATCACCGCCTGACTGGCCTTGGGGATGCCGGTGCCGTTGTCGACGAAGTCCAGCCGGACTTCGCCGTCATGGCGCGACACGCGGATCCGCAGTTCCGGCATCTCGGCGTCGCAGTACTTGCGGGCGTTGGCGATCAGGTTGATGAACACCTGCGCCAGCCGGTCGCCATCGGTGACGACCGCCAGCCGCTCTGCCGCAGGGTCGCGCCGAATGTGTAGCTCTGGCCCCTCGCGCGCCGAGGTCGCGGCGACAGCGCGGTCGATGACGTGGCCAAGCTCCGTTTCCTGCCAGTTCAGCGAAACCTGCCCGTTCTCCAGCACGCTCAGGTCCAGCAGATCGTCCAGCAGCCGGGTCAGGCGGATCGTCTCGTCGTGGATGATGGTGGCGAAGCGTTCCTGCTCTTCCGCCGCCATCTGGCCGCCGGACATCAGGATCTCGGAGAATGCCCGGATCGAGGTCATCGGTGTGCGCAGTTCGTGGCTGATCTGGCTGAGGAAGGCGTCCTTCTGGATCGACAGCTGCGTCAGCTTCTCGTTTGCGTCGCGCAGCTGACGGGCGGTGCGGGACAGCTCTTCGCGCTGGGCTTCCAGTTGCGAGGTGTGTTCCATGATCTGCGCGGTCTCGTCGGCCACGGCCATCAGGTCCTCGACGGACACGGCGGTGCCGCCGGTGATCTGGCCCACCATCGCATGCGCCGTCGCCGCGCCCACCGAGCCGGCAAGCTGCCGTTCCAGTGTTTCGATGAAATCGGGCGTCGTGTCGGGCAGGTAGCCGCCGGTGCCCTGCCGCCCGGCCTCGGTTCTGAACAGCGCCTGCGCCTCGTCCGGGCCGAGGATGCGTTGCGACATGATCAGCAGGTCCTCTGCCTCGGCAGAGCTTGACGACCAGCCGCGTGCGCTGCCGGAGTGTTCATAGACGTTGACGAATTGCGCGCCCTGAAGGCGTTCCAGCGGGCGCGGAAAGCTCATCAGCGACACCACGACGAAGGCGCCGGTGTTCAGAAGCATCGACCAGAAGACGGAATGCACCACCGGGTCCATCCCGCCCAGCCCGAACAGCGCCTGCGGCCGCAGCCAGCCGATACCAAGCGGCCCCTCGGCCAGCAGCCGTGCGGGCATCACGAAGCTTTCGCCAAAGCTGGGAACGAACAGGGTGTAGGCCCAGACCACGAAGCCCAGCGCCAGCCCGACCGCGGCCCCGTTGCGCGAGGCGCCGCGCCAGAACAGCCCGCCCAGCATCGCCGGAAGCACCTGCGCCACCCCGGCGAACGAGATCAGGCCGATGGCCGCCAGCGCGGTGCTGCCGCCGGAGAGGTGGAAGTAAAGGTAGCCCAGCAAAAGCACCGCCGCGATCGAGATGCGGCGGGCGGTGATCACCACGTCGCGCACGTCGCCCGAGACGGTGGCGCTTTCGCGGCGCACCGACAGCCAGATCGGCATGACGATGTGGTTCGACACCATCGTCGACAGCGCGATGGCCGCAACGATGACCATCGAGGTCGCGCTGGAGAAGCCTCCGAGGAAGGACAGCATCGCCAGCCCGTCGCGCCCCTGCGCCAGCGGCACCGTCAGAACATAAAGGTCGGGGTTGCCATTGGGCAGCAGGCTTAGCCCGACCACCGCGATCGGCACGACGAACAGGCTCATCAGGAACAGGTACAGGGGGAACGCCCAGCTTGCGACGGCAAGGTGCTTTTCGTCCGGGTTCTCGACCACCATGACCTGAAACATCCGTGGCAGGCACAGGAAGGCCGCCGCCGACAGGAAGATCAGCCCGGCCCAGCGTCCCGGCGCCGGAGTCCATTCCGCAAGGCTCGACGCCTCGATCCTCTGGGCGATGTCCCACGGGCCGTCCGCGACGCCCCAGACGACGAACACACCGACCGCCAGCAGGGCGAACAGCTTCACCACCGCTTCAAGAGCGATGGCGGTGACCACGCCGTGATGGCGCTCGTTCGCGTCGAGGGTGCGGGTGCCGAACAGGATGGTGAACACCGTCAGACCGCCCGCGACGGCAAGGGCTGTGGCGTCCAGTTGCTCGAAGGTCGGCGCGTCGCCCGAGCCGTTGCCGGAGAACACCGAGAACGACAGCGTGACCGATTGCAGCTGAAGCGCGATGTAGGGCGTGGTGCCGATCACCGCGAGCAGGGTCACGAAGACGCCCAGCAGGTTGGATTTGCCATAGCGGCTGGATACGAGGTCGGCGACCGAGGTGATCCGCTGAGACCGGCCGATCCGCACCAGCTTGCGCAGCACCGACCACCAGCCGATCAGCACCAGCGTCGGGCCAAGGTAGATTGTCACGAACTCAAGCCCCGAGTTCACCGCGTAGCCCACCGCGCCATAGAAGGTCCACGCGGTGCAGTAGATCGACAGGGACAGCGTGTAGACCCATGGCGAGCGCAGCCAGCCGACCTGTCCCCGTTCGGCGCGGCGTTCGGCGGCGAAGGCGACCACGAACAGCAGCACCACGTACAGCAGGCAGACAACGACCAGCAGGTTGAAGCCGATCATTCGTCGCGCTCCTGCGGCGGGTTGTGTTCGTCCGGGCGCAAGAGGATGCGCGAGAACAGAAGCGACACGGCGATCAGGCCGCCCCAGACCGCGAAAATGTAGATGCCGCTGCCGGCGGTGCGCAGCACGCGGCCCGGGGAAAGCACCCAAACCAGCGGCATCAGGAACAGGAAGGCGCCCAGAACGGGCAACAGCCGCGCCCCGTCCATCACGCGCCGGCGGCGGTAGCTGCGGCGTTCAAGAAAGACGGGACGGCGGGACATGCGGGCGGGCCCTATTGCAGAACGAGGTCGCGCACCGCCTCCAGCACCTCGGCATTGGAGAAGGGCTTGGTCATGAAGCGGCTGGCGCCCATGCGCTCGGCCTGCTCGCGGTCCTTGGCGCGGCCGCGCGCCGTCAGCATAAGCACCGGCAGGCCAGCCGTCTCGGGCGCGGCGCGCAGATCGGCAAGGATGTCAAAGCCGCTGCGGTTCGGCAGCATCACGTCAAGGATCACAAGGTCCGGCGCGCGCCGGGCGATCTCGTCCATCGCGGTTTTTCCGTCGGCATGGGTATCCACCGCCCACCCGTCTCGCGACAGGATGAAGCTGATGGCTTGTATGATGTTCGGCTCGTCCTCGATAAGCAGAACACGTTTTTCCATGGTCCGAACCCCTCCCCTGGCCCGTGCCGGATACTCCGCGCGTTCAGGGGACTATCGGGGAAGGAATGCGGGGTGTCAAAACGCTTGGATGCCGCAGCCGCCGATTTCCGGCGGCCGGACACCGGAATGGCACAGGAACGCGCAAGGATCAGACGGGATTGGCGGTCAGCCGGCCCGCACCCTGCGCGGCGCGCGTCATGCGGTGACGGTCCGGGCCCGCCAGACGCCGTGCGAGCCGGTCGAATGCGCCGCCCGCGCGGTCGGGCCGCCCCGCCAGCGCCCGCGTCCGGGCCAGCGCGGCCCGGGCGGCGCGGCGAACCGGGGCCGGGGTGGCATCGTCCGCCAGCAGCGCGTGGCAGGCCATCACCCCGCGGCCAAGGTCGAACAGGCCGCACGCGGCGTCCAGCGCGTCCTCCAAGGCGTGCGGTGCGCCCTCGGCTGTCCGCACCAGACGCAGGGTCCGGTGATACAGCCGCGCGCGCCACAGAAGCGGCGCCTCCAACGCGTCCGGGTGCCCGGCCAGCGCCGCGACATCGTCCAGCATCGCTGTCAGCAGCGCTTTCGCGCGGCGTCTGCGGTTGACCGGGTAAATCCAGCGGTAGGCGGCCATCGCGGCCAGCGGCGCGGCGGCGACCGCCAGGCCGGCGGACACGGACGCACCGAAGCTGCCGGTGAGCGGGAAATGCGGTTGCAGCATCAACAGCAGCACCATGTTGTAGTCGAAGCTCATCGCCTGCGTCCGGCGGTGCGCCATCAGGAATGGGCCGAACAGGATAAAGGGCACCAGCCACGCCAGCATCTCGGCCTCGCTGCCAGCGAGCGGCCACGCGAGCCAGCGGCAGGCCAGCGCGCCCACGACGCCGGCGATCTGGCCGAGACAGACGTGGCGCATCTGAAGCACCGGGTTCTCGAAGGTCGAGAACAAAGAAATCATCACCGACAGCCCCAGCAGCAGGAAATTTCCCGCGCTCCATCCCGTGATCAGCCACAGGGCGCCGAACAACAGCAGCGAACCGCCCGCCCGCTGCGCGGCCTCGGCGGCACCCGCGCGGTCGCGGTGCAGGACGACCGGGTGCTTGGAGTCGTGCCCCGGCGCCTCGGCCCGCGACCAGCGGTCCATCGTGACCCGCAGTCGCCCCAGCGTCGGGGCCAGTTCGTGTCCTTCGGGAAGCGCATGCCGGGCAAGGTCGAGTTCTGCCACCGCCCGCTCGGTCACGTCGTCGCGCAACGCGGTCGCGGCCCGTCGCAACGCGCCTTCGATCTCGGGCACCGCGCCTTCGCCGCGCCGCCAGAACACCAGCGAGATCGCCGCCAGCAGCATGGACCGCACCGCCCGCACGGTGCGGCGCGAACGCAGCGAGCCGGCGGCGTGGACCTCCAGCGCCTCGTCCAGCGCGGCGAGCCGCGACAGCAGGGCGCCATCCTCGCCGGGCGCGTCCTTCGCGTCGGCCACGTGGTCCAGCAGGTCCGCCAGCAGCACCCTGAGCCGGTGCCGCAGCCCCCCGCCATCGGCCACTCCGCCGAACAACAGACCCACCGCCGTCGCCATCGCCACGCCGGTCAGCACCGTTGCCATGCGGTCCAGCCCCAGCGCCAGAACGCCGCCATGCCCGCTGTCCAGAAGCGAGACCATCGCGGCGGTGTATCCTGCCAGCACGGTGCCGTAGGCCCCGAACCCCCGCAGCAGGTTCCCGGCCCACGTACACAGCGCCACCCAAAGCGCCAGCCCGATCACCAAAAGCCATGGGTGGACACCCGAGGCCAGCACCAGAAGTACGCCGATGACCGAGCCGACGATGGTTCCGGCGAAGCGGAAGAAGGCCTTCTCGACCAGTTGGCCGCGCAGCGGTTGCGATGCGGCCCAGACCGACATGCCCGCCCATTGCGGATGTTCCAGCCCCGCGATCCACGCGACGAACACCGCAAGGCAGGCCGCCAGCGCGGTCCGCAATCCGAAACGCAGCCGCGCCGGATCGAAACCAAGGCCCGCGAGCGTCATCGCCTTCGCTTTCCATCGTCATGCGCGGCAAGCACGCCTTCGACCCGGTCCTCGATCCGCGCGAAGGCACGGGTCATGGTGGCGATGGTGTCCTCGTCGAGGTCGCAGAGAAAGCGCTCTTCGGCCTCGGCGATCCGGGCGCGGATGCGCGTCACCTCGGCGTGGCCCGCCTTGGTCAGCACGACCCGCTTGGCGCGGCGGTCGTCGGGGTCGGGTTTCCGCTCGACCAGCCCCGCCTCGGACAGCAGGTCGACCAGCCGCACCAGTGTCGAGCCGTCGATGCCGACGCGGCGGGCGAGTTCCTTCTGGGTGATGGCGTCGCCGGACTCGCTGAGGTGGATCAGCGGAGTCCACGTGGCGTCGGTCAGTCCCGCCGCAACCAGTTCAAGGTCGACGGCGCGGCGCCACACCCGCGCCAGCGTCACGAAGCGAAAGCCGAACCGCGTCCGCAGCGCGGTAATGTCTGTAGTGGTGCCGGTCATGCCGGGAGAAATAGCTCAAGATAGATTGAACCTCAAACTATTTGAATTGCAATGCACCGTCCCGCCACGCGCAGGGCTCAGGCGGCTTCCGCCAGGATCGAAGGCTCGCGCCGCGCCGGGCAGTCGGCCTGCGGACAGATGCGGCAGCTTGTGCCGACCCTTAGCGCCGCGCCCTCTGCGCCGCGCGGTCGCGGCAGGATCAGCATGACCGCCTCGAACACCGGCGGCGCGTCGAACCGTGCCGGGCCGACAGGCTCGGCCACCGCGTAAGCCACGAAGCGCGCCGCGTCGCGGCCCGCCATCTCGACGACCGCGCGCACCGGCGACAGGGGGCGGCTTAGCGCCTGATAGAGCGGCCACAAGGGGCAGGCGGCGCCGAAGCGGGGCAGGGGGAAGCCGTCGACCGGCTTGCGGGCGGTCAACGTGCCGGAGCCGTCGCAGATCACCAGCCCCGTGGCCGTGTCAAGGCTGTCGGGCGGCAAGGCCGCCAGCCGCCGCAGAACCGCGCCCATGCCGACCCCGAAGCGGGCCGCCAGCACCGCCGGGTCGCACCCGGTCTCGCGCGCCGCCAAGGCGAAAGCGGGCAGCGGCAGCGCGGTGGCATCCTGCCGGTAGCGGGCCGCCCAGCCTTCGGCGAGCGACCGCCCCGCCGCGCTGGTCAATTCCGTGGCCCCGGCAATCACCTCCTGCGGATCGGCGGGCGTCTCGCCCTCCAGCGGCGCAAGGTGATAGTCCCGCGCGGCCAGCCACGCCTCCAGTTCCTCTTGCGGGGTGCCGGTGGACTGCGCCGCCTCGGTGGACGCTTCGAGATAGGACACCAGCGCGCGGCTGGTGTCGGCAAGGCGTTCGCTGTCCTCGTGGATGTTGCGATGGAAGCGGTCGCGCCATTCGGCCTCGATCTCGCCGGGTTCGACAAGGATCGACGAGGTGGCGTTGATCGCGGTCACGGTGGACAGCAATTCGTGCAGCGAGGCGGCAAGGTGAGGGTCGTGGCCAAGGCGGTCGGTCAGGCTTTCGGTCACCCGCTCCAGATGCCGGATGCGGCGCCGTTGCAGCGCCACGAGACGCGCCCAGCCGGGGAAGCGGCCGGCGAATTCCTCGGCTCGCGTTTCCTCTGCCGCAGCCTCGGGGAAAGCCGCCGCCGCATCCCGCATTTGACCGACCAACGCCGCGCCCGCACCCTCGGCAAGGGCAGAGGGATCAACCTCTAGCGTACGGGCGATGTCGGCCAGTAACTTTCCCGCGATTCTGCGCTTATTGTGCTCGATAAGATTCAAGTATGCCGCAGATATTCCGACCGTTTGCGCCAACATCGACTGCTTGAGACCCATCGCGACACGCCGTTCGCGAATCCTACTGCCTGTAAGCGTTCCGGCGGGCATCACGCATCCCCCTGATCTGAAACGGTTTCCGCAGCGCGCAGATAAATTCTTTACAATTGCCGCGTGCGCATTGTGTAGTTTTTTACAGCTTTTTCCTTTATGTAAAGGTGCTTGTTGCGAAGTTTTCGGGACGCCCTCATAAATTTGAGCATCCTGTAAAAGGGACATGCCGGACCAGGGAGGAAACGGTCCGGCGCCACAATGACGTAACGGGAGGAACTTCATGACCAGAACGACTCTGACTCGCCGTGGACTGCTCAAGTCCGGCGCCGTGACCGGCGCGGGCCTTGCGGTCCCGACGATCTTCACCTCCGGCGCGGGGGCGTTCACCAACGAGCCCGGCGCCAGCGAGGTCGTGCTCGGCTTCAACGTGCCGCAGACCGGCCCCTATGCCGACGAGGGTGCAGACGAACTGCGCGCCTATGAACTCGCGGTCGAGCACCTGAACGGCGGCGGTGACGGCGGCATGCTGAACACCTTCTCGTCGAAAGTACTCGACGGCACCGGTATCCTTGGCCGCAAGGTCGCCTATGTGACCGGCGACACGCAGACCAAGTCGGACGCCGCCCGCGCATCGGCCAAGTCGATGATCGAAAAAGACGGCGCGATCATGATCACCGGCGGTTCGTCGTCGGGCGTCGCCGTTGCGGTTCAGGGCCTCTGCCAGGAAGCCGGCGTCATCTTCATGGCCGGCCTGACGCACTCGAACGACACCACCGGCAAGGACAAGAAGGCGAACGGCTTCCGTCACTTCTTCAACGCCTACATGTCGGGCGCCGCTCTGGCGCCGGTGCTGGCCGCGCGCTACGGCACCGACCGCAAGGCGTACCACCTGACCGCCGACTACACCTGGGGCTGGACCCAGGAAGAGTCGATCAAAGCCTCGACCGAGGCGCTGGGTTGGGAGACCGTCAACGCGGTCAAGACCCCGCTCGCCGCGACCGACTTCTCGTCGTACATCGCTCCGGTTCTGAACTCGGGCGCCGACGTTCTGGTTCTGAACCACTACGGCGGCAACATGGTCAACTCGCTGACCAACGCCGTGCAGTTCGGCCTGCGCGACAAGCAGGTGAACGGCAAGAACTTCGAGATCGTCGTTCCGCTTTACTCGCGCCTGATGGCCCGCGGCGCCGGCGAAAACGTCAAGGGCATCCTTGGCTCGACCAACTGGCACTGGTCGCTGCAGGACGAGGGCTCGCAGGCCTTCGTGAAGTCGTTCGGCACCAAGTACGGCTTCCCGCCGTCGCAGGCCGCGCACACCTGCTACGTCCAGACGCTGCTGTACGCTGACGCCGTGACCCGCGCCGGCTCGTTCAACCCCTGCGACGTCGCTGCGGCGCTGGAAGGGTTCGAGTTCGACGGCATGGGCAACGGTCCGACGCTGTACCGCGCCGACGACCACCAGTGCTTCAAGGACGTGCTGGTTGTGCAGGGCAAGGAGAACCCGACTTCGGAATTCGACCTTCTCGAGGTCGTCGAAGTCACTCCGGCCGCTCAGGTCACCTATCCGCCCGATCACCCGATGTTTGCCGGTGGCAGCCTCGGCGAGTGCAACCCGGGCGCCTAAGACACTACTAAAAAATCGTTGCGTAGGGCGGGGTTATCCCCGCCCTGCCGAACAAGCCGCCGCCGCGGCCTCCGTCGGCGTGCGCGCCCATTCCAGAAACGGGTCGGGACAATGGACGCAATCATTCTCCAGGTGCTGAACGGGCTCGACAAGGGCTCTGCCTATGCGCTCATCGCGCTGGGCCTCACGCTGATTTTCGGCACGCTCGGTGTCGTCAACTTCGCCCACGGGGCGATCTTCATGCTCGGCGCTTTCTGCGCCGTGACGCTGCAACGCATCCTGTCGCTGAGCTACACGGTCATCGACGAGACGCAGAAGGACTTCCTCGGCAATCCGCTGAAGGTCGACGTGCCTTACGTCGAGTCGTGGTTCGGGCCAGAGGCGGGACAGGCGATCATCGACTGGTCAGTGCCACTGTCGATCCTGTTCGCGATCCCGGTCATGCTGTTCATCGGCTACGTGATGGAGCGCGGCCTGATCAAGCACTTCTACAAGCGGCCCCACGCGGACCAGATCCTTGTGACCTTCGGCCTCGCCATCGTGTTGCAGGAACTGATCAAGTACTTCTTCGGCGCCAACCCGATCCCGACCCCGGCGCCCGATGCCTTCCGCGGCTCGTTCGACTTCGGCGTGCTGATCGGTTTTGCCGAGAACGCCATCATCTACCCCTACTGGCGGATGATCTACTTCGCCTTCGCGCTGGTCCTGATCGCGGGCGTGTTCGGGTTCCTGCAGTTCACCACCTTCGGCATGGTCGTTCGCGCCGGTATGGCGGACCGCGAGACGGTGGGCCTGCTGGGCATCAACATCGACCGCAAGTTCACCATCATGTTCGGTATCGCGGCAGCCGTCGCGGGCTTGGCGGGTGTCATGTACACGCCGATCAACTCGCCGAACTATCACATGGGGATGGACTTCCTTGTCCTCAGCTTCGTCGTGGTCGTCGTCGGCGGCATGGGCAGCCTTCCGGGCGCCGTGCTTGCAGGCTTCATGCTGGGCATTCTCGAAGCCTTCGCCTCGATGAACTGGATCAAGGACATCATCCCCGGCATCGACCAGATCATCATCTACCTGATTGCCATCGTCATCCTGCTGACCCGGCCGCGTGGCCTGATGGGTCGCCGCGGCGTGATGGAGGAGTAAAGACCAATGTTCGGCCTTTCCAAGAAAGACACCTCGTTCCTGCTGATCGTCGTCGCACTGACGCTGCTGACCCCGATCTTCCTGCAACCCTTCCCCGAAGGCTCGGCGCTGGCCACCTTCAACGCCGGTTATCCGGACCTGATGCAGCGCTTCGCGATCTTCGGGATCTTCGCCATCGGCTTCAACATCCTGTTCGGCCTGACCGGCTACCTGTCCTTCGGCCACGCGGCCTTCCTGGGTGTCGGGTCCTACTCGGTGGTCTGGATGTACAAGCTGCTGGACTACAACATCCTGCCGGGCCTGATCCTTGCGGTCATCACCTCGGGCATCTTCGCGCTGGCGATCGGTTATGTCTCGCTGCGCCGGACCGGGATCTACTTCTCGATCCTGACGCTGGCCTTCGCGCAGATGTCGTTCAACCTCGCCTACTCGGTGCTGACGCCGCTGACCAACGGTGAGACCGGCCTGCAGGTCTATAGCAACGACCCGCAATTCCTGATGGGAGAGGGCTCGCCCAACTCGCCGCACCTGTTCGGCCTTGTCATGCGCGACAGCCTGCAGGTGGACGTGGGCGGCTGGCTGTTCACCTTCAACGTCGGCTACTACTTCTGCGCCATCGTCGCGATCCTGGCCTTCTACCTGTCGCTGCGGATCTTCCGGTCGCCCTTCGGCCTGATGCTGCGCGCGATCAAGTCGAACCAGACGCGGATGAACTACACCGGCCTCAACACGCGGCCCTACACGCTGGCGGCCTTCGTGATCTCGGGCATGTATGCCGGTCTTGCCGGTGGCCTGATGGCCTCGATGGACCCGCTGGCCGGCGCCGAGCGCATGCAGTGGACCGCGTCGGGCGAAGTTGTCCTGATGACCATCCTCGGCGGTGCGGGCACCCTTCTGGGTCCGGTGCTGGGCGCGGGCTTCATCAAGTACTTCGAGAACATCTTCTCGAAGATCAACGACAACATGCTGCACCAGTGGTTCGGCTGGATGCCCGACGGCATGGAAGACGCGCTGATCTGGGTCTCGCACTTCTTCGTCGGCAAGTCGTGGCACCTGACGCTTGGCCTGCTGTTCATGCTGGTCGTGATCTTCCTGCCCGGCGGTCTGGTCGAGGGCGGACAGCGGATCGCCCGCTGGGCCCGCAACCGGAAGAAAGGTCCGGGGGACGACCCCGAGCATCACCCGAAATCCACGCCCCACGTGGCCGAGTAAGAGGAGAACGGAGCTATGGGTATCCTCGAAGTCAAAGGTGTCGGCAAACGCTTCGGCGGTCTGCAGGCGCTGGGTGACGTGAACCTCTCGGTCAAGGACCGCACCGTCCACGCGATCATCGGTCCGAACGGCGCCGGCAAGTCGACCCTGCTGAACTGTCTCGTCGGCCGCCTGATCCCCGACACCGGGTCCGTCATGTTCGACGGCCAGTCGGTGCTGGGCCGCAAGCCGCACGAGATCAACCAGATGGGCATCAGCCGGGTGTTCCAGACCCCAGAGATCTTCGCCGATCTCACGGTGATGGAGAACGTGCTGATCCCCTGCTTCGCCAAGCGCGACGGGGCGTTCCGGATGCACGCCTTCGAGACCGTGGCGAACGAGGGCGAGCTGAACGACAAGGCCGAGGCGATCCTCGCCGACGTCAACATGCTGGAAAAGCGGAACATGCTGGCCTCGTCCCTGTCTCGCGGCGACAAGCGGCGGCTGGAGATGGCGATGTGCCTTGTGCAGCAGCCGCGTCTTCTGCTGCTGGACGAGCCCACCGCCGGCATGGCGCGGGCCGACACCAACAACACGATCGACCTGCTGAAAGAGATCCACGAGAAGCGCGACATCACCATGGCGATCATCGAGCATGACATGCACGTGGTGTTCTCGCTTGCCGACCGGATCACCGTTCTCGCTCAGGGCACGCCGCTGGTCGAGGACACGCCGGAAAACATCAAGGGCCATCCGAAGGTCCGCGAAGCCTATCTCGGGGAGAGCCACTGATGACCCTGACCGAAGACCAGCTGACGAACCGGACGCCGAAGGACTTCTCGTCCCACTCGAACAAGGCCGCGACCGCTCCGGCGTTCTTCTCGGCCTATGATCTGCACGCCTACTATGGCGAGAGCTACATCGTGCAGGGCGTGTCGTTCAACATCCACGAGGGCGAGATCCTTGCCCTGCTGGGGCGCAACGGCGCGGGCAAGACCTCGACGCTGCGGGCGCTTGCGCGGCTCGATGACCCGCAGCTGACCCATGGCGAGGTCTGGCTGGATCACCAGCCGCTGCACAAGATGTCGAGCTATCAGGCGGCCTCGGCCGGTCTGCAGCTTGTGCCCGAGGACCGGCGCATCATCCCCGGCCTGACGGTCGAGGAGAACCTGCAATTGGCGCAGATCGCGCCGCCGGTGGGCTGGTCGCTGGACCGTCTTTACGACCTGTTCCCGCGTCTGGGCGAACGCCGCAAGCAGGAGGGCGTGACGCTGTCGGGTGGCGAGCAGCAGATGCTGGCCATCGCCCGCGCGCTGGCCCGGGACATCAAGGTGCTGCTTCTCGACGAACCCTACGAGGGCCTTGCGCCCGTCATCGTGGACGAGATCGAGAAGACGCTGAACATCATCAAGCAGCAGGGCATCACGACGGTGATCGTGGAACAGAACGCCGTGCGCGCCCTGATGCTTGCCGACCGTGCGGTTATCCTCGATACCGGAACGGTGGTGTTCGACGGCACCGCGAAGGAGGTGCTCGACAACGAGCAATTGCGGGCAGAGTATCTGGCCATCTGAGGCCAGTGGCCCGACGCGGACCCAAGGGGCCGCCCTGCACAGCACTGCACCAGCCCGCCGCCGCGGGCGGTGCATCACGGGATGGAGGAAAAGCGATGCTGGACAACCCCGACAACATCTACAAGCCGAGCGCGGAATTCATTCAGAACGCCCACATCGGCCCCGACAAGTACAAGGAAATGTACACGGTTTCGGTCGAGGACCCCGAAACCTTCTGGGGCGAGCACGGCAAGCGGCTTGACTGGATCGAGCCCTACACCAAGGTCAAAAACACCTGCTTCGATTATGGCAAGGTCTCGATCAAGTGGTTCGAGGACGGCGTCCTTAACGTCGCCGCCAACTGCATCGACCGCCATCTTGCGACGCGCGCCAACCAGACCGCGATCATCTTCGAGCCCGACGATCCGAACGCCGAAGCGCAGCACATCACCTACAAGGAACTGCACGAGAAGGTCTGCCGCATGGCGAACGTCCTTCTGTCGCAGGGCGTGATGCGGGGCGACCGCGTGGTGATCTACCTGCCGATGATCCCGGAAGCCGCCTATGCGATGCTGGCCTGCGCCCGGATCGGCGCGATCCATTCCATCGTCTTCGCGGGCTTCTCGCCCGACGCGCTGGCGAACCGGATCAACGACTGCGGCGCCAAGCTGGTGATCACCGCCGACACCGCGCCCCGTGGCGGTCGCGTCACCGCGCTGAAGTCGAACACCGACGCCGCGCTGCTGCACTGCTCGGACAAGGTGCGCTGCCTTGTGGTGAAGCACACCGGCGACCAGACCACCTGGATCGACGGCCGCGACGTGGACGTGAAGGCGCTGATGGAAACCGCCGCGCCCGACTGCCCGCCGCGCCCGATGAACGCGGAAGACCCGCTGTTCATCCTCTACACCTCGGGGTCGACCGGCAAGCCGAAGGGCGTCGTTCACACCTCGGGCGGCTACCTCGTCTACGCGGCGATGACGCAGGAATACACGTTCGACTACCATGAGGGCGACGTGTTCTGGTGTTCGGCGGACGTGGGCTGGGTCACCGGCCACAGCTATATCGTCTATGGCCCGCTCGCCAACGGCGCGACCACGCTGATGTTCGAGGGCGTGCCGACCTACCCGGACGCCGGCCGCTTCTGGGCCGTGTGCGAGAAGCACAAGGTCAACCAGTTCTACACCGCGCCGACCGCAATCCGCGCGCTGATGGGGCAGGGGCCGGAATGGGTCGAGAAGTACGACCTGTCGTCGCTGAAGCTGCTGGGCACCGTGGGCGAGCCGATCAACCCGGAAGCCTGGAACTGGTACAACGAACTGGTGGGCAAGGGGAAACTCCCCATCGTCGACACCTGGTGGCAGACCGAAACCGGCGGCCACATGATCACGCCGATCCCCGGCGCGGTCCCGGCCAAGCCCGGCTCGGCGACGCTGCCGTTCTTCGGCGTGAAGCCGGTGGTTCTTGAGGCCGAGAAGGGCACCGAGATCGAGGGCAACCCGGCCGAGGGCGTGCTGGCCATCGCCGATAGCTGGCCCGGCCAGATGCGCACCGTCTGGGGCGATCACGACCGGTTCGAGGCGACCTACTTCCAGCAGTACAAGGGCTATTACTTCTCGGGTGACGGCTGCCGCCGCGACGAGGACGGCTACTTCTGGATCACCGGCCGGGTCGATGACGTCATCAACGTCTCGGGTCACCGGATGGGCACCGCCGAGGTCGAAAGCGCGCTGGTGGCGCATGCCGACGTGGCCGAGGCCGCGGTGGTGGGCTTCCCGCACGACATCAAGGGGCAAGGCATTTACTGCTACGTGACCTTGATGAATGGCGTCGAGGCGACGGACCAGTTGAAGAAGGACCTTGAAAAGTGGGTCCGGACCGAGATCGGCCCGATTGCCAAGCCGGACCACATCCAGTGGGCGCCGGGGCTGCCGAAGACCCGCTCGGGCAAGATCATGCGCCGCATCCTGCGCAAGATCGCCGAGAACGACTATGGCGCGCTGGGCGATACCTCCACGCTCGCGGATCCCACCGTGGTCGACGACCTGATCGCGAACCGCATGAACAAGTAACCGCGTTCAAAGTCATGAACGGAAAAGCGCGCCCCTCCCGGCGCGCTTTTTCGTGTGGGAAGGGCGGCGGCGCGTCAGCCGATTTGCAACGTGTAGACGTCGCTGTCCGGCGTCGAAAGTCGGGGGTCCGCGGCGAAGCCCGCCTTTTGCAGCACCCGCGCCGAGGCCGGGTTGTCGCGGCCCACCCCGCCAAGAAGCCTTGCGGGCGGTCCCGTCCGCAACATGGACACAAGACCCCTCAGAAGCTCGGTTGCCGCCCCGTTGCCCCAGACGTGTTCGGCAAGCAGATAGCCGACGTGAACATCGCGCCGGCCTTCGGCGTCGTCCCCGGCGGCCAGGATGATCAGCCCGACAAGGCCCGGGGCAGTCCGCGAGGTGACGACCATGACTTCGCTTTCGGTCTTTCGCGCGTCGATCCAGGCCGACGCCGCGTCGGGTGACGGGGCCAGTTGCATGGAGGGTGGAAGGTGCGCCAGTACCTTCGGGGTCAGGATCGCGGCCAGCTCCTTTTCCAGAACTTCGCGATCCGTGGGGCGGTCCGTCAGCGGGCGCCAATCCAGGACCCGGAACCTGTCGGTGGAAAACGCGGTGACGTGCAATGCCGTCGCCACCGCTCAGCCGTTCAGCAGGCCGAGGATAAGATAGAAGATCAGCGCCGGACCCAGCGCGAGACCCATCGGGAAATCCTGGATTGCGAAGGATTTCCAGTCGGTTGCACGCTGCATCGCCGGGATGGCCCGGAAGGCGCGGTGGGTGACGTAGGCGGCCAGCAGGACCGCGCCGAACAGGAAGGCGAAGGGGCGCGCATCGGCCAGCGGGATGAAGGGGGCCATGGCGGCGGCGAATTTGGCGTCACCGGCGCCGATCATGCCGACCATGTTCATCAAGAACCCGACCACCAGCACCACAACCAGCTGCAGAAGCCGCCAGGGGTATTCCGGCAGCGGCACCGCGATCAGCCCGACCACAAGGAACACCAGCGTCAGGGCGTAGACCGCCTTGTTCGGGATTTTCATGAACTTGACGTCGTTCCACGCCACCCAGATGCCGATGGGCACCGCGAAGGGCAGGAACCAGAGCGCTTGGCTTGCGGGCAGGGTCAGCATCGCGGGGGTCCGTGCGGCTGACGGGGCCCGCAGGCCCCGCCGGATCAGTTGGTGACGTTCGCTTCCAGCGCGCGCAGCGAGCGCACGGCGGCCTCGAAGTGCTGCGGATGCGTGTCGATTGCCTCGCGCAGCAGGCCCTTGCCGATTTCGATGTCACCTTGCTTGACGGCGGACAGGCCAAGCGTGTGCAGAAGCTGCGCCCGCTCGATCTGCGACATCGGAACCACCGGCAGCTCGTAGTCGCGCTGCGCGCCACGGGCGAGGGCCAGGTTGTTCTTCGCGGTGAACAGGCTGTCGTCATAGGTGATGGCTTCGCCGAACAGGCGTTCCGCCTCGGCGTATTCGCCGCGCGACAGCTTCGAGTAGCCCCAGTTGTTCAGCACGCTGCCGGGTTTCGTGGTCAGACCGACCGCGATCTCGTAGAACGCGTCGGCGTCCTTCCACTCCTGATTGGAGTCGGCGATCATCGCTTCCAGCTTGTAGCGCTTGAAGGTCTCGTAGGTCGGCGGGATCTTGTCCAGCGCCGCCTCTGCGGTGTCCCAGTCGCCGGTGCGGATCAGCGCGTCGGCGTATTCGACCCGGTCGGAATTGGTGACTTCCGCGTGGTCGACGACCGCTTTCCACGCCACCGCACCTTCGGTGTTCCGCTTGGCGCGGACCAGCGACAGCGCGTGGCCCCGCAACAGGTCGATCCGGTCCGGATGCTCGGCCAGCGAGCGCCTGAAATAATTCACCGCCTCGTTCGGGTCCGCGACCGTCAGCATGATGTCGTTGAGATTGCTCTCGTCGATCACATTCACGGTGTCGAACGCACGTTCAACATCCGCGTCGCCCGCCTTGTCGCCACAGGCCGACAACAGCACGGCGCTGCCGAGGCAGACCACCCCAACCAACTTGCGCATCTTTGGCGTCCTTTTACTGCTCGCTCTCCGCCTCCGGAGTGGAGAGAAGCAGGTATTCCCCGCCTCCCCGCCGGACCAGGGCGAATTGGGTATTGTTTTCCGCATCGTAGTCCGGATTTTTCATTTTTGCGAGCGCTAAGCGCAAATTGTCCCGAATTGCGCTGCTTTCCCCGTTATCCAGCGCGAATGCGGTATGAAAGACACGCTCGGCCTCGGGAATTTGACCCAGTTCCATCAGGACGACGCCAAGGTTGTTCCACGCGGGAACGAAAGTCTGATCCTCTTCGACGGCGCGGCGCAAGATCTTTTCAGCCTGATTGAGCCGCCCAAGCCGTAGGTTGGCAGAGCCGATGGCGGACAAAACGTCGACGTTAAGCCCCTGATCGGCGGCGGCGCGGTAATAGGCGCGCAGCGCCAGTTCGTATTCGCCCGACGCCATCAGCCGATGGCCCACAAGCAGACCGTCGACATCCTCGCCGCTGCGATCCACGGAAGGCGCGTAAAGCCCGTCTCCGGGCGTGCGAAGACCGCCCGGTGTGCAGGCGGTCAGCGCGAGGACGACCAGGAGCAATCCCGGCCAGCTATGTGACATTGCAGAGCCCTGCCTAGTAACCCGTCTGCGTCGCCGTCAGCGTCAGGTAGATGCCGTAGACCGAGGGGCCCACGAGGATCACCAGAAGCGGCGGAACCGTAAGCATCATTGTGGCAAGGGTCATCTTGGTGGGCAAGGTGTTCGCCTTCTCTTCGGCCCGCATCACGCGCTTGTCACGCATCTCGGCCGAGAAGACCCGCAGCGCTTCGGCGATCGAGGTACCAAAGCTTGCGGACTGGATCAGCACCGTCACGAAGCTGGCCACATCCGGCACGCCGCAGCGCTCGGACATATCGCGCAGAACCGAGATACGGTCCTTGCCGGCCTTCATCTCTTGGCTGACGGTGTCGAACTCGTCGGCCAGCGCCGGATAGCCCGCGCGGATTTCGCGGGCCACGCGCAGGATCGCCTGATCGAGCGACTGACCGGCCTCGACGCAGACCAGCATCATGTCCAGCGAGTCAGGGAAGCCGTTGATGATCTCTTCCTCGCGGCTCTGGACGCGGCGGTTGACCCAGTACTTCGGTGCCATGTAGCCGGCGGCGCCGGGGATCAGGATCGACAGGATGATCTGCTGCGTGGTCGGGTCCTGCGTCATCTGCAAAAGCAGCGCATAGGCCGTGCCCAGCACCAGACCGCCCGCACCCAGCGCGAACTGGGCAAAGTGGTACATCCGCACCGCGTTCTTCTGGCGATAGCCGGCGCGCAGCAGCTTCAGCTGGATCGCCGAATATTCCTCGGCGTCCTTGGGTTCGAGGAAGTCCGAGTACTTCTCGAGCTTGTCCTTCTTCGTCTGCGCGCGCAGCTGCGCCTCGGGGCGCGAGCTTGGGGCCTTTGCCTGTTCCTTCAGGCGGTCCAGCGGGTCTTTCTGCTTTTTCAGGAAGACGGGCAGGGCGATGAGGATCAGCAAGATGCCGAGGAACCCGGCGGCCAGCAGCGGGCCCAGCGGGCCGAAAGTGTCGGTCAGAAAGCTCATGGCGGCTGCTCCTCAGACCTTGATGTTGACCAGCATCTTCATGACGAAGACGTTGGCGATCAGGAAGCCCGCGACGACGAGACAGGCGGGAATGAACACCGGGGTGCCCATCACCTGATCGTAGTAGTTCGGCTGTGCGACGTTGATGCCGACCAGCGCCAGCAGTGGGAAGCCCGACAGGAATTTGCCGGACCATTTCGCTTCGGCGGTGATCGCGGTCACCCGGCGGAACAGCTTGAACCGCGAACGGATCACCTTGGCGAGACCCTCGAGGATTTCGGCAAGGTTACCACCCGAGGTCTGCTGGATCGTCACCGCGACCGCGAGGAAGCGAAGGTCCTGCATGTCCAGACGTTCGGCCATGGCCTTCAGCGCCTCGCCCACGTCCCGGCCATAGGCGGCCTCGTCGGCGATCATGCCCATCTCGGTGCCAAGCGGGTCGGGGACTTCTTTGGCGACGATGTTCAGGGCCGAGCTGAAGGGGTGGCCGACGCGCAGGCTGCGGACCATCAGTTCAACCGCGTCGGGAAGCTGTTCTTCCAGCAGCTTCATCCGCTTGGTGGCCTTGTTATTGATCCAGACGTAGACCGCGCCGATGCCCATCAGCACCGAGACGCCGATGCGGATCTGGATCGAGGCGCCGGTGCCGATGGTCAGGCCGACGAAGGCCACCATCGAAAGCAGGCCCATAACCATGATCAATTGCACCGGGGTGAAGGCGATGTTCGCCTTCTGCGCCTTCTCGGCAAGGATTGCGTACAGCGGGATCGAGCGCGACTTGAGGTGCTGCGACATCTCCTTGCGAAGCTGCTCCAGCACCTGCTCGCGGCCGACGCCCTTTTCCAGCATTTCCATCCGGCGGTTCAGCCGGCTGTTCAGGCTGATGGATTTGCCGAAGACGGTCAGGTAGATGCCTTCGACAAGAACCAGCACGGCCACGAAGATCAGGCCGTAGATGATCAGTTCTATGGGGACGCCCATGAATTACAGTCCTACAGAAGGTTCGAAGATCTGCGGCGGCAGGTCGTAGCCCCACTGCCGGAAACGCTCCGAGTAGTGCGACCGCACACCGGTCGCAGTGAACTGGCCGATGATCTTCCCGTTCGGCTCCAGCCCAAGGCGCTGGTACCGGAAGATCTCCTGCATCGAGATGACTTCCCCTTCCATCCCGGTGATCTCTGTAATCGAGACCATCCGGCGCGAGCCGTCCTGAAGACGGCTTGCCTGCACGATCAGGTTCACAGCCGAGGCGATCTGAGAGCGGACCGCCTTCAGCGGCATCTCGATCCCGGCCATGGCGATCATGTTCTCAAGGCGCGAGACACCGTCGCGGGCGCTGTTCGCGTGAATCGTGGTCATCGAGCCGTCGTGGCCGGTGTTCATGGCCTGCAGCATGTCGATGACTTCCTCGCCGCGCGTTTCGCCGACGATGATGCGGTCGGGACGCATCCGCAGGGCGTTTCGCAGACAGTCGCGCTGGGTGACGGCGCCCTTGCCCTCGACGTTCGCCGGGCGGCTTTCCATCCGGCCCACGTGGGTCTGCTGAAGCTGAAGTTCCGCAGTGTCCTCGATGGTCAGGATGCGCTCGCTGTCGTCGATGAAGGACGACAGGGCGTTCAGCGTGGTCGTTTTACCGGAACCGGTACCGCCCGAGACGATGACGTTCAGCCGGCAGGCGACCGCGGCTTCCAGATACATCGCCATGTCTTCCGAGAAGGCGCCGAAGCCGACAAGGTCGCGGATGCCCAGCTTGTCCTTCTTGAACTTACGAATCGAGACCAGAGAGCCGTCCACCGCGATCGGCGGGACCATGGCGTTGAAACGCGAGCCATCCGCAAGACGGGCGTCGACATAGGGGTTCGATTCATCGACGCGACGACCCACGGCGGACACGATCTTGTCGATGATCCGCAGCAGGTGGCGTTCGTCCTTGAAGGTGATGTCGGTCAGCTGCAGCTTGCCCGCGCGTTCCACGAAGATCTGCTGCGGCCCGTTTACGAGAATATCGTTCACGCTGTCGTCCTGCAGCAGCGCCTCGAGCGGGCCAAGGCCCGTGACCTCGTTGTAGAGGTCCTTGTTCAGCGTCGTGCGCTCGTCCTTGTTCAGGACGATGGACAGTTCTTCCAGCGCCTCGGACGAGATCGCGCCGATCTCCTGACGAAGGTCGGCTTCGGTCGCGTGTTCCAGCGCGGCAAGGTTCAGGTTGTCGAGCAGTCGCTTGTGCAGCTCCACCTTGATCTCGGCGATGCGCTCTTTGCGCTTGCGTTCCTTGTCGGCCGGGGTCGGCGCGGCGGGGGCCGTGCGCGACGCCTGCTTGGGGCTTGGCGCGGCCGCTTTCGGGGCGGCTTTCGGCGGTGCCTTTGCCGGCGCGGAGGCCGACTCGGCGCTGGCGTCGGCCTTCACGGGCTTGGCGGTTTCGGTCGTCTTCTTGCTGTACCGGGCAAACACTTGGCAGCTCTCCCGAAAGGGGTTCTTGTTACTCGGCCTCTAGCGCGGCCTGTTCGACGTTGTGCTGGTGGATCGACCCGGCGAGCTTCGCGAGTTCCTTCCGCAGTGGGTTCTTCCCGGCGGCCGAAGCCAGCGGCGTGCCATGGTCACAGGCCTGCATCACCTGCTTGCCGCCGTCCGGCATCAGGATCTCGATGTCGATATCCAGGCTTTCCGCCATCCGCTTGACCCGGCTCTTGCCGGTCAGGTCGGTGAACTTCGGCGACCGGTTCAGGATGTAGCGCAGCTTTTGGTGCGGCAGGTCCTCGGACTTCAGCGCGCGCAGCATCCGCAACGCGTTCTGCGCCGACCGCATGTCCAGCTCCAGCCCAGCAAGGTAGACGTGGCTTTCGTTCAGCACCGTCTCGGTCCAGTTGACGATGGTGGTCGGCATGTCGATCACCACGTAGTCGAAGTTGGACGTCGCCACTTCAAGCAGGCGCTCGATGTCTTCGGGCGTGATGAAGTCCAGCGGCAGGATGTCTGCGGGCGCGGTCAGCACGTGCATCTTGTCCTGATATGAGGCGAGCGCATGGACGAAGGCTTCGGCGTCCATCGAGGCGGTGTCCGACAGCAGCTCGTACACCGCTTCGCGGCGGGGCAGGTCCAGGTAGGTCGAGACCGAACCGAACTGCAGGTCGAGGTCCAGCATCGCCACGCGGGGCGGCTTTTTGTCGTCGATGGTCGCCAGTTCCCACGCCAGGTTGGTCGCGATGGTCGTGGCGCCGACGCCGCCGGCCAGCCCATGCACCGTCACGATCACGCCGTTGCGGTCATGCTTGCTGGGGTGGGCGGTGTTGATGTTCGCGATCTCGCCGCCGGTCGGTTCGGGCTTGCGCAGGCGCTCGATGGCGTCGTGCAGCGTGCCTTCGGGAAGCGGGTAGGGGCAGAACTCGCGGGCGCCCAGCCGCAACAGCTGGTGCAATGCGATGGGGCTGACGTTCTCGGCGATCAGGATCACCTTCAGCCCGTTGGCGTTCGCGGTCTCGATCAGGTCGGCGATGCCGGCGAGGTTGGTCTCGTCCTGCTCGTCGATCGCGATCGCGACGAATTCCATGAATTTTGCATCTGGCTGGGTAAAAAACACCCGCGCGTCGTCGAATGACAGGTCACCCCAGGCTTCGCCCAGCTCGGTTTCCATATCCTCGATGAGAAGATCGAACTTCTGCACGTCACGCGCGACGGTGCACGCGAGGATCGGTTCCGGATCGCTCTGCAAGGCCGCGTTTGAACTCATCGTCTAAATCCCTTCTGCCCGAAACGGCCGAAAAGGCGCAGGTTCTTGCACCCCGGCTGCACCGGTAATCGGCCCCCCTCGGGCCGAAAACACTGCTCCGATGCTGTTAATCTGCTGAGAAATGTGGGCGAGATTGCGGCCAAAAAATCATCATTATTCGGTCTTTTGGAACGGAGCCCGCCAGACTGGCGGATTGTTCCTGACCTGATGAAACAGGCGGTCGTACAAGGAATGCGGGCCGCCCTTGGTGAAAGGCGGCCCGAGTTCGCTGTCCCTTGCGGCCGTTTTCGGCCCTTCTTGCGCCGTCCCCGGCGATGGTCCCCGCGCCATCCTGGCGGCGCAACCCGTGGAAAAGGGTGGGGAAATTCCTGACCGTTTCCGGTGTTAGAAGTTCGACTCGGCAGAGCCGCCCGGCGGAAGCTCGGTGGCGCTGGCGACGTATTCGCGGAAGATCACCTCGGCATACTTGCCGTTCAGGATCAGCGGATGGTTCTTGACGAAGCCGGTGACTTCGGTCACCGCGCGACGGTTCCGCATCTCGGGCTGGTCGGTGTAGATGATCGGCTGCGTCTCGCCGAAGGACACGACGGCCTCAAGCCGCGAGCGGCTGATTCCGCGGCTGACAAGGAAGTTCACCACCGCGTTCGCCCGGCGCAGACCAAGCGCCTTGTTATAGGCGGTCGAGCCGACAAGGTCGGTGTGGCCGTAGACGCGGAAGCGGACCTCGGGGAACTGGGCGATCCAGCGCGCCTGCGCATCAAGCGCCAGCCGCGCGGCGTTGGTGATCTGCGCCGAGTTGAATTCGAACTCGACCACCGTCGGGACCTCGCGGTTGAACCTGGCGTTCAGGTTCAGCACGTACGACAGATCGCCGTTCTGGATGCCCGTGTTGTTCATCGTGGCGTTGCCGAAGCCGCCCTCGTCGATGAAGGCCCCGGCTTCCTCGTGCCAGCTGGAAAAGACCTTGCGGTCGCCGCAGGCGCCGAGCGCCAGCAGGCTGGTCGCGGCGAGAAGGATCTTGGTGCGTTGGCTGGCCATTGGTCCTACTCCATCACATAGCCATAGGACCCGTCGAAGTCCTGTTGCGAGACTTCTCCGGCCGGTCCGGGCGCGGGCCTGTTGGGGTCGCCAACGGTCTTGCCGAACAGGAACAGTTCGGATTCGGTCGGCGGGCGGATGCGGTCGGTCGGAAGCGCCAGGGCGTCTCCGCGTGTGGGCGTCACGAGGTGCGGGGTGATGATGATCACCAGTTCGCTTTGCGAGCGCTGATAGCTGGCCGAGCGGAACAGCGAGCCCAGCACGGGCACGTCGCCCAGCCAAGGCACCTGGCTGTTCAGGTCCTCGAAATCGTCTTGCAGCAGGCCCGCGATGGCAAAGCTTTCCCCGTCACGCATCTCGACCACGGTCGACGTCTCGCGGCGGCGGAAGGCGTTCACCGAGATGCCCGACTGTTCCACCGTGATCGACGGGTCGATGCCCGACACGGCGGCGTTGAGCTGCAGGTTGATGCGGTCCTTGTCGACCACGCGCGGGGTGAACTTCAGCTCGATACCGAAGGGCTTGTACTCGATCGTGACCGAGCCGTCGTTGTCGACGACCGGGATCGGGTATTCGCCACCGGCGAGGAAGCTGGCTTCCTGCCCCGAAAGGGCGGTGAGGTTCGGTTCTGCGAGCGTGCGCACGACGCCCTTGCTTTCCAGCGCTTCCAGCAGGATCCCGAATTCGAACGACCCGGCCGAGAAACCAAGCGCCAGCGCGCCGTTGGTGCCGGCGGTGACTTCGATCGGGTTGCCAAGGCCGTTGTCGCCGTCCAGCCACGTGCCGCTTTCACCCGCGATGCCGAAGTCGGTGCCGCCGTTGATCGCCAGCGAGGACGAAAGGCTTTTCGAAACCGAACGCTCCATCTCGGCGAAGCGGACCTTCAGCATCACCTGGTGGGTGCCGCCGACGACCATCAGGTTCGATACCCGGTCGGGGGCGTAGCGGTTGGCGAGGTCCAGCGCGCGGTCGAGCTTCTCGATGCTCGACACCACGCCCGACAGGACGATGCCGTCGTTCGCGGTCCGCACCTCGATCTGTTCGCCGGGCAGGATCTGCTGCAGGCGTTCCTTGAACTCGGCGACGTCGGGCGCGACCTGCACCTCGACGTTGGCGATCAGGTCGCCTTCGACACCAAGAAGGGTCAGCGTGGTGCGCCCCGGTGCCTTGCCGAGCACGTAGATCGTGCGGTCGGAGAGGGTGGAGATGTCCGCGATGGAAGGGTTGGCGATCGAGAGTTCCGCGAAGGGAACGTCGCTTTCAACCACCACGGCCCTGTTCATCGGAACGTTGAGACTGCCAGAGGCAGCCCCTCGAAGGACACGAAGATTCTGTGCCGATGCTTCCGGGACGGATGTGCTCAGGACGGACAGCCCCAGCAGGGCCATCCCAAGGTATTTCGCAATGTGCATGTGACCTGCCTCTATGATCACTCGAGTCCCGGTCGTTTCGCCGGATTACGTGAAAAGTGCAGGAGTTTTAGAATTTAATCAAGAATCAAGTATTTGGAGAGGACTTCTTATGTGGGTATCCCGCAACAGAATCGCTTAATTTGTACATATTCAACAGAATGGGCCCCGCATGTTGCGAGGCCCATGAATGTTCGAATCGTACTATGATCAGTTGGTGCAGGGGATCGGCGTCTCGATGTACTGACCGCCGCGGCTGACGCGGATGGTGCAGACTTCGGGCGCTTCGACCTCGGCGACCTCGGGTGCTTCCTCGACCTCGATGATCTCTTCGATGCCCAGCAGGCGGTTCTGGTCGATCTCCACCTCGTTCTCGACCACCGAGGTGTCGGTGGCACCCAGCAGCGACAGCGACAGGCGGCCGGTGCTTTGGGCCTGCGCCAGCGCGGCGACCTCGATCGGCGAGGCCTCGACCGTGACGGTGCGGGCGATGGTGGGGGCGGCGCGGTCGCCGTCCGCGGTCTGGTCGACCGCGACAAGCGTGATGCCCGACAGGATCAGTTTGGTCACGTCGCGGTCGCCGCTGCTGGCGCGGCCCGGAAGCTGGCCGGTCCAGTACACGTCGACCCGGTCACCCGGACGCAGGAAGCCCGACACCCCCGAGGCGACGTCGACCTTGATGGCGAAGGCGCGCATGCCCTTGGTCAGGCGGGTGCTTACGCCGGCATCCTGTCCGGGCTCGGTGATCTTGACCACCATCAGCGGCTCGTCCTTTTCGATGGTGCGCAGCGCGGTGCGCACGATCTCGGGGCCCTTGCTGAACACGGCGTCGACCGAGGGGAACGCACCCTCGGGGATCGAAGAGGCCGGCCATCGGATCACGCGGATGTCTTCCGCCTTGATCGGTTCGCCGTACTTCAGTTGCTTGTTCGCGACGACCACATCGACCGTCGGCACGATCTGGTCGCGGGCGACACGCTCGCTCTCCAGGTAATCCTTGGCCATGTATACGGCAAAGCTCGCAAGTCCGAGACCCGCGATCAGTACCAGTCCGAAAATCGCTCTCATTCCGGTCCCTTTCCCAAAAGGCACTTGCGCACCGCGCCTCGGCGCGGCGGGCGTATCTCTCCCCTATCCGGCAAAGCTTGCTATCGGATTGCGGCGAAAGCATGCAGGGGCGACGGCGAAGCTGTGATTTCTCCACGCTCCGGTAACAGTCGCGCGAGTTCCCCCGCACTGGTCCGGGCCGCTTCGGGGGGCATAAAGTGCGGGCCGGCGCGGTGCGGACGCCGGCCCGGTCGATCCGGTGTCCCGGGTCAGTAGGAGGTCTTGATGCCCTGCGACGACAGGTGCGAGCCGATGGTCTCGCCATAGTCGTCGGTGGCGCCGCCGACGGTCGTCAGCACGGCGATGCCGAGGCCCACGATGGCGGCGGTCAGCACGACCCAGTCGACGGTCACGGCGCCGGCCTCTTCCCGGTCGAACCGGCGGATCAGGCTCAGGATCTTCATGATGTCTTGCTCCGAATACTGCTCGATCATTTATCCCGCCCCTTGGTTGGGCGGCTGCCGGACAGCATGGCGCGGCAAATGCGGCGGGATTGGGGCAGGTCGGGAACAATGCACGCGGGCCGCCGGGCACTTGTGTCCCCGTGGCAACAATGGCGTCAGGCAAGAGAAAAGCCGCGCCCCCGGTGAGACGCGGCCTTTGAAGGTTCGCTCAGACGATTAGTAGGTCGTCTTGATGCCCTGCGACGACAGGTGCGAGCCGATGGTCTGGCCGTAGTCGTCGGTGGCGCCACCAACGGTGGTCAGAACGGCGATGCCGAGGCCGACGATGGCAGCGGTCAGCACGACCCAGTCGACGGTCACGGCGCCATCTTCGTCGGCGCGGAAGCGATTGATCAGGTTGAACAGTTTCATGGTTTTCTCTCTCTCCAAAAGCAAAGACGCTTGTCTCGATTACCGCCACAAGCGTCGGGAAAGTTCTTAACCCGTTGCCCGTCTTGGCATGCTGTCATTACACGTTTGGATTTGGGCGACACTGTGTCTGGCATCGTACATTTTCGGCCCGGCCTCATGGTATTTTAAGGGAAGTTCAAACCAGCAGTTTCCCGCTCAGAACGCCTGTTTCCTTGGCGATATCGGGGGGCAGAATGTCAATTTTGACACATCGGCCGTTCAATGCCCCCTGTCCGAGGTGAAGAACTGGCCTTGCTTCATGGCTTTTGCAATGCAGAAGCAGGGCAGTTACGGGGCAAGGCGCACCCCTATGATGAAAATCATTTCGATACTGGCGATTGCCGGCGCCGCGGCGCTGTCGTCTGCCGGTGCATCCGCGCAAGAGCCGCCTGCCTTCCGGGAATTCACCTTCAAGCGCGTCAAGCCGCCGTCGGGCGCGGGCCCCCGCATCACGGTTCAGATCGAGCCGCAGCCGGATCTTCCCGCCGCACCAGAGCCCGAGCCAGAGTCCGAGGTCGCCGCACCGCCGGTCACCGGCGCGTTCGCGTGGTACTGGGAGAAAGTGCGGCCGGAACTCGAGGCCGCCGGCCCCGGTCGGCTGGAGACGGCGTTGAACGAGCTGGTGAACGGCCCCGGCGTGCCGACGCCGCGGCTGGCTTCGATGCAGAAGATCGCCGATCTCTACGGGCGCGAGATCCTTGCCGCCACCATCGGCACCAAGGTCTCGCCCGCGCTGGTGCTGGCGGTGATCGGGATCGAAAGCTCGGGACGGGTGGATGCCATCAGCGGCAAGGGGGCGACGGGGCTGATGCAGCTGATGCCCGCCACCGCTGAGCGCTTCGGCACCACCGACATCACCGACCCGGCCGACAACATCAAGGGCGGTGTGGCCTATCTTGACTGGCTGATGGGCGAGTTCGGCGAGGACCCGCTGTTGGTGCTGGCCGGATACAACGCGGGCGAGGGGGCCGTGTGGAAACACGGCGGCGTCCCGCCCTATGACGAGACGCGGGCCTATGTGCCCAAGGTGCTTGCTGCATGGACGGTGGCGCGGGGGCTGTGCCAGTCGCCGCCGATGTTCGTCAGCGACCCCTGCGCGTTGCGGATCGTGGACAGGATGGCTGCGGATGAGTGAAGGAAGGCCGCTGGTGCTGGACGTGGATGGCACGTTCCTGCGCACGGATATGCTGTATGAATGCTTCTGGGGCGGGCTGGGCCGCGACCCCATCCAGACGATCCGCACCGCCGCGGCGCATTTCAACGACCGCTCGGTGCTGAAGCGGCGGATGGCCGAGATCGCCACGCTGCGCACCGACCTGCTGCCGGTGAACGAGGATGTCCGCCAGCTTGCCCTGCAGGCGCAGGCCGAAGGGCGCGAGGTGGTGCTGGCCTCGGCGTCCGACAGCGCGCTGGTGCAGGCCGTTGCCCGCGAATTCGGCCTTTCGCCCCGCGTCTTCGCATCAGAGCCGGGCCACAATCTGAAAGGCGCGGCCAAGGCCGATGCGCTGGTCGAGGCCTACGGTGAGGGCGGCTTCGACTATGCCGGGAACGAAACGGTCGACAAGGCGATCTGGGACCGCGCGCATGGCGCGGTGATCGTCGGCGACCACCCCGAGATCGCCGCCGAGCTGGAAGCCAAGGGCAAGCCCGTCACCGTGATCGAGGACGGCTGGACCGCGCGCGGTCTGCTGAAGGCGCTTCGTCCGCACCAGTGGGTGAAGAACATCCTGCTGATGGTGCCGATGATCGCGTCGCACTATTTCGACTGGTCGACGCTGTTCACGGTGCTGATGGGGATGGTCGCCTTCTCCTTCGCGGCGTCCTCGATCTATATCGTGAACGATCTACTCGACCTCGAGGCCGACCGTCTGCACGCGACCAAGCACAAGCGTCCCTTCGCCAGCGGGCGGGTGCCGATCAGCGTTGGCATGGCGACGTGGGCGGTGCTGACCGTGCTGGCGGTGGGCATCGGGTTGGCGATCAGTCCGGGCTTTCTTGGCGTCGTGGTGCTTTATATGCTGCTGTCGCTCAGCTATTCGTTGAAGCTCAAGCGGCTGCGTTGGGTGGATATCGCCACGCTGGCGGGGCTTTACACCCTGCGCGTCGTGGCCGGCGCGCTTGCGGTGGACGTCTACGTGTCCGGCTACCTCTTGGTGTTCATCTTCCCGACCTTCGTGACGCTGGGCTGCGTGAAACGGCTGACCGAGGTGACGCTGGCCACCAACGACGAGCGCCTGCCGGGGCGGGGCTATGGCCGCCCGGATCGGGGCGATCTTTTGAACGTCGCGTGGCTGGGCACCTTCGGGTCGCTGCTGACCTTCTTCCTGTACAGCTTCACCGAGCAGGCGCACGAACTTTACCCGACGCGGTGGCTGTTGTGGGTCGCGATGGTGCCGTTGTTCCTGTGGCTGTGGCGCATGGTGCGGCTAGGCTATCAGGGCAAGCAGGATTACGACCCCATCGTCTTCGCGGTACGCGACAAGCACGGGCTGGGGCTGATCTTCATCATGCTGGCGGTCATGTTCTACGCCGCAGGGCTGTGGCAGGTCTGGTTCGGCTGATCGGCCTCAGACCTCGGGAAACAGCCCCTCGGGCGGGTCGGCCACGATACGGCCCGTGGTCAGGTCGACCGTGGGGACCGCCTGCATCGTAAACGGCAGCAGCACGGGTTCCGCGATGCCGGGGCCCGTGACCTCCAAAAGGTCGGTCGCGCCGTGGTTCAGCACCGCTTTCACATGTCCCAGCAACGCGCCGCCGGTGTCGCGGACCTCCAGCCCGATCAGGTCCGCGTGATAGTATTCATCGTCCGGCAGGACGGGCAGGGCATCGCGGTCGGCGTACAGCCGCACGCCCTTCAGCGTGTCCGCCTGTTCCTTGGTCTCGATGCCAGAGACGCGGGCGGCGAAGCCCGTCTTGATCGCCTGCGTGATGTGCAGGGTAAAGCTGCGGTCTCCCGCCTCGGTCCACAACGGGCCATAGTCGGCGATGGCCTCGGGCTCGGCGCAGAAGCTTTTCAGCCGCACTTCGCCACGGACGCCGAAAGAGCCCGACAGGGCGCCGACGCAGATGCGGGAGTCGGTCATGGCTGCACCTCCAGCGCGGTGGCGATCGTGCGGTAGTCCGCTTCGGAAATCTCGAACTTCCCGCGCCGGAAGGCCATGCCCCAGTAACGCGGGTCTTTGACGAAGCTCAGGTCCTCGAGCATCGGGCGCACCGGAGCGGGCGTCACGTCGTCATAGGACGCGTCGCGGCACCAGCCTTCGCCCATCGGAAACTCGCGGATGTAGGGGGCGTCGCCGGTGACCACGGCATGGGCCACGAAGGCCTGCACGGGGTCACCGTCGAAGTCTGTCCGGGGCGCGTACAGCACGACCCGGTCACCCGGCGAAAGATCCTTCACCGGCGCTTCACGCCCGTGGCTGAACGCGACGATACCCGCTTCGCGGGCATAGCCGGCCTGCCGGGCGTGGACCACGCCGATGAAGGAACGGACCGCCAAGTCAGGTGGCGCGGATTACTCCGCGCCTTCCTCTGCGGGCTCTTCGGCCGGCTCTTCCGCCGGAGCGGCAGCGGCTTCGGCCGCGGCAGCAGCCTTGGCGGCTTTCTCTTCAGCGCGCTCTTCGGCTTTCTTGCCCGGCTTCGCCTTGTTCGGGTTGCTGCGCTCTTTCTTGGTCAGAACGCCGGCAGCTTCCAGCATGCGCTGGATGCGGTCGGTCGGCTGCGCGCCCTGGTCCAGCCAGTACTGCACGCGCTCCATGTTCATCTTGACGCGGTCTTCCGAGTCTTTCGCCAGCAGCGGGTTGTAGGTGCCCAGCTTCTCGATGAAGCGGCCGTCGCGCGGCATGCGCGAGTCGGTGGCCACGATCGAGTAGTGGGGGCGCTTCTTGGAGCCGCCGCGGGCCAGTCGGATCTTCATTGCCATTGTTGTTCTCCTTTGAATGGCGGTCGTTTGGCGCGAGTGTGCGCCGTCAGGATTGGTGTTTCTTGTGATGACGGATCACTTCCTCGATCACGAAGGCCAGAAAGGCCTTCGCGAAATCGGGGTCGAGACCCGCTGCCTTGGACAGCGATTCCAGCCGCGCGATCTGGATTTCCTCGCGGGCTGGGTCGCTGGGGGGCAGGTCGTGGGTGGCCTTCAGGACTCCCACTTCCTGCGTATGCTTGAACCGTTCGGCCAGCGTGTAGACGAGGATCGCGTCCAGACGGTCGATGCTGGCGCGGTGGTCGGCCAGGATCTCTGCGGCGCGGGCGGCGTCTGTGGTCATGCGGTGGCTCCGGTCAGGTCGTAACGATAGACGTTGGTGTCGTTGCGGTCGGGCTCGGGCAGCAGGTCCTCTGCCGCCGCATCGCGCGCGCCGCCGAGACGCAGCGCCAGCGAGATCGAGCGGGCATTGTCGCGGGCGACGTAGCTGACCAGCGTGGTCATCCCCAGCGTCTCGCGGGCGTGGGTCATCACGGCACGGGCGGCTTCATAGGCGAAGCCATGGCCTTCCGAGGCGGCGTCGAACATGAAGCCCAGCTCGGGTTCCATGTCGCCCGGCTCGAAGCCGATCTGCGCGAAACCGATGGCGCGGCCGCCGTTGCAGACCGTCCAGCACCCGGTGCCGCGCAGGTACCATGTGCCGGTCATCTGCATGAACTCGGACCACGCGGCTTCGCGCGACATCGGGCCGCCCATTCCGGCGGCGCGTTCCGAGCAGGCGATCTCGGCGAACAGGTCGAAGTCGTCGATCCGAGGCGCGCGCAGCAGCAGGCGGTCGGTGCCCAGAACCGGGACCATCGACTGCATCCGGTCGGCCAGACCGGCGGCGGGGCCCATCGGGGAGAATTCGTGCGGATGGATCATGCGTAGGCCTCCATTCCGCCCGAGGCGTCGGTGCCGTCGGGGCGGGCGTGGCGATAAACAAGAAGGTCGGTATACCCGTCGGGTTGCGCGGCCGTCGCGTCGACCGCCGCGCCCATGCGCTGCGCCAGCGCGATGGACCGGGCGTTGTCGGCGTCGATGTAGCTGACGCAGGTGTCCCAGCCGAGCACGTCGAAGGCGTGGCCGATCACGGCGCGCGCCGCCTCGGCGGCATAGCCCTTGCCCTCGGCTTCCGGGGCCCAGATCGACCAGCTGATTTCGCGCTCGGGCCAGCCGTCCGGATACCACGGGCCGACGCCGCCGACGGTCTTGCCGGTGTCGCGCTCGACGATGGCGAAGATGCCGAAGCCGTGGATCGCCCAGTGACCGATCAGCGACGCAAAGGCGCGCCACGCCTTGCCACGCGGGAAATCCGCGCCGCCGCCGACGAAATGCCCGCGCCCGGACATCAGGAAGGACACGAACACGTCGCGGTCCGACGCCTGCACGGCGCGCAGCGTCAGGCGCTCGGTCTCAAGCACGGGGGTTCCGGTCAGCTGAACGGTCATGCCGGCAACTCGCTTGGATGACGCCAGATCTCGACGGCCTTGCCGCTATCGGGGTCGCCAAAGGGTTTGCCGGTGTTCTTCGCGCCAAGGCGGTCCGCCAGCTTCGCCGAGCGGACGTTCGACGGCGCGATCAGGCTGATCGCCGTGGTCCAGCCCAGCGTCTCGTAGGCCCAGCGGCGCACGGCGGCGACCGCCTCGTAGGCGACGCCGCGGCCCTCGGCACTGGCAAACACCGACCACGCGAGTTCCGGCTCGGGCCAGCCCTCGGGATAGTAGGGGCCGACGATGCCCAGCGGTTCGTCCGTGTGGCGGTCGGCGACAAGGAACCGGCCGAAGCCGCGCATCTGCCAGTGACCGACGATCTCGGACAACTGGCTGAACGCGGTATTGCGCGAGAACGGGCCGCCAAGGAAGGCGGTGCGCTCGGCATCGCCACGGAACGCTGCATATGCCTCGAAATCCTCCCAGCGCGGGGCGCGGAGGGTCAGGCGCTCGGTTTCGAGCGTGGGGATATGCAGCGTGGTGCCGGTCATTTCTTCTTGCCGAAGCCCGACAGGCCGGGGGGCAGAGCGGAACCGGCGCCGGGCATGCCCGGGAAGCCCTTGGGCAGACCGCCGGCCATGCCACCGGGCAGGCCACCACCGGTGCCCATCTGCTTGGCGGCGGCTTCCATCTCGGCCTCGGACGGCATGCCGGACTTGCCGAACATGCCCTTCATGGCCTGTTTCAGCATCCCGCCCTTCATCTTGCCCATCTTCTTCATCATGTCCGACATCTGCCGCTGCATCTTCAGCAGGCGGTTCAGTTCGGACACTTCCATGCCGGCACCGGCGGCGATGCGCTTCTTGCGGCTGGCCTGAAGGATCTGCGGGTTGGCGCGCTCCTTCTTGGTCATCGAGTTGATCAGGGCGATCTGGCGGCGCAGGACGGTGTCGTCCATCCCGGCCTCGTCCATCTGGCCCTTCATCTTCTTCATGCCCGGCATCATCGACATGATGCCTTCCATGCCGCCCATCTTCATCATCTGCTCAAGCTGCATCTTCAGGTCGTTCATGTTGAACTGACCCTTCTGGAAGCGCTTCATCATGCGCTCGGCCTGCTCGGCCTCGATGGTCTGCTGAGCCTTTTCCACCAGCGAGACGATGTCGCCCATGCCAAGGATGCGGCCGGCGATCCGCTCGGGGTGGAATTCCTCAAGCGCGTCCATCTTCTCGCCAAGGCCGACGAACTTGATCGGCTTGCCGGTGACGGCGCGCATCGACAGCGCCGCGCCGCCGCGTCCGTCGCCGTCCATCCGGGTCAGGGCGACGCCGGTGATGCCGATGTCGCGGTCGAAAGCTTCGGCCACGTTCACCGCGTCCTGACCGGTTAGGCCGTCGACGACAAGGATCGTCTCGCGCGGGTTGGTGATGTCGCGGACCTCGGCGGCCTGCTGGATCAATTCCTCGTCGATGTGCAGACGGCCGGCGGTGTCCAGCATGTAGACGTCATAACCGCCAAGGCTGGCCTGCGTCTTGGCGCGCTTGGCGATCTGCTGCGCGGTCTCGCCCTTGACGATGGGCAGGGTGTCGACGCCGATCTGCCGGCCAAGGATCGCCAGCTGTTCCATTGCCGCCGGACGGTTGGTGTCGAGCGACGCCATCAGCACGCGCTTGCCGTTGGTCTGGGTCAGGCGGCGGGCCAGTTTGGCGGTCGTGGTCGTCTTGCCCGAGCCCTGCAGGCCGACCATCAGGATCGGCGCGGGCGGGTTGTCGATCTTCAGTTCGCCCGGGTTCGCATTGTCGCCCGCCAGCACGTCGATCAGCGCGTCATGGACGATCTTGACGACCTGCTGGCCCGGCGTCACCGACTTGGTGACAGCCTGCCCGGTCGCCTTGTCCTGCACCGCCTTGACGAAGTCGCGGGCCACGGGAAGCGAGACGTCGGCCTCAAGCAGCGCGACGCGCACCTCGCGCAGGGCGGTCTTGACGTCATCCTCCGACAGCGCCCCTTGCTTGGTGAGGCGGTCGAAGACGCCGGAAAGGCGGTCTGACAGGGTCTCGAACATGGGCCACGGGCCTTTGCGTCTTGTTTCGGTTGCTCCCCACGTAAGGAGCGAACCGGAATGCGCCAAGCGCCCCTGCGGGCGAAACTCGCTGGCAGGGGGCGATCTTTGCAATACGCAAAGACCGGAAGCTTTGGCACTTCCGGAAAGTCGACCGGTCCTTAGGGCAGGGCAGGGACCGGAGTCAAGGCCATAGTCAGGTGAGACAGGCCTATTGCGACAAGGGGAAGAAGATCGAAATCGCAATCACCGCAGCGATGCCCGCCACGATGTTCATCGGCACGCCGACCTTCAGAAAATCGGCGAAGCGGTAGTTGCCCGCGCCGTAGACCAGCGTGTTGGTCTGGTAGCCGATCGGAGTGGCGAACGACGCGCTGGCCCCCATCATCACCGCCATCACCATCGAGCGCGGATCATAGCCAAGCTGCGCGGACAACGCGATCACGACAGGGGTCAGCACCACCGCGACCGCGTTGTTGGTCACCGTCTCGGTCAGCACCGACGCGGTGGCGTAAACCACCGCCAGCACCAGCCACGGCGGCAAGTTCTGCAACAGTGGCGCGATGGCGCCCACGACCAGCTCGACAGCGCCGGTCAGTTCCAGCCCCTTGCCGACAATCAGCATGGCGAAGATCAGCACCAGGATGCCTGCGTCGATGGAATCCCACGCCTCGTCGTTGTCGATACAGCGCAGCACCAGCATCGCCGCCACCGCCAGCAGCGCGGCGATCAGGATATCGGCCATGCCGATCGCCGACAGTGCGACCACGAGGATCAGCGCCAGCAGGGCCAGCGGAGCCTGGCGGCGGCGGTAGGCGCGGCCCGAGGTGCGGGTGATCGCGACCACATCGCCTTTCTGGGCCAGCTGGTCGAAGCTTTCGGGCGGCCCTTCCATCAACAGCCTGTCGGCGGCGCGCAGGCGGACCGAGTTCAGGTCCGCGCCGGCCACATGGTGCGGACGGTGGACGCTCAGCAGGCGGATGCCATACCGCGACCCAAGGCCCAGTTCCGACAGCCGCGCACCCACCGCCGCGCGGGCGGGGGTCACGATGGCCTCGACACGCACCAGCTTGGCATCGTCCGCCCGCCGCGCCTGGTTCGGCGGGTTGCGGCGCAGGCCAACGCGCAGGCCCTTCGTCTCGTGCAGGGTCAGGACCTCGGCCATGTGACTGACGACGATCAGCGCGTCGCCGACCTGCAGCACCTCTTCGGACAGGTCGCCGCGCCGGATGCGTCCGCCGCGTCGCAGACCGGTGATGCGGATGCCGGGCCGGTTCAGGGGCGCCACCTCGGACAACTGTACGCCCTCGTAGGGTGACTCGTCCGCCACCGTCACCTCTGTCAGGAAGGGCGAGCCGTCCATCTTGTCGTCGATCACGCCCGCGTCGTCCCGGGCCGGAAGCAGGAAGCGGCCCGCGAACAGCATGAACCCCATGCCCGCCGCCGCCGTCACCAGCCCGACCGGTGCGATCTCGAAAATGCCGAACCCGTCCATCCCCGCATCCTGCGCGACGCCGTTGACCAGAAGGTTGGTCGAGGTGCCGATCAGGGTGCAGGTGCCGCCAAGGATCGCGGCATAGCTGAGGGGGATCAGGTACTTGGTCGACGGGCTGTGCCGCGCCTGCGCCAGCTTGATGACCACAGGGATCAGGATCAGCACGACCGGCGTGTTGTTGACGAAGGCCGACGCCACCATCGTCGAGCCGAAGAACAGCGCCAGCGTCTGGATTGGCCGCTGTTCCGCGCGCGAGACGATCATCTGCGCCAGCGCGTCCAGCAGACCCGTCCGCACCAGTGCGCCCGAGATCACGAACATCGCCGCGATCGTCAGCGGCGCGCCGTTCGAGAAGGCCGCCGACACCTCGCGCGCGGGGACGAAGCCCATGACGATGAACACGGCGGCTCCGGCGGTGGCGGTCACTTCGGGGGGGTACAGTTCTGCCACGAAGGCTGCGAACAGCAGGACCAGCAGTCCCAGTGCGATCACGGCCTCGTGGCCGGCGATCAGGTCGAACATTTATCGGGCGCTCCGCCTGTTCCGTTCATTGCCGTCCGCAACGTGCCCGTCTACCACGGTGGCCGAGCCGGTGCGAAGGGGGAAACGCACGATGGACCACGGCGGTTCCGTCCCGTTTGCGGCATCGGCGGAGGAGGGCGCATGGACAACGGCTGGGACGCCTCGGCAGAGGCGTGGATCGCGGATCAGGGCGATGCTGGCGACTTCTCGCGCCGCTACGTGCTGGACGCGCCGATGCAGGCGCGGGTGCGTCTGGCGGCGCCGGGGCGCGTGCTGGATGTCGGATGCGGCGAGGGGCGGTTCTGCCGCTGGCTGGCGTCCGAGGATATCGCCTGTGTCGGCGTGGAACCGGCGGCGGGCCTGCTGGCCGAGGCGCAAAGGCGCGATCCGGCGGGCGACTACCGCCCGGGGCGGGCAGAGCAGCTGCCGTTCGCGGACGCCAGCTTCGACATGGTCGTGTTCTATCTGACGCTCATCGACATCGAGGATATCCACGCTGCCCTTGCCGAGGCCGCGCGGGTTCTGACACCGGGCGGTCGCATCCTGGTCGCCAATCTCCAGCCCTACAACACGGCGGCGGACGCTTTCGAAAAGCTGGACGGCGGCGAACGGCGGCTGGTGATGGCGCGTTATCTCGAAGAGCACGACCGCTGGGACGAATGGCGCGGCATCCGCATCCGCAACTGGCACCGTCCGCTGTCGGCTTACATGACGTGCCTGCTCGATCTTGGTCTTGGTCTGACCTGTTTCGAGGAACCTGCCGCTACGGGTGGTCCGGACCGGGCCCGTGTTTCGTATAACCACGTGCCGTATCACTTCATGATGGAGTGGCGGTTGCCGGTAGCGGCCGGCTGACGCGGGAGGCGGGAATGCGGGATGGCGTGATCTACGTGGCGACGGGCGAGGATTACCTCGACCTCGCACGGGCCTCGGCAGAGAGCCTTCGCCAGACCAACCCCGGCCTGCCCGTGGACCTGTTCACCGACCGGCCACAGGCCGACGGGCTGGGCATGTTCGACAGGGTACACCGGATCGACCACCCCCATGCGCGCAGCAAGCTGGACTGCCTGCCGCTGACCCGGTTCGAACGGACCCTGTTTCTTGATGCCGACACGCTGGTGCTAAGGCCGCTGGGCGACCTGTTCGACGTGCTCGACCGGTTCGATCTGGCGCTGGCTCATGACGTCCGCCGCGCCTCGGCTCTGGTGCAGCAGGGGTTGCGCCACCGGACGCCCTACGCGGTGCCGCAGTTGAACTCAGGCGTCTTGCTATACCGCCGGTCCGACCCGATGCTGTCGTTCCTGCGCGAGTGGGCGGCGCGGTTCCACGCCGAGCCGTCGCTGGACCGCGATCAGGTGATCCTGAAGGACATGCTGTGGGAGGGCGATCTGCGCTTCTGGGTGCTGCCGCCGGAATTCAACCTGCGCCGCGTGACCAAGCTTGGCGCGTGGGAGCCGCTGGATGTGCTGCCGACGATCCTTCACAGCCATCGGCTGCTGGATCACCTGCGCGCGCCCGGCGCGGCGCGGGTCCGGTCGCTGGCCGAGGTGGTGCGGCTGGAACGGCTTGCGCTGGAAGAGGAATGGACGGCAGCAGGAGGGCGCCCGCCTGACTGGGGCTGGTAGGCCGTGGTGTCATGACAATCCCATGACCCTGCAAGTTGCCCTTGCTTCCGCGAACATGCATCTATTATTCGAACATAAGATGTTTATGGGCGCACAGAACACATGGCCGTAGGAAACTGGGATGAAGTCCGCACCGCGTATCAGGTGGCGCGGCTGGGAACCGTCAGCGGCGCGGCAAGCGTGCTGGGCGTCCACCACGCCACGGTGATCCGCCACATCGACGCGCTAGAGGAACGGCTTGGCGTAAAGCTGTTCCAGCGTCACGCGCGGGGCTACACGCCGACCGAGGCGGGGCGCGACCTTTTGCAGGTGGCGCAGGCGACCAACGACCAGTTCGGGCAACTTGCCAGCCGCATCCGTGGGCGGGGCGAGGAAGTCACCGGCGAGTTGCTGATCACCACGCTGGCCGGGGTCGTTCCGGCGATCATGCCGGTGCTGGTGAAGTTCCGCGCCGCGCATCCGGGCCTCATCGTGCGGCTGCTGACGGGCGAACGCCTCTTCCGGCTGGAATACGGCGAGGCGCATGTCGCGATCCGCGCGGGCGCCGCGCCGGAAGAACCCGACAACGTGGTGCAGTCGCTGGGTCGCGAGATGGGGACTTTCTTCGCGGCGAAAAGCTATGCCGACGCGCACGGTCTGCCGAAGGACGAGACCGAGGCCGACAAGTTCGATTTCGTCAGCAGCGATGTCGATGTCCCGCGCGCGCCCTTCGATATCTGGCTGCGGAACACCGTGCCTCTGGACCGGATCGTGTTCCGGTCCACCGATCAGTCGGTCACGAAATCCGCGATCCGGGCCGGGGCGGGCATCGGCTATATGCCGCTGTGCGAGGGCAGGGGCGATCCCGAGCTTGTCGAGGTCTGGCCCGCGCGCGAGGAATGGGCCGCTCCGCTTTGGCTGGTCACCCACGTCGACCTGCACCGCACCATGAAGGTACAGGCCTTCACCAGCTTCCTGAAGGAAGAGGCGAAGACCTGGCCGACCTGCTAGGGCGTCTCAGCCGCCCCGGACCAGATTGCGCAGCTCGAACTTCTGGATCTTGCCGGTCGAGGTCTTGGGCAATTCCTGAAACACCACCGCTTTCGGTGTCTTGAACCCGGCGAGTTCCGATCGCGCGAAGGCGATCAGGTCCGCTTCGGTCACTTCGTGTCCTGGCTTCAATTCGACGAAGGCGCAGGGCACCTCGCCCCATTTCTCGTCGGGCTTCGCGACCACGGCGCACAGCAGCACGGCAGGGTGGTGCATCAGCACGTCCTCCACCTCGACAGACGACACGTTCTCGCCGCCCGAGATGATCACGTCCTTCGAGCGGTCGACGATCTTCATATAGCCGTCCGGGTGCTGGATCGCGATGTCGCCCGAGTGGAACCAGCCGCCGCGAAAGGCCTCGGCGGTCGCCTCGGGGTTCTTGTAATACCCTTTCATCACCGCGTTGCCGCGAAACATGATCTCGCCCTGCGCCGTGCTGTCCATCGTGACCTGCGCGCGGCTTTCGGGGTCCAGCACCGTGCAGTCCTCTAGCATCGGCATCACCACGCCGGTGCGCGCCTTGATCGCGTAGCGCTCTTTCGAGGGCAGCTCGTCCCACGCGTCCTTCCACAGGCATTCGGTGCCGGGGCCGTAGACCTCGGTCAGGCCGTAGACCTGCGTGACGTTGAACCCCAAGGGCTCGATCGCGGCCAGCGTTGCGGCAGGAGGAGGAGCGCCGGCGGTGAAGACCTCGACCACGTGGTCGAAGGTGCGGCGGTCGGCGTCGTCGGCATGGATCAGGGTGTTCAGCACGATGGGCGCGCCGCCGAAATGGGTCACGCCCTCGTCCGCGATGGCGTCGTAAATCGACTTGGCGTCCACATGGCGGCAGCAGACCACGGTGCCGCCCAGCAGCGGCATCATCCACGTGTGGCACCAGCCGTTGCAGTGAAACAGCGGCACGATGGTCAGGTAGACCGGGTGCAGCACCATGCGCCACGACACGACCTGTCCCATGGTCGACAGGTACGCGCCGCGGTGGTGGTAAACGACGCCCTTCGGGTGGCCGGTGGTGCCGGAGGTGTAGTTGAGCGCGATGCTCTCCCATTCGTCCTCGGGCATGATCCATGCGTAGTCCGGCGCGCCACCCGCGATGAAATCCTCGTACTCGGGATAGCGCCCGGTGGCCGGGAAACCCGCGCCGGGGTCGGCGACCTCGACGATCTGAGGCGGGTGGCCCTCCATCGCGTCGACGGCGGCTTCTGCCAGCGGCAGGAACTGGGTGTCGACCAGCACCAGCTTCGCCTGCCCGTGGTCGAAGATGTAGGCCACCGTGTGCACGTCGAGACGGATGTTGATGGTGTTCAGGATCGCACCGGCCGCCGGCACCCCGAAATGCGCCTCGGCCTGCGCCGGGATGTTCGGCAGCAGCGTGGCCACGACCTCGCCCGGCAGTACGCCCGCGCCCGCCAGAGCCGAGGCCAGACGGGACACGCGCGCGTGGTACTCGGCATAGATGTGACGGGTCTGGCCGTAGACCAGCGCCTCGCGTTCGGGGAACAGGCGGGCGGCGCGGTTCAGATGCGACAGCGGCGTCAGCGCCACGTGGTTCGCGGGGCACTTGCCCAACCCGGTCTCGTCTGCCAGCCAGCCCATTCCGATCACCTCCCTGTCCCTGATCGATGGAAACGTTAGTGCCCTTCCGGGAAAGAGGGAATGCCGGACCTGCGGCTTTGGCGTTCCGCGCCGGTCACGGGTTTGCTAGCGTCCGTCCATGATCATTTCCCACGGCCGCCGCTATGTTTTCGTCCATATTCCCAAGACCGGCGGCACCGCGCTGTCGCTGGCGCTGGAGTCGCGGGCGATGAAGGACGACATCCTGATCGGCGACACGCCCAAGGCGAAGCAGCGGCGCGGTCGGCTGAAGGGGGTGCAGACGCGCGGCAAGTTGTGGAAGCACGCGACGCTGGCGGATATCGACGGCCTGATTTCGCCCGAGGAGCTGGACGGCATGTTCGTCTTCACGCTCGTGCGGAACCCGTGGGACCGGATGGTCAGCTATTATCACTGGCTGCGGGATCAGGAGTTCGACCACTCCGCCGTCCGTCTGGCAAAGCGGCTGTCCTTCGGGGCCTTCCTACAGCACCCCGCCACGCAGCTGTCGATCGGGGCTTCAACCACCGCAAGCTACGTGACCGATGCGACAGGCCGCGAGCACTGTGACGCCTTCGTCCGGCTGGAGCATCTGGCCGAGGATCTGGCCCCCGTAGAGGCGCATCTGGGTTTCGCCCTTGAGGTGCCACATTTCAACGCTTCAAGGCGCGCTAAGGACTACCGTCAATACTATGATGATAAATTGACAGAAACGGTCGGGTCCCTTTGTCGCCACGATCTGAAGCGCTTTAACTATACCTTCGGGTAGAAAACCGTTTCCTCGCAGGAAAGTATCACCGTTAGGCAGGGTTGACTAAAAACCACGTCGAAACTGTGACACATTCTTACCGTTTTCGCGCCGAACTCCCGTCGTCCGAATCAAACGTACTGTTGATCAAGCAATGGCACACGCCACACGAACGACACGGAGAGACAAACATGTTCGGCCTCGGCAAGGCTGCGTCCGCAACAAAAACCCGCACGCTTCGGCAGGAGACGGGTGAAGGGCTGGGCGCCGACCGGATCAAGGCTATGCCCACGGTTGTTCCGGGCATGCTTGCCGGTACCAAGGTTGCGACGGCCAAGGGCTGGTGCCCGGTCGAAACGCTGACCGAGGGCGATCTTGTCCTGACGTTCGACCGCGGCCTTCAGCCGCTGCGTCGCGTCACCAAGACCCGCAGCTCCACCGGCCAGAACGTGCCCCAATCGGAATGGCCGCTGTTCGTGCCGAAGGACGCGCTGGGCAACAGCCAGCCGCTTATGCTTCAGCCGACGCAGCCCGTGATGATCGAATCCGATGCCGCCGAAGTGCTGTACGGCGACCCCTTCGCGCTGATCGACGCTTTCGTACTGGACGGCTATCGCGGCATCGCCCGCCTGCAGCCCGAAGGCCCGGTCGAGACCATCGGCCTGTGCTTCGATCAGGACGAGGTCGTGTTCGTGAACGACGGCGCGCTGGTCTTCTGCGGCTCGGTCCGCGAGATCGCGGTCGAGGACCTTCTGTCCGGCGGGCTTCTGCCCGGTACCTATCGCAAGCTGGACGCGGACGAGGCGCTTTACCTCGTCGAGTGTCTCGAAACGGTGGACGCCATCGAAGACGGCGTTCTGCGTGACCCCCACGGCGGCCAGACCTTCTCGGCCCTGTTCGCCTGACAATTCAGATTTCGCTTCGGATTTCCCTCACACTCACAACACCAAGCGAAACTGGAAAGGGCGGCCCTGGGGGCCGCCCTTTTCGATTCTCTCAAGACAGCGGCCCGTCAGGCTGCGGCCTGCGCCGGCGGTCCGAACCGGCCGTAGAAGGTCTCGCCCTTCTCGGCCATCTCGCGCAGCAGGTCCGGCGTGGTGAACCGGGGGCCGTGGCGTTCGGTCAGACCGTCGCAGATCTCGACCGCCTTCGCCGCGCCGATCATGTCCAGCCATGAGAACGGACCGCCTGACCACGGCGCGAAGCCCCAGCCAAGGATCGCGCCCACGTCGCCCTCGCGGATATCGGTCAGCACACCGTCCTCCAGCGCGCGCACCGCTTCCAGAACCTGCGCGAACAGCAGGCGGTGCTGTACCTCGCCCACCTCGGGCTGGGTGTCGGCCAGCGGGTACTGTGCCTGCAACCCGTCCCACAGGCCGGTGCGCTTGCCCTTGTCGTCGTAGGCGTAGAAACCCGCGTTCGACTTGCGGCCCAGACGGCCCTGATCGGCCATCCAGAACAGCACCTCGTCCACCGCGCCATCGGGATAGGCATCGCCCATCGCGGCCTTGGTCGCCTTGGCGATCTTCACGCCAAGATCGATCGAGGTCTCGTCCACCAGCTGAAGCGGCCCCAGCGGCATCCCCACCAGCTTCGCGGCATTCTCGATCAGCGGCGGAGTGATCCCCTCGGCGACCATGCGGATGCCCTCGTTGATGTAGGGGATGATGCAGCGGTTGGCGTAGAAGAACCGGGCGTCGTTCACCACGATGGGCGTCTTGCGGATCTGCCGGACGTAGTCCAGCGCCTTGGCCACGGCCCGGTCGCCGGTCGCCTTGCCCTTGATGATCTCGACCAGCATCATTTTCTCGACGGGCGAGAAGAAGTGGATGCCGATGAACTGCTCGGGCCGCTTCGAGGCCTCGGACAGCATGGTGATCGGGATGGTCGACGTGTTGGTGGCGAAGATGCAGTCCTCGCCGATGACGGCTTCGACCTTCCGGGTCACCTCGGCCTTCACCTTCGGATCCTCGAACACGGCCTCGATGATCAGGTCGCAGCCCGCCAGCGCGGCATAGTCGGTGGTCGCGGTGATCAGCGACAGCGCCTTTTCCTTCTTCTCGGGCGTCGCCTTCTTCCGCTGGATGCCCTTGTCCATGTAACTCGCGGTATAGGCCTTGCCCTTGTCGGCGGCCTCCTGGCTTTGATCCAGCAGCACCACCTCGATCCCGGCCTGCGCCGAGACCAGCGTGATCCCCGCGCCCATCATGCCCGCGCCCAGCACGCCGACCTTCTTCACGGTCTGGTCCGGCGCGTCGGGGCGGTTTGCGCCCTTCTCCAGCGCGCCCTTGTTCAGGAACAGCGACCGGATCATCGCGCCCGAGGACGGGTTCATCATCACGTTGGTGAACCACCGGGCTTCGATTTTCAGCGCGGTGTCGAAGGGCACCAGCGCGCCCTCGTAGACCGCCGACAGCAAGGCCTTGGCGGCGGGGTAGACGCCCTTGGTCTTGCCGTTCACCATCGCGGAGGCGCCGACGAAGGTCATGAAGCCCGCCGGATGATAGGGCGCGCCGCCGGGCATCTTATAGCCCTTCTGGTCCCACGGCTTGACGCAGTCGGCATCGCCCGCCGACAGCACCCATTCCTTTGCCTTTTCAAGCAACTCGCCCGGCTCGACCACCTCGTCGACCAACCCGGCGGACTTGGCTTTCTTCGGCTCGACCGTTTTGCCTTCCAGCAGATACGGAGAAGCGCCCATCGCGCCCATCTTCCGCACCATCCGCGTCGTGCCGCCCGCGCCGGGGAACAGGCCGACCATGATCTCGGGCAGGCCGATCCGGGCCTTCGGATTGTCGGCGGCGAAGATGCGGTGGCAGGCCAGCGCGATCTCGAAGCCGATACCCATGGTCGTGCCGGGCAGGGCGCAGGCGATGGGCTTGGCGCCCTTCAGCGTTTTCGGGTCCATGCCGCCGCGCTCGATCTTCCGCAGCACGCCGTGCATCTGCATGATGCCGTCGAAGATGCCCTTCGCCGGGTTGTCCCCGGCGGCGTTCTTCAGGTCGGCCAGCACGTTCAGGTCCATGCCGCCCGCGAAACTGCCGGGCTTGCCCGAGGTGATCACGACGCCCTTCACGGTCTCGTCCGCCAGCGCGGTGTCGATATGGGCGTCGAGTTCGCGCAGACCCTCGAAGGTCAGCACGTTCATCGACTTGCCGGGCAGGTCCCAGGTGATGACGGCGACACCGTCGGCGCCGGTTTCATAGTGAAATTCGGTCATGTCGCTTGCTCCTCACACGCGCTCGATGATGGTGGCCGCGCCCATTCCGGACGCGACGCACAGCGTGGCAAGGCCGGTGCCCTTGCCGGTGCGCTCCAGCTCGTCCAGCAGGGTGCCGAGGATCATCGCCCCGGTTGCGCCCAGCGGGTGGCCCATGGCGATGGCGCCGCCGTTCACGTTCACCCGGTCGGCGTCGACGTCGAAGGCCTGCATGAAGCGCAGCACGACGGCCGAGAACGCCTCGTTCACCTCGAACAGGTCGATATCGCCGATGGACATGCCGGTCTCGGCGAGGATCTTCTCGGTCACCGGAACCGGGCCGGTCAGCATGATCGTTGGATCGGTGCCGATCTTGGCGCTGGCGCGGATGCGCGCGCGGGGCTTCAGGCCGTGCGCCTCGCCGAACTCTTTCGAGCCGATCAGCAGCGCGGCGGCGCCGTCCACGATGCCCGAGGAGTTGCCGGCGTGGTGGATGTGGTTGATCCGTTCAAGGTGCGGGTACTTCATCAGCGCAAGCTGGTCGAAGCCGGGCATCACTTCGCCCATGTCCTTGAACGAGGCTTTCAGCGCGCCAAGCGCCTGCATGTCGGTGCCCGGACGCATGTACTCGTCCTTCGACAGGATCGGCAGGCCGTTGATATCCCGGATCTCGACGATGGACTTGTCGAACCGGCCGTCCTCCCACGCCTCGGCCGCGCGGGCCTGGCTGCGGACGGCGAAGGCGTCGGCATCGTCGCGGCTGAAACCGTATTCGGTTGCGATGATGTCCGCCGAGATGCCCTGCGGCACGAAGTAATGCGCCATCGCGACCGAGGGATCGACGGCGACGGCGGCGCCGTCCGACCCCATCGGCACGCGGCCCATCATCTCGACCCCGCCGGCGATATAGGCCTGGCCCGCGCCGCCGCGCACCTGGTTGGCGGCAAGGTTCACCGCCTCCAGCCCGCTGGCGCAGAAGCGGTTGATGGCAAGGCCGGGCACCGCCTCGTCCAGGTCCGAGGCCAGCACGGCGGTGCGCGCAAGGCAGCCGCCCTGTTCGGCAACCTGGGTGACGTTGCCCCAGATCACGTCCTCGACGCCGCGGCCGTCCAGGCCGTTGCGGTCGTTCACCGCGTTCAGGATGTCCGCCGACAGCTTGACGGCGGTCACCTCGTGCAGCGCGCCGTCCTTGCGGCCCTTGCCGCGCGGAGACCGCACGGCGTCGTAAATATAGGCTTCAGTCATGGGAAGCGTCCTTCCTTCGTCAGGCCCGGTCAGAGGGGTTGCCGGGCATCAGGTCGTAGGGGTGTTTCCAGCCGTCGAGCGACTGGATGTTCGAAAGCCAGCGGTCGATCGCGGGATAGGCCGCGCGGTCGAAGCCGAAGGGCTCGGGATAGAAAAGGTAACCGCAACAGGTCAGGTCGGCGTTGGTCACGGCGTCTCCCACCAGCCAGTCGCGGCCCTCGAGGTGCTTGTCGAGGATGCCATAGGCGCCGCTCAGCCGGCCCTGCAGAAAAGCGATGGTGTCGGCGGGGCGCTTGTCTTCCGGCAGGAAGTTCATCAGAAACCGGGTGATGCCCGCGAAGCTGGAAAGCTTGTGGTTGTCCCACAGCACCCAGCGCAGCACCTCGTATTTCTCGGCGCCGTCACCGGCCAGTCTGCCGGTCTTGTCGCTGAGATACTGCTGGATCACGCCCGACTGCGTCAGCCGCACATCGCCGTCGACCAGCACCGGCGCCTCGCCCATCTCGTTCACCTCGGCGCGGTAGGCGTCGGACCGGGTCTCACCGTTGAAGAAGTCGACGAAGACCGGTTCCCAGTCGAGCCCCTGCACCTGCAACGCCAGCGCCGCCTTGTAGGAATGCCCGGATTCGCCGAAGCAATAGAGTTTGATCGTCATGGTATGGTCCCTGTAATCGGCCGCGGAGTGGGGGTTTCGCACCCCCACACCCCCGCGAGGTATTTCTCAAGAGAAGAAGGGGCCCGTTCACGAGCCGTTAATGATGTTCGCGCAGGCTCGGCGGCGCGGTACAGGCTGAGGAGCCGATGACCGCAAGAGGAGAAGCCTCGCCGGTATCCGCGACTGCTGTGCGCGGACCGGCGGGGTGGACAGGCGGCGTCCCCTGCTTCTTCTCTTTCCAAATACCTCCGCCGGAGGCGTCCCGCAGTCTCGGCGCGCGCGGCGGTCATGGTTTGGCACCTGCGAAGCCGCGGGCGATCAGTTCCTTCATGATCTCGTTGGTGCCACCGTAGATCCGCTGTATCCGCGCGTCGGTCCACATCTCGCCGACCTCGTATTCGGTCATGAAGCCATAGCCGCCGTGAAGCTGGACGCATTCGTCGAGGATCTCGCCCTGCGCCTCGGACAGCCACAGCTTCGCCATCGCCGCCTTTTCGACCGACAGTTTCCCCTCGAGGTGTTCCGCGATGCATTCGTCAAGGAAAGCGCGGCTGACGGCGGCCCTGGTCTGGCATTCGGCCAGCTTGAACCGGGTGTTCTGGAACTGCATCAGCGGGCCGCCGAAGGCCTGCCGCTCGCGGCAGTAGGCCATCGTGCGGTCCAGCCCTCCGTCGATCGCGCCCATCGCGGTGCAGGCGATGATCAGGCGTTCCTGCGGAAGCTGCTGCATCATCTGGTAAAAGCCCTGGCCCTCGGCCTGGCCCAGCAGGTTCTCGGGCGGGACCTCGACATGGTCGAAGAACAGCTCGGACGTATCCGAGGCGTGGCAGCCGATCTTGTCGAGGTTGCGGCCGCGGGAGAAGCCCTCGGCGCCGTCGGTCTCGACCACCACCAGCGAGGTGCCCTTGGCGCCCGCCTTGGGGTCGGTCTTGGCGGCGACGACGATAAGGTTGGCGTGCTGGCCGTTGGTGATGAACACCTTCTGGCCCGAGACGCGATAGGCATTGCCCTCGCGCACCGCCTTCGTCTTGATCGCCTGCACGTCAGAGCCCGCCGCCGGTTCGGTCATCGCCAGCGCGCCGACCAGTTCGCCCGACACCATCTTCGGCAGCCAGCGTTGTTTCTGCTCTTCGGTGCCGTAGGCGAGGATGTAATGCGCGACGATGCCCGAGTGGATGCCGTGGCCCCAGCTGGCGAGGTTGGCGCGGGTCTGTTCCATCAGGATCACCGCCTCGTGGCCGAAATCGCCGCCGGCGCCGCCGTATTCCTCGGGGATCGAGGGGCACAGCAGACCCAGTTCGCCCGCCTGCGCCCAGGTCGAACGGTCCATCTCTCCCTGTTCGCGCCAGCGCGCGAAGTGGGGTTTCCATTCTTCGGTGATGAACTTGCGCGTCATCTCGGCGAGCATCTCGTGCTCGTCCGTCCTCCAGCTGCCCGGCATGCCCAGTCTTTCCTCCCTTACCGTTTGCGCGCTTCGAGCTCCGAGTTGAACAGCCGCAGCCGCGCGACGAGGTTGTCCTCGTTCGTCACGCTGTCGAAATGTTCGAACAGGAAAGACAGCGCCTCGCCCTCGGTCAGTCCCGCCTCCTGCGAGAACTTGCGAAGGCGGCGATAGCCGTCCTCGGTCATGCCGACGGTGAAGTGGCGTGTCAGTCGGAACCGCTTTGGCATCTCCCCTCCTTCCCGGTGCGACCGGACCGGCGGGGAGAGCCCCGCGTCCTAGAAGCCGCTTGCGTCCAGCGCCATCACCGGGTCCGCGCCGGACTGGATCCGGGCGAGGTGCGTGGCGGTCGCTGGCAACTGTCGTGCCATATAGTAGCGCCCCGTGGCGAGTTTCGATTCGTAGAACGCTGCGTCACTGCTTCCGGCGTCCAGCGCGGCCCGTGCGGCCTTCGCCATCCGGGCCCACATCAGGCCAAGACAGACGTGTCCGAACAGCAGCATGAAGTCGTAAGAGCCCGACAGCGCATTGTTGGGGTTTTTCATGCCGTTCTGCATGAAATACATCCCCGCGGCCTGCAGGTCCTTGGACGCCGATTTCAGCGGATCGAGGAAGCCGTCCTTCAGGTCGGCATCGCCCTCGTTTTCCTTGATGAAGGTCTTCACGAGGTCGAAGAACGCCATCACCGTCTTGCCGCCGTTCTGCGCCAGCTTGCGGCCGACGAGATCCAGCGACTGAATGCCGTTGGTGCCCTCGTAGATCATGGTGATCCGGGCGTCGCGGACGAACTGCTCGATGCCCCATTCGCGGGTGAAGCCCGAGCCGCCCAGCGTCTGCTGCGCCAGCACGGTGGTCTCGAACCCCTTGTCGGTCAGGAAGCCCTTGATGACCGGGGTCAGCAACGAGATCAGCGCTTCGGCGTCCGCGTCTTCGGCCCGGTGCGCCTGGTCGATCAGCATGGCGCCCCAGTACATGAAGGCGCGGCCGCCCTCGACAAAGCTCTTCTGGTCCAGAAGACCGCGGCGCACGTCCGGGTGGACGATGATCGGGTCGGCGGGGCCGTCGGGGTTTTTCACCCCGGTCACGTCGCGGCCCTGCAGGCGGTCCTGCGCGAAGCCAAGCGCGTTCTGGTAGGCGACCGAGCCCTGGGCGAGGCCCTGCACGCCGACGCCCAGCCGCGCCTCGTTCATCATGGTGAACATCGCGCGCATGCCCTTGTGAAGCTCGCCCACGAGGAAGCCCTTGGCCCCGTCGTAGTTCATCACGCAGGTGGCGTTGCCGTGGATGCCCATCTTTTCTTCGAGACCGCCGCAGGACACCGCGTTGCGGTCGCCCAGCGAGCCGTCGTCGTTCACTATGAACTTGGGCACGATGAACAGCGAGATCCCCTTGGTGCCTTCGCCGCCGCCGGGGGCTTTGGCCAGCACGAGGTGGATGATGTTCTCGGAAAGGTCGTGTTCGCCGGCCGAGATCCAGATCTTCGAGCCGGTGATCAGGTAGCTGCCATCGTCCTGCGGTTCCGCCTTGGTGCGGATCAGCCCGAGGTCGGTGCCGCAGTGCGGCTCGGTCAGGTTCATGGTGCCGGACCAGCGGCCCTCGACCATGTTGGGAAGGTACATGGCTTTCTGCTCGTCCGATCCATGCGTGTGGATCGCCGAGTAGGCGCCATGCGTCAGCCCCTGGTACATGTTGAACGCCATGTTCGCGGAAACGAACATCTCGCCAACAGCAGAGGACAGGAGGAAGGGCATGCCCTGACCGCCATACTCCGGATCGGCATCCAGCCCCATCCAGCCACCTTCGCGCAGCTGGTCGTACGCGGATTTGAAGCCATCCGGAGTCCGGACCACGCCGTTCTCCAGCGTGCAACCCTGACGGTCGCCCACCGCGTTCAGCGGCTGAAGCACCTCGGACGCGATCTTGCCGGCCTCTTCCAGAACCGCACCGGTGAAGTCCCGGTCCAGTTCGTCGTAGCCGGGAATCCCGGTCTCGGTGACCTTCAGAACCTCATGCAGAAGAAACTGCTGGTCCTTGAAGGGCGCAGTATAGCTGGGCATTTCGGGCCTCCCTCCCGTCTTGACCGTATTACTCGGCGGCGGCCTGCTGGCTGTAGGACGTCAGCACGTTGGCGCTCCACTCGATCTCGGATTTGAGCTCTTCGATGGTGCCGCTCAGTTCGTCGCGCTGGCGTTCCATCTCGGACAGGCGCTCTTTCGCGGCGTCGTGCGCACGCTTGAGTTGCGCCTGCTCGCCGCCGTCGGACTCGTACAGGTCCAGGATCTGGCGGATCTCCTCGAGCGAGAAGCCGAATTTCTTGCCGCGCAGGATCAGTTTAAGCCGGGCGCGGTCGCGGCGCGTGAAGAGCCGTTTGCTGCCTTGGCGGATCGGGGCAAGGAGTTCTTTGGATTCGTAGAACCGCAGCGTGCGTGGGGTAACATCGTACTCGTCGCACATCTCTCGGATGGTCATGACTTCATCGGTCATGTTGGCCTCATCTCTTTTTATGTTCAGACGCCCCACATGACCGCAGATCCGAAGCGCTTCAAGCGCGGTTGACCCTAGGGCCGGTGTAACGTCACGTCATTTGTGAAGGTTGCTGGCTACGCCAAATCGGATGCTGTTTCATCCCGCAGAGTCTGCAATTCGGCGATGGCTGTCTCTAGATCTTCGCGCTGAGAATTCAGGACTTTAAGCTGGCGGTCAGCCATCTCGACAAGCACTTCCATCTGCGCACGCGTCCCCGATCGTTCGTAAATTTCAAGCCATTGGCGGATCTCTTCCAAAGAGAAGCCCCAACGGCGTCCGCGCAGGATCAGGGTCATCCGCGCGATCTCTTTCGGTCCGTAGAAACGTGAGCGGCCCTCCTTCTCGGGCGAAAGCAGCTCGATGTACTCGTAATACCGCAGCGTGCGCGCGGTCACGTCGAACTTGGCGCACATGTCTTTGAAGTTCAGCCGCGGGTCAGACATCGGTAACTCCCTCGTATGGAAATAGATAATGGGGCGGGCGACAAGGATCAATTGTCATCCGCACCGGCACGGGAACCGGCAGATAAATGTGCAGGCTCGCGATCGAAGCGGCGTGAGTGGCAACCGCTGATCCGCCCGCCATATGGGGTGTCATTCAACCGCCGGAAAGCGGGGTGCGACGAAATGGATGCGTGCCGCATGAATTTCGGGTCCGGACGCGCTGTGGGATAGGCCACGGCAGGTTGACCGGTGTTGGCTGCGGGCCGGAAACAAACCCTTGTATTTAATAAAGATTGTGCAGTTTGGCGCCCAGCGGCGGCGGGCCGGATCGACGCGCGCTGCACAGCGCGTGTGCGATACCCTGTGCAACTGCCTCTTGCGGCTTGTACGCCAAGGGTCGATTAATCGGCGTCGGCCAAAGGGCTGCATATCACACAGGATACGAGACCTGACATGACCTCGGATCAGCAAGCGAAAGACCGGATCATCCGCCAGTTCATCGAGGCGCTGCCCCATGCGCAGGCGCTGGGGATGCGGCTGGTCGCGCTTGGTCCGGGCGTGGCCGAGGTGGCGATGCCCTACGACGAACGCCTGATCGGCGACCCGGCGCGCGGCACGATCGCGGGCGGTGCGGTCTCGGCGCTGATGGATACCTGCAGCGGCGCGGCGGTGATGAGCCATCCCGAAAGCCCCGCGATGACCGCGACGCTGGACCTGCGGATCGACTACATGCGCGGCGCGACCCCGGGGCAAGAGATCGTGGCGCGGGCGGAATGCTATCACGTCACGCGCTCGGTCGCCTTCGTGCGGGCGCAGGCGATGGACGACGACCGCGACAATCCGGTCGCCGCAGCGACCGGCGCGTTCACGGTGGAGCGCACCGCATGAGCCGCCCGCGTCCCGAACCCGTTCAGGTGGTGAAGCAACGCCGCGACGCCGCGCTTCGGGCGCTGGTGGACGGCGTGCCCTACATGCGGTTCCTCGGCATCAGCTTCGAGCGGCACGGCGACGAGCTGACCGGGCTGCTGTCCTATTCCGACAAGCTGATCGGCAACCCGATGCTACCCGCGCTGCATGGCGGCGTGACCGCCGCTTTCCTGGAATTCACCGCCATCGTCGAACTGTCGTGGTCCTTCCTGTGGAAAGACATCGAAAGCGGGCGGCTGGATCCGGCGACGATCAGTCCCGGCAACCTGCCGCGCCTGCCGAAGACGATCGACTTCACGGTGGATTACCTGCGCTCGGGCTTGCCGCGCGACGCCTATGCCCGCGCGCGGGTGACCCGGTCGGGCCGGCGTTACGCCAGCGTTCAGGTCGAGGCGTGGCAGGACAACCGCGCGCGGCCCATCGCGCAGGCGGCGGCGCACTTCCTGATGCCCCAGTCGGCGCAGTCATGACCGCACAACAGGTCGGAGCCCTGACGCACGCCCGCGTGCTGCGGATCGCGCTGCCCATCGTGCTGTCGAACGCGACAGTTCCGATCCTTGGCGCGGTGGATACCGGCGTCGTGGGCCAGATGGGGGCCGCGGCGCCGATCGGGGCGGTCGGGATTGGCGCGGTGATCCTGACGACGATCTACTGGGTCTTCGGCTTTCTCAGGATGGGCACTACCGGAATGGTGGCGCAGGCCAAGGGGGCGGGAGACACCTCTGAAACCGGCGCGTTGCTGATGCGCGGCCTGCTGTTCGGAGCCGCCGCGGGTGCCGCGCTGGTGGTTCTGCAAGTGGCGCTGTTCTGGGGCGCCTTCCGCCTCGCGCCCGCGTCCGAGGAAGTCGAGACGCTGGCCCGCCAGTACCTTGCTATCCGCATCTGGGGCGCACCCGCCGCCATCGGGATCTACGCGCTGACCGGGTGGCTGATCGGGATGGAGCGGACGCGCGGCGTGCTGGCGCTGCAGCTTTGGATGAACGGGCTGAACATCACGCTGGATCTGTGGTTCGTGCTTGGGCTTGGCTGGGGTGTCGAGGGCGTGGCGGTCGCGACGCTGATCGCAGAGTACACGGGGTTGGCGCTGGGCCTCTGGCTGTGCCGCGCCGCTTTCGCGGGCGACCAGTGGCGCGACTGGGCGCGGGTGTTCGACCGGGCGCGGCTGAAACGGATGCTGGCTGTGAACACCGACATCATGATCCGCTCGGTGATCCTGTCGGTGTCCTTCACCACCTTCTTGTTTCTCGCCTCGGACCTCGGCGACGTGACACTGGCGGCGAACCAGGTGCTTGTGCAGTTCCTCGAAATCACCGCCTTCGCGCTGGACGGTTTCGCCTTCTCGGCCGAGGCGCTGGTCGGCGCGGCGGTGGGCGCGCGCGACCGGACATCGCTGCGCCGGGCGTCGATCATCAGTTCGCAATGGGGCGTTGGCGGCGCGGTGGTGCTGGGGCTGGTGTTCTGGATTGCGGGCGGCGCGATCATCGACCTGATGACCACGTCCGAAGCGGTCCGGGCCGAGGCGCGCGTCTATCTGCCGTGGCTGTGCGCCGCGCCGCTGATCGGTATCGCGGCGTGGATGCTGGACGGCATCTACATCGGCGCCACGTGGACGCGCGAGATGCGCGTCGCCGCGCTGCAGTCGGCCGCGGTCTATGTCGTGGCGCTGGCGGTGCTGCTGCCGCTGATGGGCAACCACGGGCTGTGGCTGGCGCTGATGATCCTCAACGCGACGCGCGGGCTGACGCTGTGGGCCAAGTACCCACGCAAGGAAGCGGGCGTGTCCGAGCCAGTGCCCGGCTGACCGCTTCTTTGGTCCGGAAATATCCCCGCCGGAGGCAAGAAAACTAAAGGATCTCCAGCACCGCTTCGGGCGGACGGCCCAGGGCCGCGCGACCGTTGGCGAAGACCACCGGACGCTCGATCAGTTTCGGCGTGGCGGCCATCGCGGCGATCAGCGCCGCGTCGACGGTGTCCTTCGTCAGCCCCTGCGCCTTGAACTCGGCTTCCTTGGTCCGCATCAGCTTGATCGCCGGTACGCCCAGCAGATCCAGCACGTCGCGGATCTCTGCCTCGGTCGGCGCATCGTCGAGATAGCGGCGCTCGGTGATGTCGCAGCCCTTGTCCTGCAACAGCGCCAGCGTCTCGCGCGACTTGGTGCAGCGCGGGTTGTGCCAGATCGTGACCTTGGTCATAGCCAGTCCTTCCGGTTGGTGCCCACCGCCTCGGCGACCGAGGCGAAGCCCTCGCGCGCCAGCAGCGTGTCCAGACCGCGCGCGATATCGGCGGCCAGCGAAAGGCCGTGGAACACCATTGCGGTGTAAAGCTGCACCGCGCTGGCGCCGGCCCGGATCTTGGCAAAGGCCTGTTCCGCGCTGGCGATGCCGCCAACGCCGATCAGCGGCACCGCGCCGCCGGTCTCCTCGGACAACCGCGCCAGAACGCGGGTCGATTTCTCGAACAGCGGCGCGCCGGACAGGCCGCCGGTCTCGCCCTTGTGGGGGCTTCGCAGACCGTCGCGCGACAGGGTCGTGTTGGTGGCGATGATCGCGTCCAGCCCGGCCTCGATGGCGACGCCCGCAATCTCGGCGATCTCGGACTCGGTCAGGTCGGGCGCGATCTTCAGGAAAACCGGCACCCGCCGGGCCAGCGCGTCGCGGGTCTCGATCACACCGGCGAGCAGCCCTTTCAGCGCGGCGGCGCCCTGAAGGTCGCGCAGCTTCTCGGTGTTGGGAGACGACACGTTGACGGTCGCGAAGTCGATGTGCGGCCCCGCCACGCGCAGCACCTCGGCGAAGTCGCGGGCGCGGTCGGCGCTGTCCTTGTTCGCCCCAAGGTTCAGGCCGCGCGGGATGCCGGTCGGCGTGGCGGCAAGGCGGGCGGCAATCGCCTCGGCGCCGTCGTTGTTGAACCCGAAGCGGTTGATCGCGGCCCGGTCCTCGGTCAGCCGGAACAGGCGCGGCTTGGGGTTGCCCGGCTGCGGACGAGGCGTCGCGGCGCCCAGTTCCAGAAAGCCAAAGCCTGCGCGGGACAGCCCGGCGGTGGCAGTCGCGTTCTTGTCGAAGCCCGCCGCCAGACCGACGGGGTTCGGCAGCGCCATTCCTGCCAGCGTGGTCGCCAGACGGGGCGACGTGACGGGGCCGGGCAGGGGCGCCAGCCCGGACCGGACCGCCTGCAACGCCAGCCCGTGCGCCCGTTCGGGGTCGACGGCGCGCAGAAGCGGCAGGCCGATGCGTTCGAGAAGGCTCATACCATCTCTGCCGGGAACGTGTGGCTGCCGTCTTCCAGTGGCAGCGGCCAAGCCCAGACCACGTCGTCCAGCCGCAGCGGACGGTACAGGTGCGGGAACAGCGCGCCGCCTCGGGACGGCTCCCATTTCAGATCGTCGCCCAGCGTGTCGGCCTCGACCGCAGCCAGCCACATCCCCTCGACCCCGGCGAAGTGCTTCGCGGCGGTTTCGGCGGCCTGTTCGGCGGTCGAGAAGTGGATGTAGCCGTCGGTCAGGTCGATCGGCGCGCCGTTGGTCGAACCATCGGCCTGCAGCGCCTGCCATTCGGGGGTACGGAAAATCTTGTAGATCAGCATGGGGTCAGATGACCGCCAATTTCGCGCGGGTCAAGCGGCTGTAGGCCGGGGACGCGCGGGAATCGGCTTGTGCGCCGGTCCGCGATTGGATAGCCGGGGCGCTTTCTCAAAAGGGCGCGCGCCATGGCCTCCGACATTCTTTCGATAGACTTCGGCACCTCCAACTCCGCCGCCGCTGTGGCCGCAGGCAACGGCATTTACCGCATCCCCATCGAACATGGCGCCGAGACGCTGCCGACCGCCGTGTTCTTCCCGCTGAACGGCAACATGCGCATCGGCTCTGCCGCCGGTTCGGCGCTGATCGCGGGCGAAGAGGGTCGGTACATGCGGGCGCTGAAAAGCGTGCTGGGCCTGCCGCTGCTGCACGAACCCCGCGTGCTGGGCGGCGAGCGGCGCACGCTGGCCGATGTGATCGCCGTCTTTCTGGCCGAGGTGAAGACGCGGGCCGAGGCGGCGACGGGCATGACCTTCCGTCGCGCCCTGTCGGGCCGTCCGGTGCATTTCCATACTGCCGCACCGGAGAAGGACGCGCAGGCCGAGGCGGACCTCCGCGCCTGCTATGCCGCCGCCGGGTTCGACGAGGTGTCCTTCCTCCCCGAGCCCGAAGCGGCGGCGGTCGCCTGTCACGGCATGGGCGGCGGTGCGGGGCTGGGTCTGATCGTCGACATCGGCGGCGGCACCTCTGACTTCACCGTGTTCCGCGGCGGGGCCGACGGGGCCGAGATCCTTGCCAGCCACGGGATCCGGCTGGGCGGCACCGATTTCGACCACGCCGTATCGATGACCCATGCAATGCCGGTGCTGGGGCTGGGCGGCGAACTTCGGCGCGAGATGGGATCGGGTCTGCTGCCGGTGCCGCGTGCGCCATACGTCGACCTTGCGACATGGGCGAAGATCCCGTTCCTCTACACCGCCGAGACCCGGCGGATGGTGGCGGGCATGGTCCGGGCCGCGGTGGATCGCCCCGCGATGGCGCGGTTCGCCGAAGTGCTGGACCTCGAGCTTGGGCACGAACTGGCCTTCGCGGTGGAGCGGGGCAAGATCGGGGCCAATGGCGACAGCGGCGCGGGGCGGATCGCGATGGAGTTCATCGAGCCGGGCCTGTCGGTGCCGGTCACGGGCGAAACGCTGGACGCGGCGCTGGCCGAGAACCGCGCGGCGCTGCGAGGGGCCGCGGCAGAGACGCTTGCGCTGGCCGGAGTGTCCGCATCCGACATCAGCCGCGTGATCCTCGTCGGCGGATCGAGCCTGATGCGGTTCGTGTCGGACGAGGTGTCGGACCTGTGCCCGGACGCGGCGCTGCTGCGGTCCGAGGCGTTCACGGCGGTGGTCGACGGTCTTGCGCTGGCGGCGCGGTAGGCGCGGCGCGGCTCAGACCAGCCCGAGTTCGGCGTCGCTGGCGATGCGGTCGTACTTGTCGCGCGGCGGCATCGGACGGTCGGGCCAGTCGGGGTCGAAGGTAAAGCTCGACTTCGTGCGGCCGTCCGGCAGCGCGCCATTTCCGGCGCCGACGGCATAGTCGTAGTACAGTTTCACGATGCGGTCGTAGCTGACCTGCTGCGCCGCCGGGTGCGCAAGGCAGGCCTCCTGCCACGCGCGGACCCGCGTGTATTCGGGGCCGGGGGGAAGGTCGAAGCCTTCGTAATAGTCGAGGAACCAGAACCGCATCATCAGCGGGGTATAGACCGCCTCGGCCAGCCCGAACCGGTCGAACAGGAACGTGCCGCCCGGATTGTGGTGGTCGAGGAAGTCCGACAGCCACGCGTAATGCTCCAGCAGCGCGGCCTTCTTCGTCTCGGACGCGTCGCGGTCGCGGTTCATCACGTACAGGTAACCCGCCATCCCGAATGGCCCTTCGCGGGCGATCATCAGGCGTTCGATGGCGCGTTCATAGGCATCCTCGCGCGCCACCTTCGGGCCGCCAAGCGCCTCTTCGACATAGCGCAGGATGACAAGGCTTTCCTTCAGCACGCGGCCGTCGCCAAGGTCCATGATCGGCAAAGCCGTGGTGCCGCGCGACAGTTCCAGCAATGCGGGGTCGCGCGGCTTGGTGATGTCGACGACGCGAAACTCGATCGTGTCGCGCAGGCCTTTCAGCTCCAGCAGGATCTCCAGACGTTGCGAGAACGGGCAAACGGGTATGTGGTAGACGACCGGCTTGCCCATCGGGTCACTCGGTCGCGTCGTCCGCGCCGCTGATCTCGGCGGTGCTGGGGTCCAGCACGCCATCGTTCCACGTTCCCGTCGCAACCTCGCCCGAGGCGTACTGGATCGTGCCTTCACCCTGACGGCGGCCGTCCTCGAACTCGCCCTCATAAACGTCGCCGTTGAAGTAGATCGCGCGGCCCGTGCCTTCGATCTTGCCGCCGGCCCATTCGCCTTCGTAGGTGAAGCTCTCGTCGTCCTCGGTCTCGGGGTTGTCGGGGATGGTGATCTTGCCCATGCCCTCGCGCTGGCCGTTCACGAAGCCGCCTTCGTAGACGGTGCCGTCGGCATAGGTCGCGGTGCCCTGACCGTGCCGCTGACCGTCCTGCCACTCGCCGGTGTAGGTATAGCCATCGGTGTAGGTCATCGTGCCGGTGCCGTGGTTGCGGGCGTTCAGGAACGTGCCCTCGTAGACTAGACCGTTCGCGTATTCCGCGCGGCCTTCGCCCTCGATCACGCCACCGCGCCATTCGCCTTCATAGGACGAACCGTCGGGATAGATGATCCGGCCCTGACCGGCGGCCACGTCATCGCGGAACTCGCCCACGTAGATCGAGCCGTCGGGGTAAGTGACCTGACCCTCGCCCTCGATCCGGCCCGCGACCCACTCGCCAAGATAGGCGTAGCCGTCGGTGCCGTAGAACGTGCCCTGACCATGGCGGCGGTCGTTGAGGAACTGGCCCTCGTAGATGTCGCCGTTGGCATAGGTGACCTTGCCCTGTCCCTGCCGCTCGCCATTCACGAACTCGCCTTCGTAGACGTCGCCGTTGGGCTGGGTGAGGGTGCCGGTGCCGTTGATCTGGCCGCCGGACCATTCGCCTTCGTAGGTCAGGCTTTCGTCGGCTTCGGTCTCGGGGTTGTCGGCGGTGACAAGGCGGCCCTGGCCCTCGCGCTGACCGTCGACCAGTGTGCCGGTATAGACCGAGCCATCGGGGTAGGTGATGGTGCCTTCGCCCTGCTTCACGCCACCGACCCAAGTGCCTTCGTAGACATAGCCGTTGGGGCTTTCCATCCGGCCCTGACCGTCGTGCATCGCATCGACGAAACCGCCGGTGTAGGTCACGCCGTTGGCATAGACCGCGGTGCCCTGTCCGTTGATCTTGCCGTCGACCCAGTCACCTTCGTAGGTGCCGCCGTCGGCGAAGGTGATCTTGCCGAGGCCCGAGGGTTTGCCGGCCTCGAAGTTGCCTTCGTAGACGGACCCGTTGGGGAAGCGCGCCACGCCTTGACCGCGGATCTCTCCCTCGACCCATGCGCCGGTGTATTCGTAGCCGTTGGGCAGGCGGTAGGTGCCGGTGCCGTGCTGCTTGCCGTCCTGAAACGTGCCCTCGTAGACGCCGCCGTCTTCGTACTGTTTGACCTGAACGTCGCCGTCCTGCGCGAAGGCCGTCCCGGCCATCAGCAGGATCGCGCCGCTCAGCGCCAGAGTTTGAAAACGATTGTTCCGGTCGCGTTTAGCCCGGTAATTCTGCACCCTGCCTCCCATCGGACGGTTCACATCCCCGATCGTGTCGCCATGGGCGAAACCTAAAGGCTCACCATTGACCTAGCAACGCTTTTTGCCGCTATCGGCTTTCCATGGCCGAGTGTTCTGCTAAGACGCAACTCACGATGCGGAGAGTGATATGGCCGACAGGTTTCGTCTGACCCTGGCACAATTGAACCCGACTGTCGGGGCCATCGGCGACAATGTCGATGCCGCCCACGCGGCATGGTTGAAGGGCAAGGAGGCGGGCGCCGACATGGTGGCGCTGCCGGAAATGTTCGTGACCGGGTACCAGACGCAGGACCTTGTCATGAAGCCTGCGTTTCACCATCACGCGATGCAGGCGGTTGAGGCTTTGGCCGTCACCTGCGCCGACGGTCCCGCGCTGGGTATCGGCGGCCCGTGGGCCGAGGACGGCGCGCTGTTCAACGCATATTTCATCCTCAAGGGCGGCAAGATCGCCAGCAAGGTGCTGAAGCACAACCTGCCCAACGATCATGTCTTCGACGAGGTGCGCCTGTACGACGCCGGTCCGCTGGGCGGCCCCTATGCCGTCGGCAACACTCGCGTCGGCACGCCGATCTGCGAGGATGCGTGGCACCCCGAAGTGTCGGAAACGCTGGCCGAGACCGGGGCCGAGTTCCTTCTGGTCCCGAACGGCTCTCCCTACTATCGCGGCAAGCTTGAGACGCGGCTGAACCACATGGTCGGCCGCGTGGTCGAGACCGGGCTGCCGCTGATCTACCTGAACATGGTGGGCGGGCAGGACGACCAGATCTTCGACGGCGCGTCCTTCGCGCTGAACCCGCATGGCGAGCTGGCGATGCTGATGCCCGCCTTCGACGAGGAAATCCGCACCATCGAACTGGCGCGCGGCGACGAGGGCTGGCGCATCCTGCCGGCGGGCGAGACGCACCAGCCGGACGAGTGGGAGCAGGACTATCGCGCGATGGTGCAGGCCACCCGCGATTACTTCCGCAAGACCGGGTTCAAGAAGGCGCTGCTGGGCCTGTCGGGCGGCGTCGACTCGGCGTTGGTGGCGGCGGTCGCGGTGGATGCGCTGGGCGCCGACAACGTGCGCTGCGTGATGCTGCCCTCCGAGTACACCAGCCAGCATTCGCTTGAGGACGCCGAGACCGTCGCGAAGGCGCTGGGCTGCCGCTATGACTACGTCCCGATCAGCGGCCCGCGTGCGGCGGTGACCGAGTCGCTGGCGCCCCTGTTCGAGGGCACGACGCCGGATGTGACAGAGGAAAACGTCCAGTCCCGCCTGCGTGGCTTGCTGCTGATGGCGCTGTCCAACAAGTTCGGCGAAATGCTTCTGACCACCGGCAACAAGTCAGAGGTCGCGGTGGGCTACGCCACGATCTACGGCGATATGTCCGGCGGCTACAACCCGCTGAAAGACCTGTATAAAACCCGCGTGTTCGAGACCTGCCGCTGGCGCAACGCGAACCACCGCGACTGGATGATGGGCCCCGAGGGCGAGGTGATCACGCCCCGCGTCATCGACAAGCCGCCGTCGGCCGAACTGCGCGAGGATCAGAAGGACGAGGATTCGCTGCCGCCCTACGAGGATCTCGACCAGATCCTCGAGGCGCTGATCGACGACGAGAAATCAGTGGCCGAGGTCGTCGCCATGGGCTTCGAGCGCGACGTGGTGAAAAAGATCGAGAACCTGATTTACATCAGCGAATACAAGCGCTTCCAGTCCGCGCCCGGCGCACGCCTGACCAAGCGCAGCTTCTGGCTGGACCGACGCTATCCCATCGTGAACCGCTGGCGCGACCCCAGCTAATCGCCAAGCGGCAGGTGCGCCTCGTCGGGTGAAAGCGTTTCGCGCCGGGCGACGTCGAAAGCACCTTCCAGCAACCTGCGCAGCCGCCGGGGCTTGCGTGCTATCGCCATGCGGACGGCATCGGTGAGCATCTCTTCGTCCTTGAGGCGCTGGACCAGATTGTGCCCCTCGCCCCGGAAGATGAAATGGTGCAGGCGCGGGTCCTGCGGGAACCGTTGCCAGTGGATGCGCTCCAGCACGGTGTTGCCGTGAAGGACGAAGTAGTCCCTTTGACTGGGGTCCAAGGCTTCTACGGTCGGGAAGCGGAATTCTTTGATGCGGTCTCGCCATCGCGACCAACGCACTTCTTCGGGGACGTGAAGGCTGCTCATGGAATACTGCGGAGAAAACGCAATGACGCAATCGACACGGGTCAGTTGCGGCAGGTTCAGCGCCATGTATGCGCCCATGCTATTGCCAAGGCAGACGATGTCACGGATGGACAGCTGCTCGACCAGCGTCTCGATCTGCCTGACGAGTTCGCCAGAGTATGCGGCGTCGTTCAACCATGATCTGCGCCGCTCTGTGGCAAGCAAAACGTGGTTGCGACCTTGGTCCCAAGCGGTTCCCATGAATTCGAAAGGCGGCAGTTCCTTCGGCTGGGCACCAACACCTGCCAGTGACACCACCAGCCGATCCGACGTGCCCGCCATGTAGCTGATGCGGTGGTCACGGGTATCGACGAGGGGCCGGAGTTCGGCTGTTGCCAGAGGCTGCGACAAGCGGGACGCCTTGCGTGTCAGTGTGGGGTCTAGACTGTCATAGCGGGTTTCGACGTGCGGGCTCAAAGCAAATCCGCGGCGCGGGACGGTGCGGGGCGCACCCGTTGCAGCACGGTCGCCCCGACTGGCCGGAACGCGCATAAATCTGGCGTGATCGAAGGGTCACGGGGCGGTGGCCGGCCCCATATGCGGATGGCGGAAGCGCACAGCAACGAAAGCCGGGCCACCCTCCGCACCCCGATCCAACGGGGGCGGGTCCTGTCTCTTTCCCTCTGTCTTGCAGGTGTCCGGCACCCTGTGCGTTTCCGCACGTTCTTCGCGCCATGCTGCACGGAACTCTCGCTGTACGCACGACTTAAGGTGGTGAATGTTCAGCGGAAAGGAGATCCATTCATGACCGCACCGAAAATCACCATCGCCTTCTATTCCACCTATGGCACCAACCATCAGGTCGCGCTTGAAGCGAAGGCCGCCGCGGAAGCCGCCGGCGCCGAAGTCCGCCTGCGCCGCTTCGCCGAAACCGCCCCGAAAGAGGTGGTCGAGGGCCAGGAGGCCTGGAAAGCGCAGCTCGAAAAAACCAGCGATATCCCCGAAATCAGCCACGACGACATGGAATGGGCCGATGGCTATTTCTTCCTGTCGCCGACCCGCTACGGTCAGGCCGCCAGCCAGGTTCGGGCCTTCATCGACACGCTGGGTCCGCTGTGGCAGGCCGGCAAACTGGTCAACAAGACCTTCACCGCCACGACCAGCGCGCAGACCCTGCACGGCGGGCACGAGATGACCACGATGGGCCTTTACGTCTCGGCTATCCACTGGGGCGCGATCATCGTGACGCCGGGCTACACTGACCCGATCCTGTTCGAGACGGGCAACCCCTATGGCTATTCCGCCATCGCGGGCGAACTGCCCGAGAACGGCAAGAAAGCCATCGCGCATCAGGCCAAGCGGCTTGTCGAGATCACGGCGAAAATCGCCGCCTGATCCTCAGCTATCGGACAGCAGACTGTCCAATGCCCGCCGGGTTCGCACCGGCGGGCTTTTTTTTGTGCCCGGTGCGTCAGACGCGGGCCAGCTCGCAGGCGGGCAGCAGTTTCTCGACGGTCTGCATCTCGCACAGGCGCGTGCCCTCGGTGGTGCAGGCGGCGGCCGCTGCGGCCACGCCGAACCGCAGGCAGGCGGGCAGGGTCTCGCCCCGCGCCAGCGCAAGGGTGAACGCGCCGACGAAACTGTCGCCCGCGCCGACCTTGCTGACGACGTCCACGGTCGGCGACACGGCGTGCCATGCCTCGCTTTCGGTGGCCAGAACCGAACCGTCAGCCCCGCGCGCGATGATCACGATCCGCGCCGATCCGCGCATCACCAGTTCGCGGGCGAAGGCGGCTGTGTCTTCGCGGGTGGTCAGGGCGCGGCCTGCCAGTTCCTCGGCCTCGACATCGTCCATCCGCAGCACGTGGATCGCCTCGTAGGTGCCGCGCACGAGGTTGAACAGCGCAGGTCCAGAGGTGTCCACGATCAGCCGCGCGCCGCGCCCTTCAAGGTGCTGCGCGAGGATCGAGGGGAATTCCTTCGCCACGCCCGGCGGCTGGCTTCCCGACAGGACCACCAGCGTGCCGTCCGCCGCCGACTGGTCGATCGAGTTGATCCCGCGTTCCACGTCCGCCTCGCCCCAGATCGGGCCGGGCATGACAAATCGGTACTGCTCGTTCGTGGCCTGATCGGTCACGGAAAACGACAGCCGCGATTCGCCGGGGCCCTGAAACGCCACTGTGGGCACGCCTTCCAGCGCCAGAAGTTGCAGCAGCTGCGCGCCCGCGCCGCCGCCGATGGCGATCATCGCGGTGGCCTGTCCGCCTAGCTGCCGGACCGCCCGTGCGACGTTGATGCCGCCGCCGCCCGGGTCGATATGCGGCTCGGTGCAGCGCAGCTTGTGCTCGGCGAAGACCTGCGGCGAAGAGGTCGCGAAGTCGACGGTCGGGTTCAGGGTGACAGTGACGATATCGGTGCGCATGGAAACTCCTGCCGGGCGGTCGGGGCCGAGAGTGGACCGAGCCGCCCCGGCCCGCAAGCCATGCTCATTCCCACCAGCGGTCTATCGCGGCGATGTCGTCGTCAGACCACCCCAGATGATGCGCGATCTCATGCACCAGCACATGCGTCACCAGCGCGCCAAGCGCCACGTCGCCCCGGTCGATCCACTCGTCAAGGATCGGGCGGCGGAACAGCCAGACGGTATCCGGCTGCAACGGCTGATCGAAGCTGGATTTCTCGGTCAGGGGGATGCCGTCATAAAGGCCGGTCAGCGCGAAAGGATCCTCGATCCCGAGGTCCTCCAGCAAATCGTCGGGCGCGAAATCCTCGACCCGGATCGCGACATCGGTCACGGCGCGGGCGAACGGCGCGGGCAGGGCGGCAAACGCCGCATGGGCCAGTTGCTCGATCCGGTCGAGGTCGGGGGCGACAAGGTCTGCGGCGGTATCTGTCATGCGGCGGATAGTGGCGCGGGGTAGCGGCAGGGGAAAGAGGCATTCGGCCGATTGGGCGGGGCTGGGTCCGGTCGGGCATTCCGGCGAAAATGGCCGGTCCGGGGCGACAACTGGCGGGCGGATGCGGTACTCTGGTGGCCACGGGCGGGACCGGATGGGACAGGGGGCCGGGATGAGCGAGAACAAGACGCAGGCGACAGGCGCCGAAGTCGGCGATTTCCTCGACACGGTGGAACCGGAGCGCAAGCGCGACGAGGCCCGGCGTCTGGACGCCATCTTTCGCGAGGTCACGGGCTTCGCGCCGGTGATGTGGGGGCCGTCGATCGTGGGCTATGGCCGCTATCACTACGTCTACAAAAGCGGGCGCAAGGGCGATTTCCTCGCGACAGGCTTCAGCCCCCGCAAGGCGGCGCATTCGATCTACATCATGCCGGGCTATGCCGACTTCGGCGAAATCCTCGGCCGGCTGGGCAAGCACAAGATCGGCAAGTCCTGTCTTTACGTGAACAAGCTGGCCGATATCGACGAGGACGTTCTGCGGGAGTTGATCCGTGCCGGGCTGGCCGACCTTGCGACCCACTGGCCGGTCGAACCGACCTAGCCGGGCCGGGCGTCAGTCGATTTCCGACAGCAGTTCCGGCGCGGTGACCAGTTGCCGGACGCCGTGCGAGTGGGTTTCGTTGAACACGTTGCCCGCCTCGGCCCAGCGGTGCAGCGAACCGATGTCGAGTTTCATGCAGGCGGGACGGACCGACCACGTGACCTGAAGTGGCGAGCAGACCGACTGGGTGAAGGACGGCCCTGTGGTCGAGCCAAGAAAGACGACCGGTCGTCCGGTGCCGTCGGGCAGGGCGCGGGGCTGGTGCAGGCCGTGACGCACGGTGCCGGCATATGCGAAATCGGCGAAGTCGGCGGCGTCGGGATCGTTCACCACAAGAAACACCTGCGCCTCGACCCGCAGTTCCGGGTTGGCGCAGGTGTCGGACAGACACGCGCCCAGCCCTTCGCCGGGGCGGACGTCGCACGAGGAGAAGACCCAGTGAACCTCGATCGTGTCGCCGGGAACGACGCCGTGGAACGCGCCGTGCCCGTGGGTCGGATCCTCAAGTTCTTCCGGCGACAGTTCGGCGGTGCCATGACAGCGCCAGCCGCCGTGTTCGCCGTCGCCCGCCGGCAGGAAGAAGCCCGGACCCCGGTGTTCGGCGTTGGTGTGGGTGTGGATGTTGCACAGGTTCATCCGGGACGGCGGCGGCGCGGGTGACCAGACGCGGCGGTTCGCGCCTTCGGGGTTGCCGATGTCGCGCGGGGACTGCGGGCCGTAGCCATGGCAGATGTCCTGCGCCGCCGCGGGGGCGGCGAACAGGGCGAACAACAGGCAAAGCACGACGCGGCGCATCAGGACCTCCGGCTGCGGGACCGGCGCCGGAAAGACGCGACTCGCCCGCCTGCTCAACTAAGCGGCAAGCCATGAGCAAAGGGTGAACGGCACCGCCTTGGCGTGGCCCCGATGTGGACAAGCCCGCGGCCTTGTGACAGAGGAGCGCGCAAGGAGATCACGCGCCATGACCATCACCCGTTTCGCCCCGTCCCCCACGGGTTACATCCACATCGGCAACCTGCGCACGGCGCTGATGAACTACCTCATCGCGCGCAAGGCCGGCGGCACCTTCATCCTGCGGATCGACGACACCGATCCGGAGCGGTCGAAAGAGGAATACGTCGACGGCATCAAGCAGGATCTCGAGTGGCTGGGCCTGACGTGGGACCGCTTCGAGCGCCAGTCCGAGCGGCTGGACCGCTACGCCGAGGCGGCGGACGAACTGCGGGCGAAGGGCCGGTTCTACGAAGCGTTCGAGACGCCGACCGAACTGGACCTGAAGCGCAAGAAGCAACTGAACATGGGCAAGCCGCCGGTCTATGACCGCGCCGCGCTGGCGCTGTCGGACGACGAGAAGGCGAAGCTGCGCGCGGAACGCTCGGGCCACTGGCGGTTCAAGCTGGACCACGAGCGGATCGAGTGGGCGGACGGCATCCTTGGCGACATCTCGATCGACGCGGCTTCGGTTTCGGACCCGGTGCTGATCCGGGGCGACGGTCAGGTGCTGTACACGCTGGCGTCCGTGGTCGACGACATGGACATGGGCGTCACCAACATCGTCCGCGGCTCGGACCACGTGACCAACACCGCGACGCAGATCCAGATCATCGAGGCGCTGGGCGGCACCGCTCCGTCCTTCGCGCACCATTCGCTGCTGACCGGCCCGCAGGGCGAGGCGCTGTCCAAGCGCCTTGGCACTCTGGCGCTGCGCGACCTGCGCGAGCGTGGGGTCGAGCCGATGGCGCTGCTGTCGCTGATGGCGCGGCTGGGCTCGTCCGACCCGGTAGAGCTTCGCGGCTCGCTGGACGAACTGGTCGAGGGCTTCGACATCACCCGCTTCGGCTCTGCCCCGACGAAGTTCGACGTCGAGGACCTGTTCCCGCTGACCGCCCGCCATCTTGCGTCGCTGCCCTACGAGGCGGTCGCCGCCGACGTGCGCGCGCTGGGTGTTCCGGACGAATTGGCCGAGCAGTTCTGGAACGTCGTGCGCGAGAACATCACCGTCAAGGCGGACATGGCCGGCTGGTGGGATCTGTTCCGCAAGGGCGCGGAAGGGGCCGAACTTTCCGACGAGGACCGCGCATTTGTTGGCGAAGCCTTCGCGATGCTGCCGCCGCTGCCCTACACGCCCGAGACGTGGGGCGCATGGACGTCCGAGGTCAAGGAAAAGACCGGCCGCAAGGGCAAGCAGCTGTTCATGCCGCTGCGCCTTGCCATCACGGGCCGCGCGCGCGGCCCGGAAATGGCGGATGTGCTGCCGCTGTTGCAGACCGCTCCGAAGCTCTGAAACCGCGCTTGGGTAACAGGGGTCCCGGGCCAAGCCCGGGACTTTGTGTTTCGGGCCGTCAGCCCAGCTTCGCGATCATCACGCCGTTCGGACCCAGCGCAAGCTTTCCGCCAGTCACCTCTGCCGCTTCCGACAGAAGCGGTTCGGCCTTGCCCGGCAGCGTGTAGCTTGCCTTGTCGCCCGACAGGTTGAAGACGCACAGGATGTCGTCTCCACGCGTGTAGGCCAGCACCGGCTCTTTTGCATCCAGGAACGTTTGCGGTCCGGTCCGCAGCGAAGGCTCTGCGTTCCGGAGGGCTAGCATCGCCTTGTAGAATGTCAGCACGCTGTTTTCGCCCTGCTGCGCAACACCGCGATCCAGTTGCGGCTGTTTCACCGGCAACCACGTCTTGTTCGCGGTCGAGAAGCCTCCGTTCGACGCCTTGCCGTCCCACACCATCGGCGTGCGGCAGCCGTCGCGGCCTTTCACCTCGGGCCAGAAGTTGATGCCGTCGAGGTCAGTCAGCTCGTGGTATTCCAGCTCTGTCTCGACCTGCCCCAGCTCCTCGCCCTGGTACATGCAGACCGAGCCCTCGAAGGTCAGCAGCAGCCCAGCCGCGACCTTGGCGACCGAGGCGGTCGTGGGCCCGTGTTCGGTCCACCGTGACACGTGGCGCATCACGTCGTGGTTCGAGAAAGCCCAGCACGGCCAGCCATCGGGCGCGCCCTTGAAGAAGGCCTCGATCCGCGAGCGGAAGAACTCGGCCGAGAAGGGCGGGCCGAGCAGTTCGAACGAATAGGCCATGTGCAGCCGTTGGCCGCGCGTGTACTGGCCCATCAGGTCGATGGAATGATGGCTGTCGCCAACTTCGCCCACCATGGCGCGGGCGTCGTATTCGTCCAGTAGCGCACGCATCCGCTTGAGATAATCAAGGTTGTCGGGCTGGTTCTTGGAATGCAGGTGATACTGCATGTCGTAGGGCTTGTTCGCCGGGCTGTCGCGTTTCACCGGGTCCGCCGGGTCGTCGGGCAGGCGGGCGTCGTGGAAATAGTAGTTCACCGTGTCCAGCCGGAACCCGTCGACGCCGCGGTCCAGCCAGAAGCGCATGTTGTCGAGGTGGAAGTCCTGGACCTCGGGGTTGTGGAAGTTGAAGTCCGGCTGCTCCTTGGCGAAGTTGTGGAAGTAATACTGCCGCCGCCGCGTGTCCCATTCCCACGCCGGACCGCCGAAGATCCCTTGCCAGTTGTTCGGGACAGACCCGTCCGGCTTGGGATCGGACCACACGAACCAATCCGCCTTGGGGTTGTCGCGCGAGCTGCGGGATTCCTCGAAAGCCGGGTGCTGGTCCGCGCAATGCGACAGCACCTGGTCGATGATCACCTTCAGGCCAAGGTCATGCGCCACCTGCACCATGGCGTCGAAATCCTCGAGCGTGCCGAAGACTGGATCTACCCCGAGATAGTCGGCAACGTCGTAGCCCATATCGCGCATCGGAGAGGTGAAGAACGGGCTCAGCCAGATCGCGTCGACGCCAAGGTCGGCCACGTAAGGCAGGCGTTCGGTGATGCCGGGCAGGTCGCCCACACCGTCGCCGTTGCTGTCCATGAAGGAGCGCGGGTAGATCTGGTAGGTGACGGATCCGCGCCACCAGTTCTCATCGGTCATCGCTGTCTCTTTCCAGACCGCCGCGGTGGGATTCATTCGGATTCCCCGTGGGATACGGGCGGTGTCAGGTTCGAGACAAAAGGAAACCGAAGCGCCGATCAACCGCGGATGCACAGCGCCGTTCAGTTTTGCGTGAAAGCGCCGGGGCTCCGCCTTTGAAACGGGCGTGACCGGAACGGTCAGAGACGGCGGGCGGTGGGAGGAAATGGTGGAGCCGATCGGGATCGAACCGACGACCTCGTCATTGCGAACGACGCGCTCTCCCAACTGAGCTACGGCCCCACTGGCGCGCTATGTGTCGGTTTTCGGGGGCGGTGTCAAGCGGTGCGGGCGCCGCTGTCGGGGCCACGTGGCAAGGCCAGAAAGGGTCAGTCTTCGTTGGCCCGCGCGCGGACTGCTTCGTCGTCCCAGACGATGAAGAACTCCCACAGACAGAACAGCCCGATGACCGCGAAAATGGCCGCCCAGCCGGGGTGGCCCATTGCCAGTTCCAGACCGCCCCAGCCAAGACAGGCCGCCTCCGTCCCGACGCGCCGCCAGACGGGAAGAAAAAACGGGTGTTGCAGGTCGAAGAACTGTCTCATGCCGCCGTTCTACAGTGCCGCGACGGCCGACGCCATCGGGCTGTAAATGCACATCCGCCAGGGGGGGGCACGCCCAGGCGGGTGTGCGGACATGCCGTATCCATGCGAAAACCCTATGTAATTCCGGTGAGGCCGAGCACGACCCGGAAATTTGCTTTCAATTCAATGTTTTTTGTCTCATTTTCCTTGCCTGGGGGCGATTTTAACGCATGTTCTAACGGCGATAATGCCGGGGTTAGGATTGTCTGTGTCTCACGACGAGAATTTGCGCACCCGTCTCAGGGTGGGCACGCGGGAAGAACACGAAGCGCTGGATGCAAGGCTGTCGGAACTGGATCTTCGGTCCCCCGACGGTCTGTCGCGTTTCCTGCAGTTGCAGGCGGCAGCGCTGCCCTGCATCCGCATCTCTGAGGGCGTGGCGCGCTCGGCGGACCTTGCGGACGATCTGCTTGCCTGCCTGCGGCTGGACCTTGCGGTGCTGGGCGTCGACGAATTGCCGGGTGGCCCGGTGGTCGAGGTGCATGCACTTGCGATGGATTACGTCGTGCTTGGCTCGCGGCTGGGAACGGCGGTGCTGCGCCGGCACTGGGCCGATGCGGCCGACCCGTTGGTGCAGCGGGCCAGCCGATATTTCGACACCCCCGCCCGGCCCGATCTGTGGCGCGCTTTCTGCGTCGAGACCGGAGAGATGGCGGGAGAAGGCGACTTTGCGGACCGCATGGTGCGCGACGTGCGTGCGCTTTTCACACTTTACGATGACTGCGCAGGTATGGCGCTGAAGGCAGGACGACCCATCGATGAATTCACCTGATCGCGGTGCGACCGAGTTCGCAGTAGATCTGACCAACTGCGATCGCGAGCCGATCCATGTGCTTGGCCGGGTGCAGTCCTACGGCTGTCTTCTTGCGGTGTCTCCGGACTGGTTCGTGGCGCATCTTTCGGCGAACTGCCAGGACATGCTGGGTCTCGACCCCGACGCCGTTCTGGGTGTGCCGCTGACTGAATTCCTGCCCATGCAGACCGTCCACCTGCTGCGATCCAAGCTGCAGCTTCTCGACGCTGGCGACAGCGTGGGCCGGATCTTTGCTCTGGACGTGTTCGAAGACGGCCGCCTGTTCGACGCGTCACTGCACAGGTCCGGGCATTTCTACATCTTCGAGTTCGAGCCCCGCGCCGGAGACGCGGCCGACGGCAGCGAAATGGCGATGGTGCAGGGTCTGATTTCCCGCGTGCAGCGCAATCGCACGGTCGAGGAAATGGCGCATGACGCGGCCCGCGGTCTGAAAGCGCTGATCGGTATCGACCGGGTCATGGTCTACCGGTTCGAAGAGGACGACAGCGGCACGGTCATCGCCGAGGCGCGGGAACCGCAGCTGGAGTCGTACCTCGGCCTGCACTACCCGGCGAGCGACATCCCGAAGCAGGCGCGCGAGCTTTACACCCGCAGCCCGCTGCGGCTGATCGCCGATGTGAACGACACGCCCTCGCCGGTGGTTCCCGCGGTCGGTCCCGACGGCAAGCCGCTGGACCTGTCTTTGGCGGCGACGCGGGCGGTAAGCCCGATCCATCTGGAATACCTGCGCAACATGGGCGTGGGGGCGTCGCTTTCGGTGTCGATCCTGCGGCGTGGCAAGCTGTGGGGCCTGTTCGCCTGCCACCACTATTCGCCGTTCTACATCGGCTACGACCTGCGCAGCGCCGTCGAGTTGTTCGCGCAGCTGTTCAACTACGAGCTGGCACAGGCCGAGACCGATGCCGAACTGGCCGAGATCGACCGCGCGCGGGGGATGCACGACCGCGTTCTGGCGCAGATGTCCGACGGTCAGGACCTGATGGACACGTTCGATTTCGTCGCGCGCGAGATGGCTGACGTGATCCCTTTCGACGGTATCGCCATCTTCTCGAACGGCCACTACCGCGCACGGGGTCTGGCGCCGACCGAGGAAGAGTTTCTTGGACTGGCGCGGTTCCTGAACACCGCGCAGATGAGCCAAGTCTACGCCACCGACTGCATCTCTGAACGTTACCCGCGTGGCGCGGATTTCTCAGAGCGCGCGGCGGGTCTGCTGGCGCTGCCGATCTCGCGCTCTCCGCGCGACTATATCGTGCTGTTCCGGCAGGAAGTGGCGCGGACGGTGACATGGGCCGGCAACCCGGAGAAACCGGCGGAGCTTGGGCCGAATGGTGTACGGCTTACCCCGCGCAAGAGCTTCGAGGCGTGGCAGGAGGTCGTGAAGGGCCACAGCGCCGCGTGGAAACCGGGCGAACGCCGGGCGGCGGATACGTTGCGGGTGACGCTTCTGGAGATCGTTCTGAAGCTGACCGACGAGGCGGCGGACGCGCGTCAGAAGGCGAACGACCAGCAGGAACTGCTGATTGCCGAACTGAACCACCGGGTGCGCAATATCCTGAACCTGATCCGTGGCCTTGTGAGCCAGGGCAAGGGCGATGCGACGAATATCGAGGCCTACGGTCAGGTGCTGGACGCCCGCATCCATGCGCTTGCGCGCGCGCACGACCAGTTGACGCAGAAGGAATGGCACTGGGTCTCGCTAAAGTCGCTGATCCGGACCGAGGTGCGCGCCTTCCTGTCGGAAAAGGCCGAACGGGTGCACATTCAGGGTCCGGACGTCGACCTGTCGCCGACGGCGTTCACCACGATGGCGCTGGTGGTGCACGAACTGGTGACCAACTCTGCGAAGTATGGCGCGCTCAGCGATAGCTCTGGCTCGGTCGAGATCCTCATCACGCAGCGCCCCGATGGTGGCGCCGAATTGGGGTGGCGCGAGAAAGGCGGCCCACCGGTGCAGGCGCCCACCCGCAAAGGGTTCGGCACCACGATTATCGAACGCTCGGTGCCGTTCGAGCTGAAGGGCACTGCGCATGTCGAGTACAAGGTGACGGGCCTTGAGGCTCAGTTCGGCATCCCGACGGCGCATGCCGAACCTGCCGAAGCGCAAGCCGATGGCGATGCTGGCGACACCACGGACGCACCTGTGCCAAGCGGTCGCCTGACCGGTCCCGCGATGGTGGTTGAGGACAACATGATCATCGCGATGGACGCGGCCGACATGCTTGAACATCTTGGCGCGTCTTCGGTGCGCACGGTGGCGGGCGTGGCCGACGCGCTGAAGGCGCTGGACGATACCGTCCCAGTGTTCGCCCTTGTTGACGTGAACCTTGGTGACGAGAATTCGCTGCCGATCGCGGAACGGTGCCGCGAACTGGGCGTGAAATTCGCGCTGGCGACCGGCTATGGCGCCAGCGACGACATCGTCGAGTCCTTCCCGGACGTGCCGATCCTCAAGAAGCCCTACACCATCGAACATATCGGCGAGGCACTGGCAGAGCTTTTCTGACCTCTGCCACGACAACGCGAATCTTCCGGCGCTGGCCGGAACCGATCAAAGCCGCCGGCGAAATGCCCGGCGGCTTTTTCGTTTCGCGGTGCGTTCGGAGTCGCCCTGCCAAATAGCGCGCCGCGCCCCGGCGCTCTTGCCTGACCCCAACCCGCTGAACGTTTTTAATTTTTTCCGTCCATGTCATTACGTCTGACATAGTTTCAATCTTTGTCCGACAAAGTGGATTGACTTTGTCGGACATTGTGAGACGGTCAGGCCATGAGCGACGACACCCCCGAACTTGGATCCGGCAAACCGCGCGAGGTTCTCGACGCGGTGGCCGAGATGATCGTTGCCCGCGGCATCGGCGTGGGCGACCGGCTGCCGCCCGAGATCGAACTGGCGCGCGAGCTTGGCGTCGGCCGCTCGACGGTGCGCGAGGCCCTGCGGTCATGGCAGTCGATGGGCATCGTCACCCGGAACAAGGGCGCGGGCACCGTGCTGCGCGCCCCGATCCACGCTCAGTCGATGCAGTTCCCGCTGTCGATCTCGCTGGAGGCGCAAAGCCTGATGCGGACGCTTGAAGTGCGCCGCCCGCTGGAAGTCGACTCGGCCCGGCTGGCCGCCCTGCGCGCCGACGAACGCCAGCGGCACGAGATCATGACCCGCATGTACGAACTGATGGACGCGCTGGAAGCCGGGGAAGACTGGCGCCCGCAGGACCACGCGTTTCACGCCGCGATCCACGATGCGACGGGCAACCCGCTGTACAAGCAATTGGTCGATCAGTTGCAGCACGCATTCCACGCCGTTTACGAGGCGCCGTTCGGCGAACCGCAGCTTGGCACCGACACGATCCCGCTGCACCGGCCGCTGGCCGAGGCGATCCGCGACGGCGACGCGGACGAGGCGGCGCGGATCATGAACCAGATTCTCGACCTCGTGGAAAAGGCCACGCAGGCAAAGATCGGAGAGACCGACGCATGACCGACGACAGCATCGATACCTTCCTGGCCCAGCCGTTCGGCGGCGGCGAAGGATCGGTGACACCTCCGATTTACCAATCGTCGCTGTTCACTTTCGACGACTTCTCGGCCTTCGAGGCGCGGATGTCGGGGCAGGGCAACCGCACGCTGTATTCCCGCGTACAGAACCCGACGCAGGATGCCTTCGAGAAGATGATGGCGAAGCTGGAAGGCGGCGAGTCCGCGGTGGGCTTCGCCAGCGGCATGGCGGCGATCTCGTCGGTGCTGTTCGCCTTCCTGAAGCCGGGCGACCGTCTGGCCTGCGTCGAGCACGTCTACCCCGACGCCTACCGGCTGATGGAGCGAATGCTGGGCCCGTGGGGCGTAGAGGTCACGTATCACTCGGTGACCGAGTTGCAGGACAACCCGGACACGCTGAAGGGCGCGGCGCTGGCGTATCTGGAAAGCCCGAATTCGATGATGATGCAGGTGATGGACCTGCGGAAGGTGGCGGATCACGCGAAGGCGCATGGCTGCCTTACGGTGGTCGACAACAGCTGGGCGACGCCGGTGTTCCAGACCCCGCTGGCGCTGGGCATCGACATCGTGCTGCACTCGGCCTCGAAATACATCTGCGGACATTCGGACACGGTGGCCGGTGTGGTCGTGGCGTCCGACGAACACATTGCCCGCATCCGTGACCTGACCCTGCCGCTGCTGGGTGGCAAGCTGGCGCCGTTCGAGGCGTGGCTGCTGGTGCGCGGGCTGCGCACGCTGCCCGCCCGGATGCGCGAGCACCAGCGGACCGCCGATCTGTTCGTCGACCGGCTTGGCGCGCGGCCCGAGGTCGTGGCCGTCAACTCGCCCGGCCCCAACTCGGTGCCCGGTCTCAAGGGCCGCTCGGGCCTGATGTCGATCGAGTTCACCAAGGACGTCGACGTCCGCAAATTCGCCGACGCGCTGAACCTGTTCCACTACGGCGTCAGCTGGGGCGGCTTTGAAAGCCTGATCGTGCCGACCGCGATCACGCTGGCGCAGGCCGGTCCGAAGAACTCGCTGCAAGCCTTCGGTGTGCCCGACACGATGGTCCGCATCTCGCTGGGTCTCGAGGACGCCGAGGCGCTTTGGGCCGATTTCGAATCCGCTCTGGTCAAGGCCGGAAGCTGAACAAGAAGGGCCGCAAAGGCTCCGTATTCAACAAACCCCATTCAACAGGGAGCTAGAGGAAGAATGAGAAGACTGACAGGAACCACTGCGCTTGCGCTGCTGCTCGCCACCGGCGCGCAGGCGGCCGACCTGAAGCTGGTCGAGGTGATCACCAGCCCCGAGCGCACCGAGACGCTGACGGAAATGGTCTCGGCGTGGGAAGCAGAGACCGGCAACACGGTCGAGATCGTCTCGCTCCCGTGGGGACAGGCGTTCGAGAAGTTCGCGACCATGGTCGCGGGCGGCGATATCCCCGACGTGGTCGAGATGCCGGACCGCTGGCTGGCGCTGTACGGCCCGCAGCTGATGGACCTGCAGCCCTATTTCGACGGCTGGGAACATGCCGACACCCTGACCGAGACAACGGTCAACATGGGCTCGGCCACCGCAGACGGGTCGTTCAAGGAAATCCCCTACGGCTTCTACTTGCGCGCCATGTTCTACAACAAGGACCTGCTGGCCGAGGCCGGCGTGGAAAGCGTGCCGGAAACGATGGCAGAGTTCCGTGACGCATCCGCCAAGGTGTCCGAGCTGGACGGCAAGTACGGTTACTGCCTGCGCGGCGGTCCCGGCGGTTTGAACGGCTGGATGATGATGGCCGCGAACATGATGGGCTCGTCGGACTTCTTCGACGCGGAAGGCAAGGCCACCATCAACTCGCCCAAGGCGGTCGAGGGCCTTCAGTTCCTGATCGACATCTATCAGGACGGGCTTGCGCCGCGTGACGCCGTATCGTGGGGCTTCAACGAGATCGTCGCGGGCTTCTATTCCGGCACCTGCGCCTTCCTCGACCAGGACCCGGACGCGCTGATCGCCGTGGCCGACCGGATGGACGCCGAAAGCTTCGCCGTCGCACCGATGCCGAAGGGCCCGGACGGCAAGTCGTTCCCGACCATCGGCTATGCCGGCTGGGCAGCGTTCGACAGCTCTGCCGCGAAGGACGAGGCATGGTCGCTGATCGCGCACCTGTCCAGCCCCGAGCAGAACAAGACCTGGGCCAAGCGGGTGGGGGTGATCCCGATCCACAAGGGCGCCGACCAGGACCCGTACTTCCAGTCCGAACAGTTCTCGGGCTGGTTCACGGAACTGAACGACCCGGCATGGGAACCGCTGACCATGCCGACGTACCTCGAGGGCTTCGGCTATTTCGCCGACTCGATCGCGCTCGAGACGTCCCAGCAGGCGCTGCTGGGTGAAATCTCCGCCCAGGACATGGCCGACGAATGGGCCGCGTTCCTGACCGAAGAGTACGAGAAGTATCAGGCGGCGAAGTGACTCCACTCACGGACACAACTGAGGCGACCGGGGGCATCCCCCGGTCGCGCTTTGGCCGGGCCTATCTGCGCTATGCGGTAGAGCCCTGGATGTACCTGTCACCGGCGGTTCTGCTGATCTGCTTCGTGATGCTGATACCGCTGGCCATCGGGATTTCCTATTCGGTGCAGTCGATTAACCTGCTGCGCCCCTTCGACACCGGCTATGTCGGGTTGGAGAACTTCGCCGATCTCGGCGATGACCGCAAATTCTGGCTCGCCTTGAGCAACACCTTCTGGTGGACCTTCGGCTCGGTGACGCTTCAGTTCTTTCTTGGCCTCGGGCTGGCCCTGCTGCTGTCGCGGCCGTTTCACGGCAAGCGCGTGGTTCAGGCGCTGGTGTTCCTGCCGTGGGCCGTTCCGACCTTCCTGATCGCTCTGACATGGTCGTGGCTTCTGAACCCGGTGATCGGGCCGCTGCCGCACTGGTGGGCGGCGATGGGTATCCTCGACGAGCCCTACAACATCCTGTCGAACCCCGACACGGCGATGTGGGGACCGATCATGGCGAACGTCTGGTACGGCGTTCCGTTCTTCGCGATCACCCTGCTGGCCGCGCTGCAATCCATCCCGCACGAACTGTACGAGGCGGCCGAGATCGACGGCGCCTCGCGCTGGCAGAGCTTCACCAAGATCACGCTGCCCTTCCTTGGGCCGATGATTGCGATCACGGTGATGCTGCGCGCAATCTGGATCGCCAACTTCGCCGACCTGATCTTTGTCATGACCGGCGGCGGGCCCGCCAACTCCACGCAGATCCTGTCGACATACATCTTCACGACGGCGTTCCGGAAGCTGGACTTCGGCTATGCCTCGGCCATCGCCGTCGCGCTGCTGGCGGTGCTGCTGGTCTATGCCGCGATCCTGCTGTTCATCCGCGCGAAACTGGTGAAGACCTGATGACAAGCCTGTCCCGACCCTCCCCGCTGACGGTGGCCGGCAAGTATCTTGCCGTCGCGGCCTACGTGATCTTCGCGCTGTTCCCTTTGTACTGGCTGCTGAAGATCGCGCTGACGCCCGACCGGATGATCTATTCCGAAGGTACCGCGCTGTGGCCTTCGACACTGACGTTCGAGAACTTCCGCGCCGTGATCTTCGCGTCGGACTTTCTGGCCTACTTCAAGAACTCGGTCATCGTGTCGCTGTCGACCGCGGCCATCACGGCGCTGGTCGCCGCCGCCGCGGGTTATGCCTTTTCGCGTTTTCACTTCCGCGGCAAACGCTGGGTGATCGTGCTGATGCTGCTGACCCAGATGTTCCCGCTGCTGATGATCATCGCGCCGATCTACAAGATCGTGGCCGGGCTGGGGATGCTGAATTCGCTGACCTCGCTGATCGTGGTCTACACCGCGTTCAACGTGCCCTTCGCGACCTTCCTGATGCAAAGCTTCTTCGACGGCATCCCGAAGGACCTTGAAGAGGCCGCGATGATCGACGGCTGCACCCGGTTTCAGGCGCTGTGGAAAGTGATCCTGCCGCTGACGCTGCCGGGCCTTGGCGCGACGCTGGGCTTCGTGTTCACCGCCGCGTGGTCCGAACTGCTGTTCGCCCTCATGCTGATCAACTCGAACGACGCGATGACCTTCCCGGTGGGGCTGCTGACCTTCGTCAGCAAGTTCTCCGTCGACTGGGGGCAGATGATGGCCGCCGGCGTGTTGGCGCTGATCCCGTCCTGTCTCTTCTTCCTGTTCATCCAAAGGTACCTTGTTCAGGGCCTGACCAGCGGCGCCGTGAAAGGATAATCCGATGGCCGAGATGGAGCTGAAATCCGTTCGCAAAGCCTATGGCCCGACAGAGGTTCTGCGCGACATCGACCTGAAGATCGAAGACGGCGAATTCGTCGTGCTGGTCGGCCCCTCAGGCTGTGGCAAGTCCACCCTGTTGCGCATGATCGCGGGGCTGGAGCCGATCTCGGGCGGCGAGTTCACCATCGGCGGCAAGCCGATGAACGATGTGGCGCCGCGTGACCGGGACATCGCGATGGTGTTCCAAAGCTACGCGCTATACCCGCATATGTCGGTCGAGCGGAACATGGGCTTCTCGATGGAGATCCGGCGCGAGCCCGCGTCCAAGCGCAAGGCCCCGGTGGCCGAGGCGGCGCAGACGCTGGGCCTTGGCAAGCTGCTGGACCGTTTCCCCAAGGCGCTGTCGGGCGGCCAGCGGCAGCGCGTCGCGATGGGCCGCGCCATCGTGCGCGACCCAAAAGCCTTCCTGTTCGACGAACCGCTGTCCAACCTCGACGCTGCCCTGCGGGTCGAAATGCGGCTTGAGATCGCCAAGCTGCATCAGCGGCTGGGTGCGACGATGGTCTACGTCACCCACGATCAGGTCGAGGCGATGACGCTGGCCGACCGGATCGTCGTGCTGAACGGCGGCGACATCCAGCAGGTCGGATCTCCGCTGGAGCTTTACGAGACGCCTGCCAACCTGTTCGTCGCGCAGTTCATCGGCTCGCCCAACATGAACGTGTTCGAGGTCACTCCGGCCGAGGGCGGCGTTCGTCTGGGCAACGGATTCGTGATTCCGGGCCCCGCAGACGCGCGCTACATGGGCATCCGGCCAGAACATATCGATATCGTGGAAGGCGAGGGCGACGTTACAGCGACGGCGCAGTTGGTCGAGCGTCTGGGCTCGGACACCAATATTTACACGGATATCGAGGGTGTCGGGCCGCTTCTGGTGCGTGTCAGTGGCAACGTCGCTTTGAAGCCCGGCGAACAGGTGACGCTACGTTACAACCCTGGGAAGCGACATTTTTTCGGGGCCGATGGCGTCGCCTTGGTGCGCAACGTGCCCCTGGGTTAGTTTAAGTCCCTGATTTACAATAATTTAAGTGCGATATGACGTAGGGCTATCCGAAAGGATAGCTGTACTAAGGGATATGTATGCGCAGGTGATTAACTCGCTTAAGACGTGCGCCGTGGGGTGCTTAACCAACGAGTGAGTGAAAGAAATGTCGCTGTTCAAGTCCTTTAGCCTGCCGGTCGTCGAGATCGCCTTTTTCATCGTTCTGATCGGAGTGTTTGCGTGATGACCATGCTGTCCCGTGAGTTTGTCGCCGCCGAGGCCGTCAACCAGCCGCTTGCTGCCCGCCTCGAAGAACTGCGCGCCGCGCAAATGCCCGTCGTTCCCGGCATGCCGCACCCGCCGCGCCAGCGTCGCGAATACCTGATGGCCCTCGCCGCGGCCTACGAAGCCGGCGATCTTGTCCTCGCGACCGACCCGCGCGCGTAACACACGCACGCGAGAGCCACGACGGCCCGCCAATCCCCGACGACCGGGGGGCGGGCTGCCGAGAGCCTCCAGACAATCCGAAAACTGACGCAACCGTCATCCGCACCCGGATCGACGGTTTTTTCGTGCCTGCAACGCCGGGGAGGAAAGCGCTGGCTGAAACCAGTCGCTGCGCAGCAGGGGGCCGAAACGACTCGCATCACCCTGCGGATTCGCGGCCTGTGTGACGCGCCCGGCCGAAACGGTCCATTTCCCGCCCCAGATGTCTCAATTCGGCCAGAATGGGACAGCTGAACCCCATGAAGTTCAACAATAATGTCCAGAACTGGGCCGAAGGTGCGGTCTTCGCCACGAAGCACCTGTACTAAGGGGTATGTATGCGGATGTGATTAACTAGGTTAGAAAAAAGCTGTGGGGCGAACATCGAAGCAAGTGAGTACACCAGATGTCGCTGTTTAAGAACTTCAGCCTGCCGATCGTCGAAATCGGCTTCTTCCTCATCCTGATCGGAGTGTTTGCGTGATGACCATGCTGTCCCATGAATTCGTCGCCGCCGAAGCAGTCGCCAAGCCGCTGGCCGCCCGCCTCGAAGAACTCCGCGCCGCGCAGATGCCCGTCGTTCCCGGCATGCCGCACCCGCCGCGCCAGCGCCGCGAATACCTGATGGCCCTCGCCGCGGCCTACGAAGCCGGCGACCTGGTCCTCGCGACCGACCCGCGCGCGTAAGAGACGCGCGCGAGAGCCACGACGGCCCGCCAATCCCCGACGACCGGGGGGCGGGCTGCCGAGAGCCTCCAGACAATCCGAAACCCGACGCAACCGTCATCCGCATCCGGATCGACGGTTTTTTACGTGCCTGCACGTCTAGGTAGAGTTTCGCGGGGTGAGGGAGCCGTTTCCAAGCGCCGGATGCGCCGTAAAAACAGATTCGCGACCTGCGCTAGGCGGCACCTTGCACCGGTCCAAATGCCGCCCCAAACACCGCAATTCTGCCGCATTTCGCGAACTTATCCCCCTTAAATGTATGAATAAAGTCCAGATTGTGACGCTAGGTCCGGTTCGCGCCGCAGAATGCCTGTACTAAGGGGTATGTATGCCCGCGTGATTTATTCGCCTATAAGATGAGGCGTGGGGTGGTTAGACAAGTGAATGAGTGCCGGAATGTCCCTGTTCAAGAACTTCAGCCTGCCGATCGTTGAAATCGGTTTCTTCCTCATCCTGATCGGAGTGTTTGCATAATGACCATGCTGTCCCGTGAATTCGTCGCTGCCGAAGCCGTCAATCAGCCGCTGGCCGACCTGCTTGAAGAACTGCGCACCGCGCAAACCCCTGTTGTCGCCGGCATGCCGCATCCGCCGCGCCAGCGTCGTGACTACCTGATGGCCCTCGCCGCGGCCTACGAAGCCGGCGATCTTGTCCTCGCGACCGACCCGCGCGCGTAAGAGACGCGCGCGAGAGCCACGACGGCCCGCCAATCCCCGAAGACCGGGGGGGCGGGCTGCCGAGAGCCTCCAGACAATCCGAAACCTGACGCAACCGTCATCCGCATCCGGATCGACGGTTTTTTCGTGCTGTCCGCCCGGTCTCAGGCGAAGAAGTCTGCTTCGGTCAGGCCGGTGACGAGATTTACCTCGATCCGCATATCGGACCCGCCGTCGCCATCCGCGTCAACGAAGACAATGGTGTCGCCGTACGAGTTCTCGAAGGTCCGCAGGCTGGCCTGCCCGCCGCCCGAGAGGCCGCCAAGGATGTTGACATCCATCACACCGGAAGCCAGCGCGCTGAAGTCCAGCGTATCTTGGCCGACCTCGAAGTTGTTGATCAGGTCGGATCCGCCGCCCGGGCTGTCCGAGGCCTTGCAGAACAGAAAGACATCCTGCCCCGCGCCGCCGTCCATCGTGTCCGACCCCGCGCCGCCTTTCAGCGTGTCATTCCCTTTACCGCCGCTCATGATGTCGTTGCCGATGCCGCCGAACATGAAATCGTCCTCGTCGCCGCCATCCATGATGTCGACGCCCGCGCGACCGAACATCACGTCGTTGCCCTCGCCGCCGAGCATATAGTCGTCGCCACGGCCGCCATCGAGGGTGTCGGCGCCCGCGCCGCCATCGATCGTGTCCCGAGAGTTGTTGCCGTACAGGGCGTTGGCCCCCGCATTCCCGGTCATGATGTTCCGCGAACTGTTCCCTGCGCCGTCGATGGCGTCGGACCCCAGCAGCGTCAGGTTCTCGAAGAAGCCACCAAGCGCGAAACTGGCCGTGCTTTGGACGGTATCGACACCGCCGCCGGGGGCTTCGAACAACGAGGCCGCACTGTCGTCCACGATATACAGGTCATTGCCAAGCCCGCCGTACACGCCGCCTTCAACCGTGCCGCCGCGCCCGTCGAACACGTCATCCCCGGCCTGCATCAGAACGTCGCCGATGACGAGACCGGTATTGATGAAAGTCAGGGCGGCGTCGAAGCTGTCGTTGAAATTGGCGTCTCCGTCGCCAGCCTCGGCGTTCGCGACGGCGATATAGCGCCCGGTCCCCGGGTTCAGTTCTGCGATCAGAGTTCCGTCATTGCGCAAGGTGTGGGTGAGCCCGCGGGTTGCGAAGGCCGCGGCATCTCCGGAAAGGCCGCCATTGTTCGCGCCGCCCCGGATGGTGCCGGTCGATGTTATGATCGTTTCATTGCCGTCCGAACTGAAGTCGATCACGCCGTTATCGGCGCCATACACGTAGCCGGAGATGATGAGGGTGTTATTGCTTCCGGTTACATCGATCGCGTCCCCATCGCCGCCCATGGCATAGAGGCTGCCGGTCGACGTGACGGTGAGTGTGTCGTCGCCGTTCATCCGGACGCCGTCGCCGTTCGACGTGATTGCCATACCGGCGATGGACAAAGTTCCCGTGGCGAGATCGGCGAAATCAAAGAGGATCGCAGCGGCGTTTACGGTCGCAGTCGGTGACAGGAAGACGTCCTCTCCATCCGCGATTGACGTGGTGGTCGTGATATTGCCTGTCAGCAAGGTCGCCATGGTTTTTCGTCCTTTGAATCAATGCCGGAAATGCGCGAAATCTGACGTTAGGTCAGAGCGGCCTGCAAGAATTTAATTCTCCTTACGGAAAGCGCCGGCGTTTGCCCGCTGTCGGAAGAGCGACCGACCAGCGTCGGGAGAGGACCTGTACAAAGGGATATGTATGCTGATGCGATTAATTCGCGTAATAAGTGTCTCAAGGGGCGGTTAACCTTGTAAGCGCGTGTTCGTGAAGCCCCACCAGACAACCTTCGGCCTGCCGGCCCGTTCTGCCGGCACCGCCGTTCATTCGATTGGAGTGATTGAGAGATGACCATGATTGCCCGTGATTTCACCGTTGCCGACGTCGTCAATCAGCCGCTGGCCGATCGCATTGAAGCCCTGCGCGCCGCGCAGATGCCCGTCGTGCCCGGCATGCCGCATCCGCCGCGCCAGCGCCGCGAGTACCTGATGGCTCTGGCCGAGGCCTACGAAGCCGGCGAACTGGTCCTTGCCTCGGACTTTCGCGCCTGAGAACGCGCGCAACCGGCATCACGCCGGTCGCAGGTGACAGACGTTTCGAACCCGCCATCCCATCCGGGACCGGCGGGTTTCTCGTTTTTGCAGGCCGAGCCATGCGTTTCGACGGGGATCAGAGGCCCGGTCCCTGCGGCTGTCCCAGCGACAGAAGGCCGAACAGCAGCAAGGCGGCGGACAGCGCGCAGGCGATGGTGCGAACCGTGTTCCAGAAGGTCCAGCGCGGCAGGTAGATTCCGGTCCAGTAGTCGCCGGTGCGGTCCGAGGACAGGTCCATGCCCGCCAGCGCCTCGTTCATCGGGACGTTGAAGAACACGGTGACGGCGAAGCAGCCCAACAGGTAGACAAGCGCGGACAGCGCGATCAGCAGCTTCCCCGAACCTTCCAGCACGAATACGGCGTACAGAAGCAAGCCCAGCGAGACGGCGGCCATGCCGAGGAACAGCGCCATGAAGACCCAGCGAAAGACCTCGCGGTTGATGACCTGCATCGCTTCCGCTCCGCCGGTGCCGCTGGTCAGCGCAAGCGAGCGCATGATGAAATCGGAAAACGCAAGAAAGACGCCGCCGACGAAGGCATAGGCCAGAACGGCGAACGGGGTCAGGGTTTGGAAAAACGCGGACATTCCTGGAGACTCCTTTGTTTTGGGGATGCGCGGCGGGCAGGGGTGTCCCGCCCGCCGGCCGGATGCGGCTACTGAACAAGCGCACGGGGGGTGCTGGACGCAGGCGCAAGCCCGATGCGGCGGCGGAAGGCGAAAAGGCACAGGGCGGCGATTGCGACTTCGACCGCCAGCGCGCCGAGGATGCCGCCCGAGGGCATGCCGTCGAGTGCCAGCCCCAGAAGGCGTCCCGCCGGGAAGGCGGTGTAGACGATCAACGTCAGCATGACCGCCACCTGCGCCAGCGCGCGGCGGACAATCCCCGCCAGCATCAGGCCGCCCGAAACCGCAAGCCCCGCAGCGGGCGCGCGTAACTCGCTAAGCAGGCTGGCGTCATTGCCAAGGGCGATGCCGTAGCTGGCATAAAAGGCGTGTGGTGCGGCGAGGATATAGGCGCCGATCGACAGCGCGGTGATTCCGGCGATGCCGAGGGTGAATTTCTCGAAACCTGTCAGGGTCATGGGGTGTCCTTTCCGAATGCAGGCGATGTGAATGGTGGCCGTCAGGCCGCGACCGACCACGCGCCGGCCAGGGCGGCGTCGCTGGCGAAGTCGGTGAAGTCCCGGGGCGGGCGGCCAAGCGCGCGGCGCACACCATAGGCCAACTGGGCGTTGCGCCCGTCCAGCGTCTCGCGTGCGATGGCGGTGAAGACATCGGCCACGAAAGCCCCGCCGACCTGCTCGATATTGGCGTGGAACTCGTCGAAGCTGATCGGGATGTGCCGGATTGTGCGTCCGGTGGCGGCGGACAGCGCCTCTGCCATCTCGGCGAAGGTCATAAGGCGCGGGCCCGTCACTTCGTACAGCCGCCCCTTGTGCCCGTCCTCTGTCAGCGCGGCCACCGCCACGTCGGCGATATCGTCGATATCGACGATCGGCTCGGCGATGTCGCCGCCGGGCATTGGCAGGATACCGGCAAGGATCGGGTCGCGCAGGTAGCCTTCGCTGAAGTTCTGCGCGAACCACGCCGCGCGGACGATGGTGAAGTCGACGCCCGAGGCGCGGACGACCTGCTCGCCCAGCCGGGCGTGGTGCTCGCCGCGCCCGGACAGCAGCACAAGGTGCTCGACGCCCACGTCCTTCGCCGTCTCGCACAGCGATTCCAGCTTCTCGACGGCGCCGGGGAAGGCGAGATCGGGGAAATAGGTGACATAGGCGGCGCGGGCTCCGGCAAGGGCGGGCGCCCATGTCGCGGGGGTCTCCCAGTCGAATGGCGTGGCCGACCCGCGCGAGCCGCGGCGCACGGCGTGGCCCTTTGCCTGAAGCTTGGCGGCGACGCGGCTGCCGGTCTTGCCGGTGGCCCCGATGACGAGGATGGGTTTCGTGTGCATGGGTGTATCTCCTTGGCGTGTGTTGATGGCCAAGGGATAGGCGGCAGGCGCCCGCGCGGTATTGACCCGCATCGCCACGGTTTTGACCGTGGTTGCCAGACATCCGGTCAGCTGGTGGAGACGTCCTTGCGATAGCTGGCGGGCGTCATCCCGACCCAGCGCTTGAAGGCGCGGGTGAACGAGCTTTGTTCCGAGAACCCTGTCAGGAAGGCGATCTCGGCCAGCGAGTGGCGCTGATCGCGCAGCAGCCCCTCGGCCAGTTCGCGGCGGGTCTCTTCGGTCAGGGACTGGAAGCTCATCCCGTGCTCGGCCAGCCGCCGGTGAAAGGACCGTGCGCTCAGGCCCAGACCGCGTGCGACGTCGGACATTTTCGGCATGCCCTCGCTAAGCGCCTGTGCGATGGCGGCCTTGCTTTGCTCGACCAGAGACCGCTCGCCGATCTCGGAAAGCTCGGCGTCCAGATGCGAGATAAGATAGCGCGAGATGCCCTCGTCACCCAGGACGTTGGGCTGCGCCAGCGCCTCGGGCGACAGCAGCAGGGCGTCCAGATCGGCGCCGAACCGGACCGGGCAGCCGAACCAGTCCTGATGAAAAGCGACGGTTTTCGGAGCGGGATGCCTGACGTAGACCTCCAGCGGGGCGAACGGCACCGGACAGACCTGCCGCGCCAGCGAGACGCCGCTGGCCAGCGTCGCCTCGTTCGATAACCGCATGCCAAGACGTCGGTCCCCGGCACGATGCAGGATGAACAGCGTGCCGCGCGGGTGGGGGCGCAGTTCGTATTCCACGACGCTGGTCCACAGCCGCGCATAGCGTTCCACCCGCGAGAAGGACCCGTGCAGGTCCAGCGCGGCCTTCCATGCAAGACCCAGCGCGCCGTAGTCGTCGCAGCGCATCGACTCGCCGACACGCACCGGAAGCTCGGTCACGTCGGTTCGTTCGGCAATTCGCTCCAGCATGTCATAGTAGGTGGCCGCCGGGATCATCGCTTTCGGGTCCCAGACCCCGTCCGGGTCCAGCCCTGCACCTTCCAGAAGGCCAGCCGTGTCGACGTCCTCCGGCAAAGCGGCGACCATCTTTCGTGCGAACAGTGACGTCACATACCCCATGCGGCCAGCCTAGGCCGGGCGCGCCGCGCCTCCAAGCCACCGGACGCGGGTTTCATGGGATCCCGATCGGACGATGGGTGTTTTTGGGAAGAGGTTGGCCGAGCGCGTCGGATGGGGCGCCCGGTACAGGCGCCACCATGCAGATCGGGCCACCCGGCTGGGGCAGCCCGATCCGTGGTTCAGCGGTTTATCTTCGAGAAGTCGAGGAAGATTTCTTCTTCCGGCAAATCGCGGAACGGGAACGGCACAATGATGTCCGCCATCTCGACAAAGCCGGTGCCGACGATCGGCCCGTCCGGCCCGCCGGTGCGGATCTGGCCGACGCCTTCGATGAAAGTCTCGCCGTTGGCGGTCGGTGTCTCCTGCTCTTCGAAGGGCGGGCTGAAATAGAATTCGCCCAGCGGCGTCTTCATGATGCCGCGCCAGGGATAGGTGTATCCGGATTTGGGCGACGTCCACAGCTCCGTCGGCGTGTAGACGAAGCTTGGACCGAATGCGTATTCGACGGTGTTGTCCGGGTGGATCACTTGGAACCGGGTCATACCGGCGTCGAATTTGTCCCAGCCTTTGCCGATGTAATACTGACGCCATGTGAAGGCGGTGCCGTCCTCCATCCGCATGTAGCCCCAGAAGTAGTTGTTGGTTTGCACGTTGCGGAAGTTGCCCCACTGGTGCTCGTACCAGACCTCGCCTTCGGCGTCGTATTCGCGTCCGCCCACGGTGATGGTGCCGGTCAGCACGCCGCGGGGCGCGAGGATATAGCGGGTGAGACCCGCCATGGTCTGCGGGTTGTGGCGATAGCCCGGCCCTTCGCCGTCCCAGCCGATGTTCTCCAGCCCGTGATAGGCGGCGGGAACATAGCCGGGAACTCCGACCGTGAAGCTGAGGTCGAAAGCGTAGCGCGAGTTAAGCTCGTTCTCGATGTCGCTGTGTCCCTTGTAGGTCCATGTCTCGGTCGCGTGATCGTAGGTGATGCTCAACTCACTGGAGGCGCCGGAAATCCTGTATTCGAAGGAAAAGTCTTCGCTGTCCGGGTCGCCGGCTGTGCCGGTAAATTCGCCATCGTACACCGTGTTCGCGCTGTAGAATTCCTGGGTTTCGAGATTCGAGAAGGCGAAGTTGAAGGTGTTCCCACGGCCGCTATGCGCCTCGACCCAACCAAGGTGGAACGGGCAGATGAAGGTCGAGATCCTGTCGCCGGTCTTCTTGTCGGTGCCGAGCAGCGTGAAATACAGCCACTCGTCGAAGTCGTTGTGGATGTAGGTCGGGCCGCGGTGCAGCCGGTGGTCGTGCGGCAGCTTATAGATCGGCTGCGGCTCTTCCGAGAAAAGCGTGCTTGTCGCCGCGGCCTTGGCGCTGGCGTCCTGGGCGAAGACCGGCCCCGAGCGGGTGAAGGCAGCAAGTCCGGCCGCGGCACCGACACCGGAAAGAAGCGCGCCGCGGCGGCTGAGTTTGAAGCTGGTGTCAGACATTGGACAAGTCCTTGTTTGGTAAATGGAAGCCGGGCCGCCCGGTCACGGGCGGCCCGCAGCGGTCAGCGGTTGACCTTGGAGAAGTCCATGAAGATGTCCTCTTCCGGCAGGTCCTTGAACGGGTAGACCGGCGGGTTATCGACCATTTCGACGAAGCCGCGGCCGACGACGGGCCCGTCGGGGCCACCGGTGCGGATCTCGCCATAGCCCTCGATGAAGGCGAAGCCATTACCGGCCGGGGTTTCCTGTTCCTTGATCGGCGTGTTGAAGTAGAACTCGCCCACTGGGGTCTGCATGACGCCGTCCCAGGGATAGGTGTATCCGGTGCGCGGCGAGGTCCAGATCTCGGTCGGCGTGTAGGTGAAACCGGGGCCGAAGCCGTATTCGACCGTGTTGTCCGGGTGGATCACCTGGAAGCGGGTCAGGCCCGGATCGTAATCGTCCCAGCCATCGCCAAGGTAGTACTGGCGCCAGGTGAAGGCGGTGCCGTCATCCATGCGCATATAGCCCCAGAAGTAGCGGCCCGCCTCGACGTTGCGGAAGTTGCCCCACTGGTGTTCGTACCAGACATCGCCTTCGACGTCGTATTCACGCCCGCCCGCGGTGATCGTCCCGGTCAGCTTGGCGCGGGGCACCTGGATGTAGCGTGACAGGCCCGCCAGGGTCTGCGGGTTGTGACGGTAGCCCGGCCCGGCGCTGTCCCAGCCGATGTTTTCCAGCCCATGGTAGGCGGCGGGGATATAGCCCGGGGCCTCGACCGTGAATTTGACGTCGAAGGCATAGGGCGAGTTGTTCTCGTCGTCGATGTCGCTGTGGCCCTTGTAGGCCCAGGTTTCGGTGGCGTAATCGTATTTCAGGTTCATGTCGCCGGTGGCGCCAGAGACATCGTATTCGAACCAGAAGTCCTCGGCGTCGGGATCGCCCGCGGTGCCGGTGTAATCGCCCTCGAACAGCGTCATGGCGCTGTAGAATTCGCCGGTGTTGAGGTTCGTGAAGGCGAAGTTGAACGGGTTGGCCCGGCCATCATGGGCCGAGACCCAGCCCTGGTGGAACGGGCAGATGAAGGCCGAGATCTTGTCGCCGGTCTTCTTGTCGGTGCCAAGCAACGTGAAGTACTGCCATTCCTGATAGTCGTTGTGCATGTAGGTCGGACCGCGGTGGAAGCGGTGATCATGCGGCAGGTGGTAGATCGGCTGCGGCTCTTCCGAGAAAAGCGTGCTTGTCGCCGCGGCCTTGGCGCTGGCGTCCTGCGCGAAGACCGGACCCGAACGGGTCATGGCCGTCAGGCCGATGGCGGCGCCGGCACCGGACAAAAGCGCGGCGCGGCGATTCAGTTTGAAGGTTGCGTCAGACATGAATCAATCCTTTGAAGTGATGTTCCGGCTGGCCCGCAGGGGTCAGCGATTGACCTTGGTGAAATCCAGGAAGATGTCCTCTTCCGGCAGATCCTCGAAGGCGTAGGGCGCGATGTGCTGGTTCGAGTTGACCAGTTCGACGAAACCGGTGCCCACGATCGGCCCGTCCGGTCCGTCGGTGCGGATGTGGCCCACGCCCTCGATGAAGGCGGTGCCGGGGACATTGCCGGGGGATTCCTGTTCCTTGAAGGCGGGGCCGAAGTAGAACTCGCCCAGCGGCGTCGTCATGACCCCGTTCCACGGATAGGTGACACCCGTCATCGGAGAGGTCCAAAGCTCGCTCGGCGTGTAGACGAAGCTTGGGCCGAACGCGTATTCCACCGTGTTGTCCGGGTGGATGACCATGAACCGGGTCATGCCGGGATCATAGTCTTTCCAGTCGTTGCCCCTGTAATACTGGCGCCACGTGAAGGCGGTGCCATCGTCCATCCGCATGTAGCCCCAGAAATACTGGCTGCTGTAGACGTTGCGGAAGTTGCCCCACTGGTGCTCGTACCAGACCTCGCCCTCGACGTCGTACTCGCGTCCGCCCACGGTGATGCTGCCGGTCAGGTCCGCGCGCGGAACCGCGATATAACGCGTCAGGCCGGCCAGCGTCTCGGGGTTGTGGCGATAGCCCGGACCACCGCCGTCCCAGCCGATGTTCTCCAGCCCGTGATAGGCGGCGGGGACATAGCCCGGCGCCTGGACGGTAAAGGTCACGTCGAACTCGTAGGTCGCATTGGCGCCGCCGCCGGCGCTGTTGTAGCCCCAATAGCGCCAGGTCTCGGTCGCGTGGTCATAGCTGAACGCCACCGAGGTTCCTTCGCCCTCGGCCGTGTATTCGAAGCTGAAATCCTCGCTGTCGGGGTCGCCTGCGTTGCCGGTGAAGTCGCCGGCCATCAGCGTGTTCGCGCTGAAGAACTCTTCCGTGTCGAGGTTGGAGAAGGCGAAGATCGAAGGCACACGGGGCGACTGGGTCTCTGCCGACCACCCCTGCCGGAACGGGCAGATGAAGATCGAGATCCGGTCGCCGGTCTTCTTGTCGGTCCCGAGAACGGTGAAGTACTGCCACTCGTTGTAGCTGTTGTGCTTGTAGGTCGGCCCGCTGTGCAGCCGGTGATCATGCGGCAGGCGGTAGATCGGCTGCGGCTCGGTCGAGAAGGCGGTGTTGCCGGCGGCGGCAGGCGCGCTGGCGTCCTGCGCGAAGACCGGACCCGAGCGGGTGAAGGCGGCAAGGCCGGCAGCGGCCCCGACACCGGACAGGAGTGCGCTGCGGCGGCTGAGTTTGATCGTGTTGACAGGCATGGCTCAATCCTTTGGCAGATGATTTGGACTGCGCCGCCCCCCACACGGCAGGGGACGGCCCGCAGGGGTCAGCGATTGACCTTGGTGAAATCCATGTACAGCTTGTCGTGGTCCAGATCGCCGAAGGGCATCTGGTCCTCGATCAGATGGATGGCGACCATCTCGACAAAGCCGGTGCCGACGACAGGCCCGTCCGGGCTGTCGGCATGGATATGGCCCACACCCTCGATGAAGGCCGAGCCCGGGATGTTCGAGGGCGTCTCCTGCTCCTCGAAGGCCGGGGTGAAATAGAAGGTGCCCAGCGGCGTCTCCATCGTGCCGCGCCACGGGTACTTCTGTCCGGTCTTCGGCGACGTCCACGGCTCGTCAGCGGTGTACCGGAAGCTGGGGCCGAAGCCGTATTCAACCGTGTTGTCCGGGTGGATGACCTGAAAGCGGGTCATGCCGCTGTCGTAATCGCCCCAGTCGGCGTCCTTGTAATACTGGCGCCAGGTGAAGGCGGTGCCGTCGTCCATGCGCATGTAGCCCCAGAAGTAGAAGGACTGCTGCACGTAACGGAAGTTGCCCCACTGGTGTTCGTACCAGGCTTCGGCTTCCACGGTGTAGGTGCGGCCGCCGACGGTGACCGTGCCCGTCAGATCGGCGCGCGGCGCCTGAACGTAGCGGGTGAGCCCCGCCATGGTCTGCGGGTTGTGGCGATAGCCGGGTCCGGCGTCGTCCCAACCGATGTTTTCCAGACCGTGATAAGCGGCGGGGATGTAGCCCGGGGCCTTCACGGTAAAGGTCACGTCGAAGGCGTAGGGCGAGTTGAACTCGTCGTCGATGTCGCAATGACCCGCATAGCGCCACGTCTCGGTCGCATGGTCGTAAGAGAACTCGAACGCGTTCTCGCCAAGCGCGATGCGGTAGGTGAAGCCGAAGTCGTCGCTGTCGGGGTCCGTCGCCTCGCCGGTGTAATCGCCGTCCCAAAGGGTGTTGGCGCTGTAGAACTCCTGCGTGTCGAGGTTCGAGAAGGCGAAGTTGAACGGCGTCGCCTTGGACTGCGTATCCCCGCGCCAGCCGATGCGGAACGGGCAGACGAACATCGAGATCTTCTCGCCCGTCTCGGTATCGGTGCCGAGGGCGGTGAAGTACTGCCACTCGGAGAAGTCGTTCTTCTTGTAGAAGTCGCCGCCGTGGAAGCGGTGGTCGTGGGGCAGGTTGTAGATCGGCTGCGGTTCGACCGAGAAGGCCGTGCTGCCCGGCGTTGCGGGGGCAGAAGCGTCTTGCGCCAGCGCGGGCGTCGCGCGGCTGAGGGCAGAGGCCCCGAGCGTCGCCGCAGCACCTGAAAGCAGGGCTGCCCGTCGATTGAGGACGAGACCGGCTGCCGGCTTTTTCGAGGGTGTGGTCATGGAAAAATTCCTTTTGCCTATCGGGCCGGCGCAAATACAGCGCCGGGCGCTAACATCGCGGGAGGGTGCGCCCGCAAGACCTCGGATCGCGATTTGGCTTTCCGTCCGAAGTTGCGCCAAGTTTACATCTTTTTGGACGTTAACTTATTGACCTGCATCAAGGCTGAGGGTGGTTTCTGAAGCTTGCGTCTCAACGTCGCGGTTCTTGTTTAAGTATCAATATTTGTGAGAAATATTTTCCATATTCCGTAGCTTATCTTTGCTGCGTGGCATCATTTGCTTCGGACGCGCGCGACCTATCGAAATGCTCCGCCCGATGTATTTCCGAAGTCAGACTCGGCCTTGCGATACGGGCTGAAGGTGATCACCGAGCGCTGTCGACCGGCACGCATCCACCTGGGAAAAGACCCCTCAAACAGGGCCTTAATCCCGGACCCGAAAAGAAACGCGCGGAAACCTATCGCCGGTCGGCCAATGTCTGCGGCATTTCCGCTCGACCCGCTGACAGGGTGAAACCGGACACTGGACAGGTCGCGGGGAAGGTCGCCATTCTTTGTCTGGATCGGGGGCAAGACATGATGGGGAATCGCATTCAGCATTGCCGCGCAGTCCGGCGCGGGTCGAGCCTGACGGCGGCGACGGTCGCCGTCGCACTGGCTCTGGCCGTGCTCGGGGCGCCGTTTGCTCCTGCGTCGGCGCAGACACTGTCCATTGGACCCGTCGAGGGCGAAGACGGGCTGCCGGCCCTGTCTTTCGGGGACGGCACCACCGCGGCCAACGTGATCGAGGCCGACGAGACGCCCGTCGCGGACAGCGCGCGCCTTCCGGCGGTGGACGCCCAGCTTTCAAGGATCGCCGAAACGCTCGAAGGCCTCGAGGACTTCGGGCTCCGCTTCAGCGCCGACTACCGCGCCCTTTTCCTTTCGGCCTCGGACAGCCTGACGGACCAAAGCTTCGCCGGGTCGGGCTATCTGACAATCGCGGGCCAATGGTCACCGTTCCACAGAACCGCGCCGGCGCGGGGATCGCTGAATTTCACCTTCGAATCCCGCCAGACGCTTGCGGGGACGGGGCTGACGCCCGCAACGCTGGGCCCCGAGATCGGCTATGCCGGGCAACTTGGCGTGACGTTCTCGGACCAGCCCGACCAGTTCTCGCAGATCTATTGGCAGCAGATCTTCAACGACGGACAGGTCACGCTGAACATCGGCTACCTCGACCCCACCGACTATGTCGACATCATGGGCGTGCTGGTGCCCCGCATGGCCTTCTTCAACGGCGGGTCCGTCCTGAACTTCAGCCGCAACTATTCGGGCAACGCCTTCGGGATCAGCGGGCGCGCCTACCTGACAGATCAGGTCTACGTCAGCGGTATCGTCAGCGACGCCAACGGCTCGCTGGCCGATATCGAGTGGTTCCCCGGCGGGGCCGAGTTCTTCCGCTATGCCGAGATCGGCTGGACCCCCTCGCGCGATCAGTTCTTCAGCACCAAGGTGAACCTCGGCTACTGGAACGTCGACGCCGCCGGTGACGGGTCGCGGGCCTTCGGCGAGGGTATCCTGTTCTCGGCCAACGCCACCATCGACCAGTGGATGCCCTTCCTGCGCTACGGGATATCCAACGGTCAGGCCTCGCTGTATGACGAGCAGCTGACCATCGGCGCGACCTATACGCCGCCGAACTACGGGGATCTGGCGGGGATCGCCTATACCTGGGCATCGCCGTCGAATGACGCGCTGCGCGATCAGGGAACGTTCGAGGCGTTCTATCGCTATCAACTGGCGAACCAGCTTTCGCTGACCTTCGACTATCAGATGATCCACAACCCCGCGAACAACACGACCACCGACCTGATCCACGTCTTCGGCCTGGGAATGCAGGTCCGTCTCTGACCGGCGCGCGTGTCCGGTCGCCCGCGGCGGCCATCGCAGAGGCCTGCCGAAACACGCAATACGCGAAACAGCCGATGCCGGCCCGCAGGTCTGGATTGTCATGATTTTCTGGTGCTGCCGGAGAGATTTGAACTCTCGACCTCTCCCTTACCAAGGGAGTGCTCTACCCCTGAGCTACGGCAGCCCCGTGCTGTGCGCGGCTGATTAGACGCAATCCGCCGGGGGTGCAAGGGTATTCTGGACGGTTTCTGCGACGTCGTTTATTGAAGGGCGCATGGGCGAGAAAACGGGCCATAATCCGGGAAAGAAACCCGGCCAGAAGCAGCCGGGCGGCGCGCAGGATCGGGAAGACCGGTTGAAGGCGGCGCTGAAGGCCAATATCGCGCGGCGCAAGGCGCAGGCCAAGGCACGCGCGTCCGACAAATCCGGAGAATGAGGCAGTCATGGATTCGATCTTGGTGCGGGGCGGGACAGAACTCGCCGGCGAAATTCCCATCGCGGGTGCGAAGAACGCCTGCCTGACGCTGATGCCAGCGACATTGCTGTCGGACGAGCCGCTGACGCTGACCAACGCGCCGCGCCTGTCCGATATCCGCACGATGACCCAGCTTCTGGCGTCGCTGGGCGCCGAGGTCACCCAGTTGCAGGACGGGCAGGTGCTGGCGATGTCGAGCCACGACATCAACAACCTGACCGCCGATTATGACATCGTGCGGAAAATGCGCGCGTCGATCCTTGTGCTGGGGCCGATGCTGGCGCGCTGCGGCCGCGCCGTGGTGTCGCTGCCCGGCGGCTGCGCCATTGGCGCGCGGCCCGTCGACCTGCACCTGAAAGGGCTGGAGGCGCTGGGCGCGACGCTGGACCTGAAGGACGGGTACGTTCACGCCGAGGCAAAGTCCGGCCTGAAAGGCGCGGTGTTCGAGTTTCCGCTGGTTTCGGTCGGCGCGACCGAGAATATCCTGATGGCCTCTGTATTGGCCAAGGGCACCACCGTGCTGAAGAACGCCGCGCGCGAGCCCGAGATCGTCGATCTTGCCCAGTGCCTGCGCCGCATGGGGGCTCAGATCGAGGGCGAGGGCACGTCCGAGATCACCATTCAGGGCGTCGATCGCCTGCACGGCGCGACGCATCCGGTGGTGCCGGACCGGATCGAGCTGGGCACCTACATGCTGGCGCCGGCCATCGCGGGCGGCTCGGTGGAATGCCTTGGCGGGCGGATGGAACTGGTGTCGTCCTTCGCGGAGAAACTCGCCGCGACCGGGGTCGAGATCGAGGAGACCGCCAAGGGTCTGAAAGTCACCCGCAAGAATGGCCGCGTCCGTTCGGTCGATGTCGAAACGGCGCCGTTCCCCGGCTTTCCGACCGACCTGCAGGCGCAGATGATGGCGCTGATGTGCACCGCCGACGGGGTGAGCGTGCTGGAAGAGCGGATCTTCGAGAACCGCTTCATGCACGCGCCGGAACTGATGCGGATGGGTGCCTCGATCGACGTGTCGGGCGGCACCGCGACGGTCACCGGAGTCGAGAAGCTGAAGGGCGCACCGGTGATGGCCACCGATCTGCGGGCGTCTGTGTCGCTGATCCTCGCCGGGCTGGCCGCCGAGGGCGAAACGCGGGTGAGCCGGGTCTATCACCTTGACCGTGGTTACGAGCACGTCGTGCGCAAGCTGTCGGGTGTCGGCGCTTCGATTGAAAGGGTGCACGGAGAATGACGGAAGACGCGCGCTTCGAGGACGCACAGGAACAGCCGCTGCGGCTGATCGCCTACGAGGCCGAGGACCTTCAGGTGATCTCGGCGCTGGTGCAGGACGCCGTTTTCCCGGTGACCGAGATGGCGTGGAAGCCGAAGACCGGCCGATTTGCCGTGCTGCTGAACCGGTTCCGCTGGGAAGACGTGACCGGCGGCGAACGGCGCGGCAGCTACGAGCGGGTGCAATCGCTGCTGGTTGTCGACGGCGTGCAGAAGGTGGCGACGCAGGGCTTCGACCGTGGCGACAAGGACCTTGTCCTGTCGCTGATGTCGATCGGCTGGGCCGAAGGCGACGCGCCCTCGGGGCGGCTGGAACTGGTGCTGGCCGGCGACGGCGGCATCGCGCTGGATGTCGAGGCGCTTGAGGTGACGTTGAAGGACGTGACCCGGCCCTACGTGGCGCCTTCGGGCCATGTGCCGGACCACCCCGACTGAGACGCCCCTGCGGGGCGTGCCGCCGGCGGGGATATTTGCAGACGGAAGAAGCAGGGGCGCGGCGCTTTGGCCCGGCGTCTTGTGATGCCCCGGCCACGGCGCTAAGGGAGCGGCAAAGGAGATGCCATGCCCGTTTTCCTGAACACCGCCGACGCCGATTTCGAGGACCGTTTCACCGCGCTTTTGTCGATGAAGCGCGAGGACAGCCCCGACGTGGACGACACCGTCCGCGGCATCATCGAGGATGTGCGCGACCGGGGCGACGCGGCGGTGATCGAACTGACGGCCCGGTTCGACCGGCTGGAACTGACGCCCGAGACGCTGGCTTTCACCCCCGAGGAAATCGAGGCGGAATGCGCGAAAGTGCCTTCCGCCGAGCGCGAGGCGCTGGAACTGGCTGCCGCGCGCATCCGTGCCTATCACGAGCGGCAGGTGCCCGAGGACGCTACGTGGACCGATGCGGCGGGGGCGGAACTGGGCTGGCGCTGGACGCCGGTGTCGGCGGCGGGGCTTTATGTGCCGGGCGGGCTGGCGAGCTATCCGTCGTCGATGCTGATGAACGCGATCCCGGCACAGGTGGCGGGCGTCGAACGGCTGGCGATGTGCGCACCGACGCCGGGGGGCGCCTGTAACCCGCTGGTGCTGCTGGCGGCAAAACTGTCGGGCGTGTCCGAGGTCTATCGCATCGGCGGCGCGCAGGCGATCGCGGCGCTGGCCTACGGCACCGAAACCATCGCGCCTGTCGACAAGATCACCGGGCCGGGCAACGCCTTCGTCGCGGCGGCCAAGCGCCGGGTATTCGGCAAGGTGGGCATCGACATGATCGCCGGGCCGTCGGAGATCCTCGTGATTGCCGACCGGCATAACGATCCCGACTGGGTGGCGGTGGATCTGCTGAGTCAGGCCGAGCACGACGAAAGCGCGCAATCGATCCTTGTGACCGACGACGCGGCCTTCGGGCAGGCCGTCGCTGCGGCTGTCGAGGCGCGGCTTGAGGTTCTGGAACGCCGAGCCATCGCAGGCGCGTCGTGGCGCGATTTCGGCGCGGTGATCGTGACGCGCGACCTGTCCGAGGCCGCGGCGCTGTCGGACCGGGTGGCGCCCGAGCACCTGGAACTTTGCGTCGAGGATCCGGACGCGCTGTCGGCCGAGATCCGGCACGCGGGCGCGATCTTCCTTGGCAAGTGGACGCCGGAGGCGATCGGCGACTATGTCGGCGGGCCGAACCACGTGCTGCCCACGGCGCGCTCGGCGCGGTTCTCGTCCGGGCTGTCGGTGATGGATTTCGTGAAACGCACCACGCTGGCGAAGATGTCGCCCGCCGCGCTTCGCGCCATCGGGCCGGCGGCAGAGGTGCTGGCGACCTCGGAGTCGCTGGAGGCGCACGGGCTGAGCGTGCGGGCGCGGCTGGACCGGCTGAACGAGGGGTAGGGGCTCTGCCCCCGCCGCGCGTTGCGCGGCTCCCCCGAGGTATTTGGAAAGAGAAGAAGAGGCGGGCCGGTTCCGCCGGGGGCGCGACATGGCGGCGCGCGGCGGGTCGCGGGCCATTGCCTTTTCCCGGCGGAGCGTGCTGTTGTGAGACCGGTTGGCGCAGGGAGGCCGGGATGAGCGACGCGACGATGGACCTCAGGTCCGTCACCATCGACGACAGCGGTCTGTCGGCTCCGACGCCGGAGATCGAGCAGGAGCGGAAGGTCGCGATCTTCGACCTGCTGGAAGACAACTCGTTCCAGCTGCCGGGCAAGGCCGGGCGGGATGTACCGCCGCCGCCCTATGATCTGGAACTGTGCATTCGCGAGCGGCGGCTGGTGTTCGACCTCAAGTGCGACAGCGGCCCGGTGGCCGAGTTCCACCTGTCGCTGGGGCCGTTCCGGCAGGCGGTGAAGGATTATTTCCAGATCTGCGAAAGCTATTTCGATGCTGTGAAGAAGCTGCCCCCCAGCCAGATCGAGGCGATCGACATGGCGCGGCGCGGTATCCACAACGAGGGCGCCCGCCTGCTGCAGGAGCGGCTGGAGGGCAAGGCGGAGATCGACATCGACACCGCCCGCCGCCTGTTCACGCTGATCTGCGTCTTGCACTGGGGAGGCTGAGAGCTTGCCGCAGAGGCTCCCCCATTCGGTGCTGTTCTGCTGTGACCACAATGCCGTGCGTTCGCCGATGGCGGAGGCACTGATGAAGAGTTTCTATGGCCAGCACGTCTATGTGCAGTCGGCCGGGGTGCGCAACGATCTGGAAATCGACGGGTTCGCCGTGGCGGTCTGCGACGAACTGGGGCTGGAGCTGGGCCGTCACCGCGCGCGCAGTTTCGAGGAGATGAAGGAATGGGGCGACGACCTGTCGAGCTTCGACCTGATCGTCGCCCTGTCGCCTGCCAGTCAGCGTATGGCGCTGGAACTGACGCGGCATTTCCACCTTGAGATCGAATACTGGCCGGTGCTGGACCCCACCGATCTGGGCACCCGGCGCGAAGAGAAGCTTGACGCCTACCGTCAGACGCGGGACCAGATCCGCCGCCGGATCCTCGAGCGGTTCGGCCCGCCGACCGAGGAGAGCCCGTGACGACCGAGACCCGGACCATCGAGGTGCGCAGCCTGACCGGCGGCGCGGTGGACGCGGCGCTGGACGACCTTGCGCGGCTGCGGATCGACGTGTTTCGCGACTGGCCGTATCTGTATGACGGCGATCTGGACTACGAGCGGCGCTATATGGCGAGCTATCGCGACAGCCCCGGCGCGGTGCTGGTGGGCGCCTTCGACGGCGACCGGTTGGTGGGGGCGGCGACCGGCACCCCGATGGAGGATCACGCGGACGACTTCGCCGAGCCTTTCGCGGGGCGCGACCTGACACGGATCTTCTACTGCGCCGAAAGTGTCCTGCTGCCCGGATACCGGGGGCGCGGCCTGGGTCACGCGTTCTTCGACGCGCGCGAGGCGCATGCCCGGACGCTGGGGCGCGAGACGTCTGCATTTTGCGCGGTGATCCGCCCGGCGGACCACCCGGCGCGGCCTGCAGAGTACCGCCCGCTGGACGCGTTCTGGCGCAAGCGTGGGTATGCCCCGCTTGCGGGCGCGGTCGCGCGCTTTACGTGGAAGGACGTGGGCGAGGAAGCCGAAACCGGGAAATCCCTGCAATTCTGGACGAAAGACCTATGAAGATCGCCACCGCCGCCTATCCGCTGGACTGGTTCGACGACTGGTCCGGATATGAGGCCAAGCTGACCCGCTGGGTCTCGGACGCGGCCGGGCAGGGGGCGGACCTGCTGGTGTTCCCCGAATATGGCGCGATGGAACTGGCCTCGCTGGCCGGGGCAGAGGTGGCGGCGGGGCTGGAGACCTCGGGCCGCGCGGTGTCCGAGCGGATGCCCGAGGCGGATGCGCTGCTGTCGCGGCTGGCGGTTGCGCACGGCGTCCACATCCTCGGCCCCGGCGCACCGGTCTGGGATCCGGCGCTGGGCGAGCGCCCCGTGAACCGGTCGGGGTTCTTTACGCCAGGCGGCGCGGTGGCGCATCAGGACAAGCAGATCATGACCCGGTACGAGCGCGAGGAATGGGACATGCACCCGGGTGGGCCGCTGAAGCTGTTCGATACCGCGCTGGGTCGAATCGGCGTGCTGATCTGCTATGACTGCGAATTCCCGTTGCTGGCGCGCGCGCTGACCGACGCCGGGGCGGAATTGCTGCTGGTGCCGTCCAACACCGAGGCGATGACGGGCTATTCCCGCGTCCGCATCGGCGCGATGGCGCGGGCGCTGGAAAACCAGTGCATCGTCGCGCATTCGCCCACCGTCGGCGATGCCCTGTGGTGCGAGGCCGTCGACCGCAACGTCGGCGCGGCGGCGGTTTATGGCCCGCCGGATATCGGCTTTCCCGACACCGGGATCATCGCGCAGGGCGCTTTGAACGCGCCCGGCTGGGTCTATGCCGACATAGACCTGTCGGCGGTCGCGCAGGTTCGCGCCGAGGGCGGCGTTGTCAACTTTGCCGACTGGCCGCGGCAGGACGCCAGATCAAAAATGCCGGAATTGCACGTATTGCGCGCGTGAGACCTTGAAAAAAGGCTGAAAAGGGCGCATCTAAGCGCCGCCCACACCGACGTGGGCACGCAATCACGGAGTGACCATGGCCAAGGAAGAAATGCTCGAATTCCCCGGCGTCGTGAAGGAACTCCTGCCGAATGCGACGTTCAGGGTCGAGCTTGAGAACGGCCATGAGATCATCGCACATACGGCAGGGAAAATGCGCAAGAACCGGATCCGCGTTCTTGCCGGCGACAAGGTGCAGGTCGAGATGACGCCCTACGACCTGACGAAGGGCCGGATCAACTATCGGTTCAAGTAACCGGACGTGCGCGTCCGGGGCTGTTCTCGGATCGCCGTGCGGCCCGATGCGGCGGGGGATGGTGCCCCCGTCGTCGTTCATCCCGGCCGCGATGATCCTTTCCGGGGGCTGCTCCGGTTTTTTACCAGACAATTGAAGACGGGCACGCCGTGCCTGAAGGGAAGTGCATGCGCCTGATCCTTGGCTCCGGAAGCCCGCGGCGGCTGGAACTTCTGGCGCAGCTTGGCCTGACGCCGGACGCGGTGACGCCGCCCGACGTGAACGAGACGCCGTTGAAGGGCGAGCTTCCGCGCGCGTACTGCCGCCGCATCACCGCCGCGAAGGCAGCCGCGCTGAAGGGCGGGCCGGATGACGTGATCCTGTGCGCCGACACCACCGTGGCGCTGGGCCGCCGCATCCTCGGCAAGCCGCGCGACGCGGGCGAGGCGGCAGAGTTTCTCTATGCGCTATCGGGCCGCCGCCACCGGGTGATCACCGCCGTCGCCGTGAAGCGCGGCGACCAGGTGTGGGAGCGCGACGTGGAATCGGCGGTGAAGATGAAGCGTTTGTCGGACACCGAGGTGAACGGCTATCTCGCCACCGGCGACTGGGACGGCAAGGCGGGCGCCTATGCCATCCAGGGGCCTGCCGGGGCGTTCATTCCGTGGGTCCAGGGGTCTTATACCGCGATCGTCGGGCTTCCGGTGCACGAGACCGCGCAACTGTTGCAGGCGGCCGGATGGCCGGTCTGGGGGGCAGCATGAAGGGCAGCATCGTCGCCTTGGGCGAATGGCGGGGCCGCAAGGCCGCCGCGCTGATCGTGGACGGACAGCTGGACGACCTGCTGGTCGACCCCGAGGGCGACAACCCGCTGCCCGGCGCGATCTTCCGCGCCGCGGCCGACCGTCCGATGAAGGGGCAGGGCGGCGTAACCGTGAAGCTCGACGGCGCGTTGCGCGGGTTTCTGCGGCAGTCGAAGGGGTTGCGCCCCGGCCAGTCGCTGCTGGTGCAGGTCGGCACTTTCGCCGAGGCCGGCAAGGCGATCCCGGTCAACACCCGTCTGCTGTTCAAAAGCCGCCACGCCATCGTGACGCCGGATGCCCCTGGCGTGAACGTGTCGCGCCGGATCCGCGACGACGACATGCGTGACGAACTCACCGTGCTGGGCAAGCAGATGGTGCCAGAGGGCACCGGCCTGATCCTGCGCTCGTCCTGCGAGGGCGCGGACATGGAAGAGATCGAGGCCGACATCGCCGCGATGACCGACCTTGCCGCGCAGATCGCTGCCGATGCCGAGGGTCAGCCGGAACTGCTGCTCGACGGACCGGACGCGCATCTGTCGGCGTGGCGCGACTGGCCCGAGCCCGACCTGTTGGCCGATGGCCCGACCGCGTTCGAGGACCACGGCGTCGACGAGATGATCGATGCGGCCCTGTCGCCGCGCATCGACCTCGGCGGCGGCGCCTTTGCCTTCGTCGAGCCCACCCGCGCGCTGGTGGCAGTCGACGTGAACACCGGCGGCGACACGTCTCCGGCGGCGGGCCTCAAGGCCAACCTCGCGCTGGCCAAGGCGCTGCCCCGCGCGCTGCGCTGCCGTGGGCTGGGCGGCCAGATCACCATAGATTTCGCACCCTTGCCCAAACGCGACCGCCGCCAGATCGAGACCTCGCTGCGCGCGGCCTTCCGCTCGGACCCCATCGAAACGGCCCTCGCCGGCTGGACGCCGCTGGGCCATTTCGAGCTTCAGCGCAAGCGTGAACGGGCGCCCCTGACAGCCCTCTGAACCCGCCGCCACGTTGCCCCGGAAAAATCCCGAGAAGCCTCTGGACAGTCGGCGGAAGCGGCTATAGAGAGTGCCGACCCGAGCGGTTACCGCTCACCCGTGCCCGGGTAGCTCAGGGGTAGAGCAGTGGATTGAAAATCCTCGTGTCGGTGGTTCGATTCCGCCCCCGGGCACCACGTCTTCCCAGCCGGATCACGTCCCCGTCTTCTCCCGCCACCGCGTGACGCTGGCGGCGGCGGCGGTTGCCATCAAGCGGAAGTCGCCGCCGACGGTGGTCATGTCGTAACCCCATTCGACCGCCCGCGCGGCGTAGTCTGCGGTGCCGCAGTGGAGGGCGGCTCGGATGCCGGCGTCGTGGCAGACCCGGGCGATCTTCTGCAGGACCTCGATCATCTCAGGCTCTTCGCGGTCGAACGCGGGCGGGTATTTGCCGTCGAATAGCGAGAAGGTCAGGTCCGCGGGGCCGACATAGATGCCGTCCAGTCCCGGCGTTGCCGCGATGGCTTCGAGATTGTCCATCGCTTCGCGGGTTTCGACCATGGCCCAGCCGATCACGCGGTCGTTGGCCTCGGCGGCGATGCCGGGGCCCTGCGCGATCTGGGCTCGGGTGGGGCCGAAGCTGCGCTGGCCGAGGGGCGGGTAGCGCAGATAGCTGACGAACTCGGCGGCCTGTTCGGCGGTGTTGATCATCGGGCAGATGATCTGCAGCGCGCCCGCGTCGAGCATCTTCATGATGATGCCGGGTTCCAGCCACGGCACCCGCGCGCCCAGCACCACGCCGCTGGCGCGCATCGCCTGGAACATCGGCAGCACGTCGGAGTAGTCCAGCGCGCCGTGCTGGACGTCGATGCTGATCGCGTCGTAGCCCTGTTCGGCCATCACCTCAGCCGAGAACGAATTGCCGATCGACAGCCAGCCATGCAGCACGGGGTTGCCGGCAGCCCATATGTCCTTGATCCGATTGCCGATCATGCCCCGGCCCTCGTGGGGGCGATCCGGTTCAAACGTTGCATGGCTTCCTCCCTCGCATGTGCCTGCCATGATTGGGCGCGGGGCCGGAGGGTGTCAAACGGGTTCCCCTCGCGTCAGACGCCCAGGTGCCTTTCGGTGGTCTCGGCGGAGAGGTCGGCGAACGGGCCGGCCCAGACCGTCCGCCCGCGTTCAAGGATCACGGCGCGGTCGCAGGCGGTGCGCAGTTCGGCCAGCGACTTGTCGATCACCAGCATCGCCATCCCGGTCTCGGCCTTCAGGGTGGCGATGGCGGACCAGATTTCCTGGCGGACGATGGGGGCCAGCCCCTCGGTCGCCTCGTCAAGGATCAGCAGGCGCGGGTTGGTGATCAGGGCGCGGCCGATGGTCAGCATCTGTTGTTCGCCGCCCGACAGCGACGCGGCGCGCTGGGTCAGGCGTTCGCCAAGGCGCGGGAACAGGGCGGTGACGCGGGCGCGGTCCCAGTGGCCGGGGCGGGCGGCGGCGGCAAGGTTCTCGGCCACGGTCAGGTCGCGAAAGCAACGGCGGCCCTCGGGCACCAGCCCGATGCCCAGCCGGGCGGCGCGGTGGCTGGGCAGGCGGGTCAGGTCGTGGCCGTCGAATACCAGCGTTCCGTGGGCGGGCAGCATCCGGCAGATCGCCTTGACCGTGGTCGACTTGCCCATGCCGTTGCGGCCCATGAAGGCCACGGCCTCGCCCTCGGCGATGTCGAGATCGACGCCGAACAGCGCCTGACTGGCGCCATAGGCGGCGGTGACGTTGGACAGGGACAGAAGCGTCATGCGGCGTCCCCGAGATAGGCTTCGCGCACTGCCGGATCGGCGCGGATCTCGTCCACGGTGCCGGTCGCGATGACACGCCCGTAGACCAGCACGCTGATCCGGTCGGCAAGGGCGAAGACCGCGTCCATGTCGTGTTCCACCAGCAGGATCGGCGCCTCGGTCCGCAGGCTGTCGAGGAAGCCGGTCAACTGCTTTGATCCTTCCGAGCCCAGCCCCGCCATCGGCTCGTCCATGACAAAGGCCTTCGGGTCCAGCGTCAGCGCGACCGCCACCTCTAGCAGCCGGCGCTGCCCGTGGCTGAGTTCCGCCGTCCGCACGCTTGCCACGTCGCCCAGCCCCACGCGGTCCAGCGCCGCCTCGGCCCGGTCGCGCAGGGGGCGGTTCCGAAGGGCCGAGCCGAAGAACCGCCACGGTCGTCCGGATGCACCCAGCGCGCCCAGCAGGGCGTTCTGCAGCACCGTATCCTCCATCGCCAGCGCCGAAATCTGGAACGTCCGGCCAAGGCCCCGCTGCGCTCGGGCGCGGACCGTCTCGTGCGTCACGTCCTGCCCAAGAAACCGCACCGTCCCGGCATCGGGGGCAAGCGACCCGCTGATCTGCCCGATCAGGGTCGACTTGCCCGCGCCGTTCGGTCCGATGACCGCGTGAATCTCTCCCGGCCGCAGGTCAAGCGTGATGTCGTCGCTGGCCTTCAGCGCGCCGAAGCTTTTGGTGATGCCGTGTGTGGACAGGATAGCGTCAGTCATGCGCACGCCCCCGCCCGGCGAGCATCCCGATCACGCCGCCCTTGCCGAACAGCACGATCAGCAGCAGGACGATCCCGAGAAACACCTGCCAGTACTCGCTGATCCCGCCCAGAAGATGTTCCAGAAGCACGAAGATCACGGCGCCCGCTACCGGACCGAACAGCCGCGCGACGCCGCCGATGATGACGAAGACCATGATCTCGCCCGACATCTGCCAGCTTAGCATCGTGGGGCTGACGAAACGGTTGAGGTCGGCGAAAAGCGCCCCGGCCAGCCCGGTGATCGCGCCCGAGATCACAAGCGCCACCAGCTTCAGCCGCACGGGGTCCAGCCCGACGGTCTCGACCCGGTGCGGCACCTGCCGCGCGGCGTTCAGTGCAAGGCCGAAGGGAGAGCGGGCAAGCAGGGCGCTGAACAGCAGCACGATCAGCAGCAACGCAAGGCACAGCCCGTAGAACTGGATCGGGACCAGCGTGTTCAGGCCGGGAAAGCCGTTGCGGACGTAGATCGACAGCCCGTCCTCGCCGCCATAGGCGGGCCACGAGATCGCGAAGAAATAGATCATCTGCCCGAAGGCCAGCGTGATCATGATGAAGTAGACGCCCGACGTGCGCAGCGCCAACAGCCCGATCAGCAGGGCGGCGATGGCCGACACGACGATGGCGGTCAGCCAGATCACCGGCATCGACTTGGTGCCCTCGATCACGAAGGGCCATTCCATCAGCGGGGTGTAGTTCTGCGCGTGGCTCGCAAGCACGCCCATCGCGTAGCCACCCAACCCGAAATAGACCGCGTGCCCAAGGCTCACCAGCCCGCCAAGTCCCAGCGCGATGTTCAGCCCCACCGCCGCCAGCGCGAAGATCACCGCGCGGGTGGCGAGCGTGATGGTGAACGGCTCGTCGGCGTACAGGGCCCATCCCGGCACCGCCACCAGCAGCAGCAGGATCACCGCGTTGACCGCGGCTTCGCGGGTCATGTGCGGGCTCCGAACAGGCCGGTGGGCCGCCAGACCAGCACCGCCGTCATCAGGATGTAGATCGCCATCGAGGCGAAGGCCGACCCGGTGGCGGTGGCCGTGGCGGGATCGGCGAACAGCTTGAACAGCTCCGGCAGGAAGATCCCTCCCAGCGTATCGGTCAGCCCCACCAGCACGGCCCCGATCAGCGCGCCCTTGATCGAGCCGATGCCGCCGATCACGATGACCACGAAGGCAAGGATCAGCACGGGTTCGCCCATGCCCACCTGCACCGACTGGATCGCGCCCACCAGTGCGCCGGCCAGCCCCGCCAGCCCGGCGCCAAGCGCGAAGACCAGCGTGTAGAGCTTCGAGATATCCACCCCCAGCGCCGCGATCATCTCGCGGTCGTTCTCGCCCGCGCGGATCTGGATGCCGATCCGGGTGCGCGAGATCAGCAGCCACAGCCCCACCGCCACCAGCAGTCCCAGCACGATCAGCGCAAGGCGGTACAGCGGGTACTGGATGCCGCCGGGCAGGGTGACCGGCCCCGACAGCCATGCCGGGATGTCGAGGTACAGCGGAAACGACCCGAACAGCCAGCGGGTGCCTTCCGAGAAAATCAGGATCAGCGCGAAGGTCGCCAACACCTGATCAAGGTGGTCGCGGTTGTAGAGCCTGCGGATCACCACCAGCTCGACCAGCGCTCCCGCCAGCGCGGCAGCCGCCAGCGCCGCGACCAGTGCCAGCAGGAACGACCCCGTCGCACCCGCCACGGCGGCGGCGGCGAAAGCGCCGACCATGTACAGCGAGCCGTGGGCAAGGTTGATCAGCCCCATGACGCCGAAGATCAGCGTCAGCCCGGCGGCCATCAGGAACAGCATGACGCCGAACTGCAGGCCGTTCAGGACCTGCTCTGCAATCAGGATGGGGGACATTCGCGGGCCTTCGTCAGTGCGTTGGCCCGGCGGGTGGCCGGGCCAGTGCAGGTCTTACATCGAGCACTCGTCGACGTAGGCGCTCGACCGATCCTCGATCGCGGTGCCGACGATCATGTTGGTGTAGATGTCGCCTTCCTTGATCACCTCGCGGATGAAGATGTCCTGGATCGGGTGCTGGTTGGTGTCGAACGAGAACTTGCCCCGGACGCTGTCGAAATCGGCGGCGGCCAGCGCGGCGCGGAACGCCTCCTGATCCGTGACGTCCGCCGTGTCCAGTGCCGACAGCATCAGGTTCGCGGTGTCGTAGCCATAGGCGGCGTACAGCGAGGGCAGGCGGTCATACTTCTCCTGAAAGCCCGCAACGAAGGCGGCGTTCGCCTCGTTGTCGAGATCCTTGGACCAGTTCGAGCCGTTCTTGACCCCAAGCGCCGCATCACCGACGGCCTGAAGGATCGCCTGATCGAACGAGAACGCCGGCCCCATCACCGGCAGGTCGACGCCCGAGTCCGCGTATTGTTTGAGGAACGAGATGCCCATGCCGCCCGGCAGGAAGAAGAACACGCTGTCGGCGCCCGAGGCGCGGATCTGCGCGATCTCGGCGGCATAGTCGGTCTGGCCGAGTTCGGTGTAGATCTCACCCGCCAGTTCGCCCTCGTAGAACCGCTTGAAGCCGTTCAGGCTGTCATGGCCCGCCGGATAGTTCGGCGCCATGATGAACGGGTTGCTGTAGCCTTCCGACTTCGCGTAGGCGCCGGCGGCTTCGTGCAGGTTGTCGTTCTGGTAGGACACCGAGAAATACAGCGGATGACAGCCCTTGCCGGCAAGCTGCGCGGGGGCGGCGTTGGTCGACAGGTAGAACTTGCCCTGCGCCGTCGCCGACGGCACCACGGCCATCGCAAGGTTCGACCAGACGATGCCGGTCAGGATGTCGACCTTGTCGGACTGGATCATCTCGTCGGCGATCTGGACCGCGACGTCCGGCTTGCGCTGGTCGTCCGCCACGATGATTTCCAGACCGTCGCGGCCGTCTTCCTCGATGGCCAGCATGAACCCGTCGCGGATGTCGATGCCAAGGCTGGCGCCGCCGCCCGACAGGGTGGTGATCATCCCGACCTTGACCTGCGCCTGCGCGCCCGTTGCCAGTGCCGCGAGCGCCGCCGCGGCGAGAAGTGTTTTCATGGACATGTGCGATCTCCCTGCGTTGTCCCGTGGTCGAAGTCCCGCCTTGTCGCGATGGCTGCCCGGCACACCGTGCGGCGGTTTTTCTTCGTCACCGGTATGGATAGCCGAATTTGCGCGCAGGTACATAGGTTTGGTTCGGACTTGTCCGGCGTTTGGCCGGGGATTGTGCGCTCGGGGCGCAAGCGGCGTCATTGCGGGCAGTTGACTGATCGGCCCGCGGCCAACGGGGGCGCGGCGAGTTTGATGATGCCAAATCGCTACGCCGCTGCGGCGGTCAGAGTATCGGCTTTAACTTCGGCGAATAACCGCCTAAAAGAGTCGGAATAGAGGCGACCGTAAGCCAGATTCGTCTGCCCGCAGGCAGAGACCAGCAAACCAGCCTCCGAAAAAAGACTGCCACACGAATCTGGAAGAACTCACATGCTCATGACACCTCTCCGTGCGCCCCGGCGTCCGGGCGCCGCCTCTGTTGGCGTTGCGCTTCTGCTGTCCTGCACCGCCCTGACGGTACCCTTCGCCGCCGCCGCGCAGGACGGCACCGACTACGAGAAGATCGGCACCGTCTATCTTGAAGGCGCGGACGACGACGCGACCTCTATCGTCGCTGGGGCGGAATCCAGCGGCACCAAGATGGAGACCGACGTTCTGGACAGCTCTGCCTCGGTTTCCGTGGTGACGCAGGCCGAAATCGAAAAGCGCAACGCCGAGAACCTGCAGGACATCCTTGCCTATACCTCCGGCGTGACGGTGGACGAATGGGGCGCCGACGACCGCTATGACGCCTACCGCATCCGCGGCTTCGACCAGCTGTCGATGGGGACGTTCCGAGATGGCCTGCCGGTGCGCGGCTTCGGCTGGACCTTCTCGCGCAGCGAACCCTACGCCTTCGACCGGGTCGAGGTGTTGAAGGGCTCGAACTCGGCCCTGTTCGGACTGAACGCGCCGGGCGGGCTGGTGAACCAGATCACCAAGCGCCCGAAACCGTTCAAGTTCGGCGAGATCTACACCCGCGTCGGCCCCGAGCATTCCGAGATCGGCTTCGACTTCGGCGATAAGCTCGACGATGCGGGCGTCTGGAGCTACCGCGTCACCGGCAAGGTGCAGGACAGCGCCTATTCCTACGACTACTCGAACGACGACCGTGCCTACCTTGGCCTTGCGCTCAGCTACCGGCCCTCGGCGGCGACGGAACTGACGTTCCTGCTGAACCACAACAAGCGGCAGGGCGTGCCCGGCACCGGCTTCCCCGAAGGCGCGGGCCTCGACATCGACACCTTCCTTGGCGAGCCCGACTTCAACCGCGTGGACACCGAGGAAACCAACGTCGGCCTCGCCTTCAGCCACAATTTCGGCAACGGTCTGACCTTCCGCTCGAACGCGCGGTATGCGCTGTTCGACATGACCTACGAACAGGTCTACGGCGCGCAGATCGACTCGACGGCCAACCGTTCGTCCTTCGCGGTCTACAGCGACAGCGAGCAGTTCGCATGGGACAACCAGCTGCAATACGACGCCAGCTTCGGCACCGTCGACAGCCGCACGCTGCTTGGGCTTGAGTACAGCTATATCAAGGTGGACGAAGAGGCGCTGTACGGCACCGCCGACCCGATCGACATCTACGACATCGCCTATTGCGGCCGCTCCTGCGTGACGCTGGGCGACTACATCGACTGGGAACCGGAGCAGACCACCAAGTCCGTGTACCTGCAGGAAGAGCTGACCATCGCCGACCGCTGGATCGCGACCTTCGGCGCGCGCTATGACGACGTCGATATCTCGGTTTACTACCCGGGCTCCGATACGACCGCCGAAAAGCAGTACCACAGCGTAACCGGCCGCGCGGGCCTGACCTACATGTTCAGCGACACCCTTTCGATCTACGGCAACTACTCGGAGTCGTTCGAGCCGAACGTGTGGGATCTCACCGAGGACGCCAAGGAGGGCACGCAGTACGAGGTCGGCGTAAAGTATCGCCCCGAAGGCATGAACGCCCTGTTCACCGCCGCCGTCTTCGACCTGACCCAGACCAACGTGAACACCTACGTTTCGCCCACGGTCCAGCGCCAGATCGGCGAGATCGGCGTGCGCGGGCTGGAGGTTGAAGCCAAGATGGCGATGAACGAGCGGTCCAACGTGACCTTCGCCTACGCCTATTGGGATGCGGAAATCCGCGAGGACGGCGTGGTCGGCAACGAGGGCAACCGCCCCGCGCGCGTGCCCGAGCACATTGCCTCGATCTGGGCCGACTACACCATTCCGGGCGCGGGACGCCGGGGCGACATCACGCTGGGCGGCGGCATCCGCTATGTCGGCATGACCTACGGCGACGACGCCAACACGGTCGAGGTTCCGTCCTACACGCTGGTCGACGCCGCGATTTCCTACGCGCTGGCCGAGAACATGGACCTGTCCCTGAACGTTTCGAACGTCTTCGACCGCGAGTACGTGACGACCAACTACTACGGCACCGAGTACTACGGCGACGGACGCACCATCAGCGCCGCGCTGAAATACAGCTGGTGACACGCACAGGCGGTCCGCCTTTTGCGGGCCGCACACCGCTACGCCGTCCCCTTCTTGCGAAGGGGGCGGTCCTTCGTTCGGGAGATACCGACATGACCCTGACCAGACCGCCCCGCCAACCGCTGCTGTCCCGCCGCGGTTTTCTTGCCGCCGGAACCGCCGCGCTGGCCGCGCCCGCCGTCCGGGCGCAGGGCAGCGAGTTGCGCTTCACCCACGCCTTCGGCGAGACGGTGCTGCCGCGCCCGGCCGAGCGGATCGTCTCGCTGGGCTACAACACGCAGGACACCGTGCTGGCTTTCGGCGTCGCGCCGGTCGGCATCCGTTACTGGTACGGCGACTATCCCCACGGCGTCTGGCCATGGGCGCAGAAGCAGCTGGGCGACGCGGAACCGGCGCTGATCACCGGCGAGGTCTCGATGGAGACGGTCGCCAGTCTGAACCCCGACCTGATCTTTGCCTCGGGCTCTGGCATCTCGGAAGCCGAATACGCGCTGCTGTCACAGATCGCCCCGGTGCTGATGCAGGGCGCGGAATACTCGACCTACGGCGCGCCGTGGCATGCCGAAACGCGCACCATCGGCCGCGCGCTGGGCATGGAGGACCGTGCCGAGGAACTGGTGACCGGCGTAGAGGACGCATTCGCCGACGTTCGCGGGCGGCACCCCGGCTGGGAAGGCCGAACCGCCGTGGCGGCGTGGCACGACGGCGGCCAGACCGGCGCCTTCATGGCCGAGGACACCCGCGCGCGGTTCCTGTCGCAGATGGGCTTCGTTCCGACCGAGGGGCTGAAGGCGATGACCGCCATCGACGGTTTCTATACCACCCTGTCGCCCGAGGATCTGACGCCGATCGACGCCGATCTGCTGATCTGGATTTCCAGCGACGACCGCGCCCCCGACATCGCCAATCTCGCGATGCGCCGGACGCTGAACGCATGGGCCGAGGGCCGCGAGGTGTTTGCCGACGAACTGCTGGGCGGCGCGCTGTCCTTCGGTTCGGTCCTGTCGCTGCCCTTTGCGCTGGCCGAGATGGAAGCGCCCATCGCGCTGGCGATGGACGGCGACCCCTCGACCGTCGTTCCCTCGTCGGAAAAGGCCGGTCTGCTGCCTTGAGCAAGTTCCTCTGGATCGCCTGCCTGCTTTTGCTGGTGGTCGTGGGCTCGCTGACCATCGGCGTCCGCAGCCTCGACCCAGCGGCCTACTGGCAGGCGCTCACCGCCTACGATCCGCGCGATCCGGCGCATGTGACGCTGATGGCGATCCGCATCCCGCGCCTTGTGGCCGGGCTGATCGCGGGCGCGGCGCTGGGGGTGGCGGGCACGGTAATGCAGGCGGTCACCCGCAACCCGCTGGCCGATCCGGGCATCCTTGGCGTCAACGCGGGCGCCGCCTTCGCGCTGCTGGTGGGCACCACCCTGCTGGGCCGCGCCGACGAGGCCATCGTCGCGCTGCTGACCTTTCCCGGAGCGGCCATCGCCTCGGCCATCGTCTTCGCGCTGGGCGGTGGGCTGAGGGGCGACGTCGGGCCGGTGCGGCTGACGCTGGCGGGGGCGGCGCTGAACGCGCTGCTTCTGTCGCTGGTGACAGCCATCGTGCTGGTGCGTCAGGACTCGCTGGACGTGTTCCGGTTCTGGGTCGCGGGCTCGCTGACGCAGGCGACAACGCGCCCGCTGGCCGAAATGGCGGGCGTCGCGGCGCTGGGCACCGGCTTTGCCCTGCTGATCGCCCCGAGGATCGAGGCGCTGTCGCTGGGCACGGCCCTGTCGCGCGGGCTGGGCACCCGCCCCGGTCGGGTGCAGGCGGGCGCGCTGGTCGTGGTCACGCTCACCACCGGGGCGGCGGTTGCCGTTGCGGGGCCAATCGCGTTTCTCGGCCTGATGGTGCCGCCGCTGGCGCGGCTGGTCGCGGGCCACAACCTGCGCGGCGAACTGGTCGTTTCGGCGATGCTTGGCGCGACGATCCTGATCTTCGCCGACACGCTTGGCCGCCTGCTGCTGGCCCCGTCCGAGATCCGCGCCGGCATCATGACCGCGCTGATCGGCGGCCCGGTGTTCCTGTGGATTGCGCGGCGCGTGCGGCCGGGAGCCTCGGCATGATCCGCCGAAGCGTCCTTCCCGCGTTGCTGCTGGCGGCTGTGGTCGCCTCGCTGCTGATCGGACAGGTGCCGATGTCGCTGGCGATGCTGTGGCAGGGGTTGGTGACGGGCGAGGGGCCGGGCGCGCTGATCCTCGACACGATCCGGGGCCCGCGCGTGGTGACCGCCATCGGAGCGGGGGCGGTGCTGGGCCTGTCGGGCGTCATCTTCCAGACGCTGTTCCGCAACCCGCTCGCCGCGCCGGACGTCATGGGCTTCACCTCGGGCGCGGGGCTTGCCATCGTCGGCGCCATCGCCTTCGGCCTGACCGTCCCGATGCCGCTGGTCGCGGCGGCGGGCGGGCTGGCGGCGGCGGTTCTGGTCGCCGCGCTGGCATGGCGCAGGGGGCACCGGACGCCGCCGCTGACGCTGATCCTTGTGGGCCTTGGCGTCGGCTTCTTCACCTCGGCGCTGTCGACCTTCCTGATGACGCTGCTTCCGTACTCCGAAGCGGCAGAGGCGCAGCGCTGGCTGACCGGCTCGCTTGCCGCGCGGGACTGGACCCACGTCGCGCAGGTCTGGGGGATCGGTGCGGTGCTGGTCGCGGCGGCGCTGGCGCAGGCGGGGCGGCTGGAGGTGCTGGAACTGGGCCACGACCTTGCCGCCGGTCTGGGCATCCGGGTGGAACGCGCGCGCTGGGCGCTGTCGGCCACCGGTGTCCTGCTGGCGGCGGCGGGCGTCGCGGTGGCGGGGCCGGTGCCCTTCGTGGCGCTGATGTCCGGCCCGCTTGGCGTGCGCATCACCGGCGCCACCGGCGTCGCGGCGCGGATGCTGTCGGGGGCCGGGGCAGGGGCGCTGGTGCTGCTGCTGGCCGACCTCGCGGCGCGGGCGGCGCTGCCGGGCATCCAGCTTCCGGCGGGCGTGATGACCGGCATCCTCGGCGCGCCCTACCTGCTGTGGCGCCTCTCGCGCGAGATGGAAAGGGGCAAGCTATGAGCCTGAAGACCGAACGCCTGACGCTGGGCTACGGCGACCGCCGGGTGATCGAGGCGCTGGACCTCGAGATCGAGGCGGGCCGGATGACAGCGATCCTGGGCCCCAACGGATGTGGCAAGTCCACGCTGCTGCGCGCGCTGGCGCGTCTGGCCGCGCCGATGGCGGGCCGGGTGACGCTGGACGGCAACGACATCCACGCGATCAACACCCGTGCATTGGCCCGGCGCATGGCGATCCTGCCGCAGGACCCGCTGGCCCCCGACGGCGTCAGCGTCGGCGACCTTGTCCGCCGGGGCCGCACGCCGTGGCGCGGCTTCCTCAGCCCGTGGAGCGATGCCGACGCCCGGGCCTGCGCCGACGCGCTGGCCGCCGTCGCGATGACCGACCTTGCCGAGCGCCCGCTGAACGAGTTGTCCGGCGGTCAGCGGCAGCGCGCATGGCTGGCGCTGGTGCTGGCGCAGGACACGCCGCTGCTGCTGCTGGACGAACCGACCACCTTCCTCGACCTCGTACACCAGCTGGACCTTCTGTCGCTGTTGCGCAAACGCAACCTTGAAACGGGCCAAACGGTCGTCAGCGTGTTGCACGACCTGAACCTTGCGGCACGTTTCTCGGATGCGCTTGTCCTGCTCGGGCGCAACGGTATTGTCGCCACCGGCGCCCCCGAGGCCGTCCTGACGTCCAATAACCTCAAGGCCGCGTTCGGCCTGTCCGCACGGGTCGACCCGGACCCCGTGACCGGCAAACCCATGGTAATTCCCTTATGACCTCAACCGCTTCCGCCCCGCTGACCGAGATCACCGCAGCGCGCTACGAAGGTGCGATCCCCGATGGTCTGCTGGATCACATCGAAAGCCACGTCGCCGAGTTCGGCGCGCCTTGCGAACGGCATGACGACGGCATCACCGTGACCTACCCGATGTCGACCGTCCGCCTGTGGGTCGGCGAGGACTGGATGGATGTCGAGGTCGCTGCGCCGACCACGCTGTTCGCCTACCAGATGCGCGAAAGCGTGGCCTATCTGCTGGATCACGTGTTCCCCGATTCCGCCTCGATGACGTGGCACGGGGCCGAGGTCACGCAGAAGACGCCGCCGAACTTCCACTTTGCCACTGTGCGCGGCGTGACGCGCCTGTCGCCGAATTTCCTTCGGCTCGAGATGGCCTGCGACGGCGTCGCGATGCTGCTGGAAGGCGGTATGCACTTCTCGCTGCTGCTGCCACCCGAAGACCGCCCTGCGGTGTGGCCCCGCATCGGTGAGAAGGGCCGCACCGTCTGGCCCGAGGGCGAGGACGAACTGCACCGCGCCGCCTATACCTTCGTGACGCTCGACCCCGAGGCCGGGACGTTCACCTTCGACGTCTACGAACACGAAGGCGGACGGACGACCGAATGGGCGCGCGCCGCCCAGTCCGGCACGCGCGTCGCGGTGATGGGGCCGGGGGGCGGCCGCCAGCCCGAAGGCGACCACATCGTGCTGGCGGGCGACGAGACGGCGCTTCCCGCGATCCGCAGCATCCTTGCCTTTTCCGCCCCCGACCGCATCGGCACCGTGCTGGTGGAACTGGGCGACGAAGCCGACATCTGCGACCTGCCGCGCCCGCAAGGCGTGTCGGTCACGTGGCTGATCCGGTCGAAAGGACAGGACCTGTGGCAAGCGCTTTCGGCGCTGCCGCCACGCCCGACCGAGGGGCTGTATGTCTGGGTCGCGACCGAGCAGAAGGTGGTCCGCCGCGCCAAGACGCATTTCGTCGATGCGTGGAAATTGCCCAAGTCGCAGGCCTATTTCAGCGCCTATTGGATCGCCTGAACGCTTGTTCAGGCATGGCGGCCGGCGTTGACCGGCAGCGGCGTCCGAATGGTCGACGCCGGTTTCGGTTTCGGGCTTGTTTCTCGCCTATTGGCAGGTGTGCCCGCCGTCGATCACAAGGCTTGCGCCGGTCATGAACCGCGACGCGTCCGAGGCAAGGTAGACGGCCAGCGCCCCCAGATCCTTCGGCGTGCCCCATGTCCCCATCGGGATATCGGCGATCAGCCCGTCGATGATCTCGGGCTTCACCTCTTTCCAGTGTTCGTTCTGTTCGGTGCCGAACAGGCCCGGGCAGATCGCGTTCGCGGTGATGCCGTACTTGGCCCAGTCGACGGCCAGCGTGCGGGTGAACTGCTTCACGGCGGCCTTGGCGGTCTCATAGTGCCGCCCGCCGATGCCGCGCCCGGCGATCATCGCGTTGATCGACGCGATATTGATGATCCGCCCGCCCTTGCCGGCCTCGATCATCGCCTTGCCCAGAATGCGCGAGCAGACGTAGGTCGAGGTCAGGTTCAGGTCCATGTACTTGCGCCAAGTCTCAAGATCGAGATCCTCGGTCTGCACGTTCACGAACCGGCCGCCGACGTTGTTCAGCAGAATGTCGAACCCGCCGATCTCGGCCACGGCCTTGTTGCAGACGTCCTCGCACTGGCCGATGTCGCCAAGATCGGCCTCCAGCGTCCACGCGGTGCGGCCCAAGGCGCGGATATCCTCGGCGGTCTTCTGAAGCGAGTCGGACGGGCGTGCCACAAGCGCGACGTCCACGCCGCCCTCTGCCAGCGCCAATGCCATCTCGCGGCCCAGCCCGCGGCTTCCGCCGGTGATGAATGCGCGCTTGCCGGACAGATCGAAACAATAACTCATCGGACCCCCATGTCGGTCGTTGGCGCAGCGCCCCTCGGGGCCTGCGCGGTATGTCGTGCGGATCGCGCCGCGGTTCATTCTCGGCGGATGTCGCCGCCCGAGTGCGGGGAAGGCGAGGCTGCCGGCGACCTTCCGGAACGCCCGAACTTTCGTCAGGCAAACTCTGTAATTCGGCTACATGCCTGTCAAGAGATTCGGATGTACCAGAAAATGGGCAATTATTCAGATGCTTAAGAAGGCATCATTTGTGTAGTTTTCCAAGATGCTTGACCGGCTGGTCAGGCTCAGCAACGATGCAAAGCACCATTTGGGAGCACTGTATGGCCGGTATTCCTTCTTCCGGAGAAGCGCAGGCAAAGCGCGGGCAGGTCACCGATATCCTCGGCAGGATCAAGGACCGGCTCGACGACCTGAGTTCGGCGGAAAGGAAGGTGGGCGTCGCGGTGTTGTCCGATGTGCGGCAGGCCGTCGATGAAAGCATTGCCAGCCTCGCCGGGCGGGCCGGGGTCAGCGAACCGACGGTGACCCGTTTCTGCCGCGCCATCGGGTGTCGCGGGGTTCGCGACTTCAAGCTGAAGCTGGCGCAAAGCCTTGCCGTTGGTGAGCTTTATCTCGACGCCGACCAAGGCGACGAACCGGCGACGCAGGACGAAAGCCTGCCCGCCTTCTGGAGCCCGATCCTCGTCGATGCGCACGATGCGTTGCGCGAGGTGGAGCGTCGGATTTCCCCCGCCTCGATCCAGTCCGCGGCGGACGCCATCGCGGGTGCGCGTCAGGTGATGACCTTCGGGCTTGGCGGCAGCGCGGCGACGCTGGCGGAAGAGGCGCAGTACCGGCTGTTTCGCTACGGCGTCCGGGTCTCGTGCTGTCAGGACCCTTACGTGATGCGGATGACCGCCGCCACGCTGGGGCCAGAGGACGTGGTGCTTGCCATCTCCGCCTCGGGCCGGACCGAGGAATTGGTCGAGGCCGTCGAGCTTGCCCGCGACTACGGCGCCACGACCATCGCCATCACCGCCGTCGGAAGCCCACTGGCAGAGGCGGCGGATCACGCGCTGACCGTCGCCATCGCCGAGACGCGGGATACGCTGACCCCCACCTCGGTGCGCTTCGCCTTTCTCGCGTTGATCGACCTGTTGTCGGCGGCCACCGGCTATACGCTTGGGCCGAAAGCGCGCGAAAGCCTGCGGCGGATCAAGTACACGATCGTCCGGCGGCGCGGCGGCGGCACGATGGAGCCCTTGGGAGACTGACGCGTCTTCGGGGTTCTGACCGGTCCAAACAGGCAAAACCGCGCGGGGCAGGTGCGTTTTTCCTTGAGAGCTGAAACATGAATCAGTATTCATGATCCATGTCGGGACCCAGCGCACCCAAGACCAAGCGAGGCGCCGCGCGGCGCGAGGCGCTTTTGCGCGCGGCAGAGGCCGTGATCGGCGAGCAGGGCTTCGCCGCCTCGTCCATCGCAGACATCACCCGCCGGGCCGAAACCGCGCTGGGAACCTTCTACATCTACTTCTCCAGCAAGGAAGAGGTGTTCCGCGAGTTGGTGCTGGAAATGGGCCGCCTGACCCGTGGCGGCGTCACGCAGGCGGTGCAGGGGGCGTCGAACCGGCTAGAGGCCGAGAAGGCCGGTCTGCGCGCCTTCCTCCAGTTCGCCGCCGACCGTCCGGCGCTGTACCGCATCGTCGAGGAAGCGCGCTTTATCGACCCCGAGGTCTATCGCGCGTATTACGACAGCTTCGGAAGGGCCTATGCCGCCCAGCTGAAGCGCGCTCAGGAGAAAGGCGAGATCGGCCCCGGCGACCCCGAAGTCCGCGCCTGGGCGTTGATGGGCATGGCGATCAAGCTGGGCGAACGCTTTGTCCTGTGGGAAGTAAAACCCGACATCGACCACGTGGTCGAGGACGCCTTCGCGATGATCCGGGATGGGCTTGCTCCCTGACTGGCCCCTGACTGGCCCCTGAAACGCCGTTGCGGCACTTCATGCGTGCCCCATGGACCGGTTAACAGAATCGCTCGAATATGCGCGCCATGTTCGACCGTGTCCCAGACATGGCCGCCAAGCGCGCCGAGATCAGCCCGAACGCCGTCGCCTTCCGCGACGCGGGGACCGGGCGTGACTGGACGTTCGCCGAGGTCGACCGCGCCGCCTCGGGCATGGCGCGCGGTCTGAGCGAGGCGGGATACGTCCCCGGCGACCGGCTGGCGATCATCTGCCATAACCGCGCCGAGTTCTTCATCGCGCTGTTCGCCTGCCAGAAAACCGGCGTCATCCTCTGTCCGCTGAACTGGCGCCAGCCCCTGCGGGAACTGGTCGTCACGATCCGCCCCGCCGCGCCGAAGGGGGTGCTGCACGACGCGATCCACACCCGCCGCGCCCGTGCCCTGGCGGCGGCCAGCGGCATGGCCGTCCACGGGATCGAAACCGACATGGCCCGCTGGATGCGGATGGAACCGTCGGGCCCGGCACAGGCCATCGACGGCAGCCGCCCGTGGTATCTGCTGTTCACGTCGGGCACCACCGGTCGGCCCAAGGCGGTCATCAACACCGCCCGCATGGCTTGGGCCAACACGGTCAACATCGGGCAGGCGGTGGGGCTGACCGCCCGCGACGCCACGGTGAACTTCCTGCCACTGTTCCACACCGCCGGGATCAACCTTTACACGCTGCCCGCTTTCCTGACCGGCGCCGTGACAACGATCCTGCCGCGTTTCGACGCGCCCGCGTTGCTGTCGCTGCTGGCGAAAGGAGAGGTGACCCAGTTCTTCGGCGTCCCCGCGATCTATCAGGCGTTCAGCCTGTCGCCGGGCATCGACACCGTGAACTGGTCCCGCATCCGCTTCGGCTGCGGCGGCGCACCGTTGTCGGAACCCCTGATCCGCTTCTTCGCCGCCCGTGGCGCGCGGGTGCTGAATGGCTACGGCCTTACCGAAAGCGGCCCCACCGTGTTCCTGATGGACCCGGACCATGCCGAGGCCAAGATCGGCTCCGTCGGGCGCGCGCAGATGTTGAGCGAGGTGCGGCTTCTGGGCGTGCCCGACGGCTCGGGCGCGGCGGGCGAGGTGCTGATGCGCGGGCCGAACATCACGCCGGGCTACTACAACGACCCGGCATCGACCGAGGCGGCGTTCGATGCGGATGGCTGGCTGCGCACCGGAGATGTCGGGCGGTGGGACGCGGACGGCTATTTCCACCTCGTCGACCGAATCAAGGACATGTTCATCTCGGGCGGCGAAAACGTCTATCCGGCCGAGGTTGAACGTATCCTGAACGACCATCCTTCGGTTCTGGAATCCGCGGTGGTCGGTGTTCCCGACGACCGCTGGGGCGAGGTTGGCGCGGCCTTCCTGATCGCCCGGCCCGCCGCCGTGCCTGATCCGGCAGAGCTTCAGGCGTGGTGCCGCGACCGGCTTGCCGCCTACAAGGTGCCGAAGCTGGTGAACCTGCTCGACGACTTCCCGCGCACGCCCGCCGGCAAGGTCCGCAAGCCCGACCTGCGGAAGCTGCTGACGTGAAGCTGTCGCTGTCCGAAACCTGGGATCCGACGCAGGAAGAGTTCGACGCGTTCGCGCGGCTGTCCGGCGATGCGAACCCGATCCATGTCGACCCGGACTTCGCCGCCGCCACGCCGTTCGGGCGTACGGTCAGCCACGGAATGCTGATCTACGCGAAGCTGTGGTCGATGCTGACCCGCGCCCGTCCCGAAACGCGGCACGTGGCGCAGGACATGATGTTCCCGGCCCCATGTTTCGCGCGCGAAACAATTTACCTTACGGTAACGGGCGAGGCGCCCGGCTCGGTCGACCTTGTCGCGGCACGCGAGGACGGGACCAATGTCTTCACCGGCAGGGCCGATCTCGCATGATCAAGGTGGGGCAGGCGGCGGAAACGCGGCGCAGGTTCGCGCCGGAGGAACTGGCGGTGTTGGGGGTGGAAGGCAGGGTGCCCGAGCCGCTGCTGGCCACGATGATCTCGACGCTGCTGGGGATGCACCTGCCGGGGCAGGGGACGAATTACCTCAAGCAGGAGCTCGCCTTCCCGCAGACCGCACCGCCGGACGCCGAGATCGTCGCACGGGTCGAGGTGACGCGGCTGCGCCCCGAGACGCGGCTTGTCGACCTGTGGGCCACCTGCCATGCGGACGGTGTACTCGTCTGCGAGGGGCGGTCGCTGGTCAAGGCGGGGGGTGACGCGATCTTCTAGAAGATCGCGCCCCTTCACCGCCCCGAGCGCAGGCGTCCCACGATGCCGGTCGGGAAGAAATAGACGCTGAGGATGAACAGCACGCCCAGCCACAGAAGCCAGCGGTCCGGGTCCAGCAGGTTCGGGATCAGCGGCAGCGCCTCGGTCGCCTCCGAGGCGACGCCCATCAGCGATTGCAGATAGTTCTGCGCCAGCACGAAGATCGTCGCGCCCAGCACCGCGCCGTACATCGTGCCCATGCCGCCGATCACCACCATCAGCAGGATGTCCAGCATGATCTCGAAGCTCAGCGTGGTGTCCGGCCCGACATAGCGCAGCCAGATCGCGAAAAGGCTGCCCGCGATGGCCGCGACCGCCGCAGACAGGCAGGTCGCCGTCACGCGGTACCAGACCACCCGATAGCCAATCGCCTCGGCGCGGAAGTCATTCTCGCGGATCGCCTGAAGCACCCGTCCGAAGGGCGAGTTCACGATACGCAGCAGCAGCAGGAACAGGATCAGGCAGGCGAAGAACACGAGGTAGTAGTTCAGCAGCTTGCCGTTGATCCGGACGCCGAACAGTTCTCCCAGCCGGAAGGCGGGGGTCAGTTCGCGGGGGATTTGGTAGTTCAGCCCGTCCTCGCCCCCGGTCAGGCCCGACATCTGGCTGACCAGCACGGCGACCGCCGACGCGACCGCCAGCGTGATCATCGCGAAAAAGATCGCCCGCACCCGCAACGAGAACAGCCCGATCACCAGCGCCAGCGCCGCCGCCGCCAGCGCGCCCGCGACGGTGCCGGTCAGAAGCGCGCCCCATCCCCGGCCCATGTGGACCGAGGCCAGCGCCACGCCGTAGGCGCCAAGGCCGAAGAACATCGTGTGCGCGAAGCTGACGATGCCGGTATAGCCCAGAAGCAGGTCGTAGCTTGCCACCAGCACGATGAAGATGCAGATCCGCGCCGCCGTCTCCAGCGACCGGACGCCGGGGAACAGGAAGGGCGCCAGCGCCAGCGCCACAAGGATCACCAGCAGCAGGACGGTCAGGACGGTAGAGCGGGGCTTGTCGCCGGAAAGCAGTCTGGTCAGCATGTCACTTCGCCTTCACCACCGGCATCATCCCCTGCGGCCGCCACATCAGCACCGCGGTCATCAGCCCGATGTTCGAGATCAGCGCCAGCTTGGGTTCGAGAAACGCGATGTAGTTCTGCAGCAGGCCCACCAGCAGCGCGCCGATGAACGCGCCCTCGACCGAGCCGAGCCCGCCGATGATCACCACGATGAACACGAGGATCATCATCTCTTCGCCCATCCCCGCCGTGATGACCTCTTGGTACAACCCCCACATCACCCCGCCGAGGCCGGCCAGCGCCGAGCCTGCGACGAAGACACCGATGAACACCAGCCGCAGACGGTAGCCAAGCGCCTCGACCATCTCGCCGTTCTGGACGCCCGCGCGGACGATCAGGCCGATCTTGGTGCGCCGCAGCACCAGCCGCATGGCGACGAACAGCACCAGCCCGACGACGACGGCCAGCACGCGGTAACGCTCGATGGCCGCGCCCGCGAAGGTGAAGGCGCCTTTCAGGGTCTCGGGGCGGTTGAGGAAGATCTCTTCCGGGCCCCAGACCACGTGGATCAGCTGTTCGATCACGATCAGCCCGCCCACGGTGACGAGGATCTGCTTGAGGTGCGCGCCATAGACCGGGCGGACGATCACCCGCTCGAAGCCCCATCCCAATGCGCCGGTCACGCACATGGCGGCGATCACCGCGAGAAGAACGGCGGCGACGTTCAGCATCAGCGACGGCGCGCCGGTCCAGCTTCCCAGCCAGATCAGCACGGTGATGCCGACGAAGGCGCCCACCGAGATGAATGCGCCGTGGCCGAAGTTGATCACGTCCATCAGGCCGAACACCAGCGTCAGGCCCGAGGCCATGATGAAGATCATCATCCCCATGGCGAGGCCCGATACCGTCAGCGTCAGCCAGCTGGACGTCGACCCGATGGCAAGGAAACCCAGCACCACCAGCACCGGGATCAGCAGGTAGGGCGCGGCCTTGCCGATCCGGTCGGACAGCGACAGGTCGGCGAAGGTCGGTTTGTGGTCGGGGGCGGCGGTCATCAGTGCGCCTCCATGCTCAGGCCCATCAGGCGCTCTTGCAGTTCGGCGCTGGCGGAGAGTTCCGCCATTTCGCCGGTCCAGACGATGCGGCCGTCGTCCATCACGGCGGCGGTGTCCCCCAGCGCCTTGGCGACCGAGAAGTTCTGTTCCACCAGCAGCACCGACGCGCCCTGCTTCTTCAGGTCGCGCAACGCGCCCGCCATGGTCGAGACGATGGCGGGCGCGAGGCCCTTGGTCGGTTCGTCGATCAGGTACAGCTTGCGCTCTTCCGCCATCGCGCGGGCGATGGACAGCATCTGCTTCTGGCCGCCCGACAGGTTCCCGGCCTCGGACCGCCAGAAGGTCTTCAGCGGCGGGAAAGCGGCGAAGATCCAGTCGAGCCGCGCCTTGTCCAGCGGGCCGGAGGCGGCGGCCAACACCATGTTCTCCTCGACCGTGAGGTCGGTGAAGATGCCCATGTCCTCGGGGACGAAGCCGATGCCGGCGCGGGCGCGGGCGGGCGTCGGGATGCCGGTGATCTCGGCCCCGTCAAAGGTGATCGCGCCGGACTTCGCCTGCCAGTGGCCGATGATGGTGCGCAGCGTCGTGGTCTTGCCGACGCCGTTGCGGCCCAGCAGCATCGTCACCTGCCCGCGCGGCACGTCGAGGTCGACGCCCTGCAGGATGTGGTACTGCGCGATGTCGGTGTGGACGCCCTGCAATGACAGGATCGGATCAGACATCGGTCAGCTCCCGGCCCATGTAGGCCTCTTGTACCACGTCCGAGGCCATCACCTCTGCCGGGTCGCCATCGGCGGCAAGCGCGCCGTTGTGCAGCACGATGATGCGGTCGGCGAGGGTGCGGATCACGTCCATCTTGTGCTCGACCAGCAAGATGGTGCGGTCGGTGTCGTGTTTCAGCTCGGCGATCAGGTCCAGCACGACCGGCGCTTCGTCGACGCTCATCCCGGCGGTGGGCTCGTCGAACATGTACACGGCGGGGTCCAGCGCGATCAGCATCGCGACCTCCAGCTTGCGCTGGTTGCCGTGGCTGAGTTCCGAGACTTTCTGGTCCCTCAGCCCGTCCAGCCGGACACGTTCCAGAACCGCCATCGCGTGGGTGGTCAGTTCGACATGCGACTCCGCCATCGAGAACAGGCCGAAGCCCTTGCGCTGGTGCGCCTGTATCACGAGGCGGACGTTTTCCAGCACGGACAGGTCGGGAAACAGGTTGGTCAGCTGGAACGCGCGGCCCAGCCCCTTGCGGCAGCGCTCGGCGACAGAGGTGCGGGTCACGTCCTCGCCCATCAGGCGGACGGTCCCGGCGGTCGCGGCGATCTGGCCGGAAATCAGGTTGAAATAGGTGGTCTTGCCCGCGCCGTTGGGGCCTACGATGGCGGTCAGCTGCCCTGCGTGGAAGGCGCAGGTCACGGCGTCGACCGCGACGTGGCCGCCGAAGCGGACGGTCAGGCCATCGGTTTCCAGAAGGGTCTGGGTCATGGGGGCTTTCGGCTGCGGGTTTTGGGCTGCGGGTTTTCGGCTGGAACCGGAAAAGGGAAGGGCGCGCGGTCGGAGGCCGCGCGCCCTGAGAACGCGATCAGTTGTTGATCGGGATGTCCATGTCGTCGATGCCAAGTTCGCGGACCAGCACCGGGACGCCATAGTCCTTGCCGTCCTGCACCTCGGTCACGAAGTGGTACATCGTCTGCAGCGCCTGATGGTCTTCGGGGCGGAACATCATGGTGCCTTTCGGCGTATCCCACTCCATGCCTTCCATCGCTTCGATCAGCGCCTCGGTATCCTCGTAGGTGCCGGCCTTCTTGATGGCCTCGACGATGGCGATCCCCGCGGCCATGCCGCCGGCGGTGAAGAAGTCGGGCGGGGTGCCGTAGCGCTCCATGTGCTCGGTCACCAGCCAGTCGTTCACGTCGTTCTGCGGGATCTCGTAATAGTAGTAGGTCGCGCCTTCCATGCCGGGCAGTTCCTTGTAGGCGGTCAGCGCCGCAAGGATGTTGCCGCCCGTGGCGATCTCGATGCCGAAGCGCGAGGGGTCCATCGCGTTGATCTTCGACATCGGGTTGCCGCCGCCGGCCCAGATGATGAACAACTTCTTCTCGCCCTCGACATCGGCCATGGCGTTGAAGATGCGCTCTGCCGCCGCGGTGAAGTCGGTGGTGTCGGTCGGCACGTATTCCTCGTGCGCCAGCGTCGCGCCGGTGGCTTCCAGCGCGGTCTTGAACGCCGCCACGCCGTCACGGCCAAAGGCGTAGTCCTGCGCCAGCGTCGCGATGGTCACGCCTTCGCCGCCAAGCGCCACGGCGTTCGCGATGGCGTCCTGCGACGAGTTGCGGCCGGTGCGGAAGATATAGCGGTTCCAGTTGGCGCCAGTGATCGAGTCGGCTACCGCCGGTTCCACGATCAGCAGGCGTTCGTATTCTTCGGCCACGGGCAGCATCGCCAGCGCCACGCCCGAACTGACCGGGCCGACCGCGATATGCGCGTCGTCGTCGCCATAGGCTTCGGCCAACACGGCCTTGCCGATGTCGGGCTTCAGCTGGGTGTCCTTCTCGATCACGACGATCGGCTCGCCGTCGATCTCCATCGTGCCGCCGGTGGCGTATTCCAGCCCCAGCATCAGGCCGATGTGCGACTGCTCGGCGTAAGCCTCAAGCGCGCCGGTCTTGCCGTAAACGTGGGCGATGCGGATTTCTGCGAAAGCCGGGCTGGCGAGCAGCAGCGCCATGCTTCCGGCTGCAAGGATCTTTCTCATCCTGGACTCCTCCCTGTCAGGTCCGATGATACTGGTAAATTGTGAAACATGAATCAGCATTCACGTCAAGAACGCAGGCGCGGGCGGGTCTGCCGGATTTTGCCCGCGACAGGGGCACGCGGGCGAAAGTGTCCGCACTTGGTGCTGCGTTCTTGTGCGGTCGGGGCGAGTTATGCCAATGATTTAGACATGGAGGGCGGCCTGCCACGCCGCCGCCATGCCGCGCTTGCGTCGGGCGGGCGAATTTTTACCGTTTGGACAAGCTCTTGAAGGGCCGTCCATTTTGACTTGGGGGATCATCTGACATGTCGAAAATTCTCGTACCCGCGCCGGTCTCGCGCCGCCGCTTCCTTGCCGGTTCGGCCACCGCACTTGCAGCGGCGGGCGCCCTGTCGCCGTCGAAGCTTTGGGCGCAGGAGACGCTCAAGGTCGCCGGCATCTACACAGTGCCGGTCGAACAGCAGTGGGTCAGCCGCATCCACATCGCCGCGCTGGCGGCGCAGGAGCGTGGCGACATCGAGTACACCTACTCGGAAAACACCGCCAACACCGACTATCCGCGCGTGATGCGCGAATATGCCGAGCAGGGCTATGGCCTGATCGTGGGCGAGATCTTCGGCGTCGAGCAGGAAGCCCGCGAGGTCGCCGCTGACTATCCTGACGTGGCCTTCCTGATGGGCTCGTCCTTCAAGGAAGACCCGTCGATCCCGAACCTTGCGGTGTTCGACAACTACATTCAGGACGCCAGCTATCTGTCCGGTATCATCGCGGGCGCGATGTCCGAGACCGGCAACATCGGCATGGTCGGCGGCTTCCCGATTCCGGAAGTGAACCGGCTGATGCACGCCTTCATGGCGGGCGCGAAAGAGATGAACCCGGACATTACCTTCCAGGTGTCGTTCATCGGCTCGTGGTTCGATCCGCCCAAGGCGAAGGAAACCGCCTTTGCGATGATCGAGAACGGCGCCGATATGCTGTACGCCGAACGCTTCGGCGTGTCGGACGCGGCCAAAGAGCGTGGACTGCTGGCGATCGGCAACGTGATCGACACGCAGGCCGACTATCCCGAAACCGTCGTCGCCTCGGCGCTGTGGCATTTCGAGCCGACGCTGGACGCCGCAATCGCCGCCGTGAAGGCGGGCGAGTTCACCGCCGCCGACTACGGCGTCTATTCCTTCATGAAGGAAGGCGGCTGTTCGCTGGCGCCGCTGGGCACCTTTGAAGGCAAGGTGCCGGAAGAGGCGATGGCGCTGGTCACCGAGAAGGAAGCCGCGATCAAGGCGGGCGAGTTCACCGTCGAGATCAACGACGAAGAACCGAAGTCGATGTGACCATGGAAGGCGCAGGTCCGGCGCAGCCCGTCCTGCGCCTTACCGATATTACAAAGCACTTTGGCCCCGTCGTCGCGAACGACGGGGTCTCGTTCGATCTGCACCGGGGCGAGGTCATCGCGCTGCTGGGCGAGAACGGTGCGGGCAAGACCACGCTGATGAACATCCTGTTCGGCCAGTACACCGCCGACGCGGGCCACGTTGAACTGTTCGGCGAGCGTCTGCCGCCGGGCCGTCCGCGCGCCGCGCTGGATGCGGGCGTCGGGATGGTTCACCAGCATTTCACGCTCGCCGGGAACCTGACGGTCTGGGAAAACATCGTGCTGGGCGTCGACGGGCTGACCGCGCCGTCGCTGCGCCCCGCGAAGGCCAAGGCGCGCATCCGCGACCTGTCCGAACGGTTTCACCTGAAAGTCGACCCCGAGGTGCGGGTCGGCAGCCTGACGGTCGGCGAACGCCAGCGGGTCGAGATCCTGAAGGCGCTGTACCGGGATGCGAAGATCCTGATCCTCGACGAACCGACTGCCGTGCTGACCCCGCAAGAGACCGACGCCCTGTTCGCCACCCTGCGACAGGCGGTGGCGCAGGGGCTGTCGGTGGTCTTCATCAGCCACAAGCTGCACGAGGTGCTGGCCATCGCGTCGCGCGTTGTCGTGTTGCGGCATGGGCGGCTGGTCGCGGAACGCGAGACCAAGGGCGCCACGCGCGAGGAACTGGCGGCGCTGATGGTCGGCGCCGAGGTGACCGCGCCCAGCTTCGAGCCGACCGCACCGGGGCCGGTTCTCTTGTCGCTGAAGAACGTTACCACGACGGGCGAGGGGCGGGCGACCGGGCTTCGCAACGTGTCGCTGGATTTGCGGGCCGGGCAGATTACCGGGCTGGCCGGTGTATCCGGCAATGGGCAGGGCGCGCTGTCGGACCTGATCGCCGGGCTGGACAGCCCCGCCTCGGGCGAGATGTGGCTGGCTGGGGCGTTGCCGCGCAACTGGTCTCCGCGCACCGCCATCGCCGAGGGCATCGCCCGAATCCCCGAAGACCGGCATCACACCGGCACCATCGCCGACTTCAACCTTGTCGAGAACGCGGTGCTGGAAACCTACCGCACCACCTACAGCACGGGCGGCTGGATGAACTGGACGGATGCCCGGCGGTTCGCGGGCGATCTGATCGACAAGTACGACGTGCGCTGCCCCAGCCGGAACATCCGCATCCGCCTGCTGTCGGGCGGTAACATGCAGAAGCTGATCCTTGGCCGCGTGCTGGAAGGCGAACCGCGTATCATCCTTGCCAACCAGCCGGTGCGGGGGCTCGACATCGGGGCGGTGAACTATGTCCATGGGCAACTGGCCGAGGCGCGGGCGCGCGGGGCGGCGGTGCTGCTGATCTCGGAGGATCTCGACGAGATCCAGCGGCTGTCGGACGTGATCCACGTGATCTCGGAAGGGCGGCTGTCGCCCGCCTTCGCGCGTGGCACGATGAAGCCCGAGGAACTGGGTGCGTGGATGGCGGGCCACGGGTTCAAGGAGACGACCCATGCGGCTTGAACCGATCGAGGCGCCGGGCGTCGCGCGCCGCGTCCTGCCGCCCGCACTGGCGATCGTTGCGACCTTCGTGGTGGCCGCCGTGCTGGCGATGATCGCGGGCGGCGACCCGCTGCGGGTGTTCGGCGAGATCGTGAAGGGCGCGGTCGGATCGAAGTTCGCGCTGCTGGAGACGCTGAACCGCGCGACGCCGCTGATCTTCACCGGCCTTGCCGTCGCCGTCGCGTTCCGGGCGAAGCTGTGGAACATCGGCGCCGAGGCGCAGCTTTACGCGGGCGCCGTGGTGACGGTGGTGCTGGGAACCGGCGCGCTGACCCTGCCGGCGCCGGTGCTGCTGCCGCTGATCGGTGTCGCCGCCGCGCTGGCCGGAGCGCTGGTGCTGCTGGTGCCTGCGATCCTCAAGACCCGGTTCGGAGTGGACGAGGTGGTCACGACGCTGCTGTTCAACTTCATCTTCCTGCTGTTCGTGTCCTACCTGCTGGAAGGTCCGCTGAAGGATCCGATGGGCATGGGCTGGCCGAAATCGCCGCGCCTGATCGACGAGGCGCGTCTGCCCCGCATCGTCGAAGGCCTGCGGTTGCACTGGGGCTTCGCGCTGGCTCTGATCGCCGCCGTGGCGGTCTGGGTGATCCAGACCCGCACGACGCTGGGCTTCGAGATGCGCGCCGTGGGCCAGAACGCCGAAGCCGCGCGGTTCGCGGGGATGCCGGTGATGTCGGTGATCCTGAAGACGGCGCTGTTGTCGGGCGGCCTTGCCGCGCTGGCCGGGTTCTCCGAGGTGTCGGGGCTGAAGGGTTCGCTGACCTTGGACCTGTCGCCGGGCTACGGCTACACCGGCATAGTGGTGGCGATGCTGGCGCTGCTGCACCCCTTGGGCGTGGTCGTGGCGGCGTTGTTCGTCGCGGCGATCTTCGTGGGCGCGGACAGCATGAGCCGCGCGGTGGGCGTGCCGACCTACCTTGCCGACATCATGCTGGCGACGGCGCTGCTGCTGATGGTGCTGGCGATCCTTCTGACCAAGTTCCGGGTGCGGAGGGACTGATGGAATTCCTCGACATCCTTTTGTCCGCCAGCTTCTGGGCCGCCGCGATCCGCATCGCGTCGCCGCTGATCTTCGCCACTTTGGGAGAGCTGATCTGCGAACGCGCGGGTGTGCTGAACCTTGGGATCGAGGGGATCATGGTCGCAGGCGCCTTCGCAGGCTGGATCGCGGTCTGGGCGGGGCTGCCCCTGTGGGGCGGGGTGGCGGTGGCTTTCGCCACCGGCATGGCGCTGGGCTTCGTGCATTCGGTCCTGTCGGTGCCATTCGGCCTGTCGCAACACGTGGTCGGTGTGGGGCTGACCCTGCTGGCCACGGCGCTGACCTTCTACACCTACCGCGTGGTGTTGCCCGAGGTGTCCTCGCCGCCGAAGATCCAGGCCTTCACGGCGGTCGAGATCCCGGTGCTGTCGAAGATCCCGCTGATCGGCCCGGCGCTGTTCAACCAGACGCCGCTGACTTATGCGGCCTTCATCATGGTCGCCGTGGTGGCCTTTGTCCTGTACCGCACGCCGCTGGGGCTGGCGGTGCGGGCGGTGGGCGAGAACCCGGGCGCGGTCGCGGCGCAGGGCCTGTCGGTCACCGGCATCCGCATGGGCGCGGTGATCGTGGGCTCGGGCTTCATGGCGGTGGGCGGGTCGTTCCTGACGCTGTCGGCCTTCGACAGCTTCTTCTTCGACATGGTGAACGGGCGCGGATGGATCTGCATCGCGCTGGTGGTGTTCGGGGCGTGGAAGCCGGGCAAGGCGCTGCTGGGCGCGATCCTGTTCGCGGCCTTCGACGCGTTCCAGATCCGGCTGCAACAGACGAGCGTTGGGGCGTTCCTGCCGTATCAGGTGTTCCTCATGATGCCCTATATCCTGTCCATCCTCGCGCTGGTCGCCATGTCGCGCCGCGCGGAAGTCCCGGCGGCGCTGATGGTGCCGTTCAACAAAGGGGAGCGCTGATGTTCGATCTGCTGGTGAAGGGCGGCACGCTGCCCGACGGGCGCATGGCGGACATCGCCGTCTCGGGCGACCGCATCGCCGAGGTCGCGCCGAAGATCGACGCCGAGGCGCGCGAGGTGATCGACGCCACCGGCGATCTGGTCGCGCCGCCGTTCGTCGATCCGCATTTCCACATGGACGCCACGCTGTCTTACGGCCTGCCGCGCGTGAACGCCTCGGGCACTTTGCTGGAGGGCATCTCGCTGTGGGGCGAGCTGCGTGACCTTGCCACCGTCGACGAGATGGTCGAGCGCGCGTTGCGCTACTGCGACTGGGCGGTGTCGATGGGGCTTCTGGCGGTACGCAGCCACGTGGACACGACGCCGGACCACCTGAACACGGTGACCGCGATGCTGGAGGTCCGCGAGAAGGTGAAGCCCTATCTCGACCTGCAACTGGTGGCCTTTCCGCAGGACGGTCTGTACCGCGCGCCCACGGGCCGCGACAACGTGATCCGCGCGCTGGACATGGGCGTCGACGTGGTGGGCGGCATCCCGCATTTCGAGCGCACGATGCAGGACGGCGCGGCCTCGGTCCGCGACCTGTGCGAAATCGCGGCGGAGCGCGGCCTGCCCATCGACCTGCACTGCGACGAGACCGACGACCCCCACTCGCGCCATGTCGAGACGCTGGCTTACGAGGTGCAGCGGCTGGGCCTTGGGGGCAGGGCGACGGGCAGTCACCTGACCTCGATGCATTCGATGGACAACTACTATGTCTCGAAGCTTCTGCCGCTGATCGCCGAGGCGGGCGTCGCCGCGATCCCGAACCCGCTGATCAACATCGTGCTTCAGGGCCGGCACGACACCTTCCCGAAGCGGCGTGGGCTGACGCGGGTGAAAGAGATGCAGGCGCTGGGCATCGACGTCGGCTGGGGGCAGGATTGCGTGCTGGACCCGTGGTACTCGCTGGGCACCGCCGACATGCTGGACGTGGCTTTCATGGGACTGCACGTCGCCCAGATGACCCACCCCGACGAGATGGCGCGCTGTTTCACCATGGTGACCGAGACCAACGCGAAAATCATCGGACTGGACGGCTACGGGCTGGCGAAGGGCTGCACCGCCTCGCTGGTGGTGCTGGACGCCGCCGACCCGACAGAGGCGGTGCGGTTGCGTCCGTCCCGTCTGGCGGTGGTATCGAAGGGCAAGGTCGTGTCGCGCTCGGCGCGGGGCGACGGGAGCCTGACGATCCCCGGCCGCCCCGAGGCGGTGCGTCGCAGGCGCGGCGGCTGATATCAGGCGGTCGCGGCGAAGGGGCGGACGGGACGGCCCGCGACGGCGGCCTCGCACTGGGCGCGGATCAGGTGGATCTCGGCCTCGTGACAGGCGCAAAGCTGCTGCCAGCGGGTGTCATCCATGTCAGACGCGCGCCACGCGGACATGGTGACAAGGCACTCGGCCCCGCCCAGCCCGCAGACATCCGCCGGAACGATGCGGATCGAGATGCGCGGCACCATCGCGCCCGCGTCCCCCAGCAGGAAGTCGATCACGCCCCGCGCGGGGTCGGCGTCGATGGCGAAACGCGTCTCCGATCCATCGAACAGCGAGCGCCCCGCGTACACCCCCGGCGCGCCGGGGACGGGCGCGGTGTTCATGCAACCCAGCGACCAGCCGCCCAGCGCGATCGGGTCGGACAGGAAGCCGAACGCCGCCTCTGCGCCGACGGCCACGCGCGCCGTGACCGCGTGGCCGGTCTCTTGACGGTTCGTCGTCATGCAGCGGTCCGCAGGCGGGCCAGTTCCGCCAGCAGGTGATCGACACCCGCCGCCGTGGTGACCGAGCCGGGCGACAGCCGCAGGATGCGGCCCCGGCAGTCGGTGTAAAGCCCCGCGTCGCGCAATCCGGACACCACCGCCGACGGCTCGGGGCCCTCGGGCAGGCGCAGCATCACGCTACCGCCCCGGCGGGAGTCGTCGTCCGGGCTGACCGGGGTCAGGCCAAGATCGGGCGCGGCGTCGAGGATGCGCCGCGACAGGGCGCGGTTGTGGGCCAGCATCGCAGGCTGATCCTGCGCCGCGTTCCATTCCAGCGCCGGGACCGAGCCAAGGCAGGCCAGCGCCGAGGGGGTGCCGTGGTCGAACCGGCGCGCATCCGAGGCGAAGGTGAACGCGTCCAGATCCCACGAGAACGGGTTTTCCTGACTGAACCAGCCGCGCAACTCGGGGCGGCACTGTTCCAGCAGCGGGCGCGCGACATGCAGGATGCCCGCGCCCGAGGTGCCGCCCAGCCATTTGAGGCTGGTCGATACGGTGAAATCCACGAAGGGCGCATCGACGCGGTAGGGCAGCAGGCCGATGCCCTGCGTGACGTCCACGCCGACAAGGCTGCCCATCTTCCGCCCATGCGCCACCAGCGTTTCAAGATCGCAGCGGTGCGACGCGGTCGAGGTCACGAAGGTCAGCAGCGCCAGCCCCACGGTGTCGTCCCAAGCGGCGATCATGTCCTCGTCGCGGACCCAGCTTTCGCCGTCGCGCAGCGGCACCGTGCGCAGGGTGAAGCCCAGACGCGGCGCCATGCCCGCCAGCAGGAAGTGCAGGCTGGGGAAGCAGTCGCCCGCCACCAGCAGGCTGCGCCCGCGCAGGCGGTCCGCCGGCAGGCCGCCGATCAGGCTGAGAAGCGCGGTGGTCACGTTCTCGGCCGAGGTCAGCGTGCCGGGCTCGGCGCCGATCAACTGGCACCACAGGTCGATGAACCGCTGCCGCCCGCCCAGCACCTGCGGCCACTGGCTGTCGTCCGGCGTGCCCCAGATCTGCGCGTAGTCGCCCAGCGCCTTCGCCATCGCCTCGGACTTGCCGGGATACATGCCGATAGAGTGGTACAGGAAATAGCCCGAGCCGTCGGTTGTGGTTGTCATGGCGGGAAAGTCTCCGTCTTAGGGTAGTAGGGGTCAGAAGCCCATGAGGGTGGGCAGCCAAAGGCTGAGGCCGGGGAAGGCCGCGACGATACCGAGCGTGACGAGCGATACCAGAAGAAACGGCGCCGTCTCGCGCAGAAGCGGGATCAGACCGCAGCCCGCCAGCCGCTCGGCGGCGAACAGGCAAACGCCCAGCGGCGGGGTCAGCAGGCCGACGTTCAGGTTCAGGATCGCGATGACGCCGAAATGCAGCGGGTCGATCCCCGCGTGCATCGCGGCGGCGGACAAGAGCGGGCCGAACAGGATGATGACGGTCGTCGGGTCGATCACCATGCCCAGCACCAGAAGCACCGCGTTGAAGATCAGCATGGTGCCGAAATAGCCCAGCCCCATGCCCTCGATCTGGCCGCCGATCAGGCGCGGGACGTTCTCCATCCCCATCACCCACGAAAAGGCGGCGCCGCAGCCGACGATGATCAGCAGCTGTCCCGAGAACAGCGCCGACCGCCCGAACACCGGCCACAGGTCGCGCACCCGGATCGCGCGGTACAAGACCAGTGAGATCAGCGCGGCATACAGCGCGGCGACCGCCCCGGCTTCGGTCGGGGTCATCAGCCCGCCGAGCATGCCCGCAAGGATGATGACGGGCAGCATCAGCGGCAGGATCGCCTGCCCGGTGACGCGGGTCATCGCGCGCGGGCTGCGGTCCATCTCGACCGTCGGGAAGTTTTGCCGCCGCGCCTGCACCGCGATCAGCAGCATCTGCGCCACGCCGATCAGCAGGCCGGGCACCAGCGTCGCCGCCATCAGCGCCCCGATCGACAGGTCGGTCATCGACCCGTAGATCACCGCGATCAGTGACGGCGGCACCATCGGCCCGATGATCGAGGACGAGGCGGTCACGGCGGCGGCATAGGCGGCGGAATAGCCCTGCTGCACCATCGCGGGGATGAAGATCCGCCCCAGCGCGGCGATGTCGCCCAGCGCGACGCCGGTGATCCCGGCGAACAGGATCGACGCGCCCACGTTCACCTGCGCCAGCCCGCCGCGCATCCAGCCGAACAGGGCGTTGGCGAAAGAGACCAGCCGCTCGGTAATCCGTCCGGCGTTGACCAGTTCGCCTGCAAGGATGAACAGCGGCACCGCCATCAGCACGAAGCTGTCCATGCCCTGAAACACGCGTTCCGCGATCACCGGGAGGGCGTAGAAGTTGTCGGTGAACAGCGTCCACGCAAGAATGGCGGCGATCATCGACCAGGCCACGGGCAGCCCGAGGATCAAAAGCGCCACGAAACTGACGATGAGGACGGTAAGCGAGGCGGTCATTCGGCGGGCGGCCCGTAGACGATGCGCAGGACCGAGAAGCCCGCCGCGCAAAGGAAGGCCACCGGCATGACGGCATAGGGATAGGACAGGGGAATTCCCATGCCCGGGCTGTCCTGCCCGTGGGCGAACAGCATCGCGTCCAGCCCGTACCATGCAAGAACAAGGAAGACGGTCAGCGAGACGGTCTCCAGAACTGCCTCCAGCCCGCGTCGCGCGCCTGCCGAAAGGCGGCCGAAAGCGGCGGGCAGCAGGTCGATGCGGATGTTGGTGGCGTCACGCACGCCAAGGGCGGCGGCCATCATCGCCATCCAGATCATCGCGAACCGTGCGGTCTCTTCGGCGAACAGCGGCACGCTGCCGAAGACATACCGGCTGATCACCTGGAAGATGACCAGACCGGTCAGCGCCATCAGGCAGATGGCGACGAGGCCGCGCAGGGCCCCGTCGACAAGGTTCACGATCCGCATCATCGGCGCGGGGCTCACTCGGCGCCGGCGGCCGAGATGGCTTCGTCGATCAGCGCGGGCGTGTCGACGTTCTCGCGCAGCCACTCGATCGCGACCGGCTGCATGACCTCGGCGAAGGCCGCCTTGGCCGCGTCGTCCAGTTCAAGCACCTCGACGCCGTTCTCGCGGGCGAAGTCCACCGCGGCGCTGTCTTTCGCGCTCGACGTGTCGCGGTTGAAGGTGATCGCCGCTTCGGCCGCGGCCATGATCACCGCCTGCTTGTCTTCGTCGAGCCCCGAGAAGAACCCGTCGTTGATACCCAGCGGGCCGAAGGCATAGGTATGCCCGGTCAGCGACAGGTGCGGCTGCACCTCGTACAGCTTCACAAGGTTGAAAACGGTGACAGAGTTGTCCTGCCCGTCGACGACACCGGTCTTGAGCGAGGTATAAAGCTCGCTGAAGGCCACCGGCGCGGCAGAGGCGCCCAGTGCCTCGACCGGGATCGTGGCCAGCGGGCCAAGGACGCGCATCTTCAGACCCTCCATATCGGCGGGCGTGGCGATCGGCGTGCTGGCGCTGAAATGCTTGAAGCCACCGGATTCCCACCAGCCCAGCACCTTGATGCCGGTCTCTTCGCGCAGCGCTTCGGCCAGCGCGTCGCCGAACGCGCCGTCCAGCACCGCGCGGGCCTGTTCGACGCTCGAGAACAGGTAGGGCATATTCAGGATCTGGATATCGGGGAAGACCGTCGCGATGTTGCCGTCGGCGGCATCGCTCATCTGGATCACGCCCCGGCGCATCTGCGCCAGACGGTCGTTCGGCGCGCCCAGCGCACCGCCATAGACGATGTCCACGGTCATGTCGGAATTCGCTTCGACCTCGGCCTTGAAGGTCTCGTACATGCCGTTGATGAAGTCGAAATCGGCCATGCCCTCGGGCAGCGACAGCCCGACCTTGATGTCCTGGGCGAACGCGGGGATCGCGGCCGAAGTGGCGAGGGCGCCGGCGACGGCAAGCGCGCGGAAAAAGGTTCTCACGGGGGAACTCCCTGTTGATGGAGCCGGGCACATGGGTGCGCCTCGGGTGTTTCTTGGCGGTCTGCGCGTGACCCGCCTGCGCGGGTCGGGGCCTTGCGGTCCAGCACCGGAGGAGGACTGGCTGACGAGGGCCTGCGAAACCATACGAGCCGCCTGCGCGGCGCGAAAAGCCAAAAAATAATCAGGGTGATAACGCTTGGTTATCCCCTCATGTCTCGCCCGCGGCCACGGTCGCCTCGCCCAAGACTGTGCCCGAGACACCGCCCGAGACTGCGCCCGGCAACGCCCGCGCCGCGCGCGCCAGCCGGTCGGCCAGCGCCGCGGCGGCCGGGGTCAGCACGCTGGCGCGGCGCCGGATCAGGCACAGGTCGGCCCCCTGCATCCGCTCGGCGACCGGCACCTCGACCACGCCCACCGGCGCGGCGATGGAATGCACCATCTCCAGCGGGATCAGACCGACCAGATCGCTGGCCGAGACGGTGGTCATCAGCCCGGTGAAGGTCTCGCAGGTCACCATGCAGGTCGGTCTTGGCAGCCCCGCGCCATGCATCGCCGCCCGCAGCGCTTGCGCGGTGGCGCATTCCTGGGTGGGCAGCACCCACTCGGCCTCGGCCAGCGCCTCAAGCGAGGTCGCCCCGGCCAGCGGATGACCGATCCGAACCACCGGGGTCAGCGTGGTCGACAGCAGCGGCACCCGCAGAAGATCTTCGGGCCAGTTCTCTTCCGGCGCGGGCGAGATCGCGAAATCCAGCGCCCCCTCGCGCACCTGCGGCAGCAGGAAGGGATAGGCGCTGGCGGCCACCCGCACACGCACATCGGGCCATTCCTTGCGGAACCCGCTCATCACGCGCGGCATCAGCAACGTCGCGGGCATATGCGCCAGCGCCACCGAAACAGATCCGCGCCGCTCGCCCTTGATGTGGTTCAGCGTGTCGATCCCGGCCTTCAGTTCGGCATCCACCAGCCGCGCGTGCATCAACAGCGCCTGACCGTATTCGGTCAGCTCCGCGCCATGTACCGACCGGTCGAACAGCCGCACGTCCAGATCCGTCTCCAGCCGCTGCAACGCCTTGGTCACGGCGGGCTGGCTTAGCCCCAACGCCCGCGCGGCGCCGTGCTGGCTGCCGGTGTCGACGATGGCGAGAAATATCCTGAGCGGGTTCAGCTTCATGCCCCTGCGGTCCTTTCGGCCTTGGCCCCGCCGGTGCGGCGCTCTCGAACGTCCCGCGCCCGGCGCCCCGCGTCAAGGCCGCCCAGCCTGGCTTCTTCTCTTTCGAAATACCTTGGGGGGAGCGCGCGCCGCGCGCGGGGGGCAACGCCCCCCTGACGCCTCGTTCGGTTCAGTACCCGGCCGTGCGGTCGACGCGGAACAGCAGCGGCTCGCCCGCTTCCGAGCGGCGGATGTTCTCGGCGATCACCTCGGACGCGGTGTCGGACCGGGTTTCGCTGGCGACATGGGGCGTAATGGTGACCTTCGGATGCGCCCAATAGGGGTGATCCGCCGGAAGCGGCTCGACCCGGAACACGTCCAGCGTGGCATGTGCCACGTGGCCCGAGTCCAGCGCGGCCAGCAGCGCGTCGTCGTCGATCAGCGGCCCGCGGCCGGGGTTCACGATCACCGCGCCGCTTGGCAGACAGGCCAGCCGGCCGGCGTTCATCAGGTCGGTCGTGGCGGGGGTGTCGGGCAGCAGCAGCACAAGGATTTCGGCGGTCGACAGCGCCTTGGCCAGACCGTCGTCGCCGGACAGGCATGTGACGCCGTCGATGTCCTTCTGGCTGCGGCTCCATCCGGTGACCGGGAAGTTCAGCGCCGCCAGCGCGCGGGCGCAGGCGCTGCCCAGCTCGCCCAGCCCCAGCACCGTCACCGGGCGGTGGCGCGCCAGCGGCGGCGGGGCCCAGTGCCAGTCGTGGTCGGGGTTCACGATATGCGCGTCCATACCCAGATGATGACGCAGAACGTGGCCGGTGACGTATTCCACCATCCCCTCAGTCAGGCCGCTGTCGACCATGCGGGTCAGGGGCTGGGTCAGGGTCGGGTTGCCGGTGATCGTCTCGACTCCGGCCCACAGGTTCAGCACCGCCTTCGCCTTGGTGAATGGCGAGAAATCCGTCTGCGTGTCCTTCGGGGCATAGACGATGTAGTCCACCTCGGCCGGGGGCCAGTCCATCCGGATCTCGGCGTCGATGCCGGCGGCTTTCAGGGCGGCGGGAAGCGGGGCGGCATAGTCCGGCCAGCGGTCTTCGCCGCCGTCGAATAGGATCTTTAGGGTCATGAACGCAGTCTGGGTCGGTGTATGTGGGCGGACTGGACCAGTCCGAAGGCGATGAGTAGCACCAGCATCGCCGAGCCGCCATAGCTGACCAGCGGCAGCGGCACGCCGACCACCGGGGCAAGGCCCATCACCATCGACATGTTCACCGCGAAATACAGGAAGAACGTCGCCGCGACGCCCAGCGTCAGGATCGCGCCATAGCGGTTCTGGTTGTTCATCGCCGAGACGATGCAGAAGAAGATGATCAGCGCGTAGATCGACAGCAGCGATACGCCGCCGATAAAGCCGAACTCTTCCGCCAGCGTGGTGAAGATGAAGTCGGTGTGCTTCTCGGGCAGGAAGTTCAGCCTCGACTGGGTGCCCTGCATGAAGCCGCGCCCGGTCCAGCCGCCGGACCCCAGCGCGATCTTCGACTGGGTGATGTGATAGCCGGCGCCAAGCGGGTCGCTTTCCGGGTTCAGGAAGGTGTCGATCCGCCGGTACTGGTAGTCCTTCAGCAGTTGCCACGAGGTGCCGCGCGAATAGAACACCGCCGTCACGATGCCGCCGCCCGCCGCGATGACCGCGCCGAAATACATCCAGTTCACGCCCGCCACGAACATCACCAGCCCGCCGCCGATCACCAGCAGCAGCGCGGTGCCAAGGTCGGGCTGCCGCAGCACAAGATAGGTGGGCAGCAGGATCAGCACGACCGGAATGATCACCCACAGGGGCCGCGACACTTTCTTGATGTCCAGCCAGTCGTAATAGGCCGCCAGCAGCATCACGAGGGTGATCTTCATCAGCTCGGATGGCTGAAGGCGGAAGCTGCCGATCTCGATCCAGCGCTGGGCGCCCATGCCGATGGCGCCCATGAACTCGACCCCGATCAGCAGAAGCAGCGACAGCGCATAGGCCAGCCCCGAGACGTTGCGCCAGAACCAGATCGGCACCATCGCGACGGTCAGCATCATCGCAAGGCCAAGGGCAAAGCGTTTCATCTGCGGCTCGACCCAGGGCGACATCGACCCGCCCGCGACCGAGTACAGCATGATGAAGCCGACGCAGGCCGCCGCCGAGACCAGCAGCAGCAGCGCCCAGTTCAGGTACAGCACCTTCGAGATGCCGGTAGGCACCCGTTTAACGGTATACTCGAGATAACTCACAGCCGCCGCCTCACGCCCGGATCCGGCCGCCGGAATAGCTGGACGGATCGCGCAGCGGCAGTTCCTCTTGCCGGGTGCGGATCGTTCCGCGCTGGCTGGTGGGGTAGGCGTCCAGCGGCGGGGTGCCGCCGTACAGCGCCTGAAGCACGATGTCGCGCGCGATGGGCGCGGCCACGGCAGAGCCGCCGCCGCCGTGTTCGACCACCACGGAACAGGCCACCTTGGGCCGGTCGTAGGGCGCGTAGCTGACGAACAGCGCGTGGTCGCGCCGGTTCCACGGCAGGTCGTCGTTGCTGGTCACGCCGCGCGCGCGTTCGGCGGCGGTGATGTTGCGCACCTGACTGGTGCCGGTCTTGCCGGCCAGTTCCATTCCGTCGGCCACCACGCGGCTGGACCGGGCGCTGCCGTTGCGGCCGTTCGTCACCGCCCACATGCCTTCGCGCACATAGGCAAGGTGGCTGGGGTCGATATCCAGCAGGCTGGGCTCTTGCACGATCTCTTCGGCGTTGACCGACTTGATCAGCCGGGGGAGCAGCGCCCGGCCGGTGGCGATGCGCGAGGTCATCACCGCAAGCTGCAGCGGCGAGGCCAGCACGAAGCCCTGACCGATCCCGGCGTTCAGCGTGTCGCCGATCAGCCAGTCGGCGTCGCGGTTCTCGCGCTTCCACGCCTTGGTGGGGGTCAGGCCCTCGACCACGGCCGACAAGGGCAGGTCGTGGCGGGTGCCCAGCCCCAGGCGGCGGGCCATGGCGGTGATCTTCTCGATCCCCACCCGCTCGGCGATCTCGTAGAAATAGACGTCGCAGGACTGTTCCAGCGCGCCGGTCAGCGACAGCTTGCCGTGGCCGCCGCGCCGCCAGCAGTGGAACCGCCGCTGTCCCAGTTCCTTGTAGCCGCCGCAGAAGATCGTCTCTTCCTGGTCGATCACGCCGTCTTCCAGCGCGGCCAGCGCCACCACCATCTTGAAGGTCGAGCCCGGCGGGTAGGCGCCCTGCACGGTCTTGTTCGACAGCGGCCGGTGGTCGTTTTCAAGAAGGTCGCGGTAGTCGGGCACGCTGATGCCCCGGACGAACTTGTTCGGGTCGAAGGACGGGGCCGAGGCGATGCCAAGGATGTCGCCGCTGTCGCAGTCCATCACCACGGCGCTGGCGCTTTCCTCGCCCAGCCGGACCTGGATGTAGTTCTGCAGCGCGCTGTCGATGGTCAGCTGGATGTTGTCGCCGGCGACGCCCTCGATCCGGTCCAGCTCGCGCATCACGCGGCCCTGCGCGTTGACCTCGATCCGGCGGGTGCCGGCCTGTCCGCGCAGGTCGTGTTCCATCCGCGCCTCGACACCGGTCTTGCCGACCTGGAACTTGGGGATCTGAAGGACGGGATCCTCGTCCTCGGACAGGTAGCCTTCGGACAGGTCGTAGTCGCTGACCGGGCCGACGTAGCCGACGATATGGGCGAAGTCCTGATCCAGCGGATAGATGCGGCTTTGGCCGACTTCGGGGCTGACGCCGGGCAGGGCGGGGGCGTTCACCGCCACCTCCGAGAACGCCTGCCAGCTTAGCCGGTCGGCCACCGTGACGGGGACGAACGGGCTGCGGCGGTCGATCTCGTTCTTTACCTTTTCCAACTCTTCGGTGGGTAGTTTTATGATCTTTTGCAGTCGTTCCAGCACTTCATCAACATCGCCGGCATCCTCTTTCACCATGACGACGCGGTAGTTCTGTTCGTTCTCTGCAAGGATCACACCGTTGCGGTCATAGACCAGACCGCGCGACGGCGGGATCAGCCGGATGTTGATCCGGTTCTCGTCGGCCAGCAGCCGGAACTGGTCCGCCTGATCCACCTGCATGTAGCGCATGCGCGCCGTGAGGACGGCGGCGAAGGCGGCCATCGCGCCGCCCAGTACGAAGCCGCGGCGGCTGACCTTGCGTGCGCCGGCTTCGGTGTCCTTGGGCGTCCGTCTCATTTCGCGGCCCTCGTCGCATCGAAGTCGGCGGGGTTGATCTTCTGCACCTTGAACACCACCCGCGCCAGCACGACGATCATGGGATAGGTGACCATGGTCGCGATCATCTCGAGCAGCAGCAGGCCGAAGCGGGCCTGCGGCACCGCGAACAGCAGCAGAAGCAGCCAATAGCCGATGTGGATGATCGCGAGGATCACCGCGACCGTCACGATCTCGACCATCAGGGGCTGTTCGCGCAGCGTCGCCTCGCGCGAGCGCAGCGTCTCGACCGCGACGACGATCAGCGCGGTCCACAGGCCCGGCGGGCGCATGTACAGGAAATCGGTCATCAGGAAGACGGCGGCGATCAGCAGGGTCGGCACGTATTGCGGCCGCCGCAGGACCCACGCCAGCGTGATGCACAACAGCAGGTCGGGGCCGGGATAGCCATCGGGGCCAAGATCGGTCGGCAGGATGTGCATCAGCATCAGAAACAGCGCAAGCCCGGCATAAAGCGCGCCGTACAGCCAGCGGACGGTGGCGCGGTTTCTATCCATCGACGGCCTCTTCCAGCAGGCCGAGCGATTCCTCGGTCGGAAGAACCAGCCGCCCGGGGTCGGTCACCGGCGCTTTCGGATGCGAGCGCAGGACGCGCAGGTATTCCAGCCGCTCGTAATCGGCGGCCAGCCGGATGCGAAGCCGCCGGTCGGGGCCCTGAACCACGGTGCCCACCAGCACGCCGGCGGGGAACACGCCGCCGTCGCCCGAGCTGACCACGCGGTCGCCGGGGCGCACGAGTTCCGGGCTTTCAAGGAAATCCACCGGCGGAAGGCTTGTGTTGTCGCCCGACAGGATCGCCTTCTGCCCCGAGGGCTGGATCGTCACCGGAATGCGGCTGTTGGAATCGGTCAGCAGGATCACGCGCGATGTGTTCGGCCCGACGCCGCTGATCCGGCCCACAAGGCCCAGCCCGTCGGTCGCGGCCCAGCCGTCGACGATGCCGTCGCGCTCGCCGATGTTCAACAGCACCGACTGCCGGAACGGGGACCCGCTGTCGGCCAGCACCACGCCGGTCACGAAGGTCAGCTTGGGATCGAGCCGCACGTTGTTCAGGTCCAGCAGCTTGGCGTTCTGCTGTTCCAGTTGAAGCGCCGCTTCCTTCCACGCCTTCATCTGCTGCAACTCGCGCCGCAGCTCCTGGTTCTGCTCGTAGATCCGGGTGTAGGACTGGAAGTTCTCGACCATGTCCGCGACCTTGGTCACAGGCACCAGCACGAAGCTGAAGCTGGGCACGAAGCGGTCGACGATCTGGGCGCGCAGGCGTTCGACGCGTGGACTGTCGATGCGCCATAGAAGGAAGGTCGCGAACAGGGCGAACACAAGCACGCCGATCAGGATACGCCTGACCGGGCGGACATAACTGTCGCTTCCGCCGTTCTTCGCTCCGTTTCTGGCCACGTCATTCTCCGCGTCGCCGTTTCGCGCCCGACCGGCCACATGGACCGGATGGGGCCGGGGTCGGTGACCCCGTCAGCTTTCGTAGTCTATCACATGCCGAAGCTGTTTTTCATATTCCAGCGCCTTACCGGTGCCGAGAGCCACACAATTGAGTGATTCATCGGCGACCGATATCGCAAGGCCGGTCTGTTCGCGCAGCGCAAGGTCGAGTTCGCCCAGCAGCGCGCCGCCACCCGTCAGCATCACGCCGCGGTCGACGATGTCGGCGGCAAGGTCGGGCGGGGTGGCTTCAAGAGCGGTCATCACCGCCTCGCAGATGGTCATGACCGGTTCGGCCAGCGCCTCGGCGACCTGCGCCTGGCTGACCTCGGTCTCTTTCGGCACGCCGTTCAGCAGGTCGCGGCCCCGGATCTGCATCGACGCGCCGCGCCCGTCGTCGGGCATGCGGGCGGTGCCGATCGAGGTCTTGATGCGCTCGGCCGTGCTTTCGCCGATCAGCAGGTTCTGCTGGCGGCGGAGATAGTTGATGATCGCCTCGTCCATCCGGTCGCCACCGACGCGGACAGAGCGGGCATACACGATGTCGCCCAGCGACAGCACGGCGACCTCGGTGGTGCCGCCGCCGATGTCGACGACCATGCTGCCGGTGGGATCGGTGATCGGCATGCCGGCCCCGATGGCGGCCGCGATGGGTTCCGCGATCAGCCCCGCGCGGCGGGCGCCCGCCGACAGCACCGACTGGCGGATCGCGCGCTTCTCGACCGGGGTCGCGCCGTGCGGCACGCAGACGATGATCTTCGGCTTCGAGAATGTCGTGCGGCGATGCACCTTCCGGATGAAGTGCTTGATCATCTCTTCGGCCACGTCGAAGTCGGCGATCACGCCCTCGCGCATCGGCCGGATCGCCTCGATCGAGCCGGGGGTCCGGCCCAGCATCAGCTTGGCGTCCTCACCGACGGCAAGCACCTGCTTGCGTCCGTCCTTGACGTGGTAGGCCACCACCGAAGGCTCGTTCAGGATAACGCCACGCCCTTTGACGTAGACCAGAGTGTTGGCGGTTCCGAGGTCGATGGCCATGTCGGCAGAGAACAGGCCGGAGAGAAAAGACATGCAGGCAGCACCTTCGTTCCGGGTAAGGCATCCTTGGGTGACGGACTCAGGCCCGGCACCACTCGGCCTTATATTGACGGCTCGGGCCAAGGAAAAGGGGGCGGGTGGCGACGATCCGCCGAAACGCACTGTTCACGGAATTTGAAGGGCGTTCAAAGGCACGTCTATCGCGGGGGTAAAACGGCACGAAAGCTAGGGTCGTATAATTCTGCGCGTTACCTTCCGCAAAAATGGCGCTGGAATCTCGGAAAAGTGAAAGTTTGCGCGCCGTGATCCCGCGACGCGACGTCAGACGAATTATTCTGCCGCGACAGTGCCGCCACGGGGCGGAACCAGCCCTTCCAAGGCCGCTTCCGCGAAGATCCAGTCGCGGAATTCGCGGATCAGCGGGTCGGTCTCGCGGTCCTGAAGGTAGGCGACCGAGTAGATCGTGACCGGCATCATCACCTGCTCGAACAGCCGTACCAGCACCCCGGCGCGCAATGTGCCGCGCACCATCGCGTCATAGGCCAGCGCCACGCCCTGACCGCGTTCTGCCGCAGTACTCGACAGTTCGCAATGGGGATAGCGCGGGCCCCGCGGGCGGTCGTCGATCTCGATCCCGGCCGCCGCGAACCACGCGGGCCAGGCGTCCATCACCTCGTCATGGAACAGGGTGACGCGCAGCAGGTCCTCGGGCGTCTCGATCCGTTCGCGGTCGCGCAACCCGGGGCTGATCACCGGGTAGCGCGCGGATTCCATCAGCGGCTCGACCACCACGCCCGGAACCGGCGTGTCGCCCCAGTGTATCACAACGTCAGCGTCGTTGCGGGCAAAGTCGGTGTCCGGAGCACCCTCTGACACCCGCAGGCGGACAAGGTCGCCATGCCGGAAACCGGACAGCCGGGGCACCATGAACCGCGCCGCGAAGCCCGGCGTTGTCAGCACACGCAGGTCGCGGCCGCCCCGCAGGTCGCGCGTCGACTCGTCCAAAGCGTCCAGCAGACCGGTCAGCTTGCCGACATAGGTCTTGCCGGTCAGCGTGAGGATCAGCCGGTTGCCGTCGCGCAGGAACAGCGCGGTGTCGAGGAACTCTTCCAGCGTTCGGATCTGGTGGCTGACGGCCGAGGCGGTGACGCACAGCTCTTCGGCGGCGGCCTTCATGCTGCCGTGCCGGGCGGTCGCCTCGAAGGCGCGGATCGCGGCAAAGGGCGGCAGGCGGCGCACGGATGAATTCCTTTCAGCAGCGGTTGAGAAGCGGTCTTTTGACCGAATTAACCCCTGAAGATTACCATACGTCATCCTTTCCGCAAAACCGGAGGCGAACATGCCTGTCCCACGCCCCGCCGGGCTGCTTCCGGCGGCCCTGTCGCTTTTCGTCCTGCTGTCACCGGCCCATGCGGCCCCGGCGTTCACGCTTGACCCCGATCCGGAATGGCGGCGGGCCGCGACGCTGGCCGAGCTGACCGATGTGCTGGAAGCCTGGTTGGACGCGCGCGGGGTCTATACCCGCAAGCCGCCGCCCGTCATCCGACTGATCGACAGCGCGCGGGCGGCCAGCCTGCAGGGCATTTCTGCCCGGATGGGTCAGCGCACGCGCGGCCTGTACGATGCGGCGACCGGAACGGTCTATCTTGTCGGGCCGTGGTCGATGGACCGGGCGCAGGATGTCTCTGTGTTGCTGCACGAACTGGTGCATCACCGGCAGGCCGGTGCGCGGCACTGGTATTGCGGCGGCGCGCAAGAGCCCGAGGCTTACGATCTGCAATCCGAATGGCTGGCCGAGCGCGGGCTCAGCGCAAGGATCGACCGTATCGCGGTGGTGCTGGAAGCGGGCTGCACCCCGCGTGATATTCATCCCGACTAAGGGGCTGATGCTGCTGAAGAAAAGGGGCCTCCGGACGGTATGTCCGGAAGCCCCGTTCGATGTCAGCCGACGCCGTCCTGCGCCGTCAGCCCACGTCCTTGTAGCTGATGCCCTTCACATCGGCATCGGGCGCGGTCTTGCCCAGCCGCACCAGCAAACGGTTCAGCGCCGTGACATACGCCTTGGCCGAGGCGACCACGGTGTCCGTGTCGCTGGACTGGCCGGTGGCGATGCGCCCGTCCTGCTCCAGCCGCACATGCACGGTGGCCTGCGCGTCGGTGCCCTCGGTCACGGCGTTGATCTGGTACAGTTGCAGCACCGCCTCGTGCGGGAACAGCTTCTTCACCGCGTTGAAGGTGGCGTCGACCGGGCCGTCGCCGGTGGCGGTGACCTGTTCGTCCTTGCCGTCGATTGTCAGCGTCAGGTCAGCCGATTGCGGCGCCTCGGTGCCGCAAATCACCCGCAGGAACTTCACCTGGATACGCTCGTTGCCCACCTCGACGGCGGTGTCGCGCATCAGCGCCACGAGATCCTCGTCGAAGACCTCTTTCTTGCGGTCGGCCAGCGCCTTGAAGCGGACGAACATGTCGTTCAGCTGGTTGTCCGCCAGTTCATAGCCCAGGTTCTTCAGCTTGGACCGCAGCGCGGCGCGGCCCGAGTGCTTGCCCATGACGATGTTCGTCTCGGTCAGGCCGACATCGGCGGGGCGCATGATCTCGAAGGTTTCGGCATTCTTCAGCATGCCGTCCTGGTGGATGCCGCTTTCATGCGCGAAGGCGTTCTTGCCGACGATCGCCTTGTTGTACTGGACCGCGAAGCCCGACACGGTGGCGACCCGGCGCGAGATGTTCATGATCTTCGTCGTGTCGACCCCGGTGGACCACGGCATGATGTCGTGGCGCACCTTCAGCGCCATCACCACCTCTTCCAGCGCGGTGTTGCCGGCGCGTTCGCCCAGCCCGTTGATCGTACACTCGATCTGCCGCGCGCCGCCCGCGACGGCGGCCAGCGAGTTCGCCGTCGCCATCCCGAGGTCGTTGTGACAGTGCGTCGCGAAGATCACGTCATCGGCGCCCGGCACCTCGGCGATCAGGCGGCGGATCAGGTCGGCACTTTCGACCGGCGCGGTGTAGCCCACGGTGTCGGGGATGTTGATCGTCGTCGCGCCCGCCTTGATGGCGATCTCGACCACGCGCTTGAGGTAATCCCACTCGGTCCGCGTCGCGTCCATCGGCGACCACTGCACGTTGTCGCACAGGTTGCGCGCGTGGGTGACCGTGTCGTGGATGCGGTCGGCCATCTCGTCCATCGTCAGGTTCGGGATGGCGCGGTGCAGCGGCGAGGTGCCGATGAAGGTGTGGATGCGGGGCGAGCGCGCGTGTTTCACGGCCTCCCAGCAGCGGTCGATGTCCTTGAAGTTGGCGCGCGCCAGCCCGCAGATCGTGGCGGTCTGCGCCTGCTTGGCGATCTCGGACACCGCGGCGAAATCGCCTTCCGAGGCAATCGGGAATCCCGCCTCGATGATGTCCACACCCATTTCGTCGAGCAGCTGGGCGATCTCCAGCTTTTCTTCGTGGGTCATGGTCGCGCCGGGAGATTGCTCGCCGTCACGCAGCGTGGTGTCGAAAATCAACACGCGGTTGGGGTCGGTCTGGGTCATGTCTGAATTCCGTCTGTTGTCCTTAAGCCTTTGGCGCGGGCGTCTCCTCCTCTGAGCGGTCGCGCCGAAAGGGCACGCTCAGAGGCGGCTAAGGAGCAGGAGACCGGCAAGCGGCAGCGCCGCGCGAAGCGCGGTCGGACGTGCGATATGCTGCCGGGTCATCATGCCGAGGGACATAGCACGGCCACCAAAGAATGCGAAAGCGAAAATTCGCCCCCGCCGCCAGCCCCTTCTTCTCTTCCAAAATACCTCGGGGGGAGCCGCGCAGCGGCGGGGGCAGAGCCCCCTTGCACATCTCCATTCTTCGCCCCGTCCAGGAGATCATGTTCAGGAAATCATGCAATCCGCGCCGGGGCGCGGCACCTCGTCCCCCACGCCCATGGTCGGCACGTAGTCGAACGCCGCGATGCGCGCGCCGCCGTCGAAGGCCATGAACACCAGGTTCGCCCCGGCGCGGATCGCGATGCCCTCGGGGTCGCGGCCATAGGCGATCAGCGGGGTCGTTCCCAGCAGCCGCCCCTCGGGGTCGAGTTCGTACAGCGAATTCGTCCCCTCCCAGTCGTCCACCACCAGCAGGTGCCCGGTGCGCGGATCGCGGGCGATGCCCTGCGGTTCGGTCAGCGGCGGGTCGAAGGTCTCGCCCGCCAGTTCGCGGGTCACGTTGCCTTCCATGTCGGTCCAGATGATCCGCGCCGGGTCGTCTTCGACCAGCACAAGCGACCCGTCGGGCAGCACCACCATCCCTTCGGTCGAGGCGCGAACGTCGCCCAGCCGGAACGGCGCGCCCAGCGCCGTGCCTTCCTTGGTCAGCCGCTGGTAGCTGCCCGATCCGTCGCTGACGACGACGTGGTTGCCTTCCAGCGCAACCGCCTTGATGCGGTAAAGGTCGCTTTTCCAGCGCCGCAGTTCGATGCCGTCCAGCGTGACAAGGATCATCTCCGGCCCTTCGTTGGCGATCCACAGGCCGCAGAAGGCGGGGTCGTATTCAAGGCTGGCGGGGCGGTTCAGGTGGTAAAAGCCGGACAGCTTCAGCTCCAGCGCGGCGGTGGGCAGCGCAGAGGCCAGCAGGGCGAGGGCGATCAGGCGCATGGGGGTCTCCCGGGCGACTCGTCTTTCTCCAGCTTGGCGCTAGGTCACGCCCGGTCAAGCGGGAGGGTTCATGGCACGCGCATTGGTGATCGGATCGTCGGGAGGCATCGGCGGCGCCCTCTTGTCCGGGGCAGAGGCGCGCGGGTTCGAGGTGACGGGCCTGTCGCGCAGCGGCGACGGGCTGGACATCACTGATCCCGGCAGCGTCGACCTGCATCTTGGGGCGCTTGAGGGCACCTTCGATCTGATCGTCGTGGCCACGGGGGCGTTGCAGTCCGGCGGCCGCGCGCCGGAGAAGGCGCTGAAACAGATCGACGCGGCGTATCTGGCGGCGCAGTTCGCGGTCAATGCGCTGGGGCCGGCGCTGATCCTCAAGCACGCGCCGCGTCTGATGCCGAAAGAGACGCCCGCCACGTTGGGCGTTTTGTCGGCGCGGGTGGGGTCGATCGGGGACAACGGGCTGGGCGGCTGGTACGGCTATCGCGCGGCGAAGGCGGCGGCGAACCAGATCGTCCATACGGCGGCGATCGAACTGGCGCGGACCCACAAGCAGGCAGTCTGCGTCGCGCTGCATCCCGGCACGGTCGCCACGCCCTTCACCGCCGATTTCGTGTCACCGGAGAAAGCCACGCCACCGGCAGAGGCGGCGGGCAATCTGCTGGACGTGCTGACGGGGCTGTCGGCTTCGCAGACGGGCGGATTTTACGATTACGCGGGCAAGGAGATCCCGTGGTGAGCCGTCTTGTGCTTGTGCTGGGCGACCAGTTGTCGCCCGATCTGACGGCCTTGCAGAAAGCCGACCGCGACGCCGATACCGTCGTGATGGCCGAGGTCATGGCGGAAGCGTCCTATGTCGCGCATCACCCGAAGAAGATCGCCTTCCTGTTCGCCGCGATGCGCAAGTTTGCCGAGGAGTTGCGCAAGGACGGCTGGACGGTCGCCTACACCACGCTCGACGATGCGGACAACGCCGGGTCCATCGACGCCGAGTTGATGCGGCGGCTGGACGAGACCGGGGCGGACGAGGTGCTGTACACCCAGCCCGGCGAATGGCGGCTGATCCGGGTGCTGGAAGACTTCGCCTCTGCCACGCCGGTGAAAGTGCGGCGGTTCGAGGACCGGCGGTTCATCTGCACCCACGCCGAGTTCGAGCAGTGGGCCGAGGGGCGCAAGGCGCTGCGGATGGAGTATTTCTATCGCGAGATGCGCCGCAAGACCGGTTTGCTGATGGAAGGCGACAAGCCCGCCGGCGGTGCGTGGAACTTCGACAAAGAGAACCGCAAGCCGCCGCCCGACGGGATCGACTCGGCCCCGATGCAGTTCACGCCGGATGAGACCGTCGAAGACGCCCTCGATCTTGTGGACGCGAAATTTAATCGGAATTTCGGGGCTCTGCGGCCGTTCTGGTTTGCCACGGACAGGGGGCAGGCGCGGCGGGCGCTGGCGCATTTCGTCAAGCACGCGCTGCCCCGGTTCGGCGACTTTCAGGACGCGATGCTTCGGGACGAGAAGTTCCTGTATCACGCCGTGATCTCGGTCTACCTCAACGCCGGGCTGCTGGACCCGATGGAGGTCTGCCGCGCCGCCGAGGACGCGTGGAAGGCGGGCGATGTGCCGATCAACGCGGCCGAGGGGTTCATCCGCCAGATCATCGGCTGGCGGGAATATGTGCGGGGGATCTACTTCCTCGAGGGCGAGGATTATCCCCGCCGCAATGCCCTGAACCATCAGCGGAAGCTGCCCGACTTCTACTGGTCCGCCGAGACCGACATGGCCTGCGTCGCCCACGCCGTCGCCCAGACGCGGGACGAGGCCTATGCCCACCACATTCAGCGCCTGATGATCACCGGCAATTTCGCGCTGCTCGCCGGGGTGAACCCGCACGAGGTTCACGAGTGGTATCTCGAGGTTTACGCCGACGCCTATGAATGGGTCGAGGCGCCGAATACCGTGGGGATGAGCCAGTTCGCCGATGGCGGGCTTCTGGGGTCCAAGCCCTACGTGTCGTCGGGCAGCTACATCGACCGGATGTCGGACTACTGCAAAAGCTGCCGCTACAAGGTGAAGGACCGGACCGGGCCGGACGCCTGTCCGTTCAACCTGCTGTACTGGCAGTTCCTGGACCGCCACCGCGACCGGTTCGAGGGCAATCACCGGATGGGCAACATGTACCGGACGTGGGACCGAATGGACGAGGATCACCGCAAGACCGTGCTGACCGAGGCCGAGGGTTTTCTCGGCCGCCTGTCGAAGGGCGAGCGGGTCTAGCGGCCCATCACCTCGGCATAGACCGCGTCGAAGTCCTCGCCGTTTTCGCCGACACGCCGGATCAGGTCGCGCAGTCCGTCGCGCCCCGCGACCTGTTCGATCTCGGCCACCAGCCGCGCGGCGGCGCCATAGCTGTCGCGCCAGTCGCGGCCTTCGCGCAGACGTACCCACGAAAAGAAGTCCTTCGCTTCGAGGATCCAGTCGGATTCTCGCGCGTCGGCGGGCATCCATGGCCGGTCGTCGCCGGACAGGTAGGTCGCCAGCCCCTCGTCGAACCACGCCGGGAACTTCGGGCCCAGCACGTCGGTGATCGACATGTAGCGGTGCAATTCGGCGTGAACCCGTTCGTGGGTCAGGATCATCTCGTTGACGCCGCGCGGTCCCATCAGGATCAGGTGGAAGCCATAGGTCATCCCGTTGGCGCGCATCCCCATGCGGTCCTCGCAGTCCGTGGTGGTACACAGGACCCAGACCGGATCGGTCTGCAACTCACCGAAGAACGCGGCCACGTTGTCCTCTGCCGCCGCGATCATCTTTAGCACGCGCGGGGCGGCGGCAGGGTCGTCGATGTAGACGTTGGGCGCGGCTTCGGTCAGATCATAAAGCTCTGGTGTGAAGGCGCGGTACGGGCTGGGCACGGCTGCGAAGGCCAGCGCTCCGCCGACCAGCGCCGCCATGATGACCGCCCGCAGGCACAGGCCGAAGAACCGCAGGATACCCATGCCGGGTGATATAGGGTGGGGCAGGTGCCGCGCAAAGCGGCACTGTCGCGATGCCGTTACCGCCGAGCGCTAGGGAAGCCGGGAAAGGCTTTTGACTCCGTCGCGTTACGCGGTCAGTCTGTCACGATAAACCAACTGGGAGACCTTACATGTTCGCTCGTTTCCTGACCGCCACCGCGGTCCTCGGCCTGTCCGCCGGAATGGCGTCCGCCGAGTACAAGATCACGATTCTGCACACGAACGATTTCCACGCACGTTTCGAGCCGATCTCGAAATACGACTCGACCTGCGGCGCCGAGGATAACGACGCCGGCGAGTGCTTTGGCGGCTCGGCGCGCCTTGTCACCGCCGTCGAAGAGGCGAAAGAGCGGGCCGGCAACTATCTGCTGGTGGATGGCGGCGACCAGTTTCAGGGCACGCTGTTCTACACTTACTACAAGGGCGCGGCCGCGGCCGAGATGATGAACAAGATGGGATACGACGGCATGACCGTCGGCAACCACGAGTTCGACGATGGCCCCGAGGTTCTGAAGGGCTTCACCGAGGCGGTGGAATTCCCGATCCTGATGTCGAACGCCGACATCTCCGGCGAGCCGATCCTGACCGACGCGATCCAGAAATCGGTGATCATCGAGAAGGACGGCGAGAAGATCGGCATGATCGGCCTGACCCCGCTCGACACGCCGGAACTGGCGAGCCCCGGCAAGAACATCATCTTTACGCCCCCCGCGGATGCGGTCGCGGCCGAGGTGGAGAAGATGAAGGCAGAGGGCGTCAACAAGATCGTCGTCCTGTCGCACTCGGGCCTGAACGTCGACATCGCGGTGGCCGAGGCGAACCCGGACGTCGACATCATCGTCGGCGGTCATGACAACAGCCTGCTGTCGAACACCATCGAAGGCGCGAAGGGTCCGTACCCGGTGATGGTCGGCAACACCGCCATCGTGCAGGCCTATGCCTACGGCAAGTTTCTTGGCGAGTTGAACGTCACCTTCGACGACGACGGCAACATCGTGGAAGCGGTGGGCGAACCGATCCTGCTGGACGCTTCCGTCACCGAGGACGAGCTCACCAAGGGCCGGATCTCTGAACTGGCCGCGCCGCTGGACGAGATCCGCAACAAGGTCGTGGCGGAAACCTCTGAAGCGATTGACGGCAGTCGTGACAATTGTCGCGCGATGGAGTGCCAGATGGGCAACCTCGTCGCCGACGCCATGCTGGACCGCGTGAAAGACCAGGGTATCGACGTCGCCATCGGCAACGGCGGCGGTCTGCGTGCCTCGATCGACGCGGGCGAGGTCACCATGGGCGAGGTTCTGACGGTGCTGCCGTTCCAGAACACCCTGTCCACCTTCCAGGTGACCGGCGAAGTCCTTCTGGCGGCGCTTGAGAACGGCGTGAGCCAGATCGAGGATGGCGGCGGCCGCTTCCCGCAGGTCGCGGGCATGACCTTCACCGTCGATCCGTCTGCCGAAGTGGGCAGCCGTGTGTCCGATGTGATGATCGGCGGCGAGCCGCTTGATCCCGCGAAGACTTATGGCGTCGTGTCCAACAACTTCGTGCGCAATGGCGGCGATGGCTACTCGATGTTCGTGGATGCCGACAACGCCTATGACTTCGGTCCGGACCTTGCCGACGTGACGGCGGAGTACCTGATCGAGAACGCGCCCTACACGCCCTACACCGACGGCCGGATCACGATGGCCGAGTAACGGCGGTCCGGCGCGTCTGCGCCGGGACGTGAATAGATCGGGGCCGTGGCGGATGCTGCGGCCCCTTTTCGTTGCCGGGCGCAAATCCTTTGCGGCAAGGCGGTCGCTGGCCCTAGGGTTCGTCTGACAGGTCAGGGAGGGGACAATGAACGGCAAATGCACCTGCGGCGAGGTCCGCTTTCGCCTGACCGACAGGCCGCTTTTCGTCCACTGTTGTCATTGCCGCTGGTGCCAGCGCGAAACCGGGTCGGCCTTCGTGCTGAACGCGCTGATCGAGGCGGACCGGGTCGCGGTCGCAACGGGCGCGCCTGTACCGGTCACCGTGCCCAGCGAAAGCGGCAACGGGCAGGTGATCTATCGCTGCCCGACCTGTCAGGTGGCGCTGTGGAGCGTCTACTCCGGGGCGGGACCGCGTTTCCTGTTCGTACGGGTCGGAACGCTGGAGGAGCCCGGCGCCGTGCCGCCGGACATCCATATCTTCACCGACAGCAAGCTGCCGTGGGTGCAGTTGCCCGAAGGCATTCCGGCGATGCCAGAGTTCTACCGCCGCAGCCAATACTGGCCCGAATGGGCGCTGGAACGGCGCGCGGCGGCGTTGGAAGGCTAGGCGGGTACGGCTTCCGACTGGTTTTCTGTGGTCGGATCGATGACCTTGTTGATCCGCGTGATCACGTCGGCCGGGAAGCCGCTGATCTCGGCATGCTTGCGGATGGCGGCCTCGTCGGTCGCGAGGTAGACGCAGAAGCTTTTGTCGCCCGCGATATAGCTGTGCTGCCACTGAACGTCAGGAGCAAGTTGCGCCAGCGCCTTGTTCGACGCACCGGCGGCTGCGCCGATCTCGGAATCCTTCATGCGGCCGATGCCGGGAATTTTCCGTTCTATCATGAACTTCTGCATGGTCCGTCTCCTGTCGGGAAAAGAATTGCTTGTCGTGTTGGCAGTATGACCCTACGGAAGTTGGGCATCACGCCATTGTTTCTTGGCGAGGCTAAAGAAAATCTTTCGCGGGGCTGCGGCGATGCGGACGGTCCACCTGAACGGCCTGCGGGCGCTGGAGGCGGTGTTGCGCACCGGCTCGTTCCGGGCTGCGGCGGAAGAGCTGAACGTCACCCCGGCCGCCGTGGGGCAGCAGGTGCGCACGTTGGAGGGCTATCTTGGCCGCGCCTTGTTCGACCGCGCGCCGGGTGGCGCGGTGCCGGAGGCGGAAACCAAGGCGATCGCCGCACAGCTGACGGCGGCTTTCGGTGAGATCGGAACGGTGCTGGACACCCTGTCGGCGCGGGGCGAAAGCAACCGGCTGGCGGTCTCGATGACCCTGTCGATGGCCGAGGGCTGGTTTCCGCGCGAACTGGCCGGGTTCTTCTCTTACGCGGGGGCGGTGGACCTGCGGCTGGATAGCTCGCGCCGTATGGTCGACCTTGCCGCCGGCTCGTTCGATTTCGCGATCCGCCATGTTGGCGCGCCGGGACCGGGGCTCATTGGCGAGCGGCTGTTCCCCAGCCTGCTGACCCCGGTCTGCACGCCGGACTTCGCGCGGCGCTACGCGTTGGACCCCAGCTGCACGAGCCTTGAACGCGTGCCTCTCAGCCATGTCCCGATCGAGACCAGCGATCCGGGTTGGCTGGACTGGCCCGGCTGGTGCGCGCGGTATGGGATCGTGCATGGCCCGGTTGCGACGCACCGGATGGTCACGCATTCGACCTCCAGCCTGACGCTGGCGCAATCCGGGCTTGGGCTGGTGCTGAGTGCGCTGATCGAGTCTTTCGACGCGCATCTCGACGGGCGGCTGGTCGCGCCCTTCGGACCGGGGCGGGTGGCAGAGACTGCCTATTCCTATTGGCTGGTCTGGCCCGAGGGGCGGCGGCTTGGCCGGGTGCAACGCGCGTTTCGCGACTGGCTGGTCGACCGCGCGGCGGCGCATCGCGAGCGGATCGAAAGCTGGCTGGAAGCGGGCGGCGCGGCGCACTAGGTTCAGGGCATGTGCGGACGTTTCGCAATCACCCTGCCGCCGGACGCGATGGTCCAGATGTTCGACGCCACCCCGGCGAACGACCTGCCCGACGTGCCGAATTACAACGTCTGCCCGACCAACAGCATTTTCACCGTCGTCAGCGGCGACGGTGTGCGCCACCTTGGCCCGATGCGCTGGGGCTTCATCCCGCACTGGTACAAGAAACCGAACGACGGCCCGCTGCTGATCAACGCGCGGGCCGAGACGGTGGCCGAGAAACCCGCCTTCCGCGCCGCCTGCCGGGAACGGCGCTGCCTGATCCCGGCCAGCGGGTTCTACGAATGGACCAAGGATGACGAGGACAACCGCCTGCCGTGGTACATCACCCGCGAAGACGGCTCGCCGCTGGTTTTCGCGGGTGTTTGGCAGGATTGGGAACGGGACGGCGAGGCCTTCACCACCTGCGCCATCGTCACGACCGAGGCGTCCGGCCCAATGACCGAGATCCACCACCGTATGCCGGTCACCGTCAGGCCCGACGATTGGGGCCTGTGGCTGGGCGAGGAAGGCAAGGGCGCGGCGGTCCTGATGAAACAGGCGCCTGCGGATGGGTTCGAGTTCCACCGGGTCGACCGCAAGGTGAACTCGAACCGGGCGAAGGGGCCGGACCTGATCGAGCCGATCGACTGACCGACCTTAACGGTCATTGCCGGAGGGCCTTGCCGGTGTAAGGTGGTCCCGACGCGCAATGGATGGAGACCCTCGGGATGATCAAGCTTATGTGGTCCGCCGTGGCCTATGTCGTGGCCAATGGTATCGGCCTTCTGATTGCCGCCTCGCTGCTGGAGGGGTTCACCCTTGGCGCGACGGCGTTCATCGTCGCGGTTCTGCTGTTCACGGTCGTTCAGACGCTGCTGGGTCCGCTGATCACCAAGATCTCGCTGACCAGCATGCCGCAGCTAATGGGCAGCGTGTCGCTGATCACCATCTTCGTCGGGTTGAAGATCACCGAACTCGTGGTCGGCGGGATGCAGATCGCGGGCCTGTCGGACTGGCTGGCGGCGACGCTGCTGGTGTGGATCGGAAGCCTACTGGCGAACGTCTTGCTGCCGATCTACGTGTTCAAGCAGTTGCGCGACAACAGGCGGCAGGGCTGACCTGCGGCGGCTTCTGCCCTATGCCGCTGACCTGACTGGTAAAAAGGAGGCCGCGCATTGCGCGGCCTGTCCAGTCAGGGAGGAAAAAAGGGCCTACTCACACTCTTATGCACATGCGCGACAACTGGCGCTTTACACCCTTAAGTTATCCACAGAATGCGGCGAGATTGCGGCATTGTTTCCAAATTGCGCGTGATCCAGATGTCACTCTTCGTCTCGCGGCGCCCCTCCGGCAAACCGGTTTCCATGCCGGTAATCGCAGGGTGCCTCCTGCATCTGAAGGTGCAGCGCGGTGCCGGTGTAGGGATGGGCGCGGGCGAGCGTCTCGTTGACCTCGATGCCCAGCCCCGGACCCTGCGGCGCGGGGACATAGCCGTCGTCGACGCGGATCGCACCGCCGATCAGGTCGTCGTGGAACGGTGTCTCGATCGTCTCGGCCAGCAGCAGGTTGGGGATCGACGCGGCAAGATGCAGGTTGGCGGCCCATTCCACCGGACCGGCGTATAGGTGCGGCGCGATCTGGACGTTGAAGCCTTCGGCCATCGCGGCCAGCTTGCGCGTCTCCCAGATGCCGCCCGCGCGGCCAAGCGCCGGTTGCAGGATCGCCGCGCCGCCGGTGCGCAGAAGCGTGGCGAACTCGGCGCGCGTGGTCAGGCGCTCGCCGGTGGCGACGGGAATAGAGGTGGCGCGGGCGACCTCGGCGAATTCCAGCGGGTTATCAGGCGGGATCGGTTCCTCGAACCACAGCGGGTCATAGGGCTCGATGGCCTTCGCCATGCGGACGGCGCCTGCGGTGTTGAACTGGCCGTGGGTGCCGAACAGCAGGTCGGCGCGGGTGCCGACGGCGTCGCGGATGGCCTTGCAGAAGGCCACGGATGTTTCGATGTCGGTCAGCGCGGGCTGATGCCCGCCGCGCACGGTGTAGGGGCCGGCGGGGTCGAACTTGACCGCCGTATAGCCGCGCGACACGAGATCAACCGCGCTTTCGGCGGCCATGTCGGGGCTGACCCAGAACTCGGGCAGCGGATGGCCGGGCAGGGGGTAGAGGTAGGAATAGGCGCGGATGCGGTCATTCACCATGCCGCCCAACAGCGCCCAGACAGGCCGGTCGCGCGCCTTGCCGAGAATGTCCCAACACGCGATTTCCAACCCCGAGAACGCGCCCATCACGGTCAGATCGGGGCGCTGGGTGAACCCGGCGGAGAACGCCTTGCGGAACATCCATTCGACATTCTCGGGGCTTTCGCCCTCCATATGCCGGGTGAAGACGTCCGTGATCACCGCGCGCATCGCATCGGGTCCGACCGAGGCGGCATAGCATTCGCCCCATCCGACGATCCCGTCGTCCGTCGTCAGCTTCACGAGAATCCAGTACTGCCCACCCCAGCCCGGCGCGGGCGGGGCGGTGACGATGATGTCGAGATCGGTAAGCTTCATGGCCTCCCCCCGGCGGCTGGTCTGGCGTCGGGGGGAGGTAAACATCTCTGGCCCGCCGGGTCTACCGGATCGCCGGATCAGACCCAGTAGGGATTGACGACATAGTGGTCGTGCAGCCGCTGCTCGTACTCGCGGTTGCCGTACCACGTGTCGTCAGAGCGCGGCGAGCCTTCCACCTGCTCGCGTGTGATGTCGGTGACGTAGCCGTCTTTCGCGGTGTCGTAGGTCAGCTTCTCCCATGGCACCGGGAATTCCTCTTCACCGAGCCCAAGGAACCCGCCGAAGTGCATCACGGCATAGGGTACCCGGCCCGAAGCCTTGTCGATCATCAGGTGGTCGATGTGCCCGATCTTCTCTCCGTCGCGGGCATAGACATTGGTGCCGTTGACGCGGTCGGACGAGATGATTGCTGTGTTGGTCATCGGATTGCCTCCTCTCACATATCCGGGGAGTCAACGGATGGCGGGGTGGCGCGGTTCCGGGGACGACAGCCGCAGCGCGGTGTACGGCGGAAGTTGGCGCATGGGGTGGCGTCGCGCCGCACATCAACGCTCAGGGTTCATTCCCGGAACGACGGAACTCGGCGTTGCAGCCAACACCGCGCCGCCGCCGCATTGGGCGGCAGCGCGGTTGACTTCAGCCGGTGTAGTCCGCGTCAGAGACCTTCTCCAGCCAGGTTACAGGTGTGCCGTCTATGCTCTCCTGGATCGCGATATGAGACATGGCGTTCTCGGGTGAGGCGCCGTGCCAGTGTTTCTCACCAGCGGGGAAGAAGACCACGTCGCCCGCCGTGACCTCTTCGATCGGGCCGCCGTCGCGCTGAACCCGGCCGCGGCCGAAGGTGATTATGATGGTCTGTCCCGCCGGGTGGGTATGCCACGCGGTGCGGGCGCCGGGCTCGAAGGTGACATGGGCGCCGCTGGTGCGGCCCGGGGCCTCGGCCTGGAACATGGGGTCGATCCGCACGGTGCCGGTGAAATAGTCTGCGGGACCGGGGGCGGAGGGCGTGCTGCCAGCTCGGATGATCTTCATGGAATGCTTCCGTTTCTAAAGGCGGCGGGGCCGGGACCGCGCCGCAGGATTTCAGTTCGCGCGGCTCTCGAACACCTGCCGCGCCACGGGCAGCGCAGAGAAGACCCTGGGCCAGCCCGCATAGAAGGCGAGGTGCGAAAGCATCGCGCCCGCCTCTTCCTGCGTCAGCCCGTTGTCCATCGCGCGGTTCAGATGAAAGGTCATCTGTTCAGGTTGACCGGCGGCAATCAGCGCCGCGACGGTGACCATGCTGCGGTCGCGCGGCGCAAGGTCCGGGCGCAGCCAGAGGTCGTTGAACAGCAGTTCGCGCGTGGTATCGACGACGCCGGGGCTGACGTTTGCGAAATTGGACTGAACCGTCTCTTCCCGCGCGGCTTCGGCCTCTTCGTCCAGCGGCAGGAGGTCGGGATTGAGCGCGGGCAGATCCTCGGCGGTCACCCCGCGTGCGTCATAGACCGGGGCCATGGCCCCGGCTGCGGCGGTGGCGTTGCCCCAGCCGGTGTAGAACGCAAGATGGGTGATGGTTTCCGACAGTTCCGCCGGGGTCACGCCCGCGTCAAGTGCCAGCCCGGTGTGATGGCCGAGAGCGTCCGTCTCGTGACGTGTGACCAGCGCCGCGAAGGTGACCAGAGCGCGGTCGCGCATCGAGAGCGCCTCATCGGTCCAGACCGAGCCGAACAGGTCTTCGGTGGAATAGGCGGCGAGGGCCGGTGCCACGGTATCGGCCGTGGCCGGAAGGGTGCCGGCAAGATCCTGCGCCGAGGCGGTGGTGCTGGCGAGAGCGAAGGCAGAGGCAATGATCTGGGTTCTCATGGGAGCATCCTCGATATCAGTGTTGTGGAAAGGGTGCGGGGACCGGTCGCGCCGGTCTCTGGCGTCAGGTCTCAGCTGCCGTAGTCCTCGTCGGTCACAAGCTCTCCCCATGTCACGGCAATGCCATCCTCAGCCGCCTGGATCGCGTAGTGGGTGACAGAGGTTTCTTCGGTCGCGCCGTGCCAATGGTTCACGCCTGCCGGTGCGAAGATCACATCGCCGGTGCGCATCACCTGCTTGTCCTGCCCTTCTTCCTGGTACCAACCTGTGCCTGCGGTCACGACAAGGTATTGGCCGACCGGATGGGTGTGCCATGCCGAGCGTGCGCCGGGCATGAAGGTCACTTCTCCTGCACTGACATCGTTCATCGCGGGGCCGAAGACCGGTGCGACGAAGACCGTACCGGTGAAGGTTTCGGGGCTGCCGATCTGGCCGCCCCGCTCCAGAGGCGTGGTCTGCGTCATCTCTTGAGCGAGAACTGCGGGGGCGGCGAGGCTCAGCGCAAGCGCGGCGAGGGTCATTTTCATTGGGGTGTCTCCATGATCGGTTGCAGGGCGAAAAGACCTGCCCCAGTGCTCGGGGGCAGGCCCGGGGACTTAGGCGAGATGGCCTTCGAAGAATGCCTGCAGCCGGTCGAAGGGGATGATGTCCTTCTGGTCGTAAAGATCGCAGTGATCCGCGCCGTCGATGATCACCAGTTCCTTGGGCTCGCGCGCCGCGGCATAGGCATCCTCGCTGAAGTAACGGGAATGCGCCTCGGAGCCGGCGATGATCAGCGCCGGGCGAGGCGAGATCTCATGGATGTAGGTGAGCTGCGGCATGTTCATGAAGGACATGGCCGAGGTGACGTTCCAGCCGCCGTTCGAGTTCAGCGAGCGCGGGTGATAGCCGCGATCCGTCTTGTAATAGGCATGATACATGGCGATCACCGGGTTATCGTTACCCTCCAGCGTGTCGGGCAGACCGCCGGCAAGCTTCGGAGCCTCGTCCGAGGCGGCGTCTTCCCAGCGTTGCAGGCTCATGGCGGTCAGCGCCTCGGCGCGATCCTCTTCCGTCATCGCGTCGAAATACCCGCGCGCGTTGACCCGGCTCATGTCGTACATCGAGGTGACCGCCACCGCCTTGACCCGCTTGTCCGGGGCCGCCGCATTCAGTGCCATGCCGCCAAAGCCGCAAATGCCGATCATGCCGATACGGTCGCGATCCACCGCGTCCTGCAGGCCAAGGAAGTCGACGGCGGCCATGAAGTCCTCGGTGTTGATGTCGGGCGAGGCGACGTAGCGCGGTGTACCGCCGCTTTCGCCGATATAGGAGGGATCGAACGCCACGGCGGCAAAGCCACGCTCGGCCATCTCCTGCGCATAAAGGCCCGCGGCCTGCTCTTTTACGGCGCCGAAGGGGCCGGCCACGGCAAGCGCGGGAAGCGGCGCGGCGCCGCGGTCTTTCGGCAGGTAGAGATCGCCCACCAGCGCGATGCCGTAACGGTTGGTGAAGCTGACTTTGCGGTGCTCGACGCGGTCGCTCTGCGGGAAGGTTTTGTCCCACTCGGTCGTCGATTGAGCCAGTACGGCCTCGGCGCTCAGCGAGGCGAAGCCAAGCGCGGCGGCGCCCATTCCGGCAGCCAGAAGCAACTCTCGGCGGGCGGGGTTTTGGGGATCGGTCGTGGGGATCGGGGTGGTCATCTTGGAAGCTCCGGTTCGGATGTGTCGTCTGCCCTCTGATCTGGCGCCGCTTCCGGGGTCGGATAAGGCCGCCTTGCCTTATCGTTGTTATGAATTGAGTTCATGCTTGGTAGGTGCTTTTCCTTTGCGTCGCGCTGTTCGTTGTCCCAGAAAGCCGCGAGCCACAGAAGGAGCGCGCCATGGACCGTGAACTGCTCGGCGATCTCTCGACCCTGCTTGCCGTCGCCGAAGAGGGTAATTTCACCCGTGCCGGGCACCGCCTCGGCGTGTCCCAATCCGCTGTCAGCCACACGATCCGGCGTCTTGAAGACAAGATTGGCGTGCGGCTGCTCAACCGCAGCACGCGGAAGGTGACGACCACCGATGCGGGCGAACAGCTTCTCGCAGCGCTGCGCCCCAGCTTCCAGCACCTCGGCAAGCGCATCGAGGAAATCCGTACGCTGGGCGAACGCCCCTCGGGTCTTGTGCGGGTAACATCCAGCGTGCCGGCCACGCGCGACATTCTCTGGCCGGTCGCCTCGCAGCTTGTGCGCGATTACCCCGACGTGCGCATCGAGATAAGCAGCGAAGGTCGGCTCTCTGACCTTGCCGAGGATCGCTTCGATTGCGCGATCCGGCTGGGAGAGCACCTGAGCCCCGACATGATCGCGCTTCCCGTCGGGCCGCAGCTGGAGATGGCGGCGGTCGCCAGCGTGGATTATCTCGCCCAGCGCGGCACCCCGGGACATCCCGACGATCTCGACGCTCATGACTGCATCCTGATGCGGCACCGATCCGACGGGCCAGTCTATGACTGGGAGTTCGAGATCGAAGGCGTCGAGGTGGTGAAGAAGCTGACCGGCCCCTTCATCCTGAACGACCCCGGCCTTGTGATGGAGGCGGTGCGGGCCGGTCACGGGTTCGGCTACCTGCCGCTGCCCGAAGTCCGCGCTGATCTCGACAACGGGCGTGTGCGCCGGGTCCTTGCGGACTTCTGTCCGCCTTTCGACGGATACCACCTGTGCTACATGGGACGGCGCAACCTCAGTTCCGCTCTGAGGCTGTTGATCGACCGGCTGCGTTCGGCAAGATCATGAAATGTGTTCATGAAAAACGCTCCACTGGTCATCTGATAATGACGCCCGGCCCCTGCCTTTGAAGCTTTCGTTCGCCGATCCCGACGCAATCAACAACCATCCTGCCCGGCGCGGGCGAGGTCCTCGACCATGGTGGTAATCTGCTGCGTCAATGCCTGATCGAGGCCGACAGCAGCGACGGCGAGCCTGCTGTCTGGGATGACTGCGGCATGCAGTCCCCAAAAGCCGCCGTGGCGGTAGATGCGGTGATCGTCGCCCCCTCCTGCGAACAAGCCCATGCGATAGGGACTGCCGGTGGGATGCCCGGGCGCGGTGAGCATCACGTTCAGCGTTTCCAGACGGTCGAACGTCGCGCCGGATACGAGTGCGGAATAGAGCCGGGCGGCGTCCTCGATACTTGCGACGATCCCGCCGCCGCCGAAGGCGTCGATGCTGCCGTGGAAGCAGGTCGTGTCGAAACCATCCATCCACTGGTGGGCTTGAGCGGGGCCCTGGGCAGGCGGCTCACCCTCCCACCGCACGTCGTGCAGGCCAAGGTCGTCCCAGCGCAAGAGGTCGCGAACGGCTTGGCCAAGCGGCTGGGCCGTCGTCCGTTCGATGATCTCGCCCAAAAGCACATAGCCGGTGTCGGAATAGGCGAAACCTGTCCCCGGCTCGGACAGCGGCGGTCCGAGTTCGAGCAGGACCGCGACCTGTTCGGTCCGGGTCCAGACGTGGTTCGGGGCGGCGAGGATTGCGCCCAGATAGGCCGGGCTTTCCGCATGGTCGGCAAGCCCGCCGGCGTGCATCAGAAGATGGCGCAGGGTGATTGCCCCCGTCTCGTATTCGCCGCCACGCAGCATCCGGTCATGCTTCGGCGAGATTAAGCCCGCGATGGGGGTGTCGAGGTCCAGCCGTCCCGTTTCCCATAGGCGCAAGACCGACGCCGCCGTGAACGTCTTCGTCAGCGAGGCGAGGCGGACGGGGGTTCGGGCCGTCATCTTGCGCCCGTCCGGAGCGGCGCTGCCGATCGCGGCCACTACGGTGCGGTCTCCGGCCGCGATGGTAATCGCCGCGCCGGGCGCGCCGGGGCCGAGGTCGAGTGCTGCGAGGGCCGCGTAAAGCGCCTCTGCGCTTGGCAGTTGGGTGTTGTTGGCGCAGGTCGGGGCGGCGAGACCACCAGCTTTGGGACGGGTCATGAACCGGGCCCCTTGGATTGGTTTGCCGCCTCGGCGGCAAGGCTATCGAAATGGTCGGCAAGCCGCCGCGTCCCGAAGCGCGGCGCGACCATGTCCAGCCCAAGTGCGGTCAGGAAAAAACGCGCCGGGCCGCCTGTACGGCGCGGCAATAGTGGCAGGGCGGCGAGCGCGGCGCGGCGCAGGACGTCTGGAAGGTGAGTGATGCGCGGTTTGGTCCCCAGCGCGTCAAAGGCGGCACGTGCGATCTCGTCCTGCGTCATCACGTCGGGGCCGCCGATTTCGAGCCAACCCCGGCCCGCATCGGTCGCGTCTGCGATGGCCACGGCCAGGTCTGCGCCATGGATGGGATTGAGACGATGCGACCCGTCGCCGAACAGCCAGACGCGGCCGCTTCGCGCCATCGCAAAGACCTCACCCATATCCGAGAAGTAGCCGGTGGGCGCGATCACGGTCGCCGGCATGTCAGAGGCCCGAAGTGCATCTACGAAGGCGGCTTTGGCATCGACCAGCGGTACGCCCGCCATAGCCTCGGCCTTCAGGACATGGACGTAGGCAAACCGCTTCACGCCAGCAGTTTCAGCCTCGCGCAGCAGGTTCAGGTTGGCCTGAAAGTCGACGTCCCGGTAGCCCAGCCCGTCGGCCTGCCGGGTGATCCCGAGGGATGAGACGACGAGGTCCACGCCGTCCATGATCCCGCGGATGGTTTCGGGCCGGGTGGCCTCGGCCTCGACCAGCACATCGGCAAGCTCTTCGGCACGGGCGGTGTCGCGGACCAGGGCGGTGACGTGGTGCCCGCGCCGCGCGTATTCGGCGCAGAGAAATCGTCCGAGATAGCCGGTCGCCCCGGCAACGAGAAGGTTCATGAAACGTCTCCGGGTCAGAGAAGACCGACGCCAAGCGCGGCGGCGGCCATCAGGGCGAGGACGGGTGTCCAGAGCAGACGCTCCGGGCGCGAGGGGCTCGCGGCATTCGCGGCGAGCGACAATAGGGTGAGCGCAAGGGCCGGCCAGAAAAGCGGCGCCAGAGGTGCCGGGGCGATACCGGCCCGCGCGAGCACCGCCGCGGCCATCAGCCCCAACAGTGCCGCCTGGATCAGTGCCAGCGCCCGCCAGGCGGGCGGCAGACGGCCGGGAAAGCGGCCCCCGACCGTCAGCCGTCCGAGCGGGGCCCCGGCGGCGACGGCCAGGTGCATCAGCACCGGCAAGGCGGCAAGCCCGGCATAGGCGAAGGCAAAGGTCTGGATCATCGGCCGGTCCCCCATCCGAGGCGCGCCAGCAAGGAGCGCCGTGGCGCGGGCGGCTGTCGCTGCGGCAGGCCGATATCGCCCCAGAGGTGCCGGGGCGGATAGGTGGGCCGCCATGACGGCTGGCGCGGCCCGCCGGTCAGCAGGTGATGCAGGTCGGTCATGCGAGTGGGAATATCGTGCATCGCGCCTTTCCTCAGTTGACGACCGCGTGGCCGCGCCCGCGCAGGCAGTTCAGGACGATGGCCTTTCGCGTGTCGCCCGCTTCGGACATGCCCATCGCGGTGCCGGCCAGCGCGCCGGCCACGGCCCCGCCCAACGCGTTGCCCTCGCTGTCGACCTCGCCCAGCACGCCGCCGATCCCGGCACCGATGACGGCGGCGGCCATCGTCTCGTGATCAAGCTGCGACTGGTTGCGCGCGAGACTGCGGCAGGCGGCAAGATCGCTTTGGAACTGTGCGTTCGGCGGTCCGTCCAGGATCGGGTCCACATCCGCGCCCATTTTTGCGCAGGCGCCAAGCAGGGCGGTCAGGCAAAGTGGGGCGATCAGCATCGGTTTCATGTCTCGTTTTCCTCGACTTTCAGTGTTGTCGAGGGGGGATCTACCGGCCCGCGCTGCTTGGCGGCATGACCGCAGGGATCAGCGGATTGACCGCAGGCATCAATCGTTCATCCACGCGGTCGGGCTCGCTCCGGTCCAGCGCCGGAAGGCCCGCACGAAGGCTGAGGCCTCGGAAAACCCCAGAAGATACGCGGTCTCGCCGACCGAAACCTTGCGCGCGCTGAGGTAATCCATCGCCATCCGGCGGCGCAGGTCGTCGTGAATCTGAGCGAAGGTGACGCCCTCGTCCTTCAGGCGGCGGTAAAGCGTCTGCCGGCTCATGCCGAGATCGCGCGCGATGTGATCCATCGACAGCGTGCCTTCATGCAGATCGGCTAGCATCCGCGCCTCGACCGACGCGCGCACGGTGTCGTGCGTCGCAAGCTCCTTCAGCAGCCCGTCGGCGTGGCGCGTGAAGACGCCGAAAACATACTCTTTGCCACCGTCGAAGGCCTCGTCCAGCCAGACCGGATTGATCCGGAGCGCGTTGCGTGTTGCGCGGAAGGTGACCGGCACCCGGAAGAGATCGGGGTAGCGGTTGGCATGGGGCGGCGGCGCGTAGGTCACCTCCATCGCCTGCTCGAACGGGTGTTCGGGGGCAGAGCGGCGGAATTCGGAGATGAACCGCGCAAGGCTCGCCTCGGTCGCCATCCAGGTGCCGTCATCGGGGCGGTTGTCCAGCAGCCAGACAGCGTCGCCCTCGCGCGTGATCTCGAACCGGTCCCGCCCGCCGGGGATCGGCACATCGGCCATCAGGCGCGCATAACGGTTGAGTTGGCCGAGGCTGTGCGGAAAGGAGGTGGAGGCGTGGACAATCTGGCCGACGATCGACATCGTCTCGAGCCGCGTCTCAAGCACGTGGCGCAAGTACAGCGAGGTGTCGCCGGTCGTCTCGATACCGGTGACGATAAGCGTCTGGTAGGCGGCGACGGGGATGCGCGTGTCCTGATCCGACAGATCGTCATCCGTCAGGCCAGAGGCCGCCAGAAGGTCATCCCGCGGCGCTCCTTCGGCAACCGCATAGTCAAGGAATGCGCGCGCGAAACCGGCGGCCATAGTCTGTTCGGACAAGCGGCTGTCCTCCGGGGTCAAGATCCTGATGCGCCCGGTCATGCCGTTGCCGAGTCGGCGGCTACAGAATGTCCGAAGACATTCCGTCAGGACAACCCTTATGCTGCGCCCCATGCTCGCGCTGACCGCAACGAACCGTGGCGGCCCGGCCGCATCGAGGTTCAGGGAAGATAGACCTTCCGCACGTAGACCGGCACATCCATCACCGCGACGACTTCTTCAGTGCCATCCAGCGCCTCGGCCAGTTCGAGAACCGAGATATCGAGCTTCAGTTCCCCATTCATGGGCTTGCCCATCCCCTGGCTCATCACGACCTCGACAAGCTGGTCGTAGCGATAGATGCGTGAGAAGTCCGGCACCGCTGCCGAGTAGGGAAGCGTCTCGCCGGACACCCAGTTCCGGCTTCCGGTCATGTAGTCCAGCCGAACCACGATCTTTCCGCCGGCCTCCGGGATCACGCGCCAAAAGTCGCTGCTGTCCCGTTTGCCGTCGGCGGGCCCCGTCTCTGCGTATTCGCGCGCGATGGCGGCCCTTTGCGCGTTGCTGTAGGGGTCGCGGTCGGGTGAGGTCGTGTACAGGCGCAGAACGAACATGCGCACAGCGTCTCCGTCGACCTGTTTGCCAAGACCGATCAGCGCAACCGCGCGGCGGCTGGCTGGGGTAAGAGGCTTGCCCTCCGGGTCCATTTCCAGCCTGCTGTCGATCATCACGAACAGAAGGTTCGCGCCTTTCAGGGGACCTCCGGGGAAGGGCACGACGCTCCATCCGTCGGGAAGGAAGGTCTGGACGCCGTCGGCATTCGCCTTCATCCCGACGATGACCCTGCTGTCGACGTTCGATCCGACAAGGGTTTCGGCCCGCATCGGACCCGATCCCACCACGGTTGCGGCAAGCGCGATCATTGCGAAAACTAAGCTGAACAGTCTCATGAGCCGGCTCCTCCCAGATGCTCCCAACGTCAATTTGACCTTACGTAAAGCTTATGGATGTTCGGCAGTCGGGCCATGACCCAGATCAAGTGTCGGGGGCCGCTTCGGGCGCCTTTTTGAAAAGCGGGCAGTCCGGATCGCCAACCGGCGTCCTTCCCCTATGGGGAAAGAACGCTTTGCAGAAAGGCATCGACGGCTTCGCGGACAGGGCTTTCGGGAATGGCGATGTCGGACATCAGGTCTTCGTGGAACCCGTCCTGCACGACCAGCGTCGAGACGGATAGGCCAGCGGCCTCTCCGGCCATCGCCAAATCCTCGAGATTGCTTATGTCGACAAACCTGTCGCGCGTCCCGCGGATAAGGATCATTGGTGGATCGGATGGATCCACAAACTTTAGAACCGGCCAGTCGGCCTTGGTGTCTTTGGGAAAGATGTCCGGGCAGGTACGGCCACCGCACAGGCCGCCCTGATATGGTCCAGCCAGTCCGATGAACCCCTTGATCGCATCGGGCGGCACGTCCTCGGCATCCAGATACCGCCCGTCATAGGCGATCAGCGCCGAGATGTAGGCACCGGACGACCACCCGCCTACGACGATTAGCCTTGGCTGCCCGCCGTCGTCCTGCAGGGTCCGCCAGACATGGGAAACCGCCTGCGCCGCGTCTTCGACGAACAAAGGAAAGGAAACCTCTGGGAACAGACGGTAATTCGGGGCGACCACCAGCATACCGGCGTTGGCGTAGGATTCCGCCATCCGCTCGACGCTGGCCTTGCTGCCTCGCGTGAATGCTCCGCCATAGAAGAAGATCATCACCGCCGTGTCCTGGGTAACGGTGTCCGGTGTGTAGATATCAAGCGTCTGCCTTGGCAGGTCGCCGAATGGCACGTCTTTCTCGACAGTGACTTCAGCGGTGCCGACGTGAGCCGAACCAATCAGCGCAAACGCGGCCGCGATGGCGATGTGTCTTGGCGTCATGGTTGGGAAGGCTATCGGTGCGCCGGGGCACAGTTCCATGACCCAGATCAAGCCGCCCTTTCCGGCGCCCGCCCCGCCGCCGCCGCCGCCGAACGCGAACCGTGCCTCACACGCTGCGCACAACCCGTTCCAGAACCGGGGCGAAGTGCGCGAAGGGCGGGGCGGCGTGGTCCGGGTCCTTGCCGATGTCGTCCCAGATCCGGACCTGCAGGATCGCGGGAAGGTGGGGGTTGGCGGCGAAGGCGCGGACCTCGTCGTCGTTCATCGGGCCGCCCTGCAGCTTCAGCGACAGAACCGAGGCATCCGAAAGCTTGGCGAAATATTCCGGGTCGGTGGCGCAGAGGAACCGCTTGGCATCGACGTGGTAGCGGACGCAGTCGGTGACGATGGGCGGGAAGAACCGCTCGATCACCCGTGCGCCCGCGTGTTCGTGGTGCGAGTCCACGCCCTGCTCGGCGGCGTCGGCATCGAACTCGTGGGTGAAATGGCCGATGTCGTGCAGCAACGCCGCCGCGATGGTGGCATCGTCCGCGCCTGCCTGTTCCGCCAGTTCGGCGCATTGCAGCATGTGTTCCGAGATCGTTACCGGCTCGCCCAGATATTCCTCGGCCCCGCGCCGGGCGAAGATATCGGCGATGAACGGAACGATGGTGTCGGCGTTCAGGCTGTCGGGCGACGGGGCCGGCATGGCGTGTCCTTTCAGTCGAAGACGATGACGTTGCGCTTGGCCGCGCCCGAGCGGGTGTCGGCGATGGCCTCGTTGATCTGGTCCAGCCGGTAACGGCCGGAGACCAGTTCGTCGAGCTTCAGGCGGCCCTGCCGGTACAGGTCGATCATCCAAGGGATGTCGCGGCGCGGCACGCCGTCGCCCATCTTCGAGCCAAGGATCTGCTGGCCGGTGGCGGCGACGACGACGGGCTCGAAGCTGGTGGTCTGGCCCGAGTGCGGCATGCCGACCATGGTCATCTTGCCATGAAACCCAAGGTAGCGCGGCGCGGTGTGGAAGGCCGAGATGGCCCCGGTCGCGACAAAGACGTGATCCGCGCCGCCGCCCATGATGCGCTTGGCCTCGGACCACGGGCGTTCGTCGGTGCCCAGCACGGCGGCGGTGGCGCCGAATTCCATGGCGATTTCCAGCTTCTCGGGCACCATATCGACCGCGATGACATGCGATGCGCCTGCGATGCGCGCGCCTTGGATGGCGTTCAGCCCGACGCCGCCCGCGCCGATGATCACCGCTCGCTGCCCGGCGCGCAGACCGGCGCTGTTCACCACCGCGCCGACCCCGGTGATGACGCCGCAGGCCAGCAACGAGGCGGAGTCCATCGGCAGGTCCGCGGGGATCGGCACCAATTGCGACTGGTCGACCACGACCGCCTCGGCGAAGGCGCCGGTGCGGACGCCCTGCGCATAGGGCGTGCCGTCCGCGCCGGTGATCGGGTGGTCGTTGCGGTCGACCGAGACCTGACACGCGCCGGGGTGGTGGTTGATGCAGGATGGGCACTGGCCGCAGGCGCGAAACAGCGTCACCAGAACGGTGTCGCCGGGCGCGAAACCGGTCACTGCCGCGCCGGTTCGGGTGACACGGCCCACCGCCTCGTGGCCGTAGACCGCGGGCAGGTCGCCGCCCCAGCCGCCATCGGCGCAGGAGATATCGGAATGGCAGATCGCACACGCCGCGATCTTGACCTCGACCTCGCCGGGAGCCGGGTCGGCGAGCGTGATCTCCTCGATCACGAGCGGCGCTCCGAACGCGCGGCATACGGCTGCCTTGGCTTTGGTCATGCGTGTCCCCCCGCCGATCTTGCTGCGGCAAGACTGGGCGTAAGGGCGGTGCGCTGGCAAGCACGAATATTGCGCAAGGGTGTTCCGGCACCGCCTTCGGCAAGGCGGTGCCGGGCTTTGGGCTTACTCTGCCGCGTGGGTCGCGACCGGCGCGCGGACCGGTTCGACGTCGTCGCGGTAAAGATAGTCGCGGGTCAGCGGCACCGCTTCCTGCTTGCGGGCCAGCTGGTACTGGAACACGCACTGGTCGTTCAGCCGGAACGTCAGTTCACAGGCGACAAGATAGAACCGCCACATCCGGCAGAACCTCTCGTCATACAGCGCCTCGACCCGGTCGCGGTTCGCCATGAACCGGTCGTGCCAGTGCTTCAGCGTCTCGGCATAGTGCAGCCGCCAGACCTCGATATCGCAGGTGTACAGGCCCTCTTTCTCGACCGCCTTGATCGATTCCGACATCGACGGGCAATAGCCGCCCGGGAAGATGTACTTTGTCACCCACGGGTTGGTTGCGCCGGGCGGGTCGGTACGGCCGATGAAGTGGATCAGGGCCACGCCGTCCTCGGCCAGCCGCTCGCGCACGTTCGAGAAATACTCGCGGTAATGCGGCACGCCGACGTGTTCGAACATGCCGACCGACACGATGCGGTCGAAGGTCTCTGTCACGTCACGATAGTCCATCAGGCGAAAGTCCACGCGGTCTTCCAGCCCTTCGGCGCGGGCGCGGGCGCAGGCGATCTTGTGCTGTTCTTCCGACAGCGTGACGCCCACCACCTTCGCGCCGAAGTCGCGCGCCAGCGTCAGGCCCATGCCGCCCCAGCCGCAGCCGATGTCCAGCACGGTCATCCCCGGCTCGATCAGCAGCTTCTTCGCGATGTGCCGCTTCTTGGCGACCTGCGCCTCTTCAAGCGTCATGTCGGGACGCTCGAAATAGGCGCAGCTGTATTGCTTGTCGGTGTCAAGAAACAGGTCGTACAACTGACCGGACAGGTCGTAGTGATGCGCGACGTTGTCCTTCGCCTTGCCGACCGGGTTGTTTTGGGCGATCCAGCGCAGCCCGTTGCGCAGCTTGCCGGACCACGCGACCCAGCCGGGCGCGTTCCCCGCGTGCATGTTGACGATGGCCAGCGTCAGCAAGCCATAGATGTCGTCGTTCTCGATCGTCAGCGTGCCGTTCATATAGCTTTCACCGAGACCGAGTTCCGGATTGATCGCCAACTGCTTCAGGGTTGCCTCGTCATGCACTGTTACATGAACGGGCGTTCCCTTGCCGTCGCCGTAGGCCTTCGTGCTGCCGTCCGGATAGGTGACGCGGAAATTTCCCTGCTGCATGAGTGTGCGCAGCATACGATCGAAGAGCTTTTCCAACATTTTTGTACCCCCATACCCACGTCCCGGCTGACCGGCCGGACGTCGCCCGAGGGTTTCTGCGACCCGCAAGGCGGCGCGGAATGCTTAAGAAACAAGCCAAGCTTGCAATTAGATCGGGCAGTTGTCCAGAAATGTGTATTAACTTTGTATTAACCCGACGTGCCTCAACGCACGTTTCCGCCAAAAAGTTCCGCGACGTGTGCATTTATTTCGCTCCCTTGACTTCCGGGGCGGGGCGCGTTGTATCGCGCGTGCTTTCCAGCGCTGATCCAGAGGACCGATGATGCACGCTTACCGCAGCCACACCTGCGCCGAACTGACCAAGGAAAACGTGGGCGAGACCGTCCGCCTTGCCGGCTGGGTCCACCGCGTGCGAGATCACGGCGGCGTCCTGTTCATCGACCTGCGCGACCATTACGGCGTGACGCAGGTTCTGTGCGACCCGGACAGCCCGGTGTTTTCCGAGGTCGAGAAGGTGCGCTCGGAATGGTGTATCCGCATCGACGGCACCGTGAAGGCCCGCGACGAAAGCCTTGTGAACACCAAGATCCCGACCGGTGCGATCGAAGTCTACATCCGCGACATGGAAGTGCTTGGCTCTGCCGAGGAACTGCCGCTGATGGTGTTCGGCGATCAGGAATATCCCGAGGAAACCCGCCTGCGGTATCGCTACCTCGACCTGCGCCGCGAGGTGATGCAGAAGAACATGACGCTGCGCTCGGACGTGGTCGCCTCGTTCCGCAAGCGCATGTGGGACACCGGCTTCCGCGAGTACCAGACGCCGATCATCACCGCCTCGTCGCCCGAGGGCGCGCGCGACTTCCTTGTGCCGTCGCGTCTGCATCCGGGCAAGTTCTACGCGCTGCCGCAGGCGCCGCAGCAGTTCAAGCAGCTGCTGATGGTGTCGGGCTTCGACAAGTACTTCCAGATCGCGCCCTGCTTCCGCGACGAGGACCCGCGCGCCGACCGCTCGCCCACCGACTTCTACCAGCTTGACCTTGAGATGAGCTTCGTCACCCAGCAGGACGTGTTCGACACGGTCAGCCCGGTGATCGCGGGCGTGTTCGAGGAATTTGGCGAAGGCAAGAAAGTGGACGCACCGGGCGACTGGCCGCAGATCCCCTACAAGGAAGCGGCGCTGAAATACGGCACCGACAAGCCCGACCTGCGCAACCCGATCGAGATGCAGGACGTGTCCGAGCATTTCGCGGGGTCTGGTTTCGCGATCTTCGCCAAGATCCTCGAGCAGGACGGCACCGAGATCCGCGCGATCCCCGCGCCCACCGGCGGCAGCCGCAAGTTCTGCGACCGGATGAACGCCTTCGCCCAGAAGGAAGGTCTGCCGGGGATGGGCTATATCTTCTGGCGGGAAGCGAATGGCGAGATGGAAGCCGCGGGACCGCTGGCCAAGAACATCGGACCCGAGCGGACCGAGGCGATCCGCCAGCAGCTTGGCCTTGGCGTCGGCGACGCGGCCTTCTTCCTTGGCGGCAAGCCCAAGTCGTTCGAGCGCGTGGCCGGCAAGGCGCGCGACGTGATCGGCGAGGAACTGAACCTCACCGACACCGACCGCTTCGCCTTTGCCTGGATCGTGGACTTCCCGATCTACGAGAAGGACGAGGAAACCGGCGCCATCGACTTCGAGCACAACCCGTTCTCGATGCCGCAGGGCGGGATGGAGGCGCTGGAAGGCGACCCGCTGGCCGTGCGCGGCTTCCAGTACGACCTTGCCTGCAACGGCTATGAACTGGTGTCGGGCGCGATCCGGAACCACAAGCCCGAGATCATGTTCAAGGCCTTCGAGATCGCCGGCTACGGCGAGGACGAGGTGAAGAAGCGCTTCGGCGGTCTGGTCAACGCGTTCCGCTTCGGCGCCCCGCCGCACGGTGGCTGCGCGGCCGGTATCGACCGGATCGTGATGCTGCTGGCGGGCGAGGACAACATCCGCGAAGTGATGCTGTTCCCGATGAACCAGCGTGCCGAGGACCTGATGATGCAGGCACCTTCGGACCCCACCAGCGATCAGCTGATGGAGCTTGGCCTGCGGATCATCCCGCAGGATTAAGCCGACTGTGACGGCGTGCGCCCCGCTGTGGCGGGGCCGCGCCGATGCGGGCGGATTGCCGTCATTGTGACTGTGGCGCCGGGCGCGCCTCTGCTAGGGTCGCGGCGAAGCGCCCCGGCATGCAACAGGGGCGCATGCAGTTCTGGGCAGGCGCATGACCTTGTTCGACGGCCCCATCGGGCCTGACACCTATGCAGCGATCCGGTATGGCTATGGCTTTCCCGCGCGCGGCGCGGCGACGGCCCCGGGCGAGATGATCGCGGGGCTGCACGGCCCCGACCGGATGCGCATGGCCTTTCCCAAGGCGGGCCTGCCCGAGGCCGCGGCGATGGGCGCCGCCTATATCGCCGCCCGACGCGACATCAAGAAAGAGATCCCCGGCGCCGATGCGCGGCTCAAGGCGTTGTGGCAGCAGATCCGGCAGGCCCAGTATACCGGGCTGCTTGCCGATTTCGCCCGCATCGCCGACACCCGGACCCCGTTCCGCGAACGGCTCGTGCATTTCTGGGGCAACCATTTCGCCACCCGCACCAAGGGCCGCCAGTCGCATGCCTGCGGGCCGGCCTTTCTGGACGAGGCGATACGCCCCTACCTCGCCGGTCGTTTCGCCGATCTGCTGAAGGCGGCGGTGACGCATCCGGTGATGCTGGCCTTCCTCGACCAGACCTCTTCCGTCGGACCGAACAGCAAGGCCAATGGCGACGGCCGGCGCGGCCTGAACGAGAACCTTGCCCGCGAGGTGCTGGAACTGCACACGCTGGGCGTGGGGGCGGGCTATAGCCAGCGCGACGTGACCGAGTTCGCCGAGTTGCTGACCGGCCTGACCTTCGACCTGAAGCGCGACACCGGCATGGTGTTCAAGTCCAAGCTGGCCGAGCCGGGGGCCGAGACGGTGCTGGGCGTCCGCTATGGCGGCAAGGGCAAGGCGAAGCTGTCGGATGTCTACGCTGTGCTGGACGACCTGTCGGTACACCCTGCCACCGCCGCCCACGTCAGCCGCAAGATCGCGGCGCATTTCACCTCGGACACGCCGGACCCGTCGCTGACCTCGGCGATGGCGGCCACCTGGCGCGACACCGGCGGCGACCTGACAGCGGTCTACACCGCGATGCTGAACCACCCGGCGGCGTGGGCGGGGTTCGGCGCCAAGGTGAAGCTCCCACGCGAGATGCTGGCCAGCGCGATGCGCGGCCTTGGGCTGAGCGGCGACGACATCATGCGTACCAAGGCGGGGCGAGGCCGCGACTGGCTGATGCGCCCGCTGGTGGCGATGGGGCACAGCTATCTCGGGCCGCCCGATCCCTCGGGCTTTCCGGACGAGGCGACGGCGTGGGTCCAGCCCTATGGGCTTGCGCAACGTATCACGTGGGCGATGACCACGGTGCAGATGGTGAAGACCAAGGGCCTCGCGCCCGACCGCTTTGCCCGCGACACCCTCGGCGACGCCGCTTCCGAGCGTCTGCTGTGGGCCGTGACGCGGGCCGAGACGCGCGAAGAGGGGCTGGGCCTCGTGCTTGCCTCGGCAGAGTTCAACAGGCGATAGGGGGCAGGAGCATGACACCGGTTTCCCGGCGCGGCGTACTGAAAGGCGGGCTTGGCGTCGCCTGCTCGGCGGCGGCGCACCCGCTGATGTCGACGATGACGATGGCCGCGACGCCCGGAGACGCGCGGCTGGTGGTGATCGTTCTCAGGGGCGCGATGGACGGGCTCGACCTGCTCGCCCCGGTGGGCGACCCCGCCTATGCCGCCCTGCGCCCGACGCTGGGCCCGCGCGCCGCCGAGACCGGCCTGCCGCTGGGCGGCGGCTTTGTGCTGCACCGCGCGATGGCGCCGCTGATGCCGCTGTGGCGGGCGGGTGAACTTGGCTTCGCGCACGCGGTCTCGACCCCCTACCGCGACAAGCGCAGCCATTTCGACGGGCAGGACCTGCTTGAGGCCGGCACAGGTATGGACGTCGAACTGGCCGCGCAACGCGACGGCTGGCTGAACCGGCTGCTGCAGGCGATACCGGGCACCGAGGCGCGGACCGCTTTCGCCGTGGGCCGTCAAGAGATGCGCATCCTGCGCGGCGACGCGCCCGTCTACCAGTGGGCGCCCGAGGCGGATATCGAGATCACGCCGCAGGCGCAGCTTCTGCTGGAACGGATCTACGAACCCGACCCGCTGTTCTCGGCCGCGGGCGGCAGCGCGCTGGAACTCGCGGCGCAGCTGGGCCATGCGACCCTGCCGCCGCTGCCCGACGGCAGCCGCCGCGAGCCGCTGGCCGCCTTCGCCGCCGAGCGGATGAACGAAGAGGCCCGCATCGTGTCCTATTCGCTGAACGGCTGGGACACCCACCGCAACCAGAAGGGCGCGCTGACCTCGGCGCTGGACGTGCTGCAACGCTCGATCCTGTCGCTGAAGGACGGGCTGGGCGCGAACTGGTCGAAGACCATGGTGATGGCGATGACCGAATTCGGCCGCACCGCGCGCGAGAACGGCTCGGGCGGCACCGACCACGGCACCGGCGGCGCGCTGGTGATGGCGGGCGGCGCGCTGAAGGGCGGGCGCATCCTCGGGCGCTGGCCGGGACTGGACGAGGCCGATCTCTACGACCGCCGCGACCTGATGCCCACCGCCGACGTCCGCGCCTATGCGGCCTGGGCGATGCGCGGGCTGCACGGGATCGACCGCGCCACGCTGGAACGCGCGATCTTCCCGACGCTGAACATGGGCGACGACCCCGGCCTGCTGGCCTGATCCCGGCCCCTTCTTCTCTTTCCAAATACCTCGGGGGAGCGCGCGCAGCGCGCGGGGGCAGAGCCCCCTCTCTCTCACTTACCTAGACGGACATCGTCGCCTTCACCGCCCGCTTCCACGCCGCATAACGCGTGGCGCGCCAGTCGTTGTCGCGCTGCGGGTCGAACTGCTTTTCCAGCGCCCAGGTCTTCGCGAATTCGTCCTGCCCCGGGTAAACACCGGCGCGCATTCCGGCCAGCCACGCCGCCCCCAGCGCCGTCGTTTCCAGCACCTTCGGGCGGTCGACCGGCGCGCCGAGGATGTCGGCGAGGAACTGCATCGTCCAGTCCGACGCGCTCATGCCGCCGTCGACGCGCAGGATCGCCTCTTCCGCGTCGCCCATGTCGGCGTGCATCGCTTCCAGCAGGTCGCGGGTCTGGAAGCCCACGCTTTCGAGCGCGGCGCGGGCGAACTCGGCGGGGCCAGAGTTGCGGGTCAGCCCGAACACCGCGCCGCGGCAGTCGGCGTCCCAGTAGGGCGCGCCAAGGCCGGTGAAGGCGGGCACAAGGATCAGGTCCTGCCCGGGGTCGGCGGTTTCGGCCAGCGGTTGGGTGTCGGGGGCGGTTTCGATCACCTTCAGCCCGTCGCGCAGCCATTGCACCACCGCGCCGGCGATGAAGATCGAGCCTTCCAGCGCATAGGTGGGTGTGCCGTCCAGCTGGTAGGCGATGGTGGTCAGCAGGCGGTTCTTCGAGGTCACGGGCTCGGCCCCGGTGTTCAGCAGCGCGAAGCAGCCGGTGCCGTATGTCGATTTCAGCATGCCCGGCGCGAAACAGGCCTGACCGACGGTCGCCGCCTGCTGGTCGCCCGCGACGCCGAGGATCGGAAGGGAGCCGCCCAGCAGCGTCGTCTCGCCGAATTCGGAGGCGCTGTCCTTCACCTCGGGCAGCATCTGGGGCGGGATGTCCATCAACGCGCAGATCGTGGTCGACCAGCGGCCCTTGCGGATGTCGTATAGCATGGTGCGCGCCGCATTGGTGGCGTCCGTGACGTGCGACCGGCCCTCGGTGAGGTTCCAGATCAGCCATGTATCGACGGTGCCGAACAGCAGCTCGCCCGCCTTTGCCTGCTCGCGCGCGCCGTCGACCTCATCCAGAATCCATTTCAGCTTGGTGGCCGAGAAATACGGGTCCGCCAGCAGGCCGGTGCGGTGGGTGATCATCTCTTCATGGCCGCCGTCGCGCAGGGTGCGGCAAAAGTCGGCGGTGCGGCGGTCCTGCCAGACGATCGCGTTGTGTACCGGTTTGCCGCTGGTCTTGTCCCAGACCACGACCGTTTCGCGCTGGTTGGTGATGCCGATGGCGGCGGGGGCGGCGCCGCCCGCCGTCTCCAGCGCGGTTCGGCAGGTGCGCAGCGTCGTCCGCCACAGGTCGTCGGGATCGTGTTCGACCCAGCCCGAGCGGGGATAGTGCTGGGCGAATTCCTCCTGCGCCGAGGCGGCGATGTCCATCTTCGCGTCGAACAGGATCGCGCGGGTCGAAGTGGTGCCCTGATCGATGGCAAGAACGTGGGTCATGCAGGCCTCCCTTTGCGAGTGGCAACATAGGCCGAACCCGGAAGGAGGGTACAGTGCCGAACCCGTTCGGCGGGCCGACCCGGCGGAAGCCGGGCAGGGGGCGGCGTTCAGAAGATGTCAGAAGGTATCAGTAGATATAGCGGATCTGGTCGCTCCAGTACCGCTCCACCCGGCGCAGGGAGGTGTTGATTTCCTCGATCCCGTTCAGGTCCAGCACCGCGCGGCTTTCCAGCCCTTCGGCGTGGCGGATGAACAGGTCCTCGACGATCTCCTGCACGCGGCGTCCCTTGTCGGTCAGCCGCACCCGGACCGACCTGCGGTCGATCTCGCACCGCTGGTGGTGCATGTAGCCTGCGTCCACCAGTTTCTTCAGGTTGTAGCTGACGTTCGAGCCCTGATAGTAGCCGCGCGATTTCAGTTCGCCCGCCGTCACCTCGTTATCGCCGACGTTGAACAGCAGCAGCGCCTGCACGGCGTTGATTTCAAGCATGCCCAGACGTTCGAATTCGTCCTTGATGACGTCCAGCAACAGCCTGTGCAGCCGTTCGACCAGCGACAGCGCTTCAAGGTACTGCGCCATGAACCCCTTGTTCGCGGCGCCTGCGATCCGGCTTTGAATGCTCATGCTATGCTCCGCCATCGGCTGCTCGTTGGCCGTGCATAGCGTTGGAATCGCAAAGATATAGTTAAGCGGTGCGCAGATTGCCCGCGCGCCTAGCGGGCGCCCGCGTGCGTCGCGATGTCGTGCAGCAGCGCGGCGAAGCGTTCCGGCGGCTCGGCCTGACCAGACACCCACGGGTAAAGATCCTGATCGTTTTCCCACAGCAGGGCGTCGAACAGGTCCAGCGCCTCGGCGTCCATTCCCGCCAGCCGGTCCTGCGCATAACGGCCAAGGATGATGTCCATCTCCTTGATCCCGCGGCGCGAGGCCCGCATCTGCATGCGCTTCAGCCGCGCTTCGGGGGTTTCGGTCACGTCCTCGGTCACAACTGGTCCCTCAGCGCCTTTTGCAGCCGCTTCTCGATGCCGCCCAGCCGGTCGGCGGTCTGTTTCAGGTTGCCCTTCAGGGTGCGGATCTCGGTCAGCAGCGCGCTCAGTTCCTCGGGCATGGCGGTCGAGTCGGGGTTGTCGATCCCGTCGCCTTCGCCGTTCAGCAGCCAGATCAGCGACACGTTCAGAACGCCGGCCAGCATTTGCAGCTTGTTCGCGCGCGGTTCGGACAGGTCGTTCTCCCACGCCGACAGCGTCTTCAGCTTGACGCCGATCTGACGTGCCAGATCCGCCTGCGACAGCCCCAGCGCGTCGCGCGCGGCGACAAGGCGGTCGCCAAAGGTGGCGCTTTCGTTCGAGTACCAGCCGCCGTTCTCTTCGGGGGCGCTATCCTCAGCCATGTGTTCCTCCGGTCTCGTCCCCCGTCGCCGCGACCCGGCCCGGGGGCTTGCATGGGTTCGGGGGCCAATCTACACCTTGCATCCGGCGCATTCCAACCGGAGACGACCATGCCCTTCCTTTCCGCGACACTGGCGCGCGTCAAGCCCTCGCCCACGATCGCCATGAACACCCGCAGCCAAGAGCTGAAGGCGGAAGGAAAGGACGTCATCGGCCTTGCCGCGGGCGAGCCGGATTTCGATACACCCGACAACATCAAGGCCGCCGGCGTCGCGGCGATCGAGGCGGGCAAGACCAAGTACACCGCACCGGATGGCATCCCCGAGTTGAAAAAGGCAGTCTGCGCCAAGTTCGCGCGCGAGAACGGGCTAAGCTACGAGCCGTCGCAGGTTTCGGTGTCGTCGGGCGGCAAGCAGATCCTGTACAACGCGCTGATGGCGACGCTGAACCCCGGCGACGAGGTGGTGATCCCCGCGCCGTACTGGGTCAGCTATCCGGACATGGTGCTGCTGGCGGGCGGCACGCCCGTGGTGGTCGAGGCCGGGATCGAGACCGGCTTCAAGCTGACGCCCGAGGCTCTGGACGCCGCGATAACCGACAAGACCAAGTGGTTCATCTTCAACTCGCCGTCGAACCCGACCGGCGCGGGCTATACCCGCGACGAGTTGAAAGCCCTGACCGACGTGCTGATGAAGCACCCGCAGGTCTGGGTGATGACCGACGACATGTACGAGCATCTGGTGTTCGACGATTTCACCTTCTGCACTCCGGCCGAGGTCGAGCCGGCGCTGTATGACCGTACGTTGACCTGCAACGGCGTGTCGAAGGCCTATGCGATGACCGGTTGGCGCATCGGCTATGCCGCCGGCCCGGTCGAGATCATCAACGCGATGCGCAAGATCCAGTCTCAGTCGACGACCAACCCCTGCACCATTTCGCAATGGGCGGCGGTCGAGGCGCTGAACGGCACGCAGGACTTTCTTGCCCCGAACCGCGCGCTGTTCCAGCGCCGCCGCGATCTTGTGGTCGAGGGGCTGAACGCCTGTCCCGGCATCACCTGCCCGGTGCCCGAGGGCGCGTTCTATGTCTACCCGTCCATCGCGGGCTGCATCGGCAAGACGACCACCAGCGGGAAGACCATCGCGACCGACGAGGATTTCTGCCTTGCGCTGCTGGAAGAGTCCGGCGTCGCGGTGGTGTTCGGCGCGGCCTTCGGGCTGTCGCCGCATTTCCGCGTCAGCTACGCTACCGACGAGGCGACGCTGGCCGACGCCTGCGCCCGCATCCGCAGCTTCTGCGAAAGCCTGACCTGAGGAGTCTCGATGTCCGCCGATCTGCCGGAGTACTATTTCCGCACCCGTGAGAACGGCGCCTTCGTGTTCCGCGTCGACACGGAGAACCGGCAGCGGCGGATCGAGATGGAGCAGATCGCGACGGTCAACATCCGCAACGGTCAGGTGAAGCCGCAAGGCAGCCGCGATCTGACCGACGCGGACATGAAGGCCATCGGCGACTGGATGAAGGCCCGGACCGAGGTGGTCGAGGCGCGGCGCGTCGACGACATCCTGCGAACGATCGACCACCTGAACCAGACGGCGCACTGGGCGAACTCGGACGCGTCAGACGCGCAACTGGACCGGATTACCGACGACCTGTTGCTGGCGATGCACGACCTGCGCTCGGTTCTGGTGCGGCGGAAGGCCGACCGGCTGCTGAAAGCCTCACGCGACAGCGCGGACGAGTAGGGGCGTCAGACCAGCGCCGCCTTGATGTAGCCGTCGACCGAAATCCTTTCGGCCTCGGTCAGACGCAGGCCCAGCTTGGTGCGCCGCCACAGGAAATCATCGCCGCTGCGGACCCACTCGTTCCTGATCGCCCAGTCCAGTTCCCGCGCAGTGACGGTGCCGCCGAAGGTGCGGCCAAGGTCGCCGACCGTCGTGGCGTCGCCCAGCACCTTGCGGACTTCGGTGCCATAGCAGCGCACCAGTCGCAGCGCCCAGAAATCGCTGAGGAACGGGTAGTCTGCGCGCAGCCCTTTCAGCAGGGCGCGAACGCCGTCGACGGCAAAGTCTCCGCCCGGCAGCGGCACGCCGGCGGTCCAGTCGTTGCCCAGATCGGGGAACTGCGGCGCAAGCTTCGCCATCGCCGCCTCGGCCAGTTTGCGGTAGGTGGTGATCTTGCCGCCGAACACGTTCAGCAGCGGTGCACCGGTTTCGTCGAGGCTCAGCACGTATTCCCGTGTGGCGGCTGTCGCCGAACTGGCGCCGTCGTCGTACAGCGGCCGAACGCCAGAGTAGGTCCAGACGATGTCGTCGGCCGGGATCTGCTTCTTGAAGTACTTCCCTGCGAAGTCGCGCAGATAGTCGGCTTCTTCCGGGGTGCAGACCGGCTTTTCAGACGGATCGCCATGCTCGGCGTCGGTGGTGCCGATCAGGGTGAAGTCCTCTTCGTAGGGGATGGTGAAGATGATCCGCCCGTCGGTGCCCTGCAGGAAATAGCATTTGTCGTGATCGTACAGCTTCTTCACGACGATGTGGCTGCCGCGGACCAGGCGGATATGTTCCGAGGAATTGATCCGCAACGTGCCCTGAATCACCTCGGACACCCACGGCCCGCCCGCGTTCACCAGCGCCCGCGCGCGGTGTACGTGCCGTTTGCCCTTGGCGTCCTCTGTCTCGACCAGCCAAACGTCGTTGCCGCGCACCGCGCCGACGACGCGGGTGCGGGTCATGATCTCGGCCCCCCGCGCGGCGGCGTCGCGGGCGTTCAGCACGACAAGGCGGGCGTCCTGCACCCAGCAGTCGGAATACTCGTAGGCATGCTCGAACCGCGACTTGAGCGGCGCGCCTTCGGGCGTGCCCTTCAGCGACAGAGATGCGGTGCCGGGCAGCACATCGCGCCCGCCGAGATTGTCGTACAGGAACAGGCCCAGCCGGATCAGCCACGCGGGGCGGCGCCCCTTCATCCACGGCATGAACCGGGACAGCAGGCGCGAGGTTGGCGTGTCGCTGTCGAACCGCATGTCGCGGTGATAGGGCAGGATGAACCGCATCGGCCACGAGATATGCGGCATCGCCTTCAGCAGCACTTCGCGTTCTCTCAGCGCCTCGCGGACAAGGCGGAACTCGAAATACTCGAGATAGCGCAGCCCGCCGTGAAACAGCTTGGTCGAGGCCGAAGACGTGGCCCAGGCGAGATCGTTCATCTCGGCCAGTGCGACTTTCAGTCCCCGGCCAGCCGCATCGCGGGCGATACCGCAGCCGTTGATGCCGCCGCCGATGACGAAAAGGTCGTGGACCGGTCCTGTGTCTTGCGTTTCCATGGGGCAGTTATGTAGCGTCGTGCGCCGCATCGCCACCGGGCAATTTGCGGTGACGCAGGGTCATTCTGCGCTGTCGCGCGGTTCCTGCCCGGCAGAGAGTTCGCGTTCCAGAAACGCCTCGAAAGCATCAAGGTTCACCGGCTCGAACTGGCCGAAGCCCTGCATCCAGACCGACGCCGCCTTCAGCGCGTCGGGTTCCAGCTTGCACCACTTCACGCGGCCGCGTTTCTCCTGACTGATCAGGCCGGCGCGGGTGAGGATCGCAAGGTGCTTCGAGATCGCGGCCAGCGACATCTCGAACGGCTCTGCCACGTCGGTCACCGCCATGTCGTCTTCCAGAAGCATGGTCAGGATCGCGCGCCGGGTGGGGTCGGCGAGGGCGGCGAACACGGTGTCGAGGGTGGGCTCCATTCCAGCGGAGTGACAGCGCCCGCAGGTTTGGTCAACCATTCGGTTGAATTTGCCATTTCGCCCGATCCGCGCGATGCGGCCGCGGCACGGTGGCGGTAACGGTTTCGATGTCTAGCAAAATCAGTGACTTATATGGTGAAGGAGAGGGGCTTTGCCAGCTTGACTCCGAACCGGTCCGTTTCTACGTTCGCCGCGACTGAACGGGGGTTCCGCATTTTGGTCGATCCGGAAGACAAGGCCCGCCTCGAGAGGCTGGACCAGAGGATTGCCGCGCTGAAAGACGCGAATGCGCCGAAGCCCCGCGAGACGACACATGCCGTGGGCGGCGCAGAGCTTGCCTGGCGGATGGTGATCGAACTGGTGGCCGGGATCGTGATCGGTTCCGGCATCGGCTTTGGGCTCGACACGCTGTTCGGGACGATGCCGATCTTCCTGGTTCTGTTCACCCTGTTCGGCTTTGCGGCCGGCGTGCAGACACTGATGCGCACGGCTCGCGCCGCGCAGGAAAAGAACGACAGGGCCGAGGGGCCCGAGAAGGACGAGGGATAGGATCGTGGCGACCGAAGAACACAGCGAAGGCCTTGTCTTCCACCCGATGGACCAGTTCGTCGTGAAGCCGCTGTTCGGCTCGGCGGGCGACCCGGTTCACTGGTACACGATCACCAACGTCACGCTGTGGATGTTCCTTACGATCGTTGCGATCTCGGCGCTTCTGGTGCTGGGCACGCGCGGCCGGGCCGTCATCCCGACCAAGCTTCAGTCGGTCGCGGAACTGGCCTACGGCTTCATCTACAAGATGGTCGAGGACGTCGCGGGCCGCGATGCGGTGCGCTTCTTCCCCTATGTCTTCACGCTGTTCATGTTCATCGTGATGTCGAACTTCCTTGGCCTGCTGCCGACGGCGTTCACCACGACCTCGCACCTTGCGGTTACGGTGATCCTTGCGCTGGCGGTGTTCCTGACGGTCACCATCACCGGCTTCGTCCTGCACGGCAGCAAGTTCCTTGGCCTCTTCTGGGTCAGCTCGGCCCCGCTGGCGATCCGCCCGGTGCTGGCTGTGATCGAGGTGATTTCCTACTTCGTCCGCCCGGTCAGCCACTCTATTCGTCTCATGGGCAACATGATGGCCGGTCACGCGGTTATCAAAGTGTTCGCCGCCTTCGCGCCGCTGATCCTGCTGTCGGGCGTCGGTGTGCTGGTGACCCCGCTGTCCATCCTCGCCATCACCGCGATGTACGCTCTGGAGACGCTGGTGGCCTTCATCCAGGCCTACGTCTTCACGATCCTGACCTGCGTGTACCTGAAGGACGCGCTGCATCCGTCGCACTAATGCCCGGGGGCATGTGCCCCCGACGCTTGAACCCAATCATCAGCCAATTCCAACGTAAGGAGAAACGATCATGGAAGGCGATATCGCACAAATGGGCGCCTACCTCGGCGCCGGTCTGACCGCCATCGGCATGGGTGGCGCTGCCATCGGTGTGGGCAACGTGGTCGGCAACTTCCTCGCCGGTGCCCTGCGCAACCCGTCCGCTGCTGGCGGCCAGACCGCGACCATGTTCATCGGCGTCGCCTTCGCGGAAGCCCTGGGGATCTTCTCGTTCCTCGTCGCGCTTCTGCTGATGTTCGCCGTCTGATATCCTTCTGAAACTCCTTACGCTCGGTTGGGCCTTCGGGCCCGGCCGAAAGTGACAGGTGTCAGGGGGACGACATGGCAGGAAACACCGATACCCACGCGGTAGCCGAGGCCGGCCACGGCGCGGCTGACGCCGCGGCGCACGGCGGCGGCGACGCTGTCGGTATGCCGCAGCTCGACTTCTCGAGCTGGCCCAACCAGATCTTCTGGCTGATCGTCACGCTTGTGGTGATCTACTTCATCCTCAGCCGCGTGGCGCTGCCGCGGATCGCATCGGTTCTGGCCGAGCGGGCCGGGACGGTGACCAACGATATCGCTGCGGCCGAAGAGCTGAAGCTGAAAGCGCAGGAAGCGGAGGACGCCTACAACCAGGCGCTCGCCGATGCCCGTGCCGAAGCGAACCGGATCATCGGGGAAGCCAAGGCCGAGATTCAGGCGGAACTGGACGAGGCGAATGCCAAGGCCGACGCCGAGATCGCGGCCCGCACCGCCGAGTCGGAGAAGGCGATTGCCGACATCCGCGCCAACGCGGTTGCAAGCGTCGAGGAAGTCGCCAAGGCGACCGCTGCTGAGATCGTCGCGGCGCTGGGCGGATCCGCCGATGCGTCGACCGTCGACGACGCCGTGCAAAGCCAGATGAAAGGGGCCTGATGATGCGCAAACTCGCCATTCTCCCGGCCCTCTTCGCCGCCGGTCCGGCGCTGGCCGCCACGGGGCCCTTCGTGTCCCTGTGGAACACCAACTTCGTCGTGCTGATCGCCTTCGTGGTCTTCGTCGGCCTGCTGCTGGTTCTGGGCGTGCCCAAGATCCTGGGCAACATGCTGGACAAGCGCGCGGACACGATCCGGAGCGAACTGGACGAGGCCAAGGCGCTGCGTGAAGAAGCGCAGACGATCCTTGCTTCCTACGAGCGCAAGCAGAAGGAAGTCGCGGAGCAGTCGGAGCGCATCGTGGCCAAGGCCAAGGACGAGGCGCGTCAGGCGGCCGAGCAGGCCAAGGCCGATCTCGAAGCCTCGATGGCCCGCCGCATGGCCGGTGCCGAAGAGCAGATCGCCTCGGCTCAGGCCCGCGCGGTGAAAGAGGTCAAGGACCAGGCGGTCACCGTGGCAATCGCTGCGGCGCGTGAAGTCATCGCCAAGCAGATGACCGCGCAGGCGGCCAACAAGATGATCGACGACTCGATCGCGACCGTCGAGAGCAAGCTGCACTAAGCCGCTGCCCTTACCGGCAAAGAATAAACCCGGCCAGTGGCCGGGTTTTTTCGTTTCTCCGGGTGCGGTCCGGCAGGCTTATTGCGCGGTATAGGCGCCGTCGGCCAGATGGTAGCTGCCGGTGATGAAGCTGGCGCGGTCGGACAACAGGAAGCAGACCAGCGCCGAAATCTCTTCGGATTCGCCCAGACGCCCGATCGGGTGCAGGGCGATCAGCCCTTCGCGCTGTTCGTCGGTCATGGCGTTCTGGATCAGCGGCGTGTTGATGAAGGCCGGGCCCACCGCGTTCACGCGGATGCCCTTGGCGCTGTACTCGATGGCGGCGTTCTTGGTCAGGCCGATCACGCCGTGCTTGGCGGTCACATAGGCCGACGACTGTGCAAAGCCCACCGAGCCGAGGATCGACGCGATGTTCACGATGGCGCCGCCTCCGGTTTTCTCCATCGCGGCGATCTCGTAGCGGCAGCCGTAGAAGACGCCGTTCAGGTTCACGTTGATCACCTGATGCCAGCCGTCGAGCGGGTATTCACCCACCGGCGCGGCCGGGCCGCCGATGCCGGCGTTGTTCACCGCGAGGTCCAGCTTGCCGAAGCTCGAGACGGCCTTGTCGACCATCGCCTCGACCTGTTCCGGCTTACTGACGTCGACCGAGAACGCCTCGGCAGTACCGCCCGCGTCGCGGATCTTCTGGGCCTGTTCCTCGGCCTGATCCATGTGAAGGTCGGCGACCAGCACCTTCGCGCCGTTCGCGGCGAGTTCCTCGGCAATGGCGGCGCCGATGCCCGACGCGCCGCCGGTGACGATGGCGGATTTGCCTTCGAATTGCTTGTCCATCTGATGCTCCTGTCTGTGCGGGGCAGGGGCTTTGCGCGGATCGGAATTGCGCGATTACTGCCCCCGGCGGACCGGATCGGGCCCGTCTTCCCCACAAAGATGGGACCGGACGTCGCGTCGCTTCAAGGCGCCCCGGCGCGGCTTGTTAACGCGGTTAAGTGTGCGCTGTCGCACGGAACTTTCACTTGGGCGCTACAGAAGAAACCTGCGTCGCCTAATCATGTTAGGATAGCCCTGCTGCCGCACGTCCGATTCATTCCCATTCCGAATTGAAGGACCGCTTTCATGACACCCGACCAAATCCTGCAAACCCTTGTCGCGCTGCTGTCCGGCACGGGCGAACCCGCCTTCGAAGCATTAAGGGACGGGGGGCACGACGACCGCTATCCGGTCGTGATCGAAAGCTGTCCGCGCCCGCTTGGGCCGCTGGAGGTCGAGGGGCAGACCGTCATCTGCGGCCGCGTCTCGGTGCCCGAGGATCACAACGCCGAAGGGGGCGAGACCATTCCGCTGGCCTTCGCGATCCTGAAATCCCGCTCTGCCGCGCCAGCGCCCGACCCGGTGATCTACCTGCACGGCGGCCCCGGCGGCTATACGGTGCAGAGCATTCCCGACAATGCGGCGATCTTCGACTTCCTGAGAAACCGGCGCGATCTGGTGATCTTCGACCAGCGCGCCTCGGGTATCTCGGACCGGACGATCGCCTGCTACAACGCCTTCGCCGAGGATTTCATGGGCTTCGCGCGGCCGGATGAAGAGACGATGTTCGATGCAGATCAGCCGCTGGCGCATTGCATCACCGAGATGGTCGACAGCGGCATCGACCTGTCCCTGTACAACACCACGCAAAGCGCGCTGGACGTGCGGGCGATCATGCATGCCTTGGGCTATCCGACCTACAACGCCTTCGGCATCTCCTACGGCACCAAGCTGGGGCAGGAACTGCTGCGCGCCGCGCCGGAGGGGCTGCGCAGTCTGGTGATCGACAGCATCAGCCTGATCGACCAGCCCGCGTATGACACAAACGGCGTCCCGCCCGATCAGGCGCTTGGCTGGATCGTGGATTTCTGCGCCGAGGACGAGGCCTGCGCTGCCGCGTATCCCGATCTGGAGTCCACGGTTCACGAGGCGGCCGATTACCTTGCCCAGACCGGCGTCACGGTTGCCGGGACAGAGTTCGGGCCGGAGTTGATCGAAGCCCTGCTGTCGCAAAGCAACAAGACCGGCGGCCCCTTCACGGCTTACATGCCGCAGGTCCTGACAGAGATCGCGGCAGGCGAGACCACGACGCTGACGCGGCTTCTGACCGGCGGCTTCGTGCCCGATGTCTCGGTCGCCGGTCTGATGGCGCGGTTCGGCGGGGATCTAAGCGAACCGGACCGGACCATAGCAGAGGTGCTGTTCATGCAGGCCGAGCAGATGCGCAGCCTTCAGGGGTCGGCGTCCAGCCTTCTGAACACGCTGTCCGACGACCTTTCGTCGGCAGCGGCGGACACCGAGCAGTTGTTGGACTCCGCCCTGTCCGAAGTGGCGCTTGGGATGGAGGCCCCGGCGCAGCTGGCGATGGTGCAGTCCTACACCAGCCTGATCGGACAAGAGCCGGACAAGGCGGATATCGTGGCCTTCGTGACCGAGAACTTCCCGGCGACCGAACTGCCGCGCCTGCTGGCGCTGGTCGAGGCGATGTCAGAAGACGACGTGGCGGCTTTCTACACGCGCGCGGTCATCGATGCGGCGCGGCTGACTTCGGCGGCGCGGATGAGCCTGACGCTGGGCATCATCGCGTGCCAGGAGGATTTTCCCTTCAACTCGGCGGAAGGGTTCGACGCGGTCTCTGCCGACTACCGGTTCCCGGTGATCGACGCCGGGGTGCGGCCGGACACCTATCCCTTGTACGGCTTCTGCGAGTTGTTCGAGCAGCATCCGCGCGACGGCTATCACGACGCGGTGCAAAGCGATCTGCCGGTGCTGGCAATGGCGGGGACGAAGGACACACAGACCAATCCGGACGCAGCCGAGCGCGTGGTGTCGACGCTGCCCAACGGACAGGCGGTGCTGTTCCCGGAAGCGGGGCACGGGGTGATCATGTTCTCGCCCTGCGCGCGCGACATCGCGGTGGGCTTTCTCGAAGATCCGCAGGCCGAAGTCAGCACCGTCTGCACCGAGGCGCTAAAGCCCAAGTTCTACATCCCGCCCGCGCCTGCGGAATAAGGGGCGCGCTTCACGTTGTGCCACGAAAAAGGCCGGGCGCTGGGCCCGGCCTTTCCTGTCTCCAGCGAACCGACGGATCAGTTCGGGATGATCGTGATGTCCACGCGGCGGTTCTGGGCGCGGCCCTCGGGCGTCAGGTTCGACGCGATGGGGGCGTCCTCGCCCCGGCCGCTGACCGAGACGCGCGACGACGGGGTGCCCGCGCCGATCAGCACCGACGCGACCGAGTTGGCGCGGCGGACCGACAGGTCCTGGTTGTACGAAGCGGCGCCGGTGTTGTCGGTGTGGCCCACGACCTGAACGACCGAGTTCGGGTACTGCTGCAGGCTGTTGGCCAGAACGCGCAGGTCGCCCTGCAGCGAGGAGCTGACGGCGGCGCTGTCGGTCGGGAACAGGATGTCCTGCGGCATCCGCACGGTCAGCGTGTTGCCGTTGTTGATGATCTGGATGCCCGAGTTGTCGAAGTCGCGGCGCAGTTCCGCGGCCTGCTTGTCGAGGTCATAGCCTACCGCCGCGCCGACACCGGCGCCGACGAGGCCGCCGATCAGCGCGCCACGGCGGCGCGAGCCAGCGTCGTCGCCCACGGCGACACCGGCCAGCGCGCCCAGAAGGCCGCCGATCGCCGCGCCTTCCCCGGTGCGCTGGTTCGGGTTGTTGGTGGGGGTGTCCGGGCTGGTACAGGCGGTCAGGGCCAGTGCCGAGACGGTGGCCAGGACCAGCGGGGTTTTCAGGGTGATCGGCATGTCTTTGTGCCCTCTGCTCGTGCTTTGCGTTGCGACGAACTTACAGCTAGCGCGGGGCGGCTCCAAGGCCATGCCTCGCAATTGTGAGCGGTTCTTTGCCTGCGAAATCACGCGAAAGTAATTCGGTTTCACACGCCGGTCCTGCGCTTCGATCCTTCGTCCGCTTCGCGGGCCCCGGCCTCAGGCCTCGGCGCGGGCGGCCTCGTAGGCCAGAAGCGCGCGCTTGACGGGCAGGCCCCAGTGATAGCCGCCAAGGCCGCCGGACTTGCGCAGCGCGCGGTGGCAGGGGATCAGCCAGCTGATCGGGTTGCGGCCCACGGCGGTGCCGACCGCGCGGACGGCGCGGGGATTGCCGATGGCGCGGGCGATCTCGGAATAGGTGGTGACCTGTCCCGAGGGGATCGACAGCAGCGCCTCCCACACCTTGATCTGGAACGGCGCGCCGATCAGGAACAGCGGCGTCGGCTGACCCGCGTTCTGCACCCCGAACGCGTTCAGCACCCACGGGCGCAGGGCCATCGGATCCTCGACGAAGGTCGCCTTGGGCCAGCGCGACAGAAGGTCCTCCATCGCGGCCTCTTCCCCCATCTCGGCGGCGAAGCCGATGCCGCAGATGCCCTTGTCGGTGCCCATCACTAGCGCCGGGCCGAAGGGGCTTTCGAACCAGCCCCACAGGATCGTCAGACCCTCGCCGTGGCGGGCGAAGTCGCCGGGGCTCATCGCCTCCCACCGCAGGAACAGGTCGTGCAGGCGGCCGGGGCCGGACAGGCCGACGGCGTGGCTGGTGGCCAGCGTGGTGAAGTTCGACCGCAACATCGCGCGCGCGTGGTCCAGCGTCAGGTACTGCTGATAGCGTTTGGGCGAAACGCCGACCCACTTGCTGAACAGCCGCTGGAAATGCGCCGGGCTCATGTTCATCGCGCCCGCGAGGTCGTCCAGCGACATCGCATCGGCCCCGCCTTCGTCGATCAGGTCGATGGCGCGCCGCATCACGGCGAAATGGTAGCTGTCTTCCGGGCTTTGATGGGTCATCGCGTTCATCCTTGATTGGCCCTAATTTACGGCACGGTCCCAGCCTCTGCGACCCGTTTCCTGCGGTATGGGAACACGAGACCCGGTTGCGCTTGCAGCCGGCGCAGGCCCCATGTCAAAGGGTGGCATGGCCAAGCAGCTTGACTACAACACAATGTGCGAGATCTTCCGGCGCTTCCACGAAACGGAGCCGGAGCCGAAAGGCGAGTTGGATCACGTCAACGCCTATACTCTGGTGGTCGCCGTCGCGCTGTCGGCGCAGGCGACCGACGCGGGCGTGAACCGCGCCACGCGCGAGTTGTTCAAGATCGCCGATACGCCCGAGAAGATGCTGGCGCTGGGCGAGGAAGGCGTGATCGAGCATATCAAGACGATCGGCCTGTTCCGCAACAAAGCGAAGAACGTCATCAAGCTTAGCCGCATCCTTGTCGACCAGTACGGCGGCAAGGTGCCATCGTCCCGCGCCGCGCTGCAATCGCTGCCGGGGGTGGGGCGCAAGACCGCGAATGTGGTGCTGAACATGTGGTGGGGCCACCCGGCGCAGGCCGTGGACACCCACATCTTCCGCGTCGGCAACCGCACCGGCATCGCGCCGGGCAAGGATGTCGACGCCGTCGAGCGCGCCATCGAGGACAACGTCCCCGCCGAATACCAGCGCCATGCGCATCACTGGCTGATCCTGCACGGCCGCTACATCTGCACCGCCCGCAAACCCAAGTGCGGCGTGTGCCCCATCGAAGACCTTTGTTCCTACGAGGAGAAGACCATATGACGAAATCCTACGAGGTCGTCGGCATCGGCAACGCCATCGTCGACGTGCTGGCGCAGGCGGACGACAGCTTTCTGGACCTGATGGGAATCCAGAAGGGCATCATGCAACTGGTGGAACAGGAACGCGGTCAGCTTCTGTACGGCGCGATGAAGGAACGGGTGCAGGCTCCCGGCGGTTCGGTGGCGAACACGCTGGCGGGGCTGGGCAACCTTGGGCTCAAGACCGCGTTTATCGGGCGGGTGCACGACGATGCGCTGGGCCGGTTCTATGCCGATGCGATGCAGAAGGACGGCACCGACTTCGTGAACCCGCCGGTGCCCGAAGGCGAGCTTCCGACCTCGCGGTCGATGATCTTCGTGTCGCCGGATGGCGAGCGGTCGATGAACACCTACCTCGGCATCTCGTCCGAGCTGGGTCCGGACGACGTGTCGGAAGAGGTCGCGGGGGCCGCGAAGCTGCTGTTCCTGGAGGGCTATCTTTACGACAAGCCGAAGGGCAAGGAAGCTTTCGAGCGCGCCGCCAAGCTGTGCCGCGACGCGGGCGGGCAGGCGGGCATCGCGCTGTCGGACCCGTTCTGCGTCGACCGTCACCGCGCCGACTTCCGGCGTCTGGTGAAAGAGCTCGACTTCGTCATCGGCAACGAGCAGGAATGGACCTCGCTGTACGAAACCGACGACCTTGGCACCGCGCTGGAACAGGCCGCCGCCGAGTCCGGGCTGATCGTCTGCACCCGGTCCGGCAAGGACGTGGTTCTGGTGAAGGGCGACGAGGAAGCCGTGGTGCCGGTCGATTTCGTGACGCCGGTGGATGCGACCGGGGCGGGCGACCAGTTCGCCGCCGGGTTCCTTTACGGCTATGTCACCGGCGCCGATCTTGCGACCTGCGGCAAGATGGGCTGCGTCGCCGCCAAAGAGGTGATCGGCCACATGGGCCCGCGCCCCGAGGCCGACATGAAGGCGCTGTTCAAGGCCGAGGGCCTGATCTGATCTGATCTGATCTGTCGCGCGGCTCTCAGAAGGCCGCGCGATAGATCGCCTCGACATCGTCCACGCTCATAGCGCGCGGGTTGTTGTCCATCAGGCGCCGGATGCCGTGCGCCTCTTCCGCCCAAGGCCGCAGATCGTTCGCCGTGACGCCGTGTGCGCGCAGCGCCATGTCGATGCCAAGGTCGCGGCAGAAGCCCGTGGCGCTGTTCAGCACCTCGGCCGGGTCGGCAGAGGCGGGCAGGCCAAGCGCCTGCAGCACCTCGGCCGTCTTTTCCGGCATCGAGGGCGCGTTGAACGCCAGAACATGCGGGAAGATCAATGCGTTGGAAATCCCGTGCGGCAGGTTGGCGTGGCTGCCCAGCGGATAGGCCAGAGCGTGCCCGGCGGCGGTGTTGACGGGGCCAAGGCACAGCCCGCCGTAGAACGACGCCATCAGCATGCCCGCCCGCGCCTCGGCGTCGTCGCCGTTCTCGACCGCGCGTTTCAGGAACTTGCCCGCAAGCGTCATCCCCATCCGGGCATAGCCGTCGATCAGCGGATGGGCGTTCACGTTAGTGAAAGCCTCGACGCAATGCGCCAGCGCGTCGACGCCGGTCGCGGCGGTGACGGCGGCGGGGACGGTCATCGTCAGGTCGGGGTCCAGCACCGCGATGTCGGCGACCATCAGCGGGCTTTCGACGGCGGTCTTGGCGTTGGTTTCGGAGTTCGTCACCAGCGCGCGGATGCCGCCTTCGGACCCGGTGCCGGCGGTGGTGGCGACCTGCGCGAGGTCGGAACATTTGTTCGCGACCTTGTTCGGCCCCGCCACGTCGGCCAGCGTCTGCTCGCCGTCCCACAGCACGGCCACCAGCTTGGCCACGTCCATCACCGAGCCGCCGCCCAGTCCGACGACGAGGTCCGGCTTGTGGGCGCGGGCGGCGTCCAGCGCGGCGGTCAGGTCGGTGTCCTTCGGCTCGGGCGCGACGTCGGTGAAGATGGCGACGTCGCCGGACAGGCCGAGCCTGTCGACCATCGGCGCGGTGACGGGCTGGGCCACGACGAAGACGCGCGTGTAGGGTTTCGCCCAGTCGCCAAGGCGCTCGGCGGCGCCCTTGCCGATCTCGATCCGCTTGGGCAGGTGCAGGGTGATCGCGCGGGAAATGTCCATGTATTCCTCCCTCTGGCGGGTTCTCTTGTTCAGTGCGGCGCTTTGTTCAAAGCGTCCGCCCGGCGGCAACGCCGGGCAGCGCCGACCCGCCCCCACGGGGCGGCGCTTGTGCGCCACCCCTCGGGCCGGCGCTGCCCTTGTCTCTTCCCTCGGGGGTCAGCCCCCCAGCTTCTCCATCTCGGCCCAGACGGCATCGCGCTCGGCCTCGGTCACCTCGACCAGCGGCGGCAGCACCCGCATCCAGCCGTTGTCGCCGCGCGCGCGGGCGACCATCGCCTTCACGGTGGGCAACTGGACATAGCTGTTCGACAGCGTCCGCCATTCGTTGATCCGGTCCTGCGCCGCCTCGACCTCGGCCTCGCGGCCCGGCTTGTCCCACGTCTCCCACACCACCCGCAGCGCATCGGCGCGCAGGTTGGACGTGGCGGTGATGCAGCCCGCCCCGCCGACGCGCAAAAGCGGCAGCATCATCGGATCGGCCCCGGCCAGAACACCCAGCTTGGGGAAGCGTTCACACATCGCCTTCATGTTCTCGAGATCGCCGGACGAATCCTTGATCCCCACGACAATGCCGGGGAAAGCGTCCATCAGACGCTCGATCAGGTCGTGCGAGATCGGCACCTGCGTTACCTGCGGGATGTGGTAGAACACCATCCGCATCGCGTCATCGCCGACACCCTCGATCACGCGGGAATAGAAGCGGTACAGCCCCTCGTCGCTGACGCCCTTGTAGTAATAGGGCGGCAGCAGCACGACGCCCTTGGCGCCGGCCTTCACCGCATGGGCCGAAAGCTCGATCGTTTCCGGGATGTTGGGCGTCGAGGTGCCGGGCAGCAACGTGCCGGGCTCCATCCCGCCGTCCACCAGCCCGTCCAGCAGCGCCATGCGGTCCTTGACCGAGAAGTTGTTCGCCTCGCCGGTCGTGCCCAGCATGGCGATGCCGTGACAGCCCTCTTCCATCAGCTTCTTGCAGTGGTCGACATACAGCGGCAGGTCGGGCCGGCCGTCGGCGTCGACAGGGGTGGCGGCGGCGCAATGGACGCCCTGGATCGCGTGGTTCAAGTCTTCCTCCCTTTGGCCGCGTTCCGGGTCAGCGCCCGGCGGCCAGCTTTCGTGCGTATGCGATGGCGTGGACCATGTTCTCGTGGTTCGCGATGCCCTTGCCCGCGATGTCGAAGGCGGTGCCGTGATCGACCGAGGTGCGGTCGATGGGAAGGCCCAGCGTGACGTTCACCCCGGTGTCGAAGGCGACAAGCTTGACCGGGATGTGGCCCTGGTCGTGGTACTGCGCGACGATCAGGTCGAAGGCGCCGTTATAGGCGCGGTGGAACAGCGTGTCGGCCGAGATCGGGCCGTGCGCGTCGATGCCTTCCTCTTGCGCGGCCTTCACGGCGGGCACGACCTGCACGTCGTCCTCGGTGCCGAACAACCCGCCCTCGCCGCAATGCGGGTTGATGCCCGCGACGGCGATACGCGGCTTGTCGTAGCCGATGCGCTTTAGGTGCGCGTTGCCGATGCGGATCGTCTTCAGGATCTGTTCTGGCGTGGCCCGGTCGATGGCGTCCTTCAGCGAGACGTGGGTCGAGACGTGGATCACCTTCAGCTTGTCCGAGGCAAGGATCATCCACGCCTTCGGCTGGCCGGTCAGATGCGCCAGCATCCCGGTGTGACCGTCATAGTGATGCCCCGCCGCGTTCAGCGTCGCCTTGTTCAGCGGCGCGGTGACGATACAGCCGATCTCACCCGCTTCGGCCGCGCGCACCGCGGCCTCGACGAAGCGGAAGGCCGCGTCGCCCGCGCGCGGGTCTTCCTTGCCGAAGGGCAGGGGGGCGCCGTCCACGGGGATGTCGATCAGCACCGCGTCTAGGTCGACGTGGGTGCCCACGGCCTTCTGCGCCGCTTCCAGCGTCGCGCGGCAGCCGAAGATGCGGGTCTGCGCACGGTCCTCGGGGGACATGGCGTCCACCGCCTTCAGGGTGACTTCGGGTCCGACCCCTGCGGGGTCTCCCATGGTGATGCCGATCATTGCCGCTCCAGCCATTCGGGGCTTAGCGCCACGTGCTTGATGGCGCGCCGGTGGTAGGTATAGGCGAGGTGCAGGGTGCCGTCCGTCGCCTGGATCAGCGAGGGGTAGGACATTTCCTTGTTGCTGCCGTCAACCGAGTTGTTGTGCAGGCAGGTGCCCGGGCCGTCCTCGACGGTGACGCGCACCGGGAAGGTCCGGCCCTCGTCCTTCGAGAAACACAGCGTCATCGGCGCGCGCGGCACGCCCCATGTCGGGTTGCAACCGCCGGTCGCGTTGGGCCGGTCGTCGGCCTCGCCCAGTTCGTCGTACAGCGACTCGCGCCGCGCCTCGGGATGTTCGGCGGCGTTGGTCGGGTTGCAGGCCATGGCGATGCGGCCGTCCGCCATCCGGATCACCGAGATCGACGAGTTGTTGTTCGGCACGTCTGTGGGTTGCGGGACCGACCAGCTTTCGCCGTCGTCGGCGCTGTCGGTGCGATAGACGAAATCCGCCTGCCTGCGGCGGAAGAAGGCGGCCCAGCGCGCGCCGCCCAGCGGCACCAGCGTCATGTGAACGCACCCGATCGAGCCCGGAACCTCGACTTCGCGCCACGTCTCGCCCGCGTCGGCGCTGATTGCCAGCGCGGCGGTGTCGTGGCTGCCGGTCCATTTCTGGCCGGGGCGCGACACGCAACGGAACAGCGGCAGCATCCAAGCGCCGTCGGAGCGGACGTGGACGGGGCCGCGAATGAAGGTGCCGGCGGGCAGGGGCAGGTCGCGGGGCGTTTCGCCAAGGTTGCGCATCCGGACGACGCAGGCGTCCTGATTGCCGCCGGGCTGCGCCGTGTGCAGCAGAAGGCGGCGACCGTCGGGCGCGTCGAACTCGACCGGGTTCTGTTCCGACCGCTCGGCGTCGTCCGTCACCCGGTTCGCGTTGCGCCACCCTTCGGGCGCAAGCGTGCTGCGGTAGATCGAGATGTCGGACTTGCCTTCCAAAGAGCCGCCGAACCACAGGCAATGCAGCCCGTCCGCCGCTTCCGACAGAAAGGCTGCGTGGTTCTGGATGCAGGGGCTGGGCAGCAGCGCCTCGTGACGGCCGGGGGCCGTCTCGGTCTGGGTGCCATCCATGCCGTCCGCGATCTCTTCGGGTGTCGCAAGCGCCATCGAATCGTCTTTCCGTCTCGGTCTGCGGGTCCTGTCCGCGGCACGGATGTTTCGGGTTGTCACCCAAAGTTGTCAAGTTGAAAAAGAGAATGGAAAACTCTCTCGAAACGCTTTGAGCGATAATTGGGGTTGATAATAAACGATAAAAATTGAAGCCTCGCTTCCGAAGTGCCGATCTGGAAATATGTGATTGACAAGTGAGGGGCTGTTGGGGGACGTTTCGGCCCGAGGAGGCCGCCGGGGGGATCGCGCGGTTTCGGGGAGAAGATGGACCATCATGGCGTCGAACAACCAGCCGGGTCATCCGGACAAAGCGCAGATGCTTGGCGTCGCCCTGATGGTGGGTGTCGCGGTGCTAAGCGCGATGGACGCGGTGTTAGTGAGGCAGCTGTCATCGGGGGTGCATCCCTTCGTGATGGGCTTCACGCGCGCGCTGTTCGGGCTTTTGGTGTTCTTGCCCTTCATCCTGTCGCGGCCGGGCGTGATGCGGTCGAACTACCGCTTGCTTCACATTCTGCGCGCGGCGCTGAAACTGGCGTCTCTGATCGCGTTTTTCTTCGCCTTCGCGCTGTCGCCGCTGGCGGATGTGACCGCGATCATGTTCGCCGCGCCGATCTTCGTGACCATCGGGGCGTGGGTGTTCCTTTCGGAAAGCCCGCGCGCGATCCGGGTGATCGCGGTGCTGGTGGGCTTCGTCGGCGTCCTGATGGTGCTGCGGCCGGGGCAGGGCGCGGTGTCGCCGGGGCTGATCTTCGCGCTCGCGGGCGCATTGCTGACGGCGGTGATCCAGTTGCTGCTGAAGCCGATGTCGGGACGGGATTCGACCGAGACGCTGGTGGCGTGGAACCTGATCGCAACGGTGCCGATCGCGGCCGTTCCGGCGGTCATCGTGTGGTCGACGCCAACGCCGGGGGAATGGGCGCTTCTTGCGCTGCAAGGCGCGCTGGGCGCGTTGAACATGGGCATGCTGACGCGGGCGTTCTCGCTGGCCGAGGCGTCGCTGCTGGTGCCGATCGACTTCCTGCGGCTGCCGCTGGTGGCGGCGCTGGGCTACCTGCTGTTCGCGCAGGAAGTGCCGCTGACCACGTGGATCGGTGGAACGGTGATCTTCGGCGCGACGCTTCTGATGGCCCGCAGCGCCCGGTCGCGGAAGGATCGCGAGATATGATCCGGGGGCGGGATTTTCTGGATAATCCCGAGCCGCACGATCTTTCTCAAGATCGTGTGGCGCGACCGGTGAGGTCAGTCGTTATAGGGCGCCAGCGCCTCGACGATCAGTTCGCGCATGCGCTCTTGAAGCACGGTGCGTTCCCCGGCGCGGTAGACAAGGTACATGTCGGACCGGAACTGCCGCGGCAGGTCGAGGTCGACATAGCGCACGTTGTCCATCCGCAGCACGCGGGACGAGGCGGGGACCAGCGCCAGCCCGATGCCGCAGTTGACCATCGCCAGCACGGTGTGGGTCTGGCTGACCTCCTGCACGGTGCGGGGCGAGATGCCGTAAGACCCGAACAGCGCCTGATGCGTTTCGCGCACAAAGCCGCCCCTCTCGGTCGAGTATCCGACGAAGGGCGCGCCGTTCAGGTCCTTGATCGTCGGCTCGGGCTTGTCGGCCAGCGGATGATTGCGCGGGATCGCCAGCATGAAAGGTTCGCTGACGACGCGCTCGCGGGCGATCTCGGAACGGGTGTGTTCCATCCGGGTCAGGCCAAGGTCCAGCCGGCCCGACCGCTGCGCCTCGACGATCTCGTAGCTCATCATCTCGGTCGGATCGAGCGTCACGCCGGGAAACCTCGCCGAGGCCATCGTCACGATGCGCGGCACGAATTCCAGCGCCGCGGACGGCACGAACCCCAGCGCGATGCTGCCATAGTCGCCGCGCTGCGCCTGCCGCGCCTTGAGGATCGCATGCTCGGACCGTTGCAGCAGGTCGGTGGCCGAATCGTAGAAGCTTTCCCCGGCGGGTGTCAGGCTCACCCGACGGTTGGTCCGCTCCAGAAGCTGAAGGCCAAGCCCATGCTCCAGCAATCGGATCTGCCGCGACAGCGGCGGCTGGGTCATGTGCAGACGTTCTGCCGCGCGGCGGAAGTTCAGCTCTTCCGCGACCGCAACGAAGCAGCGCAGCTGCGAGAATTCGTACTTTCCGCCTGCCATCCGATGTCCTTCCGCAGAGGATGCCGGCGAAAGAGTGATCCAATTTTTGGATCAATTCAATCCATCATTGGAATGTACAAGGGACGGAGCGCCCGTACACTCCAGATTGCTTCCGCCACAACGGAAGCTCTGCCGGCGCGGGAGGGTTTGCCGGCAAGACTGACACCTAGGGAGGTATCACAATGATCAGGAATCTCGGCGGCGCCGTGGCGCTGCTGCTTTCGTCGACCGCGGCTTTCGCGGCCAGCCATGGCGAGACGGGCGTGACCATCGTCCTGCCGGAAGAGCTGGACATCGTCGACCCGTGCGAGGCGTCGCGGTCCAACGTGGGCCGTGTCGTGCTGCAGAACGTGGCCGAAACCATCACAGAACTGACGCCGGACGAAGGGCTTCAGCCCCGTCTTGCCGAAAGTTGGGAAGACCTCGGCGGTGGTACGTGGCAGTTCAAGCTCAAGGACGGCGTGACCTTCCATGACGGTTCGGCCTTCGGCGCGACCGACGTGGCGCACTCGCTGGAGCGCATCAAGTCCGAGAACATCTCGTGCGAGATCGGCGCCAAGTTCTTCGGCGGCATCGAACTGACCACCGAGGTGGTGGACGACACCACGATCAACATCACCGCGGACCCGGCCCAGCCGATCCTTCCGCTGCTGCTGTCGACCGTGACCGTCGTTCCGGAAGAGACCTCGATGGACGCCTATGTCGACGTTCCGGTCGGCACCGGTCCGTACACCTTCGACGAGTACAACCGCGGCCAGGACATCAAGCTCTCGCTGAACGAGAACTACTGGGGCGAAACCCCGACCGTGACGAACGCGACCTACGTGTTCCGTTCCGACTCGGCGGTCATGGCGGCGATGGTCGCCAACGGCGAAGCCGACATCGCGCCGGCCATCGCGCTTCAGGACGCCACCGATCCCGAGATGGACTTCAGCTACCCGAACTCGGAGACGGTCTATATCCGCCTCGACACCGAGATGGCGCCGCTGAACGATGTCCGCGTCCGTCAGGCGATGAACTACGCGGTCGACCGCGAAGCCTTCATCGGCACCATCCTGGCCGACGGCACCCTGCTGGCCACTGCGATCAACCCGCCGTCGACCATCGGTTACAACCACGACCTCGAGCCGTTCCCCTATGACCCCGAGAAGGCCAAGGAACTGCTGGCCGCTGCTGCCGCCGACGGTGTCCCGACCGACATGGAGATCACCTTCATCGGCCGGAACAACAACTGGGGCAACGTGGTCGAGACCCTCGAAGCGCTGACCGCGATGTGGGCCGACGTCGGCCTGAACGTGAAGCTTCAGATGGTCGAAGTGGCGGAATGGCTCGAGCACTACTCGAACCCGTTCCCGGAGGATCGCGGTCCCGAGATCGTCGCGGCGATGCATGACAACGCCAACGGCGACCCGGTGTTCTCGGTCTACTTCAAGTACGCCTCCGAGGGCCTGCAGTCGGGCGTGCGTGACGCCGGCCTCGACGACATGATCGCTGCCGCCACCGCGGCCACCGGCGACGAGCGCGCCGCCCTGTGGAGCGACCTGTTCGAGTACATCCAGATGGAGCAGGTCTACGACGTCCTGCTGTTCCACATGGTGGGCTTCAGCCGCGTGAACCCGCGTCTCGACTTCGAGCCGTCGATCCGCACCAACAGCGAACTTCAGCTGTCGCAGATCAGCTTCAAGTGATCCTGCACAGGGGCGGGCCACGCGTCCGCCCCTGATTAACCCCCAATTTCCCACCGCAATCGCAGCGGGGCCGAGCGATGAAAACCTTCCTCAGAAAACGAGCCGTGGCCAGCGCCTTCTCGCTGATCGGTCTCGTGATCCTCGTCTTCTTCCTCAGCCGTCTGACCGGCGACCCGACGGACCTGTACCTGCCCGTCGACGCGAGCGCCGAGGCGCGCGAGAACTTCCGCGAGATCCATGGCCTGAACGACCCGCTGCTGGTCCAGTTCGGCCGCTATGTCTGGGATCTTGCCCATTTCGATTTCGGCATGTCGATCCGCCGGGCCGAGCCCGCGCTTGACGCGGTGCTGCGCGGCTTTGCGTGGACGCTGCAACTGGCGGTCATCACCATGACGCTGGTGACCGTGATGGCGATCATCGTCGGCAGCCTTGCGGCCTACCGGGTCGGCGGCGTGTTCGACCGGCTGGCCACTTTCTTCTCGCTGATCGGCGCCAGCGCGCCGGACTTCTGGATCGCCATCGTCGCGATCGTCGTCTTTTCGGTCGGACTGGGCTGGGTGCCCACGTCGGGCACCGGCGGCTGGGAGTACTGGATCCTGCCCATCGCGGTGCTGTTCATCCGGCCCTTCGGCCTGATCCTGCAGGTCGTGCGGGGCTCGATGATCTCGACCCTGTCGTCGGCCTACGTGAAGACGGCCCGCGCCAAGGGCCTGAAGAACCGCCCGATCATCTTCGTCCACGCGCTGCGCAACGCGATGTTGCCGGTGATCACCGTGATCGGCGACCAGGCCGCGGCGCTGCTGAACGGCGCGGTGGTGGTCGAGACGATCTTCGGCTTCCCCGGCGTCGGCAAGCTGATGATCGACTCGATCCTTCAGCGCGACTTCACCGTGATCCTTGCCGCGATCATGGTCACCGCCTTCGCCATCTTCGTGATGAACCTGCTGATCGACATCCTCTACGCGGTGCTCGACCCGCGGATCCGGTACTGAGCCCATGGCCATGACAGACGTATCCCCTCACAACGCTCCCTCCGAAGCCCCGGCCATCGCCGACGCGCCTCCGGCCTATGTCCAGATCGCGCGCATGCTGTGGCGCGACAAGCTGGCGCTGTGCGCCGCCATCTTCCTGTTCATCGTCGTGCTCTGCGCGCTGTTCGGGCCGATGCTGCTGGAAGACGTGGCGACCAAGCAGAACCTGCGCGGCCGCAACGCGCCTCCGTTCGACTTCTCGCTGCACTGGACGATGTGGCTGGGCGGCGACGCGCTGGGCCGGCCGCTGCTGGCGCGGATCATCGTCGCGGCGCAGAACACCATGATGGTCGCCGCCGGCGCCGTGGTCTGCGCCATGATCATCGGCACCGGGCTGGGCCTGATCGCGGGCTACTCGAACAAGGCGGGCAGCCAGGTCATCATGCGGCTGGCGGACGTGATCATGTCGTTCCCGTCGCTGCTGCTGGCGGTGATCGTGCTGTACATGCTGGAGCCTGCGGTCGGAAACCTGATCATCGTGCTGGCGATCACCCGTATCCCGATCTACCTGCGGACCTGCCGCGCCGAGGTGCTGGAGATCCGCGAGCGGATGTTCGTGCAGGCCGCGAAGGTCATGGGCGCTTCGACCAACCGGATCGTGTTCCGCCACATCCTGCCGGTCGTTTTCCCGACGCTGGTGACCATCGCGACGCTGGACTTCGCCTTCGTCATGCTGGCGGAAAGCTCGCTGTCGTTCCTCGGCATCGGCATCCAGCCGCCCGAGATCACCTGGGGCCTGATGGTCGCGCAGGGCCGGTCCTACCTGACAACCGCGTGGTGGCTGTCGTTCTGGCCGGGCCTAGCGATCATCCTCACCACCCTGTCCCTGAACCTTCTCAGCAACTGGATGCGCACGGCGCTTGACCCGGTGCAGCGCTGGCGGCTCGAGATCGCGAGGAAGAAGAAATGAACCATCTTCTGCAGGTCAAAGACCTTTCGGTCGACTTCCACACGGCACAGGGCACCGTCCACGCCGTGCGCGGGGTGACGTGGCACCTCGACCGGGGCGAGACGCTGGCGATCCTGGGCGAGTCCGGGTCCGGCAAATCGGTCTCGGCCTCGGCGATCATGAACCTGATCGACTGCCCGCCGGGCGAGATCGTGTCGGGCGAGATCCTGTTCGAGGGGCGCGACATCCTGAAGATGTCCGAAGACGAACGCCGCGACCTGAACGGCCGCCGCATCGCGATGATCTTTCAGGATCCGCTGAGCCACCTGAACCCGGTCTATACCGTGGGCTTCCAGATCGCCGAGATGATGACGGCCCACGGCACGCCCAAGTCTAAGGCGCGCGAGCGGACGATGGAGTTGTTGAAGCGGGTCGGAATCCCGGACTACGAGAACAAGATCGACACCTATCCGCACCAGTTCTCGGGCGGGCAGCGGCAGCGCCTGATGATCGCGATGGCGCTTGCGATGAAGCCCGACATCCTGATCGCGGACGAACCGACGACCGCGCTGGACGTGACGGTCCAGGCGCAGATCCTCGAACTGCTCGAAGAGCTGCAGGCCGAAACCGGCATGGGCCTTCTGCTGATCACGCACGATCTTGGCGTGGTGGCCGAGGTGGCCGACCGCGTGGTGGTCATGAACAAGGGCGAGATCGTCGAAAGCGGCACCGCCACGCAGGTCTACAAGGCGCCTGTGCATCCCTACACCAAGAAGCTGATCGCCGCCGTTCCGGGCGAGGGCGAGATGGCGCAGCCAGTGGGCGGCGAAGAGCCGATCCTGAAGATCGAGGGGCTGTCCAAGGCCTATGGCGCGTTCACCGCGCTCGACAGCGCGACGCTGACCGTGTTGCCGCGCGAGACGGTGGCGATCGTGGGCGAAAGCGGCTCGGGCAAGTCGACGCTTGCCAAGACAATTCTGCGGCTCGAGGACGCCACCGGCGGCGCGGCCTTCTACGAGGGGCGTGACCTCGTGACGATGGCGCCTGCCGAGTTGTTCGACCTTCGCCGCGAAATCCAGATGGTGTTCCAGGATCCGACGCAGTCCCTGAACCCGAGGATGTCGGTGTTCGACATCATCTCCGAAGCCTTCGTCATCCACCCCGAGATCCTCCCCAAGTCGGAGTGGAAGTCGAAGGTGCGGGAGCTTCTGGACCACGTCGGCCTGGACGCCAGCCACATGCACCGCTACCCGCACCAGTTCTCGGGCGGTCAGCGGCAGCGGATCGCCATCGCCCGCGCGCTGGCGCTCGCACCGCGCCTGATCATCTGCGACGAAGCCGTGTCGGCGCTGGACGTGTCGATCCAGGCGCAGGTGATCCAGTTGCTGAAGCGCTTGCAGGACGAGCTTGGCCTCAGTTACCTGTTCATTGCCCACGACCTGCCGCTGGTGCGCGACTTCGCGCATCGGGTGGTGGTGATGCAGGGCGGGCGGATCGTGGAACAGGGCCCCGTGCGCGAGATCTTCGAGAACCCCAAGGAACAGTACACCAAGGACCTGCTGGCCGCGTCCCCACACCCCGATCCCGAGGTGCAGGCAGAACGCCGCAAGGCCCGCATGCAACTGGAGAAGACTGCATGACCAAGCGCGAGTTGCTGGTCGTCTATCCCACGCTGCCGCCGCAGATGGCGCAGCTGGAAGAGACCTACACGCTGCACCGTTACGACCAGGCCGAGGACAAGGCCGCCTTCATCGCCGAGCATGGGCCGAAGTGCGAAGGGGTCGTGATCAACGGCCACGCCTCGTTCCGGCGCGAGCATCTCAAGCACATGCCGAAGCTGAAGATCGTCGCCTGTTCCTCGGCGGGGTTCGAGGACATCGACGTCGACGCCCTGACCGAGGCGGGCGTGCATTTCACCAACACGTCGGACGCGCTGTTCGACGACGTGGCCGACTGCGCGCTGATGCTGACACTGGCCTGCCGCCGTCACCTTGTGGCCGGGCATGACTATGTGAAGACCGGCGCATGGGGCCGGCAGGGGATGTACCCGCTGACCTCGGCGCTGCGCGGCAAGAAGGCGGGCATCGCCGGCCTTGGCACCATCGGCAAGGCCATCGCCCGCCGGTTCGAGCCGATCGGGCTGGAACTTGGCTATATGGCGCGGTCGAAGAAGGACGTGCCCTATGCCTATTTCCCCGACATCGTGTCGCTGGCGGAATGGTCCGACATCCTGATCGTCATCGTCCCCGGCGGCCCCGAGACCGAGGGCATGATCAACGCCGACGTCTGCAAGGCGCTGGGTCCGAAGGGCACGCTGATCAACGTCGCGCGCGGTTCGGTGGTGAACGAGACCGACCTGATCGCCGCGCTGAAGGACGGCACGCTGGGCGATGCGGGTCTGGACGTCTACCTGAACGAGCCGAACCCGAACCCCGAGCTGACCGGGCTGCCGAACGTGACGCTGTACCCGCACCATGCCTCGGGCACGGTCGAGACGCGGGACGCGATGGCGCAGCTTGTGGTCGACAACCTCGCCGCCTGTTTCGCGGGCAAACCGCTGCTGACCCCGGTCAACGACGTAAAGCAGGGCGCGGACGCCGAAAGCGCATGAGGAAAGACGGACGCGGCCGGGGCCGGGCCCTGCCGACAGGAAGGGCGGGCTAGGATGGCTGTCGTACTTACAACCTCTCCCGCCTTCGCACGGGCAGGGGACATCGCGGACCGCGCCGCCGCCGCCGGCCACACGATCCTGCGCGTGATCGAGGACGGGCCCGAGATGCAGGCGGCGCTTGGGCAGGCCGAGTACCTTGTGGCGGGGCTTCCCCGGATCGACGGCGCGGTGATGGACGCCGCACCCAACCTGAAGGCGGTTCTGAAGCACGGCGTGGGCGTCGACAGCATCGACATCCCGGCGGCCTCGGCGCGCGGTATCGTCGTCACAAGCTGTCCCGGCGCGAACGCGCTGTCGGTGGCGGAACTTGCCATCGGTGCGGTCTTCGCCCTGTCGCGCAGCCTGCTGTGGAACCACGACAGCGTCGCCTCGGGCCGGTTCGAACGCCAGCGCGGCCGCGAGGTCACCGGCGCGACCCTGGGCATCCTCGGGCTGGGCCAGATCGGAGGCCGCGTCGCCCGCATGGCGCTTGGCGTCGGCATGAACGTGGTGGGCTATGACCCCGACGAGACCGCCGCCGCCGAGGCTTTGGCGATGGGCGTCGAGCTTCTTGACCCGGACGAGGTCATCGCCCGCGCCGACACGCTAAGCCTGCACGTCACCGGCGTGGAAGCGAACCGCGACCTGATCGGTGCGGCGGATATCGCGCGGATGAAGCCCGGCGCGTTCCTTGTGAACTATGCGCGCGGTCTGGTGGTGGACGAGGACGCGCTGGCGGCCGCTTTGGTCAGCGGGCATCTTGCCGGCGCGGCGGTGGACGCGTTCCGCGCGGAACCGCCGGATCCGGCCTCGGCCTTGATGCAGGCGCCGAATGTCCTGTTCTCGCCGCACACCGGCGCGGACACGCACGGCGCGGTGGTCCGGACGGGCGAAATGGTGCTGGCCGACATCGCCGAGATCGAAACCGGCGCGATCCCTGCGCGCGCGCTGAACGGAACGGAGCTGGCCCGATGACCGAACCCCGCTATGACCTGGACGCTCTGACAGCCTGGGCGCAGGACGTTTTCGCCGCCGCCGGTCTGGGACAAGCGCAGGCAGAGGCGGTGGGCCGATACCTCGTCGCCGCCGATGCGATGGGGCATGACACGCACGGGCTTGGGCTGGCGACGTGGTACCTCGACATGATCGCGGACGGCACCGTGACCAGGGAAGGCGCGCCCAAGGTGGTGTCCGACCGGGGCGCGTCGGTCTGCTGGGACGGGCAGCGGCTGCCCGGCGCATGGCTGACGGACGAGGCGATGACGCTTGCCGTGGACCGCGCGGCAGAGCACGGCACCTGCACCATCGCGGTGGGCAATGCGCACCACATCGGGGCGCATGCCGTCTATCTCGAGAAGGCGACCGACGCCGGAATGATGGTGATGCTGGCGTCTTCTGTCCCCTCGGCGGCGACGGTGGCGCCTTTCGGCGGCATGAGCCCGGTCTACACCCCGGACCCGGTGGCCTATGGCATCCCGACCGGCGGCGTGCCGATCCTGATCGACATCTCGGCCTCGATCACCACCAACAACATGGCCAAGCGGCTGGTCGCAGAGGGGCGCAGCTATCCGCACGACTGGCTGATGGATGCCGAAGGCAATCCCAGCCGCGATCCGAACGTGGTGTTCAATGGCGGCACGGTGCTGCCGACCGGCGGTCTGGATCACGGGCAGAAGGGCTATGGCCTTGGCCTGACCGCCGAGGCCGTCACGCAGGGCCTGTCGGGGATCGGGCGGGCCGATGCGCTGCCGGGGATGAATTGCTCGTTCACCGTTCAGGTGATGGACCCCGAGGCATTCGGCGGGCGCGAAGCGTTCCTGCGCCAGACCGGCTGGCTGGCGGCCGCCTGCCGCGCCTCGACCCCGCGCCCCGGCGTCGAAAGCGTACGGCTGCCGGGCGAGGCGGCCCTGAAGCGCCGCACCGAGGCACAGGCGAACGGCGTGCGCCTGTATCCCGGCATCATGGATGGTCTCGCGCCAAGGGCCGAGGCGCTGGGCGTGTCGCCGCCGGCAGCGCTCTGACACCCGCCCGGCGGGAACGCTCCGCCGATTGTGCGCCGCGCCGCCGTTTCCTGTGCGTCACCGCAGGCCCGCCCGTCCATTGGGTTTCCCGATTGCATCCCCTATGTTGCCAGAAGCATGACGACAGCAGGGATTTCATCGCATGACCGACACCTACACCCCGCCCAAGGTCTGGACCTGGGACAAGGAGAACGGCGGCACCTTCGCCTCGACCAACCGGCCCATCGCCGGACCGACGCATGACAAGGAACTGCCGGTCGGCAAGCACCCGATCCAGCTGTATTCGCAGGGCACCCCCAACGGCGTGAAGGTCACGCTGATGCTCGAGGAACTGCTGGCCGCTGGCTACAAGGGCGCCGAGTACGACGCGTGGCTGATCCGCATCGGCAAGGGCGACCAGTTCGGCTCGGGCTTCGTCGACGTGAACCCGAACTCGAAGATCCCGGCGCTGGTCGACACCTCGGAAGACCCCATCGTGAAGGTGTTCGAAAGCGGCTCGATCCTGTTCTACCTTGCCGAGAAGTTCGACGCCTTCCTCCCGAAGGACCTCCACAAGCGCACCGAGACGATGAACTGGCTGTTCTGGCAGATGGGCAGCGCGCCCTATCTCGGCGGCGGCTTCGGCCATTTCTACGCCTATGCGCCCGAGAAATGGGAATACCCGATCAACCGCTTCGCCATGGAAGTGAAGCGCCAGCTTGACGTGCTGGACCGCCACCTTGCCGACCGCGAGTGGATGGCCGCGAATGAATACACCATCGCCGACATGGCGATCTGGCCGTGGTACGGCGGCCTCGTTATGGGCTGGCAGTACAACGCGGCCGAGTTCCTTGACGTGAAAAGCTACACCAATGTCGTGCGCTGGGCCGAGAAGATCTATGACCGCCCGACCGCCAAGCGCGGCCGCATGGTCAACCGCACCGCGGGCGAGCCGTCGACCCAGCTGCACGAGCGGCACGACGCCTCGGATTTCGAGACGAAGACCGCCGACAAGATCGGCGACTCCTGAGCGCGCCCCCGGAGCGGCGGTTCGCCGCCGTTCCGCAGGCCCCTGTCGCGCGTCCCGCGAATAGCGTTTGACGGAATCGACCGGCGGACGCAGCCTTTGCCCATGACCTACAAACCCGAGGGCTATACCGATCTTGCGCCCTACCTCATGGTGACCGACCCCGAGGCGGTGCTGTCGTTCTGCGAAGCGGTGTTCGGGGCCGAGCGTCTGCGCGTGGTGCCCGACGGCGACCGCATCATGCATGCCGAGTGCCGCATCGGCGACACCGTCCTGATGATGGGCGGGGCCGAGGGGCCGCCGATGATGGTGCATGTCTACGTGTCGGACCCGGACGCCGTACAGGCCAAGGCGCTGGAACTGGGGGCCGAAGAGTTGCAGCCTGTGATGGAGAAGGGCGACGGCGACCGCCGAGGCGGCTTCCGCACGCCCTGCGGCACAAGCTGGTACGTGGCGAAGCAGGTCTGATCCTTCCGACCCGCAGGAACCGGATTGACCGCCACCGTCCCGGCGCGGATGGATAGCGGCATGAAACCTGTTGAACAGCGTGCGGGGCTTTCGACCCCTGTCGGACCGGTCTGGGTCGAAGCCCGCGACGGCGCGATCACCCGCGCGGGCTGGGGCGCGGCGGAGGCACCCGCAACGCCGCTTTTGTCCGAGACCATCGCCGAGTTGAACGCCTATTTCGACGGTCGCCTGACCCGTTTCACCGTACCGCTTCGGCCCGGCGTCTGTGGCCTGTCGGCCCGCGTGCTGGACGCGATGCTGAAGATCCCCTGCGGCGAGACGCGCACCTACGGCGATCTCGCCCGCGACCTAGACGCCCCGGCGCAGGCCATCGGTCAGGCCTGCGGCGCCAATCCCATTCCGATCCTGATCCCCTGCCACCGCATCCTGTCCTCGACCGGGCTCGGCGGCTACTCCGGCGCGGGCGGGATCGAGACGAAGGTGGCGCTTTTGAAGCTGGAAGGCGCGGCGTCGCTGCTGATCTAGCCCAGTCCGCGCCGCGCCGGGATCAGCTGTTGCAGGATGCCCGCGAAGACAAGGTACAGCGACGTGATCACCAGCCCCCAGTGCGCCCAGCTTTGCGGATCGAAATCGACCCATGCGGCCCAGCCCGCGAAGAAGGTCCACGCCAGCGCCACCGGCAGCGAGACGGACCGCCAGCGGTCAGTGCGTACCGGATGGATGAACTTCAGCGGCAGGAACATCGCGACGGTCAGTACCACCACGATGAACAGGATCGCCCAATAGCTTGGCTGCAATCCGAACAGGACGATCACCACCATGTTCCAGCATCCGGGGAAGCCGGAGAAGGAATTGTCCTTCGTTTTCATGCGTGTATCGGCGAAGTAGACGACACTGGCGAAGGTGATCAGGATGATCGCCAGCCACCCGGTCCAGCCCGGCAAAAGGTGCGACTTGAACAGCGCGTATGCGGGGATGAACACGTAGGTCAGGTAGTCGATGATCAGGTCCATCAGGACCCCGTCATACATCGGCGCGTTCTTCTTCACGTCATAGCGTCGGGCCAGCGGGCCGTCGATGCCGTCCACGGCGAAGGCCACCACCAGCCACAGGTACATCAGGCCCCACTGCTCCTCGACGGCGGCAAGCATCGCCAGCATGGCGAAGACCGCGCCGGTGGCGGTCAGCAGGTGAACGAGTATGGCCTTGATCCGCAGCGTCATTCGCCCCTCATGTCGTATCGTGCGCCGCAGCGCAAACAGTTATGGCCCGGCCGGGGCGGCGCCGGTCCGTGGCCCGTCGCGCCACAGCGTCACCGCGGGCTGCCCATTATAGGCGATGTCGCGCGCGGCCCCGAAGCCAAGCTTGCGCGCCACGTGCATCGACGCCGCATGCGCCGGGTCGAACAGCGCGAAGGTGCGCGGGTATCGCCGGTCGATCCAGCCAAGCGCCGCCTGCATCGCCTCGGTCGCCAGCCCCTTGCCGTGGGCATGCGTCGCCAGCACCCAGCCGGCCTCGGGAATGCCCGTCACGTCGACCGACAGGTCCCGGCGATAGTCGGCAAAGCCGATCTCGCCGACGAAGCGCCCGTCCGCCTTCGCCTCGGCCACCCAATAGCCATAGCCCACCATGGCCCAATGCCCGGCATAGCGCAGGAACCGCTGCCACGACTGTTCCGCCGTCTGCGGCGTGCCTTGGATGAAGCGGACGACCGCCGGGTCGGCCCACATCGCCGCCGAGGCGGCGAAATCGTCGGGCCGGTGGCCGCGCAGGATCAGGCGAGGGGTGTCGAGGGTCGGGATCATGGTGCGGCGGGCTCGTCTCAGGCCTTGGGGTGCGCCTTGTCGTAGACTTCCATCAGCCGCGCCTGGTCCACGGCGGTATAGGCCTGCGTGGTCGACAGCGAGGCGTGGCCCAGCAGTTCCTGTATCGCGCGCAGATCGCCGCCCGCCGACAGAAGGTGCGTGGCGAAGCTGTGGCGCAGGGCGTGGGGCGTCACGGTGGCCGGCAGACCCAGTTGCATCCGCGCCTGCTGCATCGCCTTGCGGATCAGCCGCGGGTTCACCGGACCGCCACGCGCGCCACGGAACAGCGGCGCCTCGGGTTCGACGGGGTAGGGGCAGGCGCGCAGGTAGGCGTCCACCGCGCGGCGCGCGGCGGGGATCACCGGCACCAGCCGCTCCTTGCCGCCCTTGCCCCGGATGCGCAGGACCTCGGGCAGCGGCGCCTCGGCCCCGGTCAGGCCCAGCCCTTCCGAAATCCGCAACCCGCAGCCATACAACAGCGTAACGATCGCCACGTCGCGGGCGGCGACCCAGTCCTTCTGCGACTGCAGCTCGACCGTCCCGATCATCTCGCGCGCCGCCTCGGGCGTCAGGGGGCGGGGCAGCTTGCGCTGGTACTTGGGTGTCCGGGCCGACAGGATCGCGGTCGGGTCGAACCCGTCGCGCTCGGCGGCCCAGGTGGTGAAGGTCTTCACCGCCGACAGCGCCCGCGCCAGGGACCGCGCGCCAAGCCCATCCGCCCGCTCGCGCGCCATCCAGGCCCGCATGTCCGATACGGTCACATCTCCCAGCACGGCGGTCCCCATCGCGCCGCCGCGATGATGCGCGAGAAAGGCGAGGAAGCCGCGCACGTCGCGGCCATAGGCGGTGATGGTGTTGGCCGAGGCGCCGTCCAGCGCCTTCAGATGCTCCAGCCACCGGGACAGCGCCTCGCGCAGCCCCGGCGACAGGGCGAGTGTCTCGTCCGTCGCGGTGCCGGTCACGCCAGCCAGCGGCGCATGGCGCGCTCGAAGACACCGGCGAAGAAGGTCAGAAGGTCGGTGCCCTGCGTCGGCTTGAACTGGTGCGGATCTTCCGCGCCCAGGACCAGCATGCCCGGCAGCCGGCCCTTGCCGAAGTCCAGCCGCAGGCAGGCCTCCGACCGGATCCAGTCCGACCGCTCGCCGTAGATCATGTCGCTCTCGGGCTGCACCTGCCGCAGCGTGACCTGCCGCACCGGCACGTTGCGGCCCTGCGTCAGGTAGGCCTCGACGAAGCCCGGATCGACCACCAGCAGCGTGTCGCCCAGCCCCCGCGCGGCGGGGTCCTCGTTCGCGACCTGCGATTCCAGCACCAGCCGCAGCGCGTCCAGCCGCAGGATGTCCGAAATCTCGGTGTTCAGGTTCTTCAGGAAGTCCTCGAACCCGGTCGGGTCCAGCATCTTCAGCACCGCGCGGTGGATCATGTTGGTGCCCGCGAGGTTCTCGTAGGCCGCCGCGATGACGTGGCGATGGGTTTCTTCCAGCCGTTCCAGCCGCGACTCCAGCCGCTCCATCGCGATCCCGCGCAGGTCGACGATGTTGCCGCCCATGATCTTCTCGTTCGCGGCGATCAGCGCGCGCATGAGATCGCGGTCTTCCAGGATGACTTCGGGCTCGGAAATGATCTTTGTCCGCAGATCCCCGGGGATCGCGGCGTTTTCGCTCGACATGCCTGCCTCGTATCTGCTCCCGGCGCCTTCGTGGGAACCGGTTGGTTTTTCTGCCTAAGGTTCTGCCCGCTCGCGGGCCGACCAGTCCAGAAAATTGTCCACAGCCTTCGGGTTCCGCCGCCGGGGTGGCAGGCGGGACACAGGCACTTTACGGGCACTTCACGGGCACTTCAGTGGCCGACACCGGGCCCCGAGCCGCCGGATCCCCCTTCTTCTCTTGCCAAAATACCTCGGGGGAGCCGCGCAGCGGCGGGGGCAGAGCCCCCTGTGAAAGCAAGGGGCAGGGGCACGGGGTTGGGAAAGGGCGCGGACCTCAGGCCGCCAGCGCCCGAGTGCGTCCGTCCCACAGGTCGCGGGCCGCCCGTTCCGCCCCGGCCACGCCCAGCGTATCCAGTGCCAGCGCCGCGGTTCCCACCACGATGGCCTCCGAGAACGGGTCGTCCAGCCGTCCTTCCCACAGCGCCACCAGCCGCGCCGGGTCGGTCTCGCCGTCGTTCAGCCGCCGCGTCTCGTCGATCAGTTCCGGCCAGCCCTGTTCCCACGCCCGTCCGGCGCGCAGACCGAAGCCCGCGACGCCCTTTGCCGGGTTCCGCTCGAACTCGCCGCCGCCGCCCTTGATCACGGTCAGCGCGGGCAGACCCAGCAGCGCGCCCGCGTCCTGCTGCAATTCGCGGTAGGGCGGGTGGAACACGCCCTGCACCGAGGCCGCCGCACCGCCGGGGTTCAGCACCCGCAGCACCGTGTTGATGCAGGACCGCAGGCCAAGGTGGGAGCGCAGTTGCAAAAGCTCCAGCAAGCGGGGCGAGAAGGCTTCCAGCGGCATATAGGCGATGCCGGCGTGTTCCAGCGACGCCGCGACCGCGTCCGCCGTTTCCGCCACCGGAATACCGACCAGCGGCAGCGCGTCCCGGACCGAGGCATGTTCGGACTGGTGCGAGTTCCAGCCGTGCATCAGCACCGGGTATCCCGCCGAGGCGACAAGCCGCGCCGACAGCAGGAACCACGGCAGCCCCCGGGTCCGGCCCGCCGCATAGCTCGGCCAGTCCAGCGCCGGGGCGGGCAGGGCCGGAAGGGAGGCGCGGGCCGCCTCGGCGAAGCCCGCGATCTCGTCGGGGACCTCGCCTTTCATGCGCATCAGCATCAGCATCGCGCCGATGGCTTCCGGGGCGGCCTCGCCGTTCAGGACCAGCGTCAGCGCCTCGAAGGCTTCCTCCCGCGTCAGCGAGCGCGAGCGGCCGGGACCCCGGCCGAGGATGCGGACGAAGGGGGCGATGGTCATCGGCGGCTCATGGCGGGATCACTCCGCGGCTTTGGGGGGCAGGGCTGCCTTCTGGAGTAGCGCCGCGATCTCCGGCCGGCAAGAGCCGCAGTTGGTGCCCGCCTGAAGCGCCGCGCCGATCGCTTCGACGGTGCACAGGCCCTGATCCTCGATCGCGGTCAGGATCGTGTTCACGCCGACGTTGAAGCAGGCGCACAGCACCGGCCCCGGATCGGGGCGGTCGGCGGGCGCGCGGCCCGAGATCGCTCCGGGCGCCTCGGTTCCCGGCAGCGCGGCCACGTAGTCGCGCATCAGCCCCACCGGTTCGGGAGCGACGAACAGCGCCGCGACCAGCCGGTCGCCCTCGTGGAATGCCAGCCGGTGAATGCCCCGGCCCGCGTCGCTGACCACCTGCACGGTCGCCTCGGTGCCGAACAGCTTGCGCGCCCAGGCTTCCCAGTCCGCCGGCGCCTCGCGCCCCGCCAGTTCCGCGCGCCAGCCGTTGCGGGTGCGGGCGCGGGCCCAGTACTCGGCGTCGGGCGTCATGTCGCCCGCCGAGACGGCAAAGGCGTACCAGCCCGCCTCGAACTTCTTCATCGCCACCACCGAGGCCTTGCTTTCCGGCTGCCCCGACACCGGGTCGGTCACAGGCGCCACCAGCGCGTCGATCCGGGCCGAGGGCGCGGTCTCGCCGGTCCAGTGCATCGGCGCGAAGACCTCGCCCGGGCGGACCTTGTCTGTCACCACGACCCGCAGGATCGCGCGGCCCTGCGTGCTGGTCAGCTCGACAAGATCGGCGGGCGCAAGCCCAAGTTCGGCGGCGTCGTCAGGATGGATCTCGCAGAACGGTTCCGGCAGGTGTGCAGAGAGCCGCGGCGATTTCGCGGTGCGGGTCATCGTGTGCCACTGGTCCCGCAGCCGCCCCGTGTTCAGGCGGTAGGGGAAGCGGCGGCCGCGCTTCGATTCCGGCGGGCGGTAGTTCAGCGGCAGCATCCGCGCCTTGCCGTCCGGGGTGTAGAACTGCCCGTCGGCGAAGAACCGGCCGCCCTGCCGGGTGGCGGTCAGCGGCCAGCGGAACGGCTCCATCGCGTCATAGTCGATGTCGCGCATCCGCGTTGCCGCCGAGATGTCGAAGTCGCGTCCGAAGATCCCGGCAACCTGGCTGAGACCGGCGTATTCGCGGAAGATCTCGACCGGAGTGGAATAGTCGAAGGCATGACGCCAGCCCATGCGGCGGCCGACCTCGGCGAGGATCTCCCAGTCGGGCCGCGCCTGTCCCGGCACCGGCAGCGCCGCGCGCTGGCGGCTGATGGTGCGGTCCGAGTTGGTGACCGTTCCGTTCTTCTCGCCCCAGGCGGCGGCGGGCAGCAGCACATGCGCCAGCCGCGCGGTGTCGTTCTGAGCGGTGATATCGCTGACCACCACGAAGTCGCAGCCCTTGATCGCGTCGCGCACCGCGTCGGCGTCGGGCATCGACACGGCGGGGTTGGTGTGGATGATCCACAGCGCCTTGATCCTCCCGTCGCCCACGGCGCGGAACATGTCGACGGCCTTCAGCCCCGGCGCGGTCGCGATGGTCGGCGCGTTCCAGAAGTCGCGCACCGCGCGGCGGTGGTCGGCGTTCTCGATATCGAGGTGACAGGCCAGCATGTTGGCAAGCCCGCCCACCTCGCGCCCGCCCATCGCGTTGGGCTGTCCGGTGACGCTGAACGGCCCCATGCCGGGCTTGCCGATGCGGCCGGTGGCAAGGTGGCAGTTCAGGATCGAGTTCACCTTGTCGGCGCCCGACGAGGACTGGTTCACGCCCTGACTGAAGATCGTGACGACCTTCTCGGTGCCGATCCACATGTTGTAGAACCGGTCGATCAGCGCCTGCGGCAGCTTGGTGACCTCGGCAGGCCGTGCGGTGGACGCGGCGGCGAGCGCGGCGTTGAAGCCCTCGACGTGGCGCATATAGCCTTTGTCCAGCGCGCCCATCTGGTGAATGCGCGACAGCAGGCCGTTGAACAGCTCGACATCGGTGCCGGATTCGATCTGCAGGTGAATGTCCGCCCGGTCACAGGACGCGGTGCGGCGCGGATCGACCACGGCGATCTTCACGTGCGGGCGCTGTTTCTGCGCCGCGATCACGCGCTGGTACAGAACCGGGTGGCACCATGCGAGGTTCGAGCCGACCAGAACCACAAGGTCGGCGTCTTCGATGTCGTCATAGGTGCCGGGCACGGTGTCGGTCCCGAAGGCGCGGCGCTGGCCGGCGACGGTCGAGGCCATGCACAGCCGGGAATTGGTGTCGATGTTGCCCGAGCCGATGAAGCCTTTCATCAGCTTGTTGGCGACGTAGTAGTCTTCCGTCAGCAACTGGCCCGAGACGTAGAAGGCGACGCTGTCGGGGCCGTGTTTCGCGATGGTGTCGCCGAAGCGGGTCGCGACGAGGTCCAGCGCGCTGTCCCAGTCGGTGTCCGCGCCGTTCACGCGCGGGGCGAGCAGGCGGTCGTCAAGGCCGACGGTCTCGCCCAGTGCGATGCCCTTCGAGCACAGGCGGCCCCGGTTGGCGGGGTGGTCCGGGTCGCCCTTGACCTCGATGCCGCCCTGGCCGTCGGGGGTCAGCAGGACGCCGCATCCGACGCCACAGTACGCGCAGGTGGAGCGGACGGTGGTTTGGGGTGGGGTGGCTGCCCCCTCCCCCGACCCCTCCCCCTGTAGAGGGGGAGGGGAGCTATGGGTGGCGCCGTTCGTGCCAAGGGTCGCGGCGGGGGTCACCCCCCCAGAGGCATCCGTACTCCCTCCCGCTTGCAGGGGGAGGGTTTGGGAGGGGGTCACCCCCCAAGAAGCATTCGCACTCCCTCCCCCTAGCATGGGGAGGGTCGGGGAGGGGGTCATCCCCCCAGAGGCATCCGCACTCCCTCCCGCTTGCAGGGGAAGGGGCGGGGAGGGGGTCACCCCCCCAGAGGCATCCGCACTCCCTCCCCCTGCCAGGGGGAGGGCTGGGGAGGGGGTCCCCCCCGAAGTCACGCCGCGCTCCGCCGGCTCAGCGTGTCGCCATCGATCAGCACACGCCCGTCCTCGACCCGCACCGGGTAGGTCTCGATCGCATAGCCGTCCGTCCCCGCGCCGGTCTCCAGATCGAACACCGAGTTGTGCAGCGGGCAGGTGACCTTGTTGCCGTGGACGATCCCTTCGGACAGCGGGCCGCCCTTGTGGGGGCAGGTGTTCGTCACCGCGAACACCCGGTCGTCGCCGGTGCGGAACAGCCCGATGCAGCCAAGCTGCGTCTTCAGCACCCGCGCGCCGCGCGCCGGGATGTCGTCGATGTGGCCGATGTCGATCCAGCTCATGTCACGGGCTCCTTTTGCATCATGTCCGCGAAGGTCATTCCGCCGCCTCCAGCGTGAGGTCGGCAATCGGGGCGTACAGCCTGCGCCGGGTGGCGACGTGATCGGCCCACGGGTCCTTCTGGTAGACCGACTGCGAGATGTCGAAACGCTCGATCAGCGCGGCGCGGGTGGCGGGGTCGCCGACCTGCTCCTTGACCCAGTCCAGCCCGACCTTCGCCAGCCACTTGTAGGGCCGGTCGAGGTACTTGGCGTGTTCGCGGTACAGCTGGATGAAGGCGACGGTATAGTCGATCGCCTCTTCCTCGGTGCGGACGTCGACAAGGCGCTCGACCTCTTTCACGTCCATCCCCGCCGCGCCGCCGACGCCGATCTGATAGCCGCTGTCGACGCAGATGATGCCCACGTCCTTGCAGGTGGCCTCGGCGCAGTTGCGCGGGCAGCCCGAGACGGCGAGCTTGACCTTGTGCGGCGTCCACGAGCCCCAGAGCCTCTTCTCGAGCTTTATCCCGAGGCCCGTGGAATCCTGGGTGCCGAACCGGCACCAGTCACTGCCCACACAGGTCTTCACCGTCCGAAGACCCTTGGAATAGGCATGGCCCGACACCATGCCCGCGTCGTTCAGATCCGACCAAATCGCCGGCAGATCCTCTTTCTTCACGCCCAGCAGGTCGATCCGCTGGCCGCCCGTCACCTTGACCGCCGCGCCGTACTTGTCGGCGGCGTCGGCGATGGCGCGCAATTCGTTCGCGTCGGTCATGCCGCCCCACATCCGGGGCATCACGCTGTAGGTGCCGTCCTTCTGGATGTTGGCGTGATTGCGCTCGTTCACGAAGCGCGACTGCGGGTCGTCCTGATAGTCCAGCGGCCAGTCGGCCAGCAGGTAGAAGTTCACCGCCGGGCGGCAGACGTGGCAGCCGTTGACGGTCTTCCAGCCCAGTTCCTGCCAAACGGCAGGCTGGGATTTCAGTTCCTTCGACTTGATCAGGCGCCGCACGTCCTCGTGCGTGAGGTCGCAGCAGCCGCAGATCGGTTGAACCGTGGGGATGACGAATTCGTCGCCCAGCGTGACCGACAGCACCTGCTCCACCAGCCCGGTGCAGGTCCCGCAGGACGCACTGGCCTTGGTGGTCGCCTTGATCGCGGCGAGGTCGGTCGCGCCGCCCTCGATCGCGGCCACGATGTCGCCCTTGCACACGCCGTTGCAGCCGCAGATCTCCGCCTCAGGCGGCAATGCTGCAACGGCTGAGAGAGGGTCCGCGGTGGCGCCTCCCTGGAAGGACGGGCCGAAGATCAGCGTGTCGCGCATGTCCGACACGTCCTCGCCGTCGCGGATCAGGCCGAAGAACCAGTTGCTGTCGGCGGTATCGCCGTAGAACACGGCGCCGACCAGCTTGTCGCCTTCCAGCACCAGCCGCTTGTAGACGCCGCGCGCCGGGTCGCGGAACACGATGTCCTCGCGGCCCTCGCCCTCGGCGAAGTCGCCGGCGCTGAACAGGTCGCAGCCGGTGACCTTCAGCTTGGTCGACAGCTGCTTGACCTTGAAGGTGTCCTCTTCGTCCAGCAGCGTCTTTGCCAGCACCTTGGCCTGGTCGTACAGCGGCGCGACCAGACCGAAGAGGTTGCCTTCAAACTCGACGCATTCGCCGACGGCGAAGACCGAGGGATCGCTGGTGCGCATCTGCGCGTCGACCACGATGGCGCGGCCCATCTCAAGCCCGCTCTCTTTCGCAAGCTGAACCTGCGGGCGGATGCCCACGGCCATCACCACGATGTCGGCGGGCAGCACGGTGCCGTCTTCCAGCAGCACGCTTTCGACCTTGCCGTCGCCCTGGATCATCTTGGTGGACGCCTTGGTCAGCACGGTGATGCCGCGCTTTTCGAGGTCTTTCTGCAGCAGGTAGCCCGCCGCCTCGTCCAACTGGCGCTCCATCAGGTGACCCGACAGGTGCAGCACGGTCACGTCCATGCCGCGCATCCGCAGCGCCGCCGCGGCTTCCAGCCCCAGAAGGCCGCCGCCGATCACCACCGCGCGGCCGCCGGGGGTGCCCGAGGCCTCGGTCATGGCGGTGGTGTCCTCGAGATCGCGGAACGCCACCACGCCGGGCAGGTCGTGGCCGGGGCAGGGGATGATGAAGGCCGACGAACCGGTGCCGAACACCAGTTTGTCGTAGGGCACTTCGCCTTTCTCGCCGACGACGACCTTGCGGTCGCGGTCGACCGAGACGACGCGCTCGCCGAAGCGGCAGGTCACCTTGTTGCCCGCGTACCAGTCGTCGTCATGGGTGACGATCTCGGCATAGCTCTTCTCGCCCGACAGGACGGGCGACAGCATGATGCGGTTGTAGTTGCCCCGAGGCTCTGCGTTGAACAGCGTGACCTCGTAGGCGTCGGGGTTCGCTTCGAACAGCTGTTCCAGCAAGCGGCCAGAGGCCATGCCGGCGCCGATGACGACCAGTTTCTGCATGTTCCCCAACTCCTTACAGGTACCAAGCCACGACGTGGCTCAGTTCGCCGTCCAGGTGGATCGGCAGCGCGACCATCGAGTCATAGCCGTTCGCCAGTCCCGGCTTGCCGCCTTCGACCAGCGGCACGCCGGTGCCCAGCACGCGGCCGATGGCGCCCTGCCACGCTTTGACGACGCGCTCGTTGCCGGCGTTGTCCGGATCCCACAGCGCGCCCTCGCGGGCGCAGATGCCGTCGATCAGCCGGGCCTCGTTCGCCGCGCCGTTGCGGGCAGAGCGGGCGTCCCAGATCTCGAACCGGCGGGCGATCGGCGTGCCCTTGGCGGACAGCAGCGTCAGCACGAAGGTCTTGCCGCCCGGAACCGGGATCGGCAGGCCAAGGCCGGTGGTCAGCCCCGCCTTCGCCGCGCTGTCGGCGCGGATGAAGCGATAGCCCGAGCCGAGGTCGCGCATCAGGATCGGCGTTTCCGACGACCAGACGCCGCCGGGCAGACCCTGACCGCGCGGGAAGTGGGTGTGCTGCGAAACCCACTCGAAGTGCTTCGCCGCGCCGTAATAGCCGTCGTCCAGCATCAGAAGGCCGTCCTGCTCGTGCCAGACCTCGATGGCGCCAGTGCGCTCGTCGTCGTCGCCGCACAGGACCACAAGCACCGCCTTCAGCGTCTTGCCGTCGAACACCGGGATCGCGACCGCGCTGGTCAGCCCGGCGGCGGTGGCGGCCTCGGTGCGCTTGAAGTACGAGCCGTCGAAGCCCTTCAGCACCACCGGCCGTTTCTCGGCCCATGCCTTGCCCGGCAGGCCCTCGCCCATCGCGAAGCTTTCGCGGCGCGAGGCGGCGGCGAATTCTTCCAGTCCGCCATAGTTGCCTTCGGCCAGCTTCAGGCGGTCCCCGTCGGGAACCCAGACCTCGGTGACCTCGATGAAGGTCTTGGCGGGCGTGTCCAGAGTGGTGTCCATCACGCGGCTTCCTTCTTGCTGGGGGTGTCCTCGGCCTTGGCCGTCTCGGACTTGCCGTGCTTGCCGTGCTCGTATTCCTCGAGGAAGTTCAGCACCTGTTCGCGGTAGAGGTAGTAATCGGGGTGCTCGAGCAGCGCCTTGCGGGTGCGCGGGCGGGGCAGGTCGACGTTGACGATCTTGCCGATGGTGGCCTGCGGACCGTTGGTCATCATCACGACGCGGTCGGCCAGCAGGATCGCCTCGTCGACGTCGTGGGTGACGCAGATCGCGGTAACCTTGGTGCGCGACCAGACTTCCATCAGAACTTCCTGAAGCTCCCAGCGGGTCAGGCTGTCGAGCATCCCGAAGGGTTCGTCCAGAAGCAGCAGCTTCGGCGACAGGGCGAAGGCGCGGGCGATGCCCACACGCTGCTTCATCCCGTTCGAGAGGTCGCTGGCGGGCTTGTCCATACTGTCAGCGAGACCGACCCGTTCAAGGTAATACTCAACCACATCCTGGCGTTCGGCCTGGGAGGCGCGGGGATAGACACGGTCGACTCCGACACTGACGTTCTCCTTCGCGGTGAGCCACGGGAAGAGCGAGGGCGACTGGAACACCACGGCGCGTTCGGGGTCGGCCCCCTCGACGTGGCGTCCGTCAAGGCGAATGCCGCCCTTCGAGATCGAGTTAAGGCCGGCGGCCATGGTCAGGACGGTCGACTTGCCGCAGCCCGAGTGGCCGATCAGCGAGATGAACTCGCCCTTGTTCATTTTCAGGTTGAAGTCCTCGACCACGGTCAGGGGACCCTTGGGGGTGGGGTAGACCTTGTGCAGCTGGCTGAAGTCGAGGAAGCGGTCCTCGACCATGCCCTCGGTCGCCTTAACCACCGCGCTGGGCAGGCCGTGGATCGGGGTCACGCTCGGCAGCAGCTTCGTGCCTTCCACCTTGGACTGGATGCCCACGTCCATCAGGTAGTTGGTGACGTCGGCGCGCAGGGTCTTGAAGCCCTCGTGGTGGTTCATCTCGCCCCGGTCGCGCGGGCGCGGGATGTCGACCGTGAACTGCTCGCCCAGCGTCCCGTCGGGGTTCAGGGCGATGATCCGGTCAGCCAGCACGATGGCCTCGTCCACGTCGTTGGTGATCAGGACGCAGGTCTTCTTGTCCTGCTCCCAGATGTGTTCGATCTCGTCCGCCAGATTGGCGCGGGTCAGCGCGTCCAGCGCCGACAGCGGCTCGTCCAGCAGCAGCACCTCGGGCGACATCGCAAGGGCGCGGGCCACGTTGACACGCTGCCGCATCCCGCCCGACAGCTCGGCCGGACGGCGGGCGGTGGCGTGGGACAGGCCGACCATCTTGACGTAATGCGAGACCTTTTCCTCTTTCTCGGCGTTCGAGAGCTTGGGAAAGACTGTGTCCACCGCCAGCCGCACGTTGCCCGCCACCGTAAGCCACGGCATCAGCGAGTAGTTCTGGAAGATCACGCCGCGCTCGCGGCCCGGTCCCTCGATTGGCTTGCCTTTGAAGGTGACGCTGCCGGCGGTGGGCTTTTCCAGCCCGGCCATCAGGTTGATCAGCGTCGTCTTGCCGGTGCCCGAGAAGCCGAGGAGAACGAGGAACTCGCCCTCCCGGACTTCCAGATCGATGTTCTTCAGCACGTCGGCCTTGTGGACGCCTTCGCCGAAGCTTTTGGACACGTTGTCGAACTTGAGGATGCTCATGGCTTTACCTTTCGGTCTGTCGCTTCGCTACCTGAGCGCCGCTCAGCGGTTGTTCGAGAAGGTGAAGAGGGACTGCAGCGCGTACATCACGCGATCCAGCAGGAAGCCGATGATGCCGATGGTGAAGACGGCGACCATGATCTTGGCCAGCGAGCTGGAGCTGCCGTTCTGGAATTCGTCCCAGACGAATTTGCCCAGACCCGGGTTCTGCGCCAGCATCTCGGCCGCGATAAGAACCATCCAGCCGACACCCAGCGACAGGCGGAGACCGGTGAAGATCAGCGGCAGCGCCGAGGGCAGGACCAGCTTGGTGATCTTGGTCCAGGTGCCCATCTTCAGGACCTTCGACACGTTGATCAGGTCCTTGTCGATCGATGCCACGCCCAGCGAGGTGTTGATCAGCGTCGGCCACAGCGAACAGAGGGTCACGGTGATGGCGGAGACGAGGAACGACTTGGCGAACCAGCCGTCATCGGTGGTGTAGAGCGCCGAGACGACCATCGTCACGATCGGCAGCCACGCCAGCGGCGAGACCGGCTTGAAAATCTGGATCAGCGGGTTCAGCGCCGAGTTGGCGGTGACCGAAAGACCGGCGGCGATACCCAGCGGCACTGCGACCACGGTGGCGATCAGGAAGCCGAAGAACACGGTTTTGATCGAGGTCCAGATCTGCTCGTAGTAGCTGGGGGCGCCGGTATAGGCGACGGTCTTGACCTCGTCCGCGCGGCCGGCCTCGATCAGCTTGGCGTTGCGCTGGGCGACCATGTCTTCGAACTTGGCTTTCTTGGCGGCCTTGGCCTGCGCGTCCTCGTGCAGGTTCACGGCTTCGGTCCAGACCTGCGACGGTCCGGGCACCGCGCCCAGCGAGGTCTGCACCTTCGGCGCCAGCGTGCCCCAGACCAGCAGGAAGCAGGCGATGGCGAGAAGCGGAACGCCCAGCAGGCGCCAGATGTCCTTGGCCTGTGCCTTGGGGTTGTCGCCGGCGGCGGCTTTCAGGATCGGGGTGATCCACGCCAGGCCAAGGACCTGGAACCATTTGTCGGCCTTGTTGATGCGGGTGAAAAGCCGGGCCTTGCGCGCTTCGCGATCAGCGGCCCCGGCAAAGTTCGGATCGACGGTGGTCATTCTGGCTATCCTTGCAACGGGTTGGCGGAGGGAGGCCCCCTCCCTGACCCTCCCCCTTCAGGGGAGGGAAAGTCGCATGTGGCCGATGTCGTGAAAGCCACTGGCGGTGTGTGTCGCTCTCTCCCCCCACCCCGGAGGAGGGGGGAGAGATCTGGAGGAGGGAGTTAGCCCTGCACCTCGTTGCCGACGATCTTCTCTTCGCCCTTCAGGCCGATCGGCAGGCTGTCGAGATAGGCGTTCGGCGTGCGGCCGTCGTAGGGAATGCCGTCGATGATGTCCTCGGCCGGCGTGGCTTCCTTGTAGCCGTCGCTGTCCCAGGGGAAGTCTTCCTCGTTGGCGAGACCTTCGTCGACAAGCAGGCGCGCGGCTTCCAGGTAGATGTCCGGGCGATAGACCGACTTGGCGACTTCATCGTACCACTCGTCGGACTTGTGCTCGGAGATCTGACCCCAGCGGCGCATCTGGGTCAGGTACCAGACGGCGTCCGAGTAGAACGGGTAGGTCGCGTTGTAGCGGAAGAACACGTTGAAGTCGGGAACTTCGCGGACGTCGCCCTTTTCGTATTCGAAGGTGCCGGTCATCGAGTTCGCGATGACTTCGGCGTCGGCGCCCACGTATTCCGGCTGAGACAGCATCTCGACCGCTTCCATGCGGTTGGCGTTGTCGTTCTCGTCTAGCCAGATCGCGGCGCGGATCAGCGCCTTGACGATCGCCTTCGTGGTGTTCGGGTTCTCTTCCGCGAACTCGGCGGTGATGCCGAAGACCTTCTCGGGGTTGTTCTTCCACAGTTCGTAGTCGGTGATGACCGGCACGCCGATGCCTTTGAACACGGCCTGCTGGTTCCACGGCTCACCCACGCAGTAGCCATAGATGGTGCCGGCCTCGAGGGTGGCGGGCATCTGCGGCGGCGGGGTCACGGACAGCAGAACGTCGGCGTTGATCTGGCCGGTGATGTTCTCGGGCGAGTAGAAGCCGGGGTGCAGACCGCCGGCGGCCAGCCAGTAGCGCAGTTCGTAGTTGTGGGTCGAAACCGGGAACACCATGCCCATGTTGAAGGGCTTGCCCTCGGACTTGTACTGCTCGACCACCGGGGCCAGCGCCTCGGCCGAGATCGGGTGGATCGGCTTGCCGTCGGCGTCGGCCGGGATGTTCGGCTTCATTTCTTCCCAGACCTCGTTCGACACGGTGATGCCGTTGCCGTTCAGGTCCATCGAGAAGGGGGTGATGATGTGGGCTTCGGTGCCGAAGCCGATGGTCGCGGCCAGCGGCTGACCGGCCAGCATGTGTGCGCCGTCCAGCTGGCCGTCGATGACGCCGTCCAACAGCACCTTCCAGTTGGCCTGGGCTTCGAGCGTGACGAACAGGCCTTCATCGAGGAAGTAGCCCTGCTCGTAGGCAACGGCGAGCGGCGCCATGTCGGTCAGTTTGATGAAGCCGAAGGTCAGCTCGTCCTTTTCCAGCTCCAGCATCTGCGCGTAGGCGCCCGATGCCAGTACCGTCGAGGCGGCGAGCGAGAGGATCAATTTCTTCATGTCTGGGTCGTCCCTTGACTGCGCCCGGGACATTCAGGGTCCGGGGCAAACGAAAAAAGCCGCACGACACACCCGCCATTGGTATGGCGAGACGTCGAGCGGCTGCGCTCAGATCACCCGGTCATTGGGAGAATTTCGTTGGCGGGCCCCGTTGCCTGCCGACGCGAACCTAATTGCGGCGATTCGGCGGCGTGTTCAATTAAGATGCGTCAGGCGCGGTGGTTTGGATTGTTCCAAATTTCTGCGGTGCAGCGCGTTGCCCGATTTCGCGTCACTCAAAGCGTTTCGGGTCAAAAATCTGGCGGTCGAAGAACTGGTTTCGACGCAGGAACAGGGTCCCGCCGTCCGACGCGACTGCGGTGCGCTCGGCCAGCCCGCCCTCGATCTTGGACGACGCGCCCGGCAGGTCCGCCTTCGTGCCCTTCATCGCCTCGCGGTAGATGTCGGACCGGAACGTGGCCCGGCCAAGCCGCGCCGCGGTGGCGCGGTCAAGCCCGGTGCGGGCCGCCATCTGGACCGCGATCCACTCTGCCTGACTGCGCCACGGGAAGTTGGCGGCGCCGTCATGGAACACGATGAAGTCGGGCACTTCGCGCTGGTCGCCGGCCGAGTTGATCGTGAGTTTGCCGGTCAGCCCGCGGTCGAGGATCTCGGCATCGAGGTTCAGGTATTCCGGCCGCGCGAGGATCTCGGCGGCAAGGCCGCGGCTGCCGGGTTCGTCCAGCCAGCGCCCGGCGCGCCAGATGGCGCGGATCAGGCGGCCGAGAAGGGCCTGTTCCTCTTCGGCCCAGTCGTTGCGGACGCACAGTACCTTCTCGGGCGCGAAGCTCCAGATCGCGGAGCCTGCCAGCAGCAGCGCGCCGACGCCGTTCTCGACCGCGATAGAGCCCCAGGGCGAGCCGACGCAGAAGGCGTCGATTTCGCCCGCCGCGATGGCGTCGGCCATCAAGGGGGGCGGCACCGTCTTGATCTCGACTCCTTGCGGCGCGGGCAGCCCCAGCGCGGAAAGCCAGTAGTACAGCAGTTCGGCGTGCATCGAGAACGGAAAGGGCACGCCCATGCGCAGAGGTGTCGGAGCGGCGGCGATCAGCGCGCGGCCAGCCGCGTCGGCATCTGTCAGGTCAAAGCCGTGGCCCGCGTCGCGCAGCTTGGCGGCAAGCTCGTTGCTGACGCCAAGGATGTTGCCGTTGATCGAGGTCACCGAAGCGGCGGACAGCGCCGAGCCCGCACCGCCCAGCCCCAGCGCGGTGGCGACGGGGACGGGGGACAGCATATGCGCGGCCTGCACCCGCCCGAACACCAGCATGTCGCGGATCGAGGACCACGAGGGCGCGGCCACAAGATCGAGGTCCAGCCCTTCCTGCGCGGCGAAGCCCATTTCCTGCGCGACGATCATCGGCGCGGCATCCAGAAGCGGCATGTAGGCCAGCGACAGCCGGGTCGTGCTCATGACAGCAGGCCCGCCGCGGTGACCAAAGCCTGCGCGACGTCCGCGACCTTGCGGCCCTGATCCATCGCGGTCTTGCGCAGCAGGGCATAGGCCTCTTCCTCGTTGAGGCCCTTTGCCTTCATCAGCATGCCCTTCGCGCGGTCGATCACCTTGCGCTCTTCCAAAGCGCGCTTGGTTTCGGCCAGTTCGGTGCGGATCCGCTGGAACATGCGGAACCGGGCGACCGCCGCGTCAAGGATTGGCTTCAGGCGGTCGGGCTTCAGCCCGTCGACGACATAGGCGGACACGCCCGCTTCGATCGCGGCGTCGGTCAGGCCCTCGGCGGACTTGTCGACGAACATCGCGACCGGGCGGTCCAGCGGGCCCGAGGCCAGCGCCAGTTCCTCGAGCATATCGCGCGATGGGTTCTCGATGTCGATCAGCACGACGTCGGGATTGTGCTGCTTGATGTGGCGCGACAGCCCGGTGACTTCGGCGATCACGTGAATCTTGAAATCGCCGGCTTCGCGAAGGGAGTCGACGATCAGCATCGCGCGGTCCCGGTCGGATTCTACGATGACGATGGAAAGGCCGCGGTCCATGGCTTTATCTGGGCTGCTCATGCGTGTGGATGTAAATCGCAGACGCGCGCACGGCAACGCGCCTCTACGTCCTAGCCCCGGGAAAACGCATTTCTGAGGGCAAGTGCCTAAGAAATAGCGCCTTCTCTGGCGATGATCTTCTCGGCTTTCGGAAGTAGAGGTTCGATATACCCCAAAACCTCGGCCAGAATGGCGGGATCCGGGGACTCGAGATCGATCTCGTTCGGCACCGGGTTAAGGGTGCCGTGTATCTCGGCCCAGGGCGTGCCCCAGTACCGCAGCGCGACTTCGTCGTTCCCGGCGGCAAACCGCGCCCGCGCGTCTTCGGCGGTTTCGGGCGAGAAGCCCATGAACTTTTCAGAGTTCCAGCCCAGCCCGAAGTCGGATTTGCGCATCTCCACCGTCAGGCGGCGCAACTCGTCGAGGCGTCTCTGCCTCTCGCCGGGTCCGCGTTTCTTCAGGCGCCGGTTCAGCCGGGTCTTGTGCGCGAACAGGCGTGCCGCGAAGATCGTCTTGGGGCCCATGCTTTCATTCGCGCGCGCCACGTCCTTTTCGTTGAACGGCCCGATGCCCAGCGTCTCGCACAGGACCGACTGGATCGTCCGGCCTGGCGGCGGGAACGGGAACACGCGCAACTCGGCGTTCAGCTTCTCAAGCCGGTTCGTCATGCGGTCGTAATTGAAGATGACGTTGTTCTGCCAGCGGTTCAGGTAGGCCTCGAACGGGCCGACGGTGATGAAGCGCTTGGCTTCCTGACAGTAGCGGCTGTTGATGTAGCTGACCTGATCGCGCAAAAACAGGATCAGGACCACGCGGTAGCCAAGGCTTTCCAGATAGGCCATCAGCCGGTTGGCGCGGTTCGTCGCCAGCATCGACCGGGTGAAGTGCTCGGCGCTCAGCAGGACGTCTTCGGGCCGGTTCTTGATCTCTGCGCCCAGCTTCTGCCAGATCTCGGGAACGTCAGAGTCCGGCAGCCATTCGCGGATCGGGGCGGACAGGTGCTTGTGCTGCGCTTCCTTCCGCATCCGGCCCGTTTCGGGCACGTAGATGCCTGCATCCAGCAGCTGTTTCAGGTGCAGATGCATCCAGCGCTGAATAAAGGTGGTGCCGGTCTTGTGGGTGCCGATATGGATGAACGCCGTCTTCATGCGCGGCACTCAGACCTTGAAACCGAAGCAACGTCAATAGCGGCCGGCGGGTGTCGCCGGCCGCCGGTGGGATCAGCCCTGACCCGAAAAGATCACGTGATCGTCGTCGGTATAAAGCGTCATCGCGAACTCGGCGTGGTTGCGCAGAACGGCGCGCTGGTTGACCGAGCCCTTGTCGGTCACTTCGCCGCGGTCAAGGTTCAGCGGCTCGGTCATGATGATGACCTGCGGAATGCGCATCGACGAGCCGGTGGCCGTCTTGTTGTACTCGGCCAGCCGTCCGGCGATGGCGCTGCGAAGCTGGGGATGGTTGAACAGCGTCTCGTCGTCCATCGAGGCGCCTCCGTCGACGACCTTCTCGATGGCAGGGCGGAAGGGCACCAGCATCGCGCCGAGGCTTTCGTGCCCTTCGCCGACGATGACCACGTCGCGGGCCAGACCGCCAAGTGCGTCGGTCAGCTTGGCGCGAAGCGTGCCGACCGAGACCCACGTGCCGGTGGCCAGCTTGAAGTTCTCGGCCACGCGGCCGTCGAAATAAAAGCCCTTGGACGGGTCGTCCGGATCGGCGAAGCGCAACGCGTCGCCCATCATGTAGAAGCCCTCGTCGTCGAAATGCTCGGCCGATGTCTTCGGATCGCGCCAGTAACCCGGCGTGACCGAGGGGCTTTTCACCCGCGCTTCCCACTTCCCTTCATTCGGCACCAGCTTGAGGATCACCTCTCGTGAGGGGATGCCGACGTTGCCGGGCTTGTCCTGCGGCTCGGTGCAGAAGAAGGCGAAAGGCGCCGTCTCGGTCGAGCCAAGGCCGGTGGCAAGCAGCACGCGCTCGCCGGTGGTTTCGACCGCCAGCCGGTCAAGGTCCGCCCAGGTGTGTTCGGCCATGGCCGCGCCGGCGTACATCATCAGCTTGAGGTTCTTGAAGAACGACTTCCGAAGGTCTTCGTTCTCCTTCATCGCGTGAACCAGCATTTCGTAGCCCACGGGCACGTTGAAATACCAGTTGGGCGAGACGTCCAGCAGGTTGCGGACCGTCAGGTCAATCGCACCCGGCGCGGGTTTGCCGCCGTCGATATAGTAACTGCCGCCGTTGTAGATGTTCATGTTGAACACCTTGTTGCCCGCCGCCACGTGGTTCCACGGCGCCCAGTCCAGCAGCACCGGCGGCTCTTCGCGGAAGTAGCGGAAGCAGTCGGCGACGATCTCCTGGTTCGAGCACAGCATCTTCTGCGTGGTGATCACGGCCTTCGGGTTGCCCGTGGTGCCCGAGGTGAAGACGAACTTCGCCACGGTATCCGGGCCGGTCGCCGCGTTGGCGGCCTCGACCGCCTCGGTGGGCTTGGTGTCCAGCACCGCTTCCCACGACATCGCCAGCTTGTCGCCCTCGACGCCAAAGCGCGGGACGTCCGGAATCACCGCATCTACGGCGGGGGCGAAGCGTTCCATGTTCTCGGCGAAGACAGCGCCGGGGGTGATCTGGTCGCAGACCGACTTCAGCTTTTCATAGCCGCTGGACACCAGCGCATAGGCCGGGGCGATGGCGGCAGAGGGCACGCCCACATACTGCGCGCCAAGCGCCATCACGGCGTGGGCGATAGAGTTGCCCGACAGGATCAGCAGGGGCCGATCTTCGGACAGCCCATGGTCCAGAAGAACCTGCCCGATGGCCCGGATGTCCTTCAGAAGCTGGGAATAACTGACGTGGTACCACTGGGTGTCGGGGCCGCGTTCGGCCATCCACGTGCGGTCGGGCGCGGTCTCGGCCCAGTACTTGATCCGGTCCGACAGGCGGGCAGGGTAAGGGCCAAGGTCGCCCTTCTGCCACACGAGGATGCATCCATCGTCGCGCTTTTCCCATTCGACTTCGGCATCCCACAGTTCGACACTGCGCAGGCGTGATTCGGTCATCCGCTCCTCCCTCTTCAGAAATTAGTTTACAGAAAAACATTTTCCATGGATAGTGAAATCGCGGCGAGTCGTGTATTTTGCGCCGTGGGAGGCTCAGTGAGTGTACTGGGGAGGATGAAGGATCGCATGAAATATCTGGACTATGAACTGCGTGGCGACGTCGCGCTGATCGGGCTGAACCGCCCTGACAAGCGCAACGCCATCTCGGACGCCTTCATCGAGGAACTCGACACCGTCATCACCCGTGCAAACGGCGAGGCGAAGGCCGGCGTGATCTATGGCCACGGCCCGCATTTCTGCGCCGGTCTCGATCTGGCGGAGCATGTCCAGAAGACCCCGTTCGAGGGTGTCCACGGCTCGCGTCGCTGGCACGAGGTGTTCGGCCGGATCGAACGCGGCAAGCTGCCGTGGTTCTCGGCGCTGCACGGCGCGGTTGTCGGCGGCGGGCTGGAACTGGCCTCGTCGACCCATGTGCGCGTCGCGGACGCCACCGCGTTCTTCGCTCTGCCGGAAGGCCAGCGGGGTATCTACGTGGGCGGTGGCGCCTCGGTGCGCACCGCGCGGCTGATGGGGCAGGCGCGGATGACCGACCTGATGCTGACCGGCCGGTCCGTTGATGCCGACACCGCCGAGCGCTGGAACATCGTCCAGTACGTCGTGCCCGAGGGCGAGGCGCTGGAGAAGGCGGTCGAACTGGCCGGCAAGGCCGCGTCGAACGCCGAGTTCTCGAACTACGCGATCATTCAGGCGCTGCCCCGCATTCAGGATATGTCGGCGGACGACGGTCTTTTCGTGGAGAGCTTCATCGCCTCTTTCGCCGCCACCACCCCGGAAGCCGAAGCGCGCCTGCAGGCCTTCCTGCAGAAGAAGGTCGGCAAGGTGGGCCGCCCGGACGAGAAGAAATGAACGTCCAGCCCGCCAGCGGAATGGACGAGGACTCCATCCGCTTTGGCGAGCTTGGCCAGTCGGTCGGCTTCCTGCTGCGTATCGCGCAGCTGCAAAGCTTCGACCTCTTCTTCCAGCGGCTGGCCCACCATGGGCTGAAGCCGGGAGAGTTCACCGTGCTGTGGGTCGTCGGGCTGAACCCCGGCCTGCGGCAGGGCACGATCGCGGCGCGTTTGCGGATCAAGCCCGCGCACATGACCAAGCTTGTGCACCGCATGGTCGAGGCAGGGTATGTGCAGCGCAACGTGCTTGACCACGACCGGCGCTCGGTGCGCCTGTCGCTGACCGAGATGGGGGACACCTTCGTGCAATCGCACAAGCAGGCCTTTCTCGAGTTTCACCAGGCGGAACGCCTGAACCTGACGGATGCGGAGTTTGCCACGCTGATGCAGCTTCTCGGCAAACTGACCGGAATTGACGACACCTGACGAAGGTCGGGGAGGAGACAGACAGATGATCAACGCAGACGAGCTGATCGCGATCGACATTCACACTCACGCCGAAGAGCCGTGCTGCGGCCAGCGTGACGACGGCTATGACGAATTCCAGGCCGGGATGGCGAAGTATTTCCGCAATCCCGCCGGCAAGGACGGGATGCTGCCCTCGGTGCAGCAGACCGCCGAGTACTTCCGCGAGCGCAAGATCGGCGCGGTGATCTTCCCTGTGGACGCCGAGCGCGAGACCGGCTTTCGCCGCTATTCCAACGAGGAAGTAGCCGAGATCTGCGCCGAGAACAGCGACATCCTGATCCCCTTCGCCTCGGTCGATCCGTGGAAGGGCAAGGCCGGCATCCGCGAGATCCGCCGCCTGTGCCGGGACTTCGGCGTCTACGGCTTCAAGTTCCACCCGACGATGCAGGGCTTCTGGCCGAACGAGCGCCAGTTCTACCCGATTTACGAGGCCATTCAGGACGAGGGCAAGATCGCCCTGTTCCACACCGGCCAGACCGGCGTCGGCTCGGGCATGCCCGGCGGTATGGGCATGCGGCTGAAATATTCCAACCCGATGGCGATCGACGACGTCGCGGCGGACTTCCCGGATCTGAAGATCATCATGGCTCACCCTGCCTTCCCCTGGCAGGAAGAGGCGCTGGCGGTCTGCCAGCACAAGCCCAACGTCTACATCGACCTTAGCGGCTGGTCGCCGAAGTATTTCCCGGAAATCCTGGTGAAATACGCGAATTCGCTGATCACGAAAAAGGTCCTGTTCGGGTCGGACTGGCCGGCGATCACGCCGGACCGCTGGCTTTCGGATTTCGAGAATGCGCCCTTCAGGGACGAGGTTCGCCCGCTCATCCTGAAGGACAATGCGCGCCGGTTGCTGAACATCTAGCGGCACCGGCACAGGGTACGGGCGGATCATTAGGGAGGAGATCCATGCTGAACTTCAAGACACTGACGACCGGTCTCGCGCTTGCCGCGGCGCTGGGCGTTTCCGCCGAAGCGCGCGACTTGCGTCTTGCGCCCGCCGCGCCGCCGGCCCACCCGGCCAATGGCGTCATGTACACCAACTTCGCCAAGTACCTGCCCGAGGAAAGCGACGGCCGCCTGACCGGCACGATCCTTGGCCCCGAGGTGGTGAACCTCGGCCAGATGAAGGACGCGCTGCAAAGCCAGATCGCCGAGGTCGGCAACCTGCTGCCGCTGTACTTCCCGGCGGACTTCCCGAACATGGCGCTGACCGGCGAGCTGTCGCTGATGGGCACCAACAGCCAGGCTACCGCCGCCGCCGTGACCGAGTTCATGGTGTTCTGCGAGGAATGCCAGAAAGAGATGCGCGACTTCGGCATCGTTTTCCTTGGCTCGGGCGCGTCCGACCTTTACGAGATCCTGTCGACCAAGCCGGTGAAGACTGCCGATGACCTGAAGGGCCTGCGCCTGCGGTCGGGCGGCGCGCCGTGGGGCCGCTTCGCCGAGCACTTCGGCGCCGTGCCTGCCCAGATGTCGGTGTTCGACCAGTTCGAAGCCGTCAGCCAAGGCGTCATCGACGGCACCATGGCCTCGATCGCTGACCTGATCTCGTTCCGGATGGTCGAGGTGATCGACTATGTCACCTACGTCCCGATGGGCATGTACCAGTCGACCTCGAACTTCGCGACGTCGACGATGACGTGGGACTCGCTGTCGCCCGAGGATCGCGCCGCGATGGTCCGCGCCGCGAACCGCGCCAACACCGACTTCACGCACCGCTGGTCGGCGACCATGCCCGCCGAGGCCGAGGAAGCCGCGAAAGAGGCCGGTATCGAGTTCGTCGAACCCGATCCGTCGCTGGTCGAGGCGATCAAGGAGTTCATCGCGACCGAGCCCGCCACGGCGGCCGGCCTTGCAAGCTCGAACTTCGGCATCGAGGACGGCGAGGAGCGCATCGCGCAGTTCCTCGAACTGGTCGAAAAGTGGACCGTCGTGGCCGAGGAGGTGGACAACGACCCGGTCGCCATGGCCGAACGTATCCAGGCCGAGGTCTGGGACAAGGTCGACTACACCACCTACGGCACCGCCATGTAAGGCGCTGCGTCCGGGCGCCGCTGCGCGCCCGGACACACCCGGACTCTGCCACTCGAGACCAGCCATGCACGCCATTCTCAGACTGCGCGATATCGCCCTTTCCGGCCTTGCCCTGATCGGCGCCGTCGCGGTGATCGCCCTGATGCTGCACGTCGTCGCCGATGTCGCGATGCGCAACCTCACCAACACGCCGATCCCGGCCACCTTCGAGATCGTGACCCACTACTACATGGTCGCGCTTGCCTTCATTCCGCTGGCGTGGGTCGAACGCTCGGGCGGGATGGTGCAGGTCGAGGTGATGGAGGGGCTGATGAGCCCGGCCATGACCCGCGTGTCCGACTGGCTGGTGGCGTTGTTGTCCACCGCTATCTACGTCGCGCTGTTCTGGGTCACGCTTCAGACCGCGCTGAAGAACTTCGACACCGGCACCTTCGTCATGTCGCAGTCCACCCGTCTGGTGACATGGCCCGGCTATTTCATCCTGCCCGCGGGCTTCGGTCTTGCGGCGCTGGTGACCGCGCTGCGCCTGATCGCCCCCGACACCGCCAAGCCGGAGGCTGCGAAATGAGCGTCGAAACCGGTTTCCTGGGCGTCGCCGTCCTGTTCCTGCTGCTGGCCCTGCGGGTGCCGGTGGCCCTGGCGCTGGTCGCCGTGTCCTTCGGCGGCACCGCCAAGATGCTGGGCCTCGCACCTGCCATCGGCATCCTGTCCAACACCCCGCACAGCTTCGTCGCCAACTGGACCCTTTCGGCGGTGCCGATGTTCCTGCTGATGGGCTTCGTGTCCTACCACGCGGGGCTGACCGCCGGCCTGTTCGAGGCCGCGAAGGCCGTGCTGCGGAAGATCCCCGGCGCGCTGGCGATCTCGTCGATCTTCGCCTGTTCCGGCTTTGCCGCCGTCTGCGGCTCGTCGCTGGCGACAGCCGCCGCCATGGGCCGCATCGCGATCCCCGAGATGGTGAAGTCGGGCTACTCGCCCAGCTTCGCCTCGGGCGCCATCGCGGCGGGCGGTACCATCGGCGCGCTGATCCCGCCATCGATCCTGATGATCGTCTACGGCGTCTTCGCCGAGACCTCGGTCACCAAGGTCTTCGTCGGCGGCGTCACCATCGGCCTTCTGACGGCCGTGTCCTATTCGGTCGTCGTCCTGCTGACCTGCTGGCGCCGCCCCGACATCGCGCCGCCGCGCCCGCTGGACGTGGGCGACGTCGACACGATGCGGGCCGTGCTGAACATCTGGCCGGTGCTGCTGCTGATGGTGGTGGTGTTCGGCGGCCTGTTCTCGGGCATCTTCACCGCCACCGAGGCGGGGGCCGTGGGGGCGTTGGGGTCGATCCTGATCTCGCTGGCGACCCGGCGGCTGACCTTCGGCATCTTCCGCCAGTCGATGATCGAAACGCTGATGACCGCGTCCTCGCTGTTCATCATCGGCGTCGGCGCCGCGATGTTCACCCGTTTCCTCGGGTTGTCCGGCCTCACCAGCTTCATCTCTTCCGCAGTCAGCGGGTCCGAGATGTCGTATTTCCACCTGATGCTGATCGTGGTGGTGCTGTACCTTGTGCTCGGCATGTTCATGGAGCCTTTCGGCGCGCTGCTGGTGACGCTGCCGGTGCTTCTGCCGATCTTCCGTGCCGAGGGGATCGACCTGATCTGGTTCGGCGTCCTCGTGGTGAAGCTCTTGGAAATCGGGATGATCACGCCGCCCGTCGGCCTGAACGTCTTCGTGATCCGAAACGTCGCCAGCGAGTACGTGTCCGTCCTGCAGATCTTCAAAGGGGTCATCCCCTTCCTGATCGCCGACATCGTGGTGGTCGCGATCTGCATCGCGTTCCCCGCTCTCATTCTTTTCCTTCCGGGATTCCTATGACCTACGCTGAAAATGCCGCCGCCATGCTGTCCGCCCTTGCGGTGACCCCCGACTGGCCCCGCGTCGCCGGAGACGTGATCGACACCGAAACGCTGGACGCGATCGTGACCGAGGCCGCCAAGCTGGCCGAGGGGCAGGTCGCGCCGCTGAACCCGATATCGGACCGCGTCGGCGCGAGTTTCGCGGAGGGCAAGGTCTCGGTCCCGCCCGAGTACCTGCCGGCCTACGACGCGCTGGCCGAGGGCGGCTGGCTGGGGCTGGAACATGACGATGACCTTGGCGGCATGGGCATGCCGCTGACCGTGTTCACCGCCGTGAACCCGCTGTTCGAACGCGCATGCCCGTCCTTCATGATGTCTGCGGGCGGATCGCGGGCGGCGGCTTTGCTGCTGTCCGCTTGGGCCGATGACGACCTGAAACAGGACTGGGTCCCGGCGCTGGTCGCGGGCGAACGGTGCGCGACGATCTGCATCTCCGAGCCCGAGGCGGGATCGGACGTGGGGCGCATCCGCACCAAGGCGGTGCAGGACGGCGAAGGCTGGCGCGTATCAGGCCAGAAGATCTGGATCTCGTTCGGCGACCACGACATTCGCGACCGCATCGGCCACTGCATGCTGGCCCGCACCGGCGACACGCCGGGCACGCGCGGCCTGTCCCTGTTCTTCGTCGAACGCGGCCCCGGCGTGACCTGCGAACGGATCGAGGAGAAGCTGGGCCTGCACGGCTCGCCCACCTGCGCGCTGCAATTCACGAACGCGCCCGCGCGGCTGGTCGGGCAAGAAGGGCGCGGCCTGGCGCAGCTGTTCACCATGATCCGGCACATGCGCCTGACCGTGGCGACGCAAGGGCTGGGCATGTCGCTGGCCGCCTACGACGTGGCGGTCGAACATGCCGAGACGCGCCGGCAGGGCGGCAAGCCCACCGAGGCCGCGGTGCCGATTATCTCGCACCCCGACGTGCAGCGGCAGCTTATGGCGATGAAGTCGCGGATCGACATCTTTCGTCTCGCGCTGCTGGAGGCTGCGGTGACGGCGGACCTGTCCGACGATGACGCCGACATGGGCCGCCTGAACGCGTGGCTGCTGCCGCTGATCAAGAACTTCGGCGGCGAGATGGCTTTCGACACCGCCCACGCCGCGATTCAGGTTCTGGGCGGGGCAGGGTTCACCAAGGACTACTCGCCCGAGCAATACATGCGCGACGCGCGGGTGTTCACGATCTACGAAGGCACCACGGGCATGCAGGCGCAGGATTTCCTGCTGCGTCAGTCGCTGGCCGACGACAGCGCGGCGGTGGCGCTGTTTCTTGACCGGGCGCGGCGGGAATGCGTGGGCGACGATGCCCGGTTGGCCGTGCTCGACCGGTTCGAGGCGCTTGCGACCGCTGCCGCGGGCGATGCCGATCGCACCCACCAGTTCGAGATGGCGGATGCCTTCCTGCGGGCGGGCTGGGTCGCGGTGCAGACGTGGCTGTCGAAGCGGATCGAGGACACGCCCGAGGCCGCGTTCTTCATTAAGACGGCGGCGGCGCAGATGGAGTTGCATATCGCGGCGGCGGGCTAGTCGCCGCCGTCGCCCCCTCCGTCGTCGCCGCAGTGCCCGCCAAAGCCGCCGCCGCCAAAGCCGCCGCCGCCAAAGCCGCCGCCGCCAGTGCCGTCGCCGCCGTCGCTGCGGCGTCGCTTCGCGGTGCCGGTGCCCCAGCCATCCTTGGACGCCATGAACCAGACGCCAAGCAGGATCACTCCGATCAGGAAAATGTTGCCCTGCGCGGCGTCCTCTATCCCGGCTTCGCTGCGCAGGTACCACCCGATCAGACAGGCCGCGCCGCCGAAGAACAGGGCCCACCGCAGGATCAGTTTCCGCTTCATCGCACGTCCTCCTTGCGCCGCGCCGTCAGCGCGAACACCGCGGCAAGCACCCCCATCCCGGCGACCGAGATCGGCGTCGTGAGGTTCAGCGGCAGCCAGCCCGGCAAACCCGCCGCCACCCGGTCAGCGTAGAGCAGCCCGAACGCAAGGATCAACACAGCCGCGCGCGCGGTGGGCATGGCTCCGATCAGACCGGGGACAAGAAACAGCGGTACGAGATAGTGATGCGCCCACGCCAGCGGCGCGCAAAGCGTCAGCAGCGTCACGCCCGCCGCCAGCCGGTGCCGCAAGCGGGCGTCGGGGGCGGCATTGCGCGTCGCGGCCCAGATCGCGGCGGCTCCAGCCAGCAGCGCCGCGAACACTGCCGGCGCCAGCCAGCCTGGCGACTCCAGCAGAAGCGGCCCGTCGGTCGAGGCAGGCAGGCGCCGCCCGGCCACCAGCTCGGACATCTGGAACAGCGCGGCTTTCAGCGACAGATTCAGGTCCCAGATCACCAGCTGGTCGCCCAGAACCGACAGCTTGCGAAGGTATTCGAGGTGCAGTTCCGGCCCGGCGAGGGCAAGGCTTAGAACCGCCAGCGCGGCCACCGTCGCGACGGCGGTCGCCGCGGCCCGGAACCGGCGCTCGATCAGGAAGATCGCCAGCAGCAGGATCGGCGACAGCTTGATCGCCGCCGCCAGCCCCAGCGCCAGCCCCGCCTCGGTGTCGCGGTCCGAGGTCAGGCGCTCGAAGGACAGAAGCGTCAGGAACGCCACCGTGATCTGCGGCTGGTTCTGGAACAGCGCCTGCTCGGTGATTACCGAGGTTGTCAGAAGGGCGGCGGTGATCGCCGCGAAAACCGTGAAGGAAATCGCGGGCCGCATGATGCGGAACGCCAGCACCGGCGCGAGGACCAGCAGGGCGAGGTGCCACAGCAGGAACCCGTCGAACACCGCCTGTGGCGGCCACGCGGCCAGCGGCGCCATGAGCACGGCCCAAAGCGGCGGGTAGACGTAGGGAAAGGTCTGCACCCCCGGATGCCCCGCCGCCGTCGCGGCATCGGTCCAGCTTTGCGGCATGTCCAATCCGAAAAACCGCGCGGGAGACGCGTAGATCTCGGCAGGCATCCCTTCGGCATGGAAGTGACCGGCGAAATACAGCGCGGACAGATCCGCAGGCCAATGCCCCCACCACCTTAGCGCGGCCCAGACGGCCCAGACGGCAAGAATGGCGAGGCCGGGGACAAGGCGTGTGATCGGGAAAGCGGGCAAGGGCGGGCCTGTTTTCGGCGCAGTTTAGTGGGTTCGGGGATTGGGGCAAGCGCGGTGAAACGCGGGCTGCCGCTCGCGGCTTGCTGCGCCAGTGTCGGATAAGGGAATTTTACTTGGTAAACATAAATTGGAAACGACAGCCGACTATTCTTGCCATTGTGGCAAAAATTGAAATTATTGACCGAGGGTGTCCGCGTGCGGTACTTTACCCTAGGTCAGTTTAACTTCGTTCTTTTTACAATCCGCATTGCAATTCATGGGGGGATGGCAATGGATGGGGTGCAGACGAAGCGGCTGGACTTAAGCCAGCTGGCACGTGAGTTTGGCAGCAGTAAAGGCGCAGCCGGTTATTCAGTCGTGTACGACAGCTTGTTCGCGTACTTGCGCGACAGGGACATCAATATTCTTGAAATCGGACTTGCCGAGGGCGGGCCGGAAGTCGACGGCGACAAGGATCGTGCGACGACGCACGTTCCGAGTGTCGAGATGTGGCGAAGGTATTTTCACGAACCGAACGTCGTGGGCTTCGACATTTCGGACTTTGCCCAGTTTCAGGATGCACGATTTACCTTTGTCCGCGGAGATTCCGGCGATCCCGCCGATCTTCGGAAGGTGAAAGACCTCGGCATCGACTTCGACATCGTGATCGACGATGCGTCCCATGCTTCCTACCACCAGCAGGTTGCGTTCGGCGCCTTGTTCGACGTGGTCAAGCCGGGCGGTTTCTACATCATCGAGGATCTGAACTGGAACCCGACACAGTACGAGAAGACGCTGCCCGCGGTGCCGAAGACGCGTGAATGGCTGACCGATTTTCTTGTCACGGGCCAGTTGGCGCCGACGGCGGGGATATCGGCGGAGACGGCGGCGGATGTTGCGGCGCGCGTCCAGTCGCTGCACCTGTACGACGAGCACATGCTGAACGCGCTGCGGGTCAACTACAACCTTCTGAACGATATTCCGTCCGGCAGCGGTTTCGACATCAGTCGCCCGTGGCGGGGCAAGTCCACGCTCGGCAAGATAACCGACCCGTATTTCCTGCTGTACAACTTGCGCCGGCTGAAGGCGACGTTCCGGGGCGACGAATGCGTCACCCGGGAAAACGTGATGCTGGCGATCGTGCAGAAACGGTTCTGAAGCGGCGCTGTCTTGTCGGGTCAGATGGGGCGGGGCGCTGCATGCCCCGCGTCGTTCACTCCGCCGGTGGCTCTGCCGAGGTTTCAGCCTCGGCCTCGTCCTGCACCTCGACCACCTGCAGGGCGACATCGCCGATCACCGTGTCGCGCAGGGCGTCGCGGTGTTTCAGCACCCCGTCGACCACATAAAGTTTGTCCACGTCGTAGAGGTCCGGGCCATAGCCCGGCCCGGCGACCCGCACCATCGTCTTGCCGGCAAGGGCGGGGTTGCCCTTGAGCGTGTAGTATTCGGCGCCCTCCGGGATCACCTTGAACATCGTGGGATCCGAGTTCGCGGCGAGGTTGGTGACGATGTAGAGGATCTCGTCGTAGTCCGTGATGCGTTCCTTGCGGAAGTGGCACACGCCCTCGAACCCGCCCAACGCCACCGCGGTCGCGCCGGCGATGGAAAGGGTTACAGGGGCGGTCGCCACCGTCGCCGCCGTGCCAAGCGCGCTGGACGCGGCGGTGCCGATCGAGGTGCCCGCGGCGGTCGCGGTGCCGACGCCGGAGGACATCATGCTGATGCCGCTGACGGGATTGCGCAGCGTATAGGCGCCGATCGCCTTCACCCCGTTGGTGACGCCGCTGGCCACGTCGCTTGCGGTGTTCTTCGCGGCGGCACCGGCCTTGCCGGCCATGATCGAGGGGCGGAAATCGCAGACATCGGCTGCGGCGGAAGAGGCGGCGAGTACGAAGACCGCCGTGAGACTCGGGTTCATTCTGGGCTCCTGCTCGGGTGTTTTTTGGCAATGATAGCAGGGTGCGGCGGGCGCGGGCAGGGGGCGTGCTTCACATCGGCGTAGGCGTGCCGGTTGGGGGGGCGATGTATCTGGCTCCCCTTCACGCCGAATTAACCACGCTCGCGCAATCCTGCGCCATGTCGTGCTACATCCGTCCCCGCATCCCCGGGGCCAGCGTCTTCTTCACCGTCGCTCTGGCGGAACGTGGCGCCTCGGTCCTGATCGACGAGATCGACGCCCTGCGCCATGCCGTGCGGCTAACCCGGTCCGAGCGGCCTTTCGGGATCGACGCCTGGGTGGTGCTGCCGGACCACATGCACTGTGTGTGGACCCTGCCGGAGGGGGACGCCGATTATTCGACGCGGTGGAGCGTGATCAAGGCACGGTTCTCACGCGCCGTGCCGCCGGGCCTCAGACGAGCCAGCCACAGGGCGCGGCGGGAACGGGGCGTGTGGCAACGCCGGTTCTGGGAGCATCACATCCGCGACGACACGGATCTCGCGGCGCATGTGCGCTATTGCTGGATCAACCCGGTGAAACACGGCTTCGTCGCGCGTCCGACGGACTGGCCGCATTCGTCGATCCACCGGGATCTACGGGAGGGCCGGGTGGATGCGGAATATGCGGAGGGTTCGGGTGGGCGCGCGTTGGGTCGTGCGATTGTTTGCGGCGGGTGCGCATGAATGTGCGCCGGCGACGGGCGTTCCGTTATCGTTGGTGCGCATGAATGCGCACCCTACGGTCGGTTGTGCCGGACGGAGCCCGCGCGCAGAGGTAGGTAGCGACCCGTAGGGTGCGCGTTCACGCGCACCGGGTCGGGCGTTCCATTTTGGTTGGTGCGCATGAATGCGCACCCTACGGTTGGTTGTGTCGGATGAGCCCCTTGCACCACGCGGGAGGTCTCGAGCGCCGTGGGGTGCGCGTTCACGCGCACCGGATCGGGCGTTCCATTATGGTTGGTGCGCATGAATGCGCACCCTACGGTTGGTTGTGCCGGATGAGCCCCGCGCGCCAAACGGGAGGCCGCGACCCGTAGGGTGCGCGTTCACGCGCACCGGGCCGGACGTTCCGTTATGGTTGGTGCGCATGAATGCGCACCCTACGTTTGATCGTGTCGGATGAGCCCCGCGCGCCAAGCGGGAGGTCTCGACCCGTAGGGTGCGCATTCATGCGCACCGGCATCCGGAACCAATGTCAGGCAAGGCGCGCAGGTATACGCCCCTTACCCATCCATCTTCAGCGCGTTGATGAAGGCTTCCTGCGGGATGTCGACCTTGCCGAACTGGCGCATTTTCTTCTTGCCGGCCTTCTGCTTCTCCAGAAGCTTCTTCTTCCGGGTCGCGTCGCCGCCGTAGCACTTGGCCGTCACGTCCTTGCGCAGGGCCGCCAGCGTCTCGCGGGCGATGACCTTGCCGCCGATCGCAGCCTGGATCGGGATCTTGAACATGTGGCGGGGGATCAGTTCCTTCAGCTTCTCGACCATCGCCCGGCCGCGCATCTCGGCGCGGTCGCGGTGGACCATGATCGACAACGCGTCCACCGGTTCCTCGTTCACCAGGATCGACATCTTCACCAGATTGTCCTGTCGGTAGCCCGTCATCTGGTAATCGAAGGACGCATAGCCCTTCGTCACCGATTTCAGCCGGTCGTAGAAGTCGAACACCACCTCGTTCAGCGGCAGGTCATAGACCACCATCGCCCGAGAGCCCGCATAGGTCAGGTCCTCCTGGATGCCGCGTCGGTCCTGACACAGCTTCAGCACGTCGCCGAGGTATTCGTCCGGCACAAGGATCGTCGCCTTGATGCGCGGCTCTTCGATGTGGCTGATCTTGGTGATGTCGGGCATGTCGGCGGGGTTGTGAAGGTCGATCTTCTCCCCGTCCTTCATGTGGATGTGGTAGATCACCGACGGAGCCGTGGTGATCAGGTCGATATCGTATTCACGCTCCAGCCGGTCGCGCACGACCTCCAGGTGCAGAAGCCCCAGGAACCCGCAGCGGAAGCCGAAGCCCAGCGCGGCCGAGGTCTCCATCTCGTACGAGAAGCTGGCGTCGTTCAGGGCCAGTTTCTCGATCGCGACGCGCAGGTCCTCGAAATCGGCGGCGTCCACCGGGAACAGGCCGCAGAACACCACCGGCACGGATGGCTTGAAGCCCGGCAGCGGCTTGTCGGTGCCCTTCTTCTCCAGCGTGATGGTATCGCCGACCTTGGTGTCGCGCACCTGCTTGATCGATCCGGTCCAGATGCCGATCTCGCCCGGGCCCAGTTCCTTGATGTCGACCATCGCGGGCTTCAGCACCGCCAGCTTGTCGACACCGTAGACGGCGCCGGTCTGCATCATCTTGATGCGGTCGCCCTTGCGGATAACCCCGTCCATCACGCGGATCAGCACGACGACGCCGAGGTAGGGGTCGTACCACGAGTCGACCAGCATCGCCTTCAGCGGCGCGTCGCGGTCGCCCTTGGGCGCGGGCAGGCGGGTGACGATGGCTTCCAGCACGTCGGGAATGCCGATGCCGGTCTTGGCGCTGATCTCGACCGCTTCCGAGGCGTCGATGCCGATCACGTCCTCGATCTGCTCTTTCACACGCTCGGGCTCGGCAGCGGGCAGGTCGATCTTGTTCAGCACCGGCACGATCTCGTGGTCGGCGTCGATCGCCTGATACACGTTCGCCAGCGTCTGCGCCTCGACGCCCTGCGTCGCGTCCACGACCAGCAACGAGCCTTCCACGGCGCGCATCGACCGCGACACCTCGTAGGCAAAGTCGACGTGGCCGGGGGTGTCGATCAGGTTCAGGATATAGGTCTGGCCATCCTTCGCCGGATACTCGATCCGCACGGTATTGGCCTTGATGGTGATGCCGCGCTCGCGCTCGATATCCATCGCGTCAAGCAGCTGTTCCTTCATGTCACGCTCGGACACCGTCCCGGTCAGCTGGATCAGGCGGTCGGCAAGCGTGGATTTCCCGTGGTCGATGTGGGCGACGATAGAGAAATTGCGGATATGTGCGAGGTCGGTCATTGCGGTGATATGCGGGGGAACGGCGTCGTCGTCAATGGGGCGCGAAGGCCTTGCGCCATTGGATATAGGGACTAGGTTCATTGACGGGAGAACTGTCATGAACATGGGCGTCTGGATCGCCATAGGTATAGGTATCGGCACCGGGATCGGTGTCGCGATGGACAATATCGGGGCTGGAATCGCGCTGGGGGCCGGCATCGGCGCGGCGCTGGGTGTCGCGGTGAAGGACTTCGACCGGGAAGACTGACCCGCCGGCTCAGTCGGCGCTCAGCATCGTCTCGATAGCGCCGGTGATGGCGGTGGACAGCGGCTTTGTCATCGACCCGAAGGTGGCGGCGACGCTTCCGTCGGGGGCGATCAGCACCTTGTTGAAGTTCCACGACGGGGTAAAGCCGTGATCCTCGGCCAGCCAACGATAGAACGGGTGCGCCGCGTCGCCCCGCACCGGTGTGATGGTGGTCATCGGCAGGGTCAGGTCGAAGGTCATCGCGCAGAAGTCCTTCACCTGCGCATCGGTCGCGAGTTCCTGCTTGAAGTCGTCCGACGGCACCGCAAGAACGATCAGGCCCTCTGCGCCATAGCGTTCGTGCAGGTCCTGAAGCCCCTCGTACTGCGGGGTGAAACCGCACAGCGAGGCGGTGTTGACCACCAGCACCGGATGCCCGGCCCAGTCGGCGCTGTCGTAGGTTCCGCCGTCGAGGCTGTCGAACGAGAAACTGCCACCGGCGAAGGCCGGGCCTGCGATCAGGACAAGAGCGGCTGCAAGGGTCTGGCGCATGGGGGACCTCCTTGGTCTCTGGCTTTATGTACGTAGCGCGACGCGCTAGAGTTCAAATTTAGTTGAGGACGATTGAAATGGCTGGCGGATGGTCGCGCGACGGCGCGGTGAACGAACAGATCGAGGCGTCGATCTCGGAAGAGCTGGAACGCATGCGGTCGCGCAAGACGCCCGTGGGCGAGTCCCTGCCGGAATGCGCCGAATGCGGTGAAGAGATCCCCGAGAAGCGGCGGCTGGCGCTGCCGGGGGTCAAGCTGTGCATCGACTGCCAGCAGGACCGCGACGGCGCCTTCAAGTCCCGGCCGGGGATCAACCGGCGCGGATCGAAAGACAGCCAGCTGAAGTAGGCCGCCACGGGCCTGCGCCCGCCGGCGGAAGGGGAGGAGGATGCGACCCATACGCCGTCTCCGGATCGGATTGTCGGCCGCCTGCATCGCCATGGCGGTCTCGCAAGCGGCTGCCGGCGACCTCGGCCGCATCACCGCCTTCCTCGACGGTGACCCGATCGTCTGGCACACGATCACCATGCAACAGGGCGGCCGGACCGTCGCGACGGCCAGCGTCACGCAGGGCGCGCGGCTGACCGAGGTCTATGTGCAGGGCCACCCCGAGCCCGCGTTCGGCACCGCGAAGCTGTTCACTCTGGAGGCCCGCTATGTCGGGCCCTACGCCGCTGGCGTCCTCCCGTTGTCCGTCGACATCATGTACATGCCGGATGGCATGGGCGGCCCGTTCTGGACCTCGCGCGGGGCGACGCGGGCGCCGTCGCTCGACATCGTCGCGCTGGATGTCTGGGGTAATTTCGGCCGGCTCGAGGCGGTGTTCGAGGGCGAGCTTTGCCTTCGGCGGATCATTTCCTCTGCCACCGACCCCGCGACGTGCCGGACGGTCAGCGGCCTGATCGAAACCGAGATCTTCGCCGAATAGCGGGCCGCGCCGGTCATCTTCCCGATTGCATCGACTCGCATTGCGGTGAAAGGATTTCCGATCCGCTGTAGCGAAAGCGCCGCCCATGACCGAAATCGTCGAAATGCCCGAACTGTCCGTTCCCCGGCTCAACGACTGCCCCGACTGGCTGTACCTTCTGCGCGAATTCGACACCCTGTACCGCGCGGGCACGGCCGGGGGCAGCAAGCTGATCGGCGGCCACCGGCTTCGCGTGCGTCGGGCGCTTGGGGCGATCCTCGACGCCAACCCGAATGTCGTCGCCCGCGCGCCCGAGGCGAAGCCGGTCACGGCGCACCTGATGCGGGCGCTGGATCTTGGCGAGCGCGGCGCGGTGCATGGGCTGTCGCGCGCGCTGGGCCGGGTGGCGGACCGGCTGACGTGGGAATACGGCTATCAGAAGGTGCCGAAGGCGCTGGCGCAGAAATATGCCTATTGCGAGGTGCTTGGCCCGCGCGGCCCGGTGCAGGCGGACCGGCTGATCCTCGGCTTCGTCCTGTTCGCCCCGCGCACCACCTATCCGCAGCATTCGCATCACGACATCGAGGAAAGCTATGTCGCCGTCTCGGGCGCATGGTCCGAGAACGACGTGGCGGTTCACGCGCCGGGATCGCTGGTGCTGAACCGGCCCGGGGCCGAGCACCGGATCACCACCGCCGAGATGGAGCCTTGCCTGTTGGCCTATGCGTGGATCGGTCCCGAGGCGAACCTGTCCGACCCCGGCATGCGGCTAAGCCGGACCCGCAAGGCGCGGATGGAACAGGGGATCTAGGACGGGCCCCGGGGCCGTTCACCCCAGCGCCAGCCGCATCACATGCTGCGGCCCGTATCCGCCGCCGTGATACAGGGCGCCGGTATCCTCGAACCCGCCCTTTTCGTAGACCCGCCGCGCCGCCGGGTTCTTCACGTTGACGGTAAGGTAGCAGGCGCTTCGGCCGGGATAGACGGTGCCGAGATATCCGCGCAGCAACAGGCAGGCGGCGGTCGCGTATCCCTTGCCCTGCGCGGCATGATCGACCGAGAACATCCGCAGCCCGATCGCATCGTCGGGGGCGAAGTCGTAGGCCGTGCCATAGTCCGGCTGGATCGCGAAGAAACCCACCGGATGCCCATCCGCCAGCACGACGTGGCCCTCGCGTCCGGGAGTGCCAACCACCTTCGACGGAAGATCGGCGAAGGGCGCCTGGTCCGGCGGCAGAGTGAAATGGCGAAGCCGCCCGACTTCCGCGTCGGGCAGCCTCTCGATGGTGACGCCCAAGCGCTTATTCCAGCGCTTCGAGCTCGTCGATCATGCCCGAGATCATCGACAGGCCCTTGTCCCAGAATTTGGGATCCGAGGCGTCCAGCCCGAACGGCGCCAGAAGCTCTTTGTGGTGCTTCGACCCGCCCGCCTTCAGCATGTCGAAGTACTTTTGCTGGAAGCCCTCGTCGCCTTCCTCGTAGACCGCGTACAGCGCGTTCACCAGTCCGTCGCCAAAGGCATAGGCGTAGACGTAGAAGGGCGAATGGACGAAGTGCGGGATATAGGCCCAGAAGGTCTCGTACCCGTCCATGAAGTTGAACACCGGGCCAAGCGACTCGGCCTGCACCGACATCCACAGCGCGTTGATGTCGTCCGGCGTCAGTTCGCCATGGCGGCGCGCCTCGTGCAGCTTGCACTCGAAGTCGTAGAACGCGATCTGGCGAACCACCGTGTTGATCATGTCCTCGACCTTGCCGGCCAGCAGGACCTTCTTCTCGGTGTCGGACTTGGCGTTGGCCAGCAGCTTGCGGAAGGTCAGCATCTCGCCGAACACCGACGCGGTCTCGGCCAGCGTCAGCGGGGTCGACGACAGCAGCTCGCCCTGACCGGCGGCCAGCACCTGATGCACGCCGTGGCCCAACTCGTGCGCCAGCGTCATCACGTCCCGCGGTTTGCCAAGGTAGTTCAGCATCACGTAGGGATGCACGTCGGTGACGGTCGGATGCGCGAAAGCGCCCGGCGCCTTGCCGGGTTTCACGCCGGCGTCGATCCAGCCCTTACCGAAGAACGGCTCTGCGATCTCGGCCATGTGCGGGTCGAACCCGGCATAGGCGTCCATGACCAGCGCCTTCGCCTCGTCCCAGCCCACGGTGCGCTGCTCTTCCATCGGCAGCGGCGCGTTGCGGTCCCAGACCTCCATCGTGTCCAGCTCCAGCCACTTGCGCTTCAGCTCGTAATAGCGGTGCGACAGCTTCGGATAGGCGGCGACCACGGCGTTGCGCAGCGCCTCGACAACCTCGGGCTCCACGTCGTTGGCAAGGTGGCGGCCGTACTGCGCCGTCGGCATGTGACGCCAGCGGTCCTCGATCTCCTTCTCCTTCGCCAGCGTGTTGTGGACGCGGGCGAACAGCGGAAGGTGCTTGCCGAACACATGCGCCAACTCGCGCGCGGCGGCCTCGCGCTTGGCGCGGTCGGGCTCGGACAGGAAGTTCAGCGTTCCCTCGATCCCGTATTCCTCGCCGTCGACCTCGAAGATCAGTCCAGCGATGGTCTCGTCGAACAGCTTGTTCCACGCCGTGGCGCCCACGACCGAGCTGTCATGCAGGAACTTCTCCAGTTCGTCCGACAACTGGTGCGGCCGCATCTTGCGCAGGCGGTCGAAGATCGGCTTGTAGCGCGCCAGTTCGGCGTTCTCTGCAAACAGCGCGTCCAGCTTCTCGTCCGGGATACGGTTCAGTTCCAGCGAGAAGAACACCAGCGGCGTCGAGTAATTGGTGATCCGGTCCTGGCAGTCCGACATGAACTTGGCGCGCTCGGCGTCGGTGGTCTGCTGATAGTACCGCAGACCCGCGTAGGACATGATCCGCCCGGTAACCATGTCGATCTTCTCGTTGCGCAGCACGCAGTCCAGCATGCCCTTGCCGTCAAGATCCGCCAGCTTGCCCTCGTAATCGGCGGCGAACGAGGCGCAGGCCTCTTCCAGCCAGTCGAGGTCGCGCTTCAGTTCCGGCGCGTCGGGCGAGGCATAAAGATCGGTCAGGTCCCATTCGGGAAGGTTTCCGAGATCCTTGCCGCCGGCGCTGGCGTTGGCGTCGAAAAGCGGGCGGGGAAGCGGTTTCATGCGAACTCCTTCGGACATGGTACGCAAGCACATATGCTGGCGGGGGCCGGGGATTCAAGCCGCGCGCGCCTCCTCCGGCCCCGCCAATGGCCCCCACAGGCGGCCCCCGGCGGAAAAACCCGCCTCCCGCGCCCCGCTTCTTCTCTTTCCAAATACCTCGGGGGGGAGCGAAGCGACGGGGGCAGCGCCCCCATCGACCTTTCCACGCGCACCTTTGGTGCGACGGGGGCAGAGCCGCCCATCGACCTTTCCACGCGCACCTTTGGTGCGACGGGGGCAGAGCCGCCCATCGACCTTTCCATGCGCACCTGTGGTGCGACGGGGGCAGAGCCCCCAGCCCGATCCCCGTCACGCAGACCACCACCGGGCGGGAACGCCGACGGCAATAAAACCTCGACAATTCGCTTTCCACGCTAGGTCGGGTGCGATAAGAACCCCCGTCCTTAGACTCAAGGAGTGAAAAATGGGCTACAAGGTCGTCGTCGCGGGCGCCACGGGCAATGTGGGCCGCGAAATGCTGAACATCCTGGCCGAGCGCCAGTTCCCGGTCGATGAGATCGCGGCTCTGGCGAGCCGGAAATCTCTCGGAACCGAAGTCTCGTTCGGCGACAAGACCCTGACCACCAAGGACCTCGACACATTCGACTTCACCGGCTGGGACATCGCGCTGTTCGCCGTCGGGTCGGAAGCCACGAAGAAATACGCTCCCGTCGCCGCCAAGGCCGGCTGCGTCGTGATCGACAACTCGTCGCTGTACCGCTACGACCCGGACGTTCCGCTGATCGTGCCCGAGTGCAACGCCGACGCGATCCATGGCTACAAGAAGAAGAACATCATCGCGAACCCGAACTGCTCGACCGCGCAAATGGTGGTGGCGCTGAAGCCGCTGCACGACCGCGCCAAGATCAAGCGGGTCGTCGTGTCGACCTACCAGTCGGTTTCCGGCTCGGGCAAGGAAGGCATCGACGAGCTGTGGGACCAGACCAAGGGCATGTACGTGCCGGGTCAGGAGGTCGCGCCGAACAAGTTCCAGAAGCAGATCGCCTTCAACGTCATTCCGCATATCGACGTCTTCATGGAAGACGGCTCGACCAAGGAAGAGTGGAAGATGGTCGCCGAGACCAAAAAGATCATCGACCCCTCGATCAAGGTCACCGCGACCTGCGTGCGGGTGCCGGTCTTCGTCGGTCACTCGGAAGCCGTGAACATCGAGTTCGAGGAACCGCTGGACGAGGATGAGGCCCGCGAGATCCTGCGCACCGCGCCGGGCTGCCTTGTCGTCGACAAGCGCGAGGATGGCGGCTACGTCACCCCGATCGAATGCGTGGGCGACTTCGCCACCTTCATCAGCCGGATCCGCACCGACTCGACCATCGAGAACGGGCTGAACATCTGGGTCGTCTCGGACAACCTTCGCAAGGGCGCCGCGCTGAACGCGGTGCAGATCGCCGAGGTTCTGGGCAACAAGGTGCTTCAGAAGGCAGACGCCTGATCGTCAGGTCACAAGGGTACGGAAGGGGCGGCCGCTGGCCGCCCTTTCTGCTTTCGGGGGCGGGACTTTGCCGCCCCGGATGACTAGGTGTCGGTGGGACGGCGGAAAGGGCGACGCATGACGATCACGCAGCAGGACGAACTCGACGGGCTGAAAGTCATCGGCCGGATCGTCGCGAATACCATGCAGGCGATGGGCGCGGCGCTGGAGCCGGGCATGACCACCCGCGAACTTGACGACATCGGCCGCGCCTTTCTCGAGCGTGAGGGGGCGGAACCCGCGCCCGAGGCGACCTATGGCTTTCCCGGCGCGACCTGTATCAGCGTCAACGAAGAGATCGCCCACGGCATCCCCGGCGACCGCGTCGTCGCGGCGGGGGACCTGGTGAACATCGACGTCTCCGCGTCGAAGGACGGCTATTTCGCCGATACCGGCGCGACCTTTCGCGTGGCCCCGGTGCCCGACGCGCTGGACCGCCTGTGCCGCGACGGGAAACGCGCGATGCAGATCGGCATCGCTCAGGTCGCCGAGGGCAAGCCGCTGTCGGGGATCGGCGCCGCCATCGGCCGCTTCGCCTCGGCCCGTGGCTACACGCTGATCCGCAACCTCGCCAGCCACGGGGTCGGCCGGTCGCTGCACGAGTACCCCGAGGAAATCGCCACCTGGCCCAGCCGCGACCGGCGGCGGATCGGCAAGGGGCTGGTGCTGACGGTCGAGCCGTTCCTGTCCACCGGCGGCCATTGGGCCGAGCAGGGCGATGACGGCTGGACTCTGTACGCCGAACCCGCCGCACCGGCGGTGCAGTACGAACACACGGTCGTCGCAACGGCAAAGGGCGCGATTATCGTCACCCGGCCCGGCTGACGTCCGGCCTTAGCCCACCAGCCGCGTCTTCGCGGCGGCGCGCACCGACCGGGTCAATGGCTCCAGCGCCGCGGCCACGTGGCGGCTGACCTGCCAATACAGCGGCGTGTCGTGCGGCAGGCCGGGAACCAGCGGCACCAGCCGCCCGGCGGCGATGTGGTCGCGCACCAGCGGTTCCGGGTTCATCCCCCACGCCAGCCCCGCCAGCGCAAGGTCGACGAAAGCATGGGTCGAACGCGCCATGTGCGGCACCAGCGGCACGTCGCGCCCGACGGCCATCCGCACCCAGTCGTGCTGCAACCGGTCCTTGGCGTCGAAGGCCATCACGGGCGCGGCGGCAAGGGCGTCCGGCGAGACGCCGCCGCCGAACCAGCGCGCGTGGAACGCGGGCGAGCATGTCGCGATATAGCGCAGCGCCCCAAGCGGGTGCGCGTTGCAGCCCTGCACCGGACCCGGCTGTGCCGTGACCGCCGCCGCCACGGCGCCACGGCGCAGCCAGTCGTGCGAATGCGCCTGATCGTCGATCACGAGGTCGTAGACGAAGCCTTCCGCCCCGGCCAGCGCCGCCGGGAACCATGTCGCCAGCGAGTCCGCGTTGACCGCCAGACGCAGCGGCGCGGGGGCAAGGGCGGCAAGATCCTCGCCCAGCGTGCGCTCCATCAGCCCCACCGCCTCGGCATGGCGTTGCAGGCGGTCGCCGGTTTCGGTCGCGGTGCAGGGCGTGCCGCGCAGGACCAGCACCGCACCCATCCGTTCCTCCAGCGCGCGGATGCGTTGCGACACGGCGGACGGGGTGACGCCAAGCTGCGCGGCGGCGGCGTCGAAGCTGCCGGTGCGGATCACCGCCGACAGGGCGGCAAGGGCGGGGTAGTCGAGTTGCGGCATTAGTTTGACTTAACAGACTTCAGGTAAATTAGTTTGAATGATCCGCTGCGGCGGGGCAAGCGGGGCGGCATGGAGCACGTCACCTATCTTCCCGCCGCCGCCACCGGGTTCGCCACCGGCTTTTCCCTGATCCTTGCCATCGGGGCGCAGAACGCCTTTGTCCTGCGGCAGGGTCTTCGGCGCGAGCATGTGTTCGCCGTGTGCCTGACCTGCGCCCTCAGCGACGCGGTGCTGATCGCGCTGGGCGTCGCGGGCTTCGCGGCGGTGCAGGCCGTGCTGCCGGGCATCGAGCCCTTGATGCGATGGGCCGGGGCGGCGTTCCTGCTGGTTTATGGAACACTGTCCTTCCGCCGCGCGCTGGGTCCGGCCGAGGCGCTTTCGCCGGCGGCAGAAGGCGCGGGGTCGCTGCGCCGGGCGCTGCTGACCTGCCTCGCGCTGACGTGGCTCAACCCGCATGTCTACCTCGACACGGTGGTCCTGCTGGGCTCGATCTCGGCGGGCTGGGGCGCGGCGCGGTTGGCCTTCGGCATCGGGGCCGTCGCTGCCTCGTTCACCTTCTTCTTCGGCCTTGGCTATGGCGCGCGGCTGCTGGCGCCGGTTTTCGCCCGACCCGCAAGCTGGCGGGTGCTCGAGGCGGTGGTCGGCGTCACCATGTGGGTCATCGCGGCAAAGCTGCTGCTGGGCTGACCACGCGACGTCGGCCCTTGTGGCGACGCGCACGGTGCGGGATAGAGCAGGGGCATGTCCGACGTCGCTTCCCCTCCGAACCGCCCCGTGACCGGCGTCCTGTGGATGCTGGCGACCGGCGTGCAGTTCGTGGCGGTCACCGCGCTGGTGAAGCAATTCGGGCAGGGGCTGCCCGCGGCAGAGGCCGCGTTCCTGCGCTATGCGCTGGGGCTGCTGTTCTTCCTGCCGATGCTGCGCCCGGTGTTCGCCGTCGCAAGAGACCGCCCCCTGCTTCGGCTGTTCGGCATCCGCGGCTTCGTTCACGGGCTGGGCGTGATCCTGTGGTTCTTCGCGATGACCCGCATCTCGATCGCCGAGGTCACGGCTTTGAACTATCTCTCTCCGGTCTACGTCACCATTGGCGCGGCGATCTTCCTTGGCGAGAAACTGGCGTTCCGCCGGATCAGCGCCGTGATCGTGGCGCTTCTTGGCGCGCTGGTGATCCTGCGGCCCGGTGTGCGCGAGCTGTCGCCGGGCCACATCGCGATGCTGGGCACCGGCCTGCTGTTCGCCTGTTCGTACCTGATCGCCAAAACGCTGTCGGGCCGCGCTGCCCCGGTCGTGGTCGTTGCGTGGATGTCCATTTTCGTGACCGCCACGCTGCTGCCCTTCGCGCTGGCCGACTGGGTCTGGCCGACGTGGCCGCAACTGGGCGGCATGTTCCTGACCGCGGTCTTCGCCACCGGCGGGCACCTGACGATGACGCTCGCCTTCCGCGCGGCGCCGATGACGGTGACGCAGCCGGTGACGTTCCTTCAGCTTATCTGGGCCGTGATCCTTGGCGCGGTGGTCTTCAGCGAGCCGCCCGACGCCTTCGTGATCCTTGGCGGCACCATCGTTCTGGCGGCGGTCAGCTTCATCACGTGGCGCGAAGCGGTGCTGAAGCGGCGCGAGATCACTCCGGTCTCGGTGGCGACCAAGGTCTGACGCCTTCGCCTTTCCGTGCGGGGCTGGCACCACGGCACCTCCCGGCCTATCTATTCCGGGATCGGGCAAGGAGCATCGCTTGGGACTGGGAGACATCGCCGACGGCCTGAGCCGCGGCGTCGAAAGCATCGGCAGCACCGTCAGCGGCGCGTTCTTCGAACCGGTCGTCCGGCTGGGCGTCACCGGTCTTAGCCGTGCGGGCAAGACGGTGTTCATCACCTCGCTGGTCGCCAACCTGCTGGACCGGGCGCGGATGCCGCAACTTGCGGCCGCGTCCGAGGGGCGCATTCTGACCGCGTACCTTCAGCCGCAGCCCGACGACACCGTTCCGCGGTTCGATTTCGAGACTCACCTTGCCGCGCTGACCGCCGCCCAGCCGCGCTGGCCGGAAAGCACCCGCGCCGTCAGCCAGCTGCGCCTGTCCCTGCGCGTCCGCCCCGCCGGGTTGCTTGCGGGGATACAGGGGCCGCGAACCATTCATCTCGACATCGTGGACTATCCCGGCGAATGGCTTTTGGACCTTGAACTGCTGGACCTGTCCTACGAGGACTGGGCGTCGAAGGCGCTGCACCGGGCCGAGGGGCGGTCGCAGGCCGAAGCCTACATGGCGCTGGCCCGCGATATCGACGGCGACGCCAAGTTCGAGGAACCGCAAGCGCGGCAACTGGCGGACGGCTATGCCGCCTACCTGCAAGAGGCGCGCGAGGCGGGCTATTCCGACTGCACGCCGGGCCGCTTCCTGCTGCCGGGCGAGATGGCGGGCAGCCCCGCGCTGACCTTCGCGCCGATCCCCAAGCCCGCGCGCGGCAAGCGGGGCAGCCTCTGGCGCGAGATGGAGCGCCGCTACGATGCCTACACCGCGCGGATCGTGAAGCCGTTCTTCCGCGATCACTTCTCTCGGATCGACCGGCAGATCGTGCTGGTCGACGCGCTGGGCGCGATCCATGCCGGCCCCGCCGCACTGGACGACCTGCGCCGCGCGATGACCGACATCCTGTCGGCCTTCCGCCCGGGCAGGAACGCGTGGCTGTCGCGGCTGTTGCTGGGCCAGCGGGTCGAGAAGATCCTGTTCGCCGCCACCAAGGCCGACCATCTGCACCATCTGCAACACCCGCGCCTGACGCATATCATGGAGGCGCTTGTGCGCGACGCGAAGGACCGCGCCGACTTTGCGGGCGCCAAGACCGAGAGCATGGCCATCGCCGCCCTGCGCGCCACGGTGGAGGAAACGCTTGGCCACGGCGGGCGCAATCTTGATTGCGTTCGCGGCACGTTGCTGGACGGGCGGCAGGCGGCGTTCTATCCGGGCGAGCTGCCCGAGGATCCGCAGCGGCTGCTGGGACCCGCCCGCGAGGGCGCCGAAACGTGGCTGGACGAGGATTACGCGATCATGAACTTCGCCCCCGCCGCGCTGCGGCTGAAGCCGGGCGAGGGGCCGCCGCACATCCGGCTGGACCGGGCGGCGCAATTCCTGTTCGGCGACCGGTTGTGAGGCCGCCAGTGAATCTTCCAGTGAGCCTGCCCGTGAAACTGCCCGTGAGACCTGCGGTGAAGATCGAACCCGCGCGCCCCCGCGACGCCGCGCGTCTGGCCCGCATCCTTGGCGACTGGGTGCGCGAGACGGATTGGATGCCGCTGCTGCACACCCGCGTCGAGGATCGCGAGCACCTGACCAACCTGATCGGCCGGTTCGAGGTTTTGGTCGCCCGGACGTGGCGCGGTACGCAGGGGTTTCTGGTGCGCGACGGCGACAAGGTCCACGCCTTCCATGTCGCGCCCAAGGCGCGCGGCGCCGGGGTCGGGCACAGGCTGCTGGACGCGGCCAAGGCCCGGACATCCCGCATCGAACTGTGGTGCTTCCAGCAGAACACCCGTGCGCTCGACTTCTACGCCCGCGAAGGCTTTGCGGAGGCTGAACGTACCGACGGCGCGGGCAACGATGAGAAACTGCCGGATGTCCGGCTGGTCTGGTCCCGAGAGGAGACAGCCCGATGAGCGATCCGAAAGGCCCCGTGCTGATCGAGATGAACGAACCCGCGCCATCGCCCGCCGATGCGCCGCCGGTGCATGACGTGGGCGGGCTGCCGGACGCCGCGGCGATGCAGAAGGTGGCCGCGCTGGCCGCGCGTCGTCCGTCGCCGCTGGCGCGCTGGTTCTGGCGGCTGCTGGTCGCCATCATCGGCTTCGTCACCTCGCTGGCCGCGTGGGATTTCATCAACCGCCTGATTGACCGCAGCCCGGTGCTGGGCCTGATCGCCATGGTGCTGATCGGCCTGTTCGTGCTGGTGATGCTGGCCATCGCGGTGAAGGAATGGGCCGCCTATGCGCGGCTGAAACGGCTGGACAGCCTGCATCGCGCGGCGGATGCGGCGCTGACCGGGGCGGATCTGGCGCAGGCGCGCAAGGTGACCGACCGGCTGGTGGCGCACTACGCGGCGCGGCCCGAACTGGATTGGGGCCGCACCCGCCTGAAGGAACGGCGCGACGACATGTTCGACGCGGACGGGCTGCTTGGGCTGGCCGAGGCGGAACTTCTGCAACCGCTCGACGACATGGCCCGGCGCGAGGTCGAGGCGGCGGCGCGGCAGGTGGCGACGGTGACGGCGGTGGTGCCGCTGGCGCTGGCCGACGTGTTCACCGCCCTGACCTCGAACCTGCGGATGATCCGCCGGATCGCCGAGATCTACGGCGGCCGGGCAGGGACCCTGGGCAGCTGGCGCCTGACGCGGTCGGTCCTGACGCACCTTGTCGCGACCGGCGCGGTCGCGGTGGGCGACGACCTGATCGGGTCGGTCGCCGGGGGCAGCGTGTTGTCGAAACTGTCGCGCCGGTTCGGAGAGGGGATCGTCAATGGCGCCCTGACCGCACGGGTTGGCATCGCCGCGATGGAGGTCTGTCGCCCGCTGCCGTTCCGCCGGTTGCGCAAGCCGTCGGTGACACGGCTGGTGCAGCGGGCGTTGACGGGACTCTTTTCGGGGTTCGGTGCGTCCGAAAAATCCGACTGAAAAAATCGGGTTTAAGTACCCGATAAATTCAGTCAACTATTTGAATTTATTGAAAATTATCCTTGCGGATGGCGGCGGGGGGCACTATCTGTTTCTCAAGTCGCGGGGCCAAGCCACGCAGATCCTACTGCCAGCAAGGCAGCGCCAGTAGCCAGCCAATCGCCAGCAACCGCGCCCGACCCAGCCAGCCTAGGGATCGCCAGCTTCCGCCAGCTTCCGCCAGCTTCCGCCAGCTTCCGCCAGCTTCCGCCAGCTTCCGCCAGCTTCCGCCAGCTTCCGCCAGCTTCCGCCAGCTTCCGCCAGCTTCCGCCAGCTTCCGCCAGCTTTCTGGGCAAGCCGGTCCCCGCGACACTTCCAGAACCATCGGCCAAGGCATCGGACGCGTGTGCGTATGACCGCTTTACGCTCCGGTCCCCCGCGCCTATAACCCGCCGCATGACGGACCGGTTCGCGATCATCATCCGAATTACCGGCCCGGCGCTCTGATCCACGAGCCGCCGGGACAAGGCGCATGCACTCCACGCCGAACCTCATCCAATTTCCGCAGACCGACCTGAGGACACAGCCTCATGTGCGCTGACACGCCCGACTACAAAGACACGCTGAACCTGCCCGAAACCGATTTCCCGATGCGCGCGGGATTGCCCAACCGCGAGCCCGGCTGGCTGGACCGCTGGGCCAGGATCGGCGTCTACGACCGCCTGCGCGAGACGGCGGCGAACCGCGAGCCGTTCATCCTGCACGACGGCCCGCCCTATGCGAACGGCCACCTGCACATCGGCCACGCGCTGAACAAGACGATCAAGGACATGATCGTCCGCTCGCACCAGATGATGGGCCGCGATGCCCGTTATGTGCCTGGCTGGGACTGCCACGGACTTCCGATCGAATGGAAGATCGAAGAGCAGTACCGCAAGAAGGGCCGCAACAAGGATGACGTGCCGGTCATCGACTTCCGCCAGGAGTGCCGCAAGTTCGCCGAAGGCTGGGTCGACGTCCAGCGCGAGGAGTTCAAGCGCCTTGGCGTCACCGGCAAGTGGGACGATCCCTACCTGACGATGAACTTCCACGCCGAACGTGTCATCGCCGAGGAGTTCATGAAGTTCCTGATGAACGGCACGCTGTATCAGGGCTCGAAGCCCGTGATGTGGTCGCCGATGGAACAGACCGCCCTGGCCGAGGCCGAGGTGGAATACCACGACAAGGAAAGCTTCACGATCTGGGTGAAGTTTAAGGTGGCCGAGGCGGAACCGGTGGGCGCCGTAGGTGCGGTCGAGGCGGCCAGCGCCGCCGTTGCCGCCGACGACCTGAAGGGCGCTTTCGTGGTGATCTGGACCACTACGCCGTGGACCATCCCGTCGAACAAGGCCGTCGTCTTCGGCGCGGACTACGACTATGGCCTGTACGAGGTCACCGGCACGCCCGACGAATGCTGGCTGTCGGTGGGCGAGAAATACATCCTGGCCGACAAGCTGGCCGCGCAGACTTTCGCGCGCGCTCGGCTGGAAGAGGGTCAATGGACCCGCGTCCGGGACGTCACGACCGAGGAACTGGAAGGCGTCTCGCTGGCGCACCCGCTGGCCGGCGCCGAGGGCGCGAACGGCGAATGGGACGACCTGCGCGACTTCCGCGCCGCCGATTTCGTGACCGACGAGGAAGGCACCGGCTTCGTCCACTGCGCCCCGTCGCACGGGATGGAGGAATACGAGCTTTACCGCGATCTGGGCATGCTGGAGCAGGTCATCACCTACAACGTGATGGACGACGGCGGCTTCCGCGCCGACCTGCCGTTCTTCGGCGGCAAGTACATCCTTAGCCGCAAGGGCGGCGAGGGCGACGCGAACAAGGCGGTCATCGACAAGCTTGTCGAGGTCGGCGGCCTGATGGCGCGCGGCAAGATCAAGCACAGCTATCCGCACTCGTGGCGGTCCAAGGCGCCGGTGATCTACCGCAACACGCCGCAGTGGTTCGCCGCCATCGACCGCAAGGTCGGCGACGGGCAGGACACCCATGGCGAGACGATCCGCGAGCGTGCGCTGACCTCGATCGAGGAACTGGTGAAGTTCACCCCGCCCTCGGGCCGCAACCGCCTGCACGCGATGATGGAAACGCGCCCCGATTGGGTGCTGTCCCGCCAGCGCGCCTGGGGCGTGCCGCTGACCTGCTTCACGAAAAAGGGCGCGCTGCCGACCGACCCGGACTTCCTGCTGCGCGATCCGGCGGTCAACGCCCGCATCGCCGAGGCCTTCGAGGCCGAAGGCGCGGACGCGTGGTACAAGGACGGCGCCAAGGAGCGCTTCCTTGGCACCGACCATGACCCAGCCGAATGGGAGCAGGTGTTCGACATTCTCGACGTGTGGTTCGACAGCGGCTCGACCCACGCCTTCGTTCTGCGCGACCGCGCCGACGGCGCGCCGGACGGCATCGCCGACGTCTACATGGAAGGCACCGACCAGCACCGCGGCTGGTTCCACTCGTCCCTGCTGGAAGCCTGCGGCACGCTGGGCCGCGCGCCCTATCGCAACGTGGTCACGCATGGCTTCACGCTGGACGAGAAGGGCAACAAGATGTCCAAGTCGCTCGGCAACACCATCGCGCCCGAGGACGTGATCAAGCAATACGGCGCGGACATTCTGCGCCTGTGGGTGGCGCAGACCGACTATACCGGCGACCAGCGCATCGGCCCCGAGATCCTGAAGGGCACCGCCGACAGCTATCGCCGCCTGCGCAACACGATGCGCTTCCTGCTGGGCAACCTGTCGGGCTTCACCGACGCCGAACGCGTCGACCCGTCCGAGATGCCCGAACTTGAACGCTGGGTGCTGCACCGGCTGGCCGAACTGGATGTGCGGGTGCGCGAGGGCTATTCCTCGTTCGACTTCCAGGGTGTGTTCCGCGCGCTGTTCGAGTTCTGCACCATCGACCTGTCGTCGGTTTATTTCGACATCCGCAAGGATGCGCTGTACTGCGATGCCGACGACTCCCTGCGCCGCCGGGCGTCGCGCACCGTGCTGGACATCCTGTTCCACCGCCTGACCACCTGGCTGGCGCCGATCCTCGTCTTCACGATGGAAGAGGTCTGGCTGGAACGGTTCCCGGGCGATGACAGCTCGGTCCACCTTGTCGACATCCCCGAGACCCCGGCTGCGTGGCTGGACGAGGCGCTGGCGGCGAAGTGGGCGGGCATCCGCAAGGTGCGCCGCGTGGTCACCGCCGCGCTGGAGATCCAGCGCCGCGACAAGGTCATCGGCGCCTCGCTTGAGGCCGCGCCAGTTGTACATATCCGCGAATCCGACGTGCTCTCGGACGTAAAATCCGTCGATTTCGAGGACATTTGCATCACTTCGGCCATCTCGCTGACCAACGACCCGATCCCGGCCGAGGCCTTCCGCCTGCCCGAGGTCGAGGGCGTCGGCGTGGTGTTCGAGACCGCCGATGGCGAGAAATGCCAGCGCTGCTGGAAGATCCTGCCGGACGTGGGCGCGCACAAGCATCCGGGCGTCTGCGGCCGCTGCGACGCGGCGCTGGGCTGACACCTTCCGGGGTCGCGACGACAATCGCGGCCCCGTCTTCCGTTTGGCCCCATCTTCCCTCTGGCCCCGAAAACGGGTTCACTCCGTCCCAAGGCGTCTGACCAGAGGGAGGAGACCATGGCCAAGCCGAGAAAGGCGATCATCAGTTGCGCGGTGACGGGGGCGATCCACACGCCCACCATGTCGCCGCACCTGCCGGTGACCCACGACCAGATCGCCGAACAGGCCATCGCCGCCGCCGAGGCGGGCGCGGCCATCTTGCACCTGCACACGCGCGACAACACCGATGGCCGTCCTTCCGTGAAGCTGGACGACTACATGGCCTTCCTGCCGCGGGTGAAGCAGTCGACCGACGCGGTGGTGAACATCACCACCGGCGGCGCCCCCACCATGCAGATCCGCGAACGGATCGAGGCGTCGCGCACGCTGACGCCCGAGATGTGCTCGCTGAACATGGGCTCGATGAACTTCGCCTTTCACCCGCTGGCCGAGAAGTACGACAGCTTCCTGCACGACTGGGAGAAGCCTTATATCGAGGGGTCCGAGGCCAACATCTTCCGCAACACGCTGGCCGACATCCGCGAGGCCGCCGAGGCGCTGCTGCCGCTGGGCGTGAAGTTCGAGCACGAATGCTACGACGTCGGCCACCTCTATAACCTGCGCTTCCTGATGGACCGGGGCCTGTTCACGGCGCCGGTGTTCCTGCAGTTCGTCTTCGGCGTGACCGGCGGCATCGGCGCGGACGTCGACAACCTGCTGTTCATGAAGCGCACCGCCGACCGGCTGTTCGGCGACGACTATCGCTGGTCGGTGCTGGGGGCGGGGGCGGCGCAGATGCCGCTGGCCGCCACCGCGCTGCAACTGGGCGGCAACGTGCGCGTGGGGCTGGAGGACTCGCTTTATATCTCGCGCGGCGAACTGGCGGTGTCGAACGCCCAACAGGTCGAAAAGATCGTCCGCATCATGGCCGAGCTGGGCATCGAGCCCGCCACCCCTGACGAGGCGCGCGAGATCCTTGGCCTGAAGGGGGGCGACAAGGTCGGGTTCTGACGCCTCGCCCCCTTGACCCTGACGGCCCCGGCACCCTACATGCGCCCGGCATCACCAGAGGACGTGAAATGGGCTTCAAGACCGGTATCGTGGGGCTTCCCAACGTGGGCAAGTCGACGCTGTTCAACGCGCTGACGCGGACCGCCGCGGCGCAGGCGGCGAACTTTCCCTTCTGCACCATCGAGCCCAACGTGGGCGAGGTGGCGGTGCCCGACACGCGCCTTGCCACGCTGGCCGAGATCGCGACCTCGAAACAGGTGATCCCGGCGCGGATGACCTTCGTCGACATCGCGGGTCTGGTGAAGGGCGCCAGCAAGGGCGAGGGGCTGGGCAACCAGTTTCTTGCCAACATCCGCGAATGCGACGCCATCGCCCACGTGCTGCGCTGCTTCGAGGACCCGGACGTCACCCATGTCGACGGCCGCGTCGACCCGCTGGCCGATGCCGAGACCATCGAGACCGAGCTGATGCTGGCCGACATGGAATCGATCGAGAAGCGGATGCAGGGCCTCGTGCGCAAGGTGCGCGGCGGCGACAAGGAGGCGGTCCAGCAGGAACGCCTGCTGAAGGACGCCATGGCGGCGCTGGAAGCCGGCCAGCCCGCCCGCACGGTCGATGTCTCGGGCGAGGACATGAAGGCGTGGAAGAGCCTCCAGCTTCTGACCCAGAAGCCGGTGCTTTACGTCTGCAACGTCGACGAAAGCGAAGCCGCCGAAGGCAACGCGCTGTCCGCCAAGGTGGCCGAGAAGGCCGCGGCCGAGGGCGCGGTGTCGGTGGTGATCTCCGCCCGGATCGAGGAAGAGATCAGCCAGCTGGACGACGGGGAAGCCGCGATGTTCCTCGAAGAGATGGGGCTGGAAGAGGCCGGCCTCAGCCGCGTGATCCGCGCGGGCTATGAGCTGTTGGGCCTGCAGACCTACTTCACCGTCGGCCCGAAAGAGGCCCGCGCCTGGACGATCCGCAAGGGCACGCTCGCCCCGCAGGCGGCGGGCGTGATCCATGGCGATTTCGAACGCGGCTTCATCCGGGCCGAGACCATCGCCTATGACGACTATGTCACGCTAAAGGGCGAGCAGGGCGCCAAGGACGGCGGCAAGATGCGGGTCGAGGGCAAGAGCTACGAGGTGAAGGACGGCGACGTCCTCCACTTCCTGTTCAACGCCTGATCCGGGCATGATCCGGGCCTGATCCGGGTTCAGTCGATCCCGGCCATGCGGATATCGGCGGCGCTGGCGTAGGCGCGGTACGCGCCCAGCAGTCCCATGCGCCGCGCGATCAGGTACTCGCCAGTCGCCGAGACCGGGGTCTTCGCGCCCCCGGCGAACACCCGCTTCACGTTCATGCCGACCACCGTCGCCTTGAACGCGGCCAGCCGCTCCAGATAGGTCGCCGCCTCGTCGTCGCTGTCGCTGGCTTCGCTCAGATCGCCCAGCGCGATGGCGCAGCTTTCGGCCAGCGCGGCCAGCAGCGTGGTGTCCACCTCGGACGGAGCCGTCTCGACCCGGTTTCCGAAATGCGTGCAGGTTGCCGAAAAGACCTCGTGCTGCCGGGCGGTCAGCGGATCCGCCGGTGCGGCGGTGGCGGCGCAGACGGCCAGCGCCGCGGCGCAAAGAATGCGTGTCATGCCTGTCCCTCGTCTGTTGATCGACGTCTTTTGGTCGACGTTCGTCACCAGACTGTCACAGTAAGCCGCGAGGAAAAGAGAAAATTCTGTCCCCGTCCCTTGATTTCGAGATTTTCGCGCTAGGCGGTCACATCTGACCACTTGTTAAGCAGCCGGCAAAGGCTCGGCTATCGCCCCTTTCGCCCTTCTTCTCTTCCGAAATACCTCGGGGGAGTCGCGCAGCGACGGGGGCAGAGCCCCCTTCCGGACCTCTCGCCCAGCCCGGTCCTCAGCCGTAGGCCTCGATGAATGCGTCGATCGACAGCCTGCGGATGTCGGGCAGCGCCGCGCGCAACGCCTCGTGGCTCCAGTCCCACCACGCGATCCGCTGCAACGCCTCGGCCTGCGCCTCGGTGAAGCGGCGCTTGATGTGACGGGCGGGCACGCCGCCGACGATCTCGTAAGGCGCCACGTCCTTCGACACCACCGCGCCCGCGCCGACCACCGCACCGTCGCCGATGCTAACACCCGGCAGCACCGTGACGCCGTGGCCGATCCAGACATCGTTGCCGATGGTGACCCAGTGATCCTTGCGCCACTGGAAGAACGCGGCGTCGTCCTCGCCCAGATCGAACATCTCGGCACGGTAAGTGAAATGGTGCTGCGCCGCCCGCCATGTCGCGTGGTTGCCGGGGTTGATCCTTGCGCCCTGCGCGATCGAGCAGAACTTGCCGATGGTCGCCCAGACCGCCGAACTGTCGCTGACGATGTAGGAATAATCCCCGAAGCTGACCTCGCGCAGCGACACGCGGGCCTTGATGTCGGTCCAGCGGCCAAGCTCGCAGTCGATGACGGTGGCGGTCTCGTGGATGGTCGGGGCTTCGGAGAGGCGGGTCATAGGGGTCCTTCGGTCTTTCCGATGATCCGGGCGCGGATCAGGCCCGAGCAATAGTCGATGACGTAGACCATGGCGATGATCAGGAAGATGATCGACCATGCCTCGTTCCAGCGATAGGCGGCGATGCGGTCCGACAGCAGAAAGCCGATGCCGCCCGCGCCGACGATCCCGAGGATGGTGCCGGACCGCACGTTGGATTCGAAGTTGTACAGCAGCACCGACCAGATCACCGGCATCACCTGCGGAAGGGTTCCGAACCGGATTTGCTGCAGCCGCGATCCGCCCGAGGCCTTCACCCCGTCGACCGGCCGGTCCGATGTGTTCTCGATGGCTTCCGAGAACAGCTTGGCGAAGGTGCCGATCTCGCTGACGGCGATGGCAAGGATGCCGGGCAGTGGGCCAAGGCCGAAGGCGCGGATGAAGATCAGCGCAAGGATCAGCGTCTCGAAGGCGCGGATCACGTCATAGCCCCGCCGCACGCCCAGCCTTAGAAACCCGAGCCGGTTGATGTTCTTCGCGCCGAGGAACGAGACCGGAAACGCGACCACCGCGCCCAGCAGGGTGCCGAGGAAGGCCATCGCGAGGGTCTCGCCCAGCCCTTCGAGGATCGGCCAGAACTCTTCCCACGTGGTCCAGACATAGGGCGGGAACATGAAGCTCAGCACGTCGCCGAACCGCTGGATGCCGGTCCAGATGCGGGCGGGCGAGAAGTCGAAGGCCCACAGGCAATAGGCGAACAGGGCAATGAAAACGGTCCATGCGGCGGCGCGGCGCAGGCGCACCGGCAGCGGCGCGCGGAAGGCGCCGGGATGGGCGGCGCGCGCGGCGGCGATGCGGTCCTCGGTCAGGCTCATGTCCGGTCTCCCATGCCGATGATGCGGTGGCGCAGCTTCTCCGAGGCGTAGTCGATCACCACCACGGTCACGAAAATGATCACGAACAGCGCCGAAAGGTCGGTGTATTCCTGAAACGACATGGCGGTGCGGATCTCCTGGCCCAGCCCGCCCGCGCCGACATAGCCGATGATCGAGGACGAGCGGACGTTGATCTCGAACCGAAGCAGGGTGTAGCTGATCACGTTCGGCAGCACCTGCGGCACCGCACCGTAACGGATCTGGTCGAACCAGCCGCCGCCCGAGGCCTTCACGCCTTCCAGAGGCTTCATGTCGATGTTCTCGACCGCTTCCGAGTAAAGCTTGCCAAGCGCCCCGGTGGCGTGCAGCCCCACGGCCATCACGCCCGCCATCGGCCCGACCGAGAAGCAGAAAACGAAGATCAGCGCCCAGACCAGTTCCGGCACCGTCCGCGCGATCTCGAGATAGCGGCGGCAGACCCACAGCACCGCCCGGTTGGGCGACAGGTTGCGAGCGGCCGGGAAGGCGAGAAGGAAGCCGCCGATCACGCCGAAGGTGGTGGCCATGAAAGCGATCAGGATGGTCTCGATCAGCAGGCGCAGCCAGGTGCGCCAGCGCCAGAACCATTCGGCGAAGTCGGCGCCAAGGCTGTCCCAGCGCAGCGTCGGGAAGGTCTGGACGATGTACTCGCCCAGCCGGGGCAGGCCCGCCGGGATGATCCAGCGCCAGTCCCGCGACCCGTCCGGCAGCGTCACCTGCGTGACGCGGAAGAAATCGCCGAACCATGCAGAGGCGAGGAAAGCGATGAAAAACAGGGTGCTGCCGATGGCCCAGGTTCGCCGGGCGCGGCGGCGGCGGGCGGCATAGTCGCGCTCGAAGGCGCTGACGGCGTCCCCGGCGGGCACGGCGGCGAAATCTGCGGTCAGGGTCATGGCGGGGCCCGTTGTGGGCCGGGACGGGCGCGATCCTTCGTCGAGAGATCGGGGCGTCCGTCCCGGCGGTCGTCAGGTCAGGCGCTTACGAGCCGCGGCGCTGGTTCTTCAGCCACTCGCGCATGTCGACGATCCACTGGTAGCGGTCGTGATCGACGCGGGTGAAGCCCACTTCCGGGTTCTCGTCGTCCGGGTTGAAGGACGAGTACAGCGCATAGCCTTCCGGATCGGCGGTCGGGAATTCCTCGATCGCGGCGGTGATCTCTTCGATCATCTCTTCCGGCAGGTTGTTGCGGAAGGTCCAGGGGCCCGAGGTGATTTCCGGCGATTCCCAGATCTTGCAGACCACGCCTTCCTCGATCATCCCCTTGATTTCCATGCGCTGGTAGACGCCGTTGATATCGTTGTCCTGGTAGGTCGACGCGGTGTCGAAAGTGCCGTTGACGACGCCCTGCACACCGGCTTCGTGGCTGCCCGAGAACGGAACGGCGGCGAAGAAGTCTTCCGGCTTGAAGCCTTCGCGTTCCACCATGTTGAAATAGGGAACCGCATAGCCAGAGGTCGAATCCGGGTCGGCGAAGGCGTGAACCTTGCCCTTGGCGTCTTCGAGCGTCTCGATGCCGCTGTCGCAGCGCGCGACGACGATCGAGTAATAGCCGGTCGAGCCATCCTTGTTGATCGAGGTCAGCGTGGGGACGACGCCGCCGTCGGTGGCGGTGTAGACGGCCGCGTAAGAGGACGAACCGAAGCGGGCGACCTCGATCTGGTCGGCGGCGATGGCCTGAACGACGCCGTCGTAGTTGCCGGCGGTGAAGATCTCGACCTCGACGCCAAGCTTTTCTTCAAGGAAGACGCGCAGCGGTTCGTTGCGCATCAGACGGTCCTGCTCGTTCTCGCCCGAGAGGATGCCGAACTTGACGACCTGATAGTCGTCGCGCCAGCCCTCGGCGAACAGGGGACCGGCAGCGGTAAGCGCCACGAGGGCGGCGGTGGTGAACAGTTTCATTGGTGTCTCTCCCGTGGTTGCCAATGAAGGGGTCGTTGGGGGTCGGCTCAGGCGGGGATCTTCTCCGCCTGTGGCCGGATCGAGGTCGAGGTGACGGCCGCGTCGAACTCGGCCAGCCCCTCGGAGCCGTAGATGTCGCGCACGACGTCGTCGGTCAGCTGCGCCGCAGAGCCGTCGAACATCACCGCGCCCTCGCGCATGGCGATGATCCGGTCGCAATAGGCGCGGGCGGTGTCGAGCGTGTGGAGGTTGACCAGAACGGTCAGCCCGTCCTCGCGGTTGATGCGGGCCAGCGCATCCATCACGCGGGTGGCGTTGCCGGGGTCGAGCGAGGCGATGGGTTCGTCCGCCAGCATGATGCGCGGGTTCTGTACCAGCGCGCGGGCGATGGCGACGCGCTGTTGCTGGCCGCCCGACAGGGTGCCGGCCCGCTGAAGCGCCTTGGGCGCCATGTCCAGCCGGTCCAGCGCCTCGATCGCCATCGCGCGCTCGGCATCCGAGAAACGCATGGTCATCGAGGACAGAAAGCCGTGGTCGGCCAGACGGCCCACCAGCACATTGGTCAGGACGTCCAGCCGTTCCACGAGGTTGAACTGCTGGAAGATCATCGCGCAGTCCCGCCGCCAGTCCCGCAGGGCGCTGCCGCGCAGCTTCGTGACGTCCCGGTCGCCAAAGGCGATCTCGCCGGCGGTGGGCTCGATCAGGCGGTTGATCAGGCGCAGAAGCGTCGACTTGCCCGCGCCGGAGCGGCCGATGACGCCGACGAACTGGCCGGGCGGAATGGTGAGGGTGACATCGCGCACGGCGGTGGTCTCACCGAAGCGGCGGGTCAGGCGGGTGAGGCTGAGGCTTGCGTGTTCCATGCCCCCGATGCTGCGTGCGCATCGTAAAGGCCCGCTATCATCCGAATGAATTTTTCACGCATGTTGGACAACGGAATTGTGACCCCCGGCGGTGTCCGTCCGCCCCGATGGGGCGTTTGCGCGCGTATCCGGTCGGGCCGTGGGGAGCCGATGTCATGCGGGCGTCACAATGGGCGGCGGCGGGGTTTCGGGAGAGCGGCCGGTTGTCCTATTCCTGTGATGCGGATCGTGCAGGGAAGGGGCCGCGGGGGAATCATCCGGATCACCTGAACGGGACCGGCGGGCAAAGGAGCGGACAGGATGGAAAGCTATGTGATCGAGGGCGCGCGGGCGGTGCTGCCCGGCGGCACCGAGACCGTGTCGCTGCGCATCGAGGGCGACCGGATCGCCGCGCTGGACGGCGCGCGCGGCGGCGCGGCGGTGGTGGACGCGCGCGGACTGGTGCTGGCCCCGGCGCTGGTCGACGTGCATGGCGACGCCTTCGAGCGGCAGCTGATGCCGCGCCCCGGCGTGTTCTTCCCGCTGGACGTCGCGGTGATGGAGACCGACCGGCAGCTTGCGGGCAACGGCATCGCCACCGCCTATCACGCGCTGACGCTGGGCTGGGAGCCGGGCCTGCGCTCGGTCGCGCGCGGCACCGAACTGGTGCGGCTGTGGCAGGCGATAGCGGCGCGGCTGACGGTCGAGAACCGGGTGCAACTGCGGTGGGAGACCTTCTGTTTCGAGGCCGAGGACCTGATCGCCGAGGCGCTGGCCGGACCGCTGACGCCTTCGGTCGCGTTCAACGACCACACGACGATGGCGATGCTGTCGCCCACCGTGCGGCTTCAGGACCGCCCCTTCGACCACGCGCCGGACTTCCCGGTGGTCGACACCTCGGCGCCGGAGTTCCTGCGCAAGATGTCGGCCCGCGCCGCGCGCTCGGATATCCCGGCAGAGGATTACGTGGCGCTGCTGCGCGAGATCTGGGACCGGCGGGCGCAGGTGCCCGACGCCATCGCCCGCGTCGGCGCGGCGGCGGGCAAGGTGGGCGCGGCGATGTTCAGCCACGACGACACGCAGCCCGAGACGCGGGCCTTCTACCGGTCGCACGGCGCGCGGGTGTCCGAGTTCCCGATGAACGACGCGGTCGCGACGGCGGCGCGCGAGGCGGGCGACCTCATCGTCTTCGGCGCGCCCAACGTGTTGCGCGGCGGCAGTCACCTTGGCTCGCCCGGCGCGGCGGACATGATCGCGCGCGGGCTCTGCGACGTGCTGGCGTCGGATTACTACTATCCCGCGATGCTGGCGGCGGTGGCGCGGCTGCACGCCGAGCGGCTGAAACCGCTGCACGAATTGTGGAAACTGGTCTCGGCCAACGCGGCGGCGGCGTCGAACCTGACCGACCGGGGCGAACTTGCCGTGGGCAAGCGGGCGGATCTTGTACTGCTGGACTGGCCCGAGGGCGCATTCCCGCAGGTGCGGGCCACGATCAGCGGCGGGCGGGTGAGCTATGACACCGGGCTGATGCGGGAAGCGGTGATGGCTTGAGGGCCGCACCTTCGGTGCGGTGGGGGCTCTGCCCCCGCCGCTGCGCGGCTCCCCCGAGGTATTTGGAAAGAGAAGAAAAAGGGCAGGGGCCGGTTACTGGCCCAGACCCTCGGCTTCGAGCCATGCCATGCTGGCGGGGATCTCGGCGCGGTTCTTCAGTTCCAGGATCAGTCGCGGGTTGGCGTCGAGTTTGCCGAGCGCTTCGAACACCGCGTGCCAGTGGATCGAGCCGCGCCCGATCGACCAGTGGCGGTCGGCGTGGGCGTCGGCGTCCTGCAGGTGAACATGCGCCAACAGGTTGCCTGCGGATTTGACGTAATAGTCCACCGGCGGCGCATTGCAGATACCGTGGGCATAGTGGGCGTGACCGGTGTCGATGGAGAGTTTCAGCGCGTCCGAGCCGAAGCTTTCGACCAGCGCCTTGCGGTCGGCGGGATTGCCGTCTTCGATGTTCTCCAGCACGATCTCGACGCCCGCGCCCTCGGCGCGCTTCACCGCCGGGCCCAGCGTTTCGTGGGTGGTCTCGAAGATACGCGAGCGGCCATCATCGTACATATCGAGATTGTAGTGATCCCAGGTCGAGAAGGGCGAATGCACCACCATCTGCGTCGCGCCGAGCGCCACGCACACGTCGAGACCCTGCATCATGCGCTTTGCAACGATGGCGCGGATGTCGATGTCGAAACTGGCGAAGTCGAGGCCCCAGAAGGGTCCATGGATGCCAAGACGGCCGTTCCAGCCGTCGAGCTGCTTCTTCGCTCCGGCGACCGGGTCTTTCCAGCTTTCGGCATTCAGCATCTCGGCGGACCAGAAGCTTTGCAGTTCAAGGTCGCGGTCTTTCTCGAACAGCCAGTCGCGGTAGGCGGGCAGGTCGCCCACGCCAAGAGCCGCGCCGATCACGGGAAGGGTCATGTCTTTGTCCTTTTCGGTCAGGCGGCGGCGCGCAGGGTGAGCGAGCCGTCGGAGAAGATCTTTCGCCCGCCCCGCAGGGTCGCCCGGACATGGCCCACGCCCTCGTCGTCGGCGATGACGAGGTCGGCGCGCTTGCCGGGGACGATCTCGCCCCGGTCGGCAAGCCCCAGCGCGCGGGCCGGGTTCAGCGTGGCGAGCCGCGCCGCGCCGGCGAGGCCGTGGGGATCGGTCCGGCCGAGGATCAGCACGGCAGGCAGGATGGCCGAAGGGTGGTAGTCGGCGGCGAGAATGTCCAGCAGTCCCGCAGCGTGACAGGCGCGGGCCGAAAGGTTGCCGGAATAGCTTTCGCCCCGAAGTGCGTTCGGCGCGCCCATCGCGGTCAGCAACCCCCGCGCGCGGGCGGCGCGGGCGGCGTCCTCGGTCACCGGGAATTCCGAGATCGCGGCGCCCAGCGACTGCATCAGCGCGACTTTCTCGGGCGTGTCGTCGTCGTGGCTGGCCAGCGCGATGTCGTGCAGCGCACAGGTGGCCGAGATCGCCGCCAGCGTCGCGGCCACATCGCCCGCCGCCTCCTGTTTCTCGTCGATGCGGGCCTGAACGGCGGCGATCGCCTCTGCCTCGGTGACGCCTTTCTCGGCCTGCGTGCGGCGGGTCAGGCGTTCGAGGTCGCGGTACTGGCCCTGTCCCGGCGTGTGGTCGGTCAGGGACACGAGATCGACGGTGCCGTCGGCGATCAGTTCCTCGACCACGGCCAGCGCGTTGGGATAGTTGATCTCGAACCGGGCGTGGACGCGGTGGTCGACCTTCAGGATCGACCGCATGGATTTCAGCGCGCGCAGCATCTCTTTCGAGTGCTCGTAGCTGCGCAGGTGGCCATAGGCGGACTTCGGATTGAACGACACCGCGGCGTAGCCGGTGGTGACGCCCGCCGTCTTCAGCCTGCGGTCGAGGTCGCGCAGGCCAAGCTCCATCGGCATCTTCACGTTCGGGCGGGGTTCCACCTCGCGCTCGATCATGTCGCCGTGCATGTCGATGAAGCCGGGCATCAGCAGCAGGCCGCCGCCGTTGATCCCGCCGTTGATCCCGCCGTCCAGCTCGGCACCGGCGACCGGGGTGTCGCGGATCTCGGCGATGCGGTCGCCCTCGATCCGCAGCGCGCCACCGTCCAGCACGGCCTCGGGCAGAACGATGCGGAAGTTACTCAGCCACATCGGCCATCTCCTTTGTCTTCAACGGAATTTCGCGGTCGATCAGGGCGGCCACGTCGCCGGGGTGGTGGAACACGCCGATCATCGCGACGCCCTCGTCCTTCAGTTCCGCCAGCCGGCGGACCAACGCCGCGCGTGCGCCCGCGTCAAGCGAGGCGGTGGGTTCGTCCAGCAGCAACAGACGCCGGGGCCGGATCAGCGCGCGGGCAAGGTTCACCTTCTGCTGCTCTCCGCCCGAGAAGGTCGTCGGATAGGCGCGCCACAGGTCGGGTTTCACGCCGAAGGTCGCCAGCCAGTGCCGGGCGGCGTCCAGCGCCGTCTCGCGCGGGGTGCCGGCAAGGCGCAGCGGCTCGGCCACGATTTCCTCTGCGGCGACGCGGGGACGTGCGGTCAGGAACTGGGTGACGAAGCCGATCTCGGCCCGGCGCAGGTGGGCGATATCGACGTCGGCGGCGGTCGCAAGGTCGATGGGCCCCTGTTCGCTTTGGTAGATCAGCCGCCCGCCGGTGGGCAGGTAGCTGCGGTACAGCGTGCGCAGCAGCGTCGACTTGCCCGCGCCGTTCGGCCCCGACAGCAGCAGGAACTCGCCCGCCGACAGGGTGAAGGACAGCCGCTCGAACGCGGGCAGCGCCTGTCCGAGGTGGTGCATCCGGAAAGTCTTGGACAGGTCGTCCACGGTGAGAAGAGGGGTCATGCGGCGGTGTCCTGTCCGGGTGTCACAGTTTCGCGTGGACGAGTTGCTGGGTGTAGGCGTGCTGCGGATCCTGAAAGACCTGATCGGCAAGACCCTCTTCGACCACCTTGCCTTGGCGCATCACCATGACGCGGTCGGCCATGGTGCGGATCACGCCAAGGTCGTGGCTGACCAGTACCATCGTCATGCGACGGTCCTGTTGCAGCCGTTTCAACGTGTCGAGCACCAGCGCCTGCACGCTGACGTCGAGCCCGGTGGTCGGCTCGTCCAGCAACAGTAGCGCCGGTTCCAGCGCGATGGCCTTGGCCAGTTGCACCCGCTGCTGCATGCCGCCCGACAGTTCCACCGGCGGGGCGTCCATCCGGTCCGGCGGGAATTCGGACGCATCCAGCGCGCCGCGCGCCTTTTCCCGTAGCACGTGGAACCGGCGTTCGCCCGCGATCAGCAGGCGCTCGGCGACGTTGCCCGAGGACGAGTTCTTCATCAGCAGGCCCTGATGCGGGTTCTGGTAGACGATGCCGATGCGGCGGGCGCAGAGCATCCGGCGCTCGAACCTGTCGAGGTCGAACAGGTTCGGCGGCAGGTCCGGCAGGTCCAGCGCATAGGTGCCCGCGTCGGGGCTTTCCTGCAGGTTCATCATCCGCAGCAGGGTGGACTTGCCCGAACCGCTTTCGCCGACGATGCCCAGCACCTCGCCGGGGTAGACATGGGCCGACACGTCGTCCAGCGCCACCACCGGGCCATAGCGTTTCGACAGGCCGTCAAGCCGCATCAGCGGTTCTGCCGTCACCAGCTGCGGCATCGCTTTCGCCAAAGCGGTCATCGCTGCATCTCCCCGTCCACGTACCACGTCGCGCCGATCTGGGGGTCTTCGCCCTCGGCGCGGCGGATCGCCTTCACGCCAAGTTCGCTGTCCGACACCTCGTGCGCCGAGCCGCCGCCGTCCTGCGGGATCTCGTTCATGAAATAGCCCGACAGGCCCGAGCGGGCGCAGGTGAGCCCCGCGTGATCCTCGACCCGATAGGGCACGTCGTCGAAGACCAGCGGCTCGACCCGCGTATGGGGCGGCACCGCGAAGATGCGTTTCTCGCGCCCCGCCGACAGGATCGTCAGGTGGTCGGCCATGTGCAGCTTTGGCACGTCCCAGCGCGGGATGGGCGAGGGCGACATGACGTGCCGCCCGTTGACCATCGACGGATAGGACGCGCCCTGCATCACCCGGCCCGACCGGACGATCTGCTCGTACAGCGTCAGCCACAGCCGGCCATAGTCGGCATCGGCGTGCATCTGGCGCGCGGCGGACATGTTCGGTTCGACCGGGCGCAGGGGTTCGGGGTTCGGGACCTGCAGGATCAGGATCTGGTCGGCGCGCAGCTTCTCTTCCGGGATGCGGTGGCGCGACTGGATCAGCGAGGCGGCCAGCGTGTCGTTGGTGGCCCCGGCGCCCGACACGCGGGTCAGGAAGCGGCGGATCGAGGCGGCGTTGACGCTGTCGTCGGCGCCCTGGTCGATCACCTTCACCACCGACTTCGGGTTGACCAACGTCAGCGTGACCTGAAGCCCGCCGGTGCCCCAGCCGCGCGCGATGGGCACCTCGCGGCTGGCATAAGGCATCTGGCAGCCGGGCACGGCCACCGCCTTGATCATCTTGCGGCGCATCTCGCGCTTCGCCGAGGCGTCGAGGAAGCCATAGGAGAAGGCGCGCCACGGGCGGGTTAGGCTGGCGAGGGTCATGCGGTTTCCTCGGTCTTCGCAGGCGTGGGGGCTTCCTGTTTCGCCTGCGCGCCGCGCAATGCGTCGAGCGAGGACTGGAAGGTCACGTAATGCGGCAGCTTGAAGTGGATGCAGAAGCCCGAGCTTTCGACCGGCTCGGTGTGGTACAGGAAGAACTCCTCGTTCACCGGGGAATTCTTCGGCGCGCCGGGGCTGTTGAGATCCAGCGTGGCGGCAGAGATCACCTTGACCTCGTTCCAGCCCAGCGTCGCCGCGAAGCCAAGCCGCAGCCTGTCCTTGCCCTTGGTGGTCACCACCTCGGCCTGACTGGTCCTCACCCGGCCCGCCGAGAAGGTGACGCCCCTTGGATGCCGCACGCGGACCTCGACCTCGGACAGGCGCAGTTCGTTCACCGTGGGGTGGGCGGTGCCATAGCCCCGCATCGCCGAGTATCCCAGCGCCAGCGTGCCGCCAGTGTCGGCGCGGGCAAGGCTTTGCAGCGTGTGCGCGCGTTTCGCCGGGAACAGCAGCGGTTCGCGGGTCAGGTCGGGGATCGCGTCGCGGTCCACCGGATCGGCCATCGGCGGCTCGACCAGCCCCTGCGCCACCTGCCACGCGGCCAGCGAGGGGTGCCGCGCGGGCGCGGGCGTGGCGGCGGGGGTGACGGCGGCAGGCTTGTAGGCCTCGCCCTCCAGAACCTGCGTCGCCAGCAGGCGATGCGCATAGTCCAGCGTCGGCCCAAGGATCTGGCCGCCGGGGATGTCCTTGAACGCGGCCGAGATGCGGCGGTGGGTGAAGCCCTCGTCCGCCGCCACCGGATCGGCCACCTGAAGGCGCGGCTGCGTGGTGCGCCATGCGCGCAGCAGCAGCAGCGCCTCGTACAGGTCGCCACCGGATTGCGCCAGCGCCAGCGCAGCAAGGTCGGGGGCGTAAAGCGACGCCTCGCCCATCACCCGGTCGACAAGGGCGGGCAGGGCGGCGCCGATCTCCTTCACGCGGGACGGGGTGATGCGGCCCGTCTGGGCGCGGTACATCCGTTCCGCCTGCTCGATGGCGCGTTCGCCGCCTCGGGTGGCTACATAGGCCATGGCTCAGACCTCCGTCACGGTGGTGGACCGGGGCAGCGCCACCAGCGCGGCGCCGTCGTGGAACAACATCTCGATGCCTTGCGGGTAACGGTTCAGCCGGGCGCGGACGCGCCAGATATCGGCATGCAGCCCGCCAAGGCACAGCCGCGCGGCGCCCGCGATGCCGGGACCGGCCAGGTCCAGCGCCGGGCCCTGGCTGATACGGGCGGGGGCGACGACGGTCGCGCCCTGATCGGGGTACAGCCGGCTGCCGGTCCGGACCCGCGACAGGCGGTCCATCGCCTCGGCGCTGTCGAGCGACAGGAACAGATGGTCCGCCAGTTCGGGCGCGACCATGGCCGCGCCGGTCATCGCCAGCACCTCGGCCAGATGCCGGTCATCGGTCCAGACACGGCACTCTCGGTCCACCAAGGCCTGCGCGACCGGGCAGGCGCCCGCGCCCGGCAGGCCGTATACGGTGCCGGGGCGGGACAGGGCCTGCAGCACCGCATGAAAGGTCGCATTGTCGCGCGCCTCGGCGGCGTCGGGTTCGGGAAGCTGCGGATCGGCGGTCAGGGTCGGCATTCAGAACGTCTCCATATCGACACGGGTCGCTTCGATCCGGCGCAGGGTCTCGTGATCCTCGGCCTGTTGCGCCGCGCGCTGGGCGTCGGCGAAGGCGCGGATGCGGGCGGCTTCGATACCGGCCTGCAACCCCGCGTCCAGCACCGCCATCGCCATCGCGCGTTCCAGATCGCGGCCGGTCACCATGCCGTAGCCCTCGACGCCGTGCTCGGGCAGGCGCACATGCGCCTCGGCCACCAGCACCTCGCCCAGATGGAACTCGGTGCCCTGCACCGGGTCGCGCATCGGCAACATCACCAGACCGGTGCGGCTGCGGATCACCTCGACCTCGCCCAGCTGCGGCAGCACCGCCTCGGCCTCGGCGCGGATCGCCTCTGCCCCGGCGCGGGCGAGCACCGACAGCAGCGCGTCGTCGGGGTCTGTCGTGCGGTCAAACATGGCGCGTTCTCCCTGTGGGTTCTGCATGATCGAGCGAGAACCGCACCCGCCCGGCGGACCAGATCGATTCCGCATGGCCGATGGGGAAACCCTCGGGGTCGGCGTCGATCTTCGAGATCACGACCACCGGCTGATCAGCGGGCTGTTCCAGCATCCGCGCCTCCCATTTCTGCGGCAGGCGGGAATGCAGCGCGGTTTCTTTCCGGGCGTAGTCCGTGACCCCGTGCGCGGCATAAATGTCGGTCACCGACTCGCGGCTCAGGCGGCGGCGGGCAAGGTCGGGGAAGCGGTCATAGGGATGAAAGCTGCACGTCAGCAGGATCGGCCGCCCGTCGGCGCGGCCGCGGGTGATCACCCGCGTCACGTCCGCGCCCTCGGCCAGCCCAAGCACGCCCGCGATCTCGCAATCGGCGGGCACCACCTCGGCCGAGATCGTGTCGCCGCCCGGCTCGACCCCCTGCCGCAGCAGGTTCTCGCGGAAGCGGGTGCGGCTGCCGATGCGATAGGTGATCCGCGCGGGCTCGCGTACGAAGGTGCCGCGGCCCTGCTCGACGCTCAGCACGCCTTCGGCGGCCAGCGCCGCCACCGCGCGGCGCAACGAGTGGCGCCCAACGCCGATCTCGCGCTGCATGTCCGATTCCGGCGGCAGCTGGTCGCCCTCCGCCAGTTCGTTGCTGGCGATCGCCGAACGGATCCATTCCCGCGCGCGTTCCCAGTTGCTCGTGTCCACCGTCATCGCCCCAGCTCGAAACATCCGAATGACTCCGCTCTAGGCGGCCAACCTTGCGGAGGAATGACAGGCGCATGACAGGCAGACGACAATGCAAGGACCGGAGCGGCTCGCGATGCACCGCCTCTCGGCCAAGCCCTGCTTCTTCTCTTTCCCAATACCTCGGGGGAGTCGCGCAGCGACGGGGGCAGAGCCCCCTTGCACGTCGCACCGACACGGCGGAGCGCCTGGAAGCATGGCGCGGCCCGTATTTTCGGAAGGGATGTCAGCGCCTTGCGTCAAGCTCGATGGGTTGCATCGGCTTGCCCCTCGTCAGAACAGGATCGGCGTCCTAGATTACGCGAGGCCCCGATACAGGACATTTTCATGCAGGTCTTTCACTGCCCCGAATGCAACGCGCAGGTCTGGTTCGACAACCTTGCCTGCCCGAACGGGCACCCGCTTCATTTCGACCCCGACACGCAGGCGATGGTGCCCGCAACCGATTGCAACTGGCGCGCTCAGATCGGTTGCAACTGGGCCGCCGATCCTGCGGGCGACGGCTATTGCCGGTCGTGTTCGATGACCCGCACGGTGCCGGACCTCGGGCTGGACGACAACATACGCGACCTTGCCGCGACCGAGGCGGCGAAGCGCTGGGTTCTGGCGGGGCTGCACCGCTGGGGCTGGTTCGGCTTTGCCGACACGGGCGCGCGGCCGGTGTTCGACCTTGTGGCCGAGAAGACCTCGGACGGCCCGGCGCAGATCACCATGGGCCATGCCGACGGGGTGGTGACGATCAACGTGGCCGAAGCCAGCCGCGCGGTGCGCGAGGCCCGCCGCGAAGACCTGGCCGAGCCCTACCGCACCATGATCGGCCACATGCGGCACGAACTGGCGCATTTCCTGTTCGTGCGGCTTGCCGAGGATCCGCAGTTTCTTCAGGACTTCCGGGCGCTGTTCGGAGACGAGACGCAAGATTACGGCGCCGCGCTTCAGGCGCATTACGAGAATCCGGGGCAGGCGGGGCCGGACTTCATCACCAGCTATGCCACCGCGCATCCGCACGAGGACTGGGCCGAGACGGTCGCGCATCTGCTGCACCTCACGGACCTTGCCGACAGCGGCTGCGCCGTCGGGCTGCTGGACGGGCAGGACCCCTATGCCGAGCCATCGACCAAGGAACTGATCCACCGCGCGGCGGATTTCGCCATGCGGGTCAACCACGTGAACCGGGCGCTGGACCTGCCGGACCTGTACCCCTTCGTTCTGGGCGAAGGCGTCCGCGAGAAGCTGACCCTCGCGCACAAGTCCCTGCGTCGGGTCGGTCCGGTCTAGCGGCGCGGGATCGAGAACAGGATCCAGCCGCCCAGCCGGGCCACTTCGCGCCCGCCCGTCGTATAGGCGAACAGGCCGGGGTCGGTGCCCGGCGGGCAGGCCACCAGATCCGCCGCATCGTCGAGATAGTCCGCGGTAAAGGCGCTTTCGCCCGATCGCAGGCAGGGATCGCCCGCGTTCGGATAGCCGTCTCCGAACAAAGCTAGCTCTGGCGGGCGCGGCGGGCCTGCCGGTTCTTCCGTCTCAAGGCAGCCCGTCAGTGTCAGGCTTGCCGCCGACACCAGTGCGATGGTGGGATATCTGGTCATTCTCTTAACCCCCGGTTGTCTCCACCCGCACAGGCTTGCGCGGAACGTGGGTCGAGGGAAGCATAAATTGACCCAAGGTAAGTTTTGCGCGGGAAATCCCGCTGCGTTCCCCGGCGCAGGGCGCGCCGGGGAAGCGGGGCGTATCAGCCGAAGATCGCGTTCAGCGTGGCCGAGGGGCGCATCACCGAAGACATCTTGTCCGCGTCGGGGTGGTAATATCCGCCGGTGTCGACCGGCTTGCCCTGCGCCGCCGCCAGCTCGCCGGTGATCGCGGCCTCGCCGTCGGCCAGCGCCTTGGCAACCGGCGCGAACTTGGCGGCCAGATCGGCGTCGTCGGACTGTGCGGCCAGCGCCTCGGCCCAGTAGCGGGCGAACCAGTAGTGGCTGTCGCGGTTGTCGGGCTCGCCAACCTTGCGCGAGGGCGACCGGTCATGGTCGAGGATGCCCTGCGTCGCCGCGTCCACCGCGTTGCCCAGCACGCGCGCCTTGGCGTTGTCCTTGGCGTCGGCGAGGAACTTGAAGCTTTCCCCCAGTGCACAGAACTCGCCCAGCGAGTCCCAGCGCAGGTGGTTTTCCTCGTCCAGCTGCTGCACATGCTTCGGGGCCGACCCACCGGCGCCGGTCTCGAACAGGCCGCCGCCCTGCATCAGCTTCACGATCGACAGCATCTTGGCCGAGGTGGCCAGTTCAAGGATCGGGAACAGGTCGGTCAGGTAGTCGCGCAGCACGTTGCCGGTGATGGCGATGGTCGACTCGCCCTTCGTGATCGTCTCCAGCGAGGCGCGGGTGGCTTCGCGGGGGGCCATGATCTCGAACTTGTCGGCGACGCCCTTGGCTTTGAGGATCGGCTTCACATAGGCGATCAGTTCGGCGTCGTGGGCGCGGTTCGCGTCCAGCCAGAAGATCGAGCGGTAGCCGGTCGCCTTCTGACGGTCGATGGCAAGGTTCACCCAGTCTTCGATCGGCGCCTTGCGGGCCGAGGCAGAGCGCCAGATGTCACCGGCTTCCACCTTGTGCGCGTGCAGCACGGTGCCGTCTTCCAGCACCATCTTCACGGTGCCGTCTTCCGGGATCTCGAAGGTGGTCGGGTGGCTGCCGTATTCCTCCGCCTTCTGCGCCATCAGGCCGATGTTCTGAACGGTGCCTGCGGTGGCCGGGTTCAGCTTGCCGTTGGCTTTGAAGAACTCGATCGACTCGTCGTAGACCGGCGCATAACTGTTGTCCGGGATCACGCAGACCGCGTCGTGTTCCTTGTTGTCCGGGCCCCAGCCCTTGCCGCCGGCGCGGATCAGCGCGGGCATCGAGGCGTCGATGATGACGTCAGAGGGGACGTGCAGGTTGGTGATGCCCTTGTCAGAGTTCACCATGTACATCGGCGGGCGTTCGGCGGTGACCTCTTCGATCGCCTTGACGATCTCGGGCGAGTCCTTGACGCGGTCCAGCAGCGCGCCGAGGCCGCCGTTGGGGTTCACGCCCAGTTCTTTCATCTTGTCGCCGTAGGTGTCGAACACCGGCTTCAGCCATTCCTTGACCGCGTGGCCGAAGATGATCGGGTCCGAGACCTTCATCATCGTGGCCTTCATGTGCAGCGAGAACAGCACGCCCTCGGCCTTCGTCTTCTCGATCTCTTCGGCAAGGAAGGCGTCCAGCGCCTTGGCCGACATGAAGGTCGCGTCGACGACGGTGCCGGCGGGGTACGTGATGCCGTCTTTCAGAACAGTTTCGCCACCGGCGGTTTCCAGCACGATCTTCGCGGTCGCGGCGCCGTCCAGCGTGGCCGACACCTCGTTCGAGAAGAAGTCGCCGCCCGACATGGACGCGACGCGGGTCTTGCTGTCCTTCGACCAGTCGCCCATGCGGTGCGGGTTGGCCATCGCGTAGTTCTTCACAGCGGCAGCGGCGCGGCGGTCAGAGTTGCCTTCGCGCAGGACCGGGTTCACCGCCGAGCCCTTGATGCCGTCATAGCGGGCGCGAACGGCCTTTTCCTCGTCAGTCGAGGGCTCGTAGGGATAGTCGGGCAGTGCGTAGCCTTGCGCCTGAAGCTCTTTCACGGCCGCGACCAGTTGCGGCTCGGAGGCCGAGATGTTCGGCAGCTTGATCACGTTGGCCTCGGGGGTCTTCACCCACTCGCCCAGCCACGCAAGGTCGTCCGACTGCTTCTGCGCGTCGGTCAGCACATCGGGGAAGGTCGCGATGATGCGGCCGGCCAGCGAGATGTCGCGGGTCTCGACGGTGACGTCGGCGGCGTCGGCGAAGAACCGGATGATCGGCAGCAGCGAGGCGCTGGCGCGCTCCGGTGCTTCGTCTACCGTGGTATACACAATGTCTGGTTGCTTTGCGTCGGCCATTGTCGAAAGAGCCCTTCCTGTCAGATTGAAAGCAGATGCCTGCGTGCGCCGCGCCCATCATGGGCGGGGCCGCGGCCCGGTGATCCCCGAGATAATCGTTGGCTTTCGCCTAGACGATGACGGGCCTCTGATCAACCGGGCAAAGGCGCGCGGGGGGCCCGCACGCCGTGATTTGCCGGGCTCAGCCCAGATCGGCGAGCGCCACCGCGCTGCCCGAGGTCGCCGAGCGCTTGATCGCCTCGACCACGCGCATGGTGCCCAGACCGTCCTCGGCGCTGTTGATCGGGTCGATCTCACCCCGTGCGACCGCGCCGAAATGTTCCAGCTGGCCGATATAGGCGTCGCCGGTTTCGTGCGGCAGGGTGGTGCGGGCCATCTCGGTGGTCCAGTCCGGGATGCCGGGGTGCCGCCACAGCGACAGGTCCGGCAGCGACAGCGCCGCCTTGGTGCCGGAATAGGCGTGGCAGATCGTGTCATGCGCCGGGAAGCGGGCGAGGTTCTCGCCCGCGGTCACGTCCCACGCCCAAGGACCCGCGCCTGCGTCGGTCTGGGTGATCGTGGCGATCCCGCCCCGCTCGAACGTCAGGATGGCGGCGGCGGTGTCCTCGACCGGGCGCCCGCCGCGCAGGTCCGAGGTCACCGCCGAGACGCTGGAGACCTCGCCGAAGAAGTGCCGCAACAGGTCGATCTCGTGCGTCGCGTTGATCAGCAGCGGACCGCCGTGGCCGGGCTTTACGCGCCACGCGACGAAATAGGGGTCGGGCTTGGTCAGGGTGCTGATCACGGTGGCGGTCACCAGATCGCCGATCTCGCCCTGATCGATGGCGGCCTTGGCGGTCTGGATGATCGGGTTGTGGCGGCGGTGGTGACCGACCAGCACCGGCACGCCGGTGTCCTTGACGGCCTGCGCCAGTTCCGCGCCCTCGGCCAGCGTCCCCGCGACGGGCTTCTCCATCAGCACGGGCAGGCCGGCGTTCAGGAACAGCAGGCCCAGCGGCAGGTGGCTGTCGTTCGGCGTGGCCACCACGACGGCATCGGCGGCCCCGGCCTCAAGTGCGGCCTCGGCGCTTTCGTAGAACGGAACGTCCTTCGTCGCAGCCAAAGCCTTCGCCTCGGGGGCGGTGTCCACGATGGCCGACAGGGCCACGCCCTGCGCTTTGCCCAGCGTTTCGATGTGGGTGCGTCCGATCACGCCGGCGCCCACGACCATGATCCTGAGATCGGTCATTTTCGGGAAGTCTCCTGTCTGAATTCCCGCGCAGCCTAACGAACGGGCGGCGAAAGGAAAGCGGTCGGCGAAAACCGCCGTGATTACCCGCAAAATCGTGCGTTGAGACGCCTTGTATGCATTTCCCGTATTGATGTTTTCGCAGTTGCGGTTACCTTTACACAAAAGGTGCGAAAGGCGCGGTACCCGTATCGACGGGGCCGCGCCGATCTTTTTCAGAGACCGCGTTGTGCGGTCTGCCGCGCTTATCCTGATCTTCGTTCGGTTTCAGACAGCCGCCCCAAGGGTCGACACCTGTCTGACGTAGGGTGATTTTCGGCGGTTTGGGCCTCAGGCGTCCCGCACCAGAAGCGAGGCCGCCAGCAGATCCGCCGCGCCCGGTGACAGGGCCAGCGGCGTGTCGTGCAGCATCGCCAGCCGGGTCAGCGCCTGAAGGTCCGCATCGCCGCCATGAGCGACGGTCGGGTCGGCGAAGAAGATCACCGCATCCAGTTCTCCGGTAGCCACCAGAGCGCCAAGCTGCTGGTCGCCCCCGCGCGAGCCGCGTTGCAGGCGGCGCACCGTCAGGTCGGGCGCGACCTCGGCCACCATCCGGCCGGTGCCGCCGGTGCAGACCAGCCGATGCCCGGCCAGCGCCTTCGCGTGGCGGCGGACCCATGCCTTCAGATGCGACTTCCGCGTGTCGTGCGCCACCAGCGCCAGCCGTCGCGGCGCGGTGGACCGCATGCGCGCGCGCTGGGTGATTTCGAGGATCGCGCGGACCTGCGCGACGAAGCCGCGGTCTTCTGCCGGAAAGGCCTCGGCCAGCGCGGCGGTGCCGACGGTGAACCCGGCAGCGCCCGCCTGCGCGGCGGCGAAGACGCGTTCGGCGCTGTCGATGCTGCCTGCCATGATCACCGGCTTGTCGATGCCGCCGCAGACCTGCGTCATCAGCCCCGGCACGTCGCCGTCGAAGCGGTAGGCCAGCAGGTCCAGCCCGTGCACGTGTTCCAGCGCCGCAAGCGCGCGGGCGCTGTCCGCGATAGCGTCGGCCGGTCCCTCCAGCACGCTGGGGTGGCCGACGATGCGTCCGGGGAAGGGATAGTACCGCAGCGGGTGGTCACGGGTCAGCGCGGTCACCGCCTCGGCCCGCGTGCCGCCCAGCAGGCAGTCGACGTCCAGCCCCACCGCCGCGCGGGCCGACGCGAGTTCGCTGTCCTCGTCAAGGCTGACCACCTCGAGATAGCTGCGCCCGCCCGCCGCGCGGATGCGGTCGGCTAGGTCCTGCAACTCGGCCAGCGGCAGGCCCACGTCCTTGAACCCGATGTGCCGCGCGCCGCCTTCCAGCGCCTCGTCCAGCCGCCGCTTGGCGTCGGGGATCGTCCGGTCGTTCTCGGTCAGCATCAGGATGAAGTCGAACGCCATGGGCCTAGCTCTTGTTTGCGGTGGCGGAAGTATGGGGCAGGGGGGCGGCGGTGGTCCAGTCCGCGGCAGCCTCGGCAATGCGCAAATGCTCTGCTCCTAGGCTGGCGTCGATCAGCGCCTGCAGGTGGCCCATCGCCTGCGGCAAGGGAAGGCCCGCCGCGGTCAGCCCCGCAAAGACGTCGCCCACGCCGTTCGGCACAACCGTCTGGCGCGGGGTGGCGACCAGCGTGCCGTCACCGCAGTCCAGCACGCCGGTCAGCCCGTCGCCCGCGGGCGCAGAGGTGACAAGGACGCGTGGTCCCAGACCCAGCGCCGCGGACATTGCCGCCTCTGGCGTGTCCGGCGCGCGCCCGGTCAGCCACGACAACTCGAAGGCGTTGGGCGTTGTGATATCGGCGCGGGGCAGCAGGTCGTCGCGGATCGCCACGGCGGCCTCTGCCGCGATGTACAGGCCCTTCGGCGTGTCGCCCAGCACCGGGTCGACCACCTTGCGCGCGCCAGAAAGCGCGTCCAGCAGGCGGCACGCCAGCGCAACGTGATCCGCCGAGGGCAGATAGCCGGTCAGGACCGCATCGACGCCGGCCAGCCAGCCGTTCGCGTCCAGCGCGTCGATCATCGCCTGAAGCTGGTCGACCGGCACCCGCGCGCCGGCCACGTGCGGCCAAGCCGCGTGGTTCGACAGCACGATGGTCGGCAGTTGTGTCACCGTGTGTCCCAGCGCCTGCAACGCCGGCGCGGCGGCGGACAGTCCGACGTGGCCATGCGCCACCCAGCTTGACAGAATCAGGACATGCGCCATGGGCGGCTCCGCTTGGATGTCGACGGGCTTTCGCGACAGATATCAGGCCGTGCGGGGATTGCCAGCGGCGCGCGGTCCGGCAGGCGACCGGCGGTTTCCCGCACTTTGGTCTGCGCCGTGACGCCACGTCCCGAAGCCGCTCGATTCGCGGCGGAGTTGTTTATGGGTAAATTAAGGGCCTTCCGCGAATGTCATTATTTTCAGGCGTTTGCCTAAGGATTGACCTTTCGTCAGACCTGCCGCTGCGGCACGGGCGGCCCGCTGCGCAGCTTGCCCGTTCTCGCGAATCCGTGAGGTGCGGCGCGGGAGGACGGGTTGCCGGTCATTTGGACTTCGGTAAGATCGGTCCATCCAAAAACCGTGCGTCGGATCTGGGTAAAATTATGGGCCGCGCACGAAACAGGGGAGACCAATTTCATGAGAACCTTCACCCGGGCAACGCTTTCGGCGCTGCTTTCTACTTCGATTCTTGCCGGCGCCGCGCTGGCGCAGGACACCCACCCGGAAACCGGCGAGCCGCTGGCCGCCGACCAGACCTTTACCTATCGCGTTCTGGACGAGCACAGCTCGGTCGACCCGCAGGTGGTCGAGGACGTGTCGGGCTCGGAAATCGTGCGCGACCTGTTCGAGGGCCTGATGAACCAAGACGAGGACGGTGAACTCGTGCCCGGCGTCGCCACCGGCTACGAAGTGTCGGACGACAAGCTGACCTACACCTTCACCCTGCGCCCCGAGGCCGTGTGGTCGAACGGTGACCCGGTCACCGCGAACGACTTCGTCTTCGCGTGGCGCCGCGCCGCCGACCCGGCGCTGGCCTCGCCCTACCAGTGGTTCATCGAGCTGATGTCGCTTGAGAACGCATCCGAGATCGTCGCGGGCGACATGGCCCCCGAAGAACTGGGCGTGACCGCGATCGACGACCACACGCTTGAGGTCAGGCTGACCTCGCCGCTGCCGTACTTTCCGTTCATGACCACGCACGCGACGACTTTCCCGGCGCCGCAAAGCGTTGTCGAGGAATTCGGCGCCAACTGGACCAAGCCCGAGAACATCGTGTCGAACGGCGCCTACGTGCTGACCGAGCACCTGCCGAACGAGCGTTCCGTGCGCGAGCGCAACGAGATGTACTGGGACAACGACAACACGATCATCGACAAGGTCGTGGCGCTGGTCATCAACGACGAGAACGTCGCGCTGACCCGCTACATGGCGGGCGAGCTTGACCGCACCGAGGTTCCGGCCGGCCAGTTCCCGCGTCTGTCCGAGGAATACCCGGACGAGGCGATCTCGTTCCCGCGCCTGTGTAACTACTATTACACGTTCAACCTGTCCGACAGCGGCCCGGAGGCCTTCAAGGACGTGAACGTCCGCAAGGCGCTGGCGCTGGCCGTGGATCGCAAGATCATCGTCGAGAACATCCTCGCCGGCGGCCAGCCGGAAGCCTACACCTTCACCCCGGCCGCCGTCGCAGGCTTCGAGCCCCCGGCGACCGAGATGGCCGGCATGTCGCAGGCCGACCGTGACGCGATGGCGCTGGAACTGCTGGCCGAGGCCGGTTACGGCCCCGACAACCCGCTGAGCTTCGAGATGGTCTACAACACCTCGGAAGCGCACCAGAAGGTCGCCGTGGCGCTAAGCCAGATGTGGAAGCAGAAGCTGGGCGTCGACGCGCAGCTGGCCAACATGGAATGGAAGGTCTTCCTTGAAGAGCGCGGCAACCAGAACTTCGAACTGGCCCGTGGCGCCTGGTGCGGCGACTACAACGAGGCGTCCACCTTCCTCGACCTGCTCGACAGCGCGTCGGGCTACAACGACGGCAAATACGCCAACGAGGCGTATGACAAGCTTCTGGAAGACGCGAAGACGGCTGACGACACGACGCCGCTTTACACCGAAGCCGAACAGATCCTCGCCGCTGAAATGCCGGTGATCCCGATCTACCACTACGCCGGTGTCTACATGATGGACAGCGACGTGGGGAACTGGCCGGTGAACAACGTCGAACAGAACTGGTACTCGAAGAACCTGTACAAGATCGCCGAGTAACCAAGCGATCTTGGATGCGGCGCCTGCGGGCGCCGCATCGTCTTTCCGTCCCGGACCTGACCCGGGACCTCTGCGCGCCGGACCCGCCTTGCAAGGCCAGCCGCGCAGAGGTCCCGGCTCAGGGCCGGGACGGGTCCTTCCGCAAGTACCGCTGACACGAAAACCCACATGACCGCTTACATCATCCGCCGTCTTCTGATTGCGATCCCCACGCTGTTGTTGCTGGTCGTCGCATCCTTCTTCCTGATGCACACCGCGCCGGGCGGCCCGTTCACGTCTGAACGCCCGCTGCCGCCCGAAGTGCTGGCCAACATCGAGGCGCGCTATGGCCTTGACCAGCCGCTGTGGAAACAGCTTTGGGACTATCTGACCAACATCGTCCTGCATTTCGACTTTGGTCCGTCGTTCCGGTTCAAGGACCGTGACGTGAACGACATCATCGCGCAGGGCTTCCCGATTTCGCTGACCTACGGCTCGCTGGCCTTCATCGCCGCCTCTGTCGTCGGCATCAGCCTTGGCGTCGCCGCCGCCATCCGCCACAACACGTGGATCGACTATTTCGCCGTGTCGCTGGGGATCGCCGCGCAGGCGCTGCCGAACTTCATCATGGGGCCGATCCTGATCCTGACCTTCACCCTGTGGCTGGGCTGGCTGCCCGGCGGCGGCTGGAACGGCGGCCAGTGGCAGTATCTCGTGATGCCGGTGATCGCGCTGTCGACCAGCTACATGGGCAACATCGCCCGGATCACGCGATCGTCGATGCTGGAAGTGATGAACTCGAACTTCATCCGCACCGCCCGGGCCAAGGGCCTGCCGGCCCGCACCGTGATCTGGCGCCACGCGCTGAAACCCACGCTTCTGCCGGTGATCTCGTATCTCGGTCCCGTCTTCGTCTACGTGCTGACCGGCTCGGTCTTCGTGGACCTGTATTTCTCCACCGGCGGTCTCGGACAGTCCTATGTCAGTTCGGCGCTGACGCGGGACTACGCGGTGCTTCTGGGGGTCACGATCCTGTACGGCGGTCTGACCGTCGTCGTGAACCTCGCCACCGACCTCGCTTACGCGTGGTTCGACCCGAAAATCCGGTACTGAGGAGCCGCGCATGTTTGGCAAATCCGAAAGGGCCGAGGAACTCGCGGCCGACATCACCGATTTCACCGCCGTCCGAGGCCGGTCGCTGTGGCGCGACGCGATGGACCGCTTCCTGCGCAACAAGGCGGCGATGGCGTCCGTCGTCGTGCTGGGGCTGATCGTACTGTTCGTGCTGATCGGGCCGCTGTTCGCGCAATGGTCCAACGAAGAGATCGACTGGAACCGGATGGGCGATATCCGGGGGCAGGGCATGCCCTCGATCGAGACCGGGCACTATTTCGGGCTCGATGACCTTGGCCGCGACCTTTACAGCCGGGTCATTCAGGCGACGCGGACATCGCTGCTGGTGGGCCTGATCGGCGCCGCGATGGCGCTGGTCGTGGGCACCGCCTATGGCGTGATCGCCGGGTTCTACGGCGGCAGGCTGGACAGCATCATGATGCGTTTCGTCGACATCCTGCTGGCGATCCCGCTGACGCTGGTGCTGATCCTGATCCTCGTGATCGCCGGGCGGTCCTTCACCACGCTGTTCATCGCGCTGGGCGCGGTGTCGTGGCTGACCATGAGCCGCATCGTGCGCGGCCAGACCCTGACCCTGAAAACCCGCGAGTTCATCGAGGCCGCCCGCGCCGGCGGCGTCAGCGAGCCGGGCATCATCTTCCGCCACATCCTGCCCAACCTGATGGGCGTGGTGATCGTTTACGCCTCGCTGCTGGTGCCCGAGATGATCCTTGCGGAAAGCTTCATCTCGTTCCTCGGTCTCGGCATCTCGGAGCCGATGACCTCGCTGGGGCGGCTGATTGCCGAGGGGGCGGGCACGATGGCCTATGGCACCCTGTGGCAACTGCTGTTCCCCCTGTTCTTCTACGTCACCATCATCATCACGATGTTCTTCATCGGCGATGGCCTGCGTGACGCGCTCGACCCGAAGGATCGCTGATATGTCGGTACTGAATGTCGAAAACCTGAAAGTCAGCTTCGACACGCCGGACGGCGTCGTCGAGGCGGTGAAAGGCGTGTCCTTCCACATCGAGGCGGGCGAATGCCTTGGCATCGTGGGCGAAAGCGGTTCCGGCAAAAGCCAGTCGTTCATGGCCGCGATGGGGCTGCTGCCGCCGAACGGCAAGGCCACGGGTTCTGTCACGCTGGGCGGCAAAGAGATCCTGAACCTGCCGCCGGCGCGTCTGAACAAGGTGCGCGGCGCCGACGTGGGGATGATCTTTCAGGACCCGCTGACCGCCCTGACGCCGCACCTGCGGGTGGGCGAGCAGATGGCCGAGGTGCTGAAGGTCCACAAGGGCATGTCCGGCTCGGAAGCGCGGCGGCACTGTCTGGACTGGCTGGAGCGGGTGCGCATCCCCGAAGCCGCGCGGCGGTTGAAGCAATACCCGCACGAACTGTCGGGCGGCATGCGTCAGCGCGTAATGATCGCGCAGGCGATGCTGTGCGACCCCAAGCTGCTGATCGCCGACGAGCCGACCACGGCGTTGGACGTGACCGTGCAGGCCGAGGTTCTGGACCTGATCGCGGCGCTTCAGAAAGAACACGGCACCGCCATCGCGCTGATTACGCACGACATGGGCGTCGTGGCGCGGATGTGCGACCGGATCGACGTGATGCGGCTGGGCGCTTTCGTGGAAGAGGGGACGGTCGAAGACATCTTCGCCAACCCGACCCATGACTACACCCGCCGCCTGCTGGACGCGATGCCCCGGATCGACGCCGGCGATGCGCCGGGCACCAAGGACGGAAAGACCATCCTGTCCGTGGACGACATGAAGGTTCACTTCCCCATTCGCGTCGAGGGCGGCATCTTCGGCCGGACGATACCTTTGAAGGCCGTCAACGGGGTCAGCTTCGACCTTGCCGAGGGCGAAACGCTGGGCATCGTAGGTGAATCCGGCTGCGGCAAGTCCACGCTGGCGCGCGGCGTGCTGCGTCTGGTCGAGCCGACCGACGGTGCCGTCGCGTGGCTTGGCACGGACCTGACCGACCTTGACCGCAAGCAGATGCTGAACGCCCGCAAGGACCTTCAGATCGTGTTCCAGGACCCGCTGGCCTCGCTTGACCCGCGGATGACCATCTCGGCCTCGATCGCAGAGCCGCTGAAGACCTTCCGCCCCGACATGACCTCGCGAGAGCGGAAAGAGGCGGTGCTGGAGATGATGGACCGCGTCGGGCTCGACCGGAATATGTTCAACCGCTATCCGCACGAACTGTCGGGCGGTCAGAACCAGCGTGTCGGTATCGCGCGGGCGATGATCAACAAGCCCAAGCTGATCATCTGCGACGAAGCGGTGTCGGCGCTGGACGTGTCGATTCAGGCGCAGATCGTGCAGCTTCTGAAAGAGCTGCAGGCCGAGTTCGGCATGTCGATGCTGTTCATCAGTCACGATCTATCGGTGGTCCGCGCGATCTCGAACCGGATCATGGTCCTGTACCTTGGCCGGATCGTGGAACTGGGCGATGGCGAGACGATCTGCGGCCATCCGCAGCATCCCTACACACGGTCGCTGATCTCTGCGGTGCCGATCCCGGACCCGAAGGTCGAGCGCTCGCGCGAACGCATCCGGCTGCCGGGGGAACTGCCCTCGCCGCTGGACCCAAGGGCGTCGCTGCGGTTCCTGCCCAGCCGGCTGTCTGCGGGGCAGGTGGATTACGTGCCCGAACTGACCGAGGTGGAGCCGGGGCATTTCGTGGCCGAGCATGACCCGCTTGAAGTAATCATGGCGCAAAAGCCGACCTCTGCGGAACAGGTGGCCTGAGCCGCGAAAAGCGGGGAAATCCGCCGCTGGGACGGTCGACGCTGCGTCAGACGCATCTCGGCCCTCCCGCCGCGCCGGGGCGGTGCCTATATCTGTCAGGGCCGGTCGCGGGTTTCGCGCCGGCCCTGATGCCATCGACCGAAAGGGTTTGCCCGTGAACCGCAACCTCACACGCCTCACCGCCCTTTTCGCCGCCATCGCGTTGCCCGCCAGCGCTGCCGAGTGGCGCATCCAGTCCGTGAACGGCCTGCCCGCCACCGGCGACGCGCAGATCGGCTTCACCGTCGCCGGCGAGATCGTCGGCAACACCGGCTGCAACGGATTTCAGGGCAGCGGACGCTTCGAGGACGACAAGCTGGTGATCGACCGCCCCATGGCGGTGACCCGCATGTTCTGCGATGGCGACGCGATCAACGCGCAGGAAAACGCGATTGAAGCGCTGCTGACGGGCGAAATTCTCGTTTCGTTCGACCCGTTCACCGATGCTGTTGTTCTGTCCAAGGGCGAGAACGTGATGACGCTCGTTCTGGCCGACAACGGACCCGAGGAACAGGCCGCCCCCGAAACCGCGCCCCCGGCGGACAACTAGACCTGTTTTTCCGGGCCCGGTTAAACGGGCGCTGCAACGTGTTAACTGTCAATGCACCAGTTTTGACAGGAGGCCCGTCATGGACGGAAACATCACCTTCACCACCGAAGGCCGCGGCCGCGTCTACGACAACATCGTTCAGACCGTCGGAAACACGCCGGTCGTGCGGATCAACAACCTCGCGCCCGAGGGGGTCGAGCTTTACGTCAAGGCCGAGTTCTTCAACCCCGCCGCCTCGGTCAAGGACCGGCTGGCGCTGGGCATCATCGAGGCGGCCGAGCGCTCGGGCAAGCTGAAGCCGGGCCAGACCGTTGTCGAGGCGACTTCGGGTAATACCGGCATCGGGCTGGCGATGGTCTGCGCCGCGAAGGGCTATCCGCTGGTCATCACGATGGCCGAAAGCTTCTCTGTCGAGCGCCGCCGCCTGATGCGGATGCTGGGCGCTCGGGTGATCCTGACGCCCAAGGCCGAAAAAGGCTTTGGCATGTACCGCAAGGCGGTCGAACTGGCCGAGGCGAACGGCTGGTTCCTTGCCAGCCAGTTCGAGACCGAGGCCAACGCCGACATCCACGAGGCGACCACGGGCCGCGAGATCATTGCCGATTTCGCCGGCAAGCGGCTGGACTACTTCGTCACCGGCTACGGCACCGGCGGCACCGTGACCGGCGTGTCGCGGGTGCTGCGGCGCGAGCGGCCCGAGACAAAGATCGTCCTGTCCGAGCCCGCGAACGCCCAGCTTGTCGGGTCCGGCATCGCGCAGGAACGCACCGAAAGCGGCCAGCCCGCCGCCAGCCACGGCGCGTTCGAGCCGCACCCGATTCAGGGCTGGACGCCTGATTTCATCCCTCTGGTGCTGCAAGAGGCGCTGGATGCCGGCAACTACGATCAGCTGGTGCCCGTCGCGGGAACCGAAGGCATCGAATGGGCGCGCAAGCTGGCCGCGAAGGAAGGCATCCTGACCGGCGTATCGGGCGGGTCGTCCTTCGCGGTGGCGATGCAGGTGGCGCAGAAGGCCGAGCCGGGCTCGGTGATCCTCGCGATGCTGCCCGACACCGGCGAGCGCTATCTTTCGACTCCGCTGTTCGAGGAAATCCCTGCCGAAATGTCCGAGGCAGAGCTGGAAATCTCGCGCTCGACGCCGGGCTACCAGATGCCGTGATCTAGCGGCGCGGGCGGGGCGTTTCGCCTCGCCCGCCCGCAGCGGGCGCAAGGCTCCGGGATGCGCCCGAGGTGCAATTGACACCGCCCCGCCCAAGGGTACAGTCGCCCGGATCATTGCGACCGCGGGGCACTTCGAGAATGACTGACTTTTCCAATCTGGCCGAATCCGAGCAGCAAACCGAGACGCCGGAGCAGCGTGCGGCGGAGACCCTGCGCCGGATCAAGCAGCACCAGACCGCGGGCCGCTACGACGCGGCGATGTCCTTGCTGGACAGCCTGATGGAAGAGCACCCCGGCAACGTCAAACTTGAACACTACAAGGCGATGAACCTGATCCTCATGGGCCGCAAGGACGAGGGCCGCGCCATGATGGAAGCGGCGCTTGCCAAGGCGCCCGAGGACCCGGTGCAGCTGTGCGACTTTGCCAGCCACCTTGCCGAGAACGGCGAACTGGAACGGGCGACCGAGTATTTTCAGGCCGCGGTCGAGGTGGCGCCGGATTATGCCATCGCCCGGTCGAACCTTGGTGGCGCACTGGTGCTTCAGGAAAAGCTGCAACCGGCAATCCGGCATCTGGAGCGCGCCATCGCGCTGGACAGCTCGCTGATCGACGCCCACACCAACCTCGCCACCGCCTACATGCGGACGCATCAGTACGACAAGGCGATCGACGTGCTGTTCCGCGCGCTTGCGATCAACCCGCAGGCGGTGGGCGCCCATGTCTCGCTGGCCGCCGCGCTGTTGCGCCGCGAACGCTATGAAAGCGCCGAGCACCACGCCCGCCGCGCGCTGGAACTGGCGCCCAACTCGGCCGAGGCGGCGCTGCATCTGGGCAACGCGCTGGCGTCGTCGGGCAAGATGGAAGAGGCGTCCGAGGTACTGCTGAACGTGGCGCGCGGCCCTGTCATGCCGCTGCTGGCGCTGTCGCGGCTGATCCACCTGCGCAAGACCACCGCCGATTCATCGGAACGCAAGCTGCTGGAAAGCGCGCTGCGGCAGGAACACAAGCTGGGCAAGGAGCAGCGGGCGACGCTGCACTATGCCGCCGGCAAGGCGTTCGACGACCTTGGCGAGTATGCGACCGCCTTCGACCACTTCCGCAAGGCGAACGACATCAACAAGGAACTCCATACCTATGATCCGGTCGCCGGCACCGAGCGCGCCGACCGCCTGATCGAGTTCTGCTCGCCCGAACTGCTGACCCGCTGCGCCGGGGGTGGCCTGTCGGAAACCGCGCCGATCTTCATCTGCGGCATGCCCCGGTCGGGCACCACGCTGATGGACCAGATGTTCTCGCGTCATCCGAAGGTGCAGGCGGGCGGCGAACTGCGGTCCGCCGTGATGGCGATGGCCCGCAACAAGCGGATCCGCGATGCGCTGGAGGAAAAGCTTCCCGAGGCCGAGATCACAAGCGACGACCTAAGCCGGCTGGGCGAGGAATACGTCGCCTCGGTCCATCAGGAGGGCATCAAGTCCGAGTTCCACACCGACAAGATGCCGTCCAACTATCTTTACATCGGGCTTTTGTCGCTGGCGCTGCCGCGGGCGAAGTTCCTGATCATGCGCCGGCATCCGCTGGACAACCTGCTGTCGAACTACATGCAGCACTTCGGTCGCAACCAGCCGTTCTCGGCGGATTTCGCGCATCTCGCCTCGGTCTACGCCTCGTTCGACAAGGCGGCGACGCACTGGGCCACGGCGCTGCCGGACAAGGTGCGCGAGGTGCATTACGAGGATGTCACCGCCGATCCCGAAGCGAAGATGCGCGAGGTGCTGGACTTCGTGGGGCTGGAATGGACGCCGGACGTGCTGGACTACAAGTCCTCGCTGCGGCAGGTGAACACCGCTTCGGTCAGTCAGGTGCGCGAGCCGATCTACCGCCGCGCGGTAGAGCGCTGGCGCCGCTACGGCACCTCGATGGAGCCGATGGCGCGCGAACTGCGCGAATTCCTCACCGAAGAAGAGCTGGCCGCCTGCGGTGTGACGGACTGATCGCCTCAGTCTGAACAGGCAGGTTTGTCAGAAACCCTGCCTGTTCAAGTCTCTGTATCCATCCAGATGGTGATCGGCCCGTCGTTGACGAGGCTCACCTTCATATCCGCGCCGAACCGGCCCGTCGCCACCGGCACGCCCTGCGCCTGAACCTGCGCCGCGAAGTACTCGTACAGCCGCTCTCCGTCCGCCGGAGGCGCGGCGGTCGAAAAGCCGGGGCGGTTCCCGCGCGACGTGTCGGCGGCCAGTGTGAACTGGCTGACCACCAAAGCCGCGCCCTGCGTATCGAGGACCGAGCGGTTCATCTTGCCCGCGTCATCCTCGAAGATGCGCAGCTTGGCGATCTTGGCGGCCAGCTTGTCGGCCTGCGCCTCGGTATCGCCTTGCATGGCGCAGATCAGGATCAGCAGGCCGGGCCCGATCTCTCCGATCACCGCACCCTCGACGCGCACGGCGGCGCCGGTCACCCTTTGGATCAGCGCGCGCATCTTACAGTTCGGTCTCCCACGGCGGGTTTGCCCCCGCGCGGCTGACGGTCACGGCGGCGGCCTTCACGCCCAGCGTCAGCGCGTCGGTCAGCACCCGATCATCGAGGTCGGCCAGCGCGTCCTTGGTCAGCACGCCCGCCTTGGACAGCGCCGCCAGCACACCCGCGTTGAACGTATCGCCCGCGCCAACGGTGTCGCCCACCTCGACCTTGGGGGCGGGCACGCGGACCTCGCCGGACGCCGTGATGCCGCGCCCGCCTTTCGAGCCCTCGGTGATGCAAACCACCTTTGGCCCCATCTCCAGCACCTTGCGAGCCAGCATGCCGGTGTCGCCGTCACCCATGATCCAGTGCAGGTCCTCGTCCGAGACCTTCACGATGTCCGACAGCGCGATCATCCGCTCGACCCGGCCGCGATAGGCGGCCTCGTCGGTGATGAAGCTGGTGCGGATGTTGGGGTCGATCATCACGACGCGTCCGGCGGCTTCGCGGGTGGCCAGCGCCTCGAACGCGCTGCCGCAGGGCTCGCTGACAAGGCTGATGCCGCCAAAGAACAGCGCGGTCACGTCTTCGCCCACTTCGGGCAGATCGTCGGCGGTCATCAGCCGCATCGCGGTGCCCTCGTCGTAGAAGGCATAGGTTGCCTGACCGTCGACCAGCCGCACGAAGGCCAGCGTACAGGGGCGGTCGACCAGCGGCAGATAGGCGGTGTCGACGCGGCTTTCGGTCAGCGCGTCCTGAAGCATCTCGCCGAACAGGTCCTTGCTGACCCCGCAATAGAAGCCCGCGGGCGCGCCCAGCCGTCCCAGCGCGATGGCGGTGTTGAATACCGCGCCGCCGGGGTAGGGCGCAAAGGCCTCTTCGCCCTGTTCAGAGGTCCGGGGCAGCATGTCGATGAGAGCTTCGCCGCAACAGAGGATCATCCTGGTCGCTCCTGTGTCTTGCGCCGGGCAGGGCCGGCGGTCTTGGGTCTTTCCGGTCTAGCCGGGCTTGCGCCGGGCCGCAATCGGCGCGGTGTTATCGCTACCACAACGCCGCGAAGATCAGCGACCACGCCGACAGGATCACGCCGGCAAGCACAATATAAAGCCCGTTCCACACAAGGCCCACATGGCGCGGACTCACATCTCCGAAAGCGCCGATCAGCAGGGTGGTTGCGGTGTAGGGCGAACTTGCGCCCGAGATCGCCCAGCCGGCGGTGATCGCGACGATCAGTTCGGGCGCGGTCAGGCCCAAAGCCTCGGGCGCGGGCAGCACGGGGGCCACCAGAGAGACGGCAAGGATCGGGTTCATGCCAAGTTGGCCGGTCAGCGGGATGCCCCAGACGAAGGCCAGCAGGATCACCCAAGACGGCACCACGGTCAGGTCCAGACCCGACGCCTCCATCACCGGGGCCAGCAGGCGGCTGCCGACGGTGCCGATGAAGCCGGCCATCATCAGCAGCACCATTTCGCCCCGGTAGCGCGCAAGGTCGCCGGTCAGGTAATGCGCCGCGCGCCGGCCCAGTTCGGCGACCCGGTTGCCGCGCGACTGGATCAGGATCCAGCCCGCCGACAGGATCGGCACCACCACGATCACGACGCCGACCGCCCGGATGCCGGTGAGCATGGCCAGCGTGCCGACCGACAGCATCAGGATCGCCAGCAGCAGGATCAGCGGCGTCATCGCGGACCAGTTGTCCGCCGAGGGTTTGCGCGGCGGCGGTGTGGTGGTCAGCCGGGGCTTGAAGATCGTGTCCAGCGCCCAGCCCAGCGTGACAAGGATCAGCGCCGTGACGACGCAGGGCAGCACCGAGTTGCCCCAGCTTGCGCCGGGGATAAGCGAGGTCGAGATCGCGACCGCGAAGGACAGCGGCGACCACGGCAGGGACGAGATGAAGCCGCGCTGGATCGCCAGCAGCATCCGCCGGATGCGGTGCAGGCGGATCTCCTCGTTTGGTTCCTTGCTGGCGCTGGCCAGCGACAGCCCGCCCAAAAGCGCGATGCCGCCATAGCTCAGCGGCAGGGCGAACAGGTGTCCCCCGGTGGTCAGCGCAAGATAGCGGCGGCCGGGCGGCTGTTCGGCCAGAAACCGGCCGCAACGCGCGATCGAGGGCGAGGTGTCGGCGGCGTGGCGCAGGGTTGTCAGTGCGGTGAAGAAGGCGCCGATGAAGGCGGCCTTCGCCAGCCCCTCGGCGATCTCGGTGCGCCAGTCGCCGTGAACCACGGCGGCGGCGGCGGTCAGGGCAAGGCCCACTGCCACGAAGATCTTGCCGGTGCGCCCCACGCGCGGAACGATCAGCGCCACGGCGGCGCCCGCCAGCAGCACGGCGATGCCGCCCGCAAGGTCCAAGCCGCCCCATTCGACGCCGATCACCGCCAGCGTCAGGCAAGCCATGACCGCGCCGGTCAGCGCGTCTGTCAGCGGATGGGGTCGGGTGTCGTCGCCACGCAAAGGGATCGGTCCGGCTATGCGCGTCCGAAGGGCCTCGGGCGCAGGATTCCCAGCGCTCCTATCGCAAAGCGGCGGCGGGTGCCAGCGCGGCGGCTCGTTACTGGTTCTGCGCCACGAAGTAGCCCAGCACGCCCGCCACGATCAGGCCAAGGACCACCGCGATGGCGATTTTCACCGCCGACCATGGCCGTTCGCCCTGCACCCGCCCGGTGCGCCCGTTGACCACGAAGCGATAGGTCTTGCCCCGATACTTGTAGGCGGCAAGCCAGACCGGCAGCAGGACGTGCTTGAAGGTGATGTCGCGGATGTCGGTGTCGATCCCGTGGATGCGTTGGCGGTCGCCACCGATGTCGAAGCGCACGTCGCGCTCGATCTGGCGGTCCATCCGGACCCGCGCCTCGTGGAAGCCCTCGTCCAGTTCGACCTGATAGCCCTCGGCCCGGAACCCGGCAAGGTATTCGGGGCTGTAGGGCACCAGCGCGGTCAGGTCCCACGGCTCCAGCCCGTCGGTGTATTTCTTCGGCAGCGACTTCGAGGCCAGCACCAGCACGTCGTCGAAGAACCGCGCGACGCGGCCCGACTTCGGCGACCAGCGCACGCGCGCCTCGCGCACCTGCTGGGTCTTGCCGTTCCGGGTGACGGTGCGGGTGACGTAATAGACCGTGCCGCGCTCGCCGCGATACGAGGACTTGGTGTCGGCGTCGAAGGTCCAGTAGGGCACGTAAATGCCCTGCATCTTGCGTCCCTTCCGCGCGTATTCCTGCAAGCCGTTCGGCGCGAACCACAGACGGCCCAGCCAGTCGGTCATCGCGGTGCGCGCGGCGCGTTCCTCCAGCGCGAAAGGCAACAGGCCGCGCGGCTTGATGTGACGGTGCGTGCCGGTCCCGGTGACCACGGGGGTGGCGCAGAACGGGCATTCCTTGGCGTGCACGGTGTCGTCGAATTCCACCTGAGCGCCGCAGTTCGGGCACTGCAGAACGCGGGTTTCCTCGATTTCAGCCTCGGGCAGTTTCTCGTCCAGCGCCGCGCGGAAATCCAGTTCGCGGATCGCGGGGCCGGTGTAGTGATCTTCCAGCGGCTGCTCGTTGCCGCAATGGTCGCACTTCAAATTGCCTGCCACCGGGTCAAAGCGCAAATCGGCGCCACACTGGTCGCAGGGGAAACGGTGCTCTTCGGTCATTGAAATCTCCGCGCTGGGCCGCGGCGCGACCCTAGCCTGCAAGTCGCGGGGTGGGAACCGGGATTTCCCATGGGCGGCGGGTTGCACGGCGGGATGCGCGGCCTATGGTTCGGAGCGACCGAAACCGACGGATGATCCGATGACCGACCTGTTCCGCACCGCCTGCGCCGCGGGCCTGCTGGCGCTGGGACTCGCGCCCTCCGCCGGGGCGCAAAGCGTGACCTACAGCTTCGAATGGGTCGGTGGCGGCGGCTTCTCGATGCGCGGCGGGGTGTCCTTCGACGCCAGCCTGATGGCCGAACAGCTGGTGACCGAGGACGAGGTCGAGTGTTTCGTGGTCGAAGGCTATCAGGACGACACGCCGATCGGGCGCTGGGCGCTGGGCATGCTGACCGAGACGACGACGTGGACGATGACATTCGACCCGGTGCTGGAAAAGTTCGTCGTGTTCGGCCCCGGCGCGCCGATGCCGCAGGCGTGGAACATGAACGGCATCGGCACCGATTGCGGCGAGGACGGATTCGGCTTCAACATCGGCAACGCGGCGCAGGACCTGTGTCTTGGCGGCACCTTGCTGGTCGACAGCCAGGTCAACCCGACGCGGCCCTTTCCCGCGGTCCGCAACGACGGTTTCGTCTTTCCGGGTGACGCCTGCCACGGCACCATGATCCTCAGCGCGCTGCCTCCGACCCAGTGACCGGCCGAGCGGCGCCGCCCGCTTCTTTGGTCTTCAAATATCCCCGCCGGAGGCGGAAAGTTCCTGCGGGCCGTCAGCTCCGCGCGCGCGCCATCCGCAGCAGCGTTCCGTCCCGCAGCAGCACCTGGTGGGCGATGGCGATCACCGCATGGGCCAGCGCCACCAGCATCAGCGCATTGGCGATCAGCCCGTGCACGTCCGCCGCCGCCGTGACGCCAAGATACCAGGCGGCGGCGCCGGCGGCGGGGGCGGCGATCATCAGGACATACAGCAGCCGGTGGCCCCACGCGGCGGCAAGGGCCATCCATGCGGGGCCATGAGCCTTCGGCGCGCCCCGGATCGCGCGGACCGCGACGCGCAGCGCGATGAGGATCAACGCGGCGCTGCCCAGCCAGACGTGCAGCGGCATGGCGGCGGCGCCCGAGTTCAGCCGCTCGTGCAGCACGCGGCCCATGCCGCCGTCGGTGAAATAGGCGCCGACGATTAATGCGGCGACAAGCCAGTGCAGGGCGATTTGCAGGCGCGAATAGCCTGTTGCGATATGTGCGGCCATGAAGGGCCCCCTTTCCAAGACGGGGCCGCCCGAAGGGGCGGCCTTTTCCTTGGTACGAGGGGCGCGGCGGTTTCCGTCGCGGGCCGGGTCAGATGCCCGGCGGGGGCGGCGGCGGCAGGATGGTGAACAGCTGAGCCAGTTCGCGCACGTCCTCGGCCTTCATCCAGCCGTCCTGTCCCGCGGTCCAGACATAGCTTTCCCGCGTCAGTTCGCCAGCGGCGGCCATGCGGCCCAGCGAGGCCTTCGAGAACGGGCCGGTCGTCTCGCCGTTCACGGCGATGTGCCAGACCTTCTCGGCCGGGGGCGGCGGCGGGGCCGGGGCGGCCTGCGGCGCGGGCTGGGCCTGACCGGCGGGGCGGGCGCCCCACGGTCCCATGTTCTGCGCCATCGCCAGCCCCATGCCGGCGCCCATGCCCGCGGCCATGCCGCCGCCTGCCGGGTTCTGCGCGGCGTGGGTCATCGCCTCGGCTGCCGAGAACTGGGTGAACTTGCCCAGATCGCCCACCAGTCCCATCGAGGTCCGCTTGTCCAGCACCTCTTCGACCGCCGGCGGCAGCGAGATGTTCTCGATATAGAACTCGGGGATCGTCAGACCGTATTCCGAGATGATCGGAGAGATTTCCGCCGCGATCATCTTGCCGAGGTCGGCGGTGTTCGCCGCCATGTCCAGCACCGGGATGCCCGAGCCCGCGATGGTGCGCGAGAATTCCTGCACGATGATGTTGCGGACCTGGAAGCCGATTTCGTCCATCGTGAACTCGCCATCGGTGCCGACGATCTCGGTCATGAACTTGGCGGGGTCGGTGACGCGGACGGCATAGGTGCCGAAGGCGCGGATGCGGGTCGGCCCGAATTCCGGGTCGCGCAGCATGATCGGGTTCTTGGTGCCCCACTTCAGATCGGTGAAGCGGGTCGTGTTGACGAAGTAGATCTCGGACTTGAACGGCGATTTGAAGCCGTGGTCCCAGTGCTGCAGCGTCGTCATGATAGGCATGTTGTTGGTCTCGAGCATGTAGAGACCGGGGGTGAACACGTCGGCCAACTGGCCCTCGTGGACGAACACCGCCGCCTGACCCTCGCGCACCGTCAGCTTCGCGCCGTACTTGATTTCATGCCCATGGCGTTCGAACCGCCAGACCATCGTGTCGCGGGTGTCGTCCACCCAGTGAATAACGTCGATGAATTCGCCGCTGAGAAAATCGAAGATGCCCATGCAAACCTCCAAGGCCCTGTTGCCAGCGGTGTAGCAAATGGGACCGGGTGCGGGAAGCGTGTTGCGGTGTGGCCGATGCGCCGGGGGATGTTCGGCAGGGAAGGCGGCCCGCGTCAGCCCGTGCCGCGCGCCTGTTCTGCGCCTTCAAGGGCGGCGGCGGTGGCCAGACCGTACAGCGCCGTCCAGGCGCGCCGGTCGGCGTCGGTCCAGCCGGGAATGTGGGCGGCCAGCGTTTCGATCAGAACCTCGCCCACGACGGGATAATGCGTGTCGGCAGCGCCGTAGCCGACATGGCGCGCCCCGAGGGCCCGGATTTCCGGGATCAGCGTGTCGAGATCGTCAAGCGTCTGGACCACCAGCACCAGCATCTTCTGAAGCTTGCCTGCCTGCTTTCGGATGTCGTCAGGAAAGAGCGGGCGCACGGCGGGCGCGGCCCGGAACAGCCGGCCGTAGAAATCCCGCGTCAGTTCGTCGGGCGCGCATTTCAGCCGGGCAAACCCGGTGCGGATGCGTTTGATGTCGTTCGGATCTAGCATGGGCGTCTTCGCTGGGCGGGCTTCAGTATCGCCCGGAAAACCTAACGAAGGCTTAGGAGTCGCCGCCCAGAAGTTCCGCCGCGATGACTTCGGCGATGGGCCGGGCCTCGCGCTCGGACATGCCGTTGCGCATGCGCGGGTCGTACAGCATCCGCAGCAGAAGTTCGTCGTGCTTCGTCAGCAGCGCGAATTCCTCGTCGTCGTTGAAGATCGACGGGCGCGCCATCGGGCTGTCATTCGACAGGCCAAGGCCCTGCGCCAGTTCCTCGTGGATGCAGGACCGGCGCAGCAGGTCGGGATGCTCGCCCCGGATCACCGCCACCGCCTGCGTATAGGCGCCGTCGTCGCGTGGGTCGCGGGCGAAGACAAGGCAGAACGTGGTGCGCCGCATCGTCTCGACCGTGGTGATCGCGCTTTGACTGATGTCGGGGATGATCTTGCGCAGTTCCGGGCCGATGACGCGCCGCTCGTCCTCGTTCACGATGAACACGTGATAATTCGGATTGCGGTCGGTCAGCAGCACCGGAAGCCCGGTCACCCGCGACAGGCGCGCGGTGTAAAGCGCGATCTCGTCGCGGTCGTTCTTGCGCTGCTCTTCCGGGACGGTGTCGCCGAAATGGACCTTCATCCGGATCGGCTGGTTCCAGCGGTGCAGGCGGCTTTCGGTCTGCTGCGCCACAAGGCGCCCGCCGATCGAGGCGAATTCCTCGTACAGGGCGATGCGCACGAAGTTCTCGACCAGTTGCCGGGTGCTGTAGGGCGTATCAGGCCCGCCGCCGTCCATCCGCAGAAGGCCCTGCGCGCGCAGATCGTTCTCGACCCGCGCATAGTAGGCGGCCAGTTCGCGGCTGGCGGCGGAGGGTTCCGACGGTGTTTCCGTCTCGGGCACGTCGGGACGGGCCGCGGGCGGGGGCGAAAAGCGCACCGGTTCGTCGCAGGCCGCGAGGGCCAGAAGCAGCCCCGCGACCGCCGATATGCGAATACGCCCCGTCACGATCCCCCGTCAGACCCCGGGAACCGCGGTACCGGCGGTGTCGCCGGTCCGGTCGCCGCGCGCCTTGGCCGAGGCCAGCGTCTCGCGCAGTTCCTTTTCCATCTTCTGCAACTCTTCCTCGGCGGCGGCGCGCTTGGCCTTGCCCTCGTCGGCGATCTGCAGGCTTTCCTGAATCGTGGCGATCAGGTCGGCATTGGCCTTCTTCACCGCCTCGATGTCGAACACGCCGCGTTCCATCTCTTCGCGCACGGTGCGGTTCGCCTCGCGCAGGTTCTCGGCGTTCGAGGTCAGCAGTTCGTTGGTCAGGTCGTTCGCCTCGCGCACGGCCTTGGCCGCCTCGGCGCTGCGCTGGATCGTCACCGCCTGCGCCAGCTGCGTCTCCCACAGGGGCACCGTGTTGACGAGGGTCGAGTTGATCTTCGTCACCAGCGACTTGTCGTTCTCCTGCACCAGCCGGATCGACGGCAGCGACTGCATCGTCACCTGCCGCGTCAGCTTGAGGTCATGCACACGGCGTTCCAGATCGTCGCGGGCCGAACGGATGTCGCGCAATTCCTGCGCCTTCATCACGCCTTGGTCCTCGGGGGCGGCCTCGACCTCTTTTTCCTTGGCGGGGATGGTCACCGCGTCAAGCTCTTCCAGCTTCTCTTCGCCGGCGGCGATGTACAGCGCCAGTTCGTCGTAGAAGGCCAGCGTCTTCTCGTACAGCACGTCGAGCGACTTGATGTCTTTCAGCAGCTTGTGCTCGTGACCCAGCAGGTTGTCGGTGATCTTGTCGATCTGGCCCTGCACGGTCTCGTAGCGGGCGACGAACTTGGCCATCGGGGCCATCTTGCCGGTCAGCTTCTCCCACCACGACCGCTTGCGGCGCACGTCGAGTTCAGAGACCGCGAAGCCGCGGATCGTGGTGACGATGTCGCGCAGCGAGTCGCCGGCGGGCCCCACGTCCTTGTTGCGGACGTCGGCCAGCATCGACTGACTGATTTCCTGCAATTCGGCCTGAGCCGCGGACCCGAACGAGATGATCGAGTTCGCGTCCGACATATCGATCTCTTCCATCCGCTTGCGGATGGCTTCGGCGGTGGGCGCGTCGGCCTTCTTCAGCGGCACGAGCTCGGTCTTCGGCTCGGGCAGCAGAACGGCGGTGACTTCCTCGACTTCTTTCAACGTTTCAGCGGCTTTCTGACGTACGGCCTCGGTCATGGTGCTAACCCCCTAATTGTCCCCGAAATATGCCAATTCAATACCCTACTCCGGCCGGACCCCTTCACGGGCAAGCCTGTCACGCAAAACTTCTATCTCGATATCGAGGTCAGTGCGATTGTCGCCGAGCAGCTTCTCGGTCTGTGCGCTGAAATTCGCCTCTAGATCGTCGAGCAGGGATTCGTAGTCCGCCCGCGCGCCCTGGTCCCGGGTGCGGGAATAGAGGTCGGCGAACTTCACCGTCGCGTCCTTCGCGCCCAGCAGGTAGACGCTGAGATACTTGCGGGCGCCGGTCAGGTCGCGCGGATCGTCCTCGATGGTGCGGAACATGGTCTTCACGGTGGCCTGAAACTTCTCGACCCGCCGTTCAAGACTGCGGTCGCCGGCGCGCAGGATGGCGTCGGACATGGCGGCAAGGTGTTTTTCCGCTTCGTCCACCGCCCGCGCAACGCGGTCGGACTGGAACTGGTCGATCCCCTCGGCACCCTTGTCGGTCAACGGGTCGGGGCCGAAGGACAGGAAGTGCAGGACCACGCCCAGCACCCCGAAAATCAGCGGGTTCAGCAGCTCTGCGCCGCTGGTCCATCCGGCCAGCGCAAGGCCCAAACTGGTCAGGACGGACCCGAAGATCTTGCGCGGCACGGCAGGGCGGCGGGCGATCTTGCGGGCGTCATAGGCGGCCTCGGCCTTCAGCCCCTCGCGGGTGAGGAAGGCGGCGGCCATGAGGATGCCGAACGCCACAAGGTCCAGCGCCAATCCCACGGGTTCCTTGAAGAACGCGGTGAAGACAAGGGGCAGGGGAGCGATGAACAGCAGGTTCGCGCGTCCGCCGGACCGGGGACGCCGCCCCGCCCAGCCGCGCGCCTGCGGTGCGTCCTGCGGACCCGGCTGACTGCTGCCGTCCGGGCTGAACCGCCCGCCATAGCGTTGCGCCATCGTCAGCTCCCCCAGAGAACGACGTAGAGGATGAGAGCGATCAGAAGAACGTAGGCGATCTTCGGAAGCATCCCGTTCTCGGCCATATCCAGTCCCCTTCCTTGGTCCATGGCGGCAAAGCTGCCGCGCACGGTGCGAACCACGACGAGGCCGGCAAGAACCAGAATGCCGACGAACAGAACGGCAAGTACCAGCCGTGCCAAGGGCGAACCCTCCTTCTAGTCACCCGCAGCCTAGGCCATTTGCCGGGCCCGGACCAGCGAGCAATGTGTCCGAAATCGAATGTTCTTCAGTGACCTGCCATCTGGCGCGTCGTGGCCTGCCGTTCGGCCGCCAGTTTGCGCGAATAGCGCGCCTGAATCGCCTCGACCGCGAACAGCACGATGACCGAGAAATAGAAGGTGGTCTTGGACATCGGGATGATCTCGTAGCCGAACACGTGCAGCGCCAGCGACTCGTCATGGGCGGCATGTGCGGCGGCCTGACCCGCTTCGCCCAGCAGAACGACGCCGACGATCAGCAGGATGAACAGGCCCAGCACCTCGAACATGCGGTTTTTCGACAGGAAGGTCGTGACGCCGTCGGCCAGCACCAGCATCGCCACGCCGGACAGGACGATCGCGATGGCAAGGATCGGGAACACGTCGGTGATGGCCAGCGCCGAGAGGATGGAATCGAACGAGAAGATCAGGTTCATCATGACGATCAGCGCCACGACTTTCGCCGCCGACATGCCCGCGCCACCTTCGACATCCGTTTCGAGATGGGTCACCGACAGCATGTGGGCGATTTCCTTCACCGCCGTGTACATGATGAAGATCCCGCCGAAGATGAACACGCAGGTCGCGAAGTTGACACCGCCTTCAAGTACGCCTTCCCAGTTCATCACGAAGAACGGCTCTGCCAGCAGGTCGATCAGGTGGACCATCGCGAACAGCAGGATCACGCGCAGCGCCACGGCGATGATGATGCCCCAGAACCGCACCGCCTTCTGCTGCGCCACCGGCGCGCGCTGCGACTGGATCGAGATGTAAAGCAGGTTGTCGAACCCAAGAACCGCCTGAAGAAAGCAAAGCATCAGCAGGTTGCCGAGGTTCTGGAGCGTAAGAAGATCGGCCATGTATCCGTCCTGTTCGGTAAAATTCCTGTGAGAAGAGATACAGCAGGAAGACCGCCAAGCAAGGGCGGGGCCCGGAAACCCCGTGCGTCATGAAGGACCGGGGGGCTTTGCAGACGGGATGTGCGGCGCGTGGACTAGCCGCGCGGTTTGGGGCCGCGACCGGGGCCGCGCCTGTCGTCCGAGGGGCGCTTGCCCGTGGGCCGGGGCTTGGCGCCTGGCTTGCCTCGCGCCTTGTCGCCGGGCTTGCCGGCACCCCGGCCGCCCGGTTTCCCGGCCTGCCACTCGCCCGGTTCGGACGCGGCCGAACGCGAACGGCCCGGTTTGCCGGAGCCGGGTTTGCCCGGCGCGGATTTTCCGGCCCCCGGCTTTCCGCCCACCGGCTTTCCGCCCCGCGTCCCGCGCTCGGGGCGTTCGGGGCGATCCGGGCGCGGCTTGCCCTTCTGGGGCCGGCGGGTGCCCTGCACCTCTTCGGGCTCCAGCCCAAGCTGGTCGCGCAGGATCCGGCCCTTGATCTCGCTCACCTCGCCCGTGCCGAGGTTGCCAAGCTGGAACGGGCCATAGCTGACCCGGATCAGCCGGTTGACGGTCAGGCCCACGGCCTCCATCGCGCGGCGGATCTCGCGGTTCTTGCCTTCGCGCAGGCCGACCGTCAGCCACGCATTCGCGCCCTGCTGGCGGTCAAGCACGACCTCCATCGCCTGAAACCGCTCGCCCTCGATCTCGATGCCCTTGCGCAGCGGCTCCAGCATCGCGTCGTCCGGCTTGCCGTTCACCCGCACGCGGTAGCGCCGCAGCCACCCGGTCGAGGGCAGTTCCAGCTTACGCTTGATGCCGCCGTCGTTGGTCAGCAGCAAAAGCCCCTCGGAGTTCAGGTCGAGCCGCCCCACGCTCATGACGCGCGGCATGTCCCCCGGCAGCGCGTCGAACACCGTCTCGCGGCCCTGTTCGTCCTTCGCGGTGGTCACCAGCCCGACGGGCTTGTTGTACAGCCACAGGCGCGGCGGCTCGGGCGGGGCCAGCGGTGCGCCGTCGACGGTGACGCGGTCCTTCGCGGTGACGTTCAGCGCGGGCGAGTCGATGACCTTGCCGTTCACCGCGACACGGCCGGCTTCGATCATCCGCTCGGCCTCGCGGCGGCTGGCGACGCCGGCGCGGGCGAGCACCTTGGCGATCCGGTCGCCGGGAGGAGGGGTCTCGGTCATGCGCCCGCCTTAGCGCGCCGCGAATGACAAGGGAAGAGCGGGCTCAGGTCGCGGGGGGCTCGTGCGGTGCGGCGGTGGGCGCGTGCGCCGCCGCCACGGCAGGGTCCGGGTCGATCCGCTCCGCCGCCAGAACCGCGAGAAACCGGGTAGAGCTGAACTGGTTCAGCACGATGATCAGGATCGAGGTCATCGGAATGGCGAGGATCGCGCCCGGAATGCCCCACAACGCCCCCCAGAAGGCCAAGGCGATCAGCACGACGAAGGGGCTGAGGTTCAACTGCCGTCCGATCATGCGCGGCTCGACGATATTGCCGACGATGAACTGCGCGCCGGTCAGAAGCACGGTGACGAGGATCGTCCACCAAAGCGAGCCGAACTGCGCCAGCGACAGGATCGCCGGGAAGGCGACGCCGAGGTACGAGCCGAAGTAGGGGATGTAGTTCAGCATCCCGATCACGATGGCCCAGAACAGGGCGAAATCGACGTCGAGAAACCACAGGATCGCAAAGCAGATGGTGGCGAGGATGATGTTGATCAGCGTCTTGACGCTTAGATAGGTCGTGATCTGCGCGTTGACCTCCTGCACCACGGTCATCACCCGCTGGGCGTCGCCGGCCTGCGGCAGCGCGCGCGCCACCTTGGCGGGAAAGCCGATCCGCTCGCCGGTCAGGAAGGCGGCGTAGATCAGGATCAGGAAGATCATGCCGCCGAGGCTGGTGAAATTGCCCAGAAGCGCGATGGTCACCGCTTCGATGTCGATCCGGTCGATGGTGGCCGCGCGCAGGCTTTCCCACATGTCATTGGCGTCAAGGTTCAGGCGGTCGGCGAGGTTGACGATGAACCGGTCGAGATTGGCCTCGTAGACCGGGATCACGTCGATGATGCTGCGCACGGTGGCGGCGACCACCGCGGCGAACAGCGCCACGGCCAGCGAAAAGACCAGCACGACGAGAAAGCTGAGCACCCCGCCCGGCAGCAGCTTCAGACCGGGCAGGCGGGCCAACGCGGCGGTGGCGGCGCTCATCAGGTAGACGAGGATCGTGGCGGCGACGACGGGCAGGATGATGCCGCGCCCGAGATACAGGATCGTCGTCACGGTGACCGCAAGCACCATCGACAGGACGAGATTGACGAACGGGGTCGGCTTCATGGACATCTCGGCTTTCTGCGGCGGCGGTCGGGCCAATCCTTTCTGGGAGCGGGGCGGGGGTCAAGACGGCACGGCCGCGCGATTGCCGCTGGCAAAGCGGGCGGGATTGGGCGAAGAGACCGCATGACCCGGTTCGCAAGCCAGATGGACGCCGCGCTGGCCGAGGCGCGCGCCGCCGCCCTGCGCGGCGAGGTGCCGGTGGGCGCGGTGATCACCGACCCCGCCGGGCATATCGTCGCCCGCGCCGGCAACCGCACCCGCGAACTGTCAGACCCCACCGCCCACGCCGAGATCCTCGCGCTGCGCGCCGCCTGCGCCGCAGCAGGGTCCGAGCGCCTGCCGGGCCACGTTCTGTACGTGACGCTGGAGCCATGCCCGATGTGCGCCGCCGCCATCGGCTTCGCCCGGATCGCGCGGCTGTGCTACGGCGCGTCGGACCCGAAATCCGGCGGCGTCGCACATGGCCCCCGCGTCTATGCGCACCCGCAGATGCACCACGCGCCGGAAGTGATCGACGGCATCGCCGCCGCGGAATGCGAGGCGTTGCTGAAGGACTTCTTCGCCGCGAAGCGGTGATTCCGAAAAGCGTCGGCGGCGCGCGCGTTGCCGCACGCCCTTTGGTTTTGGGGGCGCTGCCCCCTCTGCGTGCTGCGCACGCATTCACCCCCGGGATATTTGAGGACCAAAGAAGGGGCAGGTTATGCCCTGGTGGAAAGGGGCCCGTCAGGGGAAGCGCCGTTCCAGTTCGTGAGGATCTTGCACGTCGACCGCCCAGAATGCCTGCGCCTCGGGGCCGATGCCGGCCAGCACCCGGTCGAGATCGATCTGCCGCACCGCGCGGCGCAGCGCCCAGGCGGTGTCCTCGATACAGCTGTCGGGCGTGAGGTTGTGGTCCTTGCGGACGGCCTGCGCCTCGGCCGCGAGGCTGGCGCGGTCGGCCCACGGTTCGCAGGGGCCGGGCCGCCAGCGGTACACAAACAACGCCCGCAGCACCGCCGGCAGGATGTCGGCGAACGCCAGCGCCTGTTCGACGCTCAGCCTGCGCCGGAACGTCTGCAACACGCCGTCCACCGCCGTGTAGGTCATGTTGTCCGAGGTCAGCCCCATCCGGTCCTTCGCATCGGCGAGAAAGGCCTGCCAGTCCTTGCTGGCGGTTCGGTAGGCGTGGGGCATCGGCATGGGGGAAGCCTGCCACCCGGACGGGGGGCGTGCAACGGATGGTTCAGCTTGCCGGCAAACCGGCATAGGGTCGCGCCATGACCCAGGACCAGATCATCCTTTTCGCCCTGTTCTTTGCCGTCTTCGGGCTGCTGCTTTGGGGGCGGTTTCGCTATGACCTCGTGGCCTTCGGGGCGCTGATGCTGGGTGTGGTGCTGGGCGTGGTGCCGACCGAGGCCGCGTTCTCGGGGTTCGGGCATCCGGCGACGCTGATCGTGGCGCTGGTGCTGGTGGTTTCGGCCGGGCTGGTGCGGTCGGGCGCGGTCTACCTGATCACCCGGACGCTGGTCGACAGCAGCCGGGCGCTGGGCGCGCATATCGCGATCATGGGCGGCGTGGGCGGCGTGCTGTCGGCGTTCATGAACAACGTGGCGGCGCTGGCGCTGCTGATGCCGGTGGACATCCAGACCGCGCGCAAGGCGGGCCGGGCGCCGGGGCTGACGCTGATGCCGCTGTCCTTCGCCACCATTCTTGGCGGCATGGCGACGCTGATCGGCACGCCGCCCAACATCATCATCGCTTCGATCCGCGCCGAGTCGCTGGGCGAGAGCTTCCGGATGTTCGACTTCGCCCCCGTGGGCGGCATCACCGCGCTGGTGGGCCTGGCGTTCGTCGCGCTGGTGGGCTGGCGGCTGATCCCGCAGGCGGCGGCCAGCACCTCGGACAGCGCGATGGACGATGCGGCCTACGTGGCCGAACTGACGGTGCCCGCGGATGCGAAGCAGGTGGGTCAGCGGCTGGACCAGCTGGCGGACGAGGCCGAGAAGGCCGATGTCGTGATCCTTGGGCTGGTGCGCGGCGGCGAGCGTCTGCAGGGCAAGCGGCGGGACATGGTGATCGAGCCGCTGGACGCGCTGGTGCTGCAGGCGACGCCGCAGGCGCTGGACGAATTTCGCGCGGCGCTGTCGCTGCGGTTCGCCGAGCCCAAGCGCGAGAAATACCTGTTCGACGAAAGCGAGGGCGTGTCGAAGATCGAGGTGGTGGTGCCGCAGGACGCCCGCATCGCCGGTAGCAGCGCGCGGGCCGTCGGGCTGAACTGGCGGCGGCGCTCGATCCTGCTGGGCATCTCGCGCAAGGGCGGCACGGTCGAGGGGCAGGTCCGGCGCGAACGGATCCGGGCGGGCGACATCCTGCTGTTGCTGGTCCCCGAGGGCGAGGAGGCCGAGGTCGTGGAATGGCTGGGCTGCCTGCCGTTGGCCGAACGCGGCCTGTCGGTGACGCAGGACAGCAAGACATGGCTTGCCATCGGCATGTTCGGGGCGGCGGTGGCGGCGGCGTCTTTCGGGCTGATCTACCTTCCGGTGGCGCTGGGGCTGGTCGTCGTGGGCTATGTGCTGACGCGCATCGTGCCGATCTCGGAGGTCTACACCCATATCGAGTGGCCGGTGGTGGTGCTGCTTGGCTCGATGATCCCGCTGGGCTCGGCGCTGGAGACCTCGGGCGGGACCGAGCTGATCGCGGGCGCGCTGGTGGGATTGACCGAGGGGCTGCCGGCCTGGGCGATCCTGACGGTGCTGATGGTGGTGACAATGACCTTGTCGGACGTCCTGAACAACACCGCGACCGCCATCGTCGCGGCGCCGGTGGGCATTCGCATGGCGCAGTCTCTGGACGTGAACCCGGACCCGTTCCTGATGGCCGTCGCGGTCGCGGCGTCCTGCGCCTTCCTCACGCCGATCGGCCACAAGAACAACACGCTGATCCTTGGGCCGGGGGGCTACCGGTTCGGTGACTACTGGCGGATGGGGCTGCCGCTGGAGATCCTTGTTGTGGCGGTCTCGGTTCCGGCGATCCTGGTGTTCTGGCCGCTGTAGCGGGCCGTCACCGCCTCGTTAGTTGGCAGTGGCGGTGGCGGTGCGGGCGCGGCGGGCGAATTCGGCCCAGAAGCGCCAGAGCAGGGTGAAGGCCGCGACGGCAAGGCCGCAGACCAGCCCGACCCAGACGCCCGCCGCCCCGAAGTCCAGCACGAAGCCGAAGACAAAGCCGGCGGGGAAGCCGAAAACCCAATACGAGATGGCGGCAAGGATCATCGGGGTCCGCGTGTCCTGAAGGCCCCGCAGCAGTCCCAGCGCCACCACCTGCAACCCGTCCACCGTGTTGAACAAGGCGGCCACCGACAGCAGAACGACGCCGATGGCAAGGATCTCGGGCCGGCGCGGGTCGGCGGGATCGACGAACAGGCCGATCAGAACCTCGGGCACGCTGAGATAGACCACCATCGTGACGATGGCGAACAGGATCGACAGGCCGGTGACGGCGCGCGCGCCCAGCCGCAGGAACTCCATGTCGCCGCGCCCCAGCGCCGCCCCGGCGCGCACCGTCGCAGCCTGGCTGAGGCCGAGATGCACCACGAAGGTCAGCGACGCGAGCTGGATCGCCACGCCATGCGCCGCCAGCGGCACCGGTCCAAGCCAGCCCATCATCACGGCGGTCGCGGCGAACAGGCCGGTCTCGGCGAGGTTGGTCATGCCGATGGGCCAGCCAAGGCGGAACACCTGCCAGAAGGCCTCCCAGTCCGGGCGCCAGAAGCGGGCGAACAGCGTGTGCTCGTGCGTGACCTGCGCCGCGTAGACCGCGAAGGCGAGGAAGGTCAGGGCATGCACCGACAGCGAGGCGGTGGCGGCGCCGGCGATACCCATCTCGGGCAGGCCCAGCTTGCCGAAGATCAGCACGTAGTTCAGCGCGATGTTCAGCGCGGCCCCCGCCAGCGTGATCCAAAGCACCACCTGCGTGCGTTCCAGCGCCGACAGGTAGCTTTTCAGCACCATGACCAGCAGGGCGGGCACCATCGCGAAAGAGGTGATGGCCAGGTAGGTCTGCGCCAGCGCCGCCACGTCCGGCGTCTGGCCCATCAGTTCCAGCAGCGGCCGCGACCAGATCAGCGCGGGCATCACCGCCAGCCCGTAGAGGATCGAGATCCACATCCCCATCCGCGTCACCCGGCGCACTTGCCGGTCGTCACCCGACCCTATGGCCTGCGCGGCCATGGGCATCACCGCGAAGGCAAAGCCCGAGCCGAGGATGAAGATCACGAACCAGATGGAATGCGCCAGCGTCGCGGCGGCCAGCGCCTCGACATCGTACCAGCCCAGCATCAGCGCGTCGGTCACGCCGATCGCCACCTGCGCAAGGTGGCTGCCGATCAGCGGCAGTCCAAGGCCCAGAAGGCCCATCACGTGGGGTCGATATGTGCGCCAGATACTCACCCGCCGCCTCTAGGCCAGCACGTGCGACGGGGCAAGCCCCGGCGGGCGGTGTCAGGCGGCGGGCTTGCGCGCGACGAAGTCGATCAGCGCGGCGGTGCCGTTGTGGCCCTCGCCGCTGTCGACATGGGCGTCGTAATCGGCCTCGTGCAGCACCTCGTAGCCGGGGAAGGCGTCGTGCAGCAGGTCCAGCGTGTACATGTTCTCGACCTTGCCGGGGCCGCCGGTGCCATAGTCGACCTGCCGTGGCGCGAAGCCATGTATCATCAGCAGGCCGCCGGGTCTGACCGCCGCGTCGAAGCCGTGGAACACGGCGGGGCGATCGTCCGGGGACAGGAACTGGAAATAGACGCCCAGCACCGCATCGTAGCTTTCGGCAGCCCAGGCGTAGGACAGGATGTCGGCGTACTGGAACTCGACGCGGACCCCTTCCTGCGCGGCCAGCGCGCGGGCCTTGCCGAGCCCGACCTGCGAGTTGTCCATCGCGGTCACGTCCATCCCGCGCTTAGCCAGCCAGACCGAGTTGCGGCCTTCGCCATCGGCGACGGCCAGCACGCGGGCGTTGTCGGGGATGTGGTGCGCTTGCTGTTCGACGAAGCCGGCGGGTCGGGTGCCGAACAGGTAATCCGACCGGTCATAGCGGTCGTCCCAGAAACTGGCGGGGGCGAAATCGTCTGTCATGCAGGCAGAGATAGCCCCGCCTGCATGTTTTGCCATGGGGCTCGACGCCGGTGCGGCGAATTTTCCGCGACAATCCGCGCCGTCCGTCCGCAGCCGCCCGTCCGCAGCCGTCCGTCCGCAGCCGCCGGTCGGGTCAGTTGACCGAGACGAGTTCCACGTCGAAGGTCAGCGTCTTGCCAGCCAGCGGGTGATTGGCGTCCAGCGTGATCTCGCTGTCGGTGGCTTCGGTCACGGTGACCGGGATCGCCTGGCCCTGCGGGGTCTGCATCTGCAGCTGGGTGCCGGGCTCGGTCGGGATGTGATCCGGGATCTGCTCGCGCGGGACGGCCTGCACGCGGGCCGGGTCATGGGCGCCGTAGGCATCCTCGGGGGCGATCTTCACGGTCTTCTTCTCGCCGACTTCCATGCCGGGCATCTCGCGGTCCAGGCCGGGGATGATCTGGCCGGACCCGACGGTGAACTCAAGCGGGTCGCGTCCCGCCGAACTGTCGAACTGCGTGCCGTCGTCGAGGGTTCCTGTGTAATGGAGACGAACGGTATCGCCGGTTTTCACCTGGGTCATAAGGGCTCCTGAATAGGGGGGGAATTGCCGAGGCCGCATCCTGCGGGTGCTCGTGGTTCATCCCGGAATCGTCCCATCCGAGCCGCCGAATGTAAACCCCGCCGTCCCGCGGTGGGGCAAGCCCTTGTCCCGATACGCAAAACCCGGCCACGAGGGCCGGGTCCGCAACGCGGATGCGTTGATCGTTACTGGCGGGTCGTTGCCCCGGTGTACCCGGCGCCGCGCACCATGTTCAGCCCGTTCGACAGGCCGCTGGTGCTGGCGAAGGGACCGGCCAGAAGCACGGTGTACGAGGTGCCACCGCGCTTGGTCGTCGACAGGTTCATCGGCAGGCCAAGCGGCGACAGCCCGGCGGCGGCGGCGCGCGCCTTGTCGGGGGTCGAGAACACGCCGACCTCGACGAACCGGTGCCCCGTGGGCGGCGTGTTCTTGGTCGAGACGGTGTAGGCGGGTCCGTGCGCCGTTTCGTGCGTCAGGATGTACTCGCGGTCCGGCGTCGGGCGGCCGTTGATCACCTTGTAGCGCTCGGTCTCGGGCGTCACCAGCTTGCGCGGGACGCCGGCGGTCCAGACCAGCCGCATCTGCACGAAGCCCTCGGGGGTGACGTGGCCTCGGTACGGATTGAACCGGCCGTCTTCGGGCTCGAACGCCATGCGATAGCCGGGCGGCGGCGTGATCGCGGGCGGTTTCGGCACGTGGATGACGCGGGTGCCGTCGGCCAGCACGTAGGGGCCAGGGCCGCAGCCCGAGGTGCAGACCACGCGGGTCGCGGGCGGCGGAGCGGTGACCGTGACGGTGCGCGGCGGCGGCGTCGTGCGGACGATGTGCGTCGGCGCCGGTGCGGTGGCGGCGGGCGGCGGTGCCGTCACGACGCGCGGTGCGGGTTCCGGCGCAGGCGGCGCAAGCGGAGCAGGCGTCGGAACCGGTGCGCTGGCAAGCGACGGCGTGTAGCCGCACAGAAGCTGGCGGTCGCTGCTGACGCGCGGCACCCATGTCACCGCGCCGTCCAGACCGGCACGCACGAAGATACAGCCGTTGCTGTCGACGTACTCCTTCCCCGTGTAATCGGTCGGCGGAATCTCGGCAGGGCCGGAAATGTCGTCCACGGACTGTGCCTGCGCCGTTCCGAGACCGGCGACAAAACACAGGGCGGTGGCGGTAATTGTCTTAAATCGTTTCATAATGTGCCCCCACACATGATGTTTTTCCACCATGGACGGATTCTGCCTGTGGGTAAAGTAGGTAAAGCGGCAAGCCGTTTTACTTGGTGCCGAACATCCGGTCGCCCGCGTCGCCGAGGCCCGGAACGATATAGCCTTTCTCGTTCAGGTGGTCGTCGAGCGCGGCGGTTATGATCGGCACGTCGGGGTGTGCCTCTTTCATGTGAGCGACGCCCTCGGGGGCGGCAAGCAGACACATGAAGCGGATGTCTTTTGCCCCGGCTTCCTTCAGCAGGTCGATCGCGGCGGCAGAGCTGTTGCCGGTCGCCAGCATCGGGTCGACCGCGATGGTCAACCGCTCGCCAAGGTTGTCGGGCACCTTGAAGTAATACTGCACGGGCTGAAGCGTCTCTTCGTCGCGATAAAGACCGACAAAGCCCACGCGGGCGGCGGGGATCAGTTCCAGCACGCCGTCCAGCAGCCCGTTGCCCGCCCGCAGGATCGACACCAGCGCCAGTTTCTTGCCCTCGATCACCGGCGCTTCCATCTCGCACAGGGGCGTTTCGATGGTCTCGGTGGTCATCGGCATCTCGCGCGTGACCTCGTAGGCAAGAAGGTGGCTGATCTCGCGCAGCAGACGGCGGAAGGACGCGGTCGAGGTGTCCTTCTTGCGCATGATCGAAAGCTTGTGCTGCACCAGCGGGTGTTTCACGACGGTCAGGTGGTCATACATCGGCAGGCTCCAGTTTCTTCAGCACGCGCGTTCGGGTCGCCTCGTCGCAGAAAGCGGCGTTCGCCGCAATCCGCGCGAGGTCGCGGAAATCGTCTACTTCCCACTCGAAGGTCTCCGACAGGCGGTCGTATTCGGACTTCATCGTGGTGTGGAAGAAGGGCGGATCGTCGGTCGAGACGGTGACCTTCACCCCGCGTTTGCGGAGTTCGGCGATGGGATGCTTGGCCAGCGAGGGGTAAACGCCAAGGAACACGTTCGAGCCGGGGCAGACTTCCAGCACCACCTCGTCCTCGGCCAGCCGGTCGACCAATGCGAGGTCCTCGATCGCGTGGACGCCATGGCCGATCCGCGACGGCCGCAGCGCGTCCAGTGCGTCGCGCACGCTGGCCGCGCCGCCCCATTCGCCGGCGTGAACGGTGATGCCCAGCCCGGCCTCGCGCGCCATGTCGAAGGCATAGGCGAAATCCGCGGGTTTGCCCTTTTTCTCGTCGCCCGCCATGCCGAAACCGGTCAGCCAGTCGCCCGCCGTCTCGGCGGCGCAAAGGGCGGTCTCTTTCGCCTTCTCCGGTCCGAAATGGCGGATGCAGGTGACGACGCCGCGCATGGTGATGCCCATCGTGCGCTCGGCCTCTTCCGCCGCTTCCCGGATGGCTGCAAGGTATTCGCGCCACGCGCCGACATCGCGCCCGCCGCAGAAATCCGGGCTGATGAAGGACTCGGTATAGATCACGCCGTTCTTCGCGCTTTCTTCCAGCACCGCCAGCGTCAGCCTTTTGTAGTCGTCCGGGCTTTGCAGGGTCGAGGTGGCGGCTTCGTAGACCTCGAGAAAGTGCCAGAAATCCCGGTAATCATAGCTGCCGTCTGGCTTGAAAATGCCGGATATGTCCAACTTCTTCTCTTTCGCCAGTCCCGCGATGAACTGCGGAGGCGCGCCACCTTCAAGGTGCAGATGCAGTTCGACTTTCGGCAGATCCGTAACAGTCACAGGAAGGACCTCCCCGGCGGGTGCGCCGGTATTTCCAGATGGGCGGCGATGGATGCGGCGACATCGGCGAAGCCGACATTGCCGATTTCCCTGAGGCCGACGCCGTATCCGACGACCGGCACACGTTCGCGCGTGTGATCGGTGCCGCGCCACGTGGGATCGTTGCCGTGGTCGGCGGTGAAGATCGCCAGATCGCCGGGGCGCAGGCGGTCGAGGAGCCGGGGCAGGGCGGCGTCGAACCATTCCAGCGCACGGGCATAGCCGGACACGTCGCGGCGGTGACCATAAAGGCTGTCGAACTCGACAAAGTTCGCAAAGGTAAAGGAACCGTCGGGTGCTTCGTCCGCGAAGGCGGTCAAATGTTCGAAAAGGACATCATCCGCGCCCTTCCGCACCTCATCGATTCCGCGCATCGAGAAGATGTCCCCGATCTTGCCGACCGCCTGCACCCGCCGCCCGGCGGCCTGCGCCCAGTCGCACAGCGTCGGGCTGGGCGGGGCGATGGCATAGTCCTTGCGGTTGGTGGTGCGGGTGAAGCCTTCGGCCTCGGACCCCACGAAGGGGCGCGCAATGACGCGGCCGACCTTCATCGCGTGCAGCGTGGGCGCGAGCGTCTTGCAAAGAGCCAGCAACCGGTCGAGGCCGAAGTGTTCCTCGTGCGCGGCGATCTGGAACACGCTGTCGGCAGAGGTGTAGCAGATCGGCCAGCCGGTGCGGATGTGCTCGGCCCCGAGTTCCGAGACGATGGTGGTGCCCGACGCGTGGCAGTTGCCAAGGATGCCATCGGTGCCGGCGGCGGCGCAGACTTTGGCGACAAGGTCGTCAGGAAAGCACGGCTCGGTCTGAGGGAAATAGGTCCAGTCCCACGGCACCGGCACGCCGGACAGTTCCCAGTGGCCCGAGGGCGTGTCCTTGCCCGGCGAAATCTCGGTGGCCGCGCCCCACAGGCCCTGCGGCGTGGCGTCGAGGCCCGGCGTCTTGGCGCCCGACGCCAGCCGGATCGCAGCCCCCAGCCCAAGCGCGTCTAGATTCGGCAAGCTCAGCGGCCCGCTGCGGCCCTCCTCGGCGTTGCCCGCGGCGCATTCGGCGGCGATGTGCCCCAGCGTGTTCGCGCCTTCGTCGCCGAAGTCGGCGGCATCGGGCGCGCCGCCGCAGCCAACGGAATCGAGGACGACCAGAAACGCGCGGGGTCTTTCACGGGGCATCAGCCGACACTCCTGTAAACGGCGGGCGGCAGGTCGGGGACCTCGGACGACACGGTGAAGGCGCGCGACAGGACTTCGGCGGCATGCTCTGCCGCGTCGTCGCTGTCGGCGTGGATGATCGCAAGCGGCGCGCCCGCGTCCACCGGATCGCCCAGAAGCGCGATGTCCGACAGGCCGACCGAGGGGTCGATCCGGTCGCCCGACCGCATCCGTCCGCCGCCCAGCCGGACCACCGCGTTGCCAAGCGCCTCGCCGTCGATGGCCGACAGATAACCGGCTTCGGGCGCAGGAACCGCCTGTATCACGCGGGCCGAGCCCAGCCGGTCGCGCCAGCGGTCGACGAAATCGCCGGGGCCGCCCATCGCGCGCACCATGCGGCCGAACCGTTCCGCGGCGGCGCCGCTGGCGACGGCCTGCAACACCATCTCGGAGCCTTCGGCGCGGGTATCGGCCATGCCGGCCAGTCGCAGCATCTCGCCGCCAAGATCGCCTGTCAGGTCGCACAGGATGCCGCCGGTGTCGCCGCAGGTCAGCGCCTCCATGACCTCCATGACCTCCAGCGCGTTGCCGACGGCGGGCACGCAGGGCTGGTTCATGTCGGTGATCAGCGCGCTGGTGGGGCAGCCCGCGCCGTTCGCGGTGTCGACCAGCGCCTCGGCAAGGTCGAGCGCGTCTTCCATCGTCTTCATGAACGCGCCCGATCCGACTTTCACGTCCAGCACCAGCGTATCCAGCCCGGCCGCAAGCTTTTTCGATAGGATCGAGGCGCAGATCAGGTCAATTGACTCCACGGTCGAGGTCACGTCGCGCACTGCGTACAGGCGGCGGTCGGCGGGGGCGGTATGTTCAGAGGCGGCCACGATGGCGCATCCGGCCTCTGCGGTGATCTCGCGAAAGCGGTCCTCGTCGATTTCGGTGGTCAGGCCCGGAATCGCTTCCAGCTTGTCCAGCGTGCCGCCCGTGTGGCCCAGCCCACGCCCCGAGACCATCGGGACAAACGTGCCAAGCGCCGCCATGGCGGGGGCCAGCAGCAGCGACACGCAGTCACCCACGCCGCCGGTCGAGTGCTTGTCCAGCACCGGGCCGGGCAGGTCCCAGCTTAGCACGTCACCGGAATCGCGCATCGCGATGGTCAGCGCGACGCGTTCCTCTTCGGTGCGGGGCGTCAGGCACATGGCCATCGCGAAGGCGCCGGCCTGAGCGTCGCCGACGGCACCGCTGGCAAGGCCGTCCGCGAACCACGCGATCTCGGCCGGGGTCAGATGCTCGCCGCGCCTCAGCCGCGACAGGATGGCCCGTGCGTCCACTGTTCAGCCCTTGCCATGTTCCATGTCACCGCTTTCGAAGGCGCCCGGCAGAAGCTCGGCCACCGTCACCGTCTTCCGCTCGCCGCGCGTCGTGGCCATCGTGACCTCGGTTTCCGGCGCGGCGAATTCGGCGATCTTCTGGCGGCATCCGCCGCAGGGGGCCACCGGACGGGGCGCGTCGGCGATCACCGCGAGTTCGACGATTTCCAGTTCACCGTCCGCGATCATCGCCGCGATGGCGCCGGCCTCGGCGCAGGTGCCTTCCGGGTAGGCCGCGTTCTCGACATTGACGCCGACATAGACCTTGCCCGAGGCGGTGCGCAGCGCGGCGCCCACCTTGAAGTCGGAATAGGGCGCGTAGGCGTTTTCCCTGACACGGGCGGCGTCATCCAGAAGGGGCATGGGCAAGACCTTTTGTCGTTTCCGGCAAGCCTGCTTTGGCGCCGCTGGAAGCGCAAGCCCCAAGCGCTGTGCGGACGATCGGTCGCCGCAACGACAGGCCCCGCAGCGGGGGTTCGGGTCGGTCCGAAGCGCGCGAACCGGGATGACTTGGTGGACAAGTCGGGAAAACCGCGCCGTGACAGGGCCTTGCGATTTGGCGGAACTCTGCCGACGGAAATTTGGTCCGAATCTTTCCCTCGCGTTATAGTGGTGGGTGCAATGGGAGGAAGTTGCATGCCAGACGGAAAGACCCCCGCGGATGTGGCCGCTTTCGCCACACCCGTTTTCTTCGACTGCACCGACCCGAGCGCTGACACCGACCCCATGACCGATCTGCAAATCGCGGAGCTGCGGACGCTTGCCGATCGGCTGGGAGAGCCGTTCGCGGCCACCCTGACGCGACGCGAGGCGCAGGACCGGATCGTCAGACTTCGCGACAGGCTTTAGGCCAGGGGCCCGGCGGCGAGGAGGACGCTGCCGGGCCCGTTTCACAATCGACCATTCCAGACCGGACGTTTTCCCGCTAATCAGCGCCCGACTCTGAAGTCGGGGAGAAGACAGGTGTCAGACCAGCACAGGGACGCGTTCCGCCAGACGGCGCTGTATTATCACGAGAATCCGAAGCCGGGTAAGCTGGAGGTCCGCGCGACCAAGCCGCTTGCGAACGGGCGCGATCTGTCCTTGGCGTACAGCCCCGGCGTGGCCGAGGCCTGTCTCGAGATCAAGGCCGACCCGCAGGCGGCCAGCCGTTACACCGCGAAGGGAAACCTTGTCGCGGTGGTGTCGAACGGCACCGCGGTGCTGGGGCTTGGCAACATCGGCGGGCTTGCGTCCAAACCGGTGATGGAAGGCAAGGCGGTTCTGTTCAAGAAATTCGCCAACATCGACTGTTTCGATCTCGAACTGAACGAGGCCGATCCCGAGAAGCTGGCAGAGATCGTCTGCGCGCTGGAGCCGACCTTCGGCGCGATCAACCTTGAAGACATCAAGGCGCCCGATTGCTTCATCGTCGAGAAACTGTGCCGCGAGCGGATGAACATCCCGGTGTTCCACGACGACCAGCACGGCACCGCGATTGTCGTCGGCGCGGCGGCGACCAACGCGCTGCAAGTGGCCGGCAAGGCGTTCGAGGACATCAAGATCGTCTCGACCGGCGGCGGTGCAGCGGGGATCGCCTGTCTGAACATGCTGCTGAAGCTGGGTGTGAAGCGCGAGAACGTGTGGCTGTGCGACATTCACGGGCTGGTCTACGAAGGCCGGACCGAGGACATGAACCCGCAAAAGGCCGAATACGCGCAGGCCAGCGATCTGCGGACGCTGGACGACGTGATCGAGGGCGCCGACCTGTTCCTTGGCCTGTCCGGCCCGAACGTGCTGAAACCCGAGATGGTGGCGAAGATGGCCGAGCGGCCGATCATCTTCGCGCTGGCCAACCCGACGCCCGAGATCCTGCCGGAAGAGGCGCGCGAGGTGTCGCCCGACGCGATCATCGCGACCGGGCGATCGGACTATCCGAACCAGGTCAACAACGTGCTGTGCTTCCCGTTCATCTTCCGGGGTGCGCTGGACGTCGGCGCGACCGAGATCAACGACGAGATGCAGATCGCCTGTATCGAGGGCATCGCGGCACTGGCCCGCGCCACCACCTCGGCCGAGGCGGCGGCGGCGTATCAGGGCGAGCAACTGAGCTTCGGCGCGGACTACCTGATCCCGAAACCCTTCGACCCGCGCCTGATCGGCGTGGTGGCGTCGGCGGTGGCGAAGGCGGCGATGGAATCGGGCGTGGCGACGCGCCCGCTGGACGACATCGCGGCCTACAAGGCGCGGCTGGACGGATCGGTGTTCCGCTCTGCCCTGATTATGCGCCCGGTGTTCCAGGCGGCGGCGACGGCGCAGCGGTCCATCGTCTTTGCCGAGGGCGAGGACGAGCGCGTGTTGCGCGCCGCCAGCGCGATGATCGAGGAAACCACCGACACGCCGATCCTGATTGGCCGTCCCGAGGTCATCGAGGCGCGGTGTGAGCGCGCCGGTCTGGCGATCCGGCCGGGCCGCGACTTCGACCTGGTGAACCCGGAAAACGATCCGCGCTACCGCGAGTACTGGGAAACCTATCATCAGATCATGGCCCGGCGCGGCGTCACGCCCGACCTTGCCCGTGCGATCATGCGCACCAACACCACGGCAATCGCCTCGGTCATGGTGGCGCGGGGCGAGGCGGACAGCCTGATCTGCGGCACCTTCGGCCAGTTCGGCTGGCACCTGAACTACATCCGGCAGGTGCTTGCGACGCAGAAGCTGCATCCCGTGGGTGCGTTGTCGCTGATGATCCTCGAGGACGGGCCGCTGTTCATCGCCGACACTCAGGTTCACCAGCAGCCGACCGCCGAAGAGATCTGCGAAACCGCCATCGGCGCCGCGCGCCACGTGCGCCGGTTCGGGGTCGAACCGAAGATCGCCCTGTGTTCGCATTCGCAGTTCGGCAGTCTGGACAGCGAAAGCGGCCTGCGGATGCGCCGGGCGCTGGAACTCATGGAAGAACAGCAGGTCGATTTCGCTTTCGAGGGCGAGATGCACGTCGACAGCGCGCTGGATCAGACACTGCGCGACCGCCTGCTGCCGGGCTCGCGATTCGAGGGGCCGGCCAACGTGCTGATCTTCGCCTCTTCCGACGCGGCGTCGGGGGTGCGGAACGTCCTGAAAATGAAGGCGGGCGGGTTGGAAGTTGGGCCGATCCTGATGGGGATGGGCAACCGGGCGCACGTGGTCACGCCGTCGATCACCGCGCGCGGGCTGCTGAACATGTCGGCGCTCGCCGGGACACCGGTGGCGTATTACGGCTGATTTGAGCCTCGAACCTTCGATTTGACATTCCGGAGCCGCAATTTAGCGGCTCCGGTCGTAAACTTGCCAAATAATAGTGTCGTCGCGGTAACTATTAATCTTGTTAAATTAATTTCCGCTGCGACACCCGGCGGATATTAACCTTCTCTTGGTACCTTGCTTCCAATGAAGAACGAGCCGCATGGCTCCTCGAGAGGACAGCAGAGTATGATTTCCACCCGCATTGCAGCAGGCCTACTGACGGCCGCAAGCATCACCACGACGGCCCTGACGGGGCAGGCCGCCGCCCAGGACATGACGTCCTTCGGGCTGGAGGCGGGCGTTTCCACCCTTGGCATCTTCGTCGCGCCGGATTTTCAGTTGCACAACAACTTCCACCTCCGGACGCCGATCTATTTCGGCAACTACAGCGACACTTACGACTATGACGGCAACGACGTCGAAACCGACCTGTCCTTCGGGTCGGTCGCCGTGATGGCGGACTATTACGTGATGGGCTCGGGCTTCCGGGTATCGGGCGGCATCGCCTTTGGCGGCTATGACGCGGACGGCATCATGCGCAACCCGACCATCGACGGCAACACGCTGGCCGGCGACATCACCGGCACCTTCAAGGCGAAGAACCACGTCTCGCCGGTGCTGTCGGTAGGCTACCGCCATATGTTCAACGACAACTGGGGCATGGTCATCGAAGGCGGCGCACGCTTCACCCAGTACGAGATCCAGACCGAGGGGCAGGACCAGCTTCCGCCCGGCTCGCAGGCCGACTTCGAGGCTGATATTCAGGACATCCAGGACGATCTCGATGATTTCCCGGTGGTGCCCTACATCAGCCTTGGCCTGACCTACAACTTCTGAACCATCCGGTTCCAAGCCATGCAGGCCGGCGCCCCTTGCGCGCGCCGGCCCCGCGCCCCGCGCCTAGCGCATCCAGAGCTTTTCCTTCTTGATCCGGTTGCGGATCGCCTGCTCGCGACGGGGCAGGTGGTCGCGGTCGAACAGTGCGCGCACCTTCTGGCCCTTCTGCTGGAACACCATCCGCTTGATCGGATCGTATTCCTTCAACACCTTCTTCACCCGGTTGGGCGCGGCCACCGTTTCCAACACCTCGATCACCGCGTCCGCCTCGCGTGCGTAAAGCAGCGGGAACATGCGGTAGTGGCAGGTGACGGACCCGTCCAGCATCCCCTCGGGAAGGGTCTGCCGCGCACCGCCCAGCGCGTGGATCACCAGCGGCAACACGATCTGGTCCAGCCACGGCGTCATCTCTTGCCCGACGAGTTCCGCGGGCGGGTCGTCACGCACCGCCACGGCATAATCGCGGAACCGGCGGCCGAAGGCGTGGGGGCAGGCGTAGAAGAAGAAGCCGGCGTTGAAATACATGAACCGCTGCCAGTATTCCTCGGGCTCGCTTTCATCCACGGTCGGGCCCATATCGAGGCCGAACTTGTCGTACAGCGACTGCCAGATCTGCTGATAGCCCGGTCCGTACAGCGCCGGTTGCGGCCACGTCCCCTCGCGCCGGAGCGAGGCACAGGGGCGGGCGAAATCGAAGGGCACCGAAGACAGCGGCCCGGTGACCAGCGTGTCGGTGTCGAAGAACACGAAGGGCTCGCCCTCGGGCAGGGCGAACAGGCCCTCGATCTTGTTGCCCTGCGGATAGCGGGACCCGAAGTAGCGGCTTTCAAAGGGAACGATCTCGGCACCAAGCTCTGCCAGAAGCGCCCGCAACTCGGGCGACGAGATGCGCGGATCGTCGTTCCACAGCGGGCCGGGCTGCGGCTCGGCGACGAACAGGCGGCCGGTGAAATCGGGGTCCGAATGGCGCAGGCTTGCCGCGAACAGCGCGGCCTCATAGCCAAGCCGCCCGTCCTGACCGACGATCATGACGTTGAACGCTTGGCGTTTCTTCGGTTTTCTCGCCATAGTGCTGCTGCCTGCCCGTTTTGGGCGGACTATAGGCGGGATGCGGGTATCCCGGAAGAATGAATTGAAGCAGGAGGTTTTCGATGCGGTTCATGATGGCGGCTTTGGCCGCGCTGTTCGTCGGGGTCGTGCCGGCGCAGGCGCAATTCGACTCGGCAGAGCAGGTGAAGCCGATCCTGAAGATGATCAAGCCGCAGTGGGTTTCCCTGCGCGAATACGACGGGCAGGACCTGCTGTATTTCACCATGCTCGAGGTCTACCGCTGCGGCATCGACCAGATCCGGTACGTGATCAACGACGGCAAGCCCCGCGTGTGGGAGACGCCGCCCTGCGAGGGGGATGAAACCTTCTCGGAGATCCCCGCCGACCGGCTGCCGTTCACGACTTTCCCGTTGCAATCCGTCGAGAAGCTGCGGGTCGAACTGACCTATGACGACGGGTCGGTGGAATGGGCGGAATACACGCGCGGCGACGTCCTGCAATAGACGGCGCGCCGACCGCTACGCTTTGGCGTATCGCACATAGGCGAACCGCGTGGCGTCCGGCGCCCAGCACGGCACGTTGATCGAGCCCTGACCGCCGTGGAAGGCCGCGACGGTCCACGGCGCGCCGCCGCCTGCCGGCATCAGCTTCAGTTCGACATCCTCGCCGCGCGGATGGCCCTCGACATGCGGCGGATAGGCGAGGAACAGCACCAGCTTGCCGTCGGGCGACGGGTGCGGAAACCAGTTCACGCGGCCATCGTCGGTCATCCGTTCCAGCGCCGAGCCATCCGTTCGCATCCGCCACAACTCGGGCAGGCCGCCGTGGTGGTCCGAGTTGAACCAGATCCACGCGCCATCCGGCGTGTAATCCGGCCCGTCGCGGTGGCCGGGGCCTTCGGTCAGAACCGTCTCGGCCCCGCCCGCCAAGGGGCAGGTCGCGATCTGGAACACGCCATCCCGCCGCGCGGTGTAGGTCAACGTCATGCCGTCGGGCGACCAGCCGTGGAAGTAGGACGGGGCAAGGTCGGTCACCCGCTCGGGCGTGCCGCCTTCGACCGGCAGGCGATAGATCACCGAGGTGCCGCGCCCTGGGCTTTCGCTGACCACCAGCATCGTGCCGTCGGGCGAGATGCCGTGGTCGTTGTTCAGGCGGCGCAGGTCGCCGGTATCGATCCGCTGCAATTCGCGAGAGCCGTCGAGGTTCAACCGGAACAGTTGGCCGTCGCCGTTCACGATCAGGAACGTGCCGCAGGGCGACCAGTTCGGCGCCTCGATCAGTTGGTCCGTCTGAAACGCCACGTCCTCGCGGCCGGTCGCCACGTCATGCAGGACGACAGTGCTGTGCGGCTCAGCCATCGGTGAAAATCCCCGCGAACTGGTCGCGCAGGACGTTCTTCTGAACCTTGCCCATCGTGTTGCGGGGCAGGGCGTCCATCACCGCGACGTGGCGGGGCTGCTTGAATCGCGCCAGCTTGTCGCCAAGCGCCGGCGCCACCGTTGCCGGGTCCAGCGACGCGCCGCTTTCCGGCACCAGAACCGCCACGACGCTTTCGCCGAAATCGGGGTGCGGCGCGCCGATCACGGCGCTTTCCTTCACGCCCGGCAAGTCGTCCAGCACCAGCTCGATCTCTTTCGGGTAGATGTTGTAACCGCCCGAAATGATAAGATCCTTGCCGCGCCCGACGATGGTGACATAGCCATCGGGCTCGACCATGCCGAGGTCGCCTGTGATGAAGAACCCGTCCTCGCGCAGTTCTTCCTTCGTCTTCTCGGGAATCTGCCAATAGCCCTGAAACACGTTCGCGCCGCGCACCTCGATCATGCCGATCTCGCCCTGCGGCAGGACGGCCCCGGTTTCCGGGTCGGTCACTTTCAGTTCGACCCCCGGCAACGCCGGACCGACCGTGCCCGCGCGGCGGTCGCCGTCGTAGGGGTTCGAGGTGTTCATGTTGGTTTCGGTCATCCCGTAGCGTTCAAGGATGCGGTGGCCGGTGCGGTCCTCGAACTGGCGGTGCGTCTCGGCCAGCAGCGGGGCAGAGCCCGAAACGAACAGCCGGAAATGGCCGACAAGGTCGCGGTCGAAGCGTGGGTCGTCCAACAGGCGGGTGTAGAAGGTCGGCACCCCCATCATCGCGGTCGCCTTCGGCAGGTTGGCGATTACGGTGTCGGTGTCGAATTTCGGCAGAAAGATCATCGACCCGCCCGCCAGCAGGGTGACGTTGGTCGCGACGAACAGCCCGTGCGTGTGGAAGATCGGCAGCGCGTGCAGCAGCACGTCTTTTTCGGTGAAACGCCAGACCTCGGCCAGCGTGGCGCTGTTGGACAGCAGATTGTCCTGCGACAGCATCGCGCCCTTCGAGCGCCCGGTGGTGCCCGATGTATAGAGGAAGGCGGCAAGGTCGTCGGCGCTGCGGTCGATGGTGTCGAACGTCTCGGGCAGACCTGTCGCCGCGTCGGCGAAGCTGCCGCTGCCGTCACCGTTCAGCGTCATCAGTTTCGCGCCGTGGTCTGCGCAGACCGGGGTCAGCCCGGTCTCGGCCGCCGCGTCGCACAGCACCAGCTTCGCACCCGAGTTGCCGACGAAATAGTCGACCTCGGCCGCGGTGTAGGCGGTGTTCAGCGGCAGGAAGATGATCCCGGCCTGCGCGCAGGCGGCGTAGACGGCCAGCATCTCGGGCGATTTGGCAAGCTGCACCGCCAGCCGGTCGCCGGGCAGAAGCCCCTGCGCCGTCAGGGCGTGCGCAAAGCGGGCGGCCATCCGCAGGAACGCGTCGTGGGTGATAACCGATCCGTCGGGCAGGTGCAGGAACGGCGTCTGTGCCCCTGCGTAACGCCCGAACAGCCTGTCGTACAACGGATTTGCCATGGTTCCTCTCCCTTCGCCTCCGCTGTCGGGTATCCGCGATAAGGCTGCGGGCGTAAAGCCCTTGGCAAGGGTCCCGTGCGAGCTAGGCTGGCAGTCAGCAAAGGGGAGACCGCCATGACCACCGCCACCCGCATCGTGCTTGCCAGCCGTCCGAAGGGCGACGCGACGCTTGACGATTTCCGCACCGAGTCCGCGCAGGTGCCTGCGCCCGAAGACGGCGAACTGGCGCTGCGGACGATCTGGCTGTCTCTGGACCCCTACATGCGGGGCCGGATGAACGCGGGCCCGTCCTATGCCGCCGCGACCGAGATAGGCGAGGTGATGACGGGCGAGGTGGTGGCCGAGGTGACCGAAAGCCGCGATGCGAGGTTCGTTGCGGGCGACATCGTGCTGGCCCGGATCGGCTGGACCACCCACGGCGTCGCCAAGGGCAAAGAGGTCCGCAAGCTGGACCCGAACCTTGCGCCGGTATCGACGGCGCTGGGCGTGCTGGGCATGCCGGGACACACCGCTTGGGTCGGGCTGAACGAGATCCTGAACATGCAGCGGGGCGAGACGCTGGTGGTCGGCGCGGCAAGCGGAGCGGTCGGCAGCGTGGCGGGGCAACTCGCCAAACGCGCCGGGTTGAAAACGGTGGGCATCGCGGGCGGGGCCGAGAAATGCGCCTATGCGGTCGAGCATCTGGGCTATGACGTCTGCCTTGATCACCGCGACCCGGAACTGGCGCAGGAACTCGAGGCGCTGACCCCGCAGGGGGTCGATTGTTACTTCGAGAACGTGGGCGGCAAGGTGCTTCAGGCGGTGCTGCCCCGGATGAACGAGCACGGCCGGATCGCGATCTGCGGCATGGTCGCGTGGTACTCGGCCAGCGGCCTGCAAGACCCGCCGATCCTGCCGCCGGTCTGGCGCACCATTCTGACCAAACGTCTGAGAGTGCAGGGCTTTCTTGTCTTCGACCATGCCGACAAGTTGCAGCCGTTTCTGGACGAGGTCGGCCCGCTCGTCGGCGGCGGCGATATCCACTACCGCGAAAGCGTGGCCGATGGGCTGGAAGCCGCGCCGCAGGCCTTTCTCGACATGCTGAAGGGCGGCAACTTCGGCAAGCAATTGGTCCGTGTGGGCGCGGACGTGTGAGCTTTACTTTAACGTGTCTTCCCGGCCGTCTGGCGGGTTCGCGCGACGATGTGGCGGGATTTCTCATTGAAACGCGGCGTCACGGTAAGGAAGTATCGGACAGGTAACGCACGGGAGGAACCACGCGATGCTAGGCCAGATGATGCACCGTCCGCTTCATATTGCGGACATCCTGACCTTTGCCGAGGAAATTCACGGGCACGAGGGCATCGTGTCGGCGACGGTCGAAGGCGGGCGCCACCGGCAGACGTGGAAGGAAACCGGCGTTCGCGCGCGCAGGCTGGGCCGTGCGCTGCAACGGCTTGGCATAAAGATCGGCGACCGCGTGGCGACGCTGGCGTGGAACGGGTATCGCCATATCGAATTGTACTACGGCATTCCCGGCGTCGGCGGTGTCTGTCACACGATCAACCCCCGGCTGTCCGCCGAGCAGATCATCTACATTGTGAACCACGCCGAAGACCGCATCCTGTTCTTCGACCTGACCTTTCTGCCGCATGTCGAGAAGCTGGCGGCGCATTTCCCGAAAGACATGAAATACGTGCTGATGACCGACAGCGCGCATATGCCGAAGGAAAGCCCGCTGGACCTTTTGTGCTACGAGGATCTGCTGGCCGCCGAGGATGACGATCTGGTCTGGCCCGAATTCCCCGAGGATACCGCCGCCGGGCTTTGCTATACCTCCGGCACGACCGGCCACCCGAAGGGCGCGCTGTATTCGCACCGCAGTCAGGTGTTGCACGCCTTTACCATCGCCCTGTCGATGCAGGACGCGATGCGGGTCGGCAAGCGCATCCTGCCGGTGGTGCCGCTGTTCCACGCGAACTCGTGGGGGCTGGCCCACGCCGCGCCTCTGACAGGCGCGACGCTGGTGATGCCCGGGCCGCATCTGGACGGCGCGTCGGTGTTCACGCTGATGGAAGAGGAAAAGGTCTTCTCGGCTTGGGGCGTGCCGACCGTCTGGCTGGGTCTGAAGACCGAGATCGAGAAGCGGGGCCGTCTGCCAGAGGGCTTCGGCGAGGTCGTGATCGGCGGGTCCGCCGCCGCGCCGTCGCTGATCGAGGCGTTTGAAAGCCGGGGCGTCGACGTGGTCCACGCGTGGGGCATGACCGAGATGTCGCCGATCGGCACGCTGACCAAGCTTGACCCCGCCACGCAGGCCGGTCCGATCGAGGACCGTCTGCCGCTGAAAGCCACGCAGGGACACCGCGCCTATGGCGTCGAGATGAAGATCGTCGACGAGGACGGCAATCGCCAGCCGCATGACGGCAAGGCGGTGGGAGAGCTGTACGTGCGCGGAAACGGGGTGGTTGCGGGATATTTCAACAACGCTGAAGCCACCGACAAGGCGCTGGACGCCGAGGGCTGGTTCGGCACCGGCGACGTGGCCGCGATCACGCCGGATGGCTATCTGAAGATCACCGACCGGACGAAAGACCTGATCAAGTCGGGAGGCGAGTGGATCAGCTCTATCGACGTCGAGAACCTTGCGATGGCGCATCCCGACATCGCCAACTGCGCGGTAATCGCGGTGCCGCATCCCAAGTGGGACGAGCGCCCGGTGCTGATTGCCGTGCCGGTCGAGGGCAAGTCACCGGAACCGGCGGACATCCTGCGGCATCTGGGCGAGCATTTCGCCAAGTGGCAGTTGCCGGATGACGTGGTGTTCGTCGACACGCTGCCGCTGACGGCGACGGGCAAGGTGTCCAAGCTCACGCTTCGTCAGGAATACGCGGACCACACGCTGCCCGAACTGCACTAGGCCGGGTCAGATCGTCAGCACGATCTTACCCGTCGCCTGCCGATCCGCGATGCGTGTCAACGCCGTCGCGGCTTCGGCCAGCGGGTAGGTCTCGGAAACGCGGGGCCGGATCTGTCCGGCCTCGTACATCCGGAACATCTCGGCGACCTGATGGGCGAAGCGGGCAGGGTCCCTCTTGGTGAACGCGCCCCAGAACACGCCCGCGATGTCGCATCCCTTCAGCAGGGGCAGGTTCAGCGGGATCTCGGGGATGCCGGCGGGGAAGCCCACCACAAGATAGCGACCGCCCCAAGCCATCGCGCGCAGCGCCGGTTCGGCATAGGCGCCGCCGACCGGGTCATAGACCACGTCGACGCCCTCGGGACACAGCGCCTTGATCCCGGCGCCAAAGGCCTTTTGTCCGGCGCGGTCCATCTCTTTCGGATAGACAAGCACGTCCCGCGCGCCGAGGCCGCGCACGAATTCGGCCTTTTCTTCCGACGACACCGCACCGATCACGCGTGCGCCAAGGGCAAGGCCGATCTCGACCGCCGATGCCCCGATGCCGCCCGCCGCGCCCAGCACCAGCAGCGACTTGCCGGACGAAAGGTGACCCCGATCGGTGAGGCCGTAATAGCTTGTGCCGTAAGTGAAAATGAACGCCGCGGCTTCGTCGAACGGCATCGCGTCGGGGAACGGGATCGCGTCGTCGGCCGGGATCACCACGTGGCTCGCGAAGCCTCCGTATAGCGTCAGCGCCAGCACCCGCGTTCCGATGGCCATGGCAACGCCGGGGCCCACCGCGTCGATCACGCCCGCGATCTCGCCACCCGGTGCGAAGGGGCGGTCCGGACGGTACTGGTACAGATCGCGGATCATCAGGGTGTCCGGAAAGTTCACCCCGGCGGCTTTCACGGCGACGCGGACTTCGCCCGGACCGGGCTCGGGCATCGGCACCTCGGCCAGTTCCAGCGTCTCGGGGCCGCCGGGCTCGCGGCTCAGCATCGCTTTGGCAGTCATCGGCGTCTCCTTCGCCCGGAAGCTGTGCCGCACCGTCACACCTTGTCAACCCGGCCCCCCGCCGCCCAAGGTTGCCCCGCAGGGACGGGAGGGTCATGCGTTGGAGGAACATCCCAAAAGGGCTTTGTCGCTTGACGGCTGGCGCGCGCTGGTCGGCAAACGGGCGGGAACGTCCGGCTGGCACGAGGTTTCACAGGCGACGATCGACTCTTTCGGGGCGCTCACCGGGGATGAACAGTGGATTCATACCGACCCGACCCTTGCAAGGGACGGCCCCTTCGGCGGCACCATCGCCCACGGCTTCCTGACGCTGTCCCTGCTGGCGCCCATGTCGCTGGAAGCGCTTCCCGACCTCGAGGGCTCAGGGATGGGGGTCAACTATGGTTTCGACCGCCTGCGGTTCCTGTCCCCGGTGCCGTCCGGCGCCCGCATCCGCGCGCATTTCGACGTGACCTCGGTGGAAGAAAACCGGCCGGGCGAGGTGACCTTCGCGCTGGCGGTGACCGTCGAGATCGAAGGACAGGACCGCCCGGCGCTTGCCGCCGACTGGATCAATCGCCGCTATATCGACAAGAGGATTTCATGACCGTGACCGACCGCAAGCTGCCCGAGGTATTCCGCAACCTGCGCCTGCCCGCCGTGGCCGCGCCGATGTTCATCGTGTCGGTGCCCGAGCTGGTGATCGCCCAGTGTAAGGCCGGCATCGTCGGCAGTTTCCCGGCGCTGAACGCCCGCGAGGCCGAGGGCGAGCCGCCGATGCTGGAGGCTTGGCTGCAACGGATCACCGAGGAACTGGACGCCTACAATCAGGCGAACCCCGACACGCCCGCCGCGCCGTTCGCGGTGAACCAGATCGTCCACCGGTCGAACGCCCGCCTGCAACGCGATATCGAGATCTGCCACAAGTGGAAGGTGCCGATCTGGATCACCTCGCTTGGCGCGCGGCCCGAGGTGAACGCGGCGGCGCATGACTGCGGCGGTCTGGCGCTGCATGACATCATCAACAACACCTACGCCCGCAAGGCGATCGAGAAGGGGGCCGACGGGCTGATCGCCGTCGCTGCCGGGGCAGGCGGGCACGCCGGTCCGCAGTCGCCCTTTGCGCTGGTGCGCGAGATCCGCGAGTGGTTCGACGGACCTCTGCTGTTGTCGGGCGCCATCGCCACCGGCGAGGCGCTGCTGGCCGCGCGGGCGATGGGGGCGGACCTTGGCTATATCGGCTCGCCCTTCATCGCGACCGAAGAGGCGAACGCGGTCGCGGACTACAAGCAGGCCATCGTCGAGGGCGGGGCCGAGGATATCGTGACCTCGGCGGTGTTCACCGGCATTTCGGGAAATTACCTGCGCGGGTCTATCGAAAAGGCGGGGCTGGACGCCGACAAACTGGCCAGCGCCACTCCGGAAATGATGGATTTCGCCAAGGCCGACGCCGGCGGCGGGGCGAAGGCATGGAAGGACATCTGGGGGTCCGGGCAGGGCATCGGCGCGGTGAAACAGGTACAGCCCGTGGCCGACCTGATTGCCCGGATCGGGGCAGAGTATCAGGCCGCCGGGCGGCGCCTTGCAGCCGAATTCAACTGAACGAGATTTGTTCGATCCACTTGCCCAATGCTATGGATAAGTTGGTGGAGCGAATATCGCTTCACGTAAATGTCACAATCTAACAGTTTGCAATGAAAAGAAGAATCCGGCTGATGGCCGGATTCTGGGTATGTGGAAAACGCTGCGTCAACCTGCGCGGCGGCCGGGCAATGCTGGAAAAGTGAAGTGGTCTGGTGCCGCTTCCTTGAAGGGCGCCGGATCAGAACGCCTTGAAGGTCAGCGTGGTCAGCGACCGCTCGATGCCGGGAATGTGCAACAGCCGGTCATTGATAAACTTGCCGACGTCCTCGCCCTCGGGAACGTACAGCTTGATCAGCAGGTCGTATTCGCCGGAGGTCGAGTAAAGTTCGGAATGGATCTCTTCCAGCGCGATCTTCTCGGCGACCTCGTAGGTGGTGCCGGGCTTGCAGCGGATCTGGATGAAAACGCAGGTGGTCATCGGGGTCTCCCTTGGTCGAGCGGCAGAATGGCCGCGGTCGCCGCCGGAATCAATGGCCCCCGCTTCCAAAGCCGCCCCGCCGGTCCTATAACGCCGCCGACGCCATGGAGACCCCTATGAGAACAGCAGAAATCGTCCGCAAGACGGCCGAGACCGACATCGCGGTGTCGATCGACCTCGACGGCACCGGGTCCTACGAGATGGACACCGGCGTGGGGTTCTTCGATCACATGCTGGACCAGCTGTCGCGGCATTCGCTGATCGACATGAAGGTGCGCTGCCAGGGCGATCTGCACATCGACGACCACCACTCGGTCGAGGATACCGGCATCGCGCTGGGGCAGGCGCTGGCAAAGGCGCTGGGCGACAAGAAAGGCATCCGCCGCTACGGCTCGTGCCTTTTGCCGATGGATGACGCCCTGGTGCGCGCGGCGCTGGATCTCAGCGGCCGGCCCTATCTGGTGTGGAACGTGGACATCGCGGCGCAGAAGATCGGGACTTTCGACACCGAACTGGTGCGCGAGTTCTTCCAGGCGTTTTCGACCCACGGCGGCATCACGCTGCACGTCGATGCGCTGCACGGGTTCAACGCGCATCACATCGTCGAGGCGGCGTTCAAGGCGGTGGCGCGGGCCCTGCGCGAGGCGGTCGAGACCGACCCGCGCAAGTCCGACGCGATCCCCTCGACCAAGGGCGCGCTTTAAGCCGCCCGCGGGCGCGCTTCAGGCCGCGACCAGCGGGCGGGCGTCGGTCCGCCGCAGCCACCATTCCGCGATCAGCAGGTTCGGCACCCAGCTTAGCCAGGCAACGATCCGGTAGCCGGTGTCGAACCCGAACGCCATCGCCAGTAGCGGCAGTTCGATGCGAAGCGTCACCGCGCCGAAGGTCAGCGCGACCGAGCGGATCATCCAGCGGCGGTGCTCGGCGATGCGGCGCTGCATCGCCAGCCAGATGCCGCGCCCGGTGACCCCAAGCCACAGCACGGCAAGTATGCCGAAGCCCCAGGCCGCGACCGGCCCGGCAGAGCTGAACGGCGCCATCGCCAGACCGCCCAGCCCCGAGATCAGGATCGCCACGCCATAGACCCGGCCCATCCAGCGGTGCAGCGCAGCGCGGCGCGCCCGCAGCGACTTCGCCATCTGGAACGGCGCCAGCGCCAGCGCCACGGGCGCGAACAGGACGTGGGCAAGGAACGCCGTCCGCCGGTCGATGAAGTGATGCAGCATGAAATCCATCGACGCTTCGACGCCAAACGCGAGCCATCGGTAGGAAACCAGGGCGACCGCCAGCGACAGCAGCCAGAACAGGACGGTGCGGGTACGGATCAGGGCAGGCATGAAAGACCTCGATGAATGCGACCTTGGGCAACTTGACATTGTAAAGATCAACTCATCTTGACGCTGTCAAGTTCGTCGTTACGCTGGCGGTCCGATGAGCGAAGCGACACTCAAGAAACCGCACCACCACGGCAACCTGCGCGAGGCGCTGGTTCTGGCCGGTCTGCAACTGCTGGAAGAAGGCGGGCCCGAGGCGCTGACCCTGCGCCGCTGCGCCGCCTTGGCGGGCGTCAGCCATGCCGCGCCGGCGCATCACTTCGACGGCTTGCCGGGGCTTCGCAAGGCCATCGCCGACGAGGGATTTCGCCGCTTTCGCAACTACATGGTCGATGCCGAGGTGCTTGGCGAACAGACCGACCGGGGACGGCTGAAGTCGATCACGCGGGGCTATCTGAACTTCGCCCGCGACAACCGCGCACTGTTCCTGCTGATCTTCGGATACGACCTGACGGGCTCGCGGGACAGCCATGCGGACGCCGGTCATTTCGCCTATGATCCGCTGCGCCGTTGCTGCGCGCCTTTCGTGCCCAAGGGTGTCGCCCCCGAGGTGATCGAGGCGCAGGTCTGGTCGCTGGCGCACGGATTCGCGAGCCTCTACCTTGCCGGGCGATTCTGGTCGTCGGCGTCCGACGGGCTGTTCGACGCGGTGATGACGCTGCTGGACGGGGTGGGGGCACCGGCAGGGGTTGGAATGGCGGGGCTTGGAACGGCGGGGCTTGGAAAGGGCGGCGAAACCGCCTAGTCACCCGGTGGTTCCAAAGCCGCAGGAGAACGCCCGATGCTGACCGCGATCATCGACTACGAATCCGGCAATCTGCATTCCGCCGAGAAGGCGTTCCAGCGCATGGCCGCAGAGACCGGCGCGGGCGAGGTGATCGTCACCGACAAGCCCGAGGACGTGGCGCGGGCCGACCGTCTGGTGCTGCCGGGCGATGGCGCGTTCCCGGCCTGCCAGCGCGCCTTGTCCGCCGTCGACGGCGTGGCCGAGGCGATGACCGAGGCGGTGATGCAGCGTGGCGTGCCGTTCATGGGGATCTGCGTCGGCATGCAGATGCTGGCCACCACGGGCCACGAGTACGAAGAGGTCGCGGGGCTGGGCTGGATCGGTGGCGACGTGGTGCACATCGACCCGTCCGACCCGTCGCTGAAGGTCCCGCACATGGGGTGGAACGACCTTGTCATCGACAATCCGCACCCCGTGCTGGACGGGATCGGAACCGGTGAACACGCGTATTTCGTCCACTCTTACCACTTCCGCGTCGCCGACCCGGCGCACCTGCTGGCGCATTGTGAGTACGGGGGGGCGGTCACGGCCATCGTGGGGCGCGACAACATCGTGGGCACCCAGTTCCACCCTGAGAAAAGTCAGGCGGCCGGGCTGCGGCTGATCGGCAATTTCCTTGGGTGGAAACCCTGACGGTCTGACAAGCGCGGCGAGCGCGGGACAGGGGGCTCTGCCCCCGTCGCGTTCCGCGACTCCCCCGAGGTATTTCGCAAGAGAAGAAGCAGCTTGCGCGACGGGTCAGCCCTTGCGCGCGGCTTTCTCGTCGATGCCCGAGGTGCCCTCGCGGCGGTCGAGTTCGGCCAGCACGTCGGCAAGGTCCACGTCGCGCGCCGCCAGCATGACGAGAAGGTGGTACAGCACGTCCGCCGCCTCGTAGGTCAGGTTGGCGCGGTCGTCCTTCGCGGCGGCGATGATCGCCTCGATGGCTTCCTCGCCGAACTTCTCGGCGCATTTCTCCGGCCCTTTCGCCAGCAGCTTCGCGGTCCACGAACTGTCGGGGTCGGCGCCCTTGCGGGACGCGATGGTGGCGGCAAGGCGGTCGAGCGTGTGGGTCATAGGCGCACCGGAATTCCGGCGGCGGCCATGTGGGCCTTGGCCTCGCCGATGGTGTAGGTTCCGAAGTGGAAGATCGAGGCGGCGAGCACGGCGCTGGCATGGCCCTCGGTCACGCCCTCGACAAGGTGGTCCAGCGTGCCGACGCCGCCCGAGGCGATCACCGGCACGTCCACCGCATCGGCGATGGCGCGGGTCAGCGGCAGGTTGAAGCCCTGCTTGGTGCCGTCGCGGTCCATCGAGGTCAGCAGGATTTCTCCGGCCCCCTTGGCGGCGATCATCACCGCGAACTCGACGGCGTCGATCCCGGTGGGCTTGCGACCGCCGTGGGTGAAGATCTCCCACCGGCCGGGTTCGACGGTTTTGGCGTCGATGGCGCAGACGATGCACTGCGATCCGAAGCGGTCGGCGGCGCGGGCGATGACGTCGGGATCCGCGACGGCGGCGGAGTTGAACGAGACCTTGTCGGCCCCCGCCAGCAACAGGTTTCGCACGTCTTCCGAGGTCCGCACGCCGCCGCCGATGGTCAGGGGCATGAAGCACTGTTCCGCCGTGCGGGTCGCAAGGTCGTACATCGTGCCGCGGTTTTCATGCGTGGCGTGGATGTCGAGGAAGCACAACTCGTCGGCGCCGGCGGCGTCATAGGCGCGCGCGGCCTCGACCGGGTCGCCGGCGTCGATCAGGTCGACGAAATTGACGCCTTTCACAACGCGGCCATCGGCCACGTCGAGGCAGGGGATGATGCGGGTCTTGAGCATGGCAGGCTGGTCTTTCCGTGTCCGGGTCGTACTATTCCGGAATGGGGGGAAGGGAAAGGAGTTTGCGATGAGGGGTTTTCTTGCCGCTCTTGCGCTGGTGACTGCTGCTGCACCGGCGCTGGCCGAGGATGATTTCGTGAAGGTTCCGGCCGAGGGTACGGTGGCCGAGGTGATGAACCGTCTTGTGGTGGCGGTCGAGGGCGCTGGGGCGCTGGTCTTCGCGCGGGTCGATCACGCGGGCGGGGCGCAGATCGTGGGTGACAGCCTGCCGGACATGGAACTGCTGATCTTCGGCAATCCAAAGTTGGGGACCCCGGCGATCAAGGACGCACCGATGGCCGGGCTGAAGCTGCCGCTGCGGGTGCTGGCCTACGAGGATGCCGAGGGCGCGGTCTGGCTGGCCTATCAGGACGTGGGCGAGATGCTGGAGGATGCGGGCGGCGATGATGACGCGGCCTATGTCGCTCCGATCGCGGGCGCGCTGGAAAAGCTGACGGCTCAGGCCGCGGGCGGCTGACGGCGGCGGCGGCGGATGCGGGCGGCGACGAAGGCTGTCATCGCCCACGTCAGCCCCACGGCGAAAGAGAACGGCCCGATCAGCAACACGCCCCACGCCGCCCAGAACCCGGCGGTATAGGCGAGCTCTCCGACCTCGCGGCCCGCGACGGTGCAGGGATGGATGCCGCCCTCGTCGATGCGGCAGCCGCCGAAATAGCCAAGTCCCAGCGCCAGCGCGATCCAGCCCAGCCACACGACCCACGGGCCGATGGTGAGGAAGGCGAAGATGCGGTGAACCCACCTCATGCCGATGCCCTCAGGCCGCGTGCTGGCGCCGGTAGAGCCACTCCAGCAGGTAGGCGAGGATCGCCAGCGGCGGGCCGGCCATGATGTAGGCGAAGGCCGATGCGCGGATGACCGGCTGCGCGGCGGTGAAGGCGGACCCCAGCCCCGCGCCGCCGAAGCAGTTGGAATAGGCGCCGGTGATCGACCCGTCGCACAACAGCATCGGGATCACGACGATCGCCACGAGGACCGTGAAGAAGATGCCGCCCCAGAACATGATCAGGCGCGAGGCCGGGTTTTTCAGATCGGCGGCAAGGAAAGGCGCAACGACGGCGGGCATGCCGAAGAAGAAGGAAAGGAGCAGGTCGTTCAGCACGTTGCGACCTCCGGTCGGGTCAGGCCGAAACTACGCGCAGCGCCTCCGACAGGTCAATTGCGCCGTCGTATAGCGCCCGGCCCGAGATCGCGCCGTCCAGCGGCGCACCGCAGTCGCGCAGCGCCACGAGGTCGTCGATGGACGACACGCCGCCCGAGGCGATGACCGGGATGCGCACCGCGTTCCCCAGCGCCGCCGTCGCGGCGACGTTTGGCCCCTGCATCGCGCCATCACGGTCGATGTCGGTGTAGATGATCGCGGCGACGCCTGCGTCTTCGAACTGCTTTGCAAGGTCGGTGACCATCACGTCGGTCTCTTCCGCCCAGCCCTTCGTCGCGACGCGGCCGTTGCGGGCGTCGATGCCCACCGCGACCTTGCCCGGGAAGGCCGCCGCGGCCTCGCGCACAAGGTCCGGGTTCTCGACCGCGACGGTGCCGAGGATCACGCGGCTGACGCCCTTGTCCAGCCAGCCCTCGATCGTGGCCATGTCGCGGATGCCGCCGCCCAGCTGGACCGGCACGTCCACGGCGGCAAGGATCGCCTCGACCGCCGCTCCGTTGACCGGGCGGCCCGCGAAAGCGCCGTTCAGGTCGACGAGGTGCAGCCATTTGCATCCGGCTTCGACAAAGCTTTTCGCCTGCGCCGCCGGATCGTCGCCGAACACCGTCGCCGCATCCATCTCGCCGCGCAGAAGCCGCACGCACTGGCCGTCCTTCAGGTCGATGGCGGGATAAAGGATCATGGGTCTGGCTCCGGCTGGGTCTGTACCGCCGGGTCTTTGCCACCCCGTCCGCCGATTGCCAAGCATGCATTATTGCCGCGCCGGGCGGGCGGGGCGGTCGCCGCGCGCCCTTGAAGCTTGCCCGACGCGACGTCATGCGCCAGAGTATGTCGCATAGAGCCAAGGAATATGGCTCGGGGCATAGCGGAGCAGCACAAGATGACAAGATTTGTACTATTCATTGCCGGCCTGATGATCTCTGTCGCCGGTGCGGCCTCGGCTGGGGAAACCCTGCTGGGCGTCTGGCAGACCGAGCGTGATGCAAAGGACCAGACCGGCTATGTCCGGATCTATCCCTGCGGCAACCGCCTGTGCGGCACGCTGATCGCGTCCGTCGACAAGAACGGCAAGCCCAGCGGGTCGCCCAACGTCGGCCGGCGGATCATCTGGAACGTCCGCAGCGCCGAGGGCTGGGGCAAGGGGAACATGTACGTTCCCGTGATGCGCAACCAGTATCCGACCATTCTGATCGCCACCGGCAACCGCATGGAGGTCAAGGTCTGCAACACCGTGGGCGACTGCGACACCCAGACCTGGCTGCGGACCCTGACGAACTGAGGCCCGACGGGCCGGGTCACAGCTTCGACGAGATGACCCCGGTATTGAACCCGGCCTTGCGCAATTCGCCGAACAGACGCTGATGCTCGATCTTCGGGCAGCGGTTCTGGATCACCGTCAGCCCCTGCGCTTCGGCGCGGGCGGCGGCTTCAGCATGTTCGACCCCGATCTGCATCCAGACGGTCTTGAGGTGGGGCAGGTGCGCCAGCGCCTCGTCAAGGATCTCGGGCACCGCTTCGGATCTGCGGAAAATGTCCACCATGTCGACCCGCGCCTCTGCCGGGATCGCGGCGAGGTCGGGCACCACCGTTTCGCCGAACAGACGGGTGCCGGCGGCCTTGGGGTTGACCGGGATCACCCGGTAGCCCTTCAGCGACAGGTAGCGGCCCACGAAGTGGCTGGGACGAACGGGATCCGGAGACACGCCCACGCAGGCGATGGTCTTGGTTCTGTGCAACACGTCGCGAAGGAATGCGTCGGAATAGGTCATCGGTCCTTTACCATAGGGGTCGGCTTCGGTATGGCACGGGAGGTCCCGGAGCGGCATAAAAAAGCGCCCGGGCCACAATGGGCCGGGCGCGAGTCACGGAACGAGGGACAGTGAAGTGACGCGTGGATGTTCCGATCCCACGCTCACTCTGTTAGATATAATTGCACCGACGGTTTTAAAGGTCACGTAATATCGGCGTTACCGATAGGTGACTATTTCCGTTGTTTTCTTGGCTTTTGAAGATGCGGACCCTTCAATTGAAGGGTTTTCAGGTGCTTGCGCGGGGCGAACCGTTCTCCGAATCGTTTCGACGCTTCATGCTGCGGTTGAGCGAAAATCCCTTTGCATGCGCGGAAATCCGCTCAAAAAATCGGCAAACCCCTGTTTGTGCCGGGAATTGAGCTTTGGATTCGCAGCTTTAAGGCGACTCACGCATGGGTTCGGAGTATTAGCGCCGCGTCGCCGCGTACAGGGCCACCGCAGCCGCGTTCGATACGTTCAGCGACCCGAACGGCCCGGCATAGTCGATGCGCACAAGGGTGTCGCAGGTGTCTCGGGTCTTCTCGCGCAGGCCCGGCCCCTCGGCGCCCAGCACCAGCCCGACCGGATCCGCCGAAGCGCCCGCAAGACCGCCTTCCAGCGTCACGTCGGCCTCGCCGTCCAGACCCAGCAGGCGATAGCCCATCTCGCGCAGTTCCTCCATCGCGCGCGACAGGTTCTGCACCCGCAGGTAAGGCTGCCGTTCCAGCGCGCCCGAGGCGGTTTTCGCCAGCGCACCGGTTTCCGGCGCCGAGTGGCGGGCGGGGGCGATCACCGCCCGCGCGCCGAACACCTCGGCCGAGCGCAGGATGGCGCCCACGTTGTGCGGGTCTGTCACCCGGTCCAGCAGCACCACCGACGGCGCCTCGCCCGGCGGGGCGTGGCACAGGTCGCCCATCGGCCCCCAGTCCAGCGGTCGCACCTCCAAGGCGGCGCCCTGATGGACCGAGCCGGGGTCGAGCGGGGCGGGGAACTTGCGCGGGTCCGCGATCTCGGGCTCGGGCCCTTCGGCCACGGCGTCGCCCAGCCGGTCGGCGGCGTTCTTGGTCAGCACCAGTTGCAGCTTCTCGCGCCGGGGATTCATCAGCGCGTCACGCACGGCATGCAGACCGAACAGCCAAACGGTTTCCGCCGCCGCAGCCCGCTTGCCACGTTCCTTTTCGATAACCCACTTGGGCTTTTTCATCGCTGCGCGCCTTCCGGTTACGGCATCCTGGTTCTGCGGGGATTTAACGGTTGACGTCCAAAAGTGCTACGGATAATCAACGCGTCGCGTCGGGCGACGTGCTGCAAGGTGCGGCAGCGGACTGTAACTCCGCCGGGGAGACCCATGCCTGGTTCGATTCCAGGGTCGCCCACCACTCCCCCTCTTTTCAGAGTACGAGCGGTGCGCGCCACGCGTGCCTTGCTTCGTGATCTTCGTGTCGTTGCGGCAGGCTGACGCCTTGCGGGATCGACGGCTTCGCGCCTAGTCTGACCCTACCTTCGCGCCGCATGGGGCTGGCCGGACCGGGGGAGACTTTATTCATGCGTAGATTGATCTTGGTATTCATGCTGCTCGCGGGCACCGCGCTTGCCGGGTGCGAGAAATGCGCGCCAAATCCAAAGGCGAACGTGAACGTGAACCTCGGCAGCGGTGGTGTGCGCACCGGCGTGTCCGTGGGGCAGAGATGCGGGCCGGTGTTCGTTCGCGTGTCTTCGGGCGACTACTATCAGCCCGACTGGTACTAGGCGCGCGGTCACATTGCGTTGAGCGGGGCCGCCGTGTCGCAGTTGGCCCGGAAAGCGCCGTCTGTGATCCGCTGAGAAAAGACGGGCGCGCGTATCAACGGCGCAGGCGGACGAAGTGATCTCGGTTTCCTGTCGGGAAATTTAGTTTCCTTGCGGTCGCGGATTTGCGTTTGACGGCGCGGGGCGGCGATGCCATTTTCCGGCCCGTATCATGGGAGGATGGGCATGGCGCCTCTGGACGAACGAAAGGGTGTCTGGAAATCGGGCCGTGGCAAGGGCCGCCGCACGCCGAAGGGGCGTCAGGTGGACGACGTTGCGCTGGCCGAGGTTCAGGCGCTGCTGGGCGACCGTCCGCGCCGGCGCGACCTGCTGATCGAGTTCCTTCACCTGATACAGGACGCCTACGGCCACCTCTCCGCCGCCCATATCCGCGCGCTGGCGGACGAGATGCGGCTGGCGCAGGCCGAGATCTACGAAGTCGCGACCTTCTACGCCCATTTCGACGTTGTACACGAAGGCGAGACTCCGCCGCCCGCGCTGACGATCCGGGTCTGCGACTCGCTGTCGTGCGAGATCGCCGGGGCCGGGGCGCTGCGCAAGGCGCTGGAAGACGGGCTTGACCCCGCCGAGGTGCGCGTGCTGCGCGCGCCCTGCATGGGCCGCTGCGATACCGCGCCCGCGCTGGAACTGGGGCACAACCACATCGCCAACGCCACGCCCGAAAAGGTCCACGCCGCCATTGCGGCGGGCGACACCCACGCGCATGTGCCCGATTATCAGGGCCTTGCGGCTTATCGCCACCACGGCGGCTATGCCGAACTGGAACGCCTGCGCCGCGATGCGGACTGGGAAGCGGTGCAGGACGCGCTGGAAGAGGCGGGGCTGCGCGGCATGGGCGGCGCGGGCTTTCCCTCGGGGCGCAAGTGGGGCTTCGTGCGCGCGGCGGCCGGCCCTCGGTATCTGGCGGTGAACGGGGACGAGGGCGAACCGGGCACGTTCAAGGACCGCGTCCACCTCGAACGCGAACCCCACGTGATGCTGGAAGGCATGCTGATCGCCGCCGCCGCCGTCGAGGCGGAACGCTGCTTCATCTACATGCGCGACGAATACCCGGCGGTGCTGGAGATCCTCCGCCACGAGATCGCGGCGCTGGAGGCGGCCGGGCTGGTCTCGGCGGGGTACATCGAGCTGCGGCGCGGGGCGGGGGCCTATATCTGCGGCGAGGAGTCCGCGATGATCGAGTCGATCGAGGGCAACCGGGGCCTGCCGCGTCACCGTCCGCCCTATGTCGCGCAGAACGGCATCTTCGGCCGCCCCACGCTGGTCCACAACGTTGAGACGCTGCACTGGGTCGCGATGATCTGCCGCGAGGGGCCGGACATCCTGAACGGCGTCGAACTGAACGGGCGCAGCGGTTATCGCAACTATTCGGTGTCGGGCCGGGTGAAGACGCCGGGCGTCTACCTGCTGCCCGCCGGATCCACGATCCTCGACATCATCGACGCGGCAGGCGGCATGATGGACGGCCACGTGTTCAAGGCGTTCCAGCCGGGCGGTCCGTCCTCGGGCCTGCTGCCCGCGTCGATGGACGACGTGCCTTTGGACTTCGACACGCTGCAGCCGCACGGCACCTTCATCGGCTCGGCGGCGGTGGTGATCCTGTCGGACCACGACAGCGCGAAGGACGCCGCGCTGAACATGCTGCGGTTCTTCGAGGATGAAAGCTGCGGCCAGTGCACGCCCTGCCGCGTCGGCTGCGAGAAGGCGGTCAAGCTGATGCAGGCCGACGCGTGGGACGGCGAACTGCTGGAAGACCTGTGCCAGGTGATGACGGACGCCTCGATCTGCGGGCTGGGGCAGGCGGCGCCGAACCCGATCCGGCTGGTGATGAAGCATTTCCCGAAGGAGGTCGGCCAATGAACCTTGGCGCGTTTTCCGTCTCGCTTGCGGTGAAGGACATCGCCGCCTCGCGGGCCTTCTACGAGAAGCTGGGGTTCACCGAGATGGGCGGCGACGCGGCCCAGAACTGGCTGATCCTTCGCAATGGCGACACCGTGATCGGCCTGTTTCAGGATATGTTCCCGACCAATATCCTGACCTTCAACCCCGGCTGGACCCAAGACGCCACCGACGCGGACAGCTACACCGACATCCGCGATCTTCAGGCCGAGATGAAGGCGCGCGGTCTGGTGCCAGAACCCGAGGTGCAGTCCGAAAGCGGCCCGGCCAGCCTGATGCTGACCGACCCGGACGGGAATGTCATCCTCGTGGACCAGCACCGATGACCGCCCTCGCGCCACTTCACCCGAACGCCGCCACCAAGGACGACTGATCATGCCCGACGGAAGCCAGACGAAGACGGTGACTTTCACCCTCGACGGCGACGAGATCACCGTTCCGCAGGGCACGACCATCTGGGATGCCGCCCATGGCCGGGGCCTGACCATCCCGCATCTGTGCCACAAGCCCGTGCCCGGCTATCGCCCCGACGGCAACTGCCGCGCCTGCATGGTCGAGGTCGAGGGCGAGCGCACGCTGGCCGCTTCGTGCATCCGCGAGGCGACCGACGGCATGGTGGTCAATTCCGCCAGCGACCGCGCGGTGAGATCGCGCCGGATGGTGATGGAGCTTCTGGTCGCCGACCAGCCCGAGGCGCCGCACGACCGCTCGTCGCACCTGCATGACATGGCCGCCGCGCAGGATATCACCGACAGCCGCTTTCCCCGGATCGAGCCCGACCGCGTGCCGCTGCTGGACGACAGCCACGTCGCCATGCGCGTGAATCTCGACGCCTGCATCCACTGCAACCTGTGCGTCCGCGCCTGCCGCGAGGTTCAGGTCAACGACGTGATCGGCATGGCGGGGCGCGGCCACGACGCCCGCATCGTGTTCGACCAGTCCGATGACATGGGCGCCTCGACCTGCGTCGCCTGCGGTGAATGCGTGCAGGCCTGCCCGACCGGCGCGCTGATGCCCGCCACCGTTCTGGACGAGGCGCAGCAGGGCGACAGCGCCGACTATGACCGCGAGGTCAAATCGGTCTGCCCCTATTGCGGCGTCGGCTGCCAGTTGTCATTCAAGATCAAGGACGACAAGGTGAAATACGTCGACGGTGTCGATGGCCCCGCGAACGAGGGGCGTCTGTGCGTCAAGGGCCGCTTCGGCTTTGACTACATCCACCACCCGCACCGCCTGACCAGGCCTTTGGTCCGTCGCGACGACGCGCCCGCCAAGGGGCTGAACGTCGACCCCGCCAACTGGCAGGCGCATTTCCGCGAGGCGACATGGGACGAGGCGCTGGACCGCGCCGCCGGGGGGCTGGCGAAGCTGCGCGACGACGCGGGCACCCGGGTGGCGGGTTTCGGGTCGGCCAAGTGCTCGAACGAGGAAGCCTACCTGTTCCAAAAGCTGATCCGGCAGGGCTTTGGCCACAACAACGTCGACCACTGCACCCGCCTGTGCCACGCCTCGTCGGTGTCGGCTCTGATGGAGAACGTGGGCTCGGCGGCGGTGACGGCCACGTTCAACGAGATCGAGAATGCCGACGTCGCCATCGTCATCGGCGCCAACCCGATCGAGAACCATCCCGTCGCGGCCACCTTCTTCAAGCAGTTCTCAAAGCGGGGCGGCAAGCTGATCGTGATGGATCCGCGTGGCGTCGGCCTGCGCCGCTTCGCGTCCCACATGCTGCAGTTCAAGCCCGGCGCCGACGTGGCGATGCTGAACGCGATCATGCATGTGATCGTCGAAGAGAAGCTGTACGACGATCAGTACATCGCTGGCTTCACCGAGAATTTCGACGCGATGAAGGATCACCTGAAGGCCTTCCCGCCCGAGAAGATGGCCGAGGTCTGCGGCATCCCCGCCGAGACCCTGCGCGACGTGGCCCGCACCTTCGCCACCGCGCGGGCGGGCATGATCTTCTGGGGCATGGGGGTCAGCCAGCACATCCACGGCACCGACAACTCGCGCTGCCTGATCAGCCTTGCGCTGATGTGCGGCCATGTCGGGCGCCCCGGCACCGGGCTGCACCCGCTTCGGGGGCAAAACAACGTGCAGGGCGCGTCGGACGCGGGGCTGATCCCGATGTTCCTGCCCGATTACGCGCCGGTGGGCGACGACGGCGTCCGCTCGCTGTTCCGAGACCTGTGGGGCTCCGAGTTCAGCCCCGACAAGGGCCTGACCGTGGTCGAGATCATGGACGCGATCCACGCGGGCGACATCCGCGGCATGTATATCCTCGGCGAGAACCCGGCGATGTCCGACCCTGACGTCGAACATGCCCGCGACGCGCTGGCGAAGCTGGAACACCTCGTGGTGCAGGACATCTTCCTAACGGAAACGGCGAACTATGCCGACGTCATCCTGCCCGCCGCCGCATGGCCCGAGAAGACCGGCACCGTCACCAACACCAACCGTCAGGTCCAGATGGGCCGCCCGGCGGTGCCGCCGCCCGGCGACGCGCGCGAGGACTGGTGGATCGAGGTCGAACTGGCGAAGCGGCTGGGCCTGCCGTGGACCTACGCCCACCCGCGCGAGGTCTTCGCCGAGATGAAGCGTTCGATGAAGTCCTTCGACAACATCACGTGGGACCGTCTGGAGGCCGAGGCGGTGACCTACCCGTCGCTTACCCCCGAAGATCCGGGGCAGCCCATCGTGTTCGGCGATGGTTTCCCCCGCGCCGGCGGCCGCGCCCGGTTCACGCCCGCGAACGTGGTACCGCCGGACGAGCTGCCCGACACCGACTATCCGATGGTGCTGATCACGGGCCGCCAGCTGGAACACTGGCACACCGGCTCGATGACCCGGCGCGCCACGGTGCTGGATGCGGTCGAGCCCGAGGCGAACTGCTCGATGCACCCGTCGACGCTTCGCAGCCTCGGGATCGAGGCGGGCGGCATGGTCCGCCTGACCACCCGCCGCGGCACGCTGGTCGTCATGGTCCGCGAAGACCGCGCCGTCGCGCCCGACAACGTGTTCCTGCCCTTCGCCTATGTCGAGGCGGCAGCGAACATCCTGACCAACCCGTCGCTCGATCCCTACGGCAAGATCCCCGAGTTCAAGTTCTCGGCCGTCCGTGCGGAAAAGGTCGCCGAAGCCGCGGAGTAGGGCGCGCGCCTTCCTGCTTCTTCTCTTCCGAAATACCTCGGGGGAGTCACCGAAGGTGACGGGGGCAGCGCCCCCGCCCTGACCCTTTGTGGGCCTTTCCGGCGCTCAGCCCGGTTTGTAATCCCGGTTCGCTTCCGGGTCCTCGACGGAATACGGCAGCTCTTCCAGCGCGTCCCAGACCTGATCGGGGACCTCGACGGACGCCCATTCCAGCGTCTGCGCCACGCGCTCGGGCTTCGATACGCCGATCACGGTCGAGGCGACGCGCGGGTCGCGCATCGAGAATTGCAGCGCCACCGGGCCGGTCGCGATCCCTTGCGCCGCGCAGACCTCTTCGATCCGCCGCACCGGGGCGAGCGCCGCGTCGTCGGCTTTCTGGTAGGTGATCATCGGCATCTCGGCGCTGCCCTTGGCCAGCACGCCCGAGGCATAGGGCGCCGCGTTCAGCACCGCCATGCCCTGCGCGTCGGCATAGGTGAACATCTCGTCCGCCGCGCGGTTCAGCAGGGTGAAGCGGTTGTGCGAGATCAGCGTGTCGAAGGGGTACGCCTTCAGCAGCGGAAACATCACGTCGATGCGGCCCATCGCAAGGCCCACGGCCTGCGCCAGACCCTCTTCCTTCATCTTGAACAGCTCGTCCATCGCGCCGCCGTCGCGGGTGATCTCGTCAAGGTCGCGAGCGTGTTCGGGGTCGTGCAGGTGCAGGACGGGGATACTGTCCAGCCCCAGCACCTCAAGGCTTTCTTCCAGCGAGGCGCGGGCGCGGGCGGCGTCGAAGCGGCCGGTCTCCATGTCGCGGTCCAGCTTGGTGGACAGTACGAAACCCTCGGGCAGGCCGCCCATCTCGCGGATCACCGCACCGATACGGCGCTCGCTTTCGCCAAGCCCGTAGGCGCGCGAGGTGTCGAGAAAATTCGCGGGCCCGTCGAAGATCGCCCTCAGCGTGTCGCGGGCGCGGTCCTCGTCCACCGCGTAGCCATAGGTGTCGGGCATGTTGCCCAGCGCCGAGGTCCCAAAGCAAATGTCGGTCACCGAAAGCCCGGTGTCGCGGATCTGTACGGTTTTCATGCTGTATCTCCTTGCAAACGGGGGCGGTCGGGGCGCGGCGCAGGCCGGCCCGGACACGAAGGTAAAGAAAACTGTGGGCCGGGGTGTCAGTCGGCAGAGTTGAACGCGTCGGCCCAGTCCGGGTGCCAGCGCGACAGGGCGGGGCGGTTCTCGATCATGTCGCCGGCCGCCCAGCGCATCCGCTTGGCGTCCATGTCGGCGGTGACCTCGCCGTCCTCGCAGATGATGTAGAAGTCGTCCGCTTCCAGCGCGCCGATCATCCGCTCGACCACCTGCTCGGGCAGCCATGCCTCGGGCTTGTGGGTGCGGGTGCCCGTGGTGGTGAAGCCGGGCACCAGCAGATGCGCCGAGATCTTGCAGCCTTCCGTGTTGCGCAGAACGTGCTGCAGGCCCTCTGTATAGGTCTTCAGAGCCGACTTGGTGACGTTGTAGACAAGATTACCCGGCGGGTTGGTAATGCCCTGCTTCGAGCCGGTGTTGACGATGGCACCCTCGGTCCCGTTCTCCTGCATCCGGGGCAGGAAGGCCCGTTCGGCATAGACGGCGGCCCAGAAGTTGACGTCCATCGTGCGGCGCCATTCGTGCAGGCTTTCGTCGCTGCCGCCGGCCACGCGCATCGCGGCGTTGCTCATCAGCAGGTCGACGCGACCGAAGCGGTCGAACACGGCGTCGGACAGGTCGGTCATCGCGTGTACGTCGGACACGTCGATCACGCGGTTCATTACGTTGTCCTCGCCCGCAATGCCGGACACGCGGTCGACCGCGTCGGCAAGCATCTCGCCATCGGCGTCGACCATGACGACCTTCATGCCGCGCCCGGCGAAGGCCACGGCGGCTGCGCGTCCGATGCCCGAGGCCGCGCCGGTGATGACGGCGACGGCGCCCTCGTTCAGAAACGGTTTCGTCATGTCTGTCCCCTTCGTCCTTCGTCCTTCGGCCGCGATCCGGCCTGTCAGGTGTTTCGGAATTTAATGGTGTCTGCAACCCGTGCCCCCGCTTACCCGGCGGCAGCACGGGCGGGGGCTAGAACAGCCCCTCGACCGCTCCGGCGTCGTTGAGGCGGATGCTCTCGGCCGAGGGCGTGCGGGGCAGGCCCGGCATCGTCATGATCTCTCCGCAGATCGCGACGACAAAGCCCGCGCCCGCCGACAGGCGCACCTCGCGCACCGGCAGGTCGTGCCCTTCGGGCGCGCCGCGCAGGTTCGGGTCGGTCGAGAACGAGTACTGCGTCTTGGCCATGCAGACCGGCAGGGCGCCATAGCCCTGCGCTTCCCAGTCCTTCAACTGTTCGCGCACCTTGCGGTCTGCGATGACCTCGCCCGCGTGGTAGATCGACTTCGCCACTGTCTCGATCTTCTCGAACAGGGGCATCTCGTCGGGGTAGAGCGGAGCGAAATCGGCGCTGCCGCCCTCGGCCAGCGTCACGACTTCCTGCGCCAGTTCGGTGATCCCGGCAGAGCCGTCGGCCCAGTGGCGGCAGAGGATTGCTTTCGCGCCAAGGGACGCCACATGCTCTTTCACGGCGGCGATCTCGGCCTCGGTGTCGCCGGTGAAGTGGTTGATCGCCACTACGGCGGGGACGCCGAACTTGCCGACGTTTTCCAGATGCCGGCCAAGGTTGGCGCAGCCCGCGCGCACTGCGTCCACGTTTTCGGCGCCAAGGTCCTGCTTCGCCACGCCGCCGTTCATCTTCAACGCCCGGACGGTGGCGACCACGACAGCCGCTGCGGGCTTCAGCCCGGCCTTGCGGCACTTGATGTCGAAGAACTTCTCGGCCCCCAGATCGGCGCCGAAGCCCGCCTCGGTCACCACGTAGTCGGCGAGCTTCAGCGCGGTGGTGGTCGCCATCACCGAGTTGCAGCCGTGCGCGATATTCGCGAACGGGCCGCCGTGTACGAAGGCGGGCGTGTTTTCCAGCGTCTGCACGAGGTTCGGCTGCATCGCGTCTTTCAGCAGCACGGTCATCGCGCCCTCGGCCTTCAGGTCGCGGGCATAGACCGGCGTGCGGTCGCGGCGCCATGCCACGATGATGTCGCCCAGCCGCCGCTCGAGGTCCGCCAGATCGGTGGCGAGGCACAGGATCGCCATGACCTCTGAAGCCACGGTTATGTCGAAGCCCGCCTCGCGCGGGAAGCCGTTCGCGACGCCGCCGAGCGAGGCCACGATCTGCCGCAGGGCCCGGTCGTTCATGTCCATCACCCGCCGGAACGCCACACGGCGGACGTCGATGTCCAGCGCGTTTCCCCAGTAGACGTGGTTGTCCAGCATCGCCGCCAACAGGTTGTGGGCCGAGGTGATGGCGTGGAAGTCGCCGGTGAAGTGAAGGTTCATGTCCTCCATCGGCACCACCTGTGCAAAGCCACCGCCCGCCGCGCCGCCCTTCATGCCGAAGCAGGGGCCAAGGCTGGCCTCTCGGATACAGATCGCGGTGTTCTTGCCGATGGCGGCCAGACCGTCGCCAAGGCCCACGGTGGTCGTCGTCTTGCCTTCGCCCGCCGGGGTCGGGTTCACCGCGGTCACAAGGATCAGGTGGCCGTCGGGCCGGTCTTTCAGCCCCGAGATGAACTCCTGCCCGACCTTTGCCTTGTCGTGGCCGTAGGGCAGAAGGTGCTCTGGCGGGATGCCAAGGCGGGCGCCGATCTCCTGTATCGGCTTCTTCCGGGCGGCACGGGCGATCTCGATATCGGACGCGAACTCGGGCATGAACTCTCCGCTGATTGCGCCGGCCTCCTCCTGCCGGCCCGGCATCATAGCGCGACCGAAGGCGACCGGTCGACCCGCGGGATCGGATTCATCCGTAAAGAAAAAGCCCCGGCGCGGTGGCCGGGGCTTTGACTGTCGGATCTCGTGGCGGATCAGTTGTGGGGCGGCGGCACGATGGCCCAGCCGCGGCCGGCCGCCACCTGCAACGCGGCCCAGTTCGCGGCCATGTCGCGGACCGACGCCGCCAGCGACAGCTGCGCCGAGGCAAGCGAGCGCTGGCCGGTCAGCAGGTCGAGAAGGGTGGTCGCACCGGCGTCGTAGGTCTGCTGCGACAGGTCCACAACGCGGGCGTAGGAGGTTACCGAGCCCTGAAGCGCCGACACCTCGCGCCGCGCCCGGCTGTAGGCCGACTGCGAGCTTTGGACTTCTTCGACCGCACCCAGCACCGATGCGCGCCATGTCAGCCGCGCCTGTTCGGCCTGTGCAATGGCCTGATCGCGGTTGGCCAGCAGGACCGGCATGTTCAGCACCGGGATCGAGATCGAGGGCCCGAAGCTCCAGCTGTTGGCGCCGTTGGTGATGCCGACGTTGCCGCCCAGCGACAGCGACGGATACAGCGCCGCCTCGTTCACGCCCACGCGGGCGACGGCGGCGGCATAGTCCTGCTCGGCAGAGCGGACGTCGGGGCGATTCCGCAGCAGGTCGGCGGGGATGCCCGCGCCAGCGCCCGAATAGACGTTCGGCTGGCGGCCACCCGCCTGAAGCTGGGTCTGGATCGACTGCACCGGCACCGCCAGCAGCGTGGCGATGGAATAGAGCGCGCTGTAATAGCCGCTTTCCAGCCCCGGCAGGTTCGCGCGGGCCTGGTTGTAGGCGGCTTCCGCCTGCGCCACGTCCAACTGGGTCGACGCACCGGCGCCGAACTGTCCGCGCACCAGTTCAAGCGTCTCGGCCTGGCTGGCGATGGTGCCACGGGTCAGGGCAAGCGCCTGCTGGTAGTACCGCAGGTCGAGGTAGGCAGAGACCAGAGCGGACAGCACCGCAAGCCGCGCGGTGCCGACGCTGAGCTCGGCCGAGCGCAAGCTGGCCAGGGCGGCTTCGCGCTGGCGCTGCTCGCTGCCGAACAGGTCGATGATGATCGACGGGTTGAAGCCGACGCTGCGGGTCTCGGTGATGGCGACGCCGTCGCCGCCCTGCCGGGTCCAGCCGCCGGTGACACCGCCCGACAGCAGGCCCGGAAGGCCGGTGGCGCGTGCGGCGGCCTGCGCCTCGTCGATGCGGGCCAGCGCGGTTCGCACGTCGAGGTTCTGGCGCATCGCGGCGGCGACAAGCTGGTTCAGCATCTTGTCGTTGAACTGGAGCCACCACTGTTGGGCCGCGGCGTCGCCGATGGGCGCATAGGTGCCCTCGGCGAAGCTGTTGGCCAGCGAGATCCCGGGCGACTTGAAGTCCGGACCGACCGTGCAAGCCGCCAGCAGGGCGGGCACTGCGAGGGCAGTGAGTTTCAGACGGGGCAAGTTCAAGCCTCCTTGGTCCGCGCGCCGGGTGTCAGGCGCATGATAAGTACGTACAGCGCCGGCACCATGAAGATGCCGAGGAAAGTCGAGGCGATCATGCCGCCAATTACGCCGATGCCTATGGCATTCTGCGCCGCAGCCCCCGCGCCAGAAGCGGTCGCCAACGGCAGCACGCCGAGGATGAAAGCCAATGCTGTCATCAAAATGGGTCTCAGCCGGAGCCGAGCCGCCTCGATTGCTGCCTCTTTGACCGTGCGTCCTTCACCGCGCAAGGTTTCTGCGAACTCTACGATAAGGATGGCGTTGCGTGCTGCAAGCCCGATGGTGGTGAGCAGTCCGACCTTGAAGTAAACGTCATTCTGCTGTCCGAAGTACCACGCGGCCACCATTGCACCCATCACGCCGACCGGTACGGACAGCATGACGGCGAACGGAATCGACCAGCTTTCATAGAGCGCGGCGAGGGCCAGAAACACCACCAGAACCGAGATGCCGTAAAGCACGTAGGCAAGGTCTCCGGACTGTCTTTCTTGGTAACTGATGCCTGTCCAGGCCACGCTGTAGCCCCCGTCGAGACCCTCGACGAGCTCTTCCATGACCTCCATCGCGGTGCCGGTGGAAATGCCGACTCCGGGCGAGCCGGAGATCTCGATTGCGTTGGTCGCCTCATACCGTTGAAGAGACGGGGAAACCGGCTCCCACTGGGTCGTGGCGAAGGCCGAGAACGGTACCATTTCTCCGGAAGTGTTGCGCGCATACCAGTCAAACACGTCGTCTGGTTGCATCCGGAAGGGTGCATCGGCCTGCACAATGACCGGTCGCAGCGAATCACCTAGCACGAAATCGTTGACTTCAGAGCCAGAGAACACAACCGACAACATCGCGTTAATCGACGACAGCGACAGGCCAAGGCTTTCGGCCTTCTGCTGGTCGATCTCGATCCGCAGGGCGCTTTCCTGTTCCGTCCCGCTGACCCGGATATTGGTCACCCGGTCATCCTGACCGGCGACGGTTTCCAGCTGCTTGGCGGCAGCGATCAGCGCGTCCGTGCCGTTGGCCCCCTGATCGACGAGGTACATCGAGAAGCCGCCGGTGTTGCCAAGGCCCATGATCGCGGGCGGCTGCATCACGAAGATCTGGCCGGCGCGGTTGCTCATGAACGCCATGTTGGTGCGCATCGCCACCGCCGAGGCGGCCAGTTCCGGGTTGTCGCCGCGCTCTTCGAAGTCGCGCAGCTTGACGAACACCATGGCGCGGTTCTGCCCGGACCCGCCAAAGCCGAAGCCCAGAGCGGCGAAGGTGCTTTCCACCGCCTCTTCCTCGTCCTCGAGAAGGTAGGCGTTGATCTGTTCCAGCACCGCGCGCGTCTGCTGCGACGTCGCGCCCTCGTCGAGGTTCACGATGGTCAGCAACACGCCCTGATCCTCTGTCGGGATGAAGGACGAGGTGATCCGGCTGTTGGCGCTGTAGGCCGCGAACAGGATGCCGCCAAGGATGAGGATCATCACGAAGGGCGCCTTCAGCGACAGCTTGACGGTGCCCGAGTAGAAGTCGGTGAACCGCGACATGCCGCTGTTGAACCACCGCGCTGGCGGGAAACGCGTCTCGCCGTGGTTCGCCTTCAGAAGTTGCGCCGACATCGGTGGCGACAGGATGATCGCGATAATCAGCGACAGCGCCATGGCGGTGACCATGGTCAGCGAGAACTGTCGATAGATGACGCCGGTCGAGCCGGGGAAGAACGCCATCGGCAGGAACACCGCCGCCAGCACCACGTTGATGCCGACCAGCGCCGACAGGATCTGGCCCATAGACTTGGCCGTCGCCTCGCGCGCGGAGAGCTTTTCCTCTTCCATCAGGCGCTCGACGTTCTCGACCACGACGATGGCGTCGTCCACGAGAAGGCCGATGGCAAGCACCATCGCGAACATCGTCAGCGTGTTGATCGAGTATCCCGCGACATACAGCACCGCCAGCGTTCCCAGCAGAACGACGGGCACGGTGATCAGCGGGATCAGCGTGGCGCGCCACGATTGCAGGAAGACGATCAGCACCAGCACGACCAGCAGCACCGCCTCGATCAGGGTGTGTTCCACCTGTTCGATCGACAGCTCTACGAAGGGCGAGGTGTCATAGGCGATGCGGTACTCGACGCCTTCCGGGAACGCGGCGGCGAGGCTGTCGAGGGTGGCGCGGACGTTCTCGGACGTCTCGACCGCATTCGCACCGGTGGCGAGGTTGACGCCGAAACCGGCGGCGGACTGACCGTTGAACAGCGACTCGGTGCCGTAGCTTTCCTGTCCGATCTCGATCCGCGCCACGTCGACCAGTCGCACGACAGAGCCGTCTTCTTCGGTCTTCAGCAGGATCTGCTCGAATTCCTCGACGGTGGTCAGCTGGCTTTGTGCGGTGATGGTGGCGGTGAACTGCTGGCCCGCCAAGGTGGGCTGATCGCCCAGCGACCCGACCGACACGGTGGTGTTCTGTTCCTCGACGGCGGCGGTGATGTCGGCGGGCGTCAGCTGGTAGCGGACCAGCGCCAGCGGGTCGAGCCAGACGCGCATGGCATAGCCCGAACCGAAGCTGTTGATGCCGCCCACGCCCTCGGTCCGCTCGATGGCGCCTTCGACGATCTCGTCAAGCAGGTCGCCAAGCTGAAGCGTGGTGTAGGTGCCGGTGGTATCGACCAGGGCGCCGACCAGAAGGATCGAGCTGTCCGACCGCGAGACGTTCACGCCCTGTTGCTGCACCGCCGAGGGAAGCTGCCCCTCGACCCGGCTGACCCTTGACTGAACCTCGTTCTGCGCGTCGATGGGGTCGACGCTTTCGTCGAAGATGATGGTAATGGACGACGAGCCCTCGCTGGACTGCGAGGTCATGTACAGCATGCCGTCGATGCCGGTCATGGTCTCTTCGATGACCCGCGTCACCGAGTTGAGCACCGCCGACGCGGTGGCGCCGGTATAGGTGGCCGAGACGCGCACCGTGGTCGGTGCGATGTCAGGATATTGCGATACCGGCAGGCCAAGGAACGAGGCCGCGCCCGCCAGCATCATCATGATTGAAACGACCCAGGCAAAGACCGGGCGTCGGATAAAGAAGGTACCCATGGTGTCTTAGCCGTCCTCGCCCGGAGTTTCCGCATCGTCCGCGGCGGGCGCCTCGGCATCGGCGTCGCCGTCCGACGCGTCGGCGGTGTCGAGGTCGGAAACGACCCCGTCCGCCGAGATCGTCACGGGCACCGTCTGCACTTCGGCACCGGCGGTCAGGTTCGTCAGGCCGTCCACGATCAGCATGTCGCCGTCCGCCACGCCCTCGGTCACGATCCACGCGTTCTGGTAGACGCCGGTTTCGGTCAGCGTGCGCTCGACCGCTTCGCCGTCCACCGCCACAAAGGCGGTCAGGGTCCCGTCGGCGGCGCGCGAGGTGGCGCGCTGCGGCACCAGAATGGCGGGCGTGTCGCCCAGCGTGATGTCGACCCGCAGGAACTGGCCCGGCAGGATGTCCTGATCCGGGTTGTCGAACTGGAAGCGGACGATCGTGGTGCCGGTGGTCGTCGAGACCGAAGTGCCGCCGGTCACAAGGCTGCCGGGGATCTCGTACGAAAGGCCGGTTTCGAGTTGCAGCGTCACGTCCAGCTCTTCGCCCGGCGCCAGCGTGCCGGCGCTGATGCGGTCGCGGATCAACTGGATGCGGCGGCTGCTTTCCTGCACGTCGACATAGATCGGGTTGATGCGCGTCACGGTGGTCAGCGCGTCGGTCTGGTTGGCGGTCACAAGCGCCCCGACCGACACATTCGAAATGTCCGCTATGCCCTTGATCGGGCTTAGGATCTCGGTGCGGTCGAGGTTCAGCTGCGCAAGGTCGCGGGCGGCGCGGGCAGAGCTGAGCGTCGCCTCGGCCTGCGCCAGCGTCACGCGGGCGTTCTCGACGGTCTCTGCGGTGACCCCGGTGCCCGACAGCGTCTCGTAGCGGGCAAGCGTGGTCTCGGCGGCAGAGACCGACGCTTCGGCACTGGCGACGGTCGCCTCGGCGGCGGCAAGGTCGGCGGCGAAGGTGTCGCCCTCGATCCGGAACAGCACGTCGCCGACCAGCACCTCGGTGCCCGGTTCGTACACGATTTCCGAGATAACGCCAGCGACGCGGGGCCGGATGTCGGTTTCCTCGAAGGCGACGGCACGGCCCGGAAGCGTGACGGAGTAGGGCACGCGCGCTTCTTCCAGTTCGATAACGCCGACCTGCGTCGGTCCGCCCATCCCCGGCATCTGGGCCAAAGCGGGCGTTGCCGCCCATGCCGCCGTCACCAGCGCCGCAACCTGCGCCAAACGCGCAATCGGACGCACAACGCGCCCCTTACCGCGCGGCGTCCGCGCGTCGAATCCTGAAACCGTCAAACCGGGTCCCCTTGCATGCAGTTCGCCGCTGCACTGCAGCGGCGTTGATCGTCTGTCTCTACGGGCGAGCGAAACATTTCCGTCGCATTTATCTTTCTTCTAAGATAATAAATGAATCTCCGACGGGGCAAGGGGAGAAATGCCTAGCGATGGGCGAAGATCGGAAACTGAGGGTGCAAAGCCACTGGCCGGATCTCGATCACGAGGTGCTCGCGGTCGCTGGCGTGGTACAGCATACCGGGCAGGTCGTCGCGCGACGTGCGCGAAAGATCATGAGAAAACATGATCTTAACCCGACAGAGTTCGAGGTCTTGATGATCCTTCGAACCGAAGGGGACGGCAAGCCGATGACCCCGTCCATGCTGTATGACGCATTGGTGATATCGTCTGGGGGCATGACTCAGGTGCTGCGCTCGCTTGAGGAGAAGGGCCTTGTGACCCGTCCCGAGGGGGCGCAGGACGGCCGGTCGAAACCGGTCGCGATCACCGAGGCCGGGATCGCTTTGGGCGATGTTGCACTGCGGCAAGTCGAGGCGGAAGAGCGTCGCGCCTTCGCCCGATCCGGCCTGACCCGCAAGGAACTGGACACGCTTCTGTCGCTGCTCGTCCGCTACGACGGTCTGCTCTGACGCGCCACCCGGTTGGCGGTTGTTTCCCTTCGGTCGCAGGCTATTGTCATTCCCGACGCCGGGGCACCGGCGGTTTCGATGACGACGCGGACTGCAGGACACCGATTTCCGGGATGGAGTTGAATTGACCATTACCCCCGTTCTTCTTTGCGGCGGCTCGGGCACGCGCCTGTGGCCACTTTCGCGCAAATCCTACCCGAAGCAGTTCGCACCGTTCCTTGGGCGGGAAAGCCTGTTTCAGGCCTCTGCCAAGCGTTTGTCGGGCGAAGGGTTCGCGCCGCCGCTGGTCGTCACCGCGTCCGAGTTCCGTTTCATCGTCACCGAACAACTGGGCGGCGCCGGGATTGACCCCGGCGCGATCCTGATCGAGCCCGAGGGGCGCAACACCGCCCCCGCTGTACTGGCCGCCGCGTTGTGGCTGGAAAAGACGGACCCCGACGCGCTGATGCTGGTCGCGCCGTCGGACCACGTCATCCCTGAACCAGAGGCGTTTCACGACGTGCTGGAAACCGGCGCCGCCGCCGCGACGGCGGGGCGCATGGTGACATTCGGCATCGCGCCGGACCGTCCGGAAACCGGCTATGGCTGGCTGGAACTGGCGGAAGCCGGCGGCAGCGGGGTGCAGGATCTTGTGCGCTTCGTCGAGAAGCCGGACGAGGAGAAGGCGCAGGGCATGCTGGATGCCGGGCGTTTTCTGTGGAACGCGGGGATCTTCCTGTTCTCGGTGCGCACCATCCTCGACGCCTTCCGTGCCCATGCGCCGGACCTGCTGGAGCCGGTGGGCGCGGCGGTCGATAAGGGCCGAGAAGACCTTGGCTTCCTGCGGCTCGACCCCGAAGCGTGGGACGGGGCCGACGACATCTCTATCGACTATGCCGTGATGGAACGCGCCGACAACCTGTCGGTCGTCCCTTTCGAGGGCCGCTGGTCCGACCTGGGCGACTGGTACGCGGTCTGGCGCGAGACGGCGGATGACACCGGCGTCGCACAGGCGGGCAACGCGCTGGCGATCGACTGCGAGGATACGCTGCTTCGGTCCGAGGCCGAGGGACAGGCGCTGGTCGGGATCGGATTGCAGAACATTGTCGCGGTAGCGATGCCCGACGCCGTTCTGGTGGCCGATGCCAGCCGGGCGCAGGACGTGAAGATCGCCGTTGCGGCGCTGAAGGACCGGGGCGCGGCGCAGGCCGAGAGCTTTCCGAAGGACCACCGCCCGTGGGGGTTTGTCGAAACGCTGGTCGGTGGCGACCGGTTTCAGGTGAAGCGGATCGTGGTCCAGCCGGGCGCTGCCCTGTCGCTGCAATCGCACCATCACCGCGCCGAGCACTGGATCGTCGTCGAGGGCACCGCGAAGGTCACAATCGGCGAGACCGAGAAGCTGCTGACCGAGAACCAGTCGGTCTATGTCCCGCTGGGCGAGAAGCACCGGCTTGCAAACCCCGGCATGATGCCCATGGTGCTGATCGAGATCCAGACGGGCAGTTACCTCGCCGAGGATGACATCACCCGCTACGACGACATCTACGCACGGACCTGAGGAGAGGGGACGATGGCGCCCAAGTTCGGAACGAGCGGCCTGCGCGGGCTGGTCACGGAACTGACCGATGAACTGGTCGCGGATTACACCCGCGCCTTCCTGACGTCCTGCGAGACGGGCGGCGGCGTTTTCGTGGGCGAGGACCTGCGCGCCTCGTCGCCGCGCATCGCGGCTTCGGTCACGGCGGCAGCCACAGACCTTGGCCTGCCGGTGACGCGGGTCGGCGCCGCGCCGACACCCGCGCTGGCGCTGGCCTCGATGGGGGCGGGGCAGGCCGCGGTGATGGTCACCGGCAGCCACATTCCCGCCGACCGAAACGGGCTGAAATTCTACCTTCCGGGCGGCGAGGTCTCGAAAGACGACGAGGTTCGGATCACCGGCGCGCTGGGCGCGGCGGCGCAGGGCGGCTCGGCCCCGGTCAGCGATCACGACCCGGCCCCGGCCTATGTCGCGCGCTATGCCGACGCGTTCGGCGGCGATGCGCTGGCGGGGCTGAAGATCGGCGTCTATCAGCACAGTTCGGTCGCGCGCGACATCATGGTCGCCGTGGTCGAGGCGCTGGGCGCCACCGCCGTGCCGCTGGCCCGCTCTGACGAATTCATCCCCGTCGATACAGAAGCGGTCGACCCCGAGACGCGCGCGATGCTGGCGGACTGGTGTTCGGATCACGGGCTGGACGCGCTGATCTCGACCGATGGCGACGCCGACCGTCCGATGGTGACCGACGCCACGGGCCGCATCGTGCCCGGTGACGTGCTTGGCCCGCTGACCGCAAAGGCGCTGGGGGCCGAGGTCATCTGTACGCCGGTGTCCTCGAATACCGCCGTCGACGCGATGGGCTTTCGCATCGTGGACCGCACCCGCATTGGCTCGCCTTTCGTGATCGCCGCGATGGAAACGCGCGCGGGCGAGAAGGTGGTGGGATACGAGGCGAACGGCGGGTTCCTTCTGGGCTTCGACACGGGCCGCCTGTCTCCGCTTGCGACGCGCGACAGCCTGCTGCCGATGGTGGCACCGCTGGCCAGCGCCGCCGCGCAGGGCCTGTCGCTGGCCGATCTGGTCGCTACCCTGCCGGGCCGCTTCACCGCAGCCGACCGGATCGCGGGGATCGAGCCCGAGACCTCGCAGGCTTTCCTTGCCGAGATGAAAGACGACCCGGCCCGCCGGGCCGCTTTCTTCACGGGGGTCGGGGCCGAAACCGGCATCGACCTGACCGACGGTCTTCGGGTCAGCTTCGAGGGTGACGAGATCGTCCACCTTCGCCCGTCCGGCAATGCGCCCGAATTCCGCTGCTACGCCGAGGCGTCCAGCCCGGAGCGCGCCGAGGAACTGGTGTCGGCTCATCTGAAGCGGCTGGGGCAGGAACTGGGCTGAGGCCGGGGTAGGGGATGGATCAGCCATCCCCTGTCAGGTCGATCAGCCGCCGGTCTGGCGGAATACGACCGTCACGGTGCGGGCGAGGTAGGACAGATCCTTGCCGAACGAGAGTTCCGACAGATACCGGTTGTCGTAACCGATCCGGTCGACAAACGCGGTCTCGCCACGGCCATCCACCTGCCACGGGCCCGTGATGCCGGGGCGCAGGGCGAAATAGCCGGTGCCGCCGCCAGCCGACGTGTACATCTTCCGCTGGCAGGGCATCATCGGGCGCGGCCCGACAAGGCTCATGTCGCCGAGCAGCACGTTGAAGACCTGCGGCAGTTCGTCGATGCTGGTCTTCCGCAGGAAATTCCCCAGCGGCGTGATGCGCGGATCGCAGCGCAGCTTCTGGTCGCGCTTCCATTCCGCCGCCAGTTCCGGGTCGGCCGCGCAAATCTCGGCCAGCGCGGCTTCGGCATCCACGACCATGGTGCGCAGCTTGTAGCACTTGAAGATCTCGCCGTTCCGTCCGACGCGGTCCTGCAGGAAAAAGCCGGGACCGCCGTCACGGCGGGTCAGCAGCCAGAAGACCCCGATCAGTGGAACGCAGATGGGCAGAAGGAAAACGCAGGCGATCAGATCCGCCAGTCGTTTGCCAATTCGAAAATAACTGCCACGTGTCGGCCGGATCGACGCCGCGGCCTGTTCGCGCTTAAGCGCCACCGACGCGTCATGAAAATCTACCTGGCTCACAATACGCCCCCAAGCGAGAAGCAACCCTAGAAACCTGTGCCGAAGGAACCACCCTACGGCGAGCACTCACCAAGAAAGGACTGCTCATTATTTAGCAGCAAACGGCAGATCCGAGTAGAATTAAATTAACAAAGTCCGAGTGACGCAAAGGTAGTTGGTAAGCCTCTAATATCTAAGCGGCTTTGGCGTCTTTCCGCCAAAACTGCCGAATCTGAGGGCGGAATGGGAACCGGCAGGCACCTTTCGAGGAGCTCCGAGGGGCCACACGCGCCAATCCTGACCGAATCACTATGATAGGGAACGCATGCCGTATCTCGAATTTCTTTTGATTTGTTAAGGCTTTGCGTTATTTAACGTCGAACACAACTCTTGCGTGTTTTGCCGCCAAGCAGTGAATCTTAGGGTGTGCCTGGATCGGCGCTGATCTGCCGACTGGGGCGTTGGGGGGCGGACGGCATGCGGGGATGCCAATTCCGCTTTGTGACAATACTGCAAAGTAGATTTCGTAATATGCTTAACTCATGCGTTAATTTAGTCTGTGACCAATTGTAACATTCCGAAACAATTCTGTCTGGCGGTCGAAGGCAACTTCAAGCCGCCGTTGTGATCGCAATTCTTGTCTCGGTCCAAAGTCAAATGCCGAAAACACAAAAGGGCCGCCTGAAGGCGACCCTTTTGTCGTGCCCTCCATCCGGAGGAAAATTGGAGCGGGCGATGAGATTCGAACTCACGACCCTTACCTTGGCAAGGTAATGCTCTACCCCTGAGCTACGCCCGCGTCCTTGGGTGAGGCGTGAGATATAAAGAACGGCTGGGGGCTGCAAGAGGGAAAATGCAGGTTTTTGACCCGCCCCACCGTTTTTTTCTAATGCCGCTACGGCATGGCCTTTCGCGCCAGACGCCGCTTCTGGCGCCACAGGTTCAACCCTTCCACCGCGCCTGCGAAGACCATCGCCGCATGTATGAAGCCGCGTAGGGCTATGGTGGATGCCATCCGCCACCTGCGCCATGCCGACCATCACAAGGAAACCCGGTGCCGGCAACTTGCAGGATAGGTGCGTCTCGACGGATATCGCGGGCTTTTTCAGGCAAGCGCGAGGAACAGGTTTCCGATGGCAGTCAGCGTGATCATTGCGACCGTCAGCACCATGCCCCCGATCCGCAGCGCCGAGATCTGTGGCGTGCGACCGAACCCGTAGGCATGCGCCGTGCGCCCGGCCAGCAGCATCAGGCCGAACAGGTGCAGCAGGGCGGGGCCCATGCCCTGCATCTCTGCCAGTCCCAGCATCAGGATGCCGATGGGGGCGTATTCGGCGCAGTTCGCCTGCACCCGCATCCGTTTCAGCATGTCCTTGTCACCGCCGTCGCCGACCGAGACGCGGTGCCGGAACCGGCCAAAGATCACGCGGGCCGAAAGGGCAAGGAACAGCAGGGCCAGCAGGCTGGCGTAGATGGCGGTCAAGGTGGGGGGCATGGCACGGGCTCCGTCAGAGGTCGGCGCCAGAATGCCACGCGTGGCCGTAACGGCAAGCGGCGCGCCATGTGGGCGCGCCGCGGTTTTCTTAGTCCTCGAACTCGACCAGCAGGTCCTTCGCGTCGATCTGTGCGCCCGGCGTGACGTGGACGGCCTTGATCGTCGCGTCCCGCTCGGCGTGCAGGCCGGTCTCCATCTTCATCGCCTCGATTGTCAGCAGCAGGTCGCCCTGCTTGACCTTCGCGCCCGCCTGCGCGGCGACCGTGGCGACGACACCCGGCATCGGTGCGCCCACGTGGTTCGGGTTGCCGACCTCGGCCTTGGGCCGCACCGTCGACGCGCCGCCCGCCTTGCGGTTCGGCACCCGGATCACGCGAGGCTGGCCGTTCAGTTCGAAGAACACCCGCACGTCGCCGTCCTCGTTCGTCTCGGACAGGGCGGACAGGCGGACTTCCAGCGTCACGCCGGGCTCAATCTCGGGCGAGATTTCCTCGCCGGGTTCCATGCCGTAGAAGAAATTGAGCGTCGGCAGCGTCCGCACGGGGCCATAGGTCGCATGGCGCGCGGTGTAGTCCGAGAAGACCTTGGGATACATCAGGTAGCCGTTCAGATCCTCGTCGTCGAATTCCTCGTCGGGGAACTTCTCTTCCAGCTCCTTGCGCTTGGCGTCCAGATCCTCGGCGGGCAGATGCGCGCCGGGGCGTTCGGTGTTGGGCTTCTCGCCCTTCAGCACCTTCTGCAGGATCTTGTCCGGGAAGCCGCCCGGCGGCTGGCCAAGGTTGCCCTTCATCATGTCGATGACCGAGTCCGGGAAGGATACTTCGGTCTTGGGGTCTTCGACCTGCGCGCGAGAGAGACCCTGCGACACCATCATCAGGGCCATGTCGCCCACCACCTTGGACGACGGCGTGACCTTCACGATGTCGCCGAACATCAGGTTCACCTCGGCGTACATCTCGGCCACCTCGTGCCAGCGTTCTTCCAGCCCCAACGAGCGCGCCTGCGCCTTGAGGTTGGTGAACTGGCCGCCCGGCATCTCGTGCAGGTAAACCTCCGACGCCGGAGCCTGCATGCCGCTCTCGAACGCCGCATACTGGCCGCGCACCGCTTCCCAGTAGTTCGACATCTCGCGGATCGCCTCGACGTCCAGCCCGGTGTCACGCTCGGTCTGGGCAAGGATCTCGACCACGGTGCCCAGCGTCGCTTGGCTGGTGTTGCCCGACAGCGCGTCCATCGCACAGTCGGCGGCGTCCACGCCCGCCTCGGCGGCGGCAAGGATGGTGCCGGCGGCGATGCCGGCGGTGTCGTGGGTGTGGAAATGGATCGGGATCGAGATCTCGTCCTTCAGCGCCTTGAACAGCGTCCGCGCCGCGACCGGCTTCAGCAGGCCCGCCATGTCTTTCACGCCAAGGATGTGGGCGCCGGACTTCTCCAGCTCCTTCGCCATCGTCACATAGTACTTCAGGTCGTACTTGGGGCGCGCCGCGTCGAACAGGTCGCCGGTGTAGCAGACGGTGCCTTCCAGCACCTTGTCGGTCTCAAGCACGGCATCCATCGACACGCGCATGTTCTCGACCCAGTTCAGCGAGTCGAACACCCGGAAGATGTCGACGCCGGACTCGGCGGCCTGCTTGGTGAAGGCCTTCACCACGTTGTCGGGATAGACGGTATACCCCACGCCGTTCGATCCGCGCAGCAGCATCTGGGTCAGAAGGTTCGGCATCGCCGCGCGGATGTCGCGCAGGCGCTGCCACGGGCATTCCTGCAAGAAACGGTAGGCCACGTCGAAGGTCGCGCCGCCCCAGCACTCGACCGAGAACAGTTCCGGCAGGTTGGCGGCATAGGCGGGCGCAGCCTTGATCATGTCGATCGACCGCATCCGGGTGGCCAGCAGCGACTGGTGCCCGTCGCGCATGGTGGTGTCGGTGATCAGCAGGCGCTTTTGCACCAGCATCCAGTCGGCCAGCGCCTTCGGCCCCTTCTCTTCAAGGATCTGGCGGGTGCCCGGCGGCGGCGTGCCGATCTTCAGTTCCGGCACACGGGCCGGCTTCAGCTCGGGGTGCGGCTTGGGCCGGCCTTCCGTCTCGGGGTGCCCGTTCACCGTGATGTCGGCGATGTAGGTCAGCAGCCGCGTCGCGCGGTCGCGGCGCGGCTTGAAGTCGAACAGGTCGGGCGTCTGGTCGATGAACTTGGTGTGGTACTCGTTCGACAGGAAGGTCGGGTGGCGAAGCAGGTTGATGACGAAGTCGATGTTCGTCGCCACGCCCCGGATGCGGAACTCGCGCAGCGCCCGGTCGATCCGCTTGATCGCGGCCTCGGGGGTCGGCGCCCATGCGGTGATCTTTTCCAGCAGCGAGTCGTAATACCGCGTGATCACCGCGCCGCTGTAGGCGGTGCCACCGTCCAGCCGGATGCCCATGCCGGTCGCGCCGCGATAGGCGGTGATCCGGCCATAGTCGGGGATGAAGTTGTTCTGCGGATCCTCGGTGGTGATCCGGCACTGGATCGCGTGGCCGTCAAGCTGCACGTCGTACTGGCTGGCGACGCCGGTGGCCTCGGTCAGCGACTTGCCCTCGGCGATCAGGATCTGCGCGCGCACGATGTCGATGCCGGTGACTTCCTCTGTCACCGTGTGTTCGACCTGCACGCGGGGGTTCACCTCGATGAAGTAGAACTCGCCGGTTTCCATATCCATCAGGAACTCGATGGTGCCGGCGCATTCGTAATTCACCGCCTCGGCGATCTTCTTGCCCAGATTGCACAGCGTCTCGCGCTGGGCGGGGGACAGGTACGGGGCAGGGGCACGTTCGACGACCTTCTGGTTTCGGCGCTGAACCGAACAATCGCGTTCCCACAGGTGATAGATGTTGCCCTCTTGGTCGCCGAGGATCTGAACCTCGACGTGGCGGGCCTTCATGATCATCTTCTCAAGATAGCCTTCGCCGTTGCCGAAGGCGGCCTCTGCCTCGCGGCGGCCTTCCTTGACCTTCGCCTCAAGCTCGTCCGGCCCCATGATCGGGCGCATCCCGCGCCCGCCGCCGCCCCACGACGCCTTAAGCATCATCGGATAGCCGATTTCCTCGGCCTCCTTGGCGATCTGCTTCATGTCGTCGCCCAGCACCTCGGTTGCCGGGATCACCGGCACGCCGGCGGCGATGGCGACCTTGCGGGCGCTGGCCTTGTCGCCAAGGGCGCGCATGGTGTCGGACTTGGGGCCGATGAAGGTGATGCCGTTGGCGGCGCAGGCGTCGACGAAGTCCGGGTTCTCGGACAGCAGGCCATAGCCCGGATGGATCGCGTCGGCGCCGCACATCTTGGCGACGCGGATGATCTCTTCGATCGACAGGTAGGCCGCGACGGGGCCCATGCCTTCGCCGATCTTGTAGGCCTCGTCGGCCTTGAAGCGGTGCAGGGACAGCTTGTCCTCGTCGGCGTAGATCGCGACCGTGCGCTTGCCGAGTTCGTTGGCAGCCCGCATGACCCGGATGGCGATCTCTCCGCGGTTCGCGATCAGGATCTTCTTGAAGTCGGCCATGGCTGCACCCCCTTGTTAGCTATTTTGCAGATGCAGAATAACGGGTGCCGTCGCGGCGTAAACTGAAATTTCGTTTGCGCCCTGCGGGATGCTCGCGCCCGAACGGCGGGTTTCGGCGCACCGGCAGGTCGGAATTCCCTCTGTGACATGCTGCGTTCGCATACCGGTGTTTCGCGGTGCTTCCAGTGTCTGACGTTCTGCGTTGTCCCGTTGTATCCCATCGTATGCAAGCGACCTGACACGGGAGGAGGCAGCAATGACCAGCGAACGAATCCGCCATGCCGGACTGGCGGCGAAGGTGACCGATGCGGCCACGGCGGCGGCCCTGATCCGGCCCGGCGATACGGTCGGGATGAGCGGCTTCACCGGCTCGGGCTATCCCAAGGCGGTGCCGGTGGCGCTGGCCGACCGGATCGAGGCGGAACACGCCGCGGGCCATCCGTTCCGGGTGAAGGTCTGGACCGGCGCGTCCACGGGACCGGAACTGGACGGTGCGATGGCGAAGGCCGACGGCATCGAATTCCGGCTGCCCTACAACTCGGACCCCATCGCGCGCGAGAAGATCAACGCGGGCGAGATGGAGTATTTCGACCTGCATCTCAGCCAGGTCGCGCCGATGGCGTGGGAGGGCTTTCTTGGCCATATGGACGTGGCGGTGGTCGAGGTGTCGGGGATCACGCCGGACGGCGACCTGATCCCGTCATCGTCGGTCGGCAACAACAAGACGTGGCTGGATCTGGCGGACAAGGTGATCCTCGAGGTGAACCGCTGGCAGTCGCCCGCGCTGGACGGGATGCACGATATCTACTACGGCACCGCGCTGCCGCCGAACCGGGTGCCGATCCCGCTGGTGAAGTCCGACGACCGCATCGGGCAGCCGCATTTCCGCATCGACCCCGGCAAGGTGGTCGCGGTGGTCGAGACCGACGCGCCGGACCGCAACGCGCCATTCTCGCCGCCCGACGAGGCGGCCTTGGCCATCGCGTCGAACATCCTCGACTTCCTGACATGGGAGGCAAAGCGCGCCGGTCTGCCGCCGTCGCTGCTGCCGTTGCAGTCGGGCGTCGGCAACGTGCCGAACGCGGTGATGGCCGGGCTGATCGAGACGCCGTTCGAGGGCATGACCGCCTTCACCGAGGTGATCCAGGACGGTATGCTGGACATGATCGAGGCCGGCACCCTGCGCATGGCCTCGGCCACCGCGTTCTCTCTGTCGCCGGAAAAGGCCTTGTACTTTAACGACAATGCGGACCGGTTCCGGGACCGTCTCCTGCTACGTCCGCAGGAGATATCGAACAATCCAGAGCTTGTGCGGCGGTTGGGCTGCATCGCGATGAACGGCCTGATCGAGGCCGACATCTACGGCAACGTCAATTCGACTCATGTGATGGGGTCCCGGATTCAGAACGGCATCGGCGGCTCGGGCGACTTTGCACGGAACGGCTATGTGTCGATCTTCATGACGCCTTCGGTCGCAAAGGGCGGCGCGATCTCGGCCATCGTGCCGCAGGTCAGCCACGTCGACCACATCAGTCAGGACGTGCAGGTGATCGTGACCGAGCAGGGGCTGGCCGATCTGCGCGGGCTGTCACCGAAACAGCGGGCGCTGGCGATCGTCGAGAAATGCGCTCACCCGGCCTATCGCCCGATGCTGGAGGATTACATGGCGCGCGCCGCGAAGGGGTCCTTCGGCCAACACGCGCCGATGCTGCCTTCCGAAGCGCTGTCGTGGCATCAGCGCTTCATGGACACCGGCTCGATGCGGCCCTAGCCGCGCCGGGCCACCATCAGCACACGGGTGGACAATGCGAAGCTGACCGGGCCGACGCCCAGCGACAGGACGAAGGCAATCGGCCATGCGGTCAGCCAGCGTGTCATCCATGCGCCGACCCAGCCGGGCTGGAACTGCATGGGTATGGCGGTGAAAATGCCGGTCATCAGCAGGGCCATCAGGCAAGAGATGAAGACCTGCGCCACGATCACGGTTGCTTTGGGGTTGGGAGCCTGGACGTCCTTTGGGGCGGCCATGGAGTTTCCTTTCGCAATGCGGAGGTGCCGTAATGCCCTGTCTCACGGCCACGCACCCCCTTGGTTTCGGGGTGCCGTGGGTTCGAGGGATCGACTAACTCCCGCACTGCGGGGGCCGGGATAACCGTACCGGCCAAGCGTTTTTCGGCGGGTTCACATTTGGTCGGCCCGCGCCCGAAGGTCAAGCAAGGCGCGCGCCGCCCGGCGATGACGTAGCGTCGCCCGACCGAAGCGGCGGGCCCTTGCGCCAGCTTGTCTTGGTGTGGGCTTTCCCATAGACCGCTTGCGACGTGGAATTTCCTTCCAAGGAGCCTTTATGCGCCTCTCTCGCTACTTCCTTCCGGTTCTCAAAGAGACGCCGGCCGAGGCCCAGATTGCCAGCCATCGCCTGATGCTGCGCGCGGGCATGATCAAACAGGCCAGCGCCGGGATCTACTCGTGGCTGCCGCTCGGCTACCGCGTGCTGCGCAACATCGAGCGCATCGTCCACGAGGAACAGCAGCGTGCCGGGCATATCCCGGTCCTGATGCCGACGCTTCAGTCCGCCGACCTGTGGCGCGAGAGCGGCCGGTACGACGCCTACGGCCCCGAGATGCTGCGCATTCGCGACCGGCACGACCGCGACATGCTGTACGGCCCGACCAACGAAGAGATGATCACCGACATCTTCCGCAGCCACGTCAGTTCGTACAAAGACCTGCCGATGACGCTGTACCACATCCAGTGGAAGTTCCGCGACGAAGTGCGTCCGCGGTTCGGCGTCATGCGTGGCCGCGAGTTCCTGATGAAGGACGGCTACAACTTCGACCTGACCAAAGAGGACGCGCTGCACGCCTACAACCGGCACCTCGTCAGCTACCTGCGCACCTACGAGCGCATGGGTCTTCAGGCGATCCCGATGCGCGCCGACAGTGGCCCGATCGGCGGCGACGACACGCACGAGTTCCTCGTTCTGGCCGAAACCGGCGAGTCCGAGGTGTTCTATGACAGCGAGATCACCGATCTGAAGTTCGGCGACCGCGAGATCGACTATGACTCGGTGGAACAGTGTCAGTCCGTGCTGGAAGAGTTCACCAGCCGTTATGCCCGCACCGACGAAACGCACGATCCGGCGATCTTCGACCAGATCCCGGAAGAGCGCCGCCGCGTCGCGCGCGGCATCGAGGTCGGCCAGATCTTCTATTTCGGCACCAAGTATTCCGAGCCGATGGGCGCCACGGTGCAGGGTCCGGACGGCAAGCCCGTCGCGGTTCACATGGGCAGCCATGGCATCGGCGTCAGCCGGCTTGCCGGTGCGCTGATCGAGGCGAACCACGACGAGAAGGGCATCATCTGGCCGTGGGAAGTGGCTCCGTTCCATGTTGGCATCGTCAACGTGAAGCAGGGCGACGCCACCGCCGATGCCGCCTGCGAGGCGCTGTATAAGGAACTGACCGCCGCCGGGCTGGAAGTGCTGTACGACGACCGCGAGGAGCGCGCGGGCGCCAAGTTCGCGACGATGGACCTGATCGGGTTGCCCAAGCGTATCACCGTCGGCCCGCGCGGGCTTGAGAAGGGCGTGGTCGAACTGACCGACCGCCGCACCGGCGAAAGCGAAGAGATCAAGCCGGAGCTGGTCGCCGCCGCGCTGACCTGAGCCGTCTGGCCTGCGGTCCATGGTGGACCGGAAGATTTAAGAAGTGGCGCTGCCCCTTGGGGTGGCGCCATTTTGCTTTCCGGATCGCCGCTGTCGAAAAGGTATATACAAAGCATATCCATGTGGTATGCCTTTTCCTTGCGGTCCGCATTACGGACCGGTCGCAGGAAGGAGGAGATCGCTGTGTCGAAAAAGAGCAAGATCAAGAGCCTGAAGCGTGAGATCAAGTCCCGGAAGGGCAAGATCAAGAAACACGAAGGCAAACTGAAGAAGGCCAAGAAGGCCCTGAAAAAAGCGGCCTGACGGTGGCATCACTCACGGACGAAACGGAAGGGCCGGGCCGCGATGGCCCGGCCGGTGACAGGAGCAAAGAATGACGGATCTGAGCAAGGTCAAAGGTGTCGGGGCTGCACTGGCAGAAGCGTTGCGGTCCGCCGGTATCGCGGATGCAGAGGCGATGGCCGCCGCCGGTCCCGAGGGGCTGATGGCCGTGCCGGGCATCGGGGGCGCGCGCGCTGCGACCTTGGCCGCCGCCGCGAAGGACGCGGTGCTGGCTGGCGATGACGCGCCGGTTGCCGCCGCTCCGGCTTCGACGCAGGCGCCCGTCGACAAGCCTGCCCCGGCGCCAACGCCGGAAGCGAAAGACGCGCCCGCCGAGGATGCAGAGGCCAAGGCCGACGCGAAGGCCGCGCGCAAGGCCGAGAAGCAGGCCGAACGCGAAGCCCAGCGGGCGGCGAAAAAGGCGGCGCGGGCCGCCGAGAAAGAGGCGAAGAAGGCCGCGCGCCTTGCCGAGAAGGCGGCCGAGAAGGAAGCCAAGAAGGCGGCCAAGGCCGCGAAGGCCGAGGAAAAGGCAGCCCGGGCCGCGAAGAAAGCCGCAAAGGCCGAGAAACAGGCGGAAAAGGCCGAGAAGAAGGCCAAGGCCGAAAAGAAGAAGGCAGACAAGAAGGCCGGCAAGAAGAACAAGTAGACCGGCTGAGACCGCGCCGGGCAGAGTGTCCGGCGCAGCTTGCCAAGCGGAATTGGCCGGACAGGCGAAATCGGCTATCCTTCGCGGCAAAAGAGCAGGACACACAGGCATGTTGAAATTTCTCGCCCTCGCGGGTGGCGTGGCCGGAGCGGCTGCGCTGTCGCAGTTTCCCGAGTTTTCCCAGCAGTATCTTCAACGGCTTTCGGGCGCGGTGGACGAGTTGCGCGTCAGCGTCGTCGCCTTCGACACGCTTGCCAACGCCGCCGGGGTGACGCGGGAAGAGGCGCTAGCGCAGCTTGATGGCTCAACCTTCCTGACCGGGTTGCAAGAACATCACGGCGAGCAGGTTTACCGGTACGAGCGGTTGTCGAGCGACTATAACGCGCTTCGGCAGGCAGAGCCCCTGCAGCGGCTGGCGCAGGTCTGGCGGTTCAACGACCCGGACCTTGCCCAGCGGACATGGGACGATTTCCGCCCGGCGGTTCCCGTCACCACCGATGGGCTGCTTTGCGCGGGCATCGGCTTTGCCGGCGGCTGGCTGGTCCTGACGATTGCGTTCGGACTGCTGAAGCTTCCCTTCCGCCGCTTCGCCTGATCTACGCCGCTGAACCCCGGTGTGCCTTTCCCGCACTGACCGCACGCCCGCGTGAAGCCGGGGCGGGCGATGCTTGACGCTCCCGGCGGTTCGGGTATGGCTCGCCCCATGGCCGCATTTTCCCGTTTCGAATGGATGATCGCATGGCGCTACCTCCGGGCCCGTCGGGCCGAAGGCGGCGTCAGCGTCATGACCTGGATCAGCCTGATCGGCATCACGCTTGCCGTCTTCGCCCTGATCGCCACGCTGTCGGTCCGGGCCGGGTTCCGGGCCGAGTTCGTCGACACCATCCTTGGCGCCAACGCGCATAGCACGGTCTATTCCTCGGTCTACCAGACCGAGACGGGCCAGACCTCGCGCGCGATCACCGACTATGACGCGATGGCGGACCGGATCGCCGAGATCCCCGGCGTCACCCGCGCCGCGCCTCTGATCAAGGGGCAGGTGATGGCCAACCTCCGCTCCGAGAATGCGGGCGTCGAGATCTACGGCATCGCGCTGGAAGACCTGAAGGGCCTGCCGCGTATCGTGAACCCCGAGACCTCGGCTGGCGATATCGACAGCTTCGAGCAGGGCATCGCCATCGGGTCCGGCGTGGCGCGCGAGCTGGGCGCGACCGTGGGCGACCGGATCAAGATCATCTCGCCCAACGGGGTGAAGACGCCGATGGGGACAAGCCCACGGATCAACGTCTACGAGGTCGTCTATGTCTTCAGCGCCGGGCGCTACGACATCGACCGCACCCGCGCCTACCTGCCGTTCGCCGAGGCGCAAAGCTTCTTCAACAAGGAAGGCGCGGCGGACGAGATCGAGGTGATGGTCGAAGACCCCGAGGACATCGACAGCTTCTCGCTTCCGCTGCTGCAGGCGGCGGGCGAGACGGCGCTGATCTGGACATGGCGCGACAGCGCGGGCAGCTTCCTGCGGGCGCTGGATGTTGAGGACAACGTGATGTTCATCATCCTGTCGATCCTTGTGCTGATCGCGGCGATGAACATCATCTCGGGCCTGATCATGCTGGTGAAGAACAAGGGCCGCGACATCGGCATCCTGCGCACCGTGGGGCTGACAGAGGGGTCCATCCTGCGGGTGTTCTTCCTGTGCGGCGCGTCGGTCGGGCTGATCGGCACGCTGGCGGGGGTGATCCTTGGCTGCCTGTTCGCGATCTACATCGACCCGATCTTCAGCTTCGTGAACTACGTGATGGGCGGCGGCGTATGGGACCCCTCGATCCGGGGCATCTACAACCTGCCGGCCAAGCTGCAACTGAGCGACGTGCTAAGCGCGGTGGTCCTGTCGCTGGGCCTGTCGTTCATCGTCACGATCTTCCCCGCCCGCCGGGCGGCGCGGATGAACCCGGTGGAGGCGCTGCGCTATGAGTGAGGCGGTGCTGGAACTAACCGGGCTCGAGAAGGTCTACAAGCGCGGCGAACCGGGCGAGGTGGCGGTGCTGCGCGGCGCGGGCGTGACCGTCGCCCCGGGCGAGGTCGTGGCGTTGGTCGCCCCCTCGGGCGCGGGCAAGTCGACCCTTCTGCACATCGCCGGGCTGCTGGACACGCCCGACGCGGGCGAGGTGAAGATCGGCGGCGACCGGATGGACGGGCTGTCCGACCGGCGGCGCACGCGGGTGCGGCGGCAACAGGTGGGCTTCGTCTACCAGTTCCACCACCTGCTTCCCGAGTTCACCGCGCTGGAAAACATCGTGCTGCCGCAGCTTGCAGACGGCGTGTCGCGCAGCAAGGCGGACGCCCGCGCGCAGGACCTTCTGGGCCGCGTCGGGCTGTCGGGGCGCACCGACCACCGTCCCTCGGCCCTGTCGGGCGGCGAACAGCAGCGGGTGGCCTTCTGCCGCGCGCTGGCCAACGCGCCAAGCCTGCTTCTGGCGGACGAACCCACGGGCAATCTTGACCCCGGCACCTCGGACGTGGTGTTCGACGCGCTGATGGAACTGGTCCGCGAGACGGGGATGGGTGCGCTGATCGCGACCCACAACCTTGAACTCGCGGCGCGGATGGATCGGACGGTGCGGCTGGAGGAAGGCCAGATCGTCTGATCCTTGATTTGCGTCAAGGCGATGCCGCGTCCCCGGGCGCAGACTTCCCGCGAACGAAACGCGGGAGGCTTCGATGAAACGGTTTACACTGGCTGCGGTCTGCCTTGCGGCGTCTCTGGGCGCGGCACAGGCGCAGGATGTCCAGACGGGCGAGGCGCTGTTCCAGTCCTATTGCGCCGGGTGTCACGGCGTCGATGCCACGGGCGAAGGCCCGCTTGCGCCGCTTCTGACGGTGCCGGTGTCCGACCTGACCACGCTGGCCGCGCGTAGCGGCGGCGAATTCCCCCTGATCCGGGTCGTCGAGCTGATCGACGGTCGCCAGCTTCTGCAGGGCCACGGCGGCCCGATGCCGGTGTTCGGTCCGATGCTGGGCGGCGGCTCGGCGGTGCTGGACGGGCCGGAGGGCAGCGTGGTGCAGACCCGGGGCGACGTGGTGCGGATCGCCGAGTACCTCATGAGCCTGCAAGGCGGCTGACGTAGAGTCGGCAGGGCGGGGCGGTTCCGGGATTCCTTTCGCGCCCCCGCCGCGCCTGTGGTAGACTCGCCTGAACAACAAGAAAGAAAGTCGAACGATGCGGGCCACGAGCAGCCTTTTCGCCCTTATCGGTCTTGCCGCCCTCGGGGCGTGTACACAGGAAAGCGAGACCGGCGAATCCAACTATCTCAACCTCTGCGCCGGGTGTCACGGAGACGACGGTCGGGGCGCGGGACCGGCGGCAGACTCGCTTGAGGCGACGCCGGCGGACCTGACGCTGATCGCGGCGCGCAACGGCGGCGCTTTCCCGATGGTCGAGGTGATGTCCAAAATCGACGGCTACGCCAAAGGCGAAGAGCACCACGGCGCGATGCCGGCCTTCTGGCCGCTTCTCGAGGGGCGGACCGTGCTGGTGCAGACCGGCGACGGTATCCTGACCCCGACGCCCGAGCCGCTGGTGGAGCTTGCCGAGTACCTGCGCTCGATCCAGCGGTCCGAGGCGGAATAGGCCCGACCGCGCCCGTCATGGAAACTTGATCGGATTTCTCGGAACCGCCCGGCGGGTGGCTTCGTTTCCTGTGCAAGAGCCGGCCAGCACGGTCGGACCAGCCAAAGGAGGCGAAAATGAACTGGGAACAAGTCAAAGGCAACTGGAACCAGGTCAAAGGCAAAGCCCGCGAACAGTGGGGCGAACTGACCGACGACGAACTGGCGAAGGCCAAGGGCGAGCGTGAGCAGCTTGTCGGCCTGATTCAGGAAAAGTACGGCATCGCCAAGGAAGAGGCCGAGCGCCAGGTCGACGAATGGCACGCGGCGGTGTGAGCCATGGCTGATACCAAACGCACACAAGACGACGCCACCGGCCAGCTGTTCGACGAGCTGGACCGGGTGCGCGCCGGCATGCTGGGCGTCCGCGGCGCGGACGACCACATGCAGCCGATGAGCCATTTTCTCGACCGCGACGCCCGCACGCTGTATTTCATCACCTCGTCCGACACGGACCTTGTGACAGAGATCGGCACTGCCGCGGACGCCCGGTTCTGCCTGATCGGCAAGGACCACGACTTCCACGCCTGTCTGACCGGGCCGCTTGCGGTCTCGAATGACAAGGCGAAGCTGGATGAACTGTGGAGCAGCGTCGCCGCTGCATGGTTCGAGGGCGGCCGCGACGATCCGCGCGTCACCCTGCTGGAGATGCCCATCGCAGAGGCGGCGGTCTGGTCCAGCACCGGCAACCCGGTGAGTTTCGCGTGGGAAATCGCGCGGTCCAACATGAACGAGGAACACACGCCCGACGTGGGCGTTCACAAGGTGATCGACTTTCGCCGCGCGGCCTGAACCCCGCGCATTGGTTGATCATTAAAAGGTGCTTGCCCGTCGTGGAGAAATCCGCGGCGGGCTTTTTTGTGGGATGGTTGGGGGGATGGGGTGGAACCCCATCCTACTTGCGTGGACTGGCGGGGACGGGGTGGAACCTTAGCCGACTTGCGCGGGATCAAGGTGGGGGAGGGTGCGGGATGGCAGGTTGCCGAAAGGAGGAACCTGTCATGCGATACCTGAGTGCGGGGCTATTCATACTGGCGGCGGGCGCGGCTGCGGCGCAGGACTTCGGCCCGGCGGAACGGAATTTCTTCATCCACTGTTCCGGCTGTCACGGCGAGGACGCGACGGGCGAGGGGCCGGTCTCGGTCATCCTCGACACCGCGCCGCCCGACCTGACCCGGCTGGCCGAACGGAACGGCGGCGTCTTTCCGGTGGCGCGCGTGGTCTACCGCATCGACGGCCGCGACCCGGTCACAGCGCATACCGAGATGCCCGAGTTCGGCGAACCGCTGGAAGGGGCGACGGCGATGCTCAAGGCGGAAACGGGTCAGCCCGTGATGACGACCGAGGCGATCGCGGGGCTGGTGCGCTGGCTGCAAGCGGCGCAGCGGTAGGCGCGGGGCATGGGACAAGGTTGGGACGAGGTTGGGACGACGGTGCGCTGAAGCGCACCCTACGGGGTGCTCGCATGGGTGCGCCTGTTGCGGCGGACAAGCGCACCCGACGGGACCGGTAGGATGGGGTTTCACCCCATCCGCACGTTTGACACGCGCGGCGGTCTTGCCTTTTAGCGCCCCGGTGGCGTGAAGGCGCTGGCGATCCCGCCCGCCTGCTTCGTGACGGCGACGAAATCGGCCCCCGTCCACGCGCGGACCGTCTCGATCTTCGATAAAGTTCCCGAAGCGCCGACCGCCAGCGACAGGGCGGCCACGTTGTCGCCGTCCGGGGCCTCGGACACGACGACCACGTCATTCGCGCCCGCGGTCATGTAGAAGCCCAGCATCCTGCCGCCCGATTTCTCGATCAGCGCGCCGATAACCTTCGAGCGGTCCTCGGGCTTCGCGATGAGCCCCTTCTTTCCCTCGACCGAATAGGATGCGTAAGTGATGAAGAGTGGCATGGCTTTTTCTCCGATTGCCGGTTCCCCGCCCGGAGGTTCATCGCCTGACAGACCCGGTCCCAAGACCGGCGCTCCACCCCGGACCGCCCCCACGCGGCCCGCCCTCGAGGGTCGTGATGACGCGCGTTTCCCCAGCCCCTCGTGGACGGAAGTGTACGCCTGTGCGGGGAGTCGGGGAAGGGTGGAGCGCGCCGGGTTTGGTGGGGCCCGAAAGGCGGGAGTGGAGTTGGTGGGCTGAAGCCCACCCTACGGGCGATGGAATTGGATGGACGCATTTGACGCTATTGGGCGGCAAAGAACCTTGAACGTTGATTAATTAGGATGCTGTGGTGAGCTAGAAAGCCCCGCTAGAAATTGTGAGGCTGCCCTACTAACGGGCTCCCATATTGTAACCTCAATTACCCGAGCACACAGGTCTAAGCCGGGGACTAGCAGCATGGTGAACCCGCAAAAGAATATGAAAATACAAAACAAAAGTGACTTTCGCCGTACGCGCGTGCGTGCGAAATATGTTTCACGAAGGATGGATCGGATCAGGTCTTCATGCTTTCTTTTCGCTTCAGCGAAATTGACTGAACTTATTCGATCAAATGCTTCGGCGCGATCGCTCGGAAGCATACGTTTTCCGCCGTCATCCAAAACGGCATCGGCTCGGAAAGAATCCCAGTCAGCGTCATAGTATTTTCCATCAGGAGTCCATGGATCAAAACCACTTCGTTTTATTTCCAAGTGAAACATACTTAACGTTCTGAAGGTAAAATATTTAAAGGCGTAGTCATAGAATGCTTCCTTGGTCTCCCCTAAGCGCATTATACTTGGTCGTCTGATTCTGTAGAAGATGTTGGCGATTGCAATGAAAAATGCTCCGAGAAACATTAGCCTGAATCTTAAGTCTCCGGAAGCAAGGAAATGAGTTTGGATTGATCCGGTGAGTTCTTTGAAGTCAATTCGTTCTATGACGTAGTCATTGAACAAAACTGCGTAACCTAAAATGGGAATTGCAGTCGAAATGCGGGCCGATCTCCCGTTAAGAAACCTGCTGTAGTCTGCCCAGTTAAAATTGTACCAGAAGGTCTGCCAGTTTATGATGTTCAAACATCCAACTCCTCCACGAACCTGGCATTCTCCTGAATATACTGGAACCGTAGCTCGGGTTTCTTGCCCATCAGCCGTTCCACCAGGTCGCCGGTTTCGCCGGGTTCGTCTTCGTCGATGGTGACCCGGATCAGCTTGCGCGAGTTGGGGTCCATCGTGGTTTCTTTCAGGTCCTTCGCGTCCATCTCGCCCAGACCCTTGAACCGGGACACGTCGATCTTGCCCTTGCCGCCGATGCCCTTCTCCAGCCAATAGTCGCGCTCGGCTTCGTCAAGGCAGTACTGGCGGTGCGGGCCCTGCGTCAGACGGAACAGGGGCGGGCAGGCGAGGTACAGGTGACCCGCGTCGATCATCGGGCGCATCTGGGTGAAGAAGAACGTCATCAGAAGCGATGCGATGTGGGCGCCGTCGACATCGGCGTCGGTCATGATGATGACCTTGTCATACCGCAGGTCGTCGACGCGGAACTTGGTGCCCATGCCGACGCCAAGCGCCTGGCACAGGTCGTTGATCTCTTGGTTCTGGCCAAGCTTGGACGAGGCCGCGCCCAGCACGTTCAGGATCTTGCCGCGCAGGGGCAGCAGCGCCTGATTCTTCCGGTCGCGGGCCATCTTGGCCGACCCGCCGGCCGAGTCGCCTTCGACAAGGAACAGCTCGGTCCCGTCACGGGCCGAGGTGGAGCAGTCCACCAGCTTGCCCGGCAGGCGCAGCTTCTTGGTCGCCGATTTCCGCGCGGTCTCTTTCTCTTGCCGGCGGCGCAGGCGTTCCTCGGCGCGCAGCACGAGGAAGTCGAGGATCGCGCCCGCCGACTTGGTGTCGGACGCCAGCCAGTTGTCGAAGTGGTCGCGCACGGCGGATTCCACCAGGCGCGCCGCCTCGGTGGTGGCAAGCCGGTCCTTGGTCTGGCCCACGAATTCCGGCTCGCGGATGAAGCACGACACCAGCGCGCAGCCGCCCGAGATCAGGTCGTCGCGGGTGATGTCCTTTGCCTTGCGGTTGTTGGCGAGTTCGCCGTAGGCGCGGATGCCTTTCAGGATCGCGGACCAGAAGCCCGCTTCGTGCGTGCCGCCCTCGGGGGTGGGGACGGTGTTGCAGTAAGACTGCAGGAACCCGTCGCGCGACGGCGTCCAGTTGATCGCCCATTCCACCTTGCCCGGCTGGTTGAAGCGTTCCTGGAATTCCACCGTGCCTGCGAAAGGGCGGTCGGCATAGGTCGAGGATCCGTTCAGTTGCTCGGCAAGATAGTCGGCCAGACCGCCGGGGAAATGGAACGTCGCCTCGGTCGGGGTCTCGCCGTCGTCGATGGCGGATTTCCAGCGGATCTCGACGCCCGAGAACAGGTAGGCCTTCGACCGCACCATGGTGAACAGCCGCTTGGGCTTGAACCGGTGGTGGCCGAAGATTTCCTCGTCTGCATGGAAGGTTGTCGTGGTGCCGCGCCGGTTCGGAGCGGCGCCGATTTCCTCGACGGGGCCAAGGGGCACGCCGCGCGAAAATCGCTGTTCGACCAGTTTCCGGTCCCGCGCGACCTGCACCACCATCGAATCCGACAGCGCGTTCACCACCGAGGCGCCCACGCCGTGCAGACCGCCCGAGGTTTGATAGGCTTTGCCCGAGAACTTGCCGCCCGCGTGCAGGGTGCAAAGGATCACTTCCAGCGCCGATTTGCCGGGGAACTTCGGGTGCGGGTCGAAAGGCATGCCGCGCCCGTTGTCGCGCACGGTCAGCGCGTAATCGTCGTGCAGCTCGATCTCGATCCGGTTGGCGAAGCCCGCGACCGCCTCGTCCATCGAGTTGTCGAGGATCTCGGCCACCATGTGATGCAGCGCCCGCTCGTCGGTGCCGCCGATATACATGCCGGGTCGCTTGCGGACAGGCTCCAGCCCCTCCAGAACCTCGATGGAACTCGCGTCGTAGGATTGCTCGGCGCTTGCGCCGGCCAAGAGATCGTCTGCCGCCATGTTCTGCTCTTTTTCGTGTTTAAGCACGGATTAGACCAGCTTTTGCAGGCGATGGGAAGCGGGGCGGTGGGAAAAGCTGTGGACCGTTTGGCGGTCGGGGTCGGCGCTGCTGCTTCTGCGGGCGCCGGACACGGGGAACCAGCGCCGGGCGGGCGCTCGAAAAGCAAAGCCCGCGCTGACCAGGCGCCCGGAAAAGCAAAACCCGCGCTGACCAGGCGCCCCAAAAAAGCAAAACCCGCGCTGACCAGGCGCGGGCGGCTAGTGGCCCGGCGGCAGGGAGACCCCCGCCGCCGGAAGCCGGGTTCAGCGACCGTAGATACCTTCGAGGGTTTCCGGCATGGGCGCTTCTTCGAAGTCGCCCGTAGCTGCCGGAGCCGGCACGAGTCGGAGGGAGGGAGAGAGTTCTTCCACCTGTCCGTGCAGCTCGAAAGCTTGGTCGCTGTCCATGTACGGGGGGACCACCACGCTGTCGCCAGCTTCCCAGTCGGCGGGGATGCCGACACGGTGGCTGTCGACCATCTGCAGCGCATCGACGACCCGCAGGATCTCGTCGACGCTACGGCCGACGTTAAGCGGGTATTCGAACAGCATGCGCACGCGCAGCGCGGGGTCGATGATAAAGCTCTTGCGGATCGCCATCGCGCTGCCCTGCTTGGGGTGCACGGCGCCGAACGCGTGGCTCAGGTGCGCCTCGCGGTCGTCGATCACGGGATAGTCGATCTGAAGTCCGAAGATACGGCCGATTTCGGCTTCCCACTTCGAATGCGCAGCCGCCGAGTCGGCGCACAGGCCAAGCACTTCGACGCCACGCTTGCGGAAGAAGGGCGCGGCATTCGCGATGCTGGCCACTTCCGTCGCGCTGACACCCGACCGGATGGTGGGGTGGCTGAAGAAATAGACCCAGCGGCCCTCGGCCCAGCTGTGGAAGTCGATGCTTCCGTGCGTGCTGTCGGCGCGGAAGTTGGGGAAGATGTCACCGATACGCGGAACCCAGTCGACGGATTCGCGGTACCCATACGGAAATTCGACAGTCTTTCGGGGGGAAGAGGGGCCGTACGCCTGGGTCTGACCCTTGCGTGCGAAGATGTTTTCAAAGCCCAATTTAGCCTCCGGGAACTGGTACTGCTCTGACACTGGGTCATTTGATCAAGACCCGTTAAGACAACCGCTAGGTGTCGATCATGGCTAAATTGGGGCAGTTCTAAAAAAACCTGCGGATGTCATGGATCAATTTCTTAACCTGCCTAAAAAATGAGTAAATCATTACGGTAGAATAATTTATCTAACGCTTTAGGCTTCAAGAATTTGCAATAATTTCTCAGGTTGGTTGGGGTTTCTCGGTGCTCGGGGGCGGTTCCTGGGGTCATTAACTTATTTCCCTTTACGCCTTCTGGGTGAGTCGCGGCAGGCTTGATGCGGATCAAGGTTTGCAGGGCCCCGATCAGCTAGACTGGTCGCGGAAAAAGACAAGGAGAGACCGCATGTGTGCGAAGGGGAACGATACTGTTGCGACGCTGCCCGCGAACGGGGTGGCCGAAGCCGAGGCGCTTCATGCGTTTCCGACCGTGACGCCCGATCAGGTGCGGGAGGCGTTCGAAAGCGGGCAGTACCCCTACAGCAAGAAACTTGCCCGCGATGCCTACGAGATAAGGAAGGCCGAGTTGCAGGCAGAGCTTTTGAAGCTGCAACTCTGGGCCAAGGACACCGGCCAGAAGTTCGTCCTGTTGTTCGAGGGACGTGACGCGGCGGGCAAGGGCGGCACCATCAAACGGTTCATGGAACACCTCAACCCACGGCATGCGCGGGTCGTGGCCTTGAACAAACCGACGTGGGAAGAGCAGGGCCAGTGGTTCTTTCAGCGCTATGTCGCCGAACTTCCGACGGTCGGTGAAATGGTTTTCTACGACCGGTCTTGGTACAACCGGGCGGGCGTCGAGCGTGTGATGGGTTTTTGCAGCCCGAACGAATATCTGGAATTCATGCGGCAGGCGCCGGAACTGGAACGGATGATGGTCCGGTCGGGAATCCAGTTGTTCAAATACTGGTTCTCGGTAACCCGCGAGGAACAGCGCCGCCGGTTCAAGTCGCGCGAAACGGATCCGCTGAAACAGTGGAAGCTGTCACCGATCGACAAGGCGAGCCTCGACAAGTGGGACGACTACACCGAAGCGAAAGAGGCGATGTTCTTCTACACTGACACCGCCGACGCGCCGTGGGTCATCGTGAAGTCGAATGACAAGAAGCGGGCGCGGCTGAATTGCATGCAGCATTTCCTCGCCAGCGTCGACTATCCCGACAAGAACGAAGAGATCGTCGGCCATCCGGACCCGCTTATCGTGGGGCGGGCGCAGCACGTGGTGCAGAATTCCGAGCATGTGCTGTCGAACTCGTTGCACCCGGACAAGCGTCTGACCTGATCCGGCGGACGCGACGTCGGGGTTTCAGATTTCCCGCAATCCAGACAGCAAAAGGGGCGCTCTTGGCGCCCCTGATTGTACAATCACGACAATCCGTCAGCTATGCTTCGGCTTGGGCCGCAACCGGATCACCACGTCGACGGCAGAGATCTCGGCGCCTTCGGGCGCGCCGGGAAGGCGCGCGATCTCAAGCTGTTCCGCCGGTGCGTCAGAGAGATGCGAATCGTCTTCCCAATAGAAATGGGGGTGGTTCGAGGTGTTGGTGTCGAAATAGCTCTTCGACCCGTCCACCGTGATCTCGCGCATCAGGCCCGCGTCGCAGAAGGCGCGCAGCGTGTTGTACACCGTCGCCAGCGACACTTTCTCGCCCGTCTCGCAGCTTGCCGCATACAGGCTTTCCGCGGTGACGTGGCGGTCGTGGCCGTCGCCCACCAGCAGGGCAGCCAGCGAAACGCGCTGCCGCGTCGGTCGCAGCCCGGCCTTGCCCAGCCATTCTGTTCCGCGTTTCTGGCGAATGTCGGTCTCTTGCATCATGGTCCTAATCCCGCACCTGTATAATATAAAGGTGCTGTCGGCAGAGATTCAAACGGTTTCCTGCGGCATTGGGTAAGGGGTGCGACGGTAGTGGCGTCCGGAGCGCCTTGCAACGGCGCGTCAGCGAGTGATAGAGACCCGACAGATTTACCAAGGCGAATGCAGGGAGCCGCGCGGGCATGGGCCAGTATCCGACATCTTTCGGCAAGGACGAGCTGCTTAAATGCGCCCGGGGCGAGCTATTCGGGCCGGGCAATGCCCAGCTTCCAGAGCCTCCGATGCTGATGATGGACCGGATCACAGAGGTCTCGGCCGATGGCGGAGAGCACGGCAAGGGCCACATCCGGGCGGAACTCGACATCACGCCCGACCTCTGGTTCTTCCCCTGCCACTTCCCGGGCAACGAAGTGATGCCCGGCTGCCTGATGCTTGACGGCCTGTGGCAGCTGACCGGCTTTAACCTCGGCTGGCGCGGCTGGCTGGGGCAGGGCTTTGCGCTGGGCGTGGGCGAGGTGAAGAACTCTGGCATGGTGCGGCCCGACCGCACGCTTGTCACCTACGAGGTGGACTTCTCGCGCGTCATCGATCGGAAGCTGAAGATGGGCGTTGCCGATGGCAAGGTCTTCGCCGATGGTGAACTCGTCTGCGAAGCCAAGGGCATGAAGGTCGGCCTGTCCGCCGCCAAGGAAGCCTGAACAGACCACTGGGAGGTCCGTCTATGCGCCGCGTCGCCATTACCGGACTGGGGATCGTGTCTTCGATCGGCAACAACGCCGATGAAGTCGTCACCAGCCTGAAGGCCGGGAAATCCGGCATCGTCGCCGCACCCGACTACACCGAGCGCGGGTTCCGCAGCCAGGTGAAGGGCGAAATCAACATCGACGTGGCAGAACACGTCGACAAGCGCCTGCTTCGGTTCATGGGGCCGGGCGCCGCTTACAGCTATATCGCGATGGAACAGGCGATTGCCGACGCGGGCCTGACCGAGGCCGATGTGTCCAACCCCTCGACCGGCCTGATTGCCGGGTCGGGTGGTCCGTCGACATCCGCCATGTTCGCCGCGCACCAGACGGTGCTGGAAAAGGGCGCGCCCAAGCGGATCGGTCCCTTCGCGGTGCCGAAATGCATGTCGTCCACGATCTCGGCCAACCTGTCGACGGCCTACAAGATCAAGGGCGTGAACTTCTCGATCACCTCGGCCTGTTCGACCTCGTTGCACTGCATCGGCATGGCGGCGCAGCAGATCATGCTGGGCCAGCAGGACATCATGTTCGCCGGCGGTGGCGAGGAACTGGACTGGACGCTGTCGTGCCTGTTCGACGCGATGGGCGCGATGTCGTCGAAGTACAACGACGATCCGGCCCGCGCGTCGCGCGCGTTCGACGCCAACCGCGACGGCTTCGTGATCTCGGGCGGCGGCGGCATGGTCGTGCTTGAGGATCTCGAGCGGGCCAAGGCGCGCGGTGCGACGATCTACGCGGAAGTCACTGGCTTCGGCGCCACCTCGGACGGGCACGACATGGTCGCGCCGTCGGGCGAGGGCGGCGAGCGGGCGATGCGACTGGCGTTGAAGACGCTGCCCGAGGGCCGCAAGGTCAGCTATATCAACGCGCACGGCACCTCGACCCCGGTCGGCGACGTGGGCGAGGTCGAAGCGGTGCGCCGCGTGTTCGGCGACGGCCAGACGCCGCCGGTCAGCTCGACCAAGTCGATGACCGGCCACGCGCAGGGTGCGGCGGGCGCGCTCGAGGCGATCTTCTGTCTTCTGATGATGAAGAACGACTTCATCGCCCCCTCGATCAATGTCGAGACCCTCGATCCGGCTCTGAAGCCCGAGGAAATCGCGACGAAGACGGTGACCGGCGCCGGGCTGGATACCGTCATGACCAATTCTTTCGGCTTCGGCGGCACGAACGGTTCGATGCTTCTGAGCAAATTCGACGGATGACACGACATGGCTGACCTGATGCGCGGCAAACGCGGCTTGATCATGGGCGTTGCGAACGAGCGTTCCATCGCCTGGGGGATCGCCAAGGCGATGGCCGCCGAGGGGGCCGAACTGGCCTTCACCTACCAGGGCGAGAACTTTGCCAAACGCGTGAAGCCTCTGGTGGATACGCTGGGCGACTGCATGCTCATCGACTGCGACGTGATGAACGAAGCGAAGATGGACGCCGCCTTCGAACAGCTGGCCGACACGTGGGGCAGCCTCGATTTCGTGGTGCACGCCATCGCCTATTCCGACCGCGCAGAGCTTTCGGGGCGGTTCATCGACACCTCGCTGATGAACTTCACCAACTCGATGGCGATCTCGTGCTACTCGCTGATCGACGTGGCCCGCCGGTCGCGCGCGCTGATGCCCGAGGGCGGCACCGTCCTGACGATGACCTATCAGGGTTCGACCCGTGTCACGCCCTATTACAACGTGATGGGTGTCGCGAAGGCAGCGCTGGAATCGACGGTGAAGTATCTGGCCAACGATCTTGGCCCGGAAGGCATCCGCGTGAACGCGATCTCGCCCGGCCCGATGAAGACGCTGGCCGGCGCGGCCATCGGCGGCGCGCGCAAGACCTTCAAGCACACCGAACTGAACTCGCCGATGCGCCGGAACGCGGCGCTGGAATCGGTGGGCGGCACGGCGGTCTACCTTGCGTCGGACTACGGTCGCGACACCACCGGCGAGACGATCCGCGTCGACGGCGGCTTCCACGTTCTGGGCATGCCGCAGACGGAAAATCTGTAGGCCCGACCCCGGACCCAGTGGCGCGCTGCCCAATCGCGCGCCACTGCACGCAGACCGCGCGGGCGCGCGCAATCACCGCGGCGATTTCCCGTTAACGCTGTCAAAGTTTCGCTCTAGGGTGCCGTCATGTCGATCTGGACCCGCATCGCCCAGGCAATTTCTGCACTCGCCAAGGGCGAGGGCCTGTCGGCCGTATTCGACAGGCTGCGCACGCCCCCCGAACGCTCGGTCGCCTTCACCATCGCCGTGGTGGCGCTGGGCGCGAAGATGGCCAAGGCGGATGGCCGGGTGACCCGCAACGAGGTTTCGGCCTTCCGCGAGGTCTTCACCATCGCCCCCGAGGAAGAGGACAACGCCGCTCGCGTGTTCAATCTCGCCCGCACCGATGTCGCGGGTTACGAGGAATACGCGCGCCGCATCGCCCGCATGTTCCCCGAGGATTCGGGCGTACTGTGCGACCTGATGGAAGGGCTGTTCCACGTCGCCGTGGCCGACGGCAATTATCACGACGCCGAGGACGAGTTCCTGTCGAACGTGGCCGGGATCTTCGGTCTCAGCGAATTGCAGTTCCGCCGCGTGCGGTCCCGCTTTGTCGCGGATTGCGCACCCGATCCCTACGACGTGCTTGGCGTCTCGCCCGACACGCCGCTGCCGGAGATTCGCCGCGCGTGGCTTCAGATCGTGCGCGAAAGCCACCCCGACCGGCTGGTCGCCCGTGGCCTGCCGGAAGAAGCGGTGCGGATGGCCGAGAAGCGGCTGATCGACGTGAACAACGCGTGGGAAGAAATCCAGGCGATGGCGGCCTGATCCCGTGCGGATCGCGACCTACAACGTCGAGTGGTTCAACGGCCTGTTCGACGACGCCAACGGACTTCTGGAAGACGGCGAGTGGTCCGCCCGCCACAACGTGACCCGCGCCGATCAGCTGACCGCGCTGGGCATTGTCTTTACCGCGATGAACGCCGACGCCGTGCTGGTGGTCGAGGCGCCCGACACCGTGCGCGAACGCTCGACCGTGGCGGCGCTGGAAGCCTTCGCCGCGCGGTATGACCTTCGGACGCGGAAGGCGCTTTTGGGCTTTTCGAACCAGACGCAGCAGGAAATCGCGCTGCTTTACGATCCGGACGTCCTGAGCGCGCGGCACGATCCCTGGGGGGCGCCGGTGGGCAAGCGCGGCAAGGGCAGCCTGCCGCGGTTCGACGGGACCTTCCGGCTGGATCTCGACACGGACGCGGCGCCGGAATCCATCGTGTTCTCGAAGCCGCCGCTGGAAGTGGCGCTGGAAACGAAGCGGGGCCAGCGGCTGCGGCTGATCGGCGTACACGTAAAGTCGAAAGCGCCGCATGGGGCCACGAACCCCGATCAGGTCATGCGCATCTCGATCGAGAACCGCCGCAAGCAGCTGGCGCAATGCGTCTGGCTGCGCCGCCGCGTGGACGAGGTGTTGCAGGACGGCGAGGACCTGATCGTTCTGGGCGACTTCAACGACGGTCCAGGCCTTGACGAGTACGAGAAGCTGTTCGGCCGGTCCGGGGTCGAGATCGTGATGGGTGACGACGACGGCCGGACGCCGCTGTACGACCCGCACGCCCGCATGGCGCTGTCGCAACGGGTGGGCGCGATGCCCTCGACCGCGCGGTTCTACATCCGGCAGGAACAGCGCTATCTGTCGGCGCTGCTGGACTATGTGATGATCTCGCCCCGCCTGCGGCGGCGTGACCCGCACTGGCGGATCTGGCATCCGTTCGACGACCCGGTTTGCTATGGCACGCCGGAACTGCGCGAGGCGCTTCTGACCGCTTCGGATCATTTTCCGGTGACGCTGGACCTAGACCTGCGCTGATGGGGGTCATGGACCTGTCGCGCAGAGCGCCTATATTCAGGGCATGAAACAGATTGTCCCCGCGGTGCTGTGCGCCGCCATGCTCGTCGCGCCGCTGCCCGCAGTCGCGCAGGACGATTCCGAGATGTCGGAGGGCCTGAGCCTTCTCGAGGAAGGCACCAAGCTTCTGCTGCGCGGCCTGATGAACGAGATGGGCCCGGCGATGGAAGAAATGTCGGAAGAACTGCGCGGCGCCATCAAGGACATGTCCGCCTATCACGCGCCCGAGGTGCTGCCCAACGGCGACATCCTGATCCGCCGCAAGGTGCCGCTTCAGGTCGAGCCCGAGATCGACCCCGAGAGCGGCCCCGAAATCGGCGAAGACGGCGAGGTCGAGCTTTAGGCCGCGCGGAATCCGGCGCTGCAAGGCGCTGCGATTTAGATAACAATTTACATACTTCCTGCACTGGTTAATCTAATGCCGCTTAGATTGACCAGAACCGGTGCCGAAAGCGCCCGAGCAGGAGTAATTCATGCCGACATTCGATTTTCAGGTTAACGGACCCGAGACGGCGGCCATCACCGGGTCGAACACCGTTTATACCGGGGCAAACTTCAGTTCCGATACCGCGTATTGGACCGAAGGCGGCGTGTCCTTCGCGTATTCCCACACGGGCGTCGGCACGGCGGACATCGGAACCGAGGGTATCGATGATGCGGTCCTGCTGTTTGCCGGCGGCGCAAACGGGGTCAACGGGACCTTGATGAACGTCGATACGGATACATCGCAGCAGAACTTCTGGGGCTTTTCGGCAGATCTGGTCCCGACCGACTCTGCGGTGTTGGGGACATGGGTTCTGAATTTCATCCAGACCCGAACGATCGGCGGCGCGACACAGGCGCCGGTTACCGTGGACACGCTCGTGATCACCGAGAACATGAACGTGACCACGGCAAACGGGTCGTCCAACAACGATCCCAACCTGATGCCGGTGACGGCGGCTGACGGGATTCACTTCAACCAGATCCAGTTCACCAGCAGTTCGGGCAATGTCCTTGCCTTCGACAGCGTGACCATGTCGCTGGAATGCTTCTGCGCGGGCACCCGGATCGCGACGCCCGAGGGACCGCGCCGGGTCGAGGACCTCGCCGCGGGCGACATGGTGCTGACCGCCGAAGGCCATGCCGTCGCGGTGCGCTGGCTGGGTGAACAGCGCGTCTCCGCGACCTTCTCGGATCCCGCCCGCGTCAACCCGATCCGCATCTCGGCGGGCGCGCTGGGGCAGGGGCTGCCCGAACGCGATATGCTGGTCTCGCCCGATCACGCGCTGGCGCTGGATGGCCTGCTGGTGAACGCGGGGCTCTTGGTGAACGGCTCGACCATCGCGCAGGTTCGCGACATGGGCGGCGACTTCACCTACTACCACGTCGAGGTCGACGGGCACCGCCTGTTGCTGGCCGAGGGCGTGGCGGCGGAAAGCTATCTGGAACAGCGCACCATGCGGTCCTTCTCGAACGCCACGGACCGGACCGCGGTCGCGGTGGCCGAGATGGACATGCCGCGCATCACCGCGCGCCGCCTGCTTCCCCGGACGCTTCGGAACCGCATCGCCGCCGGCGCCCGCCGCGCGGCCTGATCGCAACACGTGCCGCGGCCTCTCGAACCGGGGGCCGCGGTGTCAGACGATCTTGGTCTCGGCGCCCAAGGTGTTCGCAAGCGACTGGAACCGGGACTGCGCCACCTCTCCGAACAGCACCTTGGCGCGGTCGCTGAGGTCAAGTTCCAGCAGCTTCTTGCGCGGCTTCCACGACAGGGTGCCGATGCTTTCGTCGGTGTCGGCGGTCAGCATCGAGCCGAAGCGCATCGCCTTGCCCAGAACCTCGGCCTGATGCAGTTCCTCGTCCGACAGCAGACCCAGCAGGTCTTCAAAGTGAGTGCCGGACCGGTTGTTCTTGTAGCGGTGCAGCAGCGCCAGCCCGAGGAAGATCCGCTGCGGGTGGGTCAGACCGCCCATCGAGGCGCGGGTGACATAGTCGAAGCAGGCCTCGTGGCGATAATCGGGGTGCGCGCGCCAGCTCACATCGTGCAGCAGACAGGCCGCCTTGACGATGCGGCGGCGGGCCAGCGGCAGGTCCTCGAACAGCGGCGAGACGAAATGGTGCAGCACGCGCCCGAAACCCGGCCGGCGGCTGTCTTTCTGCTCGGCGAAGCGGCAGGCCTCGATCAGCGGGTCGCGCTCGCGCAGTTCGCGGGGCATCTGCTGGTACAGCAGCCCCTCGCGCAGGCCATAGCTTGAGATTGCGATCTCGCGCGGCTTCAGCACCGCCACCAGTTCGCGCAGCACCTCGCAGGCCAGCGGCACAAGCGCCATCCGGCTGGACGAGGTGCCGGACTTCGACGCCAGTTCCGACGAGTCGTTGGCGGCGATCCAGTCGATCGTCTCGGTCACGTCGCGCGGGGTCATGCGGTATTCGTGCAGGACGTGCAGCGGATAGTCGCGCCGCACCATGTCGTGCCGCGCGATGGCGCGCCACGAGCCGCCGACGAGATACAGGCGGTCTTCGTGCGGGCCGATCTTTTCCCACATCTCGGCGATGGTCGACCGGATGTGCTCGCGCCGCTTCTTCTTGTCCTTGATGCCCTGCAGCTGCAACGGCCCCAGCGGCGAGGTTTGGCACAGGCCGATCTCGCCCTCCAGCAGCGCGGCCAGTTCCATCGACGACCCGCCGATGTCGCAGACGATGCCGGTGGCGTCCGGCCAGCCCAGCAACACGCCCTGCGCCGACAGCCGCGCTTCCTGCTCGCCGTCGATAACCCAGACGCGAAGCCCGGTCTCGCGCAGCACTTCCTCGCAGAACTCGGGCCCGTCCTCGGCGTTGCGCATCGCGGCGGTGGCGACCACCGTCAACGGCGCCATCTGGAAGTCCTCGGACAGCAGCTTGAACCGGCGCAGCGCATCAAGCGCGCGCTTGCGGCCTTCCGGGTTCAGCCGCCCGGTCTCGGCATAGCCCGCGCCAAGGCCGGCCATGATCTTCTCGTTGTAGAAATAGGCGGGGCTGCGGGCGGCGCCGTCGAAGATGACAAGGCGGACCGAGTTCGACCCCACGTCCACCACGCCCACGCGCTTCAGCCACTGGGATGCCGGATCGTCGAACAGCGGCCGCCCGAAGGGGCCCCAGTCGTCGGCTTGCGGGTCGTTGCCGCCGTCCATGCTTGTCTCTCGCCTCGTCGTGGTGGCGGCCAAATCGCACACCAGCTTCCGGGGGTCAATCGCGGCGTGCGCGTGGCGCCGCGGTGGGCGGCTTTCGCAAGCCAACGGCGGCGCGCCCGGAGGGTCCAGGAGCCTCCGGCGGGAATATTTAAGGACCAAAGAAACAGGAAGACGCGCCCCTTCTTTGGTCTTCAAATATCCCCGCCGGAGGCGGAAAGTTCTTCAATCCTCGGTATGCGTCAGTTCGGGAACGTCGGCGGCGCCCGCCGAGCCGCGGCCCGACAGCGAGGGGTTCTCCATGAAGAACCGGTGGCAGTTGAACAGCTGCTGGCCGTCCTGCGGGATGTCGCGCGTGAATTTTCCGTCCGGCGCCATGACCCAGCTTTGCGCCTCGTCCGCAAGGTTCGCGGCCATGATCTGCCCGACGATCTGCGCCTTCACCGTGGCGTTGGTGCATTCCACCAGCGTCTCGATCCGGCGGTTCAGGTTGCGGCCCATCCAATCCGCCGACGACATGAAGACGCGCGCCTTCTTCGAGGGCAGCGAGGCGCCGTTGCCGAAGCAGACGATGCGCGAGTGTTCGAGGAACCGGCCGACGATGGACTTGACCCGGATGTTCTCGGACAGGCCCTTGATGCCGGGCCGAAGCCCGCAGATGCCCCGGATCACGAGGTTGATCTTCACGCCCCGCTGCGAGGCCCGGTACAGCGCGTCGATCACGTCGGGCTCGATCACCGAGTTCATCTTGGCCCAGATCTCGGCGGGCTTCCCGGCCTCGGCGTTGTCGCCTTCCTTCTCCATCAGTTCGATCAGGCGCGACTTCAGCCCGTGCGGCGAGATGGCGAGGTTCTCCAGCCCCTCGGGCGGGGCGTAGCCGCCGACGTAGTTGAACACTTTCGTCGCGTCGCGCCCCAGCGCGGTGTCGCAGGTGAAGAAGGACAGGTCCGTATAGATCCGCGCGGTGATCGGGTGGTAGTTGCCGGTGCCGTAGTGGGTGTAGGTGACCAGCTTGCCACCCTCGCGGCGCACCACGGTCGAGATCTTGGCGTGAGTCTTCCAGTTCAGGAAGCCATAGATCACGTGCGCTCCGGCGCGTTCCAGCCGCCGCGACTGGCGGATGTTGGCGGCCTCGTCGAACCGCGCCTTCAGTTCCACCAGCGCGGTCACAGACTTGCCCGCCTCTGCCGCCTCGCACAGGGCGGTGACGATGGGGGACTCGGTCGAGGTCCGGTACAGCGTCTGCTTGATCGCCAGCACGTCCGGATCCGCCGCCGCCTGGTTCAGGAAGCGGATCACCATGTCGAAGGTCTCGTACGGGTGATGCAGCAGCATGTCTTTCTGGCGGATCGCCGCGAACATGTCGCCGTCATGGTCCTGCACCCGTTCCGGCACGCGCGGCGTGAACGAGGGCCACAGCAGGTCGCGGCGGTCGTCCAGCACCAGTTCCTTCAGGTCGGCGACGCCGATCATGCCCGACAGCTCGATCACTTCGCTTTCGCCGACGTGCAGTTCGTCGACGATGACTTTCTGCAGCGCTTTCGGCGCGTTGGCCGAGATGGACAGGCGGATCACCTCGCCGCGGCGGCGGCGTTTCAGCGCCACTTCGAACTCGCGCACCAGATCCTCGGCCTCGTCCTCGACCTCCAGGTCGCTGTCGCGCAGCACCCGGAACGAACAGTGGCCGGTCGCCTTGTAGCCCGGAAACAGCACGCCGATGTACAGCAGCAGCAGCTCTTCCAGCGGCAGGAAGCGGCGGGTCTCGCCGACATCGGGCAGCGCCACGAAACGGTCGATCTGGTGCGGGATCGGCAGCAGCGCCTTCAGTTCCTGCCGGTCCGACGACCGCTTCATCTGCAGCGCCAGCGCATAGCCGGTGTTGGGGATGAACGGGAACGGGTGCGCCGGGTCGATCGCCAGCGGCGACAGCACGGGGAAGACATTCGAAAGGAAGATCTCGTCCAGATGCGCGCGGTCCTCGTCGCGCAGCGTCTCGGAGGTTTCCAGCACGATGCCTGCGGTCTCCATTTCGTCGCGCAGGGCGTTCCAGACTTCCTGCTGGTGTTCCATCAGCGCGCGGGCGTCGGCGTTGATCAGCACCAGCTGTTCCGAGGGCGACAGGCCATCGGCGGCGGGCGTCTCGTTGCCGGCATGGGCCAGTTCACGCAGACCCGCCACGCGGACGGTGTAGAACTCGTCGAGGTTGGTGGCGCTGATCGACAGGAAGCGCAGCCGTTCGAGCAGCGGAACCTTCGGGTTCTCGGCCTCTTCCAGCACACGCCAGTTGAAGCCAAGCCAGCTGAGTTCGCGGTTGAAGAAGCGTTTCGGGCCTTCCACCTCTTCGGGGGGAAGCTCGACAGGGGCCGGGAAGGGCGCCTTGAGGAAATCTGCCTGGGTCATGTCCGCGTGTTAAGCCGTTCTTGGTGACACTGCGGTGACAGTTATGACCCCGGCTGTCCCATCTTGTCGAGAACCTCGCGGACCAGCGGCTTGGTCAACCGCTTGCGGCGCCCCGAGAACGCCGCGCGGTTCAGCGCGGCGGCAAGATCGGCGGCAGCGGAGAATCGGCGCTCCATCCGTTGGATCGCGTAAGTGACGATGTCGGGGGCGAAATCGATCTGCCGCTCGATCAACTGTTTGACCAGCACCGCCGTCAGCAGCGCGTCGTCGGGCGGCTGCAGTTCCGCGGTCGCGGTGGCCTGCATCCGGCTGGCAAGGTCCGGCAGGCGCAGCGCCCATTGAAGCGGCGGCTTCGCGGCGGTCAGCATCAGCGGGCGGCCCTCGGCAAGGCACAGGTTGTGCAGGTGGAACAGCGCGCGTTCGGCCGCGTCGTCGCCGGCCAGCGTGTCGGCGTCCTCGATCACCACCGGGGTCGCCACCATAGCGGGGACGTCGGCGGCGGTCAGGTCGGCCGCGTCGGTGATCGTCGCGCCGGTCTGGGCGGCCCACACATGGGCGAGGTGGGTCTTGCCCGACGCCGCCGGGCCATGCAGCACAAGCTTGTGCGAGGGCCACGACGGCCACGCCTCGACCGTCGCCACGGCGGTGGCGTTGGCGGGAGAGATGAAGAAATCCCCGCGGCCCAGCGACGGGCGCCGGGTCAGGTCAAAGCTGTACTGTTCGTCCAAGGGTCAGTCGCGCCCGGCTTGGTCCTGAGTCTCGAGCCCCTTGTAGAGGCGGCCCTGCTTGTATTGGTCCACCGCGAACCGTGCAAGCACGCCAAGCGCCGCCGAGACGGGAACCGCGACCAGCATGCCGACGAAGCCGAACAGCGAGCCGAAGGCCGACAGCGCCAGCAGCAGCCAGACCGGGTGCAGCCCGACCGAGTCGCCCACAAGCTTCGGCGTCAGGATGTTGCCCTCGATGAACTGGCCCGAGAAGAAGATGCCCGCGATGATCGCGATGTGCAGCCAGTCGCCCCAGAACTGGAACAGCGCCAGGCCGATGGCCAGTGCGCCGCCGACCAGCGCGCCGACGTAGGGGATGAAGGTCAGAAGTCCCGCGATGGCGCCGATGACCAGGCCGAACTGCAACTGCGCCAGCATCAGCGCGATGGCGTAGTACGTGCCGAGGATCAGCATCACCACGCCCTGACCCCGGATGAACGAGGCCAGCGTCTTGTCGATGTCGTGCGCCAGCTTGCGGATCGTCGGCGCGTGGTCGCGCGGCAGCAGGTCGTCGATGCGGGCGACCATCCGGTCCCAGTCCAGCAGCAGGTAGAAGGCCACCACCGGCACGATGACCACCAGAAGCAGGATGTTCAGGACGCTCAGCGCCGAACTCAGCACCGTCTCGACCAGCGCTGCGCCGCGTTCTTTCAGCATCTCGCCCAGCGATTGCAGCGACTGGCGGATCGTCGAATCCTGGTCCATCAGCGACGGCACGTGCACCGCCAGCCAGGATTGAAGGTTCTCGGACAGGCGGGGAAAGGTGTCGATCAGCGAGTTCGCCTGCCGCACGAGGGTCGGAAGGACGGCAAGGTTCACGATGGCGAAGACGAGAACCGCGCAGACGGAAATCAGGATCGTCGCGGCGATGCGGCTGAACCCGCGCCGTTCCAGCCAGTCGGCAATCGGGTCCAGCAGGTAGGCCACCGCGCCGCCCAGTACGAAGGGCAGGATCACGTCGCCCAGCAGCCACATGACGACAAGGAACACCGCGATGGCGATGCCCCAGATTCTAAGCTGCTGGTTCGCGGGGAGCGCCATATTGAAATCCGTTCGGTAATACGCGCGGGAAAACTGGCCGATGCCCCGCCCTGTTGCAAGCGGGGATTACCTAAGCCTGCCGCGGGTTACTTCAACCGCCGGTCGGCCAGCCCCTCGTAGCTTGGCAGGCCAAGCTGTCCGAGGTTCGCCTTGATATCCTCGGCCAGAAGGTCGACCACATGCGCCGCGCCGCGCGGCCCGAAAGACGCGAGCCCATAGTGGAAGGCGCGGCCGAGGAAGACGAAATCCGCCCCCGAAGCCAGCGCCCGCAGGATGTCGAGGCCGCTGCGGACGCCGCTGTCGAAAATCAGCGGATAGTCCGGCCCGACCGCCTCGCGGATCGCGGGCAGCACCTCGATGGAGGACGGCGCGCCGTCGAACTGGCGACCGGCATGGTTCGACACCCAGACGGCATCGGCGCCCGCCTGCTTCAGTTTCACCGCGTCGCCGGGTTCAAGGATGCCTTTCACCACCAGCGGCCCGTCCCATTCCTCGCGCAGCGCTTGCAGGTAGTCCCAGTCGGGCGAGGTGCGGATCAGATAGCCTACGTGCGCGGTCGACGACAGCGCGCCGGAGCGCCCGGTGTAGCTTTCGATGAAGGCGAGGCGGGGCATGCCGACGCGGGCGGTGGCCAGCGACCATGCGGGCCTGGTGGCGCACTGCCACGCGATGCGCGGGGTGATGCGCGGCGGGCTGGTCATGCCGCCCCGGCGCTGGCGTTCGCGGCGGCTGGCATAGGGCACGTCGGCGGTCAGAACGAGGGTGCGGAACCCGCTGTCCTTCGCACGCTTCAGCATGTCGGTCCGGATCTTCGGGTCGCGCGGCGGGTACAGTTGGAACCAGCCGTCGCCCTTGGTGTGCGGACCGACATTCTCGGGCAGCTGTGTCGCCACGCAGGACAGGCCATAGGGGATGTTCCGTTCCGCCCCCAGCTTCGCCAGCGCCACCTCGGCGCCGGGCCAGACCAGGCCGGACATGCCGACCGGAGAGATCCCGAACGGCAGGGCATAGTCTCGGCCCAGCAGCGACTTTTCCAGCCGGAACTCGGGCTCGCCGAACAGCACGTCAGGGCGAAAGCGGATCTCGTCCAGCTTGTCGCGGTTGCGCTTCTCGGTGCTTTCGGTGCCGGTCGCGCTGTCCATGAAGTCCCACACGAAGCGGGGCAGGCGGCGCCGGGCGCGGTCGCGCAGGTCCGAGATGGCGGGGTGGGTTTGGTCGAGATCGCTCAATGTGTCACCAGATGTCCGAAAAGGCCCAGTCCGAAGCCCAGCACCGCGCCGAAGGGAGGCCCCCAGCGGTTTGCCAGCGGCGCCTGCGGCGCAACGTCCTGGAAGATAAGGTAAAGGATGCCGCCCGAGGCCGTCATCATCAGCGCCCCCAGCAGCGTCGGCGTGTCCGCCATGACAAGATGGCCCAGCAGCGCGGCGGCGGGGCCGACAAGCGCCAGAAGGCAGAAGGTTCTCAATGTCTTGCCGCCCGGATGCCCCTGCGACGCGGACTCGCGGTAGGCGTTGAAGCCCTCGGGCAGGTTCTGCAGCGCGATCAGCAGGGCCAGCAGCGGCGCCGCATCGCTGCCGGAGGCGAACAGCGCGCCAAGCGCCACCGCTTCCGGCACGAAATCCGCAAGCATCGCCAGCAACTGGCCCCTGTGTCCGGCGGCCTTCGCCAGCGTCCGGTCGATCAGCATGAACAGGCAACCGCCGCCCAGCAGGCAGGCCACGGCCCAGAAGGGCGACAACGCCTCGGCCCCCTGCGGCACCAGCACCAGCGCCACCGCCGCCATCAGCGCGCCGCCGCCGAAGGCGATGACGAAATGGACCAGAGCCTGCTCGACGGTGAAGGGCCGGACATGCTCTGCCCGCGCCAGCACGCCGCCCAAAGGCATCATCGCGCCCGCCAGCAGGGAATAAAGGACCGCTTCGATCATGCAGACTGCTTAGCGCGGCGGATCGGAGTGGGGAAGATGGGCGCGTGGCGGGGATATCAGTAAGCCTTAACGTGTGGTATCGGGGATTAACTTTTCGTTAAGGTATTGGTCTGGAGGAGCCCCGATATGAATGAACTCGCAAGTACTTTCTTACTTTGTACGCTGCTCTCGGGTGGGGAGACAGAAACCCGCCATTATTTCCCGAATATCGGCGAGGAACGGTATGTGCGTATCGATTGTGAAACGCCAACCCATGTTATCGAAGTCGGCTTGGACAACACGTCATCCAATCGAGACAGTGTCCATCAGGCGCTTTTTGCCGCGATACTGACGGATAAGGCTCCGATGGTAATCGTCATAGATACGGACGGTGTCGAAGATCGGTATCAATATGAACTGAGGAAGGTCACAGAGCGGGCTGGTGTCGCCTACGCAGTCTGCTCTCGGGACTTTGTTCGCCGGTGGGTGGCGACGTCTCCCTATCGCGACCTAGGCAACGACAAATTTCTCTACGACCTACCTGAAGACGCTACGGCAAAGCAGCATTGCAATCTTGGAAGCGCCTTCGAGGTTCCCTCTTTGGAACAAATCTCAGTATCGCCGGAAACACCGGACAAGTAATTGGCGACTTCCACCCATCGCGGTCGAGTGTAGAGAACATTAAGAGAACAAGGCTTTTCCTCGACCGCCGGAGGGGCTAGATTGCCCGCATGAGCAATTTCGCCGAAGACGACGCTTTCGAGGCCGCCGCTTCCGGGTCCCTGTCGGCCCGCGCGATGGCAGCGCGGCCCGCCCCGTACCTTGACGACCTCAACCCCGCGCAGCGCGAAGCGGTAGAGGCGCTGGACGGTCCTGTCCTGATGCTCGCGGGGGCGGGCACCGGCAAGACCAAGGCGCTGACCACCCGCATCGCGCACCTGCTGAACTCGGGCAAGGCGCGCCCGAACGAGATTCTTGCGGTGACCTTCACCAACAAGGCCGCGCGCGAGATGAAAGAGCGGGTTGCGAAGCTTTTGGGCCAGACGGTCGAGGGTATGCCGTGGCTGGGCACCTTCCACGCCATCTGCGTCAAGCTTCTGCGGCGGCACGCGGAACTGGTTGGGCTGAAGTCGAACTTCACCATCCTCGATACCGACGACCAGATCCGCCTGCTGAAACAGCTGATCGTCGCCGCCAATATCGACGAGAAACGCTGGCCGCCCCGGATGCTGTCCGGCATCATCGACAACTGGAAGAACCGTGCGTGGACGCCCGACAAGGTGCCCGCCGCCGAGGCCAGCGCCTTCAACCAGCGCGGCACCGAGCTTTACGCCCAGTACCAGGCCCGCCTGAAGGAGCTGAACGCGGTCGATTTCGGCGACCTGCTGCTGCACATCCTGACGATCTTCCAGACCCATGCCGACGTTCTTGCGCAATACCAGCGCTGGTTCCGCTATGTGCTGGTCGACGAATATCAGGACACCAACGTCGCCCAGTACATGTGGCTGAGGCTGCTGGCGCAGGGGCACAAGAACATCTGCTGCGTCGGCGACGACGACCAGTCGATCTACGGCTGGCGCGGCGCCGAGGTCGGCAACATCCTGCGGTTCGAAAAGGACTTTCCGGGCGCCAAGGTGATCCGGCTTGAACAAAACTACCGCTCGACACCGCACATTCTCGCCGCCGCCTCGCGCGTGATCGACACGAACGAGGGGCGGCTGGGCAAGACGCTGTGGACCGACAAGAACGACGGCGAGAAAGTCCGCCTGATCGGCCACTGGGACGGCGAGGAAGAAGCCCGCTGGATCGGCGAGGAACTGGAGGCGATGCAGGGCGGGACCCGTGGCCTGCGTCCGATGGACTTGGACGAATGCGCCATTCTGGTGCGTGCTTCGCACCAGATGCGGGCGTTCGAGGACAGATTTCTGACAATCGGCCTTCCCTACCGTGTCATCGGCGGCCCCCGCTTTTACGAGCGGATGGAGATCCGCGATGCCATGGCCTATTTCCGTGTCGCCTGCTCGCCGGACGACGATCTGGCGTTCGAGCGGATCGTGAACACGCCCAAGCGCGGGGCGGGCGACAAGGCGCAGCAGACCATGCAGCGCGCCGCGCGGGCCAATGGCGTGTCGCTGCTGGAAGGCGCGCGGCTGTGCGTCTCGGCGGGCGACCTGACCGGCAAGGCGAAGGGCCAGATCGGCGCTTTGGTCGAACAGTTCGACCGCTGGCACGCCAAGGCGCTGGACCCGAAACAGAACCACATCGAACTGGCCGAACAGATCCTTGACGATTCCGGCTACACCGCGATGTGGCAGAACGACAAGACGCCCGAGGCGCCGGGCCGGCTGGAGAACCTCAAGGAACTCGTGAAGGCGCTGGAGAATTTCGAGAACCTGCAGGGTTTCCTCGAACACGTCGCGCTGATCATGGACAACGAAACCGACGACGGCGGCGCCAAGGTGTCGATCATGACGCTGCACGGGGCCAAGGGGCTGGAATTCCCCGCCGTGTTCCTGCCGGGGTGGGAGGACGGTCTGTTCCCCTCGCAGCGTTCGATGGACGAAAGCGGCGTGAAGGGGCTCGAAGAGGAACGGCGCCTTGCCTATGTCGGGATCACGCGGGCCGAGGAACTGTGCACGATCTCCTTCGCCGCCAACCGGCGGGTCTATGGCCAGTGGCAGTCGGCGCTTCCTTCGCGCTTCATCGACGAACTGCCCGAGGATCACGTCGAGGTGCTGACCCCGCCGGGCCTTTACGGCGGCGGCTATGGCGCGGCGGGCATGGCGGGCGGCTCCAACATCATGGACCGCGCGGCCGAGGCGAATGTCTACAACTCGCCCGGCTGGAAACGGCTTCAGGCGCGGCAATCCACACGCGGCATGAGCCAGCCCCAGGAAAGCCGGAACATGGTGATCGATTCCACCGCCGTCTCGGCCTTCACGCAGGGCGACCGGGTGTTCCACACCAAGTTCGGCTATGGCTACGTGATGGGGATCGAAGGCGACAAGCTGGACATCGAGTTCGAGAAGGCCGGGTCCAAGAAGGTGGTGGCGAAGTTCGTCGTTGCCGCCGACCGCGCCGACGACGTACCCTTCTGACCGCCTAAGCCGTTGACGGGGCGGGGGTGCTTTCCCCCGGCCGCCATCCCGCCTATCGTGCGCCCGCACGACTTGGAGGAGGCGCACCCGTGAACATCCTGTTCATCATGTACGACCAGTTGCGGTTCGACTACCTGTCCTGCGCCGGTCACCCTCACTTGCACACGCCGAATTTCGACCGCGTCGCGGCCCAGGGCGTGCGGTTCACCAACGCCTATGTCCAGTCGCCGGTCTGCGGCTCGTCGCGGATGAGCTTCTACACCGGGCGCTACCCGTCCTCGCACGGGGCGCAGTGGAACGGGTTTCCCCTGCGGGTGGGCGAACAGACGATCGGCGACCACCTGCGCAAGCTGGGGATGGGCTGCTGGCTGATCGGCAAGACCCACATGAAGGCGGACGCCGAGGGGATGGAGCGGCTGGGGCTTGTCCCCGACAGCGTGATCGGTGCGCGGCAGGCGGAATGCGGTTTCGACGCGTGGATCCGCGATGACGGGTTGTGGGGGCAGGGGCCGGACGGATTTTATGATGCGAAACGATCGCCTTACAACGAATACCTGAAGGCGAAGGGCTACGACGGTGAAAACCCGTGGGCCGACTACGCCAACGCCGGGGTCGCGGATGGCGAGATCGCCAGCGGCTGGATGTTCGCCAACGCCGACAAGCCCGCCAACATTCGCGAGGAAGACAGCGAGACGCCGTGGCTCACCGGCGAGACGATCCGCTTCATCGAACAGGCCACGGGGCCATGGTGCGCTCATGTCTCCTACATCAAGCCGCACTGGCCCTATATCGTGCCCGCGCCCTACCACGCGATGTTCGGCCCCAACCATGTCCCCGCCGCCACCCGGCACGCGATGGAACGCGACGACCCGCACCCGGTGCTGGCCGCCTACCAGTCGAACCGCATCGCCTCGGCCTTCCAGCGCGATGACGTGCGCGACAAGGTGATCCCGGCCTACATGGGGCTGATCAAACAGTGCGACGACCAACTGGGGCGGCTGCTGGATTACCTCGAAAAGACCGGCCGGATCGACGACACGATGATCGTTCTGACCTCGGACCACGGCGACTATCTGGGCGATCACTGGCTGGGCGAGAAGGACATGTTCCACCAGCCGGCGGTGAAGATCCCGTTGATCATCCGTGACCCGCGCCCGCAGGCCGACGCCACGCGGGGCACCACCTGCGACGCGCTGGTCGAGGCCATCGACCTCGCCGCCACCTTCATCGAGACGGCGGGCGGCGCGGTTCCGTCCCACATCGTCGAGGGCCGGTCGCTGCTGCCATGGCTGAACGGCGAAACGCCCGACTGGCGCGATGTGGCGATCAGCGAATACGACTATTCCGTCACGCCGATGTGCGCCGCGCTGGGCCTCGAAAGCCGAGACGCCCGCATGTTCATGGTGTTCGACGGGCGCTGGAAGCTCATTCACTTCGAAGGCGGCTTCCGCCCGATGCTGTTCGACCTCGAAACCGACCCCGACGAGTTCCGCGACCTTGCCAGGTCCCCCGGCCACGAGGCCGAGATCGCGCGGCTCTACGACGCTCTCGCCCGCTGGGGCCGCCGCATGTCGCAGCGGGTCACCCGTTCTGACGCCGACATCGCCGCGATGCGTGGCCGCTCGGCGCGGAAGGGCATCCTGCCGTTCCTCGTCGATGGCAGCGAGGTTCCCGAGGACCTGACCGTGAAATACCGCGGCCCGGTACGCCAGACCCATCTAGGCGAAGACTGAGCGGCGGCAGGGGGCTCTGCCCCCCGCGCGCTTTGCGCGCTCCCCCCGAGGTACTTGGAAAGAGAAGAAGCGAGGCTTTTTGCCTTCTTCTCTTTGAAAATACCTCGGGGAGCGCGAGGGGCCGGCCCCTCGCTTCCGGCGTCAGCGGCCCGCGAATTCGACCGAGAAGCTGGTCCGCGCGCCAGGCGGCGGCGGCGGGAAGGGACCGGCGCGGCGGATGTGGTTCATCGCGATCTGGTCGAGCTGCGGGTTGCCGGAGGACCGGGCGATGCCGACCGAGACCAGCGCGCCGTTCGATCCGATCTGGAACGCCACCAGCGCCACGCCGCGGATCTGGGTGCGCTCGCGCCGGGTGCGGGCGATCTTGGTCATCACCGCGTTGCCGTATTGCGCCGCGGCGCGCGCGTTCGCGGCGGCCGCCGCGGCGGCGGCGTTGCCGTTGCCCTGGCTGTTGTCATTGGCGCTTTCGGCGCCGGTATCGGTGCCGCGCCGGGTGTCTTCGGCGGCGTTGCCGGCGGTGCGCGGGGGCGGGGCCGGCTGCGGCGGCGGGGGCGTCGGGGTGCGCTCGGACTCCGGCACTAGGTCTTCGGGCCGCGACGGCGGCGGCGGGGCGCTGAGCACGGCAAGCTCCGATCCGTCGGGCGGCAGCGCCTCGACGGTTTCCGGAACCGGGCTCACCGGCGTCGCCTCGACAGGCTCTGCCGGCGCGGTGGCGACCGGAGGCGTGGTTTCGGGCGGGGTTTCCTCCACCGTTTCGGTGGGGGCAGCCGGTGTCGGCGCAGGGGCAAGGGCGCCCTCGGGCAGCACCGGCAGGACGTTTTCTGCCGTGCTCGTCTCGATTTCGACGGGCAGGCTTGCGGCCGGGGCAGTGTCGGGGTCCGCGGCTTCGATCGGCTCGGCGGTTTCGGTTGCGTCGGGTGGCGTCACCGGAGCGGTCGCATCGGGCGATGCGGTTTCCGTCTGGCCGGGCTGCGCGGCGTCGATCCGCTCGGCGCTGGTTTCCTCGGCGGCGACGGTCTCGGTCGCCTCGGCCAGCTCTGTGGGTTCGGCGGGCTCGGTGGTTTCCGCCTCGGTGGGGTCGGTCACGTCGGGGGCGTCCACCGCCGCGGGCGCGCCCGCCACCATGTCGGCGAAAGCGTTGCCCAGACGCGCGGTTCCCGGCGGCGCGCTTTCCAGCGCGAAGGGCTCCGGCGTCTCCTGAAAGGCGACAAGGGCGGTGCCGTGGGCGATCAGCGACAGGATCCCGGCGCCGGCGGCGATGGTCACGGTGCGCTTCATTCCAGCCCCTTCTCGGTGACCAGCCAGACATCGCCCGCGCCCGCGTCGCGCAGCGCGGCGGCGAGGTTCAGCAGCGCGGCGGCGGGCAGGTTGCGGTCGGGCACAAGGCGCACGGCGGGCGCTTCGGCGGTGGGGTCGGTCTCGCGCGCTTTCGCGACCACGGCGGCCGCGTCCACCGGCTGCTCGCGGAACAGCAGGCTGCCGTCGGCCAGCACCACCGCCGCGTCGGGCGGCGCGCGGCCTTCAAGGTTTTCCGTGTCCACCAGCTCGACGCGGGCGTCCAGCGGCGGCGCGAGGGCGCCGGCGATCATGAAGAAGATCAGCATCAGGAAGACGATGTTGATCAGGGCGATCGTCGGCTCGCCCTTGCGTTTCTCGGCGGGGCGGCGGAGGGCCATGGGTTACTCCAGAACGCGGATGTCGAAGCCCGGCTGCTGCCGGAGCACGACGAGAAGGTCGATCAGCCGCTGCGAGGTCAGGTCGTCGCCGGTGGGCGACACGATCAGGGTGCGGCTTTCGCTGTCGGGGTCGTCCGGCGCCTCGTCCGCCAGCCGGTCGGGGAGGTCGTCCAGCGACACCTCCTGCGCGTTCAGCCGGATCGTGTCCGCGCCCAGTTGTAGGAACAGCGGCGGGGTCGCCGCCGCCACCGGGGCGGCGGGGCCGCCGGTTCCGGTGTCCAGCCGGATCTCGGCGAAGCGCGTGAAGGTCGAGCTGAGCATGAAGAACAGCAGCAGCAGGAAGATCACGTCGATCAGCGACGTCACCGAAACCGCGCGGCGCGGACGGGCAGGCGACCTAACGGGCATTGGATTGCGGGAAGGGCCGCAGAACCTCGTCCTTCGCCTTGCCTTCGGGCAGGGGGGCGAACAGCGTTTCGATGGCGATCTCGGCCACCGACCGTTCGCGGGCGAGGCGGGATTCCAGGAAGGTCAGCAGCAGGCTGGTGGGCATCGACACGGCCAGCCCCGCGGCGGTGGTCATAAGCGCGACCCAGATGCCGCCCGCAAGCGTCGACGGGTCGACGGACGAGCCCGCATCCTGCAGCGCCTGGAAGGCGTCGATCATGCCCAGCACGGTGCCGAACAGCCCCAGCAGGGGCGAGATCTGCGCGATGCTGTCGAGGATGCGGAAGCAGCGTTCCAGCTTGTCGAGACGGCGCGCGGCTTCGGCCTCGATGCGGGCCTTGTCGGCGACGCCGCCCGCGCCGAGGGCGCGCAGCAGGACCGGGGCAAGGTGGTTGCGGCTTTTGCGGAGATAGCCTGCGGCCGCGTCCGGGCGGCCTGCGTCCAGTTCCGCCATCGCCTGTTTCAGACTGCGGTGGCGGCCGACGCCGGCAGAGGCGTATTGCCAGAGCTTGTACAGCACCACGGCCAGCGACAGCACGGACAGGCACAGCAGGATCGCAACGACCGGACCGCCGAGGTCGACGATGGCATTCAAGCGATCCTGCAGAAGGTCGATGACGTTCACCCCAGCACCTCGATGTCGGCGCGCGTCGACAGATCGAGCTCATTGGTGCAGGTGGCCGGGTCGAGGCCCTCGCCGTCGCAGGCCTGCACGCCGTTGATCAGCACCTGACCCAGCTTGCCGCAGTCCAGCCCGGCCACGTCGAACTGGCGTACGCGGGGGCGGTTGGCGGGCAGGGTCTGCAGGTCGAACAGGGTCAGCCGGTCGACGACGCCGTCGGTGGTCAGCAGCACGGTTTCCAGCACCAGCTTGGCGACGTCGACGCCCAGGCCGTTGGTCGCCATGAAGGTCAGACGGCAGGCGCCCTCCAGCGGCGTGGCGCTGTTCAGTTCCACTTTCAGGGCCGGGGCGGTCTCTGGCTCCGCGTCCTGGGCCTGTGCCTGCACGGCGAGTGCGCCGGACGCGGCAAAGGCCGCGGCAAGGCAAAGCGTCCTGGGTCGGGAAGTGCGCATGATGTCTCCTGTCATCAGAATTCGAAGGTCCGGGTGAGGGCGATGCCATAGGACCGGCCCGCGCCGTCGTCCCCCGCAAGGCTGTTCTGGTACGTGGTGTCGAAGATGTTGTCGGCGGTCAGACCGATGGTCAGACCTTCAAGCGGGCCGTCCTGCGGGGACCAGTTCACGAACAGGTCGTGCAGGTCGTAGCCGTCGTAGGTGTCGCCGCCGCCATAGTCGATCTCGCCATAGAAATGGCCGCGCCAGCCGAATTCCAGACCATAGTCGGGCACCCGTCCGCCGATGGTCAGAACCAGCGAGCGCTGTGGGACAGAAGTGGGCGTGAGCCCGGTCGAGGTATCCTCGCCGCGCACTTCCGAGAAGGCCGCGCGGGCGAAGCCGTACTCGGCCTCGTAGGCGCCCTCAAGCTCGAAGCCCCACAGCTTCACGTGGTCGATGTTGCGGTAATAGGGCGTGCCGGCGGTGGTGTCGCGGGCGATCATGTCGGTGATGTCGTAGTAAAAGCCGGTGGCTTTCATCTCGATCACGTCGTTGCCCGAGAACAGGCCATAGTAGGAATAGCTGAGGCCCAGTTCCGCGCTGTCCGCCGACTCCGGGTTCAGCCCGCCGCTGGCCGGTTCGTCGACGTCGTAGGAATAGATCTCGTCCAGCGTCGGGGTGCGTTCGGTATGTGCCAGCGAGCCGAAGATCGCGAGATCGTCGGTCAGCTTGTAATGCGCCGCGATCTTGGGCGAGACCAGCGAGGTGTCATAGGCGTCACCGCCGTCGCCGGGGTCCAGCCAGACAAGGTCGGCGCGGATGCCGGGCACCAGCGTCAGGCGGTCATTCCAGACGAATTCACCCTGAATGTAGGCGCCGACCTTCTGGTCCGTGCCTTCGGGGTGGAAATTGATCGCGCCGCTGGTGCTTTCGGCGATCCGCTCTTGCTGGGACAACTGCACACCCGCGGTGACGTAGTTCTGCCAGTTGCCGAAGCTCAGCTCAAAGGTGTTCTCGGCCTTCAGGCCAAGCGTGCGGTAGGCGTAGTGCGAGTCCATGAACAACGGAGAGAAGGGCGGCAGCGAGGCGTCGCTCTGTTCGACATCGGTGTCCGAGTAGGTCAGCACCACATCCAGATCGAGCCACGGATTGCCGGGGGCGGAATCCTCGTAGCGCAGGGCGAAAGTCTGGTCGAAAATGTCCCGGTCGATGGTGCCGAAGTCGAAGCTGTCGGTCTGCGCATAGCTGGTGTCGTCCAGCGAGCTGTTCCACGCGGAATACGAGGCGGTGATCGACTTAGACAGCGTGTCGCCGAAAGTGTACTTGGCCTTGATCAGGCCGGACAGCGCATCGAAGGCGGACCCCGCGATCGCTTCGCCGTCGCCGTTTTCATAGTCGTCCGCCACGCGGTAGTTCAGGGCGAACAGCGTCTCGAAGTTCTCGGCGGGCCGCGTGGCGTAGATCGCCGAGGCGAGGCTTTCGTTGCCGTTGGTGCTGTAGCCTACGCGGAAGCGCAGCGCGTGGTTGCCGGTGGTCAGGAAATCGCCCGCGTCCTTGGTCTCGAAGTTGATCACACCGCCGATGGCGCCCGACCCGTACAGGGTCGAGGACGCCGGGCCGCGCAGCACTTCGACCTGCTTGTAAAGCTCGGGGTCCGAGAAGAAGGACCCCATGCGGTACTGCTCGTAGAACTTTGTGGCGCCATCCACGGTGACGATGATTTTCGATTCGTCCGACGAGGCAAGCTCGCCCACGCCACGGATGTTGAACGACACGCCGCCGACGCGGCCGGTGCCGATGCCCTGAACGCCGGGCACCATGTCGAACAGGTCGGCCACGGTGGTCGCCTGCTCTTGGTCGATGTCGTCCTGATTCAGGACGGTGACCGCCTGCGGCGTGTCGATGGCGACGGTCTCGGTGCCGCCGAACCCCAGTACAATGCGGCCCAGACGGGTGAAGAAACCTCCGTCGGCGGTCTCGTCGACCGTCTCCTGAGCGGCAACGGGTGCGGCGAGCAACGCGGTCAGCGCGGTCGAACACAACAGTAACTTTTTCGAGTGAACCACGCGCATGACTTCCCCAATTGCGGATGATGGTATCTTGATGGGGCTGGCGCGAGGCTGGCTGACGGCGATGTGCGGAAGTGGGCCGCCGATCGCTTGTTGCACTGGTTAAAATAGCTGACTAAACTCGTCAAGTATATCCGCCGCGTGGCAGCATCGCTGTGCGGCTATCCCAGCGGTGCCGCCTGACGCGGGCGGCCAGCCAGGCATCCGGACCCACTCACGACAAGGATTCCCACTGATGGAAGCCACGGCTGCCAAAGAGCCGCAGGACCTGCTGCGCGCACTGGAAGAGAACCCGAAGGCGCGCCCGCGCGACCTTGCCGCCCAGCTGGGCGTGACCGAAGCCGATCTCGTTGCCGCGCGGATCGGGCTGGGCGTCACGCGAATCGATGCCTCGCCGGACGCGCTGATGCCGCTTCTGGGTGGGCTGGGGCCGGTCATGGCGCTGACCCGCAACGAAAGCGCGGTCAGCGAGAAGACGGGCGTTTACGACAACTACCACTCGGGCGACCACGCCGCGATGGTGCTGAACGGCGCGATCGACCTGCGGATCTTCCCGAAATACTGGGTTCACGGCTTCGCGGTCGAGGTCGAGACCGATAACGGCGTGCGTCGCAGCCTGCAGGTGTTCGATGCCGCAGGCGACGCGGTGCACAAGGTGATCCTGCCGCTCGACGCCGATCCGTCCGGCTGGCAGTCGATCCGCACGGCGCTTGCGACGGGGGATGCGTCGCAGGCGCTGTCGCTGGAACCGCGCGCCCCGGTCGAGGGGCCGAAGTCCGAGCCCGCCAAGCGCGACATCCTGCTGAAGGAATGGGAGCGGCTGACCGACACGCACCAGTTCCTGCGGCTGACGGCGAAGCTGCGGATGAACCGGCTGGGCGCCTACCGCATCGCGGGCGCCCCGTGGGTCCGCGCCCTGGCGCCCTCGGCGCTGGACACCGCGCTTGAAACGCTGTCGGCGCAGGGCGTCGAGGTGATGATCTTCGTCGGCAACCGAGGCTGCATCCAGATCCACTCCGGCCCGATGCACACGATGAAGAAGATGGGTCCGTGGCAGAACGTGCTGGACCCCGACTTCAACCTGCACCTGCGGTCCGATCACGTGGCGGAACTCTGGGCCGTCGAGAAGCCGACGCGCCGCGGCCCGGCGCTGTCGCTGGAAGGCTTCGACAAGGACGGCGCGCTGATCCTGCAGGTCTTCGGCAAGCGAACCGACGAGGCCGATCACCGCCCGGCCTTCGCCGAGGTCGTCGCCGGGCTGAACAGCGCCGAAGACGCCGACCAGAAGAAGGAGCCGGTGGCATGACGTTCCTGAAATCCGAACTTTCGATCCCCGCGATCCTTGGCGCCTGCCTGATGCTTCCGGTGCTGGCCTTCACCTCGACCTACTCGGTGGCCGAAGACGTGCCGCCGGGCGAAAGGGTGCTGTCGGTCGGCGGCTCTGTGACCGAGATCATCTATGCGCTGGGCGAAGAGGACCGGCTGGTCGCGCGCGATACGACCTCGAGCTATCCGCCCGAAGTGATGGACCTGCCCGACGTGGGCTATATGCGGGCGCTGTCGCCCGAGGGCGTGTTGTCGGTGAACCCTGATCTTGTGATCGCCGAGGCGGGCAGCGGCCCGCCCGAGACGATCGAGGTGCTGGAAGAGGCGGCGATCGACTTTGTCGCGGTGCCCGACGGGTTCGACCGGGACACCGTGCGCGCGAAGATCGAGGCCGTGGCCGCCGCGCTGGACGTGGTCGAAAAGGGCGAGGCGCTGGCCGCCGAGGTCGACGCGGCGCTGGCCGACGCGATGTCGGCCGAGGTGCCGGGCACACCGAAGCGGGTGATGTTCGTGTTGACCGCGCAGGGCGGCCGGATCATGGCGTCGGGGACCAACACCACGGCGGACGGGATCATCCGGCTGGCCGGGGCCGTCAACGCGGTCGAAGGGTTCGAGGGCTACAAGCCGGTCAGCGAAGAGGCGATCATCGCCGCTGCGCCGGATGTGATCCTGATGATGGACCGGGGCGGCGATCACGCGATGACCGACGACGACCTGTTCGCGCTGCCCTCGGTGGCGGCGACCCCGGCGGGCGAGACCCGCAGCGTGGTGCGGATCGACGGGCTGCTGCTTCTGGGCTTCGGCCCGCGCACCCCCGAAGCGGTCCGGACCCTGCATGGCGCGCTGTACGGCGGCGCCTGATCCATGGCGACGACGGACCTGGGACCGACGCCGGGGGCGGGGCGGGTGCGCTCTGCCCCCGGCGCGCGTCTGGCCGGTGACCGCAGCGCCCGCGCGCGGCTGGTGCTGGCCGGTCTGGCGGTTCTGCTGTGCGTGGTGGCGGTGGCCAGCCTGACGGTCGGCGCGACCGGCACCGCGCTGTGGCCGGTGCTGAAGACGCTGGCCTCGGGCGAGGCGCTGGCCCCGCGCGACCGCATCGTGCTTTTGGACATCCGGCTGCCGCGCATGGTGATGGGCCTGCTGGTCGGCGGCGCGCTTGCCGTGGCGGGGGCGGTGATGCAGGGGCTGTTCCGCAACCCGCTGGCCGATCCGGGGCTGGTCGGCGTCAGCGCGGGCGCGGGGCTTGGCGCGGTGGGGACCATCGTGCTGGGCGGGCTGCTGCCGGCGTGGATCGCGGCGCCCTTCGCGGGCTACCTTGTGCCGGTCGCGGCTTTCGCGGGGGCGTGGATAACCACGCTTCTGCTGTACCGGGTGTCAACGCACCACGGGCGCACCTCGGTTGCGGTGATGCTGCTGGCGGGCATCGCGCTGCAGGCGCTGGCAGGGGCCTTGTCCGGCATCCTCGTCTACCTCGCGAACGACGCGCAACTGCGCGACCTGACATTCTGGAACCTCGGCTCGCTGGCCGGCGCGACCTGGAGCAAGGTGCTGGCCGCCGGGCCGATCATCCTGCTGGCGCTGTGCGTCGTGCCGTTCCTGTCGCGCGCCCTGAACGCACTGGCGCTGGGCGAGGCGGCGGCGTCCCACATGGGAATCCCGGTGCAGCGGATGAAGAACATCTCGATCCTGTGCGTCGCGGCGGCGGCCGGGGCGGCGGTGGCGGTTTCGGGCGGCATCGGCTTTGTCGGCATCGTGGTGCCGCATCTGCTGCGGCTTGCGATCGGGCCGGATCACCGCTTCTTGCTGCCCGCCTCGGCGCTGCTGGGCGGCGCGTTGCTGATCGCGGCGGACATGATCGCGCGCACCGTGGTCGCCCCCGCCGAACTGCCCATCGGCATCGTCACGGCGGTGTTGGGCGGGCCGTTCTTCCTGTGGATCCTGCTGCGCAACCGCGCGGCGTTGGGGGGCTGATGCTGGAAGCTGTCGGAATAGAGGTCGCGCTGGCCGGAACCCCGGTGCTGAAGGGCGTCGACTTCGCGGCGCGGGCGGGCGAGGTCACGGTGATCGCCGGGCCGAACGGGTCCGGCAAGACGACGTTGCTGAAGGCGATGACCGGCGAGGTTGCGTATGCCGGCTCTGTCACGCTGGAAGGCGCGGACGTGACGTCGATGAAAGGCTGGGAACTTGCGATGCGGCGGGGCGTGCTGCCACAGGCGGCGCAGCTTTCGTTCCCGTTCACGGTGCTGGAGATCCTGCGGCTGGGCCTGCAGGCGGGCCGCATGGCGCGCCGTGCAGACATGCCTGTGGCGGCGCTGGAGCGCGTGGGGCTCAGCGGGTTCGAGGGCCGGTTCTATCACGACCTGTCGGGCGGCGAGCGCCAGCGGGTCCAACTGGCCCGTGTGCTGCTGCAGGTCTGGGAGCCGGTGGCGGACGGGCGGCCGTCGTGGCTTTTGCTGGACGAACCCGTTTCGGCGCTGGACATCGGCCACCAGCTGGAGGTGATGGAAATCGCCCGCGACTACGCCCGGCGCGGCGGCGGCGTGGTGGCGGTGATGCACGAACTGAACCTGACCGCGATGTACGCCGACCGCGTGGCGCTGCTGCACGGTGGCCGGATGGCGATGCAGGGCGCCCCGCGCGAGGTGCTGACGGACGAGATGCTGTCGCGGGTCTACGGCTGCCGGGTCCGGGTGAACGCGGTGCCGGACGGACCGGTGCCGTTCGTGCTGCCGCAGGCGGCGGGGATCTAGGGGGCTCTGCCCCTGTCGCGTTCCGCGACTCCCCCGAGGTATTTCGGAAGAGAAGAAGGTGGACGCCCGTCAGACAGTCAGGACGACGCGGCGGTTCTCGACCGTGGCGACCGAGACCGGCGTGTCATAAAGCGTAGAGAGGACGGCGGGGGTCATGATCTCGTCCGACGGGCCCTCGGCATAGAGGCGGCCTTCCTTCAGGGCGACCACGTGATCGGCATAGGCGGCGGCGACGGTGAGGTCGTGCAGGACGACGACCACGGTGCGCCCGGCGTCGGCTTCTTCGCGGGCGATCTGCATCACGCGGCGGGCGTGGGCGAGGTCGAGGTTGTTGAGCGGTTCGTCCAGCAGGATGACGTCGGTGTCCTGCGCCAGCACCATGGCGATCAGCGCGCGCTGCCTTTGACCGCCGGACAGCGAGTCGAGGTAGCGCCCGGCGAAGGCGCGCAGGTCGAGACGGTCGATGGCGTGGCGGACACGGGCGTGGTCAAGATCGGTAAGGCGGCCGCGGGAATGTGGGTAGCGCCCGAAAGAGACGAGATCCTCGACCGTCAGGCGCGGCCCGATGGGCGCGTCCTGCCGCAGGACTGACAGGCGCTGGGCAAGCTCGCGGTCGGGGTAGTCAAGAAGCGGGCGGCCGTCGAGTTCGACCTCGCCACGGGTCGGCGCGACGAGGCGTCCCAGCGTCGCAAGAAGCGTCGACTTGCCGGCGCCGTTGGGCCCCACAAGCGCGGTCAGGCGACCGGCGGGCAGGGTGGTGGTGATGTCGTGCAGCACGGGGCTGCCGGTCAGGCTGACGTCGAGATCGCGAATGCCGATCATCTGCTTGCCTTTCGGAGGATGAGGTAAAGGAAGGCGAGGCCGCCGAGCGCCTCGATCACGACCGAGACCGAGGCCTGAAAGCCGAGCACGCGTTCGAACAGGGTCTGCGCCCCGACGAGGATCGTTGCGGCGATCAGACCCGACAGCGGCAGCAGCACCACGTGCCGCCATGTGCCTGCGACCTGATAGGTCAGCGCCGCGGCGAGGAGGCCGAAGAACACGACCGGGCCGACCAGCGCGGTCGAGACCGAGACCAGCAGCGCCACTAGGGTCAGCAGGTGGCGGGCCTCGCGGTCGTGATTGACGCCGAGGTTGATCGCCGTCTCGCGTCCCAGCGCGATCACGTCCAGCGTCCGGTGGCGCCGGATCAGCCAGCCCGAGACCAAAAGCGTGATCCCCGCCGCCAGCCATGTCAGGTCGGCGTTCACGCTGTTGAACCGGGCGAAGCTGGCGGACTGGATCACCGAGAATTCGGACGGGTCGATCATCCGGTTCAGCAGGCTGGTCATGCTGCGGAACAGGGTGCCGAAGATGATGCCGGTCAGGATCATCCGGCTGAGATCGCGGGAATTGCGCAGCAGCGTGCCGAACAGCAGAAGCGATGCCGCCAGCATCAGCCCGGTTTCCAGCGCGAATTTCGAATAGGGGTCGAGATAGGCGAAGCCGACGCCCGTCAGGGTGAAGACAAGCACCGTCTGGATCAGCAGGTACAGCGCGTCGAACCCCATGATCGAGGGCGTCAGGATGCGGTTGTTGCTGATTGTCTGAAACACCACGGTCGACACCGCGACCGCGACGGCCACCGTGATCAGCGCCAGAAGCTTGCTGCCCCGGAACATCAGGATAAAGCCCAAGTCGCCGCGCGCGCCGATGCCAAGGTACAGCACGGCGGCGGCGGCGAGGGCGCCAAGGGCGAGAAGGACGGATCTATCGGGCAGAGCGCGGGCGAACATGGAGAAGCCAGAGGAAGACGACCGCGCCGACGACACCGAGAACGGTGCCGACGGGGATCTCGAACGGAAAACGGATGAGGCGGCCGAGGATGTCGCAGGCCAGCACCAGCCCCGCGCCAGACGCGGCGACGACGGGCAGGGTGCGGCGCAAGTTCTCGCCCAGCAGCCGCGAGACAATGTTGGGCACCACGAGGCCGACGAAGGGGATCATGCCGACGGTCACCACGGTGACGGCGGTGATGACCGAGACGATGGCCAGACCGATCGCCATGACCTGCCGGTAATTCAGGCCGAGATTGCGGCTTGCGTCCTCGCCGATGCCCGCGATGGTGAAGCGGTCGGCATAGAGATAGGCCAGCACGGCAAGGGCCCCGGCGATCCAGAGATACTCGTAACGGCCCAGCATGACGCCCGAAAACTCGCCGTTCATCCAGATGTCGATATACTGGATCAGGTCGCGCTCGAAGGCTTGGAAGGTGGTCGCCGCGCCGATGATGCCGCCGTAGACGATGCCGGTCAGCGGCACCAGCAGCGGGTCACGGGCGGGCAGGCGGCGCACCAGCGCAAGAAAGCCAGCGGTGCCGATCAGCGCGGTGGCGATGGCGGCCAGCATCTTCAGCCAGATCCCGGCGGCGGGGTACAGAAGCGTGACGGCGACAAGGCCGAAGCCCGCGGACTGGCCGGTGCCGGCGGTCGACGGCTCGACGAAGCGGTTGCGGACGAGCATCTGCATGATGACGCCCGACACCGCGAGTCCCGCCCCCGCAAGCATCGCGGCGGCGGTGCGGGGCAGGCGGCTGACCAGAACAAGCCAAGGGTCCCCGCCCAAAGAAGCGACCCCCGTGAGCACGCTCACGAGGGCCAGGGCCAAGAGGCCCGCGAAGACGGTCAGCCGCGTGGCGGTCAAGAGTCGGCGCCGCCGAAGGCCTGTTCCAGAAGTTTCAGGGTGTTCATCGTCGAGGTGTAGCCACCGCCGGCGACGTAGATGTCGGACGCGTTGAGATAGACGACATGGCCGTCTTTCCACGCGTTCGTTTCGGCGACCAGCGCGTTGTCCAGCGTGGCCTCGGCGCTGTCGCCCTCGGCGCCGATGGCGGCGACGCGGTCGATCACCAGCAGCCAGTCGGGGTTCGCTTCGGCGATGAACTCGAACGAGATCGCCTCGCCGTGGGTGGCGACTTCCAGCCCTTCGACGGTCTCGGGCAGGTCCAGCGCACCGTGAACCCAGCCAAAGCGCGAACCGGCGCCGTAGGCCGAGATTTTCGGGCCGTTGGTCAGCACCAGAAGCGCGTTGCCCGCGCCTTCGGCGGCGGCCTTGGTCGCTTCCAGTTGGGCGTTCAGCGCGTCGGCCAGTTCGGCGGCCTTGTCTTCCATGCCGAACAGCTTGCCGTAGGCGTCGAGCCGGGCGAGCGTGGTCGCGTACTGGTCGCCGCCCATCGTGGTCATGTCGATGGTGGTGGCGTATTTCTGAAGCTCGGTGACCTGCGCGGCGGACCGGCCGCCGGCGATGACGAGGTCCGGGCCAAGGGCGTAGAGCGCCTCGAAGTCCGGCTCGAACAGGGTGCCGATGTCGCCCTCGTACTGCTTGAGGTAGTCCACCATGATGTTGCTGATCGAAGCGGTGACCGGGACGCCAAGCGCGTCAAGCGTGTCGAGCGCGGCCATGTCAAAGACCGCGACGGTCTCGGGCGTGGTCTCGATTTCTGCGGGGCCGGTCGCGGTTTCGATGGTGACGGGGTCGGCCATCGCCGGCAGCGCCAGCAGGGCCGCCGCGGCAACGGTGGCGGAGAAGGTGCGGAACATCGGGGACTCCCTTGTCTCGGCCCGCAAATTCGGGCGGTTTCCGATATTTTTGCTAGGGTATTGTTGCGGCGGCGTCCAGTCACTAATCTGACAGAAAGAATAGGATACCTGCCATGCTGACAACGCAAGCCCGCTGGGAAACCGCGAACGCCTCGAAATACCTGCAACAGCTGTGCAAACATTTCGCGCACAAGGTCGAGGTCGACTATGGCCCGACCGAGGGACGCGCGGCGCTGCCGATGGGGCCATCGGTCATGACCGCGGATGCCGAGGCGCTGACCATCGAGGTCACGGCCCCGGACGCGGAAGGGCTGGAGCGCGCAAAGGGCGTGATCGACAGCCACCTCGTGCGCTTCGCCTTCCGGGAAGAGTTCGAGCGGATGCCGTGGGCCGACGAGGCACAAGCGACGGCCTGAGCCGCGCGCTGCGGGACAGCCGCCCCGCGATCCGCTACTGCTGGGGCATGACCGCATCCGACTATGACTTCCGGGCGGCGACGCTGGACGATTTGCCCCTGCTGCGCGCGTGGCAGGCGAACCCGCATGTGCGCGCGTGGTGGGAGGACGACGAGCCCTACGACGCCGCGCATCTGGAAGACCCGCGCGTCGTCCGCATGATCGTGTCTTACGCGGGGCGGCCCTTTGCCTACATTCAGGATTACACCGTCCATGGCTGGGACGATCATCCTTTCGCGTATCTGCCCAAGGGCGCGCGTGGGATCGACCAGTACATCGGCGAACCGGAAATGGTCGGCATCGGGCACGGGACGGCCTTCATCGGGTTGCGGATGCGGGACCTGTTCGATGCGGGCGCGCCGGTCATCTGCATAGACCCGCACCCCGACAATGCGCGGGCGATTGCCGTCTATCGCAAGGCGGGCTTCATCCCTTCGGGACCGCCGCGCGAGACGCAGTGGGGGCTTATCCTTCCGATGCTGGCGCGCCGCCCGGTCAGTGAAACCGGGACGGTCTGAACGGCGCGGGATCGACGAAGGGCGTTTCGCCGCCCATCATCTCGGCGATCAGGCGGCCCGTCGCGGGGCCCATTGTCAGGCCCTGGTGGCCGTGGCCGAAGGCGTACCAGATGCCGTCCTTGTCCGGCGAGGGGCCGATCACCGGCAGCATGTCGGGCGTGCAGGGGCGGCCGCCCATCCATGGCGCGGCGTCGGCGGCTTCGCCGATGGGGAACATGCGGCGGGCGATTTTCTCGGCTTCGGTGATCTGGATCGGGGTCTGGGGGGTGTCCAGCTTGCCGAGTTCCGCGCCGGTGGTCAGGCGGATGCCGCGTTTCATCGGGGCGATGAGGAAGCCCGTCTCAAGGTCGGCGATCCAGTTGTTCAGGGGGCGGTTGCCCTCGCCCTTGAAGTGACGGTGATAGCCGCGTTTCACGAACAGCGGCGGTTTCCATCCCAGTTTCGCGGCGACCTTGTCGGTCCATGCGCCGGTGGCGACGACGACCTTGTCCGTGGCGGCGATCTCGGTCCCGTTCGAGGACAGCACCCAGCGGTCGCCGGTCTTCGCGATGTCGGTGACGTCGCCGGTGACGAGTGTGCCGCCGGCCTCGACAAAGGCGCCCGCGTAGGCCGCGACCAGCTCGCCGGGATCGCGCACCGACCACGTGTCGGGCCAGTGGATCGCGCCGGAGAAGCGTTCCTGCAGGTGCGGCTCAAGCGTGGCCACGTCGTCGCCCGAAAGTTCCTCGTACGGAACGCCGAACCCGTCGTGGTTCTCTTTTGCATGCGCAAGGCCCCCGGCCAGCCCGGCGGGGGTGCGGTACAGGTCGTACCAGCCATCACGGCGGATCAGGTCGTCGGCCACCGGTCCGGCCCAGTCGATTTGCTGCCCGTGCTCGGTCAGCGAATGCTCGATCAGGGTGGCATAGGCCCGTGTCGCCCTGGCGTGGCGTTTGGGCGACGAGTTCCACCAGTAGCCGGCAAGTCCGCGCGCGACGCCGGGCAGGGCGGTGGCGTGATAGCGGATGTCGATGCCCCGGCGCATCAGCACCGACAGGATCTTCGACACCGAGCGGGGGAAGGCGTAGGGCGCCACCGCCTCGCGCTGGATGATGCCGGCGGGACCGAAAGAGGCCCCGTTGGCGGGGCCTCCCTTGTCGATCAGCGTCACGTCCCAGCCTTTGCGGGCGAGGTGCAGGGCGCAGGAGGTTCCGACGAACCCCGCACCGATCACCGCGACAGAGCGGTCTGCTGTCATGGTCTTTCCGTCTTTCAGGCGGCCAGCGTCCGCTCGGTTGTGGTGAGATCGGCGAAGTTATCGCGGATGTACTCCGCGGCCCGCAGCGCCAGCGCCGAGATCGTCGGCGTCGGGTTCACCACGCCGCCGGTCGCCAGCACCGAGCCGTCCACGATGAACATGTTCGGCACGTCCCAGGACTGGTGCCAGCCGTTGACGACCGAGGTCGCGGGGTCGTCGCCCATGCGGCAGGTGCCGATCATGTGCCACGCCGGGGTGCGATAGACCCCGTCCGCGTCGCGGTAGTCGTTCAACTGGATGTCGAAGGCGCCGCAGGCTTCTCCGAGGTCCTGAAGACGATCCAGCATGTAGTTCATCATGCGCTTGTCGTTCTCGCCGGGTTCATAGTGCATCTTGACCACGGGGATGCCGTCCTCGTCGGTCTCGGTGGGATCGAGATACACCCGGTTTTCCGGGTTGGGAAGGTCGTCGCCGATGGCGAACAGGCCAATCGAGTGGCCGAACCGCTTCTCCATCCACTTGTGGTGGTCCTTGCCCCATGGCGCCTTGGTGCCGCTCATCCAGCCGGTCGCCATCTCGCCCGCCGAAGGGGCCGAGGTGGTGCAGTTGAAGTTGAACCCGTTGACGAACCCGCGCGAGGTGTCGGTCTCGGCGAACTCGCGGCCCAGGACCGAGGCGACATAGCCCATCTGGCCATCGACCTGCTCGTCCACCCAGATCTGCGCCGAGACAAGGGTGTGGTGCAGCAGGTTGCGGCCCACCATGTCGGACGAGTTGCCGATGCCCGACGCCAGCAGCAGGCGCGGGGTGCCGACGCCGTTGGCGGCGACGATGACGATCTTGGCCTTCGTCTCGACGATCTCGCCGGTGACGCGGTTCTTCCAGCGCGCGCCGGTGGCGCGGCCGTCCGGGCCGGTCAGGATCTTCAGCACGCGGGCGTGGGTCTGAAGCTCGGCGCCCGCTTCCAGCGCCTTGGGCCAGACCGACTGCGAGTAGATCGACATCGATCCGCGCGGGCAGCCGTTGCACAGGCCGCAGTTGTTGCAGGCCGGGCGGCCGTCATAGTCTTCCGAGATCACGCCGGCCTCGGCGGGCCACCAGTGCCAGCCCAGCTTGTCGAAGCCTTCCGACAGCTTCTTCGCCGCCTTGGTGAACGGAAGCGGGCCGGTCGGGCATTCGGGGCGCGGCGGCATCGCCGGGTCGCCGGTCAGGCCCGAGGTGCCGAGGATGGCGTCGACCCGCTCGTAGAACGGCGCGACGTCTTCATAGGCGATGGGCCAGTTCGGCTGCATCCCGTGCTCGTCGCCCTTGCGGAAATCCGACGGACGATAGCGCGGCCAGATCGCGCCATAGGCGTTGGTCGATCCGCCCACCGCGTTCCACATCAGCGGCTGGCTGCTGTCGGTGCCCATCATGTAGTCGTCGGGATGGTCGCGCCGGGTGATGTCCGGGTTCCAGTTCGTCGCGCGCTGCCACGCCCAGTTGGTGTGGGTGTGGGCGAACTCGTTCTTCTCGACCCAGCCGCCCTGTTCAAGGCACAGCACGTCCAGCCCGGCCTGCGCCAGCACCATGGTCGACAGGGCGCCGGTCGCGCCCGAGCCGATGACGAGGACGTCGCGTTCTTTTTCGGCGGTCATCGCTGAAGCCCCCATTTGTCGGTTTTCACGGTGTCGAGGTTCAGGCCGGACGTGTCGACCGGAGCGACCTGATCGGTCGGGATGTAGCGGCCCCGGTTGTGGCGCGGGGTCTGGGTGGCCCGGTCGAACCTGGGCAGGTCATAGCCCGATACGTGCGGCAGGATCTTGTAGGGGGTGCCCGCGGCGTCGATCAGCGTCACGACGATCGGGCTTTCATAGTAGGCCTGAAATGCCGCGTCGCGCAGCCAGCCGAAGCGGGCCGGTTCGTTCGCTTCCATCGACTTCACCGCCGCGACCCGCGCGTCCGGGTCCATGCCGTCGAACGGCGCGCCGATCCGGTCCAGCGTCTCGGCCAGCGCCATCAGCGCCTGCTCGCCGTTCTGCTCGATCAGGCGTTCCACCAGCGGGAACTGCACGCCGATCGTAGCGCCCGACGGCCAGCCGTCGCCGCCCGGCAGAAGCTCGTCGACGAAGGCGGCGACGGACGGGGCCAGCTTGGCAAGCAACGCGCCCTTCTTTGCGTCCTGTAGTGTCATCTTCCGTTTCCTTTTCCGGGACTTAACCGAAATGGGGTATGGGAACCGAGACCATGCGGATCTCGGTCATCGCTTCAAGAGTGTGCTTGCCGCCGATCCGGCCGATGCCCGACTTGGTGCCGGACCCGCCGCCGAACGGCATGTGGATTTCCCAGTAGGTCGTGCCCTCGTTGATGTTCACGATCCCGGCGGAGAGTTCGCCGGACATCGCCATCGCGGTTTCGAGGTCTTTCGAGAAGATCGACATCGACAGCCCGTACTCGGTGTCCTTCGCTACCCGCATCAGTTCCGCGTCGTCGCCAAGGGCGATCACGGGAACCACGGGGCCGAAGGTTTCCTCGCGGGCGATCCGCATCTCGGGCGTCACGCCGTCCAGCACGGTCGGCGCGTAGAACAGGCCGCTGCCCGCATCGGGCAAGGCGCTGCCGCCCGCCAGCACGCGGGCGCCGTCGGCGATGGCTTCGGACACGTGCTCGGCCACCTTGGCGGCGACGGCGGCGTTGTTGAGCGGCCCCATTGTCGTGCCCTGATGCATCGGATCACCGACGACCTGTGCCTTGGCGAGTTCGGCGATCTTCTCGGCCAGCGGCGTGGCGACGTCCTCGTGCGCCAGCACGCGGCCGGTGGCGGCGCAGATCTGGCCCGCGTTGCCGAAAGCCCCGCCCGCCGCCGCTTCGGCGGCCTTGTCGAGATCGGCGTCGGCGCGCACGATCATCGGGCCGTTGCCGCCCAGTTCCAGCATCATCGGCTTGCCTGCGCCGCGTTCCGCGATGCGCTTGCCGGTGGCCGCCGAACCGGTGAAGCCGATGGCCTGCGTGCCGGGGTTCACGACGATTTCGTCACCGACGGTCGCGCCTTCGCCCAGCACAAGGTTGATCAGCCCCTCGGGCAGCCCGCCCTCGGCCAGCACCCGCATGAAGGCCACCGCGACAAGCGAGGTGGTGGGTGCGGGCACCCAGACCACCGTGTTGCCGGTGGCGATGGCGGGGGCGAGGTATTCGGTCGGGATGTTGACGGGGAAGTTCCACGGGGTGATGACCGCGTAGACCCCGCGCGGAAAGCGGCGGGTGATGACCTGACGGCCCGGCGTCTCGCCCGGGATCGTCTCGCCGGTCATGTACTTGACCAGTTCCGCATTCATGCGGAAGCCGTCGGCGGCCTTGCCGACCTCGCCCATGGACTGCGCCAGCGGTTTGCCCTGTTCCATCGACAGGATGCGGGCGAGGTCTTCGAGATTGGCGTCGATCGCATCCGCCAGCTTCACGCACAGCGCGGCGCGGTTCCACAGCGGCACCTTCGCCCAGGCGGGCTGTGCCGCGTTGGCGGCGGCGATGGCGCGCCGGGCGGTCTCGCGGCTGCTTTTCGGCAGATGCGCGAGGGTCTCGCCGGTGGCGGGATTCACTACCGGAAAGGTTTCGCTTTCCGCGTTGTCCCACGCCCCGGCGATGAAGTTCGCTGGGTTGCGGGCGAGGGCGGGCAGGTCCGCCGCCGTGATTTTTGCCTGTTCGTTCATGCCACGACCTTTCCGGCCTGCTGGAACCACTTGCCGCCGATCACGCAGCCTTCGGCGAACAGGCGTTCGTCGACGGTCACGATCTCGCCCAGCACATCTTCAAGATCGAAGCTGCCCTTCTTCATCGACAGCACCGAGACGTCGCCCGGGGTGCCCGGCTTCAGCGAGCCAAGCTCGGGGCGGCGGATCGCGTTGGCGGGGGTCTCGGTCGACGAGCGGATGATGTCGGACAGGCTCATGCCCAGCGGCAGGAACTTGGTCAGCGAGGTCACCTGGTCATAGGCCGGGCCTTCGATGCACAGCGCATGGACGTCGGACGAGATCACGTCGGGCGGGAAGTTGTTGGCCATCATACCGCGCGCCGTATCCCAGCCGAACGAGCCCATGCCGTGACCGATGTCGAAGATAACGCCGCGCTCGCGGGCGGCCAGAACGGCGGGTTTCACCAGTCCGTCGCCGGTCAGCGGCGAGTTCGGGAAGGGGCGGAAACAGTGGGTCAGCACGTCGCCGGGGCGCAGCATGTCCACGACCGCCTCGTACGAGGGGGGCGGTTCGTCGATGTGGCACATCAGCGGCAGGCCGGTCTCGTCCGCCACCTGCAGCGCGATCACCAGCGGGTCGATGCCCGAGGGACCCGAGGCGTGTTTGCCGATACGGACCTTGATGCCGATGATGTTCTCGGGATCGGACTTGGCGACCGCCACCGCTTCGCGCGGGGCCATCAGCCGCCAGTCGTGGCTTTCACCGACCATGATATTCTTCGAGAAGGCGAAGATGCCCGCGAACGAGACGTGAAGGTACACGAGGATCCGCGCGGTCGCGGGCTCGATCACGTGTTTCTTGAAGCCGGGATAGTTGCCGGGACCGGCGCTGCCGGTGTCGACGGCGGTGGTCACGGCCGATGTCTTGGCGAACAGGTCCGCGTCGATCCCCAGCGAGGTGCCGCCCCAGTAGACGTGGGTGTGCAGGTCGATCAGGCCGGGCGTGACGATCAGGCCGGACAGGTCCGAGACCTCCTTCGCGTCGCCGCCAAGGTCGGGGCCGATGGCCGCCACCTTGCCGTCCTTAAGCGCAACGTCCTGCACGCCGTCGATCCCCTGAGCGGGGTCGATCACGTGCCCGTTGCGAAGGAGAAGGTCGAAACTCATACAATGTTCCTTTTCGTTGTCTTCGTTCGCGGCGGCTGTTGGGCCGCCGCCTGTCCCTTTGCTGTCGGTCAGAGCGCCACGCCGCTGTCACTGTCGAAGCGATAGACGCGGTGCGACGGTGCGGTGAGCTTGACCTGTGATCCCTGGCCCAGCCCGTCGATCTCGTTCGCGGTCGCCTTGATCATCTGCCCGTTCACCATTACGTCGAGGAAGTAATGCGGGCCGGCGGGCTCGATCAGCGCGACGTTGCCGGTGACCGCATAGGCGTCCGGCGCGTCCGCTGCATTGGCGGGGGTCAGATCCTGCGGGCGGAGGCCCATCAGCACCTTGCCGTCGGAGGCCGGCAGCAGGTTCATCTTGGGCGAGCCGATGAACTCGGCCACGAAGCGGTTGGCCGGGTTGCGGTAGACCTCCATCGGTTCGGCGAACTGCTGCAGATACCCGTTCGACAGCACCGCGATGCGGTCCGACATCACCATTGCCTCTTCCTGGTCGTGGGTGACGAACAGGACGGTCAGGCCAAGGTCGCGCGCCAGCCGCTTGATCTCGGTCCGCATGTGGACCCTAAGCGAAGCGTCGAGGTTCGACAGCGGTTCGTCCATCAGCAGCGCGGCGGGGTTGCGCACGATGGCGCGGCCCACGGCGACGCGCTGGCGCTGCCCGCCCGACAGGTCCGAAGGCGCGCGGTCCAGCAGGGCCGACAGGCCCAGCGTCTCGGCCGCCCACTTGACCTGCGCCTCGATGGTCGAGCTGTCGACCTTCAGGCGCTTCAGCGGGAAGGCGATGTTCTCGCGCACCGACATATGCGGGTAAAGTGCATAGTCCTGAAACACGAGAGCGATGTTGCGGTCGCGCGAGCTGCGCTGCGCCATGTCGGTGCCGTCGAACCGGATCTGGCCTTCGCTGATCGGCTCAAGCCCGGCGACGCAGAACAGCAGCGTGGACTTGCCGCAGCCCGAGGGCCCGAGAAGCGACACGAACTCTCCCTCGCGGATGTCGAGGTTCAGGCCATGCAGGACGCGGGTGGTGCCGTAGTCCTTGATGACGTTGTCGATGGTGATGGAAGCCATTGGACTACTCCTCAGCCTTTGACCGCGCCGGACAATGCGCCCTGGACGAGGTATCGTTGGAAGACGAACGCGATGATCACGGGCGGCAGGACCGACAGCACCGAGGCTGCGAACATCGGTCCGTATTCGTGGAACCGCGCCTGCTGCAGGAAGCCGGACAGAACGACGGTGATCGTCTGGCTGTCGGGCGTTGAGGTCAGGATCATGGCGAACAGGAACTCGTTCCAGCTGACGAGGAAGCCGAAGATCGCGGCCGCCATGATGCCCGGCCGGATCACCGGCAGAAGCACCTTGGTCATCATCTGGAAGTTGGTGCAGCCGTCGATGCGCGCGGCGGCATCAAGGCTTTTCGGTACGCCCTCGAAGGTGGATTTCATCATCCACGACACCAGCGGCAGCAGGATCGACAGGTGCGCGATGACCATGCCGGTCCGCGTGTCGATCAGGCCAAGCGTGCGGTAGATGACGAAGAAGGGCAGCACCAGCGTCAGCGCCGGGGTCATGCGGGTGAACAGCATGGCCCACAGACCGGCCTGGAACGCGCGGGCGCGGGGCCAGCGGGCGAAGACGTAGCCCGCGAAGGGCGCCATCGCCAGCGCGACGGCCACGGTTACGACGCCGATGATGAAGCTGTTCATCAGCGACAGCGGCACGCGGCGGGCCTGCACCGAGGTGGTGCCGCCATCGGGGAACAGCACGGCCTTGAAGTTGTCCAGCGTGAAGCCCGAGGGGATCGCCGAGGGCGGCGTGCGGATCAGGTCGCTGGCCGGGGTCAGGCTCATCATCACCAGCAGCAGAACGGGAACCGCCGACCAGATGAAGATCAGCGCGACCATCGCACGGAACCCGATGTCCGACAGGATGGCGCGGGTGCGCGGCGACAGAACCGGGTCGCGCGGCGGCGGCGGGGTGATGCTGTAGGGGCGGCGGATGCGCTGCAGCGTGCTGTCCGGCGTCGTGGCGACGGCGGCGGTGCGCGCCTTGCGGCGGCGCGGGCTGAGCACCAGCACGTAGACGATCGCCAAGAGGAACGACAGGCCGGTCAGGATGTACAGCATCGCCGCGCCCTGGCCGAAGCGCAGGAACTGGAAGGAATAGACATAGCCGAGCCACGCGAAGACGGTGGTCGCCTCGCCCGGGCCGCCGCCGGTCATGATCATGATGATGTCGAAGGCCATCAGCGCGTTGATCGTCGCGATGATCGACACGAACAGCAGCGTCGGCTTCAGCCATGGCAGGGTGATCTGGAAGAACCGCGTGACCGGTCCCGCGCCGTCCAGCATCGCGGCCTTGTGCAGGCTTGCAGGCATCGACTGAAGCCCGGCCAGGACCATCAGCGCGGTCAGCGGCGTCTGGTTCCACACGTGGGTCAGCGCCACGAGGTTCAGTGCGCGGGTGTTGTTGCCCAGCCATGGCGTCGCAAGGAAGCCAAGACCAAGGTCATTGAGGATGCCGTTCAGCGTGCCGATGTCGCCCGCGTAGATGAAGGACCACAGAACGCCGATGGACACCGGGGCCATCGCCCACGGCACCAGCATCACCGACCGCATGAAGCCGCGCCCGCGGAACGCCTTGTTCAGCACCAGCGCCATGATGATGCCCAGCACCGTGGTCAGCACCATCGAGAAACCGACGAAATAGATCGTCCGGTAGAACGCGTTCCAGAAGCTGTCCTGCGCGAGAACCGTCTTGAAGTTGTCGAGGCCGACGAAGGTCGTCTTCTTGGTGATCGGGTTGGATTTGTGGGTGGCAAGCCAGATCGAATAGGCCAGCGGCAGACCGACCACCAGAAGCACCAGCAGCAGGGTGGGAGCGGTGGCGAGATAGGCGAAAAGCGGCGGCCGGGCCCGACCGTTGCGGCGGCGGCTGCGCTTCGGGCGCGGGATGGCCTGGGGTTCGGTTTCGACGGCGGTCAAATCGGTCTCCTGCGGACGGCGCTGGAAGTTGGTGCATGTGCCGCCGGGCCCTGGGAGAACGGCCCGGCGGCGTGGCTCGCGAAACGAGCCGTTACCTCTGTGGCCGGGCGGCGCGGAGAGGAAGCGCGCGCCCGGACCGTTGGCTGTCTCAGAGGTATTCCGCCTTCAGGCTTTCCGCCTGCTCGGCCAGAGCGGCGACAAGGCTGTCGGTGTCGCCGGCGCCGCGGATGTATTCCTGCACCTGCTGCATCATGAACAGGTCCCACTCCGAGAACCAGATCTCCTTGGCGACGGCGCGGGCGGTGGCCTTGCTGATCTGGTCGTTGGTGATGTCCAGTTCACGCCACTCCTTGAAGCTGGCGACGACATCCGGGTCGGCCATCAGTTCCTTGTGGGCAGAGCCAAGGCCGAAGGTCAGGGCCCATTTCTTGCACACGTGGTACTCGCCGTCGGCCGCCTTGCCGCCGAAGAACTGAAGCATGTTCCACACGCGGTCGGCGTCCGAGTTGGCGCCCATCATGTAGGTCGCGGTCCAGGCGAAGGTCGACTGGGTGGCGCCCGGCATCAGCGCGTTCTTCACCTTGCCCGCGATCTGCGACAACTCGGGGTTGTTGAAGACGGACTGGTTGTAGTCGTGGGCGAAGGTGAACACGTGCGCACCCGACGAGAAGGCGGGGATGCCTTCGTTCGGCTGGGTCATGATGTCCTCGACCACAAGGCCCTCGGCGTAGAGCGTGCGGTAGAATTCCAGCACCTTCCGCAGCGCCGGTTCGTCGACGAAGTTGCTTTCGGCGTCGAACACCTGCGCGCCCTCGGCGTACCAGGTGCCGAAGATCGACCAGGACAGTTCCGGCCAGCCCTGACCCCAGGCGCCGTTGAACGGAGCGTCCGAGATGCCCTGTTCCTTCAGCGCGCGGCAGGCGTCGAGCAGTTCGTCGAGGGTGGTGGGCACTTCAAGGCCGGCTTCGGCCAGCGCATCCTCGTTGTACATGAACGCGAGGTGCCCGGCGTAGTAGGGCATCGCGGCAAGGCGACCGTCGGGCAGCGACAGCGAGGTCAGCGAGGCCGGGTACAGGCCTTCCTTTATCTCTTCGACGCCCGGCAGACCCTCAAGGTCGCGGGTCCAGCCGGCAATGTTCCAGCGGGCCACGCGGTCTTCTTCGCCGTACAGCATGTCGATCTGCTCGCCGCCGATCAGGCGGGTCTCGGCGATGGGGTGGTATTCGCCGCTGACGAGTTCGTAGTTCACGTTCTCGTCGTAGAGTTCCTCGAAGATGCCGACGTTTTCCTCGACCATCTGGGGCTGGAACTGCCAGCCGATGAACGAGATGGCTTCGGCGGGCGCGGCGAAGGCGCTGCGGCCAAGCATGGTCGATGCGCCAAGCGCGGCGGCGCCGCCCTGAAGCACCTGCCGACGCGAGGCGAGGAACTGGTCCAATTTGCTATTCATAGGAGAACTTCCCTTGCTGGAGATGGCTTTCTTCCCGGCGTTTGCCGCCAGTTGTCTTGCCTTCAGCCTTGGAAAGATCCGAATGCCGTTCAACTAAAAATTTTTATTTTTGGATCAAATCGCCTGTCGAATTTCAAAATTGACCAAAAATATGACAACTATTCGGTCAAATTTTTGCATTTTTAGATCAGTCGGCCAGCGGACGGCGATCGTCCGGGTCGATATGCGACACGAACTGCTGCTTCAGGCGGCGCAGCGACTCTGCTGCCAGCGTCCGCGACCGAATCGCGGCTCCGAACGAGATCAGGTCGATGGCGAACAGCATGGAATACCGGGCCGAGGTGGGACCAAGAACATCGCCGTCGTCATGGGTCTCGATGGGCAGGGCAAGGTCGGCGGCCTCTTGCATCCGGGTGCCCGGCGGGCACAGCGCGATACAGTAGGCACCGTATTCCTGCGCGATCTGCATCGCCTCCAGTTCCGCCCGGTTGTTGCCGCCCAACGAGCAGCACAGCACCACGTCATCGCGGCTGGTGGTCGAGGCGAACATCGACTGCATCACGCCGTCGCGGCAGGGGATTACCTTCATGCCCAGCCGGAACAGGCGGTTCTGCACCTCCTCGATCAGCCACGACGACACGCCGCCGCTGCCGAAGGCGTAAATGACGCGCGCGCCCAGCAGGCGGTCGATGGTCTTCTCGACCAGATCCTCGGGCAGGCGCATCGCATCGACGATGCCGTTCTGCGCGCGCATCGCGGCCTGTTCGCGCATCGCCTCGAAAGTCGTGGGGGGCGCAGGTTCTTCCAGATACCGCGCACCGACGCGCATGCCGCCCATTACCTTCAGTTTCATGTCACGCAGGCCGTCGCATCCGGCGGCGCGGCAGAAGCGGGTGATGGTGGGCGCCGAAACGCCGATCCACGGCACCAGTTCCTCGATCGGCTTTTCCACGAACAGCCGGGGGTACGAAATGATGGCGGTCGCGATCTTCTGCTGGGTCCGGGACAGGGTGGGCATCATCTGGTGAATGCGGCCGAGTACGTCGGAATTGATGTCGGTCTGGCCGGTCTCGGCGGGTGCGTTCGTCATCGCGGGGTCTCCGGTCCGCTGCCGAAGGCCGCGGTTTCGCAGCGGTCTCTGGCCGTTCGGGGAGTTTGGTTAACACAATTGGTTGTGATGACGAACCAGTTTCGTCCGGGCGCCGTCGCGCCTCAGCCGTCGAGAAGGGCGGTCACCCGCGCCGCCGCGTCGCGGATCAGCGGCTCGACCTGCCGCGCGTGGTCGGGCGTGAAGCGGTTCAGAGGTCCGAAAACGGACAGCGTCAGCGCGATCTTCCCGGTGCGGTCGCGCAGCGGCGTGGCAACCGCGCCGATGTCGGGTTCCGCGTCGCCAGCGTTGCGCGCAACGCCTTCGGCGCGGATGCGGTCGAGTTCCGGGGCCATCGCGTCAAGGGCGGCGCGAAGCTGCGGCTCGGGCATGTCGTGGGTGCGCTGCGCCAGCGCCAGCCGGTCCGCCGGGGTCAGGTCCGCCAGCCACAACCGGCCCTGCGCGGAGTTCAGCAGGCTGAGCGTCGTGCCGGTGCGGATGCTGACCGTGATCGGCCGGTCGGCGGTGGCGACAAGAGCGCAGGTCGGACCCCGGCGCGACAGCCGGCAGACCATCACCGATTCGTTCAGCCGGTCGCGAAGTTCGTCGAGGATCGGCTGGATGCGGCGCAGGGCGGGGTTCGTTTCCTCTGCCAGCCGCCCCAGTTCGGTCAGCGCCGTGCCCAGCCGATAGGCCCCCCGCCGCACCGCATGCAGCGCGCCCGCGGCTTCCAGCGTGGCAAGGAAACGGTGCGCCGTGGCGGCGTTCAGGTCCAGTTCCCGCTGGACCAAAGCCGCCGTGATCTCGGGCCGGTCGGACGAGAACAGGCCGAGGATCTCGAACCCGCGCAGCAGCGATCCGTTCAGCGGTGTGCTCATGCGCCCTCCGTCGGGGCGGGCCGGATTGACTCTGACCCGCCATAAATCATATTATGAATTTAGTTTCTCAAATATTGAGATGAAGTCAAGGGGAGGAGCGAAATGCGCGACGACAGCAACGCCGAGACGACGGCAGGGGCCACCACGATCACCGCAGGTGCGGGGCTGCTGACGCGGCTTGGGCAACTGGGCGTCGACGTGATCTTCGCGAACTCCGGCACCGACTTCCCGCCGATCATCGAAGGGCTGGCCGAAGCCAGCGCGCGCGGCATGAAGCTGCCCGAGGCCATCGTGATGCCGTTCGAAAGCGCCGCGATGGGCATGGCGCATGGCTATTACCTTGCATCGGGCCGCCCGCAGGCGGTGATGGTGCATACGAACGTCGGCCTTGCGAATGCGTCGATGGGGGCGATCAACGCCGCCACCGAGCAAATCCCGGTGCTGCTGATCGGGGGGCGGACGCCCACGCTGGAACGCGGCCGCTTCGGCGTGCGCACCGTGCCGATCGGCTGGGGGCAGGAGATGCTCGACCAGACCGCGCTGGTGCGCGAGGCGTGCAAGTGGGACTATGAACTGCGCTTCCCGGAACAGGTCTATGACGTGATGGACCGCGCGCATGGCATCGCGACCTCCAGCCCCAAGGGGCCGGTCTATGTCAGCCTGCCGCGCGAGGTGCTGTGCGAGACGATCCCCGCCGACCGGGGCCGCCGCCGCCCGCAGATGCAGGCGGGCGCCGTGGTGCCGCCGCAGTCCGAGATCGACCTTGCCGCCGACTACCTTGCCGAGGCGAAGTCTCCGGTGATCTTCGCGCAGCGCGGCGCTGGGGACGAACACGCCTTCGGCGCGCTGGCCGAGATGGCCGAGGAATGGGGCATCCCGGTGTGCCAGTACTGGGCGGTGCAGCTTGCGATCCCGACCGATCACCCGATGGCGGCGGGCCCCGACCCCAAGCCGCTGCTGGAAGAGGCCGACGCGATCCTTGTCATCAACAGCCTTGCACCGTGGGCGCCAGACGTGGCCGAGCCGCGCGAGGATGCGCAGGTGATCCAGATGGGACCCGATCCGCTGCACAGCCGGACCGGCGTGCGGAACTTCCGCTGCGATCTTGGTCTGGTGGGCGAGACCGGCGATTCCATCCGCGCCCTGAAGGCGGCGATGGATGCGCGGCTGTCGGGCCGGAAGGCGCGCAACGAAAAGCGCGCGGCGATGGTGGCCAAACGCAACGAGGCCGACCGCGAGGCGCGGCTGCGCGCCGCCGAGGCGGGCCGCGATGCGCCGCAGCTGACGAAGGCGTGGGTCGCCAAGGCGCTGTCCGACGCGATCGACGGGGACGAGGCGACGGTGTTCTCGGAACTCGGCTGCCCGATGGGACCGATGACGCTGGGCCATTCCAAGGCATGGTACCAGGAACCCCATTCCGGCGGGCTGGGCTGGAGCTTCCCGACCGCGCTGGGCTTCAAGATGGCCGATCCTCGCCGAACCGTGATCGCGACGATGGGCGACGGATCCTACATGTTCTCGAACCCGGTGGCGTGCCACCAGATTGCCGAGGCGAAGGGACTGTCGGTCGTGCTTGTCGTGCTGAACAACACCGAGTGGGGCGCCGTGCGCCAGTCCGTCGTGGGCCTGTACCCCAACGGCTATGCCGCGCGGTCGAACGAGATCCCGCTGACCGCGCTGGAGCCCAGCCCCGATTTCGTCCGCGTGGCGCAGGCCAGCCGGGCGTGGGCCCGCAAGGTCTCGACCGCCGAAGGGTTCGAGACCGCGCTGGCCGAGGCGCTGGCCCACACCCGCGCCGACAAGGGTCTGGCGCTGATCGAAGTTTCCATCGGGCGCGACTGACGCCGCCCGAAGACTGCACTTTTTAGGAGGAGGATGACCCCTTGAAGATCGACCTGTTCATTGACGGCCAGGAAGCCGAAGCCGTCTCGAAGCGGACCTTCGACCGGAAGAACCCGGTGACCGGCGCCGTGGCCACCACCGCACCCGCTGCCGGAAAGGCCGACGTCGACCGCGCCGTCGCCGCCGCCGATGCCGCCTTTGCCAGCTGGTCCAGGACCGGCCCGTCCGAGCGTCGCGCGCTGCTGAACAAGGCCGCCGACGAGATGGAGGCGATGACCAACGAGTTCATCGGCGCCTATGTCGACGAGGTCGGCTGCACCGCGCCCTGGGCCGGGTTCAACGCCATGTTCGCCGCCAAGATCCTGCGCGAAGCGGCGTCGATGACGACCCAGCTGAAGGGCGAGGTCATCCCATCCGACAAGCCCGGTACGCTGGCGATGGCGCAGAAGAAGCCGGTGGGCGTTCTGGTCGGCATGGCGCCGTGGAACGCGGCGATCATCCTTGGAGTCCGCGCCGTGGCGATGCCGATCGCCTGCGGCAACACGGTGATCCTGAAGGCGTCCGAGAAATGCCCGCGCGTCCACATGCTGATCGGCGAGGTGTTCCGGCGCGCCGGCCTGCCGAACGGGGTGCTGAACGTGGTGACGCACTCTGCCGAGGACGCGCCCGAGGTGGTCAACGCGCTGATCGCGCATCCGAAAACCCGCCGCATCAACTTTACCGGCTCGACCCGCGTCGGCCGCATCATCGCCGAGCAGGCGGGCAAGTACCTGAAGCCCTGCCTGCTGGAGCTGGGCGGCAAGGCGCCGCTGGTGATCCTTGAAGACGCCGACATCGACGCGGCGGTGAACGCCGCCTGTTTCGGCGCCTTCATGAACCAGGGCCAGATCTGCATGTCGACCGAGCGGGTGATCGTGGACGACAAGATCGCGGACGAGTTCGTGAAGAAATTCACCGAGAAGACCGCCGGTCTGCCGGTGGGCAAACCGACCGAGCAGGTCGTGATCGGCTCGGTGGTGGATATGGACACGATCCAGAAGGTCGACGGGCTGATCGCCTCGGCGGTGCAGATGGGGGCCAAGGTCACCACCGGCGGCGCGCCGAAGGACTCGACCATCATGCCCGCGACCATCGTCGACCACGTGACCGACGCGATGCCGCTGTTCACCGAGGAAAGCTTCGGCCCCGTGGTCTGCGTGATCCGCGCCCGCGACACCGACCACGCGGTCGAACTGGCGAACACCACCGAATACGGCCTGTCCTCGGCGGTGTTCGGGTCCGACATCACCCGCGCGCTGGACGTGGTGGACCGGCTGCAGGCCGGTATCTGCCACATCAACGGTCCGACGGTGCAGGACGAGGCGCAGATGCCCTTCGGCGGCGTGAAGGACTCGGGCTACGGCCGGTTCGGCGGCCAGCAGGGCGTGGACGCCTTCACCGAAACCCGCTGGATCACCATCGAACAGCCGGGGCAGCACTATCCGTTCTGATCGGGGGCGGATGAGTTAGGGGAGGGGCGTGCCGGGAGGTGCGCCCCTTTTGGGTTGGGGGGAGTGATCCGAGGGTTGGGTGCCAAGTCGGAATTCTCCACCGGCCTTCATTGTGCAGTCTCAATCTTCGCCTCGATGATTGGTCAGCATAAAGTCCTCTGGGCGTTTCAGAAGATCATCTGACGCACCCCACAACGTTTTCACTAAAAAGGGGGTCCTCGGCGCCATTTTATCCTCGGCGGAAGGGTAGCGGAGTGGGTAGGGATACTCGCCATGCAACTTTCCAAGCGCAAAAACGTATTCCACGATTAAGGGCTGTATCCCGTCTTGGTCGGGAAGCTCTGATTGGGTTCCGCTTGCGCGGACCTCTGCTGTTACGCGATTCGCATTAGAAAACACGTGGTCCTGTGCTGGTTTGCAAACCTCATCATTCCATAGTCCGACTACATCGTGGCCTGCTTTCCCGGAGGTCGGTGGTTTCTTCCCGTTCAGGTGCCAACATGCCTTAAGGAACAACTCTAGGCCCTGTCCTGCGAGAGCCAAGGTCGGGCGAAATAAGACCGGACCGATATCGCGCTGAGTTGCGTCCAAGGTGAGCGCACCCTCTAGAAACTGCTTGGCTATAATTGCGCACCGCCCGGCATCAGAGGAGAGAAAATCAGTCATCAAGTTCCTCATTCTTCGTGCCGCGCGTCCGAAGCGTCCTTCAATATATAGCAAATGAATGTCCGCTTTGTCCCGTACTGCGGACCCTAAGAATAAGAGAGATATTCTAGGAAAAGCCTGAGATGACCGACGCGACGTTGAAACTTTCTTGCCGTTCCGCGTCTGACTTGGCATGCCGTCGCGCGTTATTGCGTTCGCAAGAAATCCCCCCCCCCGCGCGAAACCGCGGCCCCTCGGGCCGCCGCGCATCGTCGGGCCGCCCCCACGGCCCGGCGATTTGGTTGAGGGCAGCGCGACGCTGCGATGGCAAGGAAACTTGGCGGGCATAAACTGCCACGCCTCGACCGTCTGATCGCCGAGCCGCGGCCCGACGATGCGCGGACTACATCTGAGCGATGCGGAACGCCGGGTTCGGGGTCGGAAAACGCACGCGGTCCTCGTCGGCGAGGCCGGGGTCGGTGATGATGGTCGAGACCCTCTCGATCGGCGCGGTGCGGTGCAGGGCGCGGGCCATGAAGCGGCTGCTGTCAGCCAGAAGCACCGTCTCGCGCGCGGCGTCGACCATCGCGCGTTTCAGCTGTACCAGTTCCAGCAGCGTCTCGGACACGCATTCCTCGTCGATGGCCGCCGCCGACATGAAGAACGTGTCGCAGCGGATATCCTTGAGAAAGCTCAGGGCCGGTTCCCCCAGCAGCGAGAACGACCCGAACCTGCAGGCGCCGCCGGGGACGATCAGCTTGATGTTCTCGCGATAGGTCAGGGCTTTTGCGACATACAGGTCGTTTGTGATGACCGTCAGGTTGTAATCCAGCTGCGCCACGCCGTCGGCCAGCAGGTGACAGATCACCGCGCCGGTGTCGATCAGCAGCGACTGGTCCGGCTCGATCAGCTTCAGCGCCTCGGTCACGATGGCCTGCTTTTCCTCGACCGCGGTGCGGCGGGACATATCCGTGGACGGCTCGAAGGTGGCGCGGCTGCGGATCGCCACCGCGCCGCCATGGGTGCGGCGCACCAGCCCCTCGGTCGCCAGCAGGTCAAGGTCGCGGCGGATCGTCGAGACCGAGATGTTGAACATCCGCGCAAGGTCCTGCGTGACGCCCGCCTGATTGGTCTTGAACCACTCGATCAGACGCTGCCGCCGTTCGGCCGGCAGCATCTCTTCACTTATCGCGTCCTCGAAATCACCCACTGACTGTCCGTGTCCCTGTCTTTTCTTTCTTATATGCAACGATTGTCACAGTGCGTTCGGAAGCCAAAGAACAACCTGAGGGAAGGCCGCCAGAATGACGGTTCCGATGCACAGCAGGATGAAGAACGGGGCAGCGGCGCGGACGGTGCGGCCCATGCTGTCTCCGGTCAGGCCCTGCAGGACATAGAGGTTCAGACCGACCGGCGGGGTCAGGGCACTCATCTCGATCATGATGACAAGGTAGATGCCGAACCACAGCGGGTCGAACCCGGCCTGCACGATCAGCGGCACCGCGATCGGCACGGTCATCACGGTCATCGAGGTGCCGTCCAGGAACATGCCCAGCACGATGTACAGCGCGGCGAGGATCAGCAGCACGCCGTAGGGCGACAGGTTCATGGCCGAGATCGTCTCGGTGATCTGCGTGGGAAGGTGCATGTAGGCGATGGCCGCCGACAGGAAGGCCGAGGCCGCGATCAGCATCAGGATCATCGCCGAGACGCGGATCGTGTTCATGAGGCTGTCGCGCATCAGCTTCAGCGAGAATTGCCCGGTCACGATGGTGATGACCACGGCGCCCAGCACGCCCACCGCCGCCGCCTCGGACGGGGTGGCGATGCCGGAATAGATCGAGCCCAGCACGATGAACATCAGGATCAGGATCGGCAGCAGTTCCAGCATGCCCTTGCCCAGCGTGCCGATGGTGATCTCGCCCTCGTAGCGCGGCGCCTTGGCCGGGTTGAGGATGGCCGAGATCGCGATATAGCCGGAATACAGCCCCGCCATCATCAGGCCGGGGATCAGGCCCGCGGCGAAGAGGTCCGCAATCGAGACCTGCGCCAGCACGCCGTAGACGATCATCGCGATGGACGGCGGGATCAGCAGGCCGAAGCTGCCGGCGCCCGCAAGCGAGCCCGATGCGAGGTTGATGTCATAGCCGCGCTTCTGAAGTTCGGGGATCGTGATCTTGCCGACGGTCGCGGTGGTGGCGGTGGACGAGCCCGAGATCGCGGCGAACACGGTGCAGCCGAAGACGTTGGTGTGCAGCAGTCCGCCGGGGATACGCGCCACCATCGGGGCAAGGCCGCGGAACAGGCGCTGCGAGATGTCGGTGCGGAAGATGATGTCGCCCATCCACATGAAGATCGGGATGGCGGCCAGCTCCCACGAGATCGCCGAGGACGAGATCACCTTAGTCGCGATGGACCCGATGCGGGCAAGGTTGAAGTCCAGCACGAAGTACATCGCGCTGGCGCCGACCAGCATCAGGCCCGAGAAGATCCAGGTGCCCGCGCCGAGGAACAGCACCAGAAGGCCAAGAAGGATGAGGGAAGAGGCGGCGGTGGTCATGGGCGTCGTCCTTCGGGCTTACAGGGTCAGCGCGCGTTCTTCGCCGTGGCCCACGGCCAACAGGCGCAGGGCGCGCACGACGATCTGGAACAGCAGCAGGGCAAGGCCGGTCAGGAAGAAGGCCTCGGGGATCCAGAGCGGGATGGGGATGAAGTGCTGGCTGACGGATCCGCGCGCGAACAGTTTGGTCACGCTGGCCCACTGATAGGTCAGCAGGAACCACATCAGCCCGCCCGCCGCCGCCAGCGCGAAGGCTTCGGCGATCCAGCGGAAGGTGGCGTTCATCTTGTCGGTCAGCACGGTGACGCGGATCATCGCGCCTTCCTCCAGCGCCCACGGGGCGGCAAGGAAGGTGATCGCGGCGACGCCGTAGCCCACAAGCACGTCGGCCATGTAGGTGGATTTCGAGAAGAAGCGCATGCAGATCTCGACGATGATCAGCGAGGTCATGCACACCAGCAGGGTCGCCGACACGACGGCGGCCAGCTTGTTGAGAAAGGTCGAAACGCGGGCGATGACCGTCAGCCACGCCGGGTCGTCGGTCACCTCGGGGTGCTGGTGCTCTTCGATCTCGGGCAGTTCGTGGTGGGTCTGGGCGCTCATGCGACCTCCTACGGGGCAATCGTTAAGGGTGTCCGCGCCCCTCGGAAGGACGGGGCGCGGACAGTGTAACGCAGGAAGCGGTTAACCGGCCTGCGATTTCAGTTCTTCGAACCGGGCCAGAACCGCCGCACCGCGTTCGCCGGTCTGGGCCAGCCAGTCCTCGCGCACCTTGGCGCCGGCTTCCTGAAGGAAGGCGAAGACCTCGGCGGGCACATCGTCGTCCGGCGTGACGGTCATGCCGTTCTCGGTCATCACGTCGTAGGCGGTCTGGATCGAGTCGACCATGATCGACCAGTTGTACTCATCACAGGCCGGAATGATTTTCATCATCGCGGTCTGAACGTCCTCGGGGAGGGCGTCGAACTCGTCCTTGTTCACGTGGCACATGAACAGGCCCATGGCGTAGTTCAGCTCGGTGAAGTCCGACACGTAGTCCCACAGCGACAGCTGCATCGCGCCGTCGGCCGAAGTCAGCACCGCGTCGATGCCGCCGGTGGACAGCTGCGGGATCAGGTCCGACCACGCCACCTGAAGAGGTGCGGCGCCGGCGTTCATCATCGTGTTGGTGCCGTTCACGTCGTAGGTGCGGATGCGCAGACCGGCCAGCGCCTCGGGCGAGGTGATCGGTTCCGGCGCGTTGATGCCCGACGGCGGGTTCGGCATCGCCCACAGCAGGACCATGCCGTTGTCTTCGAAGATCTTGGCGTATTCCTCGCGCGCGGCCTGCCACAGAAGATAGGCTTCCTCGGGGGTCGAGGCGATGAAGGGCAGGGACGACAGGTTGAACAGCGGGTCGATGCCGCCCAGCTGGGTCGCCAGCGTCACCGCGGCCTGAACGGCGCCGTCGCCGACCGCGTCAAAGTGGTCGACCGAGTTATAGCCAAGCGCGCCGCCGCCCTGATAGGTGATCGTCAGCGCGTCGCCGATCTTCTCTTCCAACTGCGCAAGGAAGAATTTCGATGCCTTGCCGGAGAGCGCCTGCTCGCCGTATTCGTCGGCCATGTCCCAGCGGATGCCCTGTGCAAGCACGGGGTGCGCGAAGGCCGTCAGCGCGCCGGTGGCGGCGGCGGTCTTCATGAAAGATCTGCGGGAAAGGGTCATTGTCCGGTTCCTCTCTGTTGTTGGGTCCGCGGTGGTGGCAGCGTGCCCGGTTGTGATCGTTTGAGTGCGCATGTTGGAAATTATTGCGCGTTCACGACTCGATGCAGGCATAATGTGACGCTTTGTGTCAATCATTCTCGCAGAACTACCGGATTACGCCACGATCAATGCTTAATAATTAATCAAAAGCTGCGTCTTTTTGCGGTCATCCCGCAATTTATCTCTCACTGACTGATTTTTCGTTCACAAACGAGCATGAATGCGCAAGGGTCAGTGTCAGCGGGTGACTCGCCCATGACAATGAAGGAACAGTTTTATGGCAACCGCCAACGAAGATAGCCCCGTCGTCCTTGTTTCCGGTGCGAATCGAGGGATTGGCGCTGCTATCGTGCGAGAGTTGAAGGCACATGGTTACCGCCTCTCGCTGGGTGCGCGGAATGTCGAGTCGCTGGAGAGCGAGCACGGTCCGGCCGATGACATGACGCATTATGCTCGTTTCGACGCGTTCGATCCTGCGTCGGCGGAAGCATGGGTTGCCGAGGCGGCCGCGAAGTTCGGCCGCATCGACGGGCTGGTGAACAACGCGGGGCTGGGCGAGCACGTGCACCTGATGGACGACAACGAAGAGGCGCTTGACCGCCTGTGGGCCGTCAACGTGAAGGCCCCGCTGCGGATGACGCGCCTGTGCATGCCGCATCTCGAGGCGACCGGCCGCGGCCGCATCGTCAACATCGTGTCGCTGTCGGGCAAGCGCGTGCGCAACCCGCTGGTGGGGTACAACATGACCAAGTTCGCAACGATGGGCCTGACCCACACCACCCGCCACGTCGGCTGGGACAAGGGTGTGCGCGCCACGGCGATCTGCCCGTCCTTCGTGCGCACCGAGATGAGCGCCTACACCAGCAAGGTGACGCCCGACGAGATGATCCAGCCCGAGACGCTGGCGGAACTGGTCCGCACCGCGATCGAGCTTCCGAACAACGCGGCGATGGCCGAGATGCTGGTGAACTGCCGGCTGGAAGATACCCTGTGAGGTCATGATGATACCCGGACTGATCGAGCGCATCAAACCGGACGAGACACTGCCCGCATCGGCGGACGTGGTGATCATCGGCGGCGGCATCGCGGGGGTGACCACCGCGCTTTACCTGGCCGAGGCCGGTGTCGACGTGGTGCTGTGCGAGAAGGGGCAGATCGGCGCCGAGCAAAGCAGCCGTAACTGGGGCTGGGTGCGCCAGATGGGCCGCGACCCGGTCGAACTGCCGCTGACGATCGAAAGCCTCAACCGTTGGCGCGAGCTTGATCAGAGGTTCGGTATCGACACCGGGTTCCGCGAGACGGGGATCACCTACGTCAACCGCACAAAGCACGAGATCGCCGAGTTCAGTGCATGGGCCGACTATGCCAAGGACGCCGGCATGGCGTCCGAGGTGCTGGACGGGCAGGGGCTGGCCAAGCTTCTGCCGGGGATCAGCCCGCGCTATTCCATGGGGCTTTACACGCCGAACGACGGCAAGGCAGAGCCGTGGAAGGCGGTGCCGCAGATGGCGAAGGGCGCGCAGCGTCTTGGTGTGAAGATTTTCGAGAATTGCGCGGTGCGCGGGGTCGAGACCTCTGCCGGCAGCCTCAGCGCCGTCGTGACCGAGCGCGGCACGATCCGCTGTGAACGGGCCGTCGTCGCCGGGGGCGCGTGGGCGCGGATGTTCCTTGGCAACCTCGGGGTCAATTTCCCGCAACTGAAGATCCTTGGCACCGCCGCCCGCATCGAAAGCGCGGCGCAGGTGACCGACATGCCTGTGGGGGGCGGCGACTTCGCCTTCCGCAAGCGGCAGGACGGCGGTTTCACCGTCGCGGTGCGAAATGCCAACGTGGCGCCCATCGTGCCAGACAGCTTCCGCCTGTTCGGAGATTTCTTCCCGACCTTCCTGAAAAGCTGGCGCGAGCTGAAGCTGCGGGTAAACGGCCAGTTCGTGACCGAACTGAAGCTGCCCCGCCGCTGGGCGCTGGACGGCACAAGCCCGTTCGAGATGGTCCGTGTGCTGGACCCTCAGCCGCACGAACCGTTCAACCGGCTGATCCTCAAGACGCTGCCGCGTGCCTTCCCGGTCTTCGCCGATGCCCGCGTCACGCACGGCTGGGCCGGCATGATCGACGCGACCCCGGACGCGATCCCGGTGATCGGGCCGGTCGAGAAAGTGCCGGGGCTTTACCTGAACGCAGGCTTCTCGGGGCACGGCTTCGGCTCGGGTCCGGGGGCAGGGCAGCTGATGTCCGACATCGTGCGCGGCACCGCGCCGGTGGTCGACCCAAAGCCGTTCCGTCTGGAACGGTTCCGCAACACGCATTCCGAGGCCGTCACTCCGGCCGCGGCGTAAGAGTAAAAAGCAGGGACGATACCCAAGATGACATGGAGAATTGGCGTAGATTCCGGCGGGACGTTCACCGACGTCTGCCTGTTCGATGACGAGACCGGCAAGGTCGAGATCTGGAAGGTCTCGTCCACGCCCGACGACCCCTCGCGCGGGATCACGCAAGGGGTGGTCGAAGGTCTGGAACAGGTCGGGGCCGAGGCGTCCGAGCTTGGCTTTCTTGGTCACGGCACGACGGTCGCCACCAACGCGCTGATCGAACTGCGCGGTGTGAAGACCGGTCTGATCGTGTCGGACGGTTTCCGCGACCTGCTGGAAATCGGCCGCCAGAAGCGCCCGAACCTTTACGACATGTACGCCGAGAAGCCCGAGCAACTGGTCACCCGCGACCTGCGCCGGCAGGTGCCCGAGCGGCTGAAGTTTGACGGCACCGTTGACGTGCCGCTGGACGTCGACGCCCTGCGCGCCGAGGTGCGGGCGCTGGCGAAGGAAGACATCAAGGCGCTGGCCGTCTGCTTCCTTTACGGCTTCCTGAACACCGAGCACGAAGAGATGGCCAAGAAGGTCATCGCCGAGGAGCTGCCGGACGTCTTCGTCTCGACCAGCCACGACGTCGCGCCCGAGTTCCGCGAGTTCGAGCGTCTGTCGACCACGGTCGTCAACGCCTACCTCGGCCCGGTCATGCAACGCTACATCCGCCGCCTGAAGGACCGGCTGAACGAGATCGGCCTGAAGATCGCGCCGCAGTTGACCCAGTCGAATGGCGGCGTCATCGGCTTCGACACCGCGGCCGACCTGCCGGTGCGTACCGTGCTGTCCGGCCCCTCGACCGGCGTGGTCGCGGCGCAGGCGATCGGCAAAATGGCCGGTTTCCCGAACATCATCACCTTCGACGTCGGCGGCACCTCGTCCGACGTGGCGCTGCTGCAGAACGGCGTGTGCCAGCTGACCGGCGAGGCGGATGTTCACGGCTACCCGATCAAGGCGCCGATGCTGGACATCCACACCGTCGGTGCGGGCGGCGGGTCTATCGCTCATGTCGACACCGGCGGCCTGCTGAAGGTCGGCCCCCGCTCGGCGGGCGCGAACCCCGGTCCGGTCTGCTATGGCCTCGGCTCGACCGAGCCCACGGTGACCGACGCGAACATCGTGCTGCAGACGCTGAACCCGGTTGAGATCCTTGGCGGCCGCATGAAGGTGCGCCGCGATCTGGCGGTCGAGTCGGTGCAGCGGCTGGCCGACAAGCTGGGCCTCGACGTGATGGAAACCGCGCAGGGGATCATCTCGGTCGTGACCGCCAACATGGCGAAGGCGATCCGCGTGATCTCGGTCCAGCGGGGCCACGACCCGCGCGACTATGCGCTGATGGCCTTCGGTGGCGCGGGCCCCCTGCACGCCGCCCGTCTGGCGCGCGAGCTGGACATGGGCAAGGTCATCGTTCCGCTGACCCCCGGCACCCTGTGCGCGCTGGGTCTGCTGCTGACCGACCTGCGCGCTGACTTCGCCGTGTCCCGCCTGATGCCGCTGGGCTGCGAGGCGCTGGGCCCGGTCGAGGACGGCTATGCCGAACTGCAAGCGCAGGCGGCGGACTGGTTCGGCAAGGAAAACATCGAGGCCGACCGGCAGGTCATGACCCGCACCGCCGACATGCGGTACATGGGCCAGAACTATGAGCTCTCGGTGGCGGTGCCCGCCGGCCCGATCACGCACGAGACGTTCAAGGCGCTGGAAGCCGGTTTCGAGGCCGCGCACAAGCAGCGGTTCGGCTTCGTCGTGGAAGGCGAGCCAATCCAGCTTGTCACCCTGCGTCTGGAAGCGGCAGGCATCGTGAAGAAGGCCCAGTTCGCGGCGCAGGAGATCGAGGGCGAAGACCCCTCGGCGGCGCAGATCGACAGCCGCGAGGTCTATATGGCCGAGGCGAAGGACTTCGTCACCGCGCCGGTCTACGCCCGCGACAAGCTGCGCCCCGGCAACGTCATCCACGGCCCCGCCATCGTCGAGCAGATGGACACGACCACCGTGATCCTGCCCGACATGACCGGCACCGTGGATCCCTATCTCAACCTCATCCTGGAGGTGACGGCATGAGCACGCCCATCGATCCCATTACCGTCGAGGTCATCGGCTCGGCGCTGCAATCCATCGTCGAGGAAATGGGCGAGGCGCTGGTGCGCGCGTCCTACTCGACCAACATCAAGGAACGGCGCGACTGTTCCACCGCGCTGTTCGACCACCGCGGCAACACGCTGTGCCAGGCGGAACATATCCCGATGCACCTTGGCTCGTTCCTTGGCGTGATCCCCGCGATCCTCGAACGGTTTGAGTTGCAGGATATCGCGCCCGGCGACGTGTTCATGGCGAACGACGCCTATGCCGGCGGCGCCACGCACCTGCCCGATATCGTGCTGGCGGAACCGATCTTCGTGGACGCCACGCTGATCGGCTGGGCGGTGAACACCGCGCACCACTCGGATTTCGCCGACCGAGGTCACGAGCACATCTACCAGGAAGGCCTGCGCATCCCGCCGGTCCGCCTGTACCGCAAGGGCGAGTTGAACACCGATCTCCAGTCGATGTTCCTGCTGAACTGTCAGGTCCCGCGCGAGCGGCTGTCCGACCTTCGGGCGCAGATGTCGGCGAACCGGCTGTGCGTGCAGCGGATGACCGACCTGTGCGGCAAGTACGGCAGCGACAAGGTGCTGGCGGCGGGCGACGCGCTGCAGGACTATGCCGAGCGCAAGATGCGCACCGCGATCGCGGCGATCCCCGACGGCACCTATGCGTTCGCGGACACGTTCGACAGCAACCAGCGGGCCGAGGGCATGACCTTCAAGGTGGCGATCACCGTGAAGGGCGACGAGATGACGCTTGCCTTCGACGGTCCGCCGCAGGTGCGGGGCGGTCTGAACCTGATCTATACCTCGCTTCTGGCGGCCTGCTATTTCACCGCAAAATCGGTGCTGGATCCGACGATCCTGCCGAACGCCGGTCTGGCACGTCCGCTGACCGTGACCGCGCCCAAGGGCACGATCCTGAATTGCGAGCACCCGGCGGCGGTGGACGGCCGCATCGCGGCGGCGCAGCGGGTGACGGATCTGGTCTACGGCGCGCTGGCAAAGGCGCTGCCGGGCAAGGTGATGGCGGCCGGGAACGGTTGCTGCACCGGCGCGATCTTCAACGGCACGGACGAGAAGGGCGACATCTGGGTCTATCTCGAGACCATCGGCGGCGGCGGCGGCGCGCGTCCCTCGGCGGACGGGCTGTCGGGCATCCACGTGGGCCTGACCAACACCTCGAACCTGCCGGTCGAGGCCCTGGAGCTGGAATACCCGCTGACCCTGCTGCGCTATGAACTGGTCGACGACTCCGCCGGGGCGGGCGAGTTCCGGGGCGGCATGGGCATTCGCCGGGTCTACCGCGCGGAACGGGCCTGCCGCTTTACCGTCGAGGGCAGCCGCGTGGGGTCGAACCCGTGGGGGCTCGACGGCGGGCTGGAGGCCGACTGCACCCATCTCGACTTCGGCGACGGCCGCACCGAGTTCGCAGGAATGGTCGACCTGAAGCCCGGGCAGATCGTGTCGATCGTCACCCCCGGTGGCGGCGGCTACGGCGACCCGTCGAAACGCCCCGAGGACGCGGTGCGCCGTGACCTTGCCGAGGGCCGCATCAGCGCCGATCTCGCCCAATCGGTCTACAATCTGAGCGCTTAACTCCTCCCCGAGCGCTCCACCTCCGACCCGGTCGCACGCCGCGACCGGGCCGGCTTTTCACGCCCAGAAAACCAACGCCAGACATAAGGAACATAGGCAATGGTCAAGATTACCAAGGTGAAATCCGGCTCGATCTTCGAAGAGAAGGAAAGCTACTCGCGCATCGTCGCGGTGGACGACTGGATCTTCGTGTCGAACACCGCAGGCCGCAACTACAAGACCCGCGAGATGTCGGAAGACGCCGTGGAGCAGGCCAAGCAGTGCTTCAACAACATCGAGGGCGCGCTGAAGTCCGTGGGCTCGTGCCTTGAGGACGTGGTGCAGTCGAAGATCTTCATCCCCTACGTCGAAGACGCGAAGGCCGTCATGACCTACGTGGGCGAGCGCCTGAAGGGCATCGACCCGCAGCGCACCGTCACCTGCTCGCCGCTTGGTGCGCCGGACTTCAAGGTCGAGATCGAAGTGACCGCCTATCGCGGCGCCTCGAAAGGCGACGTCGAGCACATCACCATCCAGCTGTGAGTGCTCCCGCCGCCGCCCGGACCTCTCCCGCGGGCGGCGGCGGTTTTCCAACGGCACGGATGCCGCGCGATTGCGTCGGGCGCCGCAGGGGGCTCTGCCCCCGCCGCGCGCTGCGCGGCTCCCCCGAGGTATTTGGAAAGAGAAGAAGGGCGCCGGATCAGGCGCGGCCTTCGTCGAGGGCCTCCTTCGCCTCTTCGATCAGCGGCGGGTCGTTGTAGATCGCCCAGCCGTGTTCGGTCAGCGGTTCGGGCAGGTCCTTTTCCGCCACGTTCTGCGCGAGATAGGCCTTGGCGATGAAGTTGGCCGAGACCGGCGCGGTGAGGAACAGGAACAGGGTGATCAGCAGTTCGTGGAACGTGATCTGCCCGCCATCGGCCCAGTGATAGACCATCGACGCGATCAGCACGCCACCGACGCCCAGCGTGGTGGCCTTGGTGGGCGCGTGCAGGCGCTGCATGGTGTCGCGCAGCTTGATCAGGCCGAACGAGCCAACCAGCCCGAACACGCCCGCGATGACGAGGAAGGCGGAGACGGCGATTTCGAGTGCGATGTGCATGTGCTGTCCCCTTACTCGATGATGTCGCCGCGCAGGACGAAGCGGCAGTAGGCGACGGTGGAGACGAAGCCGACCATCGCGATCAGCATCGACGCCTCGAAATAGACCGCAGTCCCGCGCCAGATGCCGTACAGCACCATCAGGGCGATGGCGTTGATCACCATGGTGTCGAGCGCAAGGATCCGGTCCGCCGAGTCCGGGCCGGTCACGATGCGCCAGAGGTTCAGAAGCAGGGCAAGGCCGAAGCAGCCGAAGGCGAAGAACAGGGCGTAGGTGATCATGGGAAAATCTCCTTCAGGCGGCGTTCGTAGCGGTGCTTGATCTCGTCGCGGGTGCCTTCGGGGTCGTCCGTGTGCAGGCAGTGCACGAGGATATTCGACCCGTCCGCCGCCAGCACGGCCGACACGGTGCCGGGTGTCATCGTGATGGTGCCCGCGAGCACGGTGATCGCCTCGGGCGAGGTGAGGTCCAGCGGCACGCAGACCCAGCGCGAGCGGATGTTCTCGTTGCGCTTGAACAGGATGATCGAGGCGACGACGACATTGGCGACGACGATGTCCCACAGCACGACCAGACCGTATTCGATCACCTTCAGGGGCCGCCTGATCTTGGGGCGGTTGGGCCAGTAGGGAGCGGTCAGGACGGGTACGATGATGCCGATCACGGTGCCAAGGATCAGGTTGCCCAGCGTGACCTTGTTGACCAGCATCAGCCAGACGATCACCAGCGCGAGGCTGACCAGCGGGTGCGGGAAGATCCGTTTCAGAAGCATCAGTGGCTCTCCCCTTCGGCGGTGTCGGCGTCGGTGTCGGCCTCTGCGTCATAGCCGCCGTCCTCGTCATGGTCGGACAGGTCCTTGGTCTCGCCCTGGTTCACCAGCACCTGCTCGATATAGGGCGTGGGGTCGTGCAACTCGTCCACCGTGGCCTCGAGATAGCGCGAGACGGGACCGGCGAAGATCGTCAGCGCCGCCAGCAGGCCAAGCGCCGCGAAGGTCGGGAACAGGGCGGCGGGGCCGGAGGGCGTGATGTCGGCGGGCAGGGCGTCGTGCGCTTCGGCGGGTTTCACCTCGGCCGCGGTGGATTTCCAGAACAGCAGGCTGCCCGCGCGCGCGAAGCCCACGATGGTCAGCAGCGAGCCGCCCAGAACCGCGACCCAGGCCCAGGCCATGTGCGGGTGGGTGGCGAGCGCGTCCAGCACCAGCAGCTTGCCGAGGAAGCCCGACAGCGGCGGCATCCCGGCCATGCCGATGGCGGCCGCGAAGAACAGCGCCGCGAACAGCCCGTTCTGGACCGTGGGCGGCGCGGCCTTCAACAGGTCGCCCGAATTGCGGTGGGTGATCACCAGGTCGGCCAGCAGGAACAGCGCCGCCGCCGCGAAGGTCGAATGCAGCAGGTAGTACAGCGCGGCCAGCCCCGCCTCGGGGGTGAAGGCCGAGATCGCCAGCATCAGCGTGCCCATCGAGCCCAGCACCGAGAACGAGATCAGCTGCATCAGCCGCTTCGCGCCCAGCACGCCGAACGCGCCGATGAAGGTGGTGATCACCGCCGCCGGGAACAGCCAGTCGCCCGGCAGCCCGTCAAGCGCCGGGGTATCCGGCCCGAAGACGACCGTGTGGATGCGGATGATCGAGTAGGCGCCGACCTTGGTCATGATCGCGAACAGCGCGGCAACCGGGGCGGGGGCGTTCGCGTAGGTTCCGGGCAGCCAGAACTGCACCGGGAACAGCGCCGCCTTGATCGCGAAGACGATCATCAGAAGCATCGCCGCGACACGGATCAGGCCCGCGTCCTCGGGCGGGATCTCTTGCACCTTCACCGCAAGGTCCGCGATGTTCAGCGTACCGGTCACGGCATACAGCGTGCCAAGCGCGAACAGGAACAGCGTCGAGCCCGCGAGGTTCATCACCACGTATTGCAGCCCGGCCTGCAGCCGCTTCTTGCCGCCCGAGTGGATCATCATGCCGTAAGAGGCGATCAGCAGGACTTCGAAGAACACGAACAGGTTGAAGGCGTCGCCGGTCAGGAAGGCGCCGTTGATGCCCATAAGCTGGAACTGGAACAATGCGTGGAAGTGCCAGCCCCGGGCGTCCCAGCCGGTGGCGATGGCGTGCATCTGGGTCAGCAGCGCCAGCACCGAGGTCACCAGCAGCATCATTGCCGACAGCCGGTCCAGCACCAGCACGATGCCGAAGGGGGCGGGCCAGTCGCCAAGGCGGTAGACATGCACCGTGCCGTCTGCGGCGAGCAGCACCAGCGCGAAGGAGATTGCGGTCAGGAAGACCGTCGCCGACAGTGAGAAGACGCGCGACAGCAGCATGTCGTAGCGCATGACATAGGCCACGATGGGCGCGATCATGGCCGGCAGGATGATCGGAGCGATGATCCAGTGGTTCATTCGGACTGCTCCGCGGGCTGGGTCGTCGTGTCGTGGTCGTCGGTCATGTCGATCTTGTCGTCCGCGGATTCGAGGAACGCTCCCAGCGCGACCATCACCAGCACCGCCGTCATCCCGAACGAGATCACGATGGCGGTCAGCACCAGCGCCTGCGGCAGCGGGTCGGTGTAGGAGGCGTCGCCATAGGGCTGAAGCACGGGCGGCATGTTCACCGCGATGCGCCCGGTCGAGAACAGGAACACGTTCACCGCGTAGGACAGGAACGAGATCCCGAGGATCACCGGAAACGCCCGCAGGCGAAGGATGAGGTAGACACCGGCGGCGGTCAGGACCCCGACCGCGCTTGCAACGAGGATTTCCATGTCAGCGCTCCTCTTTCGCGTCGGGGGTGGTGTCGTTGTCGCCCAGAATGGCCTGCGACGGGTCGTAGTCCATCGGCTCGACGTTGACCGTCTCGCCCGCGTAGCGCGCGATGCGCGACAGCGAGTAGAGCATCAGCATCACCGCGCCCAGCACGCACAGGAACACGCCAAGGTCGAACAGCATGGCGGTGGCCAATTCGAACTCTTCGATCGGGGGCAGGTGGACATAGCCGAAGGCGCTGGTCAGGAAGGGCTTGCCCGCCAGCCAAGCGCCCATGCCGGTCAGACCGGCGATCACGACGCCCGAGCCGATCATGGAATGGTACTCGATCCGCTGGCGGTTCTGGGTCCATGCGAAGCCCGAGGCCATGTATTGCATCAACAAGGCGATCGAGGCGACAAGGCCCGCGACGAAGCCGCCGCCGGGCTGGTTGTGGCCGCGCAGGAAGATGAAGATCGCGACCACGACGGCGATGGGCATCATGACGCGGGTGGCGATCACCATCATCAGCGGGTGCCGGTCGCGCGACCGGTCCTGGCTGAAGTCCATGTTCCGCAGGCGGCGTGAGGCGGGACCGTTCAGCAGCGCCTCCATCAGCGCGTAGATGGTCAGGCCGGCGATGCCCAGCACGATGATCTCGCCGAAGGTGTCGTAGCCCCGGAAGTCCACGAGGATCACGTTCACCACGTTGGTGCCGCCGCCGCCCTTGTACGAGTTGGCGAGGTGATAATCCGAGATGGTCGAGAAATCGCGGGTCAGGAAGGCGAAGGTAAGCGCCGCGACGCCGCCGCCGGCACAGAGCGCGATGGCGCCGTCGAGCATCCGCTTGCCCATGCCGCTTTCGTCCGGCGAGTGCTTGGGCAGGAAGTGCAGCGCCAGAAGCAGCAGCAGGATCGTGACCGTCTCGACCGTGATCTGCGTCAGGGCGAGGTCGGGGGCGGACATGTAGACGAAGCCGGTCGAGATCGCGAGACCGACGATGCTGATCAGCACCAGCGCGCGGAAGCGATGGCGGTGCATGACGACGACATAGGCGGTGGCGCAGATCAGAAGGAACCAGCCCACGGCCAGCACCGGCGGCACCGGAAGGATCTCGCGGGTGGCCGGGGCCATGCCGCCGCCGCGCCATGCGAGATAGCCCAAAAGCACGGTCGAGGCCGCGAAGATCGCAAGATAACGGCTGATCGCGCCGTTGTGGGTCGCGTCGGTAAAACGGCGGGTGGCCGTCACGCAGGCGGCGATGAAGGCGTCGAAGATCGCCTTGGCCTCGGGGCGCGGGCTGGCGATCCACAGCCGGTCGAGCGGGCGATGCATCGCCAGCAGAACCGCGCCTCCGGCGACGGCAATGATCGACATGAACAGCGCGGGCGTGATGCCGTGCCACAGCTTGAGGTGGACGTCGGGCAGGTCTCCGCCCGTGACGGCCCCGGCGGCAAGCATCACCATCGGTTCGGCGACCCATGGCAGAACGCCGATCACCACGACCAGCACCACCAGAAGCGCGGGCGAGGCCCACATGCCTGCGGGCGGATCGTGCGGCTTGTGCGGATAGTCGTCGCGGACCGGGCCGCCGAAGACGTGGAAGATGAAGCGCAGCGAATAGGCCACCGACAGCAGCGCGCCGAAGGTTGCAAGCCCCGGCACGATCCAGTCGTTGCCCAGCCAGTAGGTGTGCGAGGCTTCCTCGAGCATCATCTCTTTCGACAGGAAGCCGTTGAACAGCGGGATGCCCGCCATCGACAGCGCGGCGACGGTGCCGATCAGGGCGGTCACCGGCATCAGCTTCGCCAGTCCGCCCAGCCGCTTGATGTCGCGGGTGTGGGCCTCGTGGTCGACGATGCCAGCGGTCATGAACAGCGCGGCCTTGAAGGTCAGGTGGTTGATGATGTGGAACACGGCGGCGATGGCGGCCATCGGCGTTCCGAAGCCCAGCAGCATCGTCAGCAGGCCAAGGTGCGACACCGTGGAGAAGGCCAGCAGCGCCTTCAGGTCGTCCTTGAACAGCGCGATCAGCGCGCCGATCACCATGGTGATCAGGCCGACCGAGGCGACGATGTAGAACCACGCGTCGGTGCCCGCCAGCGCGGGCCACATGCGGGCCATCAGGAAGACGCCCGCCTTCACCATCGTGGCCGAATGCAGGTAGGCCGACACCGGCGTCGGAGCGGCCATCGCGTGCGGCAGCCAGAAGTGGAACGGGAACTGCGCCGACTTGGTGAACGCGCCCAGCAGGATCAGGATCAAAGCGGGCATGTACCAGTCCGACGCCTTGATCAGGTCTCCGGCGGCAAGGATGTCGGTCAGGTTGTAGCTGCCCACGATGTTGCCGAGGATCAGCATCCCGCCGATCATCGCCAGCCCGCCCGCGCCGGTCACGGTCAGCGCCATGCGTGCGCCCTGTCGGCCTTCGGGAAGGTGCTTCCAGTAGCCGATCAGCAGGAAGGACGACAGAGAGGTCAGTTCCCAGAAGATCAGCAAAAGCAGGATGTTGTCGGATACGACGATGCCCAGCATCGCGCCCTGAAACAGCAGGAGATAGGTATAGAACTGTCCCATCGGGTCGTCGCCCGACAGGTAGAACCGGGCGTAAAGGATGATCAGCAGCCCGACGCCAAGGATCATCGCGGCGAACAGCAGCCCCAGCCCGTCGAGGAAGAAGGACGCCGACAGCCCAAGCGCGGGCAGCCATTCGATCTGCGCCTGCACGACCTCGCCACGGAACACGGCGGGGGCCATGAGCCCAAGGAACACCAGCGCAAGGATCGTGGGAACCGCGGTGAATGTCGCACAGGCATTGCGGCCCGCGCGGATCATCAGCCCCGGGACCAGCGCCCCGAGAAAGGGCAGGATCGCCATGATCGGAAGCAATGCACTGTCCATGCGCGTGAAGGTCCCCTCTGTCTTTTTATCTCCGTCGCGGATTGTGTGCCCGCGATCCCCCCGAATGCGCGCCAACGCCCCGGAGACATATCGTTTTTATCAGCACGAATCCGAGAGTCAGGCCCTTTTCGGTCCAGATAACGCGGATGTTGGGTGACGCAACGTATTTGCCGCTTGCCAAGCGCGGTTCAGACCTCTGGCGCGCCCTTCGCGGCACCGGACAGTTGCGCCGCGGTCACATCCGCCGATACGCCCCACAGGAAAGCGGCAAGGATACCCGCCAGCCCCGCCGCCACCGTCTGCAGGAAGACCATCCCGAGGATGACGATCACCACTCCGTTCAGGACGCTGCGCAGCAGATAGATGCTCCACAGCCGCCACCACAGGCGGTCGGGGTCGTTGCGGTGCCGCTTGGCGGACAGCGTGACCTCGCGGGTCGCGGTCGTTCCGGCGTTGTCGACCTTGACGTTGGCCGTGACGGTGCCTCCGTGCGGCAGCGACAGGACCGGGCTGGTGCCCGACCCGATGGCGATGCCGTCGAGGAACCACTCGGCATGGGACAGGCTGCCGACGGGCGTGCGAAGCGACCAGACATCGGGATAGTCGGGATAGACGGTTTCGGGCGGAACGATCTCGACCTTGGGCGCGGGGCCATCGGCGGCCAGCCGGGCCTTGCCGTCATGTTCGGCAATCGCTTTCGCCAGCGCCTCCTCGGCGGCGGAGATCGCGGCCTCGATGCCCTCGGCGGTCGCGTCGCCGGTCCGGTTGTCGGTCGCCAGCGCCAGCCGCAACAGCGCCGCGTCGACCGCCGCGCTGAAGGCCGGATCGTCGCGCAGCCGCCGTTCGCCCAGCATGCGGCGTCGCAGGCGGGCGGCGGCGGCCTGCGCCTCGATCAGCGGCAGGCGGCGGCCTATCTTGGCGCGATAGACGGTGCCGAAGAAGACGCCGAAGATCAGCGCCGCAAGGTGGACGCCCCACCAGACGCGCACCACCAGCCGGACCGGGATGGACACCGCCGCCGCCGAACCGAAGCCGGGCGCGATGTCGAGCGTGCCGTTATAGGTGCCGAACCCGGCGGGCGCGGCGGCGGCATCCAGCGTGAACACGGCGCTGCCGCCGGGGCCGATCACCTGCGTGTCGGTGGCGAAGGTCAGCGCGCCGGTGCGTGTGGCGTCGGTGTCCTCGGTCACGCGCACCACATAGTCGGCGGCGGGCAGCGACGCGGGGGCGAGGTTTCCGGTTTCGGTCAGGCTCAGCCCGCTGAAACGCGGTGCTTCGATCTCGCCGCCCATCAGGCTGGCGGCGCGGTCGACCGTCAAAACCAGAGCCGCCGGAGCGCGCAGGGTGGCGGCGGGGCGGGTCACCTGCAAACTCAACGACTGACAGTCAAGCGGCGTGTCGCCCGCCTGCGCCGGGCAGGGACCGGTTCCGGTCAGCCGGGCCTGCACCGTCATCGTGTAGGTGCCGGGAGAAAGGGTGCCTATGCCGGTGGGCGTCAGGCGCAACGCGGGGCCATCGACGAAATCGAGCGCGAAGGCGTCGGCGGTGCGGGTGCCGTCGGACAGGGTGCCGGTCAGCGTGTAGTCGAGCCGCGCGGGATCGACGCCCTCCGCCGGGAACAGGTCGAAGACGACCGGCAGCGCCGAGCCGTCCGGGGCGAAACCGATCCGCCGCGCGCCGTCCGCCACGCCGCTGAGCAGCGCGTTGCCCCGCGTGGGCTCTGGCATCGGCACCGTCAGCGAGAAGGTCATGACGGCGCAGTCCGTCTCGCAGACCGCCGGGAAGGGCGGCCCGGTCGCGTCGCTGCCGCAAATGTCGGTCTCGTCCGGATCGGCGGACCAGACCGCGAGTTTCAGCGACAGGACGCCCGCCGGAAACCGCAGCCCGCCTGGAGACAGGCGCAGGCGCCAGGACCGGCTGTCGGTCGGCTCTTCGAGGCATGCGCCGAAACGGCCCGGGTCGATCTCGGCCCCGTCGAGGGTGGCGTGGATCACGTCGACGCGGGTGCCGTCCACGGTGTCGAGGAACACCGGAAACGTCGCGGGCCCGAGTTGCGCGGCGGGAAGCCGCGCCTCTGGCCCGCCGACGAACTCCAGCGCCTGCGCCGGGATGGCGCACAGCAGGAGAAGGGCCAGCCACCGGATCATGTCGCCTCTGGCCAGCGGCGGTGGTCTGTCAGGCGAATGGTGGTGAAGACCTGCCGGGTGTCGATGCGCAGCGCGGCACGGTCAAGCAGGGCGAGGGCGTCGGTCACCTCGGGGTCAGTGCGGTCCGCCGCCTCGGCCCGTCCGCGCAACAGGCGCAGCCCGTCGACCAGCAGGCGGAACACGCCGGCATAGACCGGCAGACCGCCTTGGCATGCCGCCAGCAGGTCGTCGCGGGCGGTGTCGGGCACGCCGGGCGCTTCCAGCAGCGCAAGCCACGCGTGCAACACCGCCCCATCGGGCAGCCACGGGTTCCAGGCCTGAAGGTTGCCGACCCAGTCATCCCAATGCGCGCCAGAGAACAGTGCGGCGGTGTCCTCGCTGCGCTGCGTACTCCAGCGCAGGGCGTTGACCAGCACCAGCGCCCCTGCGGCGGCGGCGAAGGGGTTGGAAACCTTGGAATACAGCCGGTCCTGCGCGGTGCGCAGAAGCGCGGTGGTGGCGCGGCTGTCCCCGGCGCGAAGGTAGGCCAGCAGCGCGGCGACATCCGGGTCGCGGGGCATCAGGTCGACGAAGGACGCCGAGGGCGTGGCGCGGTCGAACGTCACCAGCAGATCGGCCAGCCCGCCGCTCGACACCCGCCGCCACGGCAGCGGCAGCGGGCAAAGCCATGCGGCCAGCCCGTCGTGCAGAACACCATAGGCGCGCGGCGTCGAGTCCGGGCGCTGGGTCAGCGGATGCGGCGTGTGCGGAGACAGGACGAGGGCGGATATCGGGCCGTCGTCGTAGCGGTCCACGCCAGAGCCGAAGCCGATCACATCGGGGGGCGTGCCTTCCAGCCGCCCGGCCAGTGCATCGGCCGGGGTGTCGGGCGTGGGGCGGTCCCGCAGCAGCGCATCCAGCGCGGGCCAGATCGGCGCGTCGTCCACGCGCTCGAACCACCACATCTCGGCATCCGGTAAAGGTGCTGGCTGCGGGGCCGCGTCCAACTGGGCAAGGGCGTCGACGGCTTCGACGCTTTGCGCCGCACCCGCCGCCGATCTGACGCGCTCGGCCATCTGCGCCGGCAGCATCACGGTTTCCGTCTGGACCGAGGGCGCCACCGATCCGGCGCCCTCTAGCACCAGTGGCAGGAGGTCGGGCAGCAGGCTGTCCAGCAGCACGCGGGCCGCCCCGGCGATATCGTAGCGTCCCAGCGTCGGGCGCAGCGCCTTCGCGGACTGGGCAAGCCAGTCGAGGTCGCGGTCGGTCAGCCCGGCCACCTGAAGGATGTTGTTGATCCCGCGCGCGCGCAGGGCGGACTCCAGCTTGTCGCCGATGCCGGGGACGCGGCCGATGTCGTCCAGCGCGGGCACGCCCATTTCTTCGCCGATCCGCACCGTTCCGGTCATCTCCAACGGGACCGGCGCGACTGCCTCTTCCGGTCCGCCAGCGGTGATCGGCGCATCGCCCGGTTCCGACGAGATGGGCCGAAGGTCTTGCGCGCCAAGGCTGGAGGTGGCCGGCGGCGCGGTCTCCATCGCCGGTTCGCGCGTCCGCTTTCCGGCGGGGACGACGCCGGAATAGCTTTGGTACTGAAGCCACTCGTGCGGCGAGTTGATCGCGTCGAAGGTCACGCGCGGGACGTCGCCCGCCGAGACTTTGACCGCGCGGGTCTGGACGCTGCCATCCGGGAACCGCGCCTGCACCACGTACTGCCCCGGCGCGACCTTGACCCGAGCGGGCGCGCCGGTGCCGAAGGGAACGGGCACGTCATGCGCCTCGGTCCCGCCGTCGCCCAGCGGCGTGACATCGGCCAGCGCACCGCCAAGCGCGATGCCCTCTCCATCCAGCGTGCCGCCCACGATGAGTTCGAGTTGCGCCATCAGGTCACCTCGATCCGTTCCGAGCCGTTCGGCGGGTGAACGATCACATCGTCAAGCGGCGTGTCGTGGAAGGCGGCGGGCGGGTCGAACCGCGCCGAGATGCTGTAGACCCCGGCTTCGAGGTCCAGCAGGTAGGTTTCTTCGCTTTCCGGCTCGCGAAGGGGCATCGGCTGGCCGCCGTTGGTGCCCATCGGCTGCACCAGCAGCCGCACCACGCGGTTGGCGGCGCCCGGCATACAGCCCACGTCCACCGGGACCATCGGCTTGGCGCCGGGGCCGGGAACCTTCAGCGTCATCGTGACCTCGTTGTCCTGCTCGATGGCGCTGGAGAAATTGCGGAATTCGTCCATCACCCGCATGATCTGGTGCTGGATCGCCAGCTTCAGCAGCGAACTGCACACCACCCAGCGCCCGCCCACCTTGCGCCAAGCGCCGCCGCGGAACGCGCGGGGCAGCGCTTCGGCGAAGGGCGAGGGGCGGTTGGTCAGGCCCCACGCCCGCTTGCCCGCCAGCGCCGAGCGGAACACCGGGGCCGATTGCTGCGCCAGCACGCCATCGTTGCGGAAGACCGGGTCGCCCTTGTCGTCGCCGTGGAACAGGTTTTCGGACGCGACGCGGCAGGCGTCGAGGAAATAGACCTGACGCCGCGCGGTGCATTTCGCCATGCCCTGATGCAACTGGGTGAAGTCGATCGCGTGGCGGAACGGGTTGAACGGATCGGCGCCGAAATCCGAGGCCAGAAGCGTGTGCTGAAGCCCGGCCTCGATGCCGTGGCCGCAGAAGTAGAACAGCATTAGGTTGTCGGCGTGCGCGTCGCCGCGCTGCCGCCAGCCGTGCAGCGCGGCGCGGATACCGTCCATCGTGGCGTCCGGCACCGGGCGGTCGGGGATCAGCATGTGGTGGAACCGGGCGGGCCCCGGCTGTTCGGCGATCACAAGGCTCAGCGACCGCAGCGGGTGCTCCGGGTCGCCGTGGTAGGTGTCGAGCACCCAGTTCGCGATCCGCCGGGCGGAATGCGGCGGCGAACTCAGCTGCTCCAGATCCTCGCCCCCGGTGTCGAACAGGTCGCCCGCGCCGTCCGGGAAGTGGCGGTAATGGCCGCAGCCGATGACCACGGCATGAACGCCGGGCTGGTCGGGCGTATCGTCCTGAAAGATCAGCGCCGGGTCGGCCATGGCGTTATCGCTTCGCGTATTCCGATGCGTAGGCTTCGGCGATGGTGGCGATGTCGCCGTCGCTTAGCCCGTCACGCTGGCCGATGGGGTCGCCGTTCCGCGTGGTGATCGTGGGTTCGCCGTTCTTCGAGAAGAAATGCGTCCCGTAGTGCATGATCGAAGCGGTGTCGTAGGCGCCCATATCCTCGCCGTCGTGGATATGCTGTTCGAAGTTGTGCTCCATGTTCGCGATGACGTTTTCGAGGTGGACGGTGATGTGGCAGTCCCGGTCCGAGCGGCATTGCTCGTGCCACAGCCCGATGGCGTGGCCGATCTCGTGGATGGTGTTGCCGGTGGTGCAGTTGGGGCCAAGCTGCACGATCTGCTCGCCGCCGATGCGCCCGACATGGGCGGCGCAGCCCGCGCCGGGAACGAAAGAGACGAAATCGGTCTCGTCGGTGCGCTCGGTGAACAGGATGTCGGTGTGGTGGGTCCAGTGGGCGATGGCGTCGTGGACCCGGTCCTTGTCGGCCAGTGCGTCGTCGATGCGGTAGGGCACGATCCCCTTGGGCCAGCGGTTGCGCGGCAGGACGATGATGCCGAGGGGCTCCACCTGGTTCAGCAGGTCAACGCCGCCGTTGTCTTCGACCTCGGCTTTCAGTTTCTCCATCTCGGCCACCGGGCCCAGCAGGATACATCCTTCGAACACCGCCTGTCCGCCGACCACGGCATAGGTGACTTCCCTGAAGTTGAACCCATCTACGCCGCTCAGCCCTCGGACATAGCCTGTGCGGATCGAGTCCGATCCCAGCAGACCTGCGGGGTCCGCATCCGCGTCATGAATAGCCATTGCTCAAATCCGTGCGTCTGTAAATGACGCTACGTTAACATACTCAACCTATGATTTAAAGCGGTGATAGGTCGAGCGTCAGGGGTGCGCCTTCTCGGGTAAGCGGAACCGAGGCCTTCGTAACCAGATCGCCGGGTGCCAGCGACCCGTCTGCCGCCCGGACCACACGCGCGGCGATGGTGATGCGGCCGTGGTCGGGCAGGCGGCATTCCAGACGGAACGGCAGGTCGGGGCCGTCCCCGGCGGACAGGGTCTGCCGGTGGCGGCAAAGCGGCGTGGCGGGTGCGTCCGACAGTGCCGTGTCCTGAACGGTGACGATCAGGACCGCCGCTTTCGACAAGGGCGCCGGTATCCGGGCGATGCCGGTGACGATGCGCGGGCGGTCGATCATTGCATTGCCGCGCCGTCCGGGGCGGGAGCGCGACAGGGGGCGCAGGGCGAATCGAGACCGGGAACAGGCATGGCCGCAGTCTAGTGTCGGGTCAGTCATCAGGGGAACGGGGCTGTCGTTCGGCGGCGTGGCGGGCAAGGACTTCGGGGCCGGGCTGGCAGCGGGTTCGGTGCGTCGCTCCGCCTGTGTCCCCGGCCGAGGCCGCTGCGCCGGATCGCATTGAAAAACAAGGATTGGCCGGAGGTGTCTTGGGGGTGCTCGGCCCGGCGATTTGCCACTTCCTTCTCGGCTTATGAGGTGTGAATAATCACGTTAATTTAGATAGTTAAGTTGCAATCTTAACGTTCTGAATGCAACAGGTTCGGTCGCGTTTCGGCTGACCCAGTGCTGCCGCCTTGCCGGGTTTGAAAGACCTGTGGTCGTATCGGGTTGACAGTCTCGGGGCTTGTGTTGGGGGGGTGTTGCGGTGGCTGAGCAGGAGACGAACAGACCTATGGTGATCGTCGGGGTCGGCGCCTCGGCGGGCGGGCTGGAGGCGACGTCGCTGCTGGTCCAAAACCTCGTGAAAAACCTCAACTGCGTCTACGTGCTGGCGCAGCATATGTCGCCCAGCCACAAAAGCATGCTGGTCCAGCTTCTTGCCCGCGAGACCTCGCTGGCCGTGGCCGAGATCGAGGATGGCACGGAACCGGTCGAAGGGACGATCTATATCCCGCCGTCCGGCAGCGACGTGATCTATGTCGATGGCCATTTGCAGCTTGCGACCCCGATGGGGCACCCGGCCAGTTCGAAACCCTCGGCCGATCGGTTGTTCAAATCGCTGGCGCAGAACGCCGGGGAGTACGCGGTGGGCATCGTCCTGTCGGGCACCGGCAGCGATGGCAGTTACGGCGTACAGGCGATCCGCGAGGCCGGAGGCATCACGATCGCGCAGGAACCGGAGTCCTGCAAATACGACAGCATGCCGGTCTCTGCCATCCGCACAGGTTGTGTCGACCTCACGCTGACCCCGCAACAGATCGGGCTGCATCTTGCGAAGATCCTCGAACGTCCGCGCGATCTGGACAGCCTGCGCAAGATGTACGAGCGCGATCACCGGAACTCGGACCTGTTCCAGATCCTGCTGGCGCATACCCGCGTGGATTTCCGGCACTACAAGGAAACCACGATCAACCGTCGCATCCACCGGCGGATGATCGCGAAGGGGATCGAAGAGTTCAAAGACTATGTCGAGCACTGCCGGGTGTCGGTCGAGGAAGTCGAGGCGCTGTACCGCGACCTGCTGATCTCGGTCACGAACTTCTTCCGCGATCCCGAACAATTCAACAGCCTGTCCAAGGTACTGGCGGAACGGCTGGCGCGGTCGCCGGACGCCCCGGTGCGGATCTGGGTTCCGGGCTGCGCGACCGGGGAAGAGGCCTATTCCATAGCCATCCTTGCCATCGAGGCGATGGGGGGGCTGGACAAGGTCGCGGCCGACCGGTTGCAGGTCTTCGCGACCGACATCGACGAGAGGGCGCTGACCGTGGGACGGGCGGGCGTCTACCCGGCCACTGCGCTTGCCGACATTCCGCAGAAGTACCTGGCGCGCTATTTCGTGCTGGGCGACGACCGGATCGAGGCCAAGCCCCGGTTGAAGGGGCACCTGATGTTCACCCGGCACAACGTGTTCCAAGACGCTCCGTTCATGTCGATCGATCTGGTCAGCATTCGCAACGTACTGATCTATTTCGAGGCGCGGTTGCAGGAACGCGTCCTGACCCGGATTCAGTATGCGTTGAAACAGGACGGGTTACTGTTCCTCGGCACCTCCGAGACGACCGGCGCGCTGGAACACCTGTTTTCGCCCGTCGTGCCGCACGCGAAGATATTCCTCAAGCAAAGCAGCCGCTTGCCGGCTATCGCGGCGCTGGAACAGTCGCTTCCTCCGGATCTACGTGGCCGCCGCCCGCCGATCCCCACGCGCAACGACCCGCCTCCCGAAGACCGAAAGCGGTTCGACGCTTTGGCGAAGGCGGTGGCAGGCACCGGTCTGCTGGTCAATGCGGACAAGGTGGTCCAGCGCATCTTCGGCGACATCGCGCCCTTCGTCGAAATGAAAGTGCCGATCCACGGAAACATGACGCTGAACGTGCTGAAGAAGGCGCTGGCCTACGACGCGAACAGCATGATGATGGTTGCCCTGAAGCACGACGAGCCGCGCTTCGGCCAGTGGCACCAGATCGAGGCGCATGATTTCAACACGGTGCGGATGACGGCCTATCCGATCAAGCCAGACGACGAGGTCGAGCCGCTGGTGCTGATCGCCTTCGAAACCGAACACCGCCTGCCGCCCGTGCCGGGCGAGGACAAACGCAGCGACTATGCCGAATATCTCGAAACCGAACTGACCCGCACCCGCGAGACGCTGCAGGTCGCAATCGAGCAGTTGCAGACGTCGAACGAGGAATTGCAGTCGCTTAACGAGGAAATGCAGTCCTCGAACGAGGAACTGCAGTCCACCAACGAGGAACTGGAAACCTCGAACGAGGAACTGCAATCCACCAACGAGGAACTGATAACCGTCAACGAGGAGTTGATGGTGAACAGCTCTCAGTTGGAACGGACGGGTGTCGAACTGAACGGGCTGATCAAGCGCCTGCCCACTGTGATGATGATGCTGGATCCGGGCCTGCTGATCCGCCACGCGTCGCAAAGCGCGGTAGAGACGTTCGAGATCCGCGACCGTGGGCAGACGATGGGGCACCTTTCGCAATGCCGCATTCCGCCGGGCTATCCGCCGCTGGTCGACATCTGCGCGCAGGCCCTGGTCGAAAGGCGCAGCTGCACACGCCAGTTCGAGGTGTTCTGGCAGCTGAAGTCGCTGACCGTCACGCCACTTCTGACCGAGGCGGACGAGTTGATCGGGCTTGTCGTGATGATCGAAAGCATGGACATGGCGGGCGACACGCTGCTGAACGAAACGCTGCGGTCGTTCGGGAACATCGGGACGTGGCGGCTAAACATCGCGACGGGAACGCTGACCTGGTCGGACGAGACCTTCGCGATCCACGGTTTGCCCCACAACCAGCCGCCGCCGACCGTCGAGGCCGCCATCGCGTATTACATGCCCGAGGATCAGCCTCGCATCCGCGCCAGCCTTGATGCGACGGCCAAGACCGGCGCACCGTTTCATTTCTTCGCCCGGATGATGCGGGCGGACGGGCGCGTGATCGTCGTGGAATCCGCCGGCGCCGCGGTTCAGGACAAGAACGGCGAGACGGTGGCGATGGTCGGCGTGTTCCGCGACTATACCCGCGCGCGAACCGACGACCTGCTGGTCCGGCACTACGACAGCGTCGCCGCGAAGCAGTCGATCGGGTTTTATTCGCACGATATCGAGAATGACCTGACCTACTGGAGTCCGTGGCTGCACGACCTTCTGGGGCAGGGCGAAAGCGAACCTCGCGGCTTCGACGCCGCGCTGAAACGCTTTGTGCCGGACTCGCACGGGCGGCTTGAGACCTGCTTTCGCAACGCGTTGGAAAAGAAGGAGTCCTTCGACCTTGTCGAGACGATCCTGCTGGGCGACGGGGCAAAGGCGCGGTGCCGCGTCACCGGACAGGTGGATGTGGGTGACAAGGGCGACCCCCAGCACCTTTTCGGCACATTCGAGTTGGTTACCTGAGTTCTCGGTTTCTTAACTTTTTTCGTGCAGGGCCGGGGCGTTAACCCTTTGTAAACCAAATGCTCGTACCAAAACGGCGCTTATCCCAGCCGAAGGAACACTAGACGTGCTTGCCGAAGCGGGTGCTGACCAGCAAGGCCGTTGCCAGGTCTCACTGACCCTGACCAGAGATTTGCTGACCGATGAATGGTTCGCGGATCGGATCGAGTTCCACCTTGGTGGGGCTCGGAACGTTACGACGTTCAAATGCGCGACGCCCATCGCCAGCGCGTTCTCGGCCGACTTCGTGGCACAGATCCGCAAGCATCTGCCTCAGACGACGGATGCGGCGGTGATCGTGGAATCCGAAAGCGTTGTGCAGACCCAGAAGCTTGTCCTTGGCGGCGTGCGCGTGGTGGCGCAGCAGGCGCGGCACGGCGTGCAAAGCGTGATCATGCGGTTCAAGCAGGCCCTTGGCGCGATGCAGTCGGTGCTGCTGCCGAAGTATCGCACCGAACAGACCACGCGCGAGGCGCTGGACCGCTCTGCGGCAGAGGCGCTTTTGTATCTGCTTCGCCCGTGCCTCGATTTGGCAGAGGTCGAACTCGACGGCGAGACGGAAGTGCTGGAACAGGTGGCGCGGCGGCTTGAGTCGCTGGCCGAGAACAAGGAAGAGCTTCGGTTCTTCGTCTACCTGCTGCGGCGGTTCGTCGAGAATGCGCCGATGGCCGAAGTCACCGCGCCCCGCCCGCGCCAGAAGGGGCTGCCCAGCCCGGACCCGGCCTGACGGTCTAGCCCAGTTCCATCGTCGCGACGGCTTGCAGCGTCCCGTTCGGTGCGGGGGCGGCGCCGCGATACATGCGCGCCGTCGCGAAGGTTTCCTGAAAGCCGAGTGCTTCAAGTCGGGCTGCAAGCGCGTCTTGCCCCGGCGCCGCGTCGATGAACAGCGGCTGGCCGGGCAGGGTGGCGGCGGCGGACGCGGCCAGCGCCAGCGCGGCCTCGGCATCCTTTGCGATCACCGGGCCGATCTTGCACCCCTCGCGGCAGGCGCGGATCGTTGCGAAGCCGGTCAGCGTGCCGCCGTCCTCGGCAACCACCGTCTTTCGGGTCGCGCTATCCGCCAGCCACGCCGAAAGAAACGCGGGCCGGTCATAACCGCAGGCCGCCCGGTCAAGCGCGGCGACAGAGGCAAGGTCCGCGGGCCGGGCAGGGCGGTGCCCCTCGGCCGTCACCGCCTCCAACTGCCCCATGAACCTGCGCGTGGCCCCGGCCAGCGCGAAGCCCGACTTCGCGTAATTCGCCTGCTGCGCGGCGACGCCGTCCAACCCTACGGTCCGGTCCCCGGCATGGGCCAGCGCGTGTTGCCACAGGGCGAACCCGATGCCGCGTCCGCGATAGTCCGGGCGGCACAGGTACAGGCCAAGGAACGCCATCGTCGGATCGTGGTTCACAACCGAGATCGCCGCGACCGGCGCGCCATCCGCTTCCGCGACGAAGAACCCTTCGGGGTCGGCGGCGTGAAAGGCGGCGGCGTCGTCCAGCCCCGGGTTCCAGCCTTCCTTTGCCGCCCAGTCCAGCATCAGCGCCACCTCGGCGGCGCTGGCGGTGCGGCAGGTCGCGGTCATGGACGCAGCGCCTCGCGCAGCGAGGTCGGCGCGGAAGAGACGTTGCGCAGGTCCAGCGAGGTCACAAGGTCCAGCAGGTGATGCTTCATCAGTTCCTCGGCCAGGTCGCCGTCATGCTTCGCGAAGGCCTGTATCAGCGCGTGATGCGCGTGGCTTTCGCACAGCGCGCCCCGCCGTTTCCAGTAAAGCGCGATGATCAGCGACGACCGCGCGATAAGCTGGGCGATGAATTCGGCGATGGTCTCTTGATGCGCGATGCGGGCGATCTCAAGGTGGAACATCCCCGACAGATGCACCGACCGGCCCAGTTCGCCCGCATGGATTGCGGCGTGTTCCTCGTCGATATGGTGCTGCAACAGGGCGATATCCTCGTCCGTCGCGCGTTCCGCCGCCGAGCGCGCGGTGCGCGGTTCCAGCAGGGCGCGGGCCTCGAACACCTCGCGCGCCTCGCGGGCCGAGGGCTGCGCGACGAAGGCGCCGCGGTTGCGCCGCAACTCGACCAGCCGCTTGTGCGCAAGGCTTTGCAGCGCCGCCCGCGCCACGGTGCGGCTGACGCCGTAGATCGCGCCGACCTCGTCTTCGTTCAGCTTGGTGCCCGGCGACAGGCGGTGCTCGTGGATCGCGACCGCCAATTCGTCCGCCACGCGCTCGCTGCTTGGTGCCTGATTGAGCGATTCTGTCATCTCGTGCCTCCGGACCCCGAACCTGCGCGGGAAGGGACTTCGGGGCAAGGATTCGAGGGCGGACGCGGCGTCGCATCCAAGATCGTATACAATATTGGTCGCTATCCTGTGCGCGACCTGTACGCATCTGCCCGCGGATTGGGCAAATGCTGTTTCGCTGTCCGTGCATGCCCGAATTAGCTGCCGTCCGGCCGGGTGCTTCGCGAAGAGTGGGTGCAACAAGCCAGCAGGGACGGACATGCGGACACCGAACGATCTGGAACTCGTGCATCTGACCAAGCGCTACGGAGACACCGTGGCGGTGCGCGACGTGAACCACGTCTTCACCAACGGCAGCTACGTCTGCCTGCTTGGCCCGTCCGGCTGCGGCAAATCCACCACGCTGCGTATGATCGCGGGCCACGAGTCGGTCAGCGAAGGCTCGATCCTGCTGGATGGAACCGACATTTCGCGGCTGCCGCCCGCACAGCGCGGCACCGCGATGATGTTTCAAAGCTACGCGCTGTTCCCACACCTGTCGGTGCGCGACAACGTGGCGTTTTCCCTGAAGATGAAGGGCATCGACAAGGCGGCGCGCTACAAGTCCGCCGACGAGATGCTGGCGCTGGTCGACATGGGCCACCTTGCCGAGCGCCTGCCCGCGCAACTGTCGGGCGGCCAGCAGCAGCGTGTCGCGCTGGCGCGTGCGCTGGTCACCAAGCCAAGCGTGCTGCTGCTGGACGAGCCGCTGTCCGCGCTTGACCCGTTCCTGCGCATCCGTGTGCGGGGCGAGTTGAAGCGGCTTCAGCGCGAGTTGGGGATTTCCTTCATCCACGTCACCCACGGTCAGGACGAGGCGCTCGCGCTGGCCGACGAGGTGGTGGTGATGAACAACGCCGTAATCGAGCAGGCGGGGTCGGCGCGCGACGTCTTCGGCGCCCCCCGCACCGAATTCGTGGCCCGCTTCATGGGCGGCCACAACGTCATCGACCTGAATGGCGGCCGCTACGCGCTGCGCGCCGACGACGTGAAGCTGGCCGAGGGCGGACACGCCGCGACCGTCAGCGTGGTCGAGTATCAGGGCGACCGCGTCGCGGTCACCTCGAGGCTGGGCGAGACCGAGGTGCTGGCGCTGGTGCCGGAAGCCGACTTCTACGCCAATCCGAAGAATCCGGGCGACGCCGTGGGCCTTGCCTGGGACGAGGGGCGGCTGCACCGCCTCCTGGCCTGACGGCCGACACCAACAACGAAACGCCGCAAGGCAACTGGGAAGAGACAACAGAGAGGACACAATGGCCAAAGCCAGAGTTGGATACACCCGCCGTTCGATGCTGAAAGCCGGCGGCGCCGCGATCGCCGCCAGCGCGCTGCCCGCGCCGATGGTCTGGGCGCAGGACATCAAGGACGTCACCCTGCGCCAGTTCGGCACCGGCGTGTCGAACCTGAACGACGTGGCCCAGAAGGTGAAGGAAGACCTGGGCTTCACGCTGGAAATGACCGCGCTCGATTCCGACAGCGTGACCCAGCGTGCGGCGACCCAGCCCGACAGCTTCGACATCGCAGACATCGAGTACTGGATCTGCAAGAAGGTCTGGCCGACCGGCAACCTGCAGGCGATGGACGTGTCGAAAATCGCCAACTACGACAAGATCGTCGGCATCTTCAAAGACGGCAAGCTGACCCCCGAAAGCGAGATCGCCCAGGGCACCGCGCCGCATACCGTGGGCTTCATCCCCGAGCCGGGCGCGACCGAGTTCGCGGACGAGCAGACCAACTGGATGACCCTGATCCCGACGATCTACAACGCCGACACGCTGGGCATCCGCCCTGACCTGATCGGCCGCCCGATCGAAAGCTGGACCGAGCTGCTGAACCCCGAGTTCAAGGGCAAGGCGTCCATCCTCGATATCTCGTCGATCGGCATCATGGACATGGCGATGGTCTGCGAAGCGATGGGCGAGATCGCCTATGGCGACAAGGGCAACATGACCCGCGAAGAGATCGACAAGACCATCGCGATCTTCACCGAGGCCAAGCAGAACGGCCAGTTCCGCGCGTTCTGGAAGACCTTCGACGAGTCGGTCAACCTGATGGCCTCGGGCGAGGTCGTGATCCAGTCGATGTGGTCGCCCGCGATCACCGCGGTCAAATCGCGCGGCATCCCCTGCGTCTACCAGCCGCTGAAGGAAGGCTACCGCTCGTGGGGCGGCGGCATCGGCCTGTCGAACTCGCTGTCCGGCCTCGAGCTGGACGCGGCCTACGAGTACATCAACTGGTACCTCTCGGGGTGGGTCGGCGGCTACCTGATGCGTCAGGGCTATTACTCGGCCGTTCCGGAAACCTCGAAAGAGTTCATGACCGAGAACGAGTGGGGCTACTGGTTCGAGGGCAAGGAAGCCACCGACGTCATCACCTCGCCCACTGGCGACACGCTGGCGCAGGCGGGCGAGACCCGCGACGGCGGCGACTTCTACGAGCGCATGGGCCGCGTCGCCTGCTGGAACGCCGTCATGGACGAGAACCAGTACATGGTCCGCAAGTGGAACGAATTCATCGCTGCATGATGAGCACCTGGCGCGGGGGCTTCGGCCTCCGCGTCTTTTTTCCCGTTTTCAAGGCCATCCCATGTCCGAGACGCTGACCGATACCCCGGCCTCCGCGCCGCAGGCGGCCCGCCCGCCGAAACCGCCGGGTTCGCTTGGGCGTAATCTGCTGGGCTGGCTTCAGGCCGCGCCGCTGACACTGGTGCTGCTGGCCTTCCTCGTGGCGCCGATCGTGATGATCGTCATCGTCAGCTTCTGGCGCGCGACCGAGTTCTCGATCATCCCGGACTTCTCGTTCGAGAACTACGAATTCCTGTTCGGCTCGCAGGTGACGTGGCGGGTGTTCATGGCGACGTTCAAATACGCGCTGATCACCTGGGCCTTCACGCTGAGCATCGGCTTCACCGTCGCCTATTTTCTTGCCTTCCACATCCGCAGCCAGACGATGCAGATCGCGCTGTTCCTGCTGTGCACGATCCCGTTCTGGACCTCGAACATCATCCGCATGATCTCGTGGATTCCGTTTCTTGGCCGCAACGGTATCGCGAACCAGACGCTGCAGAACTGGGGGCTGATCGACCAGCCGCTGGAGTGGCTGCTGTATTCCGACTTTTCGGTGATCCTCGCCTTCGTGCATCTCTACACGCTGTTCATGGTCGTGCCGATCTTCAACACCATGATGCGGATCGACAAATCGCTGATCGAGGCGGCCTATGACAACGGCGCTTCGGGTTTCCAGACGCTGCTGCATGTCATCATCCCGCTGACCAAACCGGGCATCATGATCGGCACCATCTTCGTGGTGACGCTGGTCATGGGCGACTTCATCACGGTGCGGTTCATGTCGGGCTCGCAGAAGGCCAACGTGGGGCGGCTGATCTCGAACGACATCGCGCTGCTGCAATACCCCTCGGCGGCCGCGACGGCGGTGGTGCTGCTGTGCACGGTGCTGATCGTGATCGGCATCCTGCTGCGGTTCGTGAACATCCGGAAGGAACTCTGACCGATGGAACGACGCCCGCGCAGCTTCTACGTCCTCGCCGCCTTCTTCGGCCTGTTCGTGCTGTTCCTTTACGGTCCCACGATCACCATCGGCATCCTGTCCTTTCAGGGCGAGGGCGGTGGCCTGACCTTCCCGATGCGCGGCGTGTCGCTGCACTGGTTCCGCGACCTGTTTCAAGAGCAGGCGGTGGGCGACATCTGGGGCGCGTTCCGCCGCAGCTTTGCGCTGGGGCTGATGGTGATGATCACCACCGTGGTCGTCTCGGTGATGGCGGGCCTTGCCTTCCGCAAGCGGTTCGCCGGATCGGGTCTTCTGTTCTACCTCGCCATCGCGTCGCTGGTGATCCCGTCGATCCTGATCTCGCTAGGCGTCGGACTGATCTTCAACCAGTTGGGGCTCAAGATCCACTGGGCGACCTCGGGGTTCGGCTCGCAACTGACGTGGACGCTGCCCTTCGGCCTGCTGATCATGTTCGCCGTCTTCAACCGCTTCGACAAATCCTACGAGGAAGCCGCCCGCGATCAGGGCGCGACCGCGTGGCAGACGATCCGCTATGTCGTCCTGCCGATCATCGCGCCGTCGCTGCTGGGCGTCGCGCTGTTCGGCTTCACGCTCAGCTATGACGAGTTCGCCCGGACCCTGTTGACGGCGGGCAGCTACAACACCCTGCCGCTGGAAATCTTCGGGATGACCACCAACGTCACGACCCCGGTGATCTACGCGCTGGGCACACTGACGACCGTGTTCTCGTTCCTTATCATCGGGGCGTTCCTGTTTACCGTCTGGTTCATGGCGAAACGCCGGGCGCGGCACGGGTCGGATGCCGGCAAGGGCGTCTGATGCGCCTGCTTTACATCAACCCGAACTCGACCGCCGAGATGACCGACAGCATCGTGGCCGCGGCGCAGGCGGCGGTGCCGGGGGCCGAGGTGCTTGGCTGGACCAACCACGACGGCCCTCCCGCGATCCAAGGCGCGGCGGACGGCGACGCGGCGGTGCCGGGGCTGCTGGCGCTGCTGCCCAAGGCGCGCGCGGCCAAGGCGGACGCCATCGTCATCGCCTGCTTCGACGACACCGGCCTAGGCAGCGCCCGCGCCATGGCGCATTGCCCGGTGCTGGGCATCGGGCAGGCAGGGTTTCACATGGCGGCGCTGATGGGAGGCCGGTTCGGCGTGGTCACGACGCTGCCCGTCTCGGTCCCGGTGATCGAGGGCAACATCGCGTCCTACGGCTTCGCGGCTGCCTGCACCGGGGTGCGCCCCAGCGGCTTGCCGGTGCTGGCGGTAGAGGAGGGCGGCGACGAGGTGCTGTCCATCCTCGACCGGGAAATCGCCGCCGCCGCAGCCGACGGGGCGCGGACGGTGGTGCTGGGCTGCGCGGGTATGGCGCGCCACAGGCAGGCGCTGTCGCGGCCGGGTGGGCCGGTGCTGATCGACGGGGTGGCGGCCTCCGCGCTGTTGGCCGCCGCGGCGCATGGCTATGCGGGCGTGCGCTCGGCTGCCTGAGCCTTGCGGCTGACCGCTGGTGCGGCAAAGTGGTTTCACGGCCCTTTTTCTTGCCCGACCCGCGCCCGGTGCACTACCTCTGCCCAAGGCCGAGGGAGGACCGGACCGGGAAGATGCGCCGCCGTTTCAATGTCATGACTGATCCGCACCCGCGCCGATGACCACGTCCAAGCGCATCGCAGCGGCGATCCTGCGGCACAACCGGCTGTTTGCGTTGTTGCTCGCGCTTGTCGTGGCCGTCCTCGCCGCCGGTATCCCGCGGCTGGAGTTCTCGACCGACAACCGCGCCTTCTTCTCTCGCGACAACCCGGAATACCGTGACCTGCTGGCGCTGGACGCCGACTATACCGGCACCGACGGGTTGCTGTTCCTGTTGGTCCCGCCCAAGGGCGCAGCCTTCGACCCCGCCACGCTGGAGGCGCTGCGCGACTTTACCGACGACGCGTGGCAGATCCCTTACGTCCTGCGCGTCGACAGCCCGGTGAACCTGTCGCTGTCGCGCTCCGAGGGCGACGAGATCCTGATCGAGCCTTTGCTGCCCGACACCGGGCCACTGACCGATGACGACGCGACCCGGTTCCGAGAGGGGCTGGCCGATCTCGACGAGGCAGAGGGGCGCTTCGTCTCCGAGGACGGCGACGCTTTCGGGATGAGCGTGCAACTGGTCCTGCCCGGCACAGAGGCCGGGCGGGACGAGGCGCAGGCCCACGTGACGGGCATGCTTGACGCGTGGCGCGCGGCGCACCCGGGCTGGCAGTTCCGCGTCACCGGCGGGTTTCTGGGCGGGCTGGCGCTGGAACGGATCGCGATTGAGGACCTGACGTGGCTGGTGCCGCTGGCGGCGCTGATCGTGGTGGTCATCCTGCTGTACATGATGCGCACCATCGTCGGTGCGGTCACGACCATCGTGGTGGCGGTCTGCGGCACGGTGGCGACGCTGGGCATCGCGGGCTGGACCGGGATCGTGCTGACCGCCGGCACCGCGATCAGCCCCTTGTCTGTGCTGGTGCTGCTGACCGCGTCCTGCATCCACATCATGCTAAGCTGGATGCGCGCGCTGGACGGCGACGCGCCGGACCGGGCCATCGCGACGGCGCTGGAAGAGAACCTTGGCGCGGTGACGGTGACCAACCTGACGACCGCCATCGGCTTCCTGTGCCTCAACTTCAGTCAGGCGCCGCCGCTGCGTGACATGGGCAATATCATCGCCTTCGGCCTGCTGGTCGGGCTGGCCGCGACCCTTGTCGTGGTGCCGCTGGGTCTTCGCTTTGACCGCCGCGAACATGCCGCCCGCATCCCCGTGACCCACGCCATGATGGACCGGCTGGCGCTGGGCGTCCTGCGGCGCTGGAAGCTGTGGCTTTGGCTCTTCCCCATAGGCGTTCTGGTGGCGATCACCGGCATCCTCCGGATCGGTTACGACGACAGCATCTTCCGCTACTTCTCGCCCCGGACAGAGTTCCGGCAGTCCGCCGACGCGATCTCGGAAAAACTCTCGGGCCTCGACAGCCTGCAATTCTCGTTCGAGGCGCCGGAGGGCTCGGTGTTCGATCCGGCCTTCCTCGCCTCGGTCGACCGGTTCGCCAACTGGCTGGAAACGCAGCCAGAAGTGATCTCTGTCACCTCCATCGCCGATATCCTGAAGCGGATGAACGCGGCGATGACCGGCGACGAGACGCGCAGGCTGCCCGACAGCCGCGAGGCCAATGCGCAACTGATGATGCTGTACGAGTTCTCGCTTCCACCAGGGCACGACCTGACCTCGACCATCGACGTCAGCCGCACCAAGACCCGGCTGATCGCCGGCCTGCGCGTCGCCAGTTCGAACGAGACCCGCGACCTTGCCGCCCGGTCCGAGGAGTGGCTGGCCCGGAACGAACCCGTCATCGCCACCCGCGCCTCGGGCATCTCGGTCGCCTTCGCCCGGCTGTCGCAGCAAAACAACCGGCAGATGCTGCTGGGGCTTGGCGTGGTGCTGGCGGCGATCTCGGGGATCATGATGCTGACCCTGCGCAGTTTCACCTATGGCGTGATCAGCCTTGTGCCCAACCTCGTGCCCGCCGTGCTGGCCTTCGGGCTGTGGGGCTATACCTTCAGGGACGTGAACCTTGGATCGACCGTGGTGACGACCATGACCTTCGGCATCGTCGTGGACGATACGGTGCATTTCCTGATGCACTACCTGCGCCGCCGCCGGGCCGGGCTGGCGGCGGAACCGGCGTTGCGCGACACCTTCTCGGTCGTGGGCGCGGCGATCATCATCACCTCGCTGGCGTTGATGGCGGGCTTCGCGGTGATGACCCTTTCGGGCTTCGTCATCAATCGCCACATCGGCGCGCTGACCGTCTTCGTCGTGGGCTTCGCGCTGTTGGCCGACCTGCTGTTCCTGCCCGCCCTTTTGCTGGCCCTGAAGAAAGGACGCCGCTGATGCTGTTCCGTTTCCTGCTGATCGCCCTTCTGTCCTTTGCCGCGCTGCCCGCCTTGGCGCAGTCCGCCGTCCAGAAAGGCACCGCCATCGCCGAGGAAGCCGCCGCCCGCAATTCGGGCTGGGGCGATCTGGCGGTGAGCGGCGAGATGATCCTGACCGCCGGCGGCGCGTCCAGCACCCGGCGTTTCGATGCCCAGTGGGTCGAGACCGGGCGCGGATCGTCGCGCTCGCTGATCGTGTTCCGCTGGCCGGGGGACATTCAGGGCACCGCGCTGCTGACCCACGGCTATGCGGGGCGGAATGACGACCAGTGGCTGTGGTTGCCGTCGCTGTCGAAGGTGCGCCGCATCTCGTCCTCGGGGCGCAGCGGGTCCTTCGTGGGCAGCGAGTTCGCCTACGAGGACATGACGGATCAGGAGATCGGCAAGTTCACCCACACGTGGGTTCAGGACGGCGGCTGTCCCGGCGGGGGCACCTGTCACATCGTCGAGCGCCGTCCGCGCAGCCCCTCGGGCTACAGCCTTCAGCGGGTGTGGTTCGACACCTCGAACCTGACGATCCGGCAGGTGCAGTATTTCGACCGGCGCGGGGCGCATGTGAAGACGCTGACGATCAGCGGCTACCGGCAGTATCAGGGCCGGTTCTGGCGCGCGAGCCGGATGGTGATGCAGAACCACCTGACCGGGAAGGCGACCACGCTGACGTGGTCCGGCTATCGCTTCAACGCGGGCGTGAACCCGAACGCGCTGTCGCCCAACGCGCTGAGCCGCATCCGTTGACCTTGGCCGCCCGCATCGCCGACATTGGGCCGACTGCCGGGGGGAGTGTGATGTTGCGTGGCGCGTATCTGGGCCGCACGGTGATGGCGATCGGGTGCCTTTTGGCCCCGGTGGCGGCGCATGCGCAGTCTGACATCTCGGTCTCTGGCCAGTTCGATTTCGGCGCGCGGGTCTATGTCGACGATGGCCGCTATGCCGGACAGACCGACGCGGGCGCGCAGGTCTTCTTCGGCACCACCGTGGACGCCACGATGCCGCTGGGCGCGGGGCAGGTGGCGCTGGAATTCTCGGCGCGCACCGACACCGACGGCGCGCGGGACGTGTTCAACCTGACCCGCGCCTATTACACCCAGTCCTTCGGCGACTGGGACCTTCTGGCGGGCGTCAATGTCGAGAACTGGGGCGTCGCCGAAAGCCAGTCGGTGCTGAACGTCATCAACCCGCAGGATGCGACGGACGTGATCTATGGCGGCGACTTCATCGGTACGCCGATGATCAACGCCAGCTTCTACACCGGGGCGGGGACCTTCAGCGCCTATGCCCTGACCGGCTTTGTCGAGCCGAACAGCCCCGGCGCCGCCGCGCGCCTGCGGGCGCCGTTCCCCACCGGCGACGGGCAGGCGGTGTTTCAGGAGGGGAACGGTCGCCATCTCGATTTCGCGCTGCGCTGGCGCAACAACTTCACGCTGGGCGACGGCGCGCTGGACCTTGCCGCCAGTTACTTCAACGGCACCAGCCGGACGCCGGTGGGCCTGCCCGGATGCGTGCCCTCGGGCGGGGTGACGCAGGCGGCCTGCGACGCGGTGAACGCCGCCGTGGTCGACGCCTTCCGTTCGGGCACGCCCGCCGGGTCCGACCCGCGCGACCTGTTCGACCAGCTGGCCAATCTGCCCGAAGACGTGGTCGAGCAGGCGGTGCAGCAGGCCTCGGCCATTCCCGGAGCGGGCTTCGTGCCCTATTACCAGCACATCCAGCAGGGCGGGTTCAGCGCCGTCTACGCGCGCGGCGACCTGCAATTGCGGACAGAGCTTGCCTTTACCAAACCCGACAATGGAGACGGGTATTGGTCCGGCATAGTGGGTGGAGATTACACATTTCATGGAATCGGCCCCACGGATGCGACACTGACTCTGGTTGCCGAATACCTGTGGGACGACCGCACCACCCGCGCGCCTTCCACCCTGTTCGCCAACGATCTGTTCCTTGGCTTCAACCTGTTCCTGAACGACAGCCGCGACACCGCGATCAGGCTGGGCGGGTTCCACGATCTCGACAGCGACGCGCAGTTGTTCCAGCTGTCGGCCTCGACCCGGCTGAACGATGCGGTGCGGCTGGAACTGAACACGCTGCATGTCCGCGCCGACGGCTGGACCGATCCGCTGTCCTTCGTGGACCGCGACAGCTTTGTGGAACTGAAGATCAGTACATACTTCTGAGCGGTCGCGTCAGTGGTTGACAGGCCCCGCGCCGGCTGCCTTTCCTTCGCCCTGCACAGGAGAGGAGACCGGCCATGAAAATGACCACCGAGGAAGCTTTCGTCAAAACCCTGCAACGCCACGGGATCGAGCATGCCTTCGGCATCATCGGTTCGGCTTTCATGCCGATTTCCGACCTCTTCCCCAAGGCCGGCATCACCTTCTGGGACTGCGCGCACGAAGGCTCGGGCGGCATGATGGCCGACGGCTATACCCGTGCGTCCGGCAAGGTCTCGATGATGATCGCGCAGAACGGGCCGGGCATCACCAACTTCGTCACCGCCGTGAAGACCGCCTACTGGAACCACACGCCGCTGTTGCTGGTCACGCCGCAGGCGGCGAACAAAACGATCGGGCAGGGCGGGTTTCAGGAGGTCGAGCAGATGGCGGCCTTCAAGGACATGGTCGCCTATCAGGAAGAGGTCCGCGATCCCTCGCGCATCGCCGAGGTGCTGAACCGCGTGATCACCAACGCCCGCCGCGCCAGCGCGCCGGCGCAGATCAACGTGCCGCGGGACGTGTGGACGCAGGTGGTCGACATCCAGATCCCCGAGCCGGTCGAGTTCGAACGCCCGGCGGGCGGCGAGACCGCGCTGGCCGAGGCGGCGAAGCTGCTGTCCGAGGCGAAGTTTCCCGTCATCCTGAACGGCGCGGGCGTCGTGCTGGCGGGCGCGATCCCCGACACCATCGCGCTGGCGGAACGGCTGTCGGCGCCGGTCTGCGTGGGCTACCAGCACAACGACGCCTTCCCCGGCTCGCACCCGCTGTTCGCGGGGCCCTTGGGCTATAACGGTTCGAAGGCCGGGATGCAGTTGATCCAGCAGGCCGATGTCGTGCTGGCGCTGGGCACGCGGCTGAACCCGTTCTCGACCCTGCCGGGCTATGGCATCGACTATTGGCCCAAGGACGCAAAGATCATTCAGGTCGACATCAACCCCGACCGGATCGGACTGACCAAGGCGATCTCGGTCGGTATCGTGGGCGACGCGAAGAAAGTGGCGCAGACGCTGCTGGCGAAGCTGTCGGACGACGCGGGCGACGCCGGGCGGGCAGACCGCGAGGCGGCCATCGCGCAGACGAAATCGGCCTGGGCGCAGGAACTCAGCTCGATGGACCACGAAGAGGACGATCCCGGCACCTCGTGGAACCAGCGCGCCCGCGACGCCAAGCCCGACTGGCTGAGCCCCCGCAAGGCGTGGCGCGCGATTCAGGCGGCGCTGCCGCGCGAGGCGATCATCAGTTCCGACATCGGCAACAACTGCGCCATCGGCAACGCCTACCCGTCGTTCGAGGCTGGGCGGAAGTACCTTGCCCCCGGCCTGTTCGGCCCCTGCGGCTATGGCCTGCCGTCCATCGTCGGCGCCAAGATCGCCTGCCCGGACACGCCGGTCGTCGGCTTCTCGGGCGACGGCGCCTTCGGGATCGCGGTGACCGAGTTGACCGCCATCGGGCGCGAGGAATGGCCCGCCATCACCCAGATCGTGTTCCGCAACTACCAGTGGGGCGCCGAGAAACGGAACTCGACGCTGTGGTACGATGACAACTTCGTCGGCACCGAACTGGGCGAGGGCGTCTCCTATGCCAAGCTGGCCGAGGCTTGCGGGCTGAAAGGGGTCGTCGCGCGCACGATGGACGAACTGACGGCGGCGCTGGAACAGGCGATCAAGGATCAGGCGGCGGGGATCACCACGCTGATCGAGGCGATGATCAACCAGGAACTCGGCGAGCCCTTCCGCCGCGACGCGATGAAGAAACCGGTCGAGGTCGCGGGCATCGACCCGTCCGACATGCGGCCGCAGGTGCCTGCATAGGCGGCAGCCGCTGCTTCCTCTCGTCGCAACCTCGCGAAATTCGGCGGGCGCAACTGGCGCCTGTCGCATTCGCGTGATGTGATCCGCAGACATTCGCGCCATGCATTCAGGAGCCGAGATGTCCGAGCCGTACCCTTTTCTTTCCAAGACCGATCCCACCCCGCCCAAGCGCCTGATGGAGCTGGCCCAGAACCATGCGACGCCGCGCGTGGCGCTGGTCAACGCGGGCGCGGTCAACCCGCTGGACGGTATCCGCGAGGCGGCAGAGGCCGGGCTGGCCGAGCCGATCCTGATCGGCGACGAATACAAGATCCGCGGTGCGGCGGAAGAGATCGGCTATGACATCTCGCAGTTTCGCCTGATCCATGCCCCCCACGCGGCGGCGTCCGAGAAGGCGGCGGAACTGGCCCGGCTGGGCGAGGCCGACGCGATCATGAAGGGGCAGATCCACACCTCGACCTTCCTCAAGGGCCTGCTGCCCACCCGCGCCGGCCTGCGCGAGCCGGGCGCGCGTTGCGGTCACGTGTTTCACATCACCGCGCCGGGCAGCGACCGGCCGCTGCTGCTGACCGACGCGGCGCTGAACGTGAACCCGTCGGTCGAGACGCGGCAGGCCTGTCTGACCCACGCGGTGCGGCTGTGCCACGAACTGGGCATCGAGCGTCCGCGCGCGGGCCTGCTGGCGCCGACCGAGGACCCGATCGAGTCGGTGCCCAACACGATGGAAAGCGCCGAAATCGCCAAGTGGGCGAAGGAAAAGCTGCCCGACGCCGACGTCGCGGGCCCGATGGCGATGGACCTGATCCTGTCGCGCGAGGCAGCGAAGGTGAAGCATTACGACAGCCCGGTCGCGGGCGACGCGGACATCATCCTGACCCCGAACATCACCACCGGCAACGCGGTGTTCAAGCTGATGGTTCTGGGCATGGGCTGCTGTGCCGGCGGTCTTGTGCTGGGGGCGAAGGTGCCGATCCTATTGACCTCGCGCAGCCAAGAGGCGGCGGCACGGCTGGCCTCCGCTGCACTGGGCGTGATCGCCGCCGGGGTGCGCTGATGCTTCTGGTGCTGAACACCGGTTCGTCCTCGATCAAGGCGGCGCTGTTCGATGCCGACCTGAACGAGGTGCTGGGCGGCAAGGTCACCGGCATCGGGCAAAGTCAGGGCGCGCGGTTGCGGGTCGCGGGCGGCGATCAGGCGATCGACGCTCCCGATCACGGCGCGGGTCTGCGCTACATGCTGGCGGCGCTGGAACAGTCGGGCGCCGGAGACATCACGGCGGCGGCGCACCGGGTCGTGCATGGCGGCGCGGCGCTGACCGCGCCCGCGCGGCTGACGCCCGACGTGATCTCGGTCATCGAGGACAACGTGCCCCTTGCGCCTCTGCACAACCCGCCGGGGCTGGCGGGCATCCGGGCGATGGCCGACGCGCGGCCCGACCTGCCGCAATACGCCAGCTTCGACACCGCGTTCCACGCCACGCAGTCGGAACTGGCGACGACCTACGCCATCCCGCGCAGCTATCGTGACGAGGGCATTCGCCGCTATGGCTTCCACGGGCTCAGCTATGCCGGGATGGTGGACCAGTTCGGCGACGCGCTGCCCAAGCGGCTGCTGGCGATGCACCTTGGTGCGGGATGCAGCCTGTGCGCGATCCGCGACGGCAAGTCGGTCTGCACCTCGATGGGATACTCGCCGCTGTCGGGGCCGACGATGGCGACCCGGTCGGGCGATATCGACGGCATGGCCGTCCTTCGGCTGGCGCGCGAGCACGGCATCGACGAGGCGACCCGGCGGCTGAACACCGAATCCGGCCTGCGCGGGCTGGCGGGAACCGCCGACATGAAGACCCTGCTGGAAAGCGACAGCGAAGAGGCGGCGTTCGCGGTCGACCATTTCATCTGGTCCGTCCTGCGCATCGGCGGCGGGCTGATCGCGGTGATGGGGGGCGTCGATGCGCTGGCCTTCACCGGCGGGATCGGAGAGAACGCGCCCGAGATCCGCAGGCGCGTGACCGAGGGCTTCGCGTGGCTGGGGGACGTGCCGGTGCACGTGGTCCCGGCGAAAGAGGAACGGCAGATCGCATCGGATGCGTGGAAGCTGATCGCGGCGGGCGCCTAGCCCCCCTGCGTAATCAGCGCCGTTGAGGGTCGTTCAGGGTGGGGACGGTGGTGGTCCAGTCGCCATAGTCGCCGCTGGTCGCCCGCTCGTGCAGGCTGACGAGATCGGCCACCGGCGTTTCGCTGTAATCCACCCGCAGCGTCAGCGGCGCGATGTCCGGGCCGACGATCAGCAGCGCCGCCGACATCAGGCCACGACTGTCGCCGCCCGCCGCCTCGCCCGCCTGAACCGCGGCCAGCAGGCGCGCGGGCAGGTTGCCCCCGGCGCCCGCGAACCCCTCGGCGATGGCGTCCAGCACGTTCTGGCCCGACAGCAGGTTGCCCGACACGACAAAGCCGTCGCCCTCGCGGCTGCCCTTCACGTCGCTGTTGTCCTCGCCGGTGTGCACCCCGGTGCCGCCGTTCAGGTCCAGCGCCGCAAGCTGCCGCGCCGCGCGTCCGGTGTCGGGATCGGTCACCGCGCGGATTGCTTCGGCGGCGGCCGCGCCCTCTTTCATCCGGATCAGCACGTCCTCGCCCCAGAAGGTGCTGGGCGCCGCCCCCTGCGAGGCGGAAGCGCCCCCAAGGGGATTCGCCCGCAGCACCCAGCCGCCGACGCACAGGCTGCCGGTCGCCGCAGCGCCGCCCAGCCAGCCGGTTTTTTCATCGCGTGCAAGGATCGAAAATGTCATGGGATCACCCTCCTGCGGGTATTTATAATGAAAATTTTGATCTGAGGGAATTATCGTGATAATTTTCTTTTCACAGTCCACTGGAGGGAACCAAATGAACATCCGTAACCTGACGCGCCGCGCGGTCCTCGCCGCCACCGGCGCGCTTCTGGCGGTGGGAACGCTCGGCAGCGCGCCGGCCACCGCTCAGACCCCGCCCGGGGTGCTGGTGGTCGGCCAGATCGCCGAGCCCAAGGCGCTTGACCCGGCGGCGGTGACCGCCGTCAACGATTTCCGCATCCTGATGAACGTCTACGACGGCCTCGTCCGCTACAAGTCGGGCACGCTGGAGGTCGAACCGGCGCTGGCGACCGACTGGGAGATCAGCGAAGACGGCACCGAATATACCTTCAATCTGCGCGAGGGCGTCAGCTTTCACGACGGCACCCCGTTCAACGCCGAGGCGGTGGTGTTCAACTTCGAGCGGATGCTGAACGAGGATCACCCCTACGCCAACACCGGGCCGTTCCCGCTGGCGTTCTTCTTCTCGTCCGTGGATGAGGTCGAGGCGGTGGACGACCTGACGGTCAAGTTCACCCTGTCCGCGCCCTATGCGCCGTTCCTGTCGAACCTCGCCTATCCCACGGGCCTGATCGTCTCGCCCGCGGCGGTGGAACAATACGGCGTCGACTTCGGGCGGAACCCGTCGGGCACCGGCCCGTTCAAGTTCGCCGAGTGGCGCTCGAACGAGGCGGTCGTGGTCGAGGGCAACCCGGACTACTGGGACGGCGCGCCGTCGCTTCAGGCGGTGATCTACCGTCCGATCACCGACGCCAACACCCGCGTCGCCGAAATGCTGGCCGGGGGCATCGACCTGATGGTCGAGGTGCCGCCCGTCGCGCTGTCGGAATTCGAGGGCGACCAGTACAGCGTCATCGAACAGGCCGGCCCGCACGTCTGGTTCCTGATCCTGAACGCCAAGGAAGGCCCCTTCGCCGACAAGCTGGTGCGTCAGGCCGCGAACTATGCGGTCAACAAGGAAGCGCTGGTGAACGACGTGCTGGAAGGCACCGCCGATGTCGCCGCCGGCCCGACGCCGCCGGCCTTCGCATGGGCCTACAACGACGCGCTCGAGCCCTATCCCTATGACCCGGAAAAGGCCAAGGAACTGCTGGCCGAGGCCGGGGTCGAGAACCCGTCGCTGACCTTCTACGTGACCGAAGGCGGCTCGGGCATGCTTGACCCGATCGCCATGGGCACCGCCATTCAGGCGGACCTTCAGGCGGTGGGCTTCGACGTGAAGATCGAGACCTACGAGTGGAACACCTTCCTTGGCGAGGTGAACCCGGGTCTGGAAGGCAAGGCCGACATGGCCGAGATGGCGTGGATGACCAACGACCCGGACACGCTGCCCTATCTCGCGCTGCGCACCGGCGCTTGGCCGGAAGAGGGCGGGTTCAACTCGGGCTACTATTCGAACCCCGAGGTGGACGAACTGCTTGAGAAAGCCCGTGTGTCCACGTCGCAGGACGAACGCGCCGAACTGTACAAGCAGATGCAGGAGATCGTGCAGGAAGACGCCCCGTGGGTCTTCGTCGCGAACTGGAAGCAGAACGCCGTGACCTCTTCGATGGTCGAGAACTTCGCGCTCGAGCCGTCGTTCTTCCTGCTGCTGAAGGACGTGGTCAAGAACTGACCCTGTCTCGGACCGGGCCCGCGCCCGGTCCGGCCCGCGCGCCGCCCTGCGGCGGCGCGCATACAGCCCCCCCCGCCCCCCCCCCCGCCCCGGCACCCGCCCCCGCCCGACGGCCCCCCCCGCCATCCGCAACGGAGAGCCTTATGGGTGGATACATCCTGAAACGACTGATCTCGGCCGTGCCCGTGCTTCTGGGCATCACCGTGATCGTGTTCCTGATCATGGCGATGATCCCCGGCGACCCGGCGACGGCGATCCTCGGCAGCTACGCCACCCCCGAGAACGTGGCGCGGATCAACCGCGACCTCGGTTTGGACAAGCCGCTGGTGGCGCGATACTTCATTTGGCTCGGCAACATGCTGACCGGCGATTTCGGGCGCTCGTTCTCGCTGAACCGCCCGGTGATCGACGAGGTGCTGGACCGCTTCGGCGCGACGCTGGTGCTGGCGGGAACCTCGTTCATCCTGTGCGCGATCTTCGGCATCGTCGCGGGCGTGATCTCGGCGGCGCGGCAGTACGGGCTGGCCGACAAGGCGATCACCTTCGTGGTGCTGATCGGCATTTCGATCCCGTCCTTCTTCCTTGGCATGATGATGATCCTTGCCTTCGCGGTCGAACGGCGCTGGTTCCCGGTGTCGGGGATGTACGCGATCTATGGCGGCGGCGATTTGCCCGACCTTCTGTGGCACCTTGCGATGCCCGCGACGGCGCTTGCGGTGGTGGCGACCGGCGTGGTGGCGCGGCTGTCGCGCTCGGCCATGCTCGAGGTGCTGCGTCAGGACTATATCCGCACCGCCCGCGCCAAGGGCGTGCCAGAGCGCCGGGTGATCTGGTGGCACGCGCTGAAGGCGGCGATGGTGTCGATCATCCCGGTGCTGGGCATTCAGGCCGGCTTCGTCCTGTCGGGCGCGGTCTACGTCGAGATCGTGTTCCAATGGCCCGGCGTCGGCCGGATGCTGGTGAACGCCATCCTGCAGCGCGACATCCTTCTGGTGCAGGGCGGGGTGGTCTTCGTCGCCGCCTGCTACGTGCTGTTCAACATCGCCGTGGACGTGGCGCAAAGCCTGCTGGATCCGAGGATCAAGACATGATGCAGTTCCTGAAACTCCTCGCCCGCAACCAGCTGGCGCTTGTCGGCGGCGTGGTTCTGGCCTTCGTGGTGATCCTGTCGGTGCTGACCCCGGTGCTGCCGTTGCAGGCGCCCGATGTCACCAACACCGCCGACCGTTTCATGCCGCCGTTCTCGGAAGGGCACCTTCTGGGCACCGACCACCTTGGCCGGGACCTGCTGTCGCGCCTTCTGTGGGGCACGCGGCTGAGCCTTGCGGTGGGTTTCTGCGCCGCCGTCGCGGCGGCGGTGATCGGTTCGACCATCGGGATCGTCGCCGGCTATTTCGGCGGGCGCACGGACAACATCATCATGCGGCTCGTCGACATGCTGATGGCCTTTCCCTACATCCTGCTGGCGCTGGCCATCGTCGCCGCGCTGGGCCCCGGCCTGCTGAACGCGCTGATCGCGGTGGCGGCGGTGAACGTGCCGTTCTTCGCGCGCAACATCCGGGGCATCACCGTCGGCATCGCGCACAAGGAATTCGTCGACGCAGCCAAGCTGGCGGGGATGGGCCACGGCCGCATCCTCGTGTCCGAGATCCTGCCCAACGTGGTGCCGGTGATCGTGATCGCCATGTCCACTACCATCGGCTGGATGATTCTTGAAACCGCCGGTCTGTCGTTCCTTGGCCTCGGGTCGCAGCCGCCGCAGGCGGACCTTGGCTCGATGCTGGGCGAAGCGCGGTCGGCGCTGATCACCAACCCGCATACGTCCGTGGTGCCGGGGGTGATGATCTTCCTCATCGTCATGTCGATCAACCTGCTGGGCGACGGCGTGCGCGATGCGCTGGACCCGCGTCTGCGCTCGGGCGCGCTGACCCGGCCGCGGCCCGCGACGATGGTGGCGCGCAAGGACACGCCGCCGAAAGGGCCGGGGCGCGGGGTGCTGGATGTCGTCGATCTCGAGACGCAGTTCCACGTCGGCAAGCGGGTTTACCGCGCCGTCAATCAGGTGAACCTGACCATCGCACCGGGCGAATGCCTTGGCGTGATCGGGGAAAGCGGTTCGGGCAAGTCGGTGACGGCGCTGTCGGTGATGGGGCTGGTGGCCTCGCCTCCGGGCGTGATCACCGGGGGCGCGGTGTTCCACGAGGGCCAGGACCTTGTCGGCGCGCGGTACGAGAGGCTGCGCAGGCTGCGGGGCGATAAGGTCGCCTATATCTTCCAGGACCCGCTGGCGACGCTGCATCCGCTGATGAAGGTCGGCGACCAGCTGGCCGAGGCGATCAGCGTTCACCACAAGGTCGGCCGCGCCGAGCTGCGCAAGCGCGCCATCGAACTGCTGAAATCGGTGCGCATCCCCAACGCGGAAAGCCGCGCCGACAGCTATCCGCACGAGATGTCGGGCGGGATGCGGCAGCGGGTGTCCATCGCGATGGCGCTGGCGAACGAGCCCGAGGTGATCATCGCGGACGAGCCGACCACCGCGCTGGACGTCACGGTGCAGGCGCAGGTGCTGTCGCTGCTGGACGACCTGCGGCGCGAGCGCGGCGTGGCGATCCTGTTCATCACCCATGACTTCGGCGTCGTGGCGCAACTGTGCGACCGGGTGGCCGTGATGTACGCGGGCCGGATCGTGGAAGAGGGGACGACGGACGAGATCCTTGCCCGCCCGGCGCATCCCTATACCAAGCGGCTGATGGAATGCGTGCCTGAGTTGGGCGAGGGGCGGCGTGAACTGGCGGCGATCCCCGGTCTGCCGCCCGCCGTCGACAAGCTGCCGCCGGGCTGCGCATTCGCCCCGCGCTGCCACAAGGCGCGCGAGGAGTGCTCGGCCGCGCCGGTCGAGTTGAAGAAGGACGGCACACGCGGCGTGCGCTGCCTGTATCCCGAGGCCGACGTGGTGGAGGTGACCGCATGACCCTTGCCCTGCGACTGGAGAACCTGTCCAAGACCTTCGCCGTCGGCAAGCCGCTGATCGGCCCGCCAAAGGCGCGTGTGCGCGCCGTGCGGCCCCTGTCGCTTGAGGTGGCCGAGGGCGAGACGCTGGGCATCGTCGGCGAGTCCGGCTGTGGCAAGTCCACGCTGGCGCGGATGTTGGTGGGGCTGATCCCGCCCTCGACCGGCAGTATCGAGATCGAGGGCAAGGCGCTGGACAATGCCGATCCGGCGGCCTTCGGAAAGCTGATCCAATACGTGTTTCAGGACCCGATCAGTTCGCTGAACCCGCGAAAGCCGATCCGCAAGATTCTTGAGGTGCCGCTGAAACGGCTGCACGGGATGCCCGCGGCCGAGCGGGACAAGCGCATTCGCGAGATTTTCGACAGCGTGAACCTGCGCGAGGAATTCCTCGACCGCTATCCGCACGAGTTCTCGGGCGGGCAGGCGCAGCGCATCGGCATCGCGCGCGGGCTGGCGGCGAACGCGCGCATTCTGGTGCTGGACGAACCCGTCTCGGCGCTGGACGTCAGCGTGCAGGCGCAGGTGTTGAACCTGCTGGCGCGGTTGAAGGCAGAATACGGGCTGACCTACCTGTTCATCAGCCACGACCTTGCCGTGGTCGAAGCGGTCAGCGACCGGGTCGCGGTGATGTATTTCGGCGCCGTGGTCGAGGTCGGACGGGCTGACCGCGTGTTCGCGGCACCGCGGCATCCGTACACCAATCTGCTGGCAGGTAGCGCTCCGGTTGTAGGCCGGCCCTTGACGCCGCCCGAAGCGAAGGGCACGGAACTGCCCGACCCGCTGAACCCGCCGCCGGGCTGCGCCTTTGCCGCCCGGTGCCCGCGTGCCAGCGATATCTGCCGGAAGGAGGATCCGGCTTTGACCAAGATGGGAGAGGACCAGTTTGCCGCCTGCCACCACCCGCTCGACCCCTGACGCCGACCCGCAACGGCTGAGCCGCCCGGCGAAAGTCGCGGAGGCGATCAAGTCGTGGGTGGTCGAGGCCAACATGAAGCCGGGCGACCGGCTGCCGAACGAACTGGAGCTGATCGAGCGGTTCGGCATGGCCAAGGGCACGATCCGCGAGGCCATGCGCATTCTCGAGGCGCAGGGGCTGGTGAAAACCCGCACCGGTCCCGGCGGCGGCAGCTTCGTGCACGAGGTCAGCGAGGCGCGGGCGCGGGCGCTTCTGGGCAACTACTTCTACTTCAAGGACCTGACGGTCTCGGACATCTACCAGCTTCGCATGGTTCTGGAGCCCGAGATGGCGGCGGGACTGGCGGGCAAGCTGTCGGCCGATCAGCTTGCGGCGCTGGAGGCGAACGTCGCGCGCTATGTCACCCCGCCGAAGGATGCCGAGGAAGAACGCGCGCAGCACATCGCCTCGCTCGACTTTCACAAGCTGCTGGCCAGCTATGCGGGCAACGAGCTTCTGGGCTTCGTGATCGGCTTCATGGCGCAGATGCTGTCGGACCTGACGGTGATGCGCCGGCTGTACGAGCCCCGGAATTACGAGCTTTGGAAGATGGGCACCGACCACCAGATCGAACTGATCTCGGCGCTGCGGGTGGGCGACGCCCCGCGGGCGCGCGCCATCATGCGAGAGCATATGGAAGCCGCGCAGGCCTTCATGGTGCGGCAGGAGGCCGAGATGGAGCGGCGGTTCCTGGAAGGGCGCTAGGCGGCCCCTGGGGACCGTGCGGATGGGGACCGTGCGGAACGAAAACGGCCGCCCGGGGTCCGGGCGGCCGCAATGTCTTTCAGCTTGATGCCGTCGCGCCGATCAGGCGGCAGCGGCTTTTTTCTTGCGCAGGCGCACGGCACCCAGACCGCCGACACCGGCGAGCAGGAACAGAGCCGAGGCGGGCAGCGGAACCGGAGCGGCTTCCAGCGTCACGTCCGCGTAGATGGTCTTGGCGGTGCCAAGGATCAGGTCGACGCCCTGGTCGAACACGACCGAGTAGATCCCGCCGTTGCCGAAATCGAGCGTGAACTCGTTCTGGTCCCAAACCAGCGCGCCCAGCGTGATGCTGCCGAAAGCGCTGAGGAAGCCGCCGCCGCCGATGGCCGAAGCGGAACCGCCCGGGGTCGCGAACGCCAGCGTGGCGTCAACGCCGAACAGGCCGGCCGCGAAGAACGGGTTGTTGGTGTCGGCGGTGATGTCGAAGAACGCAAGGGTCTTCGTCTCACCCACACCCAGCGAGAACGCAGAGCCGATGAGGCCCGAGTTCAGGTCGATGGTCACGTCGCAGCCCAGGCAGGCCGAAACGTCGGCCACGCTGGTGTCGCCGCCGACGATGAAGTCGACGGTCGTGGCGTACGCAGTGCTGGCCGTCAGGCCGATTGCAAGTACGGCGCCTTTACAAATATTCAACAGCTTCATGTGTTACCCCTCCGCGTAAGTATGCGGTCATAGCTATAAGGAACTTCTTTCTGCCACAGTTCCGCCCGCTTTCCATCCGGAATTGTCGCATCAAGGGCAAAATTTTGTCTTTTGTCCACATGCCGCAACTAAATATGGGAAAATTAGCGGATCGTTCGTGCCAGGGATACGATCGAGCCGCAGTGAACGCAATTAGGTTTCGAAGATGAAATGAATACTGTTTAACTTAACGTAACATTTCATCATGTTTCCTTAGCGTTATTTCCAGTAACACTCGCAAATGGGCGAAAGCAGCTTTGCCTCGACACTTAAGACGCGAAAACGCCGCCCCGCGCTGGGCGGGACGGCGTTTCAAGCGGGGTGTCGGAATCGTTACGAGAACGACTTCTCGATCTTGTCCAGCGTCTGCATCGCCGACAGCACGTCATGCACCGACGAGTTCGGCTCGCGGCCTTCCTGGATCGCCGAGATGAACTCGCGGTCGATCAGTTCGATGCCGTTGTTCGACACGGCGACGTCCGACAGGTCGATCGGGTTTTCCTTGCCATCGAACAGGTCGTCGTAGCGGGCGATATAGGTTCCGTTGTCGCAGATGTAGCGGAAGAAAGTGCCGAACGGCCCATCGTTGTTGAACGAAAGCGACAGGGTGCAGATCGCGCCGTTCTCGGCCTTCATGCCGATCGCCATGTCCATCGCGATGCCCAGTTCGGGGTGGTGCGGACCCTCGATGCCGAAGGCTTCCTTCACCTGACCGCCGGTCTGGTACTGGAACAGGTCGACCGTGTGGCAGGCGTGGTGCCACAGCAGGTGATCCGTCCACGACCGGGCCTCGCCCTTGGCGTTGGTGTTGGTGCGGCGGAAGAAGTAGGTCTGCACGTCCATCTGCTGGACCGTCAGCTCGCCCGCCATGATCTTGTTGTGGATCCACTGGTGCGAGGGGTTGAAGCGGCGGACCTGACCGGCCATCGCCAGAACGCCGGTTTCCTTCTGCACCTTGCAGATCTCTTCCGAGTCCGACAGCGAGTCCGCCATCGGGATCTCGATCAGCACCGGTTTGCCGGCCTTCATGCAGGCGATGGCCTGTTCGGCGTGGATCTGGGTGGGGGTGGCGAGGATGACGGCGTCGACGTCATCGCGCGCAAGACATTCGTCCAGCGAGGTCGAGGCGTGGCCGATACCCTTCTCGGCGGCCAGCTTCTCGATCTTCTCCTGGGTCGGGCCCATGACCGAGGTCACGGTGACCTCTTCGATGGCCGACAGGGCGTCGAGGTGTTTCAGTCCGAAGGCCCCGTAGGCGCCGGCGACACAGATACGCATGGGGAAGGCTCCTTTGCGCTATTCACGGAAACGCCGTCCCGCGCGGGCGCGGAACGGGCAGGGGTTCGCGTGCGGCCGCCGGTCAGGCGGCGACGTTTTCAAGGATGATATGGCCGACGGCGGTGTTCGACGCGGGCACATGGTAGTGCCGGTGCACTTCCTTGACCTCGTCGTTCAGCGCGCCGCGCATCACGTGCCACATGACCATCTCGACGCCTTCCGAGCCCGCTTCGCGCAGGTATTCGACGTGGGGCATCTGCGACAGCTTCACCGGGTCCTCGGTCAGCATGTCGAGGAACTGCTGGTCCCACTCGGCGTTGATCAGGCCGGCGCGCTTGTACTGCAGCTGGTGGCTCATGCCGCCGGTGCCGAAGATCATCACGTCCAGGTCTTCCGGGTAGCTTTCGATCGCTTTCCGGATCGCCTTGCCCAGCTGATAGCAGCGGTTGCCGGTCGGGGCAGGGTACTGCACCACGTTCACGGCAAGCGGGATAACGAGGCAGGGCCACTCGTCCTCGGGTGCGACCTCGCCGAACATCACCGACAGCGGGACGGTCAGGCCGTGGTCGACCTCCATCTCGTTCATGATGGTCATGTCGAATTCGTCGAGGATCAGCGACTGGGCGATGTGGCTGGCCAGCTTCTGGTGGTTCTTGACGACCGGCACGGGGCGCGGGCCCCAGCCTTCGTCGGCGGGCTGGAATTCAGCCGCGGCACCCAGCGCGAAGGTCGGGATGCAGGACGCGTCGAAGGCGGTGCAGTGGTCGTTGTAGACAAGGAAGATCACGTCGGGCTTGTTCTTCTTCATCCACTCGCGGCTGTACTGAAAGCCGTCGAACACGGGTTTCCAGTACGGCTGTTCGGTGATGCCGGTGTCCATCGCGACGCCGATGGCGGGCACGTGGGAGCAGCCCACGCCTGCGGTGATACGGGCCATTACTCTTTGTCCTCCCATTCGGATTTATAGCGGTTGCCGTCCGGCGAGCGGCCGCCGTTCAGCATCATCTCGCGGTAGGCATCGACGCCCATGCCGGTCATCAGGCCCGCGAGGTTCTGGAAGTTGATGCCGTCGTTCGCGGCCAGCTTCGAGGTGTAGTAGATGTTCCCGCCCAGCTCGAGCAGGCGGTTCCATTCACGCTTGAGCACGGCTTCGCGCTGCTCCGGCGTCATCGGGTATTTGTCGAGGTACGTCTCTTCATCGGCATTGAACGCGTCCCGGTTCTTCTGCAGGCGCAGAGAGATGCAGAACTGGTTCAGGTGATAGCCTTCGCGCGAACGGTCCGCGTCGAAGACGAATGTGCCGGGAATGTCCTCGTAATCCTTTTCAGGCATTCCTTCCTCCCAGGAAAGTGGTGGCGCCGGTTCAGGCGGTATGATCCGTTATGTGGTCGCATTCGACGAATGCGCAAGGCGACGGATCAGCCGCAGGCGGAGGGCGCCGCCGTCGATTGACATGGCCAAAGCTGTACCAGCCCGCCCGCCGGGCCTGTAATTCGAATGCCCGGGGGAGTATTGGAAAAAGCTATAGAGCGGAGTCTGCAATGTCCCTAACCGCGTGCGCTTCGCCCCACGGTTCCGGCGCTTGCGAGGCGGCGGCCGCGGCGGCGGAGCGGCGCAGGAGGTCGAGGAATTCGGCCTGTGCGACGGTCGGACGCCAGTCGGCGCGGTAGGTCAGGCCGATGCCGCGGGCGTTGTTGTCCAGCCGGATCGGCAACGGCTTGAGGTGGCCGTTGGCTTCTTCGACGCCGATCTGGTGGCGCGAGATGATGGTGACGTAAGGCCCCTGCGCCAGCAGCCCGCGCAGGAACACCAGCGACGAGGACACGACGCGGACGGGGGTGCTGTCGCGGTCGTGGATGCGCAGCGTCTCGTACAGATAGCTGCCCGCCGGTGTCTCGCGCGGTGGGGCGACCCACGGGTAGGCGAGGGTGTCCTCGACGGTCGGAGACGCCTTGCGGAACAGCGGGTGCGAGGGGTGGGCGACCAGCGCCAGCGGGTCGTCGAACAGCGGTTCCTGCACCACGTCCTCGGCGGGGACCGGATCGCGCAGGGCGCCGATGATGCAGTCGAGATCGCCTTCGCGCAGCCCGCGCAGCAGTTGCGGATAGCGTCCGTCGACGACGCGGATCTGCATCCGGCCCGACCGGCGCACCATGGCGTCCACCGCCTGCGGCACGATCGAGGTGCGCGCCAGCGGCAGCGAGCCGATAGAGAAGCTGCCCTCTTGCGTGCCAAGCGCGCGGCCGATTTCCTCGATCCCCTGCCGGATCTCGGCCTGCGCCAGTTTCGCGCCCAGAACGAAGGCCTGCGCGGCGGCGGTCAGTTCGACGCCGACGGCGGTGGCGGTGAAGAAGGTCAGGCCGGACAGCGCCTCGAGATTGCGGGCGGTGCGGTGGATCGTCGGCTGCGATACGCCAAGGTCGCGGGCGGCGACGGTGAAGCTGCCGGCGTTGGCGATGGCGATCAGCGCGCGCAGTTGCGCCGCCGTCACCAGCCGGTCGAAGCCCGCCTTGCGCGAGCCTGCGCCGCCTTCGCTGCGGCCGGACTTCAGCGCCTCGCGCGCGCCCCGGTCGAGATGCGCCAGCGCGGCGCCCACGCGGCGGGCGAACGCCGCGCCCTCGGGCGTCGGTGTCAGCTCGCGGGTGCGGCGGATCAGAAGCGGCGTGCCGAGATCCTTTTCCAGCCCCGCGATGGCCTGCGTCGCCGCCGGTTGCGACAGGTGGCAGCGCCCCGCCGCGACAGAGACCGATCCCGCGCGCACCGCTTCGGCCAGCACGCGCATATGGCGTATGTTGGGGAAGTCAGCAGTCACCGGGCGCTCCTTGCGGCGCGCGGACAGCACCGGCCCGCGCAGGGAATCTGATGAGGGGTATAGACAGAACTTATCCCCGAAGCTTCATTCGAAATAGGCTTTCCGGGGCCGGTCGGCAATAAGGGCCCCGTTCGAACACCGGAGGAGCACCCATGTCCGACAAGAAGACCGCGCTGGTCATCAGCGCCCATTCCGCCGACTTCGTCTGGCGGGCCGGCGGCGCAATCGCCCTGCATCAGTCCCGAGGCTACGATGTCACCGTCGTCTGCCTGTCCTATGGCGAGCGCGGCGAAAGCGCGAAGCTGTGGAAGCAGGAAGGCATGACGCTGGACAAGGTGAAGACCGAGCGCCGGAAAGAGGCCGAGAACGCCGCATCGGCGCTGGGCGTCAGCGATATCCGCTTCCTCGACCGTGGCGACTATCCGCTGGATCTGGGCCGCGAGACGCTGGACATGATGGTCGACATCATCCGCGAGGTTCAGCCGAAGTTCATGTTCTCCCATTCGAAATGGGACCCGTACAACACCGACCACATGCGCACGACCGACTTTGCCCTGGAAGCCCGGATGGTCGCGCAGGCGTGGGGCCACAACCCCGGCCAGAAGGTTCTTGGCGCGCCGCAGCTGTACCTGTTCGAGCCGCACCAGACCGAGCAGATGAACTGGAAGCCGAACACCTTCCTCGACATCACCCCGGTGTGGGACAAGAAATGGGCCGCGATCCAGTGCATGCAGGGGCAAGAGCACCTGTGGCACTTCTACGAAAACGTGGCTGAGAACCGCGGCAACCACTTCCGCCGCAACTCGGGCGGGCAGGCCGGTGGCCGCGACTGCCGCTATGCCGAAGGGTTCGAGGCGATCTTCCCGCGCACGGTGGACGAACTGGAATGAGCTATCAGCCCGGAACCATGGGCGTCGTCGTCCAGAACGTCGAACGCGCCGACCAGTCGATCATCGACGGCCTCGCCGAATGCGGCGTGGCCACGGTGCACGAGGCGCAGGGCCGCAAGGGCCTGCTGGCGTCCTACATGCGGCCGATCTACCCCGGCGCGCGCATCGCGGGCTCGGCGGTGACGCTGCTGGCCGCGCCCTGCGACAACTGGATGATCCACGTCTGCATCGAACAGCTGAAGGAAGGCGACATCATGGTGCTGGGCACCACGTCGCCGTCCGACGCCGGCTATTTCGGCGACCTGCTGGCGACCTCGGCGATGGCGCGGGGCTGCAAGGGCCTGATCATCGACGCGGGCGTGCGCGACGTGCGCGACCTCACCGAGATGGGCTTTCCGGTCTGGTCCAAGGCGGTCTGCGCGCAGGGCACCATCAAGGAGACGGTGGGCTCGGTGAACGTGCCGGTCGTCTGCGCCGACGAGATGGTCAACGCGGGCGACATCATCGTGGCCGACGATGACGGCGTCTGCGTGGTGCGCCGCGAGGAAGCCGCGTCGGTGCTGGAGAAATCCCGCGCCCGCGAGGCCGCCGAGGAAGAAAAGCGCGTGAAGCTGCGGAACGGCGAGCTTGGCCTCGACATCTACAAGATGCGCGAGAGACTGGCCGAGAAGGGCCTGAAGTACGTCTGAGGCATCGCCGCCTTCGGGCGGCGATCCGGCGGGGGGCTTGGCCCCCCGGACTCCCCAAGGTACTTGGAAAGAGAAGAACCGGGAACGGGCAGAGCCCCGTGGGGGCGATCGGTTTGAGGAGAGACGGATGACTGACGGTGTGCGCTGCATGTGGATGCGGGGCGGAACCTCGAAAGGCGGGTATTTCCTCGCCGGTGACCTGCCGGCGAACACGGAAGAACGCGATGCCTTTCTGCTGCGCGTCATGGGCTCGCCCGATGTGCGTCAGATCGACGGGATGGGGGGCTCGGACCCGCTGACCTCGAAGGTCGCGGTCGTGCAGCGATCCGAGCGGGACGGGGTCGACGTCGATTACCTGTTCCTGCAGGTCTTCGTGGACCGGCCGATCGTCACGGACGCGCAGAACTGCGGCAACATCCTTGCCGGCGTCGGTCCCTTCGCCATCGAGCGCGGGCTGGTCGCGGCGCGGGATGGTGAGACTCCGGTTGCGATCTTCATGGAAAACACCGGGCAGGTGGCCGTCGAGGTGGTGCAGACGCCGGGCGGCAAGGTGTCTTACGTGGGCGAGGCCAAGATCGATGGCGTGCCGGGCACCTCGGCGCCGGTGCCGTGCGAGTTCAAGGACACCGCCGGATCGTCCTGCGGCGCGCTGCTGCCCACCGGCAACCCGTGCGACACGGTCGAGGGCGTCGAGGTCACGATGATCGACAACGGCATGCCCTGCGTGGTGATGCGGGCGTCGGACATGGGGATATCGGGCGAGGAGACGCCGGAGGAGCTGGAAGCCAACGAGGATCTGCGCGCGAAGCTGGAAAAGATCCGGCTGGCCTGCGGGCCGATGATGAACCTTGGCGACGTGGCCGAGAAGTCGGTGCCGAAGATGACGATGGTCAGCGCGCCCCAGAACGGCGGCGCGATTTCGACCCGGACCTTCATCCCGCACCGCTGCCACAAGACGATCGGCGTTCTGGGCGCGGTCTCGGTCGCGACCGCCTGCCTGACCGAGGGCTCGCCCGCCTATGATCTTGCCGAACGCGGCGCGGGCGCCGAGCGGACGCTGTCGGTGGAACATCCCACCGGCGAGATGAGCGTCGTGGCGAAACTGGACGACAGCGGCGCGGTCGTCTCGGCGGCGATCCTGCGGACCGCACGGAAACTTATGGACGGAGAGGTGTTCGCATGAGCGATGAAGTGCAGGTGATGGATCCCGACTGGCTGGAATTCCATCCGAACCCGAAGAAGCCCGACTTCAAGCTGCCCGAGGGCGCCGTCGATGCGCATTGCCACGTGTTCGGCCCCAAGGACGAGTTTCCCTTCGCGCCCGAGCGCAAGTACACGCCCTGCGATGCGGGTAAGGACAAGCTGTACGAGCTGCGCGACTACCTTGGTTTCAGCCGCAACGTGATCGTGCAGGCCACCTGCCACGGCAAGGACAACCGCGCCATGGTCGACGCCTGCCGGACCGCGGGCGATCTGGCGCGCGGGATAGCGTCGGTCGGCCCGGACATCACGATGGACGAACTGAAGGAGATGGACGAAGCCGGCGTGCGCGGCGTGCGGTTCAACTTCGTGAAGCGGCTGGTGGATTCCACACCGAAAGAGGTCTTCCTTGGCATTGCCGAGAAGATCGCCAAGCTGGACTGGCATATCGTCGTCTATTTCGAGGCGCAGGATCTGGAAGAGCTGATCCCGTTCCTCAAGCAGCTTCCGACCGTCATCGTGGTCGACCACATGGGTCGCCCCGACGTGTCGAAGGGGGTCGATCATCCGGACTTCCAGCGTTTCGTGCAACTGATGGAGGACGTGCCGACGATCTGGTCCAAGGTGACCTGCCCGGAACGGCTGTCGGTCGAGGGGCCGGACACCGGCTATGCCGACGTGATCCCCTTCGCCAAGCTGATCGTCGAGAAGTTTCCGGACCGGGTGCTGTCGGGCACCGACTGGCCGCATCCGAACATGAAATCGCACATGCCCGATGACGGCGTGCTGGTGGATTTCATCCCGAAGATCGCGGCCACGGCAGAGCTGCAGCAGAAGCTTCTGGTGGACAACCCGATGCGGCTGTACTGGGCGCGCTGATCGGCGTTTTGGACTGGTTTAGGGCGCTGCGGCCGGGGGTCGCGGCGCCCTTTTCATTTGGTGGGGCGGTGGGTTGGAAACCCACCCTACGCTGCTGAACAGGCGTCCCGGCCGACAGGGCGGGTGTCAGTTCGAGGCGCGGGTCATCATCATTTCATGCACTGCTTCCATGCCGCGGTCGGCCATGTCCGTGACCTCGGCTGCGTGGACGTGCATGGCCGCCACCAGTTCCGGGTCGTCAGAGGTCTGAACCACGACGATACCGTCATCGGTGACCTCGATCTCGGTCTCGATCCGCTCGCTGCGCTCGAAGAAGATGTCCAGCGTCGGGCTTTGAATGAAGATCTGCGGGTCGTCGGCAGCCTCGACCCGGGAGATCATGCCGGTGACGTGGCTGATCAGCGCATCCATCACGTCCGGATCGGAGGACCGGGTTACGGTGCGGATGCCGTCGGGCAGGTTGGTGACCTCGCGGGTGATGGTCTGGAAGGCGCGGAACATCACCGCAAGCTCGGCGCTTTCCTCGGGCGTCGCGTTTTCGCCCCGAAGCCCCGGCATGTTCACCATGTCATGCCCGGTGCCGTCGGCGCCGTGGCCGTGTCCGTGACCGCCCCCGTGTCCGGACGTCGCCTGCGCGGCGGCGCCCAGCGGGGTCAACGCCATGGCGAGGGCGCAGGCGGCGGCTTGAAGATAGGTGGGTGCGTGCCGAAACATGACAGAGGTCCTTCCTGAATCGGCGCGACGGTACAGGCCGTGGGGCCTCTGGGCAAACCAGATATGCGTGATCACGAATTTGTTGACGGCCGTCAGGGCCGCCTCGCATAAGTTTTGCGTCCGCAGTATTCGTTCCGCGACCACCGGGGCCGGCACTTGATCCATGTCAAACGCGTGACCCTTCCCGGCATGGGATAAGCCCTCCAGTTACAGGAGGAGACCATGGACCAACCTGGTTACGACTATCACATCGACATCCCCGGAACGACGATCTTCGACGGCAAGCAGGCCATGAAGGGCTATGCGCTGAACAAGATGTGCTACGACTTCAACCGCGCCGAGAACCGCGAAGGTTTCAAGGCCGACGAAGAGGGCTGGATGACGAAATACGGCCTGAACGAGGGCCAGAAAGCCGCCATCCGCAGCCGCAATATCCTGCAGATGATCGAGGAAGGCGGCAACATCTACTACCTCGCCAAGCTGGCCGGGATCTTCAAGCTGTCCGTGCAGGACGTGGGCGGTCTGCAGACCGGAAAAACGACCGAGGAGTTCCAGGAATTCCTCAAGAGCCAGGCATAAGGAGGGGCTATCATGGCACAGGTTCTCGGTGGCATCACCACCTCGCACATCCCCGCCGTGGGCAACGCGATCCAGAAGGAACTGTACGACGATCCGTACTGGAAGCCGTTCTTCGACGGCTATCCGAAGGTTCACGCGTGGATCAAGGAGCACAAGCCGGACTACGTCATCAACATCTACAACGATCACGGGCTGGGCTTCTTCCTTGACCGGATGCCCACCTTCGCCATCGGCGCGGCGCACGAGTACCGCAACGAGGACGAGGGCTGGGGCCTGCCGTCGCTGCCCCCGTTCCCCGGTGCGCCGGAACTGTCGTGGCACATCATCGAGTCGATGGTGGCGGACGAGTTCGACATCACCTCGTGTCAGGAACTGGCGGTTGATCACGGTTTCGTCGTGCCGATGCAACTGTTCTGGCCGGGGGCGCCGAACAACCCCGATATGCCGCGCGCTGTGCCGATCAGCGCGAACACGGTGCAACACCCGATCCCGACGCTGAAGCGGGCGCTGGATTTCGGCAAGGCGCTGGGCCGCGCGTTGCGGTCCTTCCCCGAGGATGCGAAGATCGTCATTCTTGGCACCGGCGGTCTGTCGCACCAGCTGGACGGCGCGCGGGCGGGGTTCATCAACAAGGACTTCGACCAGTACTGCCTTGAAAACATTGTCTCGAACCCCGAGGAGCTGACCAAGGTCACCCGCATGGAACTGGTCGAGAAGGCCGGGGCGCAGGGGACCGAGTTCCTGATGTGGATGATGATGCGCGGTGCGCTGGGCGACGACGTGACCGAGATCACGCGGAACTACCACATCCCGATTTCGAACACCGCCGCGGGGACGCTTTTGCTGGAATGCGCCGCCTGATAGGTATCATGTGACGGAAGGGCCCCGGCGGCAGCGCCGGGGCCTTTTTCTTTTCCCGAGGAGACCCCCATGACGACCCTGCTCTACGTTCCCGGCCTGCTGTCCGACGCCCGCGTGTGGCGCGAGGTGGCCGAGGGGGTGGGGGGCGGTTTCGTGATCGCCGACGTGACGACGCAGAACTCGATCACCGCGATGGCGCAAAGCGTGCTGGCGCTGGCCGAGGGGCCGGTGATCCCCGTGGGGCACTCGATGGGCGGCCGCGTCTCGATGGAGATGGCGCGGCTGGCGCCCGAGAGGATGGCGGGGCTGGTGCTGGCCGACACCGGGCACAATGCGCTGGCCGAAGGCGAGCGGGCCAAGCGCGAGGCAAAGGTGGCCGAGGGCAACGCCGACATGGGCGCGATGGTCACGGCGTGGCTGCCGCCGATGGTGGGCGCGTCGCGGCATTCGGATGCAGCGCTGATGGGCGACCTGACCGAGATGTCGGTCGCCTGCGGACCCGAGGTGCATGCGCGTCAGATCGGAGCACTGATCAACCGCCCGGATGCGGGCGCGTCGCTGGGCGGCGTGACCTGCCCGGTGCTGTTGCTGGTGGGGGACGAGGACGTCTGGAGCCCCGAACCGCAGCACCGCGAGATCGCCGGGATGGTGTCCGGTCCGTCCGATGTCGTGGTTGTCGAGGGGGCAGGGCATTTCCTGCCCTACGAGAAACCCGAGGCGGTCATTGAAGCGATGACGGATTGGTTGGCTGCCCAAGATCTGCGCTGATGTGTGGCAACGCGTCGCGAGATTCCATTTTAAGAACAGATCGTTAATTAAAAACTTGATCCGTTAATTTAAATGGCGCAATTAATTTTTGCAAAACCAATCAACAAGGCAGGGCAGCCCCATGAGCCAGAGCTTCACGACACTATTCTATGGTTCCTTTGATGGAACGACGTTCACCGCAGACGATCCCCCATCTACAGACAGCTACGGCTTTTCCGACACCCTTGATGGGACGGAAAACGACTTCACCGCGGTTGGTGACGACTCGCTCGAGACGGCCTACGGCGGTGTCTTCGAAGTCGTCGGCACGATCGCAAACGTCGGCGTTGTCGTCGATCTTGATGGTATGGGCGATTACTATCTGTTCACCAACAACCCGACCGTTGCGCAGTTTGACAGCTTCACCGTCGACACCACCAGCCCCTACACCTACGACGTGACCTGCTTTGCCGCCGGCACGCAGATCGCCGCGCCGGGCGGAGAACGTGCGGTCGAAACGCTGGAGCCGGGCGACCGGGTGCTGACGACCGAAGGCGAAACGACCGTGAAATGGGTCGGTCGCCGCACGGTGCACAAGCTGTTCACCCCGGCCGAGAAGTTCGCGCCGGTGCGGGTGACCGCCGGTGCCCTGGGCAATGGCCTGCCGCACACCGATCTGGTTCTGACCGCGGACCACGCGCTGATGCTCGACGGGCTGGCGGTGAACGCGGGCGCTCTGGTCAACGGCACCACGATCCGCTTCGACGCGATGGCCGACCTGCCCGAGCAGGTGACCTATTACCACGTCGAGACCGAGGCGCATGAGGTCATCCTCGCCAATGGCACCCCCGCCGAGACCTATGTCGACAACGTCGGCCGCCGCGCCTTCGACAACTTCGCCGAGTATCAGGCGCTGTGCGGCGAAGAGCGGACCATCGACGAGATGCCGCTGCCGCGGATCGCGTCGGCCCGGCTTCTGCCGGCGGATCTGCGGGCGCGTCTGGGCCTTGATGCCGAGGATGTCGCGGTCGGCTTCTAAGCCGCGAGGCACACGCTTCCAGAAGAGTGTGCAGAACAGGGATTTCTGGAAATTCCCGTCACCCGTCCTGCAGCCGCGCCCGGAAGGCGCGCGGCGACAGGCCGGTGGCGCGCGAAAAGACCCGGCTGAAATAGGCCGGGTCCGAAAACCCCAGCGCGTAGGCGATCGTCGATACCGGCAGGTTGGTATAGACAAGGTTCCGCCGCGCCTCGCGGATCAGCCGTTCCTCGATCAGCCCCGTCGCGGGCCGCCCCGTCGCGGAACGGGCCACGCGGCTAAGATGCGTCGTGCTCACCGCCAGCGCATCGGCATAGTCCGCCACCTTCCAGTGATCCGCATAATGCGACTCCAGCAGCGCCTCGAACCTGTCCAAGAGGTCGCCGCCGCCAGACGCGTCTTCTGGCTGTTCGCCGGTCAGCGCTCGTGCGATCCGTCCAAGTAATCCACCCGCCAGCGCCCGCAGGATCTGCGCCCGGGCAAAGCCGCGGCCCGGATGTTCGGCGGCGATGGCGCGCAGGGTCGCCACGGTGGCGGGTTCGGCGTCGATCAGGGCGGGGCGGCTTAGCACCGGGCGCAGCCCTTCCGCCGGATGCAGGCTTTCGTCAAGGATCTCGGCGGCCAGCGTGACGACCAGCCCCACCGTGCCCGGCGCAAAGCGGAACCCGTGCACCAGGCCGGTCGGGACGTTCAGCAGGCACATCGGCCGCAAGTCCAACACCGTTCCGTCCAGCGAGGCCTGCCCGCCGCCGGCTTCCACGAACAGCGCCTGATGCAGCCGCGCGTGGCGGTGGGGCGCGAACTCCCAGTCGTGCAGCCGCGAGCGGGTCTCGATCGTCTCGCAATGCACCACGTCCGGCAGGTCGGCGGATTCGCCGAACAGGTTGTAGGTGAGGATCTGCGCGCCCTGCGTCATGTCCGATGCGTACAAGTTTTTCGCGGGGCGGTCCATTCCGTGCAGGCCGCGCGCCGTTTATTTTCTGACGATCACTGGAGGAGAGCGCGACATGAAAACGCAAGTCTGCATCATCGGCGGCGGGCCCTCGGGGCTGATGCTGAGCCAGCTTCTGCACCTGAAGGGCATCGACACCATCGTGCTGGAGCGGCAAAGCCGCGAGTACGTCCTTGGCCGCATCCGCGCCGGGGTTCTGGAACACGGCTTCGCCGAACTGATGCGCGAGGCGCAGTGCGGCGAACGGATGGACCGCGAAGGCGAGATCCACGACGGGTTCTACATCGCCCATGACGGCAAGCTGGACCGGGTCGACCTGAAGAAATACTCGGGCGGTTCCTCGGTGGTGGTCTATGGCCAGACCGAACTGACGCGTGACCTGTACGAGGCGCGCGACAAGATGGATGGCAAGGTCATCCACAACGTCGAGGACGTGACCCTGCACGACCTGAAAAGCGATGCGCCGTGGGTGACTTACCGCGACGGTGACGAGATCGTGCGCATCGATTGCGACTTCGTCATCGGCGCCGACGGCTTCCACGGGGTCAGCCGCAAGTCGATCCCGAAGGACGTGCTGACCGAGCATGAAAAGGTCTATCCGTTTGGCTGGCTGGGCGTCCTGAGCCGCACCAAGCCGGTCAGCCCGGAACTGATATATGCCCGCAACGACCGGGGGTTCGCCCTGTGCTCGCTGCGCAGCCAGGTTCTAAGCCGCTACTACATTCAGGTCCCGCTGACCGACAGCGTCGAGGACTGGTCGGACGAGGCTTTCTGGGACGAGCTGAAACAGCGTCTGCCGGACGAGGTCTCGGCCAAGCTTGAAACTGGCCCGTCGATCGAGAAATCCATCGCGCCGCTGCGGTCGTTCGTGGCCGAGCCGATGCGCTATGGCAATCTGTTCCTTGCGGGCGACGCGGCCCACATCGTGCCGCCGACCGGCGCGCGCGGGCTGAACTCGGCGGCGTCGGACATCTACTATCTCTATCACGGGATGGTGGATCACTACCTGAACGGCGACGATGCGGGGCTGGAAGGCTATTCCGCAAAGGCGCTGGCGCGGGTCTGGAAGGCGCAGCGGTTCTCGTGGTGGATGACCACGCTACTGCACACCTTCCCCGAGTCGATCACCTACGACCAGCGGCTTCAGGAGACGGATATGGAATACCTGTTCTCTTCCGAAAAGGCGCTGGGTTCGCTGGCCGAGAACTACGTCGGCCTGCCGTTCTGACACGACCAAGCGCTACGAATGCACGCGGCTCCGAAGACGGGGCCGCGTTTTCGTTTGCGGGACTGGGATTTGTGGGGCGGTTCAGCTCCGCACTGGCGACCTGCGCGGTGGCGCGCTAAGCCTTGGCGGTGCCGCAAGGAGGAGACTGTCGCATGTGGGAACCCGCCGAACGCTATCCCGACCCGTCCATCGAGATTCTCGATGACCGCTTCGCCGATCTGGTGTTGTGGCACGCCGCTGTCGAGCGGTTGGCGACCGGCTGCCGCTGGTCCGAGGGGCCGGTGTGGTTCGGGGATCAGCGGGCGCTGGTCTGGTCCGACATTCCCAATGACCGCCTGCTGCGCTGGGACGAGACGACGGGCGGCGTGTCCGAGTTCCGCAAGGGCGGCCATGCGAACGGCAACACCCGCGACCGGCAGGGCCGGCTGATCTCGTGCCAGCACGGCGCGCGCGCTGTGGTGCGGACCGAGATCGACGGCAGTCTGACGGTGCTGGCCGACAGCTTCGATGGCAAACGATTGAATTCGCCCAATGATGTGGTCGTGAAGTCGGACGGCAGCGTCTGGTTCACCGACCCTACCTTTGGCATCCTCAGCCATTACGAAGGCGGCGTGGCCGAGCCCGAACTGCCCACCAACGTCTATCGCATCGACGGCAAGACCGGGGAAATGACGGCGGTCATCGAAGGGATCGACCAGCCGAACGGCCTGTGTTTCTCGCCCGACGAAAGCCTGCTGTACCTCGTGCAGTCGGGGCTTCCGAAGAAGATCCACGTGTTCGACGTGGCGGCGGACGGCCGGTCGGTCGGGGACGGCCGCGTTTTTGTCGAAGCGGGCGAACGCGGCACGCCGGACGGGTTCCGCTGTGATGTGCAGGGCAACCTGTGGGCCGGCTGGGGGCTGGGCGACGGGCTGGACGGGGTGCGGGTCTTCGCGCCCGACGGAACCGCCATCGGACATATCCACCTGCCCGAGCGCTGCGCGAACCTGTGTTTCGGCGGGCGGCACCGCACGCGGCTGTTCATGGCGGCCAGCAAGTCGCTGTATGCGCTGCACGTGAAGGTGCAGGGGGTTGCTTACGCCTGATAAATGACTCTGGCATCTTTCTGCCTCCGGGCAGATAAGGGCGCCATGCAACAGGTGAACGTTTTCGATACCGGCGTGCTTCTCGTGCTGGGCGTTTTGGGGGGCACTCTGGCGGCCTTCGCGGGGCTGCCGATGCCCTATATGCTGGGCAGTCTGGGGTTCAGCGCGGCTTACACGATCTTTCAGACCCAGCGCGACCACGTGGTGAAGTTCCCGCGAAACCTGCGGTTTTTCTTCATCGCCACCATCGGCACGATGATCGGTGCGCGGTTCACGCCCGAACTTCTGGGCCTGTTCCCGCAATACTGGCCGTCGTTTCTGGCGCTGATCCCCTTCGTGCTGGTGGCCTACGCCTTCGGCTACACCGTGTTGCGCAGGGTCGGGCGCTATGACCGGGCCACCGCGACCTATGCGGCGCTTCCGGGCGGGCTGATCGAGGCGATCACCATGGGCGAACGCGAAGGCGCGGACGTGCGGGTTCTGACCGTGCAGCACTTCGCGCGGATCATCGTGGTCGTCGTCAGCGTGCCCTTGCTGTTCCTGTTCATCGGCGGCGAGGCGGTGGGCAGCGCGGCGGGGCAGACCATGGCCGACGGCAAGGCGGGCTGGATCGACCTTTGCGTGATCGCGGTGCTGGCGCCTTTGGGCCTATGGCTCGGGCGGCGGCTGGGCCTGCCGGCGGGTCAGTTGATGGGGCCGCTGGTGCTGTGCGGGATCGCGCATGTCACGGGGCTGCTCAGCCTGCACAGCCCGTTCTGGCTGTTGCCGCTGGCGCAGCTGGTGGTGGGTGCCGGGCTGGGGGCGCAGTTCGCCGGGGCCAGTGCCGGGTTGCTGATCAAGGCCTTCTCGCTGGGCGTGGTCAACGTCGCCGGCATTCTAGCCATCGGCGCCTCCGCGGCCTTCGCGCTTCGCAATATCGTGCCCGGCGGGTTCGAACCGCTGTTCATCAGCTTCGCCCCCGGCGGCATGACAGAGATGGCGCTGATCGCGCTAAGCCTCGAGGCAAGCCCGGTGATCGTCACCGCGCACCACCTGTTCCGCATCCTGCTGGCGGTGGTCGTTGTCGGCTGGGTCGGCAAGCGTCAAAAGGCGCGGGGCGCTGCGGAGTAGGCGGTTTTTGCGTTTAGGCGCGGATGTATGTTCCGATCAAGAAACCAGCGTCAATGACCGCAAATCCGACCGCAAAACATCGCTTTCGTATAGGTTAAATTCCTAGCGCCGCCACAGCCACGCATAGCTTGCCAGCGCGCCCTGCAGCTTTGCGACGCCACGGTTTACCGCGCCGGGGCGTGGCAGGTTTCCGGTCTCCAACCGTTCGGCGACAACCTCGGCGGGGCAGGGTTCGCCCGTGACCGGATCGAAATAGCGTGGATATGCGATCAGCGCGGCATGGGCGAGCGCGGCACAGGATGGCCGTGCCTGCCGGCGGGCCGGCACGGGACCAAGGTCACGCGTCAGTCCCCAGCCCGCGTAGAACGGCGTCCCAAGGCAGGTGACGGGCAGGCCGCGCAACAGCGCCTCGAACCCCAGAAGCGAGGTCATCGTCCAGACCTCGTCGCATTCTTCCAGCAGCCGGATCGGATCGCACGGCCCCAGCACCAGATCGGCGGCGGCCGTTGCGTCGGGCTCCAGCGCGCCGATGCGCAGACCGGCTTCGACGTCGGGATGCGGCTTGTACAGGATCACCGCGCCGGGGTTCTCGGCCCGGGCGCGTTCCAGCAACGCGCGGTTCGTCCGAACCTCGCCGCCGCCGGTCAGGATCGAAGCGTCGTCTTCGACCTGTCCCGGCACAAGGATACGGTGGCCGGGCGGCAATTCGGGCACGCCGTTGCGGTGCAGGTTGTACTTCGACAGCCGCGCGCGGGTGATGCGCGTCACCAACCGCTCGGCCCGCGCCAGCCGCGCGGGCGGCAAATCGGCGGCCTTGGCGATCAGGTCTTCCAGACGGCTGGGCCGCGTCGGATCGTAGTAGATGCCAAGATCGTCCGCCACCAGCGACAGCGGCGGCACAAGGTCCGCGCCCAGCCCGCGGGATCGCAGAAAGCCGTCCTCGATGCGCAGCACTTCGGTCGTATCGCCGATGCCGTCGGGCGCCGGGCGGGGGCGGGGCAGGGCAGTGTCCTCGCGACCGGCCCAGACCATCAGGCGGCGGCGGTCGCGGCCCGCAATCGACACGGCGCGGGCCGGATCGTCCTCGAACCGCAGGCGGCGCTGGGCCCCGAACACCTTCTGCAACGGCTTGCGCTTCCACAGCCGCATGCCAGACGCGACATAGCCCCGGCGGTCGTCGCGCCACCCCTGCACCTTCGCTTCAAGCGCGGCAAGAACGTCCTCCAACTCGCACAGGCTGTCCGAGAAGGGATCGTACCACGTCGGGTACAGGATCATCGCAGCGGCAAATAGCTGTGCGCGGGTCAGGCGGCGCTGGCGGCGGTCGATGGGGAATTCGTCCTGCGTCAGGCCCCAGCCGGCATAGAAGGGCTGGCCGAACACGCGGGGGCGGTGCCCGGCGAAGATCGCCTCGAACCCCAGCCCCGAACTGACGGTGTAGACGCCCAACGCGCCGTCGAACAGCTTCCACGGGCTAACCGGGTCGGTCAGCAAAGTGATGCCCGGACGTTCGACATCGCGCCCGAAATGGCCGGGGCGGTGGCCGCCTGAGGTCTCGGGGTGCGACTTGATGACGATCTGCGCGCCGGGGTGTTCTTCCTGAGCGAAAACAAGCATTTCGCGGAACGTGGCCTCGGTCGCGCCCGCCCCCGCGATCGAGGCGTCGCCGCGGGTCTGGTCGATCACCACGACGTAGGGCGCGGTGGGCACCGGCGCGGCGGGATCGAAGGCGTTGTATTTCGACAGATGCGCCTCGCGGATCCACGCGCTGCAGGCCCGTGCGCGGTCCAGAAGCGCGGTGTCGTCCAGCGGATGCGTCGCCAGCAGGGTTTCGATGTCCGACGGCTGCGCGCGGTCGAAATGCAGCCCCGTCCGGTCCAGCAGCAGGCCCATCGGCGGCTCGCCGTCGCGACCGGGATACAGCGACCGCAGAAACGCGTCCTCGACCCGCAGGACCGGTGCGCCGGTGCGTTCCGACACGGTCTCGCCACGCGGGGCGGTGGGGCTTTTGCCCCAGACGCCGATCCAGTCGCCGTCACCGGGCGCGCCGACGCGGATGTCCCAGCCGGACAACTGAAGTATGCGCCGGATCCGACGCTGCGTCAGGAAACCGCCGTTGTAAACGTAAAGCCGCCGGGGCGTTTCCACCCCGGCGGCCATATGTCCGGCCATGTGTGTCACACCATCATTCGCCGAAGGTGTTGAACGTGTCGATCGCGTTCGCCGTACTGCCGATGGCCGAGAGCGTGCCGGTGAAGGCCGCGATGGTCTTGGACCACTGCGAGAAGGGCGCCTCGGTCACGTAGACGGTATCGCCGTCGCGGATCACGAAATCGCGCGCCTCGAACAGGCCGTTGGGTTCGGTCAGGTCCAGAACGTAGACCATGCGCTGCGCGCCGATCAGGTCGCCGCGGCCAAGCACCTGCCGGGCGATCTCTTCCGGCTCGTTGCGCAGCACGAAGACGCCGGTGGGGTCGGCCGAGACCGAGCGCAGGCCGCCGACCTGTGCGATCGCCTCGATGGCGGTGATGGTCCGCGTCTCGAACCGGACCTGGCTTTGCTGGCCGGTCGCGCCAAGCGCGGTGAAGGTGCGGGTGTCCGCCTCGACCAGAATACGGTCGCCGCCGCGCAGGGCGACATCGACGGTGGGGTCTTCGAACAGGTCTTCGAACCAGATTTCGCCCGTGTGACCGCCACGGATGATCTTCACCTTCGCCGCTTCGGGTTCCACGGTGACACCGCCCGCGGCGGCGATCATCGCGCCCAGCGTGCGCGTCGGCCGTTCGATGGGATAGACGCCCTGACCGGTGATCGCCCCCGACAGCGAGACGGTGGCCCCGTTGCCGGCAAGGCGGCGGACCATGACCTGCGGGTCGGGGGTCTGCTCGGCCAGCTTCTCGGTGATCAGGCGGCGGATGGTCTCGGGCGTATTGCCCGCGGCCATGATGCGCCCGGCGTAGGGCACGAAGATATAGCCCGCGCCATCCACCTGCACCTCTTCCAGCACGGAAGAGTTCACGCCAACCGCCGACAGCAGGCCGTCGTCCACGTTCTCGTAGATCGTCAGGCCCAGCGTGTCGCCGGGGCGGATGGTGTCAGAGCCGACGATGCCGGCGTTCAGGAATGCGTCAGAAAAGCCAAGCGCGGGCACCACGGCGGTGGCGCGCGTCACACGCTCGTTCACGGTGACGATGAACGCATCGCCTTCCTTCTGGACGGATCCGGCGTAGATTTCGCGCTTGTTCGGCCCCGAACGGGGCAGCCCGCAGCTAGCGGTAAAGCCCACAAGCGCCACAAGAGCGGCAGCTCGCGCGACTCGCGATGCCTTGATTTTCACTGCCCGGTCTCCTCGACCTGTTTTATCTGCCTCAAGTTTTTCAGGTAACCTATCGGAAACAGGCCCGAAAAACCAGCAGCAAACGGGTGTGGAGCCTATTTGACCACGCGCAACTGTTGCCGAGGTGCCGCTGTGCCCTTGCGCAGCGCGTCGTAAGGATCCTCTGGCGCAAGCATCATGTCGACCACCTGCCGCAGCAGTTGCCGCCGTCCGCGGGCCGAGTAGAAGCCGCCGGGCACCTGCGAGGTTTCCAGCAGGAAATGGCGGTAGTCGCGGTACGCCCGGTTGTCCGGACGGGTGGGCTGCGAGAAGAAATCGGGCAGCGGTTGCGTCGACACGAACTCGGGCTTGGCGAAGACCGCGCTGCCGAAGACGCGCAGCGGCAGACCGCGCCACAGCACCTGCTGCGCCGCCGTCGAGTTTACCGTGACCGCGCCGCGCGCGTGGTCCAAAAGCGCGGCCAGCTTGCCGCCGCGCACATAGTGCACCCGGTCCGACACCCCGTGTTCCGCTGCCAGCCGCTTGATGTCGCGGCGGATCGGCGCGCGGCCGTCTTCCAGCGGGTGGGCCTTGAAGACCATGTGGTGATGCGGAGGGGCGCCGGCGGCGAAACCTTCGATCACCAGTTCCAGAAACTCGGTCATCGAGTTGAAGGGGCTGTGCTTCTGAAAGCTCGAGTCATGCGCCAGTTGCAGCAGCGTCAGATGATACGGGAAGCCGCCGTACTTGATCCGCCACGTGGCCTGAACCCGGTCGGCCCACAGCCACGGCATCAGAAGCAGGCGCTTGAGATACAACAGGAATTCCTGCGCGACCGTCAGCTCGCGGTGCGCTTCGAAATTGCGGTAGCCGCGGTTCGCCAGCAGCAGAAGCCCGTGATAGGCGGCTCCATAGAACACGTGCTGGCGCATGTCGCCCCAGTGCGCGGGCGCCTCGGGAATGTCGAGTTCCGCGCGCGACAGGATCTGCTGCATCTCGGGCACGCCAAGGTCCATCAGCGCCGAATTCCCGTTCGATCCGTCGCGCTCATAGGTGACCCAGTAGGGGCGCAGGTAGCCTTCCTCGAACACGTGGACCGTCAGGCCAAGGTCCTGCGCGGCGTCCACCGCCTCGGCATGGATGCGGCGGGTGTCGCCGTACAGCACGATATCGGTCACGCCCTTGTCGGCGACGATGGCGCGGAAGGCGGCGGGCCAGTCCTGCGGGGCGTCGCGATAGGGGATGAAGGACGCGCGGTCGCGCCAGAAAAACTGGTCGCCCGCGTTGAACCCGACACGCCAGACATCCGCCCCCGCCGCCCGAAGCATTCGCCCCAGACGGTGAAAGAAGGGACCGTGCGGCCCCTGAAGGAACAGGAATGTCCGGTTCTCGCCGGAAATCATCGACGTCTCCAGTCTGTCGCGTTCAGCCGGCTGAATTCCGGCGCTGATGCAGTCCTGACGCTTCAATCTGGCATTCTTTGGGCTGCCATATGGTTAACGCGGCAAGTCGCAGGCCCTCTCTTGCCCTTGGTTGCGCTTGGCGGCAAGGTCGCCCGCATCAGGAATTGCGAGGCGGTCATGTTCACCGGGATCATCACCGACGTGGGCGAAGTGCTGGACGTCGAGAAGCGCGGCGACCTTCGGGCGAAGATCGCGACCGGCTACGACGTGGACGGCATCGACATCGGCGCCTCGATCGCCTGCGACGGGGTCTGCCTGACGGTGATCGCGCTGGGTGAAAACCCGAAGCCGTGGTTTCAGGTCGAAATCAGCGCCGAGACGGTATCGAAGACCAACATCGGCCAGACCGGCTGGGCTCCCGGCACCCGTATCAACCTTGAACGCGCTTTGAAGGTCGGGGACGAGCTGGGCGGGCATATCGTGTCGGGCCATGTCGACGGGGTGGCCGAGGTGCTGTCGGTCACGCCGGAGGGCGACAGCGCCCGCGTTACCTTCCGCGCGCCCGAGGCGCTGGCGAAGTTCGTCGCGCCCAAGGGCTCGGTCGCGTTGAACGGCACCTCGCTGACCGTGAACGAGGTCGAGGGTCGCGACTTTGGTGTGAATATAATTCCGCACACGCAAGAGGTTACGACCTGGGGCGCGGTGGCTGCGGGGGACGCGGTGAACCTCGAGATCGACACGCTCGCGCGCTATGTCGCGCGTCTGCGCGAGTGGGCGTGACCTGCCTGTTTTGCGGGATCGCCTGTGGGGACGTTCCGGCGGCGATCGTTTACGAAGATGACGAGCTCGTCGCGTTTCTCGACACTATGCCGATCCGGCGCGGGCATGTGCAGATCATTCCCCGGGCGCATTACCCTTATTTCGATGATCTGCCGGGCGATCTGGCCGGCAGGATGCTGGTCCTCGGTCAGCGGCTGGCGCGTGCGATGAAGCAGGTCTACGGTGTTCAGCGGGTCGGGTTCGCGTTCACCGGCGGCGACGTGGACCATGCGCATGCGCATGTGGTGCCGCTGCACGAGAAAACCGACCTGACCTCGCGGCGCTATATCGCCGAAGAGCGGCTGACCTTCACCGAATTACCGGCCCTGACGCCGGACGAGGCGGCGGCGGTGGTCGCGGAATTGAAACACGTGCTGGAGGCAGGCGAATGACGGCAGGGATCGGGCACAACGGCGGGCCGACGATGGAAGGCGGATACCGCTGGCGCAAGCATGTCTGGACGAAGGCGCGGGCGGAACTGATCCCGAATACGGTGCCGCTGGAGATCGTGCGCCGCCGGGTGAAGCGGGCGGCGGAACTGGGGATCGATTATCGCACCTATGCGTCGATCCGGGCGGCCTCGGGGCATGACGTGGTGGCCTTCCTGTTCTCGGGCAACGCGCTGGAACTGCGACCGCGCCGGGTTGCGGTCCCCGAGAGGGTCAGCGCCCGGCTGCAGGCGCTGGACGGTGCGGCGGGACGGCTGGCGGCTGTGTACGCACCGGCGCATCCGTCGGCGGTGGCGCAGGCGAACCCCGGTCTGCTGGACGAGATCGCGGCCGCGCCGGCATTCACCGAAAGCTGGTCGGCAATGCGCGAGAGGTTGTCGGGTCTGCTGGCGGCGGGCGGGGCGAAGCGCGACGGGGTTGTGCTGGTCTCGGCCACATCCGTCGAACAGGAATGGTGCGGCGCGGCGCGGCTGGCGGGCGTGATCCCGGCAGAGAGGTTCTTTGCAGTCGGCTAGATTGCAGATTCTGTACGGGTACAGCCATCGGTTTGCGCCATCCAGCCTGCTGATTGCCAGATAAGTACAAGCACGTTAACCACTACCGCGCCCAGCCATGCGTCTGCCGCACAGCGGCTGTTCACCCGCGCGACGCGGCGTTCGACCGCTGGGGGTGGCGGGGGCGCGAAACTTGGTCTAATTGGCGCGCGCAGACTGTACCGAGGACACCGATGAACAAGCCATACGAGTCGCCCGGCCCCGTGGAGCGCGACTGGTCCGACGCGATCTCTTCCATCGAAGAGATCATCGACGACGCGCGGAACGGCCGGATGTTCATTCTCGTCGACCACGAGGACCGCGAAAACGAGGGCGATCTAGTGATCCCCGCCCAGATGGCGACGCCGGAAGCGATCAACTTCATGGCCACCCACGGGCGCGGCCTGATCTGTCTGGCCCTGCCCACTGAACGCATCGACGCGCTGGGCCTGCCGCTGATGGCGTCGCAGAACTCGTCGCGCCACGAGACCGCGTTCACCGTGTCGATCGAGGCGCGCGAAGGCGTGACCACCGGCATCTCGGCGCACGACCGGGCGCGCACCGTGTCGGTCGCCATCGATCCGACCAAGGGCGCCGCCGACATCGCGACGCCGGGCCACGTGTTCCCGCTGCGCGCCCGCGAGGGCGGCGTGCTGGTCCGCGCCGGCCATACCGAGGCCGCGGTCGACATCTCGCGCCTTGCCGGGCTGAACCCCTCGGGCGTGATCTGCGAGATCATGAACGAGGACGGCTCGATGGCGCGGCTGCCCGAGCTGATTGCCTTCGCGCAGAAGCACGGGCTGAAGGTCGGCACGATCTCGGACCTGATCGGCTATCGCCATCGCCACGACAACCTTGTGAACGAAAGCGCCGTGAAGCCCGTCACCAGCGAGTTCGGCGGCGAGTGGCTGATGCGTGTCTTTACCGACGAAACGCAGGGCGCCGAGCACATCGTGCTGTCGAAAGGCGATCTGACCACCGACGAGCCGGTTCTGGTGCGGATGCACGCGCTGAACCCGCTGGACGATGCGCTGGGCCTTGGCCCGCACCCGGCGGACGAACTGCGCAACGCAATGCGCGAGATCGCCAATGTCGGGCGCGGTCTGGTGGTGATGCTGCGCGACCCGTCGATGAAGCTGGTCACGGACGGGCAGGTAAGCCCGCAGATCCTGCGCCAGTACGGGCTGGGCGCGCAGATCCTGTCGGCGCTGGGCCTGACGCGTCTGGTGCTGCTTACGAACTCCCCGCTGCCGAAGGTGGTGGGTCTGGAAGGTTACGGGCTGTCCATCGAGGGCACCCGCGCGATACCGGAGAGCTGACATGGCCGGAACCGAAACCCACTATGAACTGCCGCTGCCGTCCTTCGACGAGCCGGTGAAGATGCTGATCGTCGTCGCGCCTTACTACAAGGACATCGCCGACGAGCAGATCGCGGGCGCCAGGGCCATCGCCGCCGAGGCGGGCGCCGAGGTCGAGCTGGTCGAGGTTCCCGGCGCGCTGGAGATCCCCAGCGCAATCGCCACCGCGCACCGGTTGTCGAATTTCGATGCCTATGTCGCGCTGGGCTGCGTGATCCGGGGCGAGACGACGCATTACGACACCGTCTGCAACGACAGTTCGCGCGGGCTGACGCTGTTGGGGCTGCAGGGCTGCTGCATCGGCAACGGCATCCTGACCGTCGAGAACCGCGAGCAGGCCGTCGTGCGGGCCGAGGCCGCGGGCCAGAACAAGGGCGGCGGCGCGGCGGCCGCGGCGCTGCACCTGCTGGCGCTGCAACGGCGCTGGGGCAAGCCGAAGGGCGGCTTCGGGTTCAAGCCCCTGGGCGAAGACACGCTGCTGGCCGGCGACGCGGAAGGACCGGCGACGGCATGACCCAGGCTCCCGACAAGAAACAGATGCGGTCCGCCTCGCGGCTTTACGCGGTGCAGGCGCTGTTCCAGATGGAAGCTTCCGGCCAGACGGTCGAGGCGGTGCGGTCCGAATTCGAGGATTTCCGCTTTGGCGCCGAAGTGGACGGCGACGAGATGGTCGAGGGCGACGTCGACCACTTCCGCAAGGTTCTGGACGACGCGGTGAACTATCAGGCGAAGATCGACCAGATGACCAACCGGGCGCTGGTGGCCAAGTGGCCGATCGCCCGCATCGACCCGACGCTGCGCGCCCTGTTCCGCGCGGCGGGGGCTGAACTGGTTCAGTCCGACACGCCGCCGAAAGTGGTGATCGTGGAATATGTCGACGTCGCCAAAGCCTTCTTCCCGGAAGGGAAAGAGTCGCGTTTCGTCAACGCGGTGCTGGATCACATGGCGCGCGAGGCGAAGCCGGAAGCCTTCTAGGGCTTTCACTATCCTGCCATTCTGCGGCGCGTTGGTGCATATGACGCCGCCAGAATCGCACTTATCCGATAATCGAGCCCAAATGCTTTACTGTGCCCGGATTGCCTGACTTGGCGGCATTCCGGGGCGCAGGGCATTGCGACGTCGTGACTTGGATACAAATCTGAAGGACAGTCGGAAACCATAAAGGGGCGCCGGCCTCGGTGCCCCGCTGACACGACTTGATGGGAGCATTGCAATGACCGACCCGATGAACGATCCGGGCCAACAGCCCGGTAAACCGCCCGAAGAACTTCTGGAAGCGATCCGCGCGCACAAGGGGTGGTTCACCTTCCTTGGCGTGGTGCTGCTGATCGCCGGCATCATCGCCATCATGTTTCCGCTGTTCGCCAGCATCGCCGCGAAGGTCATGGTCGGGTGGATCATGCTGATCGCGGGTGCAATCAACCTTTGGGCCGCGTTCCAGACCCGCACGTGGGGCTCGACCATCTGGAACGCGCTGATCGCGATCCTGTCGCTTGCCGTCGGTGTCTATCTTGCCTTCTTCCCGCTGACCGGCCTGATCGCGCTGACGCTGCTTCTGGGTCTGACCTTCGCCGCGCAGGGCGTGTTCGAGATCATGATCGGCCTGCAAAACCGCGACTCGAAGGGCTGGGGCTTTCTTGCGCTGTCCGGTGCGCTGTCGCTGGTGCTGGGGATCATGCTGATGTTCGGCCTGCCGGGCACCGCAGCCTGGGCGCTGGGTCTGATGCTGGGCATCCACTTCGTCAGCTCGGGTATCTCGCTGCTGATGCTGGCCCGCTCGGTCTGATCGCGACCGAACCGGCGGCAGGTCCGCCGGTTCAGCCCGTCTCTTCGACCGGCGTGACCATCCCGTAGTCTTCCAGTTCCTCGCGCAGCAGGATGTAGATCTCTTGCGGCGGCGTCACCAATGCGTGCTGCATCAGCGCCGGGTCGATGCCCATTTCCAGCAGGTAGCCAAGCACCTCGCCCTGACCGCGCTGGATGTCCTCGACGGCCAAAAACGCGGGCAGCACGGTGCTTTCGTCGAAATAGTGCTGGTGCACGCCGACCTGCGCGCTGTCGGCGGCGCGCCGTTCGACACCCGCCGCCAGCAGATAGGGGCAGGCGGACAGGCAGATGCCTTCCTCGCCGATCTCGGTGTCAAAGCCCGCCTCGCGGATCGCGCGGCCCATGTCCAGCGCGTCGGTCACCGAGCCGCCGGGACTGTTCAGTCGGATCGTTTCCGGCGAAAGGCTTGTGGTTTCAAGGAAATCCGTAAACCGCGCGGCGTCGCCGACCTCGATCGCGCCGGTCAGTTCCAGCACGCTGGGATCGTCCGGCGCCTCGGTGAACTGAAGCCGGTTCGGCATGTCGCTGGTGTCCGGCATGTCAGTGCCCGGAGACGGGCGGCGCAGCGGCAGGCGGTCGGGCTGGAACCGGCGGGTCTGGTCGCCGGGGCGGATCGGTTCGTCCATGCCCGGACTGCGCGGCGTGTAGCCAAGCTGCGGCAGGGTGCGCGCGATGTCCTGCGCGAACAGCACCACGCCGATGGCGATCTGGAATGCCAGCAGCGCGCGGATCGCGCGGGCTGTCGTCAGGCGGCCCGTCCGCTTCATTCGTCGCCCGCGGCCTTGAACCGTTGCACCTTGGGGTCGGGGGCCTCTGCGGGCGTTTCTTCGGGCTGGGCCTTCGGCGTGGGTTCTGCCCGGCTGGTGCGGTCCAGAGCCAGCTCGACCTCGCGCACCGCGCCAAGGGCGGCGCGGAATTCGGCCAGCGTCAGCGTGTCTTCCACCCCGGCGCGGCCACGGCCCTGCCGGATCGCGGCCTGCGTCACCATCAGGATGAACACCAGCACGGCGGGCAGCAGGTCGATCGAGATCGCACCGGCCCACGATGGAATGAAGTTCCCGGCATACAGGATCACCGCGTCGGCGGTGGAGACGGGGGTATAGGTGATGTCTGCGGGGGCGGGCAGGGCCAGCACCGCCTCGGCGGCCAGTTTCAGCGTTTCGGCCCGCTGCGACAGGACGTTCAGCACCGATGCGATGGTGGTGGACTGCTCGTCGCGGATTTCCTCGACCTCGGGCAGCACGACCGAGGCGGCAAGGTCGTCGGCGGATCGCACGACCAGCGGCGCGACGGACAGTTGGCGCAGCGTCGTGATCACGCCCGCAAGGCGCACGGCTTCCTCGGAGAACGAGACCGAGCGCTGCTCGACCGGGCCGGGCTCGACCGTCAGGGCGCGCATCCGGCTGAGGATGGCGTTGCCCTCGGCGAAGGCCTGCTCGACCAGCGGTCCCTGCGCCTGGATCTGCTGTTCAAGTGCGGCCAGTTCCTCTGATTTCTGGCGCAGCACGCGAAACACCGCGCCGCGTCCGGCAAGGCCGGAAAGCTGGCCCGAGGCTTCCTGCTCGGACAGGTCCTGAAAGCTTTGGCGCACCCGCGCCACGTCGCGTTCCAGCGCCTGCGCCGAGATGGCGACGGAATGCGCGCGTTCCAGCGAGGTCTGGTATTGCTGCACCGTGTTGGCGAGGTGCTGTTCCACCGCCGCCGCGCCCGCCAGCGCCGCCGCGTTCAGCCACGAGGACATCGCGACTATGGCGCAACAGCCAAGGCCCATGGAGACGAACAGGCCAGTGCGGGCGGCGGCGGTGCGCACCGCGGGCAGCAGCCGCATCATGTAGGACCAGAACACGAAGATCCCGACCGAGACCGCGACGGAATAGGACATCGCCGCGAAGAACGACAACGCGCCGCTGTCATCCAACAGCGATGAGACGCCGAGATAGGTGTAGATCCCCGACGCCACCGCCAGCACCGCAAGCGCGGCAGAGGTGAAGCTGTCGAGCCAGCTCAGGTGGCCTTCGAGTTCCTGCGCGTATCGCAGGCCGTGCGCCTCGGACGGGCTGAGCGGCTTGGGGTCGGTCATTGCGGGTTCTCCCTGTCGAGCCGTTATAAAAGGCGATCGGCGCGTTTTGCACCAGTCACGCTTGCGTGGGCGCGGCAAATCGAACCCTCGCGGCGATCGTATCTTGACGGAACGGTAACAAAGCTCAGGTTAGACATAACAGATACGGGAGAGTTTCATGCCCCAGCTCGTTCGGTTCTACATCCGTCATACCCTGATCGGCTTTGCCATCGCCGCCGCTTTCGTGGCGGGGCTGCTGTGGTTCAACGTGGCGAACCTCTGGCATCTTGTGTCCCACTCGGACGTGGGCGTGCTGGCGGTGTTCTTGCTGTTCATGTTCCACGGCATCGTTTTCTCGGGCGTGCAGTTCGGCATCTCGATCATGCGGCTGGCCGAGAAGGACGATCGTTCGGGCGGCACCCGCGCACCGCAGCACGCCGACGTGCTGGTGCCGGTACGCACCGAAGACCCGCGCCAGCGCCGCTGATCCGCTCGGTACGGCGGGGAAGGCCCTTGCGCCGCAAGCGTGCAGGGCGCCTTGCGCCGCCGTGACGTGATCCGGAACGGCAGCGCTTTGATGCGAGACGCGGTGCCGGATGACAAAGGCACCGTTCCTCATTCCCTGACGTGAAAGGGTGCGCCATGGCGATGACCCGGCTGATCCTGTACACCAAGCACCTTGACCGGATGGTCGCCTTCTACACCGCGCATTTCGGCTATTTCGTCCACTCACACCCGGACGCCGACGACCGCATGACCGAGCTTCGGCCAGACGGTGACGGGGTCATCCTGCTGCTGCATCCCGCCGGAAAGGCGCAAAAGCAGGGGCAGGTGCAGGTGAAACTGGTGTTCGATGTCGAGGATGTGGACGCGGCGCGGAACAGTCTGATCGCGGCCGGGGTCGACGTGGGGCCGGTGCACCGGGCCGACGGCTATGGGTTCGCGAACATGAAGGACCCCTCGGGCAATGCCGTCCAGATTTCGGGCCGCGCGGCCTGGGACCGGGGCATGACGGATGCGGGGTAGAGGCGGGACCACCACAAACGTGGAGTTTTCTATTCCCGAGGACCTGTATATACAGGTGGGCGCCAGGTGCCAAAACCACGGTCTTGGTAGAGCCAGCTCCCTCGGAATTGCTTAAGGCCACCGGAATATTTCTCGGCACAGGAAGGGCAGTGCCCGCCAAGCCCCGACATAGGCCTGCACGCGGCACCCGGCAAGGGGCTCGTTCGCTTTCCGGGGCGACAAGCTGTTTTCACCTTTAACGATCACGGCAGGAAACAGGCGCGCAACGGGTGCCTTGTCCGAAAGCCTTGCGTTTTGTTCACGTAATGTTCATGATTGCGACATGCCCGACACCATGCCCGACGACCTTGTCCCTCCGCAGAAGATGCCCGGCCAGCTGCTGGCACGGGGTGTGTGCCGACATTTGCTGAGCCACAATTTCGTGACGGTGGAAGAACTTACTCCGACACCGGGCCTTCGGGTCGACGTCATGGCGCTGGGTCCGAAGGGCGAGGTCTGGATCGTCGAGTGCAAGTCCAGCCGCGCCGACTTTCAATCGGACCACAAGTGGCAGGGCTATCTGGAATGGTGCGACCGGTTCTTCTGGGCGGTCGACGCGGATTTCCCGACCGACCTGCTGCCGGACGGGACCGGGCTGATCATCGCCGATGCCTACGACGCCGAGATCCTGCGCATGGCGCCGGAAGACAAGCTTCCCGGCGCGCGGCGCAAGGTGATGTTGCAGAAGTTCGCCCGGCACGCGGCGCTGCGCTGGCACGCGGCGCGCGATCCGGATCTGAACATGACGGCGTGGTAGCCGGTTACTTCCGCTTCTTGTTGGCGGTGCGGGCGCGGGCGGCAGCGGCGCGGATCTCTTCCGCGATTTCCTCGGCCTCTTCCGGGTCGAAATCCATCGGGATCTCGATCCCGTTGCCCTCGACATAAATCCGCACCATGCCCTCCGAAGTCGGGCCGATCTGCAGATTGGCCTCGATGTCGCTTTCGCTGTTGATGCTCATGTCTGTGTTTCCTCGCGTGGATGGACGCGGCGGTACCGCAAGGCGCGGCGCGTCGCAAGGGTTCTTGACGGACGGGCGCGGACTGCGTCCGATGCGCGGGGAGGATGCGATGACGGAAACCGAACTGCGACCCGCGACGCCGGATGACGCCGACTGGATCGTAAAAATGCATGGCGCGCTTTACGCCCGCGACGAGGGATTCGACGATAGCTTTCCCGCCCTTGTCGCCGAGATCGTCGCGGCCTTCTTCGCGGATCACGACGAAACCTGCGAACGCGGCTGGGTCGCGTGGCGCGAAGGCCAGCGGCTGGGCTGCATCTTCTGCGTCAGACAGGACGACCGCACCGCGAAGCTGCGCCTGTTCCTGCTGCTTCCCGAGGCGCGGGGGCTGGGGCTGGGCCGCCGCCTGCTGGCCGAATGCATGGGATTCGCTCAGACGAAGGGCTATGCGGGCATGCAACTGTGGACCCACGAAAGCCACCGCGCGGCCTGTGCGCTGTACGCCCGCACCGGCTGGCGGCTGTTGTCGTCGGTCAAGGCCCACAGTTTCGGGATGGACGTGACAGAGCAGCACTGGGCATACGAATTCTAGGCCAGAAGGCTCTTGCATTTATGCGCTCATGGCGATACTTCGCCCGCCAGTGCCGCCTTAGCTCAGTTGGTTAGAGCGCTGGATTGTGGATCCAGAGGTCCCCTGTTCAAGCCAGGGAGGCGGTACCATCTTTCCCGACAGTTGACCTTGGCCCGCGGATGCGGCCCTGTGCGCCCGGACTGTTCCGGAGACGGGTTTGGATACGCTTTTCTACATCGCCGCGAAGATCGCCTGGTTCCTGATACGGCCGGATTCGGTGATCTTGCTGCTGCTGGTGCTTGGCCTGTGGCTGCTGGCGCGCGGGCGGCAGCGGTGGGGGATGCGGCTTGCGGGGGCAGGGGCCGGGCTTTTGGTGCTGCTGGCGCTTTTGCCGCTGGGCGGGTTGCTGCTGCGACCGCTGGAGGCAGCCTATCCGCCGGACCCCAGTGTAACAGAGGTTGCGGGGATCATCGTGCTGGGCGGGGCGGAAGTCGACGACGTCTCGGCCCACTGGGGCCAGCCCAACGTGAACGAGGCGGGCGACAGGTTTCTGGCCGGCATCGCGCTGGCGGACCGGTTTCCCGACGCGATCGTGGCCTTCGCGGGCGGCAGCGCCTATCTGGCCGGCCCGGTGGTCGAGGCGGATCTGGCCGGAGCGATCTTTACCTCGGCCGGGGTGGACCCTTCGCGGCTGCGGCTTGAGGGGCGGTCCCGCAACACCGCCGAGAATGCAGTCAATGCGCTGGGCGTGCTGGGAGCCGAGGCGCAGGGCACTTGGCTTCTGGTGACCAGCGCCTACCACATGCCCCGCGCGGTCGAGACCTTCTGCGCCGCCGGATGGACCGGGCTGGTGCCGTGGCCGGTGGATCACCGCACCAGAGGTGCGGGCCGGGCGCTGGGCTGGAACCTGGCGGAGAACCTGCGCGACCTGAACACCGGCGTGAAGGAGTGGATCGGCCGGATCGGCTATCGTGTCACGGGACGCGGCGTTTCACCCGACACCGCGCCGGGGTGTCTGGCTCAGCCTTGAAGCACGTCGTAGAGGGTCGGCTCGCCCCGCCACCACGCGATCAGGCGGTGCGCCATGGTGCGTTCGGCGGTGCCGAAGCATGAATTCAAGACGAAGCGGACTGGATCGATTTCAGTCATGTCACTATCCCCGGGCCCTTTGTTTTATGGGCGCTTTAGGTGATTCCTGTTGGGGTTTTGTGACGCTGGCGGGAAAAACCCGCAGGGGAGGCGCCGACCGTTGCGCCGGCGCCCCACGGCCTAGCGGCGCGGCATGCCGGGCTGCGGCATCATCCGCCGCTGGGCGGCCACGCGGAAGGGCGCGTTGGGCGCGCCGTAGCCCTTGTAGCCGTGCTTGCGCTGGATGATCTCGAAGAAGATCCCGTCGCCGAAACTGCGCGAGTAGATCTGGAAGAACGCGCCCTCGGCATCCTCGTCGTAAAGGATGTTGTGCGCCTGAAGGCTGGCCACGAAATCCGCGTCCAGCCCCAGCCGCGCGGCGAGGTCGTCGTAATAGTTCTCGGGCATCGGAAGTGCGGCGAAGCCGGTGCGTTCCAAAGCCTCGGCGGTGGCGAAGATGTCGTCGGTCGCGAAGGCCACGTGCTGCACCGACGAGCCGAAGCTGTCGGCGATGAAACGGCCCGCGAAGGTGCGGTGCGTCTCGGCGCCGTTCAGGGTGACGCGCAGCGCGCCGTCCGGCGACTCGATGGCCTGCGACCGGACCAGCCCGCCGGGGTCCACCACGTCCACCGTCGCCTGCTTCTTGGTGTCGAACAGAGAGGTGTAGAACAGCGACCACGTCAGCATTTCTTCATAGTTCATGGTCTGCGCGATGTGGTCGATGCGCAGAAGGCCCGCGTCGTGCAGCGGTTCTTCGACCGGCTCAAACTCGGTCTTCCAGACACCGGCAAGGTCGCTGGTCTGGTCGATGAAATGCAAAAGGCCACTGCCGACGCCCCGGATCGCGGGTATGTCCATTTCGCCCGGTCCGACCGGCTGCCGGAACGGCGTCGCGCCAAGCGCGGTGGCGCGTTCCACCGTCGCGGCGGCGCTGTCGACGGCCAGACCCACGTCGCAGACGTTCAGCCCGTGGGCGATGTGCGAGGTGTGGGCGAAGCCCTCGGGTTCGGTGTTCAGCACGATGCGGATCTCGCCCTGCTGCCACAGTTCGACCTGCTTGGCGATGTGGCGTCCCGCCAGCCGGAAGCCCAGCGAGCGCAACAGCTTGCGCAGGCCCTCGGCCTCTGTCTCGTTCGCGGCGAACTCGACGAAGGCGACGCCCTCGGGGGTGATGCGCGGCGGGATGTCGGGAACGTCGATGGCGATGCCGGGCTCGGCGCGCTTCACCTGATCCATCAGCCACACAAGCGAGCGGTGCCCGTCCAGCGCGATGGCGCGCGGAGAGCCGCCGCGGAACTGGTCGTTGAACACCTCAAGGCTGATCGGTCCGTCATAGCCCGTAGCGGCGACGGCCCGCATGAAGGCGGTCACGTCCAGATCGCCCTCGCCGGGCATGTTGCGAAAGTGGCGGGACCAGTACAGCAGGTCCATCTCGATCAACGGGGCATCGGCAAGCTGCACGAAGAAGATCTTGTCGCCGGGGATGCGGCGGATCGATTCCGGATCCAGCTTGCGGCCCAGCGTGTGGAAGCTGTCCACGATCAGGCCGATGTTCGGATGGTCGGCGCGGCGCACCACCTCCCACGCGTCGCGGTGATCCCAGACGTGCTTGCCCCACGCCAGCGCCTCGTAGCCCACGCGCAGCCCGCGCGCGGCGGCGCGGGTGCCAAGCTCGGCAAAGTCGGCGGCCATCCGGTCGATGCCGCCAAGCGACTTGGGGTGGACCGAGGAACAGACCAGAACGAGGTCGGTGCCCAGCTCCTGCATCAGGTCGAACTTGCGCTCCATCCGGTCGAAGGCGCGGGTGCGTTCGGGCTCGGGAAGGCCCTCGAAGTCGCGGAACGGCTGGAACAGCGAAATCTCCAGCCCGTGGTCGCGCACCATGGCGCCCACGTCTTCCGGCGAGGCGTCGAAGGTGATGAAATCCTGCTCGAAGATCTCGATTCCATCGAAGCCTGCGGCGGCGATGGCCGCCAGTTTTTCCCGCAGGTCACCGGCAATGCACACGGTCGCGATCGAGGTCTTCATGGTGGCAATCCCTTGTTGCGGAAGTCGTTTCGGCGACGAGGTCCTTTCGCCTGTGTACCGAAGCGCGCCGGTCCGTACCAGCGGGAAGGCGCGTCAGGGGGCGTGGAGGCGCGTCGGGCGGGCGACAGATCGTGTTTTCGGGCGGCCCGGCGCTTGACGGCGCCTGCACGGTAATCGCAGCATCGCCCGGCGATGAAACGGGAGGCATATCGGCAATGACGGGGCGCGCAGCATGGCGATGACGGGGACGGCGATGGTCCCGTCGCGGGCGCGCGCCTAGGCCATGTGGGTGCGCCGGTTGCCCACGTTGACCCCGAAGGCGTTCGGCACGCGCGCGCGGGCCTTGTTCCCCGGGATCATGGTGTCGGCGCTGGTCGCGCTGGCGGCGCAGTTCGTGGCGGAACACTATGGCGCCCCCGCGATGCTTATGGCGCTGCTGTTCGGTATCGCGCTGAATTTCCTTGGCGATCCGGGGCCGACGTCGTCCGGCATCAACTTCACCGCGCGGTCGGTGCTGCGACTGGGTGTGGCCGTGCTGGGCGCGCGGGTCAGCGCCGAGATGCTGATGTCGCTGGGGTGGGGCATGATCGCGCTGTTGGTGGCGGGCATCGTGCTGACCATCGGCTTCGGTCTGCTGCTGGCGCGGATCACCGGCCAAAGCGCCCGGTTCGCGGTGCTGACGGGCGGCGCGGTGGCGATCTGCGGCGCGTCGGCGGCGATGGCGCTGGCCGCCGTGCTGCCCCGGTCGGACCGGTCAGAGCGCGACCTGCTGTTCACCGTGCTGGGTGTCACCGTGCTGTCGACGCTGGCGATGGTTCTGTACCCGATCCTGACGCGTGCGCTGGGCTTTGACGACCAGACCGCTGGGGCCTTCATCGGCGCGACGGTGCATGATGTGGCGCAGGTGGTGGGGGCGGGGTTCTCGATCTCGGAAGAGGCGGGCGAGACTTCGACGCTGGTGAAGCTGATCCGCGTGTCCTTTCTTGCGCCGGTGGTCATGGTGATCACCCTGATCTTCTCGCGCCAGTCGTCAGAGGCCGAGGGGCGGCGGCCGCCGCTGGTACCGGGGTTCGTGCTGGGCTTCCTTGTGTTGGCGGGGCTGAACTCGATTGGCCTGATCCCCGAGGCGGTGGGGGCGGTGCTGGCGCGGCTGTCGTCCTGGGCGTTGCTGGCGGCCATCGCGGCGGTCGGGATGAAGACCGACCTACGCAACATCCTGAAGGTGGGCGGCGGCGCGATCACCCTGATCGTCGCCGAGACGCTGTTCCTTGCGGGGCTTGCGCTGTGGGGGATCGTCGGGCTGGGGCTGTACCCCTGACCGGGCCACAACGGGGGCGATGCATTGCATCCGTGATATGACGAGGCTTGCATCCACGTTATTGACATACAGTATGTCACGTGATTGATCGACCGTGCAATGTACGGACGGGCCATGGACACCAACACCCACGATCTTGTCGTTGTCGGCGCTGGCGCGGCGGGGATGGCGGCGGCGGCGACCGCTGCGCTTGAGGGGCTGAGCGTCCTGCTGATCGAGGCGTCACCCCATGTCGGCGGCACCAGCGCCCTGTCGGCGGGCAGCGCCTGGGTGCCGAACTCGATCCTGTCGCGCGACGACGACCCGGACGCGGCGCGGCGCTATCTCGACAGCGTGGTGGGCAACCAGTCGCGGGCCGAGATGCGCGACGCCTTCCTGACGCGCGGCCCCGAGATGATCGCGCGCTTGCAGGGGGCGGGGGCGCTGGATCTTGCACCGTACCCGTACCATCCCGACTATCTCACCGATATGCCCGGCGCCGTGACCAGTGGCCGGGCGCTGGGCGCGCGGGCTTTCGACGGGCGGCGTCTTGGCAAATCGCTGGCGCTGCTGCGCCCGCCGCTGCCAGAGTTCACTATTTTCGGCGGCATGATGGTTGACCGGGTGGATATCACCCACCTGCTGAACGCGACGAAATCCGCGAAAAGCTCTGCCCACGCGGCGAAGTTGCTCTTGCGGCATGGGGTGGACCGGCTGGCCGGTCCGCGTGGGCGTCGGCTGGTCATGGGCAACGCGCTGGCGGGGCGGTTGCTGGCCTTCCTGCTGGAGCATGGCGTAACGATCCGCACCGGAACAACCGTCGAGCGGATCGAGGTCGAGGATGGCCGGGCGACCGGTGTCATTGCGGGTGGCGAGCGGATCAATGCGCGGTGCGGCGTGGTGATCAGCACCGGCGGTTTCTCGCATCACGCGCGGCTGCGGGACGAGTTGTACCCGAAGCCCGTGGCGGCGCATTCCGCCGTGCCTGCGTCGAACGCGGGTGGCGGGGTCGACCTGCTGCTGGCGGCGGGGGGGCGGCTGGAGATCGGCTATGACAACGCGGCCTTCTGGGCGCCCGCCTCGGTGCGGACGCGCGCCGACGGGTCCAAGGCGGTGTTCCCGCATTTCGTCCTCGACCGCGCCAAGCCCGGCGTGATCGCGGTGAACGCGGAAGGCCGCCGCTTTGTCGACGAGTCCACCTCGTACCACCGCTTCGTCGGCGGCATGTACAACGCGGGCGCGATCCCCTGTCATCTTGTCTGCAACGCGGACTTCATCCGCCGCTATGGGCTGGGCGTGATCCGTCCGCTGACCCGGAACCTGAAGCCGTGGGTGGCCGAGGGCTATATCGCGGAAGGCGCCACCGTCGCGGATCTGGCCAAAGCCATCGGGGCCGATCCCGATGCGCTGGCCGACAGCTTCGCCCGCAACGACCGTTATGCCGCCGAGGGGAAGGACCCCGACTTCGGTCGCGGCACCACCGCCTATGCCCGCAACCTTGGCGACCCGGCGCATGGGCCGAACCCCTGCCTCGGCCCGATGGGCGAGGGGCCGTATTACGCGCTGAAGATCCACCCCGCCGACATCGGCACCGCCATGGGCGTCGTGACCGACACGCAGGCGCGGGTGCTGAACGCGGCGGGTGCGCCCACCGAGGGGCTATATGCCGCCGGGAACGACATGGCCTCGGTCATGGGCGGCGCCTATCCCGGCCCCGGCATCACCATCGGCCCCGCGCTGACATTCGGATATGTCGCGGCACGTCATGCCGCCACTCGGAAGGAGACCTAAGACATGACCTTGCCCGGCAACGCCTTTCTGGCCATGTGGCACGATATCGAACCCTCGGCGCAGACCGAGTACATGGAATGGCACACGCGCGAGCACATGCCCGAGCGGCTGTCGGTTCCGGGGTTCCTTGTCGGCAAGCGGCTGATCGACCACGCGCTTGAGAAATACCGCTATGGCACTGTCTACACAGCGGAAAACCTCGATGTGTTCCGCTCGCCCGCCTATCTTGAGCGGCTGAACAACCCGACCGAGTGGTCCGGGAAGGTGCAGCCCTCGTTTCGCAACTTCCTGCGGGTGGCCTGCGAGCGTCTGGCCTCTGCCGGCACCGGCGACGGCGGCGCGATGGCGACGATCCGGCTGACGCTGGCAGAGGGGCAGGACGATGTGCTGACGGCCGGGGCGAACGGGCTGTGCAAGGCTTTGCTGAACGTCACCGGCGCCGCCTGTGTCCACGTGGGTGCCGCCCGGAACGAGGTGTCCGACATCCGCACCCGCGAGACCGATATGCGGCCCGGCATGGCCGAACAGGGCTTCGACGTGGTGGTTCTGATCGAGGGCAGCGGCAAGCCCGAGCTTGAAGCCTCGGTCGCGGCCTTCGAGAAGGTGATCGCCGACAGCGGGCTGGGCCTGAGCGACCCGCAGACCATCGTCTACAACCTCGCCTACGAGCTATCGTCGGCGGATATGGCGGCCGTCGCATAAGGGGCTGGCACCGCAATGTCCCGGCCCCGCGCGTTCGCGTGCAGGGCCGGGTGTTCCGTCACCGGGCGGCGTCGAACGCCGCCATTGCGCGGCGAGAGTCGTCGAGACACAGCTTGGCCCATGCGGCATGGCCCATCTCGGCGATACGGCGGTGGCTGGGGATTTCGACGCTGACAATCAGGTCGGCGGGCAGGGCGTTGATGATGCCTTGAAGGTCCGCGCCGCCTTCGCCGGGCAGCAGGCGTTCTTCGCGGGCGGTGAACAGAAGTTCTTCGGTCGAGGTCGCCGGTTCCGACGGACAATCGCAGATCTGTAGATAGCTCATCCGGTCCGCGGGGATCGCACGCAGGTCGTCCAGCGACGTGTCGGAGCGGGCGACGTGGATGGTGTCGATCAGAACCTCTCCGTTCGGCTGGCCCGCCGCCGCGACGACCCGCGTGGCCGCCGCCGCGCTGTTCAGGGGCGCCCACGGCGTGAACTCGAGATTGACCGACAGGCGATGCGGCCGCGCGGCTTCGCACAGGGCGGCGAACGTGTCCGTCATCCGCGATTCGTCGCCGTCGAGGCCCGCGGCAATCACGGTGCGAGCGCCCAGACGCCCGGCGGTTTCAAGCATCGGCATCCATGCGTCGACCGTGGTCTGCCCGTCGATCCGCGCGATCTCGATGTCGAACACGGGCACGCCGGTCGCAGCGATCAGCCGCTCTGTCTCGCGCAGCATCGCCGGGTCTTCCCACAGCGGAAACGCCTGTCCCCCCGCAAGCGCAGGCATCAGCCGGATACCCACGGAATCATAGCCGGCCTCTGCCGCAAGGGTGATCGTCTCGGGCGGCGACAGCTCGAGGGTGAGGTACGACAGGCAGTAGCTGCGGTTCACGGGGCGTTGATCCTTATCTCTGCCGGCAGAGCGCCGGTCTTGTTTGATCAGTTATTGACATACAGTACCTCAGTTGCCAAGTATCGGCGCAATCTGAAGGCCATTCGGTAGGCGGGGATGCCTGCGAAGGCCGATTGTTCCGATAGAGGGAGGACTAAGATGAACGCTCTGCTTGGCAGAATTTCCATGACCGCCGCGACGGTCGCATTCGGGTTCGGTGTCGGCGCCGCTTCGGCGCAGGAGACCATCACGATGCGGATCGCGCACAACATGCCCGAGGCGCACACCTACGCGCTGTGGCTCGACAAGTTTGAAGAGGTGCTCGAGGCCGAATTTCCCGGCCGTTTCGACATCAAGGTGTTCCCTGCCGCGCAGCTTGGCACCGAGACCGAGTACCTTGAAGCGATGCAACTGGGCACGCTTGACGGCGCCATCATCGGCCGCCACGGCCAGATCGACCCGCGCCTCGACGTGCTGAACCTGCCGATGATCTACCGCGACGATGCGCACGTGGATGCCGTGCTGCACTCGGACAGCGAGGTCGAGCAGACGCTGAACGACATCCTGTACGAACGCGGTTTCAAGCTGCTGGCGTGGGGCGAACTGGGCTTCCGCTACATCACCACGAACGGCACCGAGATCCGGTCCGCCGAGGACCTTCAGGGTCTCGACATCCGGGTGCCGAACGTCCAGCCGTGGCTGACCGCGTTCAAGGCATGGGGCGCCAACCCGACGCCGCTGCCGTTCGAGGAAGTCTACTCGGCCCTGCAGCAGGGCGTCGTCAGCGCGCAAGAGAACCCGCCCGAGAACATCTGGACCTCGAAGTTCCACGAAGTGCAGTCGACCATGAGCCTGACCGGCCACGCCAACATCCCGACCGAGTTCGTGCTGTCGCGCTCGTTCTGGGAAAGCCTGCCGGACGAGGTCAAGGACACCGTGGTCGAGGCCGCTAAGGCCGGCAGCCTGATCCAGGTGGAAGCCGCGCGTCAGGCCAACGCCGATCTGGTGGCCCAGCTTGAAGAGTCGGGCCTGACCATCATCCGCGACATCGACAAGGAATCCTTCCGCGCCGGTGCCGAGGAATCCTATGCGGCGTCCGAAGACACCATCGGCCGCGACCTGATCGACGCCGTTCTGCAGGCAGAATGACGTGGCAGTGATAAACCAAGTCCTGCGCTGGTTTATCGGCATCCTCATCGTCGCGCTGGTCATCAGCGTGGCGATGGGCGTGTTCTGGCGGTACGGCCTGCGCAACTCGCTTTATTGGGCGAACGAGGTCCCCAACGTGATCCTGATCTGGATCGTGTTCATGGGCTCGGTCGTCGCCTTCTACGAAAGACGCCACATCGCGTTCTCGGCGCTGGTCGATGCCTTGCCCGCCACGGTGCAGAGGGTCCTGTCGATCCTCGCCGAACTGGTGGTGCTGGGGTTCCTCGTGGCCCTTGTTTTCTACGGCTACACCATCGTGTCCGGCGCGATGAACAGCCTGTCCGACGCGCTGAAGATCCCGCGCGGCTACTTTTATCTCTGCATGCCAATCTCCGCCGCTTTGATGGCGCTGTGCAGCATCGAGAACCTTGTCCGTCTGCTTCGTGGCACGGGCGCTGGAGCTTCCACATGATCCTGACGGTCTTCGTCGTTTTCTTCGTTCTCCTGATCATCGGCGTGCCCGTCGCCATCGCCATCGGCTCTGCGGCGATGGGGGCCTTCTGGCTGGACGGGACTTTCCCGATGGCGCAGGTCCCGCACAAGATGGTCAACGGGGTCTACTCGTTCCCGCTGGTCGCCGTGCCGCTGTTCATCCTTGCCGGCGCGCTGGCGGGCGAAACCTCGATCGCCGGGCGGCTGGTCCGGCTGGCCACCGCGCTGGTCGGCCACATCCGGGGCGGGCTGGGGCACGTCAACGTCGCCTCGTCGATGTTCTTCGGCGGCGTGTCTGGCTCGGCCGTGGCGGATACCGCCGCCGTCGGCAGCCTGATGATCCCCGCGATGGAGAAACAGGGCTACAGCCGCGAGGACGCGGGCGCGATCACGATCACATCGTCTACCATCGGCGTGCTGATCCCGCCGTCGATCCCGATGGTTCTGTACGGCGTGACCGTCGGCAGTTCGGTCGGTGCGCTGTTCCTGGCCGGGCTGGTGCCGGGTATCCTTGTCGGGCTGTTCCTGATGGTCGCCGTCTACGTGATGGCCAAGCGCAAGGGCTGGCCGCAGGCCGAAAGCCGCGCGCCCGTGACCGAGCTTTGGGACGCTTTCAAGGATGCGATCCTGCCGCTGTTGCTGCCGGTCTTCCTGCTGGGCGCCATCGTCACCGGCCTGACCACCGCCACAGAGGCGGGCGTCATCGGCGTGGTCTACGCGCTGTTCCTTGCGGGCGTCGTCTACCGCGAGTTCACCTTCCGCCAGCTTGGCACCATCGTGGTCGAGGCGGCGGTCAACACCGCGATCCCGCTGTTCGTGGTCTCGACCACCTCGGTCGTGGCGTGGGTCGTCGCGATCGAGCAGTTTCCGGCCTCGCTGGTCGACTTTTTCAACGGCCTCGATGTCGCGCCGTGGATGATCCTGATCCTGATCAACCTGTTTCTCGTGGTCATCGGGATGTTCGTCGATCTCGTTCCGGCGCTGATCCTGTTCGCTCCGATCCTGCTGCCGGTCGCGGTGGCGCAGGGGGTCGACCCGATCCAGTTCGGCGCGATCATGGTGGTGAACCTTGGTGTCGGGCTGGTGACGCCGCCGGTGGGCAATTGCCTGTACGTGGGCGCGGCGGTGGCCAAGGTGCCGGTCGGGCGGCTGGTCCGGGCGTCGCTGCCGTTCCTGCTGCTGAACTTCCTGACCCTTCTGCTGGTGACCTTCGTACCGCAGATCAGCCTGTTCCTGCCGTCGCTGTTCTACTGAGCGCCGCGATCATGAAAGCCATCGTCTACAGGGGCACGTCCCGGATGGAGTGGAGCGACGTCCCCGCGCCGATACCCGGCGCGGGCGAGGTCCTTCTGAAGGTCGAGGCCTGCGGCATCTGCGGGTCCGACATGCACGGCTATCATGGACACGACCCGCGCCGCGTGCCACCCATGATCATGGGCCACGAGGCGGCGGGCGTGGTGCAGGGCGGCGCGCTGGACGGGCGCCGCGTGGCGCTGAACCCGTTCCTGAACTGCGGCCGCTGCACCGAATGCCTGTCGGGCGCGCCGCAACTGTGCAACGCGCAGAAGAACATCGGCCTGCCGCCGCACGCGGGGTCTTTCGCAGAGTACGTCGTCGTGCCCGAGCGCAACGTCGAGCCGATCCCCGACGACATGCCCTTCGACGTCGCCGCCCTGTCCGAACCGCTGGCGGTCTCGGTGCATGCGGTGGCGCTGGGGGTGCGGGCTTTGGCCCGTCCGCTGTCGACCGCGCGGCTGGTCGTCATGGGCGGCGGCGCGATCGGCCTGACCACCGCGCTGGTGCTGATCACCGAGGGCGCGGGCGAAGTGGTGGTGGTGGAAACCAACGCCGCCCGCCGCGCCACGGCCGAAGCCGCGTCGGACCGCATCCGCGCCGTGGCACCCGAAGACGCGCCCGAGGCGGGAAGCTGCGACATGATCTTCGACGCCGTGGGGGCAGGGGCCACGCGCGCGCTGGCCTTCGCTTTGGCGCGCAGGGGCGGCGTCATCGTCCACAGCGGGCTGTTGCCGGGCAGCGAGGGCGTGGATGTCCGCGCGCTTACCTTGCGCGAACTGTCCTTCCTCGGCGCATACTGCTATTCCGTGGCGGACTTCCGGCAGGCCGTGGCCTTGCTGGCGGCCGGCGCGCTGGGTCCGCTTACTTGGGTGGAACGGCGTGCGATGGCCGACGGCAGCCGCGCTTTTGCCGATATCGACGGTGGCACCGTCGCCGCCGCCAAGATCGTTCTGACCGCCTGAAGGAGTGACCCCATGATTTACAAGACCGCGAAGGGCATCACCATGCCCGCGCTTGGCCTCGGCACGTTCGAGTTGACCGGCCCCGAGGGCGTCGCCGCGATCCGCAGCGCCATCGAGCACGGCTATCGCCACATCGACACCGCCGTCCGCTATGGCAACGAGGCCGAGGTAGGGCAGGCGATCCGCGAGGCGGGCGTTCCACGCGAAGACCTGTTCGTGACCACCAAGGTCTGGTTCGACAGCCTTGCCCCGGATCAGGTCCGGCAAAGTATGGCCAACAGCCTTGACCGGTTGCAGATGGACTATGTCGATCTGTTCCTTGTCCACTGGCCGGGCCGCGAGGTTCCGATGTGCGACACGCTTGCCGCCTTCACCGAGGCGCGCGACACGGGCCGGACCCGCAGCATCGGCGTCAGCAACTTCACCGTTCCGCTGCTGGCCGAGGCGATCGACACCTGCGGCGCGGAACTGGTGAACAACCAGATCGAGTATCACCCTTTGCTGGCCCAGAAGAAGCTGCTGGCCTCGGCCCGCGCGCGCGACATGATCGTCACCGCCTACCAGCCCATCGCGCGCGGCGCGGTGTTCAAGGAACCCGAGATCGTGAAGATCGGCGAGACGCATGGGAAGTCGGCGGCGCAGGTGGCGCTGCGCTGGCTGGTGCAACAGGACAACGTCGCCGCCATCCCGCGCTCGTCGCGGATCGAGAACATCAAGGCGAACTTCGACATCTTCGATTTCGAGTTGAGCGAGGCCGAGATGGCGACGATTTCCGGCCTCGACCGGCAAGAGCGCAAAAGCGATTTCGAGTGGGCGCCGGAGTGGGACGCGGCCTGATCCGGCTGCGTCCGCGCGTGGTGCGGCGTCAGTAGGTGCCGCGCCCGCCCGAGGCGTCATAGGCGACGCCGGTGGTGAACGAGTTCTCGGGGCTGGCGACGAAAGCGACCAGCGCCGCCAATTCGTCGACCTGAAGCAACCGGCCCATCGGGATCTTTGCCTTGCTGGCGGCGATGTGCTCGGGCGTCATCTGTTGCAGCAGTTCCGTCTCGACCATCACCGGGGCCACGGCATTCACAAGGATGCCGGTCTGGATCAGCTCTTTCGCCAGCGACTTGGTCAGCCCGATCACGCCCGCCTTGGCCGCCGCATAGGCGGCGATGCCCGGGACGCCTTCCTTGCCCGCGATGGAAGCGACGTTGACGATGCGCCCGTAGCCCTGCGCCTTCATCTGAGGGATGGCGGCGCGGCAGCACAGGAACACGGCGGTCAGGTCGATGTCGATCACCCGCTTCCAGTCGGCGAGGTCATAGTGCTCGACATCCGCCACCGGGCCGCTGATGCCCGCGTTGTTCACGAAGACATCCAGCCGCCCGAAGCGGTCCAGCACGTCCTTCATCGCCGCCTCGATCGAAGCGGGGTCGGCCACGTCAACAGTCATGCTGGCCGCCGGGGCGTGGGGGCCTTCGGTCGACGCCTCGGCAAGATCCCAGACCACGACCTTCGCGCCTTCCTGCGCAAGCCGTTGGCAGATGCCGCGACCGATGCCGCGCGCGCCGCCGGTGACGATGGCGACCTGATCCTCGAACCTGTTCATGTCCGCTCCTTGTAGAATGCGATTGTGTCGGCCAGCCCGTCTTCCAGCGGCCGTGGCGTCCAGCCGGGGAACAGCTGCGCCAGCTGCGGTTCCGACTTGGGCCCGTCAATGGGCATGGGCGGGCCGTCCACGGTTATCCGCGCGCCCGGTGCGATCCGGTTGATCGTGTCCGCGACCGTGTCGGTGGTGGTCTCGTTGCCCAACAGCGTGACGACGTTTGCGCCCTGCGGCGGTGCCTCGATGGTGGTCAGGAAGATGCGGGCGATGTCGTCGGCGTGGATCATGTCGATCCCGCCCGAGAAGGGGATGGTGTAGGCCTCGCCCCGCGCTGCCGCCGCGCAGGCAAGGCTTGGTCCAGCCGACAGACCGCCATCGCGGCCGGGGCCGTAGACGACATAGGGCCGGAACCCGGTCGAGGTGATGCCGTCCTCGGCGAAGAAGGCGCGCGCGCTGTGCTCGGCGCCCAGCTTGAACGCGCCGTACAGCGTGGTGGGGCAGGGCTCGGCACCGCCGTCGGGGCCGAAGACGCCCATGCTGGACATATAGGCCACGTTCGGGATGCCGTGGGCGCGCGCGGCGAGGAAGACGTTCAGCGTGCCGATCAGGTTCACGTTCGCCCCAAGGATCGGGTTCGCGCGGCAGGCGGGGGTCAGAATACCCGCAAGATGCACCAGCGCGTCGCAGTCCTTCGCCGCCGTCTCGACATCGCCGGTGGCGACGATGTCGCCCGTGTGCCAGTCGATGCCGTCCGCCAGATCCGCCCCGGCGATTTCAGCCAGCTTGGCGCGGTTCTCTTGCATGTCGAACACGACCGGGTCGTGCCCGGCCTCTGCCAGTCTTCGGATGATCCATGCGCCGATGAACCCGCCGCCTCCGGTTACCAGGACCCTCATGGTTCCTCCTTGCCCAACCTGTCGATGACGTATCTACTGAGGTACTGTATGTCAATTAACCGATGTGCTGGACGTACCTGATACTTCAGATACACTTCGCGCGATGATCGGACGGTGAAGGGCGGCTGGGTACATGGCGCTGAAAGCGAACAAGAATATCAATCCCATGAAGAAGAGCCCGATCAACCGGCCTCAGTCTCTGGCGGCGACGGTGGCAGAGCGGCTGAAGGAAGCGATCCTGCGCCGCGAGATTGCCTTGGGTGAACCGCTCTCGGAAGAGAAAATCGCCGTGGCGATGGATGTCAGCCGGACGCCGGTGCGCGAGGCGCTGACGCTTTTGCAGATGCAGGGTCTGATCAACATTCTGCCGCGCCGGGGCAGCATCGTGTTCAAGCCCGATGCCGAGGAACTGCATGCGCTGGTCGACTACCGCCTGCACCTTGAACTGATGGTGGGGCGGCTTGCGATGGAACGCGCGCCCGATGCGACCCATGCGGGGCTTCGGGTGGCCATCGCGATGATGGACGCCGCGCGGGTCGCCGACGACTCGCTGGCCTATGCCGAGGCGGACACCAAGTTTCACAACACCTTCTTCGAGAACGCGGGCAACCCGTTCTTCGTCGAGGCGTTCGACATCGCTTCGGGCCGTCTTGCCGCCCTGCGGGCGCATTTGTCGGCCCAACTCAGCCTGCACCGGCACACGACCTATGCCGAGCACGTGGCGATCGCCGACGCCATCGCGGCGCGCGACGCCGCCGAACTGGAACGGCTGCTGAAGATCCACATCGGCGCGATGGAGCCGAACTATTCCAACGCCCTCGCGGCGCTGGACGAGGGCGCCTGACGGCACCACGGATGGCAGCCAAGACCTTCACCGACGAACACCACGGCGAAACCACGGGCGAGCGCACGCTGCGCCGGATCCGCTTCGACATCATGCAAGGCACGCTTGTTCCCGGCCAGAAGCTGCGGCTGGACCGGCTGCGCGAGACCTATGACACCAGCGTCACCACCCTGCGCGAGATCCTGAACCGGCTGGTGGTCGAGGGGTTCGTGATCGCCGAGGGCCAGCGCGGGTTCGAGGTCAGCCCGGTGTCGATGGCGGACCTGCACGACATCTCGGAATTGCGCCTGCTGCTGGAACGCCACGCGCTGCGCCGGTCCATCGCGGCGGGCGATCTGGAGTGGGAGGCGCGGGTGGTGTCGGCCTATCACAAGCTGCACTCGGTCGAGACGCGGCTGATGGCGGGCGAGGAGGTGCCGGTGTCGGCTTGGGTCCAGTACGACTGGGACTTCCACCACGCGACGATCTCGGCCTGCGATTCACCGGCGCTGATGGCGAGCCACTCGAACGCCTTCGACCGGTACATGCGCTATCACCTGCTGGCGCTGTCGTTCCGTGGCCCGGACGTGGCGCGCCAGCACGAGACGTTGCGCGATCTTGTGATGGCGCGGGACGTGGCGGGGGCCGAGGTGCTGCTGACCGACCACATCACCGTCGGGCGCGAGCATGTCGCGCAGTCTGGCCGTTTCGACGGGTAGGGCCGCATCAGGCGGCGGCGCGTTCCTCGCGGATCATCTCGATCAGGATGCGAACGGCGTGGGGGTAGCCCCGCGCGCCAAGCCCGGCCAGCACCGCCGTCGCCACACCCGAGACCAGCGAGTCGTGATACATCGGCTCGCGCTTGTGAATGTTCGAGATGTGGAACTCGATCAGCGGTTTTCCAAACATCTTCAACGCGTCCATGATCGCCATTGAGTAGAATGTGAAAGCGGCGGGATTGATGATCATGCCTGACCCGTTGTCCGTCGCCTCGTGAATCCAGTCGATCATCGTGTCTTCGGAATTCGTCTGGCGGAACTCCAGCGGCATCGGTCCGGCGGCGGCGCGGCACAGCGCTTCGACCTCGGCCAGCGTGGTGCTGCCGTAGATTTCGGGCTCGCGCACGCCAAGGCGGTTCAGGTTGGGGCCGTTCAGGACGTAGATCGGCTGTGGCATCTGGTTGTTTTCCTTTTTGGCCCCGAACGGGCGCGGCAGTCTTCGACGGCCGGGGCGCAAGTGCCGCGCCCCGGTGCAGGGTCATCGGACCCCGAAGGGAAGGGTGTCAGAGACCGTTGATCCGGTCCAGCATCCCCTCGGGCCAGTCCGCCGACAGGTCCGAGTCGAGGTATTTCTGCTGGGCGAAGGTCCGGAAGGCGACGAGGTCGGGTTCGTAGATCTTCAGGCCCTCACCCTCGAAGAACGCCGCAAGCTCGCCTTCGCGGGCAAGGTGCTGGTCGGTGCTCCACGCGATTGCCTCGTCGGCGGCGGACTGGAACGCGGCGCGCTGGTCGTCGGTCATCTCGCTCCAGACCCGCTGCGAAATCACCAGCAGGTCATAGGCCACAAGATGCGAGGTCAGGACGATCTGGTCCGTCACCTCGTAGAACTTCATGTTCTCGACGTTCGGGAAGGGGTTGTCCTGCCCGTCGATCGCGCCGGACTGAAGACCGGTGTAGACCTCGGCATAGGCCATCGGCGTCGGGTTGGCGCCAAGCGCCTCGCCAAGGAACTGCCACGCGTCGCCGCCGGGCATGCGCAGCTTGATCCCGGCCATGTCCTCGGGCGTCATGATCTCCTTGTCGCCGCGCAGGTTGACCTGCCGGGTGCCGAAGTAGGTGGGCCCGAGGATGTGGATGCCCAGCTGTTCTTCGGCCATCGCGATCATCTCGGCGCCGGGTTCGCTGGCGAAGAAGGTCTTCAGGTGGTCGGCGTCGCGGAACAGGTAGGCGGCAGTCAGGATCGAGAACGCGGGGATCTGCTTGGCGATGTCCTGCGGCGCGATGTTGCCCATGTCGAGGTTGCCGCGCTGGATCGCGACCAGTTCGGTGCCCTGCGCGAACAGCGTGCCACCGTAGTAGAGTTGCAGATCGTACAGGTCGGCGACCGAGGTCTTCAGCTTCTCCATCATCTCGGCGCGGATGTCGTTCTGCGAGAAGACGGCCGAGAAGGTCAGCTCTGGCGCGTCCTGCGCCGCCGCGGTCAGCGGGGTCAGGGCGACGGATGCGGCGAAGGCGCCAAGCGCGAGCCGGCGGGTGAGATTGATCATTGGTTCCTCCCATTTTGTCCTACGAATTACGAATCGTAGGGTATAATTGATTCCTATGGGAGGATCCTGCGTGACGCAAACCCGGAATCTTGGCCCGTCAGACGGGCATGAAAAAAGGCCGCCGAAAGCGTCGGCGGCCCTTTCTATAAGCGTTTCCGGATGTTTAGCCGTAGATGCCCTTCAGCCAGGCCGCCATGGCGCGCAGCTTGGTCTCGCAATCGGCACAGTATTCCATTCCGCGCAGGTAGCCGTGGATCAGGCCCTCGCCCGAATCCTCGGTAACCTCGACGCCGGCGGCTTTCAAAGCCTCGGCGTAAGCCACGCCGCTGTCGCGCAGGGGGTCGTTCTGCGCCACGGCGACGAAGGCCGGCGGCAGACCCGCATGGCTTTCGGCGGCCAGCGGGGCGATGCGCGGGTCGGTGTTCAGCTGCTCGACATCCGGGCAGTACAGCGCATTGGTCTTCGCCATCCCGGCGACCTTCAGCAGCGGCCCCTCGGCGTTCTCGGCGTAGGAAGGACGCGAGCGGTCGAAGTCGCAGGCCGGGTAGATCAGCAGTTGCGCACACAGCGGCACGCCCTCGTCTCGGCAGGCCAGCGCCACGGCGGCGGCAAGGTTGCCGCCCGCGCTGTCACCCCCGATGGCGATTTTCGCCGGGTCGATGCCCAGAGAACCGGCCGTGGCCTGCGCCCACCGCGCCACCGCCAGCACCTGAAGATAACCTTCGGGGAAGGGATGTTCCGGCGCCAGCGCGTAGTCGACCGAGATCACCGTCTGCCGGTTCCACGCCGCGATGCGGGCGGTAATGTCCCAGTGCGTTTCCGGGCTGCCCTGCATCCAGCCGCCGCCGTGCATGTAGATCAGCGCGGGCTGTGTGCCGCCCGAAGCGTGGCGGAAGATGCGCACGCGCACCGGCCCGCCGTCGCTGTCGATCCAGTGCTCTTCGTCGGTCTCCACCTCGGGCGGAGTCGGCAGGCGCATGTCGCGCGCGACCCCCTCGAAGTGCAGTCGGCGGTCGGCGGGGGTCGCGTCGGGGCCCAACGTGGCCCATTTCGCGTCCCATACCTCGAGGAACCGGAAAATGTCCGGGTTGATCATGCGTGCCTCCTCCTTGGCTCTGGGCAGATCGGCGTCGGCGGACAGTCCGGGCTTCATCACGAGGCCAAGGATCATGTCGCCGACATGGCGGCGCAGCATGTGCTGGCCGCGCTCGGTGAACAGGTCGTCGCCGAAGATCCGCGAGAAGGTCGCGCGGTTCGAGACGTTGAAGATGGACACGGCCGAGATATGCCAGTGCAGTTCCAGCGCGGTCAGCCCGCGCCTGAACAGCCCGGCTTCGACGCCACGCTGGTAGATGTCCTCGAGCAGGCGGATGACCGAGCTGTTCTGTCCCGACAGGATCTCGGGCGAGGACATGTGCCGCCCGCCGTGGACGTTCTCGATCATCACCAGCCGCACGAAGTCCTCGGCGTGGCGATGGTGCTCGAAGGTGAACTCGGCCAGTTCCCGCAGCGCCGCGACCGGATGCAGCGACCCGAGATCCAGCGCATCCTCTCCCTCGCGCATGCGGAGGTAGGCATCTTCCAACACCGCGCGGTACAGCGTCTCTTTGTCGGTGAAATAGTAGTAGATCATACGCTTGGACGTGCGCGTCCGCGCCGCGATCTCGTCCACCCGCGTACCCGACAGCCCGCGTTCGGCGAACACTTCGCGCGCCGCCTGCAGGATGTTGCCACGCACGGCGTCGGGGTCCTGTTTCCAGCCCCCGCGCGCCTGTTCACCCGCGCCGCTTCCGGCGTTGGTCTCTCCCATGGTGTCCGTTCTCCCTCGTCTGGTCCGCGACTTCTAGCGCATTGCCGCCGCGAACCAAAACGCCCTCCGGTGTCGGTCGGTGTCTGAACGGCTTTCAGCTTTTAACCGGAACGAACACCTCGTTGACATAATTAACCAACTGGAACATTGTGCCGTCAAGGGGCCTGTAACGGGCCGGGGGAAACCCCAAGGGAGAGGATCACCGAACGTGTCACGACCGCTGCCCGCATCGGCTGCCGACATTTCCGCGAACCCCGTGTTCGTTGGCCTTCTGGGTCACGGCATCGGCGGATCCCGGACGCCCCGGATGCACATGGCCTCGGCGGCGGCGCAGGGAATCGACTTCGATTACCAGTTGCTCGACACGCAGGTGCGCCCCCTGCCGAAAGAGCCCGCCGCGATGCTGGATGCGCTTGAGGCAGAGGGGTTCACGGGGCTTAACGTCACGTACCCCTACAAGAAGCAGGTGCTGCCGCTGATGGACGAGTTGTCCGACGCGGCCCGCAACGTGGGTGCGGTGAACACGGTGCTGTTCCGGGACGGCAAACGCATCGGCGACAACACGGATCACTGGGGCTTTGCCGAAAGCCTGCGCCGTGGCCTGCCTGGCGCGCCGAAAGAGGCCGCGCTGCTGCTGGGCGCGGGCGGGGCAGGGGGTGCCGTCGCGCATGCGCTGCTGGACGAGGGCGTCGGCCGTCTGCTGGTGCGCGATGTGACGCCGGGGCTGGCCGCCGAGCTTGTTGCGCTTTTGACCGAACATTACGGCCCCGGCCGCGCCATCGTGGCCGAGGATGCGGTGGCCGCCGCCGCCGAGGTGCAGGGCATCGTCAACGCGACCCCGGTCGGCATGGAAAAGCTGCCCGGCATTCCGCTGCCCGCCGATGCGCTGCGTCCCGGCCAGTGGGTCGCCGACATCGTCTATTTCCCGCTTGAAACCGAGTTGCTCGCCGCCGCGCGGGCCAAGGGCTGCGCCGTGCTGCCCGGCTCGGGGATGGCGTTGTTTCAGGCCGTCCGGGCCTACGAGCTTTTCACAGGCCGGAAACCGGACATCGAGCGGATGCGGGAGGCGTTCGACTCGTTCAGCTGAGGGCACCCGCCCTCGTACGGAACCAATGCGTCATAGGGAGGAACGCATGAAACACTGGATGAAGACCACCGTAAGCGCGGCGGTGCTGGCCACCATCGGCCTTGCCGGAGCCACGCAGGCGCAGGAAACGGTCGAGCTAATCTATTCCGACACCGTGCAGGAAACCGACCGCCGCAGCGGCATTCTGAAACAGGATTTCGCCGGTTGTCTGGGCGACGGTTTCGAGTTCAAGCCCTACTTCGGCGCCACCCTGTTCAAGCAGGGCACCGAGCTGACCGCCATGCAGCGCGGCAACCTCGACATGGCGAACCTCGCCATCTTCGATTTCTACAACCAGGTGCCCGAGACCTCGATCCTCGGCACCGCCTACCTGTGGCGCGACTACGAGCATATGCGCGCCACCTTCGACAGCGACGTGCTGGACGGACTGATCGCCAAGATGGAAGAGGCGACCGGCCTGAAGATCCTTGCATGGCCCTATATCGGCACCCGCCACGTCAACATCCGTGGCGACAAGGAGGTCATGACCCCCGCCGATCTGGAGGGCGTGAAGCTGCGGATGCCGGGCGGCGAGGGCTGGCAGTTCGTGGGCGAGGCGCTGGGCGCCAACCCGACGCCGCTGGCCTTCACCGAAGTCTACACCGCGCTGCAGACCGGCGCCGTCGACGGGCAGGACAACCCGCTTCCGGCGGACAAGCAGATGAAGTTCTATGAGGTCACCGACCAGATCATCCTGACCGGCCACCTGATCGCCAACAACGTCTTCTCGATGTCGGCGTCGAAGTGGGACAGCCTGAGCGCCGATCAGCAGGCCAAGGTCGAGGAATGCGCGCGCGTGTTCCAGGACGCGATGGACGCCGACACGATCAAGCAGGAAAGCGAGCTGGTCGCCTTCTTCGAGGGCGAGGGGCTGAAAGTCTACGAGCCGAACAAGGATGCGTTCCGCACCCACGTTCTTGAGGTCTTCAAGAACTCCAAGTTCTCGGCCGACTGGCCCGAGGGCGTGCTGGAAGCCATCAACGATCTCTGACGCAAGACAAGACCGCCGCGCGGGCCCGGAGGAGGGTCGGCGCGGCGGAACGAAAAACACGGGAGGAACGAAAAAGATGACGAAGACGATGAAACACCTGGCCAGCGGAACGGCGCTGGCGCTGACCGTCAGCCTGACCGCCGGGGCGGCGCTGGCGCAGGATGCGCCGTCGCTGATCTACTCCGATACGGTGGCCGCCGCCGATCCGCGCAGCGCGGTGCTGGACGAGGGTTTTGCAGGCTGCCTTGGCGATGCCTTCGCCTTCGAGCCCTACCACGGCGCGACGCTGGTCAAGCAGGGCACCGAACTGACCGCGATGCAGCGCGGCAACCTCGACATGGCGAACCTCGCCATCTTCGATTTCTATAACCAGGTCCCCGAGACCTCGATCCTCGGCACCGCCTACCTGTTCCGCGACGTGGACCACATGCGCACGGTCTACGACAGCGACGTTCTGGACGAACTGGTCGCGATGATGGAGGAGAAGACCAACATCAAGGTCCTCGCCTTCCCCTACATCGGCACCCGGCACGTCAACATCCGTGGCGACCGCGAGGTGATGACGCCCGCCGACCTGGAAGGCATCAAGCTGCGGATGCCCGGTGGCGAGGGCTGGCAGTTCCTGGGCGAGGCGCTGGGCGCGAACCCGACGCCGATGGCCTTCACCGAGGTCTATACCGCGCTGCAAACCGGCGCGATCGACGGGCAGGACAACCCGCTGCCCACCGACAAGTCGATGAAGTTCTACGAGGTGACGGACCAGATCATCCTGACCGGCCACCGCATGTCGAACAACGTCTTCGCCGTGTCGCAGTCGAAGTGGGACAGCCTGACGCCCGAGCAGCAAGAGACGCTGCAGGCCTGCGCCGACCAGTTCGAAAACGACATGGCCGAGTACGTGATCGGGCAGGAGAACGATCTGGTGTCGTTCTTCGAGGGCGAGGGGCTGAAGGTCTATGCGCCCGACACCGCCGCGTTCCGCGATCATGTTCTGGGCGTCTACAAGGCCTCGAAATTCGCCGAGGACTGGCCCGAGGGGCTGCTTGAGAAAATCAACGAGCTTTGAGGCAGGAAGGGGTCCGGCGCGCGATGCGCCGGGCTCCGTCAACACTTGAACCGAGGGCAGAATGGACCGCCTGCGAAAACCGATAACGTGGCTCGGACACCGGGCCGAGAACTTCCTGGCCCTGATCCTGGGCGCGCTGTTCGTCAGCTTCCTGATCCAGATCGTGTTCCGCTACGTGCTGAACCTGCCGCTGGGCTGGACGGTCGAGTTCGTCTCGATCGCGTGGCTGTGGGGTATCCTGTTCGGCTATGCCTTCGTGGTGCGCGAGGCGGACGTGATCCGGCTGGACATCCTGTACGCGCTGCTGCCGCGCTGGGCGCGGCGGGTTCTTGACATCGTGACCGGCGGCATCTGCGCCGGGATCTTCATTTGGACGTTGCCCTACGTGTGGGACTACATCTCGTTCATGGCGATCGAGAGCACCGCCTACATGAAGATCCGCTTCGACTATGTCTTCGCGATCTACATCCCCTTCGCCATGTCCGTGATCATCCGGTGCTTCATCAGCATCTGGCGCGGCATCACCGGCTCTGACCCGGCTTTCGACACGCCCAAATCGGCGGAAACCCACGACTATGACTGATCCGTTTACCGTCGCGATCGTACTGATCGCGTTCCTCGCCTTCGGCGGGCTCTCGATGGGCCTTGCCATGATCTGCGGCTCGTCCGTGTACCTGATGATGAAGGGTTTCGACCCCTCCATCGCGTCCGAGACGCTGCTGCAGGGCTTGTTCAACAGCTACACGCTGCTGGCGATCCCGCTGTTCATCCTTGCCGCCGACATCATGAACATCGGCTCGCTGGCGGACCGTCTGCTGCGCTTTTCGCAGGCGCTTGTCGGCCGCTTCAAGGGCGGGCTGGGGCACGTCAACGTCGTGTCCTCGCTGATCTTCTCGGGCATGTCCGGCTCGGCCGTGGCCGACGCGGTGGGCATGGGCAAGATCATCATCAACATGATGACCAAGGACGGAAAATACACGCCGTCCTACGCCGCTGCGATCACCGCCGCCTCGGCCACCATCGGCCCGATCATCCCGCCCTCGATCCCGATGGTGCTGTACGCGCTCGTCTCGGACCAGTCGGTCGGCTACCTGTTCGCCGCCGGCATGGCGCCGGGGCTGCTGATGGGTGTGGTGCTGATGATCATGAACATGGTCATCGCGCACCGCCGCGGCTTCGAGACGGACGAGAAGATCCCGCTGCGCGACATGCCGATGGTCACCTTCCGCGCCTTCCCGGCGCTGATGCTGCCGGTGATCCTGCTGGGCGGCATCTACGGCGGTGTAATGACACCGACCGAGGCCGCCGCCGTCGCCGCTTTCTATGCGCTGGCGATCTCGGTGATCTTCTACCGGTCGGTCACGGCGGGGCAGTTCTATCAGACGCTGCTGGCCTCGGCCCGGTCCACCGCCACGGTCGGTATCCTGATCGCGGGCGCGCTGACCTTCCAGTACGTCGTCACGCGCGAGAACGTGCCGGACGCGCTTGCGGCGTTCCTTGGTCAGTACGAGCTGTCCAAGGTCACCTTCCTGCTGGCGATCAACATCCTGTTCCTCGTGCTGGGCTGCATCCTGGAGTCCGGTGCCATCCTGCTGATCATCGTGCCGATCTTCATCCCCACCGCGCAGGCGCTGGGCGTGGACCTCGTGCATTTCGGGGTGATCTGCGTGGTGAACGCGATGCTGGGTCTGGTGACGCCGCCCTACGGGCTGTTGCTGTTCATCGTGTCGTCGATCACAAAGCAGCCCATCGGGCGGGTGATCCGCGACCTGTGGCCGTTCCTGCTGGCGCTGATCGTGGCGCTGCTGATCATCACCTACGTGCCTGACTTCGTGCTGTGGCTGCCGCGCCTGCTGGGGTACAAGGGATGACCCGGTCCGGTCCTTCCTGTCCCCGCCGGGTGCGCTGCCTGCCGGTCCTGTCCGGGCCCGAGGTGGCGCGATGCTGAAGCCCACCGTCGAATGCGTCCAGCGGGTCGCCGCCCAGCTTGGCGAGACGCCCCTGTGGGACGCGCGCCGCGCGCGGCTGACATGGATCGACATCGAGCGGCCGACCTTCTGGACGCTCGATCCGTCGACCGGCGGGACGACGGCGCTGAAACAGCCGGGCACCTACCTCGGCTCGCAGGCGCTGACCCGATCGGGCGGCCACCTCATCGCGCGGGATCTGGACCTGCTGGTGCTTGACCCCGAGGCGGGTATCGCTGCGCCCTTCGCCACGACCCCGGACGAGACGATGCCCGCCACGCGGCTGAACGATGGCCGGGTGGACGCGCAGGGGCGGCTGTGGATCGGCACGATGGACAACGGGCTGAAGGACGGGCTGGGCGCGCTGTACCGCGTCGACCCGGACGGCACGATGACGCGAATGCTGGACGACGTGATCGTGTCGAACGGCATCGCGTTCGCCCCGGACGGGCGCAGCATGTTCTTCACCGACACCCGCCGCCACATCACCTATCGCCTGTCGCTGGACGAGACCGGAGCCGAGATCACGGGGCGCGAGGTCTTCGCCGACTACTCTGCCACCGGGGACCGCCCGGACGGCGCCTGCATCGACGTGGACGGCTGCCTGTGGCACGCCTTCTTCGCGGGCGGCAAGGTGGTGCGCTATGCCCCCGACGGCCGCATCGACCGCGAGATCGCGCTGCCCGCCACCAATCCGACCTGCCTGTGTTTCGGCGGGCCGGACCTCAAGACGCTTTTCGTCACAACCGCCTTCAAGTTCCTGTCGCCCGAACAGCTGGACGCCGAACCGCTTGCCGGTTCCGTCTTCGCCATCGAGGGCGCGGGGCAGGGCGTGCCGGAAAACCTGTTCGCAATCTGAAGCTCTCAACGGGAGGATGACATGATCCATACGAAGCTTAAAACCCTGACCGCCGCGCTTGCGGTCGCAACCCTCGGCGCGGCCGCGCAGGCGCAGTCGGTTGAGCTGATCTTCTCCGACGTGAACCCGCCGGAAGTGCCGCGCTCCAAGGCGATGGTCGAGATCTTCGCCACCGAGCTTGGCGACGACTTCGACTTCCAGCCCTATTTCAGCGCCACGCTGATGAAGCAGGGCACCGAACTGGTCGGCCTGCAGCGCGGCAACATCAACATGGCCGGCCTGCCGCCTTCGGACCTTGCCCAGCAGGCGCCGGAATTCGACATCCTCGGCGCGGCCTACGTGGTCCGCGACCAGGCGCATCTGAAGGCGATCTTCGACTCGGCCGTGGGCGACCAGCTGCGCGAGATCGCGCGCGAGAAGCTGAAGGTCGAGATCCTCGGCACCTTCTACTACGGCACCCGTCAGGTGAACCTGAAGGGTGACGCCGAGATCATGACCCCCGAGGACATGGCGGGCGTGAAGCTGCGGATGCCGGGCGGCGAAAGCTGGCAGTTCCTCGGCAAGGCGCTGGGCGCAAACCCGGTGCCGATCCCCTATACCGAGCTGTACACCGCGTTGCAGTCGGGCGTCGTCGACGGGCAGGACAACCCGCTGCCGAACGACCGCGCGATGAAGTTCTACGAGGTGACCGACCAGATCGTCCTGACCTCGCACAACGTGGGCTTCGGCATGCTGCTGGTGTCCTCGCAGCTTTGGGACAGCCTGACGCCGGAACAGCAGGACGCGATGAAGGCTGCCGCCGACAAGGCGACCGCGTGGTCGGACGAGCAGTACCTCGCCGAGGAAGCGGAACTGATCGAGTTCTTCGAGGGCGAGGGCCTGAAGGTCTACACCCCCGACGTCGAGGCGTTCCAGGGCTACGCGCAAGAGCAGTACCTCGACTCGCCGCTGTCCGAATCCTGGCCCGAGGGCATGCTGGACGCAATCAACGCGCTCTGACCCGGCGCTTCACGAACGCCACCGGCCGGGCCCCGCGCCCGGCCGTTTTCGTTTGGGGGAGTGGAAGCCGCCTGACACTTGGCAGGAGTGTGCCGCCAGGTGCACACCTTTGCCGCATGTCGCGGTCGCGCGGTATACAGTCGCGGCCATTCGGTACACTATGAGGCGGCAGCGTGTATTCTGCGCACCGCGGGCCGGGTATGGGTCGCGCCGTGCCGCCGGACGGCCAGAAGCCAGTGAGTGAAGCCATGACCAACCCGACGCCATCGATCGAGGACCAGTCCGACGAGATCCTGCAACCGAAGCGCGGCACCCTGTCCGGCAGGGCATACGAGAACATCTCGACCATGATCGAGCAGCGGCAGCTGGCCGCGGGCAGCGTGATCGTCGAGCAGCAGATCGCCAATCACCTCGGGATTTCCCGCACGCCGCTTCGGCAGGCGCTGCAGCGGCTGGAGGCCGAGGGCGTGCTGGTGAAGTCGGCCAACCGCTCGTTTCAGGTGCGCAAGGTCGAGCTGCGCGAGTACCTGCAAAGCCTGAAGACCCGCGAGTTGCTGGAGGCCGAGGCGGCGGCCCTGTCGGTGGACCGGGTGAAGCCGGAAGACATCCAGAAGGCGCGCGAGACGTTGAAGGCGGTCGAGGCGAAGCGCCCCTATGACATGCTGGCGCACTGGCGGTCCGACGACGAGGTGCACGGCCTGTTCATCAACAACTGCGGCAATCAGGTCATGGCCGACGTGATCCTTGGCCTGCGCGCCAGCACCAAGATGTTCGAGATCGACCGGCTTTCGGAACGGCTCGAACCCGACAGCCGGCAACACGAGGCGATTCTCGACGCCATCGAGTCGCGCAATGCCTCGGCGGCGCGCAAGGCGGTTGCGACTCATATCCGGTCGCTGTTCCAGTTCGCCATCGAAGCGGTGTCCTGACCGGCACACACATCCTGTCCCGGCAAGCTTTTCGAAACGCTCAATAATCGGTCGAAACAGCCGGCATTCGGTGCGGATTGCGCGCGTCTTTGGCTTTGGCCTTCCCGAACCTAACAAGCTTATTGCATTCCCGTCGTGTACCGTTCATCATAAATTGTATACAAACAGTGTCCGAAATGGACAGGGGGTTCGGGTGCCGGAAGGAACAGCGCAGGTTGCGGACGCGGGGACGGCGATTGCCTTCCTGCAGGAATTGATCGCGGCGCAGGCTGGCGGCGAGGCGCAGGTGCAGAAGGTCATCGCGGACCGGCTGGCCGCGGCCGGATGCAGCGTCACCACGCATGACTATGACCCGGGCGCGGTTCCCGTGATCGGCGAATTCGCACAGGACGGCGCACGCAACGAAACGCACCGCACCGCCGTTGTGGGCACCTTGCCCGGCGACGACAGCCTGCCCAGCCTTCTGATGTTCGCGCATCCGGACGGCGAGCCTGTCGCGGGAAACGATACATGGACGCATGATCCCTTCGCAGGCGAGGTCGATGGCGGGCGCATCTATGGATGGGGCATCGCCGACGACCTTGCAGGCTGCGCCGCCGCCGTGCTGGCCATCGAGAAGGCGGCCGCGTCGGGCAAGCCGTTGGGGCGGGCGGTTTTCGCGTCGACGCCCAGCAAGCGCTATGCGCGGGGCGTCGCGGCCTTGCTGCATGACGGGCTGACCGCCGACGCGGCGCTGTATCTGCACCCGGCGGAATCGGGCGAGGGCATGCGCGAGATCAAGGCGCTGGCCTCGGGGCATCTGGAATTCACCGTCACCGTGAAGGGCCGCCAGCCCGACACGACCGAGCCGGGGCACACGGCGTTCTCGCACCTTGCCGAAAACCCGATCGACAAGGCGATCCTGCTTCGCGATGCGCTGATGGCGCTGGCTGCTGAGCGGGCAGAGCGGGTCCGCCATCCGCTGATCGAGGCCGTCGTGGGCCGCGCCACCAACCTGCACATCTCGCGCATGCAATGCGGCGAGTTGCGCAAGTTCGGCCGGATCGTCGAGACCTGCGTGATGGGCGGCGCCGTCTCGTTCCCGCCGTCCCAGACCTATCGCGAGGTTCAGGCCGAGATCGAGGCCGCCGTCGCGAAGGCCGCCGCCGCCGATCCGTGGCTGAAGGACAACCCGCCCGTGGTCGAATGGATCACCGGCGTCACCGGCGCCGAAGTGCCCGACGACCACCCGCTTTACGTGACCGCCGCAGGCGCCGTCAGCGCGGTGACCGGCGAGGCGCCGTTCGTGAACGCGATGCACACCTCGTCCGACATCCGCAACCCGGCGGTCGAGGCGGGCATTCCCTGCGTCGGGCTGGGCTGCCTTAGCGGCGATCTCAGCCAGAACGACCGCCATGACGAATGGGTCGACGAAGCCGACTTCCTTCGCATGGTCGATGTGACCGCCCGCATCGTCGCCGACTGGTGCGGCGGCGCGTGGAAAACACCCGAATAACCAACACGACAAGGCCGGAAAGCGGCCGGAACCAACCCCAACAGAGGATCCCGTGATGACCCTGACCAAGACCTTCCGACTGACCCTTGCCGCAGCGCTTGGCCTCTCGGCTGCCGCCGCCTCGGCGCAGGACTGCCCGGCCGACCTGCCGACCATCGAACCCGGCAAGCTGACCATGTCGATCAACGCCAGCATCCCGCCGGCGCAGTACATCGACGAGAACGGCGAGATCGCCGGTCTGCACCGTGAACTGGGCGACGAGATCGCCAAGCGCCTGTGCCTCGAGCCGGTCTACATGAACGTGGACTTCGCGGTTCAGATCCCCGGCCTTGCCGCCGACCGCTGGGACATGATCAACACCGGCCTGTACTTCACCGAAGAACGCGCCGGCATCATGCAGCTGGTGCCGTACCGCATCAACGCGCTGGCGCTGGTCGCGGCGGACGGCAACCCGCTGGGCATCGAGAAGCCCGAGGATCTTGCGGGCCGCGTCGTCGGCGTCGAGATCGCCGGTTTCGAAGAGAAGAAGATCAACGAGATCAACGACGAACAGGTTGCCGCCGGTCTTGAGCCGATGGATATCCGCGTGTTCAACACCTACGGCGAAGTGTTCCTTGCCCTTGGCAGCGGCCAGATCGAGGCGATCTTCATCGGCGATGCGACCGGCACCTACTATCAGGAAAAGGGCCGCTTCACGATGGCGGTGACCGGCCTTTACCCCGGCACTCCGTCCGCCTTCGCCTTTGACGAGCCGACCCTCGCGCAGGCTGTCGCCGATGTCCTGAACGACATGAGCGAAGAGGGCGTCTATCAGGAATACATGAACGCTTCGGGCGCCACGCTGATCGACGTCTGGCCCCAGTGGCCGGGTGAGTTCACCTACTTCTATACTGGCGAATAAGCCGGATCGGTCCGGCCGGAAGGCGATGCTCTTCCGGCCGGCGACTTCACTGACAGGGAAAGCGCGCGATGGAATTCAGCTGGGAACACTTCTTTCGGTTCCTGTTCGGCGAGTACATGCTGACAGGGGTTTGGACGACGCTGTGGCTGGCCTGCGTGGCGATGCTGCTGGGCTGCACGCTGGGTGTCGTTGTCGCTTTCATGAAGATGTCGCGCTACTGGGCGCCGCGTCAGTTCGCGAACCTGTTCATCTGGGTCTGGCGCGGAACGCCGCTGCTGGTCCAGATGGTGATCATTTACACGGTCCTGCCGCTGTTCGGGCTGAAGCTGGGCGTGATCTCCAGCGCGATCCTTGCGCTGTCGCTGCATGAGGCCGCCTATTTCGCCGAGATCGTCCGGTCGGGCATCCTGTCGGTGAACAAGGGCCAGACCGACGCCAGCCTCGCGCTTGGCATGACCTGGCCGCAGCGGATGCGCTATGTGATCCTGCCGCAGGCGACGCGGATCATCATCCCGCCGCTGGGCAACCAGTTCACCCTGATGATCAAGACCACCTCGATCGCCTCGGTCATCTCGATGGAAGAGCTGTTCCGCCGCACGCAGCAGTTGGCGCAGTTCGAATTCCGCGTGCTTGAAGCCTACCTTGGCGCGGCCTGCTGGTACCTGTTGATGACGACCGTCTGGGGCGAGATCCAGAAGCGGCTGGAAGCGCATTACGACCGGCCCTTCGGCCCGCTGTCCGACGAGGACGGCAAGAAACCCGAGCGCCCGGTGACGGGCGACGCGGCGGCGCAGGTCTGAGGCGGGCAATGACGATGGATAGCATGACAGACACCGACCTTCCGCGCGTGGCGGGCAAGCCCCGCGACCTCGGCCCGCCGATTGTGGTGATCCAGAACGTACAGAAGGCCTTCGGCTCGAACCACGTCTTGCGCGACGTCAGCCTGACCGTCCGCACCGGCGAGGTCGTGGTGATCGCGGGCCGGTCGGGGTCGGGCAAGTCGACGCTTCTGCGCTGTATCGACCATCTCGAGACCATCGACGGCGGCTCGATCACCGCTTGCGGCAACCTTATGGGCTATCGTCAGGACACCGGCGGCAAGCTGATCCCGCTGGGCGATGGCAAGGTGGCGCGGCAGCGCCGCGAGATGGGCATGGTCTTCCAGTCCTTCAACCTGTTCCCGCACCTGTCGGTTCTGAAGAACATCACCCTGTCGCCCGTGAAGATCATGGGCGAGTCCCCGGCGAAGGCCGAGGCCCACGCCCGCGAACTGCTTGCCCGTGTCGGGCTTCCGGACAAGGCGGATGCCTATCCCGCGCAGCTGTCGGGCGGCCAGCAGCAGCGCGTCGCAATCGCCCGTGCTCTGGCGATGCGGCCCAAGGTGATGCTGTTCGACGAACCGACCTCGGCGCTGGACCCCGAGATGATCTCGGAAGTGCTGGACGTGATGACCGACCTGTCGCGGCAGGGGATGACGATGATCGTCGTTACGCACGAAATGGGCTTCGCCCGCGCCGCCGCCGACCGGGTGCTGTTGATGCATGGCGGCGAGATCGTGGAAGAAGCGCCGCCCGAAGAGTTCTTCACCAACCCGAAAAGCGAGCACACGCGGCTCTTCTTGTCGAAGATCCTGTAGGACGGCGCGGTGTCTGCAATCCGAACGGTGCTGGGCGACGTGTCGCCGGATGACGTGGGGCAGGTGATGTTCCACGAGCACGTGCTGTTCGACATCGTACCGCCGGGACTGACCGGCGACCGGCACGCGCCCATCGGGACCGAGGACCGCTGGCAGATCGACTATCGCTCGAACGAGGCGGCGCAGAACGCGTTGCAGACCGACCGGGATGTGGCGGCATCCGAGCTTGCCGCATATGCGCAGGACGGCGGGTCGCTGATCGTGGACCAAAGCGTGTTCGGCCTTGCTCGCGATGTCGAGGGCCTGGCCGCCGCATCGCGCGCCAGCGGTGTGCACGTGGTCGCGGCGGCGGGGACTTATGTCGACGCCTACATGACCGACAAGATCCGGGCGATGCCTTCCGGTGCGCTTGCCGACAGGTTCGTGTCCGAGCTAACCGACGGCGCCGACGGCACCGGGATCCGGGCGGGCCTGATCGGCGAGATCGGCTGTTCGTGGCCGCTGGCGCCATCCGAGATCCGCGCGCTGGAGGCGTCTGCCGAGGCGCAGCGCCGCACCGGCGCCGCGATCAGCGTGCATCCGGGACGGCATGAGACCGCCTGCGGGCAGATCCTGGACATCCTCGCCGCCAATGGCGCCGACCTGTCGCGGGTCGTGCTGTGCCACATGGACCGGACGCATCCCGACGGGACGGGTATCGGGCCTTTGCTGGAACGCGGCGCGAATGTGGAATGGGATTTCTTCGGCATCGAGCAGTCGCATTACTGGATGACCGACGCGGTGGAACTGCCTACCGACCTTGGCCGTCTGCGGCTGATCCGGGACTTCGCCGCGCAGGGGTTCGGCGACCGCATTCTGGTGTCGCACGACATCTGCACCAAGACTCGCCTGCGGCGCTGGGGCGGCCATGGCTATGGCCACATCCTGCGCAACGTCCGCGCGCTGATGCGGCGGCTGGATTTCGGCGCCGACCTGATCGGCGCGCTGCTCCGGGACACCCCGGTTCGATTGCTTACCTTGAAGGAGACCGCACCATGACGGCAAAGTTTCGTGGCACCTATTCCGTGATGGTCACCGCTTATGACGATGCGGGCGCGTTCGATCCCGGCGCGATGGCGCGCTATACCAACTGGCAGATCGAAGAGGGAATCCATGGGCTTATGCCGCTGGGTTCGACCGGCGAATTCCTGTCGCTGACCACCAAGGAGCGCGAGGCGGTCGCGCGCTGCGTGGTCGACACCACCGCGGGCCGGGTGCCGGTGCTGATCGGCGCCGGGGCCGAGCGGACCGAGGACGTGATCGAGAACTGCCGCATGGCCGCCGACGTCGGTGCGCAGGGCATGCTGATCATCCCGCCGTTCTACTCGACCCCGACCGAGGACGAACTGTACCGGCACTACGAACGCATCGCGGCCTCTACCAACCTGCCGATCATGATCTACAACAACCCGGCCACCTCGAACGTCGACCTGACGCCGCCCATCGTGGCGCGGCTATCCGAGATCGACGGCGTCGACTACATCAAGGAGTCGACGATGGACGTCACCCGCGTCCGCGACATCATCGACATGTGCGGCGACCGGATGACCGTGTTCGGCGGTATCATGGGCTTTGAAAGCTTCGTGAACGGGGCCGTGGGCTGGGTGGCCGTGGCGTCGAACGTGCTGCCGAAGCAATGCGCGGACTTGTTCACCCTGACGGCGGACAAGCAGGATTACGACGCCGCCCGGGCGCTGTATCACGAGATCCTTCCGATGATCCGGCTGGTTGGCGGACATCGCTATGTCTCGGCGACCAAGGCGGCTTTGAAGCTGATGGGGATGGACACCGGCAATCCGCGCGCACCAAGGCTGCCGCTGCCGGCAAGCGAGATGCCCATCCTGCACGATGCGATGCGGGCCGTGGGCCTGATGCAGGAGGAGCGGGCCTGACCCGATGACGTTGCGGTTTCGCTGGAACGGAGAACAGCTGACAGGGCGGCCGGGCGACAGCATCGCGGCCGCCCTTTCGGCTGCGCAGGTCACACGCTTTGGCAGCGGCTGCATCGGCCAGCCGCGCGGGCCGTTCTGCGGCATGGGCGTGTGTCAGGACTGCTCGGTCAAGGTCGACGGTCAAACGGGTCAACTGGCCTGCATGACCGCGCTGCGCGACGGGATGGAGATCGAGGCGCAGGACGACCGCACCACGCCCCCCGCCGCGACCGAGGGCGCGCCGGTTGAGGTGGAACAGCAGACGGTGGACGCCGCTGTGCTGGGCGCCGGGCCTGCCGGGCTGGCCGCCGCCACGCGGCTGGCGCGGGCGGGGCTGGGCGTGCTGGTGCTGGACGAGCGCTCTGACGCCGGCGGGCAGTATTACAAACCGCGCAGTTCCGGGTTCCGGGGCGGCGCGGACGCGGATGCGCAGCACCGCGAGGGGGACGCGCGCCGCAGGGCGGCGACCGAGGCCGGGGTGCGGATCGAAAGCGGTCAGACCGTCTGGTTCGCGCGGGCGAACGAGGCGGGGTGCTTCGACCTGAAATCTCTTGGGCGAGATGGCGGCCTGTCCGTCTCGGCGCGGTCCGTCGTCCTTGCGACCGGCGCCTACGAGGTGCCCGCGATGGTGCCCGGCTGGACGCTGCCCGGCGTGCAAAGCATCGGCTCGGCGCAGACGCTGGCGCGGCGCTATGGCCTTGTGCCTGGCCAGCGCATCCTGATCGCCGGAAACGGGCCGTTGGGGTGGCAATTGGCCTATGAGATCAATGCGCTCGGTGGCAAAGTTCAAGCTGTTCTGGAGCGCGCCGCGCTGACGGATCGGGGCGCCTTGATCCGGTCCGCCGTTGCCGCGCCGGGGCTGGCGCTGGACGGTCTGCGCTATCGCCTTGCGATGCGGCGGGCGGGCGTGCCGCTGCGCGCAGGGTGGGAGATCGCCGCAATCACCGGTGACACCGCCGCCACCGGAGCCGTCATTCGCCACATCGCCAGCGGCAAGACCGAGAACATCGCCGCCGATGCGATCTGCATTGGCGAAGGCTTCGCGCCGCAGCTGGAAATCGCCCGCCTGCTGGGCGCGCCGTTGAGGCTCGACAGCCGCACCCGGCTGCCCTCGGTCGTCCGCGAGGATGACGGCGCCACCGCGGTTCCGGGGCTTTGGGTCGCCGGGGATGCTGGCAGCATGGGCGGCGCCCGCGTCGCCGAGGCGCAGGGCGCGCTCGCCGCGCATGGGGTGGCGCGGTACCTTGGGCAGGACCTTGCCGCCGACCCGTCCTATGGCCGCCGAATGTGCCGCGCCCGCCGGTTCCAATCGGCGCTGTGGACGTTGTTCGACGTTCCGCCGCGCGACCCGGTGCCGGACGAGGTGACCGTCTGCCGGTGCGAGGCCGTCTCGGCCAGGGCAGTGCGCGACGCCATCGCCGCCGGCGCCACCGATCCCGGCGCGATCAAGCGGGCCACGCGGCTTGGCATGGGCCGCTGTCAGGGGCGGTACTGCGTGCCCGCCGCGCAGCGGTTGCTGGAACAGGCGGGCCGCGACGTCGCGCCGGAAACGCTTCTGGCGTCGCAGATCCCGGTCAAACCGGTGCCCGTCGCCGCGCTGACCATCGAGAAACCGGAATGGGGCGGCCACCGCGAAAGCAGCCCGTCCGCCCGTCCGTCCGCGAAAGACATCGGGGACTTCGGCGAAATCACCGTGGACCTCGCCATTGTCGGCGGCGGCGTGACGGGGATCTCCGCCGCACTGTTCGCGGCGCGCGAAGGCGCATCGGTGGCCGTGCTGGACCGGGGCCGCCTGAACGCCGAAGCCTCGGGCGGCAACGCTGGCAGCCTGCATCTGCAGCTTCTGTCATGGGACTTCGGCAGCAAGGCCGTGGGCGGCGGCGGGCTGCAACTTCAGACGCTGCCGCTTCAGCAGGAATCCATCGCGTTGTGGGGCGCGCTGGAACGCGACCTGGGCGCGGATTTCGAGATGGCGGTCACCGGCGGCCTGATGGTCGCGGAATCCGAGGCGCAGATCCCGTTCCTTGAGCAAAAGGCCGCGTCCGAGGCGACCGTCGGCGTGCAGACCGAGGTGATCGGCCCCGACCGCCTGCGCCAGATCGCACCGCACGTGTCCGATCGCATGCTGGCCGCCGCGTGGTGTCCGGGCGAGGGCAAGATCAACCCGCTTGCCGCGTCGAACGCGCTGATCGCCGCCGCCCGCGCCGCGGGCGCCCGGTTCGAGGAACAGGCGGGCGTCACCGCCATCGCGCGGACCGCCGACGGCTATAGCCTGCGCACGGCGCGGGGCGTGGTTCATGCAAAGCGCGTGTTGCTGGCCGCCGGGGGCTGGTCGGCGGAACTCGGGCGGATGCTGGGCGCGACGATCCCGGTCAAGGGCGCACCTTTGCAGATGGTCGTCACCGAACGCACCGCACCGGTTCTGCCCTGCCTGCTGGCCCATGCCGACCGGCACCTGACCATGAAACAGACCTCTGCCGGCACCGTGCTGATCGGCGGCGCGTGGACCGCGAAGACCGGCCCGACAGGCCAGCCGCAGGTTCTGCCCGACAGCCTTGAAGGCAACCTGTGGGTCGCGGCCCGCAGCGTCCCCGCGGTGGGCGGTCTGCGGGTGCTGCGCAGCTGGGCCGCGATGAACATCGACATCGACGGCGCCCCGCTGCTGGGCGCCTTGCCCGGCGTGCCGGGCGTGACGGTGGCCGCCACCGCGAACGGCTATACGCTGGGCCCCCTGATGGGCCGGGAGGCGGCGGCGCTCGCGCTTCATGGGCGGGTCCGTCAGGACCTTGCCCCCTTCGACTTCGACCGTTTCTGACGACAAGGAAAACCCAATGACCAAACTCGTGATCAAAGCCGGACCCTACACCTTCGACGCAAAGCTCGAAGAAGAGGCCGCGCCCAAGACCTGCGCCGCCTTCCGCAAGGTGCTGCCGTACCAAAGCCAGATCGTTCACGTCCGCTGGTCGGGCGAGGGCGTCTGGATCCCGCTGGGCGACCACGACTTCGGCGTCGAGTACGAGAACCACACCTCGCACCCCGCGCCGGGCCACATCATCCTGTATCCGGGCGGCATCTCGGAAACCGAGATCCTTCTGGCCTACGGCGGCGTGGATTTCTCGTCGAAGATGGGCCAGCTGGCCGGCAACCATTTCATCACGCTGACCAGCGGGCACGAGAACCTGATGAAGCTGGGCAACCTCGTGCTGTGGGAAGGCGCGCAGGACATCCACTTCGAACTGGCTGACTGACGCAACTGCACCGCCGGTTTCGGCCTCTCCGCCAATCCGAGCGCGAAGGGCCGGGCCGGCGCTGTCACATCCAGCGAACGCCGCTTCCCGCCACCGGGGAGCGCCTGCGCGGTTCGTATGATTCCGGAAGGAACTTGCTGGCTGGGGTGGTAGGATTCGAACCTACGGTACACGGTACCAAAAACCGCTGCCTTACCACTTGGCTACACCCCAGCAGCGAGGCGTGTCTTACGGATTCGTGACACGCTCCGCAAGCCCTGAAAGGGTAAATTTTCGACACGTCATTCTGTGCGCGCGTCGCGGTCGAGAAGGTCGGCGTGGGCGGTCTCGGCGCGTTCGGCTTCGACGATGCGTTCAAGCTCGTGTTCGCTTTCGGCGGCGACGTTTTCGGTGCTGGCTTCGGGGGCGGGCGCGGGCGGCGGCGGTGCGGAGGGCCGGGCCTCGGGCGTGTCGTCGGGCGCGCCCTGGCCATCCAGTAGCACGCGGTAGGTGGTGTCGGCGATGGTGACGCCGGCGGCCTCGACGGCGAGTTTCACCTGCCTCAGCGCCTCGCCCCGGGACAGCAGAAGCGAGGTCTCGTTCTGGTCGATCCAGCCGGTGATCGTGAGAACGACGCCAGAGTCGGTCAGGTCCTCGATCCAGACCGACGCGGCGGGCGTGTCCAGAACGAAGGGCAGGGCCTGCACCGTCTCTTCGGCCAGCTTGCGCATCGCGGCATAGTCGCAGTCGGGGTCCAGCCCCAGCTGGAACAGGATGCGCCGCTCTTTGTTGCGCGAGAAGTTGACGATGCGGCTTTTGAACACCGTCGAGTTGGGGATGCGGATGTGGTTGCCGTCCCAGCTAAGCAGGATCGTCGCGCGCGAGGTCAGGCGGATCACCTTGCCCTCGTCGCCGTTAATCTCGATGGCGTCGTTGGGGCGGAACGGCTGGCGGATCGACAGCAGCACCGAGGCGATGAAATTCTCGACTGTGTCGCGTACCGCGAAACCGATGGCGAGACCGATGATCCCGGCGGCGCCGAGGATGGTGCCCAGAAGCGCGGTGGCGTTCAGGATGTCCAGCGCGATCACCACGGCGCCGACAAGGAAGGCAAGGCGCACGATCTGGCGGTATATGTCGGCGATGAAGGCGTTGGGCGCCAGCCGGTCCCATGGCCAGCGGCCGCGCGCCAGCAGGAAGCCGATGAAGGCCACGACAAGAAACACCATCGCCGCGACGACCAGCAGAGGCAGGAAGGCCACCAGCTGTTCCATCCGCTTGCGGAACCGGTCGACCGCCGGGTTCAGCCGTTCGACGAGATCGGTGGACTCGACCACCTCGTTCTCGATCGCGACAACGCCCGCCACCCGCGACACCAACCCGTCAAGCCGGGTGATCGCCTCGCCGTCCAGCGTGCGGCCGCGCAGGGTGACGATGCCCGAATTCACCTGTACCGTCACATCCGCGTAGCCGTCCAACTGGCCAAGGATCTCGCGGATGCGGACCGCGATGGCCGCGTCGGTCGAGGCGTTGTTCTCGGTCTCGATGGTGCCGGAAGGCTGGGTGTCCTGCGCGGTGGCGGTCAGGGGGGCGAGGGTCAGGAGAAGGCAGGCGAGGAAGAGAATGCGGCGCATGGAAACCCGGTGTCTGAAAAGAAACTTCCAGGTCAGATTAGCCGCGGGAAAGGGGGGCGCAATCGGGAATTGATCGTCTTCGCGCGGACATGCGGGGAGAAGCCGCCTGCGGCGGCTGCCTCCGGCGGGGATATTTGAGGACCAAAGAAGAGGCGGCGGCCGCGGCTTGGCTGGCGCGGCGTTGGGCCGGCCGCCGCTGAGCTTACTTCGATTTAACCTTGCGCCACGCCCGAGCAACGTCGGGACCTGCACTGAAGCCCCATGCGGCTCCGATCAGAGTAAAGACGCTTGCCCCGGCAATTGCGCCAAATACACTGCCTACTATCCCGGTTCCCGCGCCAGCGAAAGCACCAATAGTTGCGCCGACAATTAATCCAACCAGTCTTGAAAGCACTTGGAACACCCCGTCTTGTTTCAGCTTCAGGGTTAAGTTCCGGATAGCCTTCGCGCAATAGGGGAGCCCGGGTCAGTTTTGCGCGTTAATTTTTCCATCCCGCGGAAGTGCATTGATCGCGCGCCAGTCAATCGCAAGAAAGCGCGCCTAAAGTGGTTCGGCCTTCGCCAGTGCGTCGAAGCGCATCAGCGTCTCGATCAGCGCGGGCATGCGGTCGAGCGGGATCATGTTCGGACCGTCCGAGGGGGCGGTGTCGGGGTCCTCGTGGGTCTCGATGAACACCGCCGCCACCCCCAGCGACACCGCCGCGCGGGCCATGACGGGGGCAAACTCGCGCTGGCCGCCGGACGCGCCGCCAAGGCCGCCCGGTTGCTGGACCGAGTGGGTGGCGTCCATCACCACCGGATAACCCGTGGCCGCCATCTGGGGCAGCGACCGCATGTCGGTGACCAGCGTGTTGTAGCCGAAGGACGTGCCACGCTCGGTCAGCAGGATGTGGCGGTTGCCGGTGCTTTCGAGTTTCGACACCACGTTCGGCATGTCCCACGGCGCAAGGAACTGGCCTTTCTTTACGTTCACCACCGCGCCGGTCTCGCCCGCGGCAATCAGCAGGTCGGTCTGGCGGCAAAGGAAGGCGGGGATCTGCAGCACGTCGACCGCGTCGGCCGCCGGGGCGCACTGGTCGGGCAGGTGGACGTCGGTCAGCACCGGGCAGCCGATCGCCTCTCGCACGCCCTGCAGCAGTTTCAGCCCCTCGTCCAGCCCGGGCCCGCGGCGCCCCGAAACAGAGGTTCGGTTCGCCTTGTCGAAGCTGGCCTTGAAGATATAGCCGGCGCCCGCCTTCGCGCAGGCCTCGGCCATGCGGCCCGCGATCATCTGGGCGTGATCCGCGCTTTCCAGCTGGCAGGGACCGGCGATCAGCGTGAGCGGGCGCGCGTTGCCGACCGTCACGTCGCGGACGCTCACCTCGTGTTGTTCTGCCATGTCCAGATCCTTCTTCTGTCCGGAAATATCCCGGGGGGACGCGCGGCACGCGCGGCGGGGGGCAGAGCCCCCCGATCGCCGCAGGCGATGCCGGGACAGACCTAGCCGCCGGCGCGGGCGGCGTCTAGCTCGAGACCTGTTCGCGCAGGATCGACGCGGTCAGCGAGATCATCAGGTAGACGCCGCTGAAGATCAGGAAGGCGAGGATCGTGTTCTCGAAGCTGCGCGGATAGCTGGCCTCGTCCGGGGCGATGGGCGACACCGCCATCGACAGGTAGCGGGTCTGGCGGTTCGCCTCGATCCGGGCCGTTTCCAGCTGTTGCAGCGCCTGCGTCACCATCAGTTCGCGGGTCTGCAACTCGCGTTCGGCCAGCCGCAGCTCGCCGGTGATCCGGGCCAGCGACTGACCGCTGGACGTGGTCACCGTCAGTTGCGAGCGCAGTTCGGCGATCAAGGTTTCAAGCCGCCGGATGTCGCCGCGGGCGCCGTCGACGCGGGCCTGGTTCGGGTTCGCGTTGTCTTGCAGCTGCGACAGCTGAAGCCGCTTTTCGGACAGCTGCGTTTCCAGCGCGGTGATCTGGGTCATCAGCGAGTTCGACTCGGTCATCGGGTCAAGGACGCCCAGCTGTTCCTGCAGCGCCAGAACCTTCTGCTGCGCCGCCAGCATTGCGGTTTCGGCGTTGGCATAGCTTTGCTCTGCCCCCGCCATCTGGTCCGACCGCAGGCGCAGCGACAGCGCGTCGACCTGTTCCTCGGCGTAGCGGATCAGGCGTTCCGAGAACAGCTGGCTCATCTCGGGGTCGGCCGCGACCACGTCCATCTTGATGACGCCCTCGGTCGGGTCGTAGCTGATCTTCACGTTCTTCTTGTAGACGCCGTAGGCTTCTTCCTTGGTGGCGTCGAGTTCCAGCCGCTGCAGCGGGTCGACGTCGTCGTCGCTGAAATGCGCGCGGAAGCCCAGATCGTCGTCCAGCCGCAGCATCGCGTCGATGGACTGCAGATAGCCCTGCACCACGATGGAATCGTGGCTGGTGGCGAAGGTGGTCCCCGAGAACATGCCCGCCAGTCCCGAGGCGGCTGCGGCGGGGTTCTGCGCCTGCTGGATCACGAACTCCGAATGGGTCGCGTACATCGGGGTGGCGATCTTGTAATAGTAGTAGCCCGCGATGATCGTCGGCAGCAGGACGAAGAACGCAAGCCGGGCGCCAAGCTGCGCCAGCTTGCGGCGGCGGCGGCGGACGATGTCGCGCTGCATCCGCACGATTTCGCGGGCGCGTTCATCCTCGGCAATGACCTGGGTCGAGGGCAGCTGCGGGCGCGCCTCGGTCTTGGGGACCATCAGGTCGCGCGACGGTTCCCGGCGCGGCTGGTCGGTCACCAGTTCCAGCATGTTCGACCGCTGGAACGGGTCGATGCCTTCCTTGCGCAGCAGGCGCACGGCGTCGAAGTCGCTGGTTGGGGCCATGCCGTGTTTCTGCGCAACCCGGCGGGCCATGCGAAGCTGGCGGCCCGTCAAGCCTTCGCGCCGGATCGCGGCGAGTTCGCCCTCGACCGTCAGCGCGGGTTCGGCTCCGGTGGCCTTTGAAGGGGCAGGGGCCGACGCCGGGGCGGTGCGCGGCATCGGTTTCGGGGCGGCGGTGGGATAGCGTTCCTCGCCGAAGCCGTCGTCAGAGTCGTCGCCGGCGAAAAGCATCGGGTCGCCGGCGTCGGGCGATACCCTGCGCGGCGGCTGTTGCGGCGCGTCGGCGCCCGGGCCGCCCGGCGTGACCGGGCTGCGGCGGATGCGGTATTTTCTAGCCTTGGGTTTGGTAGTCATACAGGGCCTGTGCTTCTTCCAAGGTGTCGAACATGTGCAGCTTGCCGTCGCGCAGCACCGCGGCGGACCGGCAGAATTTCTCTAGCGTCTGGGGCTTGTGGCTGACCACCACGATGGTCGAGTCCTTCAGACGCTCGCGCAGGATCTGGCCCGCGCGCTTGTTGAAGGCGACGTCCGTGGTGGACGGCATGCCTTCGTCGATCAGGTAGATGTCGAAATCCAGCGCCAGAAGCAACGCGAAGTTCAGGCGCGCCCGCATGCCCTGGCTGTAGGTGCCGACGGGCATGTCGAAATATTCTTCAAGGTTGCAGATCCAGCGGCAGAAGGCTTCGACATAGTCGGGGTCCAGCCCGTAAAGCCGCGCGATGTAGCGCGTGTTCTCGCGTGCGGTATGGCGCGACACGACACCGCCCATGAAGCCCAGCGGGAAAGAGACGCGGCATTCCCGGCGGATGATGCCCTCGTCCGGCTTTTCGAGCCCGGCCATCATGTTGATGATGGTGGTCTTGCCGGTGCCGTTCGGGGCGAGGATGCCAAGCGACTGACCCAGCGCGACCCGGAACGACGCGCGGTCGAGGATGACCTTGCGCTGGCTCCCGGTCCAGAAGGATTTGCTGACGTTCTCGAATTCGAGCATTCGTGCCCCGGTTCCGCTTTTCTGCCTCGTCCCGCTTAACGCGCGCATCGTTAAGGATGGGCTATAGGCCGTTATTTAGGCTCAATTATGTCTGGTCGCCGGGTTGTATTTCAACGTGCTGCAAGGTCGCGGAGCCAATTGGGGCAACAACATGGCGTGTATAAGCCACGATAAGCGAACAATTCGCGGGAATCGCGGGGATTGTCACGCCTTCTGTCGTTCGACGCGAAACAGTCTTCCGGCAAGCCACGCCATTGCGGCGGCAGAGAAGCTGAACAGCGCGCCCATCTTCGCCGCGTCCTGCACCGCGCCTGCGCCAAAGGCGACGCTTGCGACGAACAGCGACACGGTAAAGCCGATGGCGGCGGTGCAGCCCACCACGACAAGATCCGCCGTGCGCATCCCCCTGGGCAGCCCCAGCCCCATGGGCTTCGCGGCGATCCAGCCGAAGGCGAAGATCCCCAGCGGCTTGCCCACCAGCAGCCCGGCCAGCACCAGCCAGGTGGGCGAGCCGATGGACTGGAAGGCGACGCCCGCGTTCAGCAGGCCGAACAGGAACAGGATGAACTCGACCGGGTGGCGCAGAAGCTTCTGGATGCGGTTCAGCAGGTCGCTCAGATACCGCTCTGCCGCGTGGAAGATGCCGAAGGCACGCTCGGCATGAGGGATCGTGGGCACGATGGGCAGCAGCCCAAGTGCCGGGTGCAGGCCCAACTGTTGGAAGCCGTACCACGACATCGCCCCGGCCATGGCGTAGGGCAGCACGCCAAGCCGCTTGCGGACCCAGGTGGAATGCGGCCGCTCCTGATCGTGGCGGTCCAGCCGGCGGGGCAGGACGTTGGCCAGCAGGTAGACCGCCACGGCGGCGGCCAGCGAGAACAGCAGCCATTCCGGCGCAAGATCGCCGGAGGGGTAGAAGATCGCAAGGATGACCAGCCCGCCCGCGTCGTCCGCGATGGACAGCAACAGCAGGAAGTTCACCGCCGGGTGCGCCGGCCCGAACACCAGCCGGCCCACGAGGTAAGAGAACGCGATGTCGGTCGCCGTGGGCACCGCCCAGCCGCGCGACACGGTGTCGAAGCCGTCCGGCCCAAGGCACCACGCCAGCCCGAGGTAGACCGCGATCGGCCCCAGCATACCACCCAGCGTGGCGATCAGCGGCGTCGCCGCGGTGCGCCCGCGCAGCGAGCCGTCGCCGAGCGCGATCGCCTCCCACACCTCCTTGGCGGCGACGGCGAAGAAGAAAGCCATGAGGATGTCATTCACCAGAAAATGGATGGTCAGCACGCGGACCGCGCCGGTCTCGTCCAGCCCGTATTCCGCGGCGTGATGGGGCAGCCAGTGGTGAATGTCCGCGCCGATCCAGTCGTTCAGCCATAGCGGGTAGTCGACGAAGAACCGGTACCCGGCGGGGTCGGCATTGGCCCAGACAAGCGCCAGCACCGAGCCCACGATCAGCAGGATCGAGTAGTCTTCGATGAAGCCCCAGACCCTGTACAAAGGAAAATCCCCGGAGTGATGTTCGGCACTCCGGGGATAGCGAGGCTCTGTTACCAGAGCAATAACATCGGCTCAGCTCAGGCGATGACGCCCCAGGCAAGGCCCGCCAACAGGGCGCCGACAAGCGCGATGCCCAGATAGGCGGCGAAAACCCGAGGTTTCACCAGCGCCCAGACCGCGACCGCGGCGGGGATGCAGCTGACGCCACCGGCGATCACGAAGGACATCGCCGCGCCCTGCGCCATGCCCTGCGCCAGCAGCCCGTCGATCAGGCCCACGGCGGCGTAGCCGTTGAGATAGGCGGGCATCCCGACCAGCGCGGCCAGAACCACCGTGCCGATCCCGTCGCCGCCCAGCAGGTTGGCGATCATCTCGGCGGGGACGTAATGCAGCATCAGCGCCTCGATTATGTAGGCCAGCAGCAGCCACTTGAAGAGGAACAGGGCGTTGTCCACCCACGACCGGCGGAAGGCGTCGCGGCGGTCGGCCTCGGACCAGAACTGCCACACCGGCTTGCCCTGGAACGGCTTCTTCACGCCGCAGCAGCCGCCGATCTGCGGCTTTTCGCGCAGCGGATCGGTGAAGACCGGGCTTTTCGCCAGCGCCATCGTCACGAAGCCGCCCATCAGGCCCAGCGCCACGGCGGCGACGGTCTTGCCGATGGCGAATTCCAGCCCCAGCGTGCCCCAAGTGATGGTGAACATCGCGGGGTCCATCAGCGGCGAGGACAGCCAGAAGGCCATCACCGCCGACAGCGGCGCGCCCACCGCAAGCAGCGCCGCGATGAAGGGAATGACCTGGCACGAGCAGAACGGAGACAGACCGCCCAGCACCGCGGCCAGCACGATCATCCGCACCGGGCTGCCCTCGAACGCCTTCGCCAGCAGCGTTTCGGCCCCGGCGGCCTTGACGTAGGCGACCAGCGTGATCGCCACGATGATGAAGATGCCGGTCTCGGCGATGGCGCTTCCGGCGAAGGTCAGGGTCGGCGCCACCTGCGGCAGGTCGAAGATCGCCAGCAGCACGGGAATGGCGGCGATGACCAGCCATGCCTTGTCGATGCGTTTCCAGAGCGCCGGAAAGGACGGCGGCCTTTGCGTGAGATCAGCCATGATCGGGTTCCTTGTGGCACTGGGCCGCGTCGGCGCAGCATTCGGACAGCAGGTAATGAGACAGCGCCTCGACCACCTCGAAGTGAGGCGCGGCGCAGATGATCGAGCGGCCCTTCCGTTCCTGCGTGACCAGATCGGCCTGCGCGAGGATCTTCAGGTGGTGGGTCAGGGTCGAGCCGGTGATGCCGGTGCGTTCGCCCAGCTCGCCGATGGTCAGACCGTCCCGACCGGCACGGACAAGCGTGTTCAGCACGGCAAGGCGCTGTTCGGACCCGAGCGCCGCGAAGGTCGAGGCGGCGGTCACGGGCGAGAGGGTGGAATCGCGGTGTGTTTTCATGATTTCGACATTTCTAGTATTGTCGAAATGAAGTCAAGCGCGAAAGTGTCGCGCTACCCCCGGTGCGGCGCGCAGGCGATGCCGAACCGGTCGCGCACCGTTGTCAACGTCCTGGCGCAGCGCGCCTTGTAGCGCTTTTTGTGCCAGGTCACATGCGCCACCGCCGCCAGCCGCCGGGGCAGGGGGAACCAGCGGTCCGGGTCCAGCCCGCACTGGTTCAGCGCCTTCAGCGGCAGCGCGTCGGCAAGGATCATGGTGTTCAGGAACCCGTGGTTCAGCAGCGCGAGGTAAAAGGCCTTGCGCCCCTTGGCCATCATCGCCGGCGCGTCGAAGACCCAAAGCGGCGTCTCGGCCAGCGTGCCAAGGAAGAACAGGTGGCTCGCGAAATAGCTCGACAGGCTCGACAGAAAGTGGACCGAGGCGCGCGGCGTGATCGACAGGACCGCGCCATTGCCGGACAGCAGGGGCCGGGCCTCGCCCGGGGTTTTCAGCAGGTGCCCGGTGCAGTTGACGAAGACCGACCCGGACGCGACCGGATGCTCTGTTCCGTCCCGCATCCGCATCACCGGCCCGTCCGGTCCGTCGATCACGTCGTCAAGGTAGCCCGGCAGCACCTCTGTCATCGCGTCCCGGATCGCGGCGCACTCGTCCTCGGACAGGATGCCCAGAAGGAATTGCTCGCCGCCGCCGGTGGCAGAGATCGTGTAGGTGCGCCGGAAATAGTCGAAGGCCTCGTCCTCATTGGTGCCGTCATAGCGGATGGCGCAGTCCCGGATCGCGGTCATCTGCAACGGCGCTTTCAGCCAGCGTGCCGGACCCTCGGGAAACAGCATGGTGCGGTTCAGAAACAGCGTGCCCTTGCCGTTGATCAGCCGGATCTCTCGGCCCTGACCGGCAAGCCGCTGGATCGTGTCCATCCCGGTCTTGCCGCCCCCGACGACATAGACGGGCCGCGCCGGATCGTCCTCTGCCGACAGCCGCTCGGGCGTGGTCGAGACGACAGCCCCCGACGACAGCGACAGCGGCGCCACCGGATGCACGTCGAAGCCCGAGGCATGGATCGCCCGCGCGGCCCCGATCACCTCGCCTCCGTCCAGCACCAGCCGCGCGCCGTCGCCCGCTTCCTCGCAGGCGGTCACGGTGCGCCCGAAATACTCGGTCAGCTCGAAATGACCCCGAAGCCGCGCGAGGCACGAAGCGAGATGCCCCTGCACCTCGTCGCCGCGGGCAAGATACGAGGGCGGGTGCGGCGGCTGCCACTTCAGGTCCCCGGCGGTGAAGATCGCGTGCGGCTGGTGCAGGCGGACATAGTCATAGGCCTCGGTCCACATGCCGCCGGGCCGGTCGCGCCGGTCGATCAGCGCCACCTTCGCGCCCTTCGGCAGATACTGCGCGGCGACGAACAGCGCGTTCAGCCCGGCGATCCCGGCGCCGGTGATGGCGAGGTCATAGCTTTGCACGGAAGGTCTCCGGTTCTGTCGCGCGGCAGTGCAGCACGGGGGCCGGACAAGGGCAATCTTTCGTTTGGCGGGTGCGACACTTATGTGGTTCGCATGGCGCACCCGCTGGACACCCTGCAACGCGAGATCACCGGCTGCCGGTTATGCGCCGGTCGCTTCGCCGCAACCGCCACGCGCCATGCCCCGCGCCCCGTCGCGTGGTTCCGCCCCGGCGCGCGGGTGCTGGTGGCGGGGCAGGCGCCGGGCCTGCGGGTGCACGAGTCGGGCATTCCCTTCGACGACCGCTCTGGCGACCGGCTGCGGCAGTGGATGGGGATCGGCCGCGACACCTTCTACGACCGCACCCGCGTCGCGGTGATCCCGATGGCCTTCTGTTTCCCCGGCTACGACGCGAAGGGCAGCGACCTGCCGCCGCCGAAGATCTGCGCCCAGACATGGCACCCCCGCGTGATGGCCGCGCTGGGCGAGGTGCGGCTGGTGCTGCTGGTGGGCGGCTACGCGCACCGATGGCACATGGGGGTGAAGGCCGGCGTGACCGAAACCGTCGCAGGCTGGCGCGACCATGCGCCGGGGGTCTTCCCCTTGCCGCACCCGTCGTGGCGGAATACGGGGTGGCTGAAGAAGAACCCGTGGTTCGCGGCAGACCTGCTGCCCGCGTTGCAGGCCCGGGTGTCGGAGGTACTGGATGACTGAGCAAACGCCGATCGACCGCGCCCACGCCGCGATGGAAGCCGCGCCCGGCGACGATGCCGCGCGGCTGCGGTTCTACGAACGGCTGGCGGACGCCGAACTGGTGCTGCTGCTGGCGAAGGACGCCGACGGCGACAACGTCGAGCCGGAACTCTTCGAGGTGCAGGGCGGCCGCTTCGTGCTTGCCTTCGACAGCGAACAGCGCCTCGCCGATTTCGTCGGCCGCACCGCGCCCTACGCGGCGCTGTCGGGCCGCGCGCTGGCCGGGATGCTGGCAGGGCAGGGCATCGGGCTGGGCCTGAACCTCGAGGTCGCGCCGTCCTCGATCCTGATCCCCGACGCCGCCGTCGACTGGCTGGCCGAGACGCTGGGCCAGCGGCCCGCCGAGGTGGCCGAACACCCCGAGGACATCGCCCGCCCCGAGGGCGTGCCGGACCTGCTGCTGCAGGCGCTCGACCAGAAGCTCGCCAGCGCCGCCGGTCTTGCTCCGATGGCCTACCTGGCCTCGGTCACCTATCGCGGCGGCGCGCGGGGGCATCTGCTGGCTTTCGTCGATGCCGCCGAGGGTGCGGAAGGCGCGCTGGCGCAGGCGGTGGGCGAGGCGCTCACCTTCTCGGGTCTCGAAGCCGGCGCGCTCGACGTAGGCTTCTTCGCCGCCTCCGACCCGGTCTCGGCCACGCTCGCGCGCCACGGGCTGCGCATCGACCTGCCGGAACCGGAAGAGGTGCAGACCCTGATGCCCTCCGCCCCCGGCATGGACCCGGCGAAGCCGCCCAAGCTTCGCTGACACCCGCAAGGGCTGCTTCTTCTCTTTTCAAATACCTCGGGGGAGTCGCGCAGCGACGGGGGCAGAGCCCCCATCCCCCCCCGTACAAGGCGCCCCGGTGGTGGGGCGGGGGGCGGGCCCCCCCCGCCCACGTGCAA
>NZ_JBNAGE010000001.1:678091-1704966 GCF_049801035.1 Psychromarinibacter sp. S121
CCCCGGGGCGGTTCTTCCTTACCAACACCCGCGGGGGGCGGCGCGGGGGGGGGGGGCCCCCCCCCCCCCTCCCCCCCCTTACAAGGCGCCCCTGTGGTGCGACGGGGGCAGAGCCCCCATCGCCCTCTTCCAAGGCGCACCTGCGGTGCGACGGGGGCAGTTCCCCCATCACCCCCTTCCGCGTGGTATGTATCGCCAAGGGAGGACCGATATGCCCACCGCACCCAGGCCCATCACCCGCCGCTTCGGCGATGACGGACAGATCCCGAACAACCCCGACCTTCCGGTGGTGATCCTGCAAGGCGCGCTTGATCCGGCGTTGTCTCCGGACGCGATCCACCACATCCAGCGCGGGAACGGCTGGACCGGCAACTGGGTCTGGACCGTGTTCGATTATCACCACTGGCACCCCGACGCGCACGAGGCGCTGTCGGTCGCCTCGGGTCACGCGGACCTGATGCTGGGCGGACCGCAGGGCGAGCTGTTCCGGGTCGAGGCGGGGGACACGCTGATCCTGCCCGCGGGCACCGGGCACTGCCGGCTGTCGTCCAGCGGCGATTTCGCCGTGTGCGGCTGCTATCCGCAGGGGCAGGGGCGCTATTCGACCTGCCGCGCGGGCGAGGGGCGGGACCGGGTGGCAGAGATCGCAAGGGTGCCGCTGCCAGACACCGATCCCCTGTCCGGGCCGGACGGCCCGCTGATCAGGGCGTGGCGCGGCTCAGCCGAAGACCGAGGATAGCGCCAGGAATACCACTGCCGACATGGCGGCGGCGGCGGGCACGGTGATCACCCAGGCGGCGACGATGGTCAGGAAATGCGACCGGCGCACCAGCTTCCGCCTGCGGCGCTCTTCGCGCGCGACACGGATCTCTTCCGGGCTTCGCCGACCGGGGCGGCGGCGCTCCATGTACCATTCGCGGTAGAACCCGACGCCGAACACCGCGCCCACGGCGATGTGGGTGGACGAGACCGGCAGCCCAAGCCAGCTGGCAAGGATCACCGTCACCGCCGCCGACAGCGCGACGCAATAGGCGCGCATCGGGTTCAGCTTGGTGATCTGGCTGCCCACCACGCGGATCAGCCGCGGGCCGAACAGCAGCAGGCCGAAAGAGATGCCGAACGCGCCGATCACCATGACCCAGTGCGGGATCGCAACCAGCGCGTCGTTGCTGCCGAACGATCCGACATGGACGATGGCGGCCAGCGGACCCACCGCGTTTGCCACGTCGTTCGCCCCGTGCGCGAAGGACAAAAGCGCCGCCGAGAACACCAGCGGCACCGCGAACAACGCCTTCAGCGACTTGTTGCGGTTCTCCATCCCCTGCGACTGGCGCCGCACCATCGGGATACTCGCCAGCCACGCCAGCAGACCCAGCGGCAGCCCGATCAGCAGCGAAGTCTCTAGGCTCACCGACACCACGCGGCGCAGGCCCTTCAGCGCGAGATAGGTGGCGAAGGTCCCGGCCATCACGCCGATCAGCACCGGCACCCAGACCCGCGCGGCGGCGATCTTGTCGTCCTGATAGATCACCCGCGCCTTGATGAAGGCCAGCATCGCCGCGGCGATCACGCCGCCAAGGAAGGGGGAAATCACCCAACTGGCCGCGATGGCGGACATCGTCTGCCAGTTCACCGCGCCGAACCCGGCGGCGGCGATGCCCGCGCCCAGCACGCCTCCGACCACCGCATGCGTGGTCGAGACCGGCGCGCCCAGCCAGGTGGCAAGGTTGACCCAAAGCGCCGACGACAGCAGCGCGGCCATCATCGCCCAGACGAAGACGTGGGTGTCCGCCATGCTGGACGGCGCCACGATGTCGGTCGAGATGGTCGAGACCACGTCGCCGCCGGCCAGCAGCGCGCCCGCGCTTTCGCAGACGGCGGCGATCACGATGGCGCCGGTCATCGACAGCGCCCGTGCGCCCACCGCCGGGCCCATGTTGTTCGCGACGTCGTTGGCGCCGATGTTCAGCGCCATGTAGGCGCCCAGCACGGCGGCGGCGACCACGGTCAACTGCGCCGGGCCGGTCCCGATCACCAGCGCCGCGACGAACCCGGCCACCAGCACGAACGCCAGCGCAACGCCCACCCCGACAAGGGGGCGCGAAATATGCTGCGCCGCATATTCAAGCTGGCCGATCCGCCCGAGATCCTTGTCGAGCGTATGCCAGTCACTGGAGGGTTTGTTCTGACTCATCCGGAAGGGTGCCTGTATCGGGGCGCCCGATTAGGACTGCCGGACGGAAAGTTCAAGGTCGGGCGCCTAGACGAACCGCTTGCGGAACGTCTTCAGCACCGTGACGATTCCGGGGTCGCCGGCGCGGGCGATGGCCTCGTCCAGCGAGGTCCAGATCACGCGGCGGCGGTCGGCTTCGGGGAAATCCTCGGACAGCCGCGTCACCTCGGCGGCGTAGACGTGGATCACGCAGGGGACGTCCAGGCCGGTGTCCAGCCGCTTGGCGGTCTCGTAGCTGCCGACGGGTTCCCGCTCGACCTGCGCGTCGCGCACGCCGGCCTCTTCCCACGCTTCCTGCATCGCCGTCTCGGCCCCGTCCATGCCGTCGATGGGCCAGCCCTTGGGCAGCAGCCAGCGCCCGCGCGAGCTTTGCACCAGCAGCACCGACACGCCGTCCGGGCCGCGCCGATAGCACAGCGCGCCGAACTGGACGTCGATCGGACGTCGAAGGGTGGGCGCAATCACGTTGCGCCACGTTTTGCGGGCGAATTCCATCATGCTCGTACCTGCCGGACTTTCTTTTTTGTATATATGTGTGAGATACATTTTTCAACGGCAGGACGCAAGCGACGCTACGAAATGGCTTATTGGACCGCTGCAACCTCTTGATCTTTGGGCGAGTTGCCAGTCATTTGATTAACTATAGGTTAAAATATGGCTGTTCCTAAGTGGTTCACTCGTTATATCTCACGGCAAATTTGAGAGCGACCGCGTCTTCGCCGCGTCGGCGAGGGTTCACGGTCTCAGGAAAGGAACTTGATGCCCAGCGACAGGGAACTTCCGGTTACGGTGCGCCTTCCGGCGCCAATACTTGAGGCTTTGACACAGTACACCCGGGACCACCCGGATGCCGGCCTGAGCCGCCCCCAGGCGGTGCGCGCCGCACTTGTCGAATTCTTCCGCGACAAGGGTTATCTGACCGACTGACCCCCGCGCACCACGCGCCCCGATCCCCGCGCTGCGCGCGCCTGCCAGGCAAGACCTGCCCGCCCCACCGGCGCTAGTCTCCCAGCTTTTTGTGAACCTCGTCGAGGTCGATCTCGCCCACCGGCATCTTGTTCGACGGGTCCTCGAAGTCGTACTTGAACACCTCGAAATCGCGTTTGTAGATCTCGTAGACAAGGTGCATCGACAGGTCGTCGAAGTAATCCTCGACCGGGTGCGCGCGCTTCGGTCCGTGGCCTTCGGATTCGTTGAAGCGGGGAATGGTCTTCAGGTCGACGGGATGCGCCACCTCGACCGCGTCGAGCACCGATTGCATCCCTTCGTTGAACTTCTCGGTGAAGAAGATGTTGTCGTAGGTGCCGCCGTTCACGATGAAGGTCGAGACGTGGCCCGACATCGCGGACCAGTGGATGTCCGGGTCCATCGGGCGACGCCAGCGGATGGTGTCGCGGGCGAACAGCAGGAACCGCCGGAAGCTCTTGATCTGGTCGAACTCCTGCTTGCCGTCGTCGCCGCCGACCTCGATCCCGTATTTCTGCACCAACAGCGGCACGAGGTTGCCGCGATAGCGGCGGCCGTTGCGCTGGATGCCGCAGATCTTGTCGAAAAAGGACGACAGGATCCGGGTATAGGGGTTCCGCACGCAGGTGAACGAATAGCTTGCGTGGTTCAGCACGTTCGCCTCGATCTTCTGCTGGCTGCCGTCCTGCGCCCACTTGTGCAGTCCTTCGGTCGAGTCATGAATGTCGCCGTCGAAGAACCGACCGTGGTCCGAGTAAAACATGATCTGCCCGATGGTCGAGCAGGCACATTTGGGTACGACCCGATAGACCATGCTTTCGCTTTCGGTCATCCAGGTCCCTGGAAACCCCATATTTTCCGCCTCCTGCTGCCGGGTGGATCGTCCCCTGCCCACCCTGGCCATATCGCGTTAGAAAAGAGCAAACCCGGGCTGTCTTTTCAATGGGTCTTCACGATATGAAGGCTAGCAACAGGCGGGCAGCAGGCAGACCGTTTCCAAAATGGCAAAAATCGCGTTCATCCTTCTGTGTCACAAGGACCCCGAGTCGGTGATCGCACAGGCGGAGCGGCTGACCGCACGCGGCGACTATATCTCGATTCACTTCGACGGCCGCGCTTCGCAGCAGCATTTCGACACGATTCACGCGGCGCTGAAGGACAATCCGTCGGTCGTATTCGCCAAACGGCGCGTCAAATGCGGCTGGGGCGAATGGAGCCTTGTCGAGGCGACGCTGCAGGCCGTGATGGCGGCGGTCGAGAAATTCCCCCGCGCCACGCATTTCTACATGCTGTCGGGCGACTGCATGTCGATCAAGTCGGCGGCCTACGCCCACGCCTTCCTCGATGCCGAGGACGTGGATTACATCGAAAGCTTCGACTTCTTCGAAAGCGACTGGATCAAGACCGGGATGAAGGGGGACCGGCTGCATTACCGGCACTGGTTCAACGAGCGGAAGAACAAGCTTCTGTTCTATGCCAGCCACAAGGTTCAGAAGAAGCTGCGCCTGTCCCGGCAGGTGCCGGGCGACATGCAAATCATGATCGGCTCGCAATGGTGGTGCCTCCGGCGGCGCACCATCGAATGGATCCTCGATTTCGTGAAGACCCGCCCCGACGTGGTGCGGTTCTTCCGCACGACATGGATTCCGGACGAGACGTTCTTCCAGACCCTTGTGCCGCACCTCGTCCCCGAGACCGAGATCCGGCGGCGCACGCTGACCTTCCTGATGTTCACCGACTACGGGATGCCGGTGACCTTCTACAACGACCACTACGACCTGTTGCTGTCGCAGGACTATCTGTTCGCGCGCAAGATCAGCCCCGGCGCGCTGGAACTGAAGGACCGGCTGGGCCAGCTTTACGCCAACGACGAGGCGACGTTCCAGATCTCGAACGAGGGGCGCAGCCTGTTCAGCTTCGTCGTCGGGCGGGGCCGGGTGGGGCGGCGGTTCAGCCCGCGCTTCTGGGAGACCGAGTCGACGCTGGGCCGCGAGCGGGAGCTGATGATCGTGGTGTGCAAGAAGTGGCACGTCGCAAAGCGCATCCTCGACCGCATCCGCATCGTCACCGGCATTCCCTGCGTCGAGTATCTGTTCAACGAGGACAGCTGCCCGTTGCCCGACCTTGGTGGCATCCAGTCGACGGTGGAAAAGCGCACGCGGCACCGGCGGTCGCTGATGCGGATGCTGTTCGACTATCACGACAGCGACCGGCTGGTGATGTGCCTTGACCCCGGCGCCATCGACCTGATGCGGGATTTCTACTCGGACCGCTCCGGCACCAAGATGCTGGAGGTCCAGTGCGACTTTTCGGACGAATACCTTGTGGGCCATGCCAAGCGCGTGGGCCTTGCCGGGGATCGCACGCCGCCCGACACGCTGGAGGCGCTTTTGCCGACGATCCGGGCGGATTTCGTCTATGAAAGCGACCAGATCCGCGACGCCGGGTTCGAGCATGTCTACCGTCTGCGCGAAAGCGGCTCGCCGGACGACAACCTCCTTGCCCTTGCGCGGTTCCTCGATATCCCCGAGAACAGGGCGCGCGAGATCGCGGAAACCGGCTATCTCTTCGTGGATTGAGGGACCTATGGGCTACCAGTACGACGACCAGAACATCTTTGCGAAGATCCTGCGGGGCGAGATCCCGAACAACACCGTGATGGAAACCGAGCATTGCCTTGCGTTTCACGACATCGCGCCGCAAGCCCCGACGCATGTGCTGGTGATCCCGAAGGGGCCTTACGTGACCTTCGACCACTTCGCGCAAGAGGCGTCGGATGCCGAGATTGTCGACTATGTCCGCACCGTCGGAAAGATCTGCGCCGACCTCGGGGTCGAGGCGGATGGCTGGCGGCTGATTTCCAACGCCGGGAAGGACGGGGTGCAGGAAGTGCCGCACCTGCACGTCCATATCCTCGCGGGCCGCGTGCTGGGGCGGATGCTGGAAAAGGCATAAGCCCGTCCGCCAGTGCCGCGTGGGGGATGGGGTGGAACCCCATCCTACGGGCCGCGGCGTGTCGGCAGGAGAGAACTGCATCGCAAGTTGTTGATCGCTTTGGCGGAGACGCGTTAGCTATTACCCAATTGGGGACAGGCGCGTGGGGGCGCCGCTGGGGGGCTGCTGATGGAATACGTCAACGCGCGCGAGGAAATCGTCGACAACTTTTACCGGGTGAGGCGGGCGCTTGGCGTTCTTGGCTTCCTGCTGCCCCTGATGCTTCTGGTCATCGGGATCGCCTTCGACGGGGCCGAGCCGTCGATCAGCGATTATTACCACACGCTGAGCCGAGATGTGTTCGTCGGAATCCTGACCGCGATCGGGGTCTTCCTGATCTGCTACACCGGATTTCGCCGCGACGATGACGAGCGGTTCTCGGACGACCTCGTCACCACGCTGGCGGGCGTCGCCGCCCTTGCGGCGGCCTTCATCCCGAACCGGGGCACGCTGAACACCTCGCTGGAGCCGCAGGCGCTAAGCCAGCACCTGTTCGGCGTCTTCATCTGCGATATGGCCCACCACCTTGCGGCGCTGATCTTCCTGCTCAGCATGGCCTACCTATGCTATTTCAAGTTCGCCCGCACCGCCAAGCCGGGGCGGCGGGCGATCTATGTCGCCTGCGCTTGGCTGATCCTCGCGGCCACGGTGGCGACCATCGTCGCGGCCACGTTCCGCAAGATCGGCACGCCGGCGCAGTCCGCCTTCGTCATCGAACATCAACTGGTGTTCTGGTTCGAGGCGGTGGGAGTCTGGGCGTTTTCGCTGAGTTGGCTGGTCAAGGGCCGCACCGACAGGGCGATCATCCGCAAGGCGCGCGCGGTCGAGGCGGCGGGCCGGTAGCGGGCCGTTGCAGCGGCTTCGCCACGCGTTTGACCGCGCGGCAGCCCGCGACGGATCAACCAATCCTGCGTGAACGCGCTTGCCCAAGCGCCCGCAATCGCTAGTATCCCGGCGACGGACCCGCCAGATGAACGAGCTAGTGCCATGACCATCGAAGCGCCTGAAACGGAAATCGTCCATACCACCCGCGTCGCCTGCGACGGCGGCGAGGGCGCGCTGGGCCATCCCCGCGTGTGGCTGATGATCTCGCCGGACAAGGGCTGGGTCGAATGCGGCTATTGCGACAAGCGCTATGTCCTTGCGGACGATGCGAAGGACGCGCACTAGGCCGCGGTCCGTGGCCACGGTCTGTCGTTGGATCGTGGCGCTGCGAACTTCCCTAACCGAGCCCGCCGCCCTGAGTGGCGAAATGCCCCGCGCGCGGCGGGGCATTCCTGTGTCTTCCGCGCCCGGTCATCCGGTGCGGTTGTCGGTTTGGGCGCGCACCGAACGGCGGCCCGTGTCCGAGATCCGGTAAGGGCCGGAGTTGCGCGACTCGATCAGCCGCTTGCGCTTCAGTTTCCTGACGATGTCCAGCGTGCAATCCGCCAGAACCGAGCCATCATGCGTGAAGCAGTCGACTTCGGTCAGGCGACCGTTGGAGGCGCGTTCGTAGCGGATCAAACCGCCCTGAGCCAGCACGTGCAGCACGCGCTGTTCGATCTTCGAGATGTTCATTTTTTGGCCTGTGCGTGAACCATGCAGAGACGGGGCGCCGGCGACCTGCGGCCGCGCCCCCGTGTCCTTGATCCCTCCGGCGCCGCCGGCAGAGATCAGTGGTTCGTGACAAGCTCCAACATCTACAATTCCTCGCAAGGATGTGAGGGTCACGTAAGGGCCCGCTGTCCCCTGCGTCAAGAGGAGGCAACGGCGTGTGACGCCGCGGCGCGAACACTGTGTCGGCAGGATCGTTACTTCGCATATACCAAGACGGGGTATAGGCTTGACCCATGACCCGAGTCCCTGACACCGCGGGCCGCCCGATGGCCGATGACTGCCCGGTCTACTCGCGCCCCGAACTGATCAGCGATGCGGTGGTGCATATCGCGGCGCTGGTGCTGGCGATGGGCGCTGTTCCGGTGCTGATCACCCTGACCGCCGTCTGGCACGGGGCGGCGCCGGGGGTGGTGGGCGTGTCGCTGTACGGCGCCACGCTGATCGTCATGCTGGGCGCGTCGCTTGCGTACAACCATATCCCGCGCCCCGACCTGAAACGCCTGCTGCTGAAGCTGGACCAATCGGCGATCTACATGAAGATCGCGGGCACCTACACGCCGTTCTCGCTGATGGCGGGGGCCGGGCGGGGGCTGCTGGCGACGATCTGGGCGGTGGCGGTGGTGGCCTCGGTCTGCAACTTCGTGCTGCCGCGGCGGCCGGCTTTGCTGGGCATCGGCATCTGCCTTGCGATGGGCTGGGCGGTGGTGGTCGGCGGGCAGGACCTGATCGCGGAACTGCCGTGGTCGATCATCGTGCTGATGGTGGTGGGCGGCGTCCTGTACTCGCTGGGCACCTTCTTCCTCATGTGGGAGCGGCTGCGCTTTCACAACACGATCTGGCACGTTTTCGTCGTGGCCGCCTCGGTCGTGTTTTTCGTCGCGGTCTTCATGCACTCGGCGCATAGCGCTGTCTGAGGCTGGCGCGTCGCGCCCCGATTGACGCCGCCGGGGCGGCGCAGCAATGTGCGCCCCATGGACGAAAGATTCACCGGAAGCTTCACCCAGCAGGAACCGATCCCCGAAGAGGGCATCGCCGCCGCAGTCGAGGTCATGCGCCACGGACGGCTGCACCGCTACAACCTTGCCGGCGACGAGAAGGGCGAGGCGGCGCTGCTGGAACAGGACTTCGCGACGTTCACCGGCGCGAGCTACTGTCTTGCGGTCACCTCGGGGGGCTATGCCATGGCCTGCGCGCTGCGGGCGGTGGGCGTGAAGCCGGGCGACAAGGTCCTGTCCAACGCCTTCACGCTGGCCCCAGTCCCGGGCGCCATCGCCAATGTCGGCGCGGTGCCCGTCTTCGTGGAAGTGACAGAAGGGCTGGTGCTGGACCTCGACGACCTGCAGGCGAAGATCGCCGACAGCGGCGCGCGGTTCCTGCTGCTGAGCCACATGCGGGGGCATATCTGCGACATGGATGCGCTGATGGCGATCTGCGATGGCGCGGGCGTCACCGTGGTCGAGGACTGCGCTCACACCATGGGCGCGGCGTGGGACGGCGTGCCGTCGGGCCGCCACGGCAAGGCGGCCTGTTACTCGACCCAGACCTACAAGCACATGAACTCGGGCGAAGGTGGCTTCCTGATCACCGACGACGCCGACGTGATGGCCCGCGCGGTCATGCTGTCGGGGTCCTACATGCTGTATGGGCGCCACCTTGCCGCGCCGGGGCCCGAGGCCTTTGCCGAGGCGCGTTACGAGACGCCCAATATGTCGGGCCGGATGGACAACCTGCGCGCCGCGATCCTGCGGTCGCAGCTGCCGCGCCTTGCCGACCAGTGCGCGCGCTGGAACGAACGCTACCGGGCGATCGAGGACGGCCTGCGCGGCACGACCGGGCTGACGGTGATCGAGCGTCCCGCGAAAGAGACGCCGGTGGGCTCGTCGATCCAGTTCCTGCTGGAGGACTGGGCCGCCGCCGACGTGCAGGCGGTGGTGAAGCGCTGCGCCGCGCGGGGGGTGGAACTGAAATGGTTCGGCGCGGCGGAACCGGTCGCCTTCACCTCGCGCTACGACAGCTGGCGCTATGCCGAAACGCCGGATCTGCCGCGCACCGACCGTGTTTTGGCGGGTTTGATGGACATGCGGATTCCGTTGACGTTTTCAACCGAAGATTGTGCGCTGATCGCCCGTATAATAAGGCAGGAAGTCACCCGCCAGCATCAGGCGGCTGCAGCCGCCAGCTAACCGGGACTGGCAAGATTTTGCCGAGTTTCCCATGGGTTAACTGAACTCTCTCGAAACCTTTTCCGCGGCCCCCGTGTTGAGGGGGCAGCCGGGCGGACAAGACGTTCGCCCCCTGAGGCCCGATCCGAGACACTCGCAAGACGGGCAGCAGTGAAGTGAAAAACGAAGGAGAAGACTGATGTTCAGCAAGGCCATTCTCGGCGTTTCCGCCACCGCGATGCTGATTGCCACCGGCGCCTCGGCGCAGACCATGGCGACCGCCGCCACCGATCTGAACCTGCGCGCGGGCCCCGGCCCCAACTACGCGATCAACAACGTGATCGACGCCGAAGCCGATGTCACCGTTCTGGGCTGCCTCGAACAGAGCAACTGGTGCGAGGTCGACTACAACGGTGAACAGGGCTGGGCCTATGGCGACTACCTTGCCACGCAACTGGAAGGCGAATACGTCGCGGTTTACCCGAACATGGAAGCCACCGAGACGAAGGTCGTGACCTACGACGAAACCGCGCATGAAGAAGGCGCGCTGGCGCTGGGTTCGATGGGCGCGGCGGTTGGCGCCCTGGCCATCGGCGGCCCCGCCGCCATCGTCGGCGGTGCGATCATCGGCGCTGCGACCGGCGTGACGCTGTCGCCGGAAGAAAAGACCGTGACCTACATCCAGCAGAACCCGGTCGAGCCGGTGTTCGTGAACGGTGAAGTCGTGAAAGGCGCGACCGTGCCGGTCGAAGTCACCGCCTACCAGGTGCCGGATGCGGAGTACGAGTACATCAACCTGAACGGCCGTTACGTGCTGGTGCAGCCGGACAGCCGCGAGATCGTGTACATCGCCGACTTCTAAGGCAGCGATCCGCAGGAACGACGGGAAGGTCCGGGCATGTGCCCGGGCCTTTTCGCTTGTTCCGGGTGTTGGCGGGGGATCTGCCCCGTCGCACCAAAGGTGCGCCTATCGCATGTCGCACCAAAGGTGCGCCAATCACACGTCGCACCAAAGGTGCGCCAATCATACGTGCGATGGGGGCTCCGCCCCCGTCGCTGCGCGACTCCCCCGAGGTATTTGGAAAGAGAAGAAGCACGGCGCCGTCGTGACGTTGCCGGCGCGGTGTGTCTGGGTGGTGGACAGCCGCTGCGCCGCGTGGTGCAGTGCGGGCGAGACAGGCTTCGGGGAGGAATGGCCATGTTCGACGGATCGATGCGCTTCGACCTTGGCGAGGAAGTGAACGCGCTGCGCGAGATGGTTCATCGCTGGGCGCAGGAGCGGGTGAAGCCGATCGCCGCGAAGGTGGATGCGGACAACGCCTTTCCTGCCGAGTTGTGGCGCGAGATGGGCGAACTGGGCCTGTTGGGCATCACGGTGGAAGAGGAATTCGGCGGCTCGGGGATGGGGTACCTTGCCCATGTGATCGCGGTCGAGGAGATCGCCCGCGCCTCGGCCTCGGTGTCGCTGTCCTACGGCGCGCATTCCAACCTGTGCGTGAACCAGATCCGTCTGAACGGGACGCAGGCGCAGAAGGAGGCCTGTCTGCCCGGGCTCGTGTCAGGCGAGAAGGTGGGCGCGCTGGCGATGTCCGAGGCGGGCGCCGGGTCGGACGTGGTATCGATGAAGCTGCGCGCCGAGAAGCGCAACGATCATTACCGGCTGAACGGCACGAAATACTGGATCACCAACGGGCCGGATGCCGATCTGCTGGTCGTCTATGCCAAGACCGATCCCGAGGCGGGGTCGAAGGGGATCACCGCCTTCCTGATCGAGAAGGGGATGGCCGGGTTCTCGACCAGCCCGCATTTCGACAAGCTGGGCATGCGCGGGTCGAACACCGCCGAACTAGTGTTCGAGGACTGCGAGGTGCCCTTCGAGAACGTGCTGGGCGAGGAGGGCCGCGGGGTCCGGGTGCTGATGTCCGGGCTGGATTACGAGCGTGTGGTCCTGTCGGGGATCGGCACCGGCATCATGGCGGCCTGTCTGGACGAGGTGATGCCCTACATGCGCGAGCGCAAGCAATTTGGCCAGCCGATCGGGAACTTCCAGCTGATGCAGGGGAAGATCGCCGACATGTACACCGCGATGAACTCGGCCCGGGCCTATGTCTACGAGGTGGCGAAGGCCTGCGACCGGGGCGAGGTGACGCGTCAGGACGCGGCGGCCTGCGTGCTGTATGCCTCGGAAGAGTCGATGAAGCAGGCGCATCAGGCGGTGCAGGCGATGGGTGGCGCGGGGTTCCTGAACGACAGCCCGGTGGCGCGGATCTTCCGGGACGCCAAGCTGATGGAGATCGGCGCCGGGACCAGTGAAATCCGCCGCATGTTGATCGGACGCGAGTTGATGGCCATCTGAAGGGCAGCAACATGGAGGTGTCGATGACGAGAGTGCTGATCGTGGCGGCGGGGATCGCCGGGTGCGTCGCATCCGGGGCGGCGGCGCAGGAGATCGTGTTCGACACCGCGCAGACCGAGGTCTGTCTTGCGGCGGCGGAGGACCCTGCCGGGCGCGAGGCCTGCATCGGCGCTTCTGCCAAGGCCTGCATGGAGGCGACGTCCGATGGATGGACCACCGTAGGCACCGCCACCTGTCTGAGCTACGAGCGCGATTACTGGGACGCCCGCCTGAACGCCGCCTACGGCGCGCTGATGGAGAGCGAGAACGCGACCGATGCGGAGATGCGCGAGCTTGGCGCGTCCGAGCCCAGCCGCGCCGATGCGCTGCGCGAGATGCAGCGGGCGTGGATCCCTTTCCGCGATGCGCGCTGCATGTACGAGCGCAGCCAGTGGGGCTCGGGGACGGGCGGCGGGCCGGCTTTCGTCAGTTGCGCGATGCAGGTGACGGGGCAGCAGGCGCTGTTTCTCGAGGCGATGGAGAACCGGATGTGAGCGGCGCGCGGAGGGTGACGGCATGACGGATCAGAAGAAACCGCCGGCAGGTCCCGAAGGTGTGCCGGAGGCCGTGTTGAAGGCGATCCGCGATCAGCGCGATTTCGAGAAGCGCCGCGCGACCCGGCTGGGGCGCGGGGCAGAGCGCCTGACGGCGCCGGTCAGCGGGGTGATCGGGCGGATGATCCCCTCTGGCGTCGTGCGGCAGGCCTTGCGGCAGGCCGATCGCGCGGCGGGGCTGACGCTGCCGCGCGAACTGACGCGGCACGACACGGACGACATCCTTGCCTGCGACCGCGCGGCGCTGCGGGTGCAGTCCTGGGCGCAGGGCAGCAACGCCGCGACCGGCGGGGTCGCGGGCTGGTTCGGCGCGGCCGGGCTGGCGGTGGACGTGCCCGCTACGGTGGCCTTGTCGGCGCGCTGCGTGCGGGCGACCGGTGCCGCCTATGGCTTCCACGGCGATGACGAGGGCGAGCGGGCGTTCCGGCTGATGGTGCTGGAGGTCGCGACCTCGATGGCCAGCGACAACCGCGAGCAGGCGGTGGACGGGCTGAACGCCCTGGCGCGCGAACTGTCGTCGCCCGAGGCGAAGATCCTGCTGGAGAAGGGCGGGAAATGGGTGACCGACAAGCTGGTCGAGCGTATCGCCCGGCAGCTTGGCCTGTCGCTGGCGGCACGCAAGGCGGGGCAGATCGTGCCCATCGTCGGCGGCGTGGTGGCGGCGACGGTCAACGCGTCGTTTCAGGCCGACGTGGCGCGGGCGGCGCGCTATGCCTACCGCCAGCGCTGGCTGATGGCGCGCCGGATGCTGCCCCCGCCGGAACCGGCCCCGGCCTGATGTCCGGGTAGTGCGGTGGGGTGGGGGTGATCTACCCCCGCGCGTATCCCGCCTTGCGCTTGCGCCTCGGGAGGTAGAGGCTGCCCGACGAGAGCGATCCGTGGGGGGACAGGATGAGCGGCGGCAAGGGGCCTTCGGGTTCGGGAAGCAAGAACTGGGAACACAGCCGGTACAAGGACTGGCGGCCCAATTACCGCGAGACGCCCGCGCCATCCTCGGGCGGAGGCGGTGGCGGACGGGACAGGCGGCCACCGCGGCGGCGGTCGATCACCGGGCGGGTGCTGCGCTTCGTCATCGCCATCGCGGTGATCGTCGGTCTGGCGGGGCCGGGCGCGGATTTCGCCAACGGTCTGGCCAAGGCGCCCGACGGCGGCTGCGCGGTGCGCGTCGTGGTGGACGGGGGGCGGCTGACCACACATTGCCCGGACGGCGCCGACCTGCCGATGACGGTCGCGGGCTATGACGCGCCCTCGCTGACCGGGCCGGGATGCTGGGCCGAGTTCAAGTCGGCCTTCGTCGCGGGTCTCGAATTGCGCAAGTTGCTGTTTGCCGCGGACGTGGTGCAGTTGCAGGGGCCGGGCGTCGTCGCGCCGCAGGCGGATGTGGCGCCCGCGCCGGAGCCTGACGGCGAGGACGTGCCAGAAGCCGAGGCCGCGACCGGCGAGACGGACCCGGAGGCGACCGAAACCGCCGAGGACACGCCGCCCGCTCCGGCAGCGTCGGCGGTGCCTGCCGGACGGGTCCGGGTTCTGGTGGACGGCGCGGACGTGGCGCCTGCGATGCTGGAGGCCGGGATCGTGCGTCCGGTCGGAAGCGGAGGATGGTGCCAGTGATCTCGACCCGGCTGACCGAACGTTTCGACATCGAGGTGCCCATCGTCCTTGCGCCGATGGCGAAGGTTTCGGGCGGCAGGCTGGCGGCGGCGGTGACCGGGGCCGGCGGGCTTGGGCTGATCGGCGGGTCCTACTGTGACGCGGACTGGATCGAAGACCAGTTCGCGAAGGCGGGGAACGCGCGGGTGGGCTGCGGCTTTATCACGTGGTCGCTGGCAGAGGCGCTGAAGGTGACGCCGGACCTGCTGGACCGGGTGCTGGACCGGCGACCGGCGGCCGTGTTCCTGAGCTTCGGAGATCCGATGCCCTTCGCGGGCAGGATCCATGCCGCCGGGGTGCCGCTGATCGTGCAGGTTCAGACGCTGCGCGACGCGAAACGCGCGGCCGAGGCCGGGGCGGACGTGATCGTCGCCCAGGGGGCCGAGGCGGGCGGCCATGGCGAGAAGCGGGCGACGATGACGCTGGTGCCCGAGATCGCCGACTGGCTTGCGCAGAACGCGCCGGGCATCCTGCTGCTTGCCGCCGGAGGGATCGCCGACGGGCGCGGTCTGGCCGCCGCGCTGATGCTGGGTGCCGAGGGTGTGGTCGTGGGCTCGCGCCTGTGGGCCACGCGCGAGGCGCTTGTGCATCCCGAGATGCTGAAAGCCGCCGTCGGCGCGACCGGCGATGAAACGATCCGCACCACCGTGATGGATGTGGCGCGGCGGCTGGACTGGCCCGACCGCTATAGCTGCCGGGTGCTGAAGAACCCGTTCACCGAACGCTGGCACGACGATCGCGAGGGCCTGATCGCCGCCGCCGACACCATCGCACCTCAGTGGACCGCCGCTTGGGAGGCCGGAGACGTCACCGTCGCCAATACCTTCGTGGGCGAGGCCACCGGCCTGATCGACGAGGTGCGCCCCGCCGCGACCGTTGTCGGAGCCATGGTCGACGAGGCCGAGGCGCTGTTGGGCGGCGGGTGGCGGCGCGGCTGACGGGTCCCTGGCCCTTGTCCCTGGCGCGATCCGCCACAGTCTTGTCGGGGGCCGGCCCTTAGCGGGCCGCCCTGAATGATCCCGAAGGAGAGCACGGATGATCCGGCTGCACCACTGTCACCAGACCCGCTCGATGCGGAGCCTTTGGCTGCTGAACGAACTGGGCGTGGATTTCGAACTGGTGGTCTACCCGTTCGACCGCACCCTGCGCTCGCCCGAGTACCGCACCCTGAACCCCGCCGGGCGCGTTCCGGCGCTGGAGATCGACGGCGACGTGATGTTTGAAAGCGGCGCCATCGCAGAATACCTGTGCGAGCGCTTCCCGGACGCGGGGCTTGGCCGCCCGCCGGGCGCGCTGGACCGCGCCGAATTCCTGACATGGCTGCACTTTGCCGAGACGGTCAGCCAGCACACCGCCGCGCTGACCCAGCAGCATGTCGCGCTGTACGACGACTCGATGCGGTCGCCGGTGGTGATGAAGCTGGAAAAGATGCGTCTTGAGAAATGCTATGAGGCGATCGAGGGCCGGCTGTCGACGCCGGTCGAGAACCGCGACCACCTGCTGACCGGCGGGTTCTCGGCTGCCGACATCGGGGTAGGGCAGGCAGTCTACATGGGCCGCCATTTCGCCCGCACCGACGCCTACCCCGAATTGACCCGCTGGTATCAGCGGATCACCGAACGCCCGGCCTTTCAGGCGGCGCTGCCGCCCGACGGGGTCACGCTGCTGTATGACCGCGAATTCTACGAGCCGTGGGAGGCCTAGCGGCACCGGTCGCGGGGAGGTCGGCCCCTGGCCGGGAAGATCGGCACATGCGGCGCTTAAGCCCTTGGAAACCCCCGGCGGCGCAGGCTAGGGAGGGATGAACAGAATCCCCGTGTCTCACGCGAGGGTTAACCGGCTGTCGGTTGACCCTTCGGGGGGGCGGGTTTATGGCTGTGCTGCAAGTGCACTTGCCCGCCATGTGAAGGAGCCAGTACGTGCAATCTCTCGCTACCGAGTACCTTCCGATCCTCCTTTTCATCGCCGTGGCCGTCGGGCTGGGGCTGATCCTGATCCTTGCCGCCGCGTTGCTGGCGGTGCGGAACCCGGACCCGGAAAAGGTGTCGGCCTACGAATGCGGCTTCAACGCCTTCGACGACGCGCGGATGAAGTTCGACGTGCGGTTCTACCTCGTCTCGATCCTGTTCATCATCTTCGACCTCGAAGTGGCGTTCCTGTTCCCGTGGGCGGTCTCGTTCAACGGGATGTCCGACACCGCGTTCTGGTCGATGATGGTCTTCCTTGGCGTGCTGACGGTGGGCTTCGCTTACGAGTGGAAGAAAGGAGCCCTGGAATGGGAGTGAGCACCGCGCTGAACGACGCCGGCGGCGACCGCGAGGTTGCGACGCAGGCGCTGAACCGCGAGCTGCAGGACAAGGGCTTTCTGCTGACCTCGACCGAGGATATCATCAACTGGGCGCGCACCGGCTCGCTGCACTGGATGACCTTCGGCCTTGCCTGCTGCGCCGTCGAAATGATGCAGACGTCGATGCCGCGCTACGACATCGAACGCTTCGGCATCGCGCCCCGCGCTTCGCCACGTCAGTCGGACCTGATGATCGTCGCGGGCACGCTGACCAACAAGATGGCGCCGGCGCTGCGCAAGGTTTACGACCAGATGCCCGAGCCGCGCTATGTGATCTCCATGGGCTCCTGCGCGAACGGCGGGGGCTATTATCACTACAGTTACTCGGTGGTGCGCGGCTGCGACCGGATCGTGCCGGTGGACGTCTACGTGCCCGGCTGCCCGCCGACGGCCGAGGCGCTGCTGTACGGCCTGATGGCGCTGCAGCGCAAGATCCGCCGCACCGGGACCATCGCGAGGTAAGCCATGTCGGAAGCGTTGAAGGAACTGGGCCAGCATATCGAGCTGAAACGCCCCGATTGCGTGCTGGGCTGGAACGTCGCCTTCGGTGAGCTGAATGTCGAGGTCTCGCTGTCCTCGGTCGTCAGCTTCGTCGAGTTCCTGAAGACAGACCAGACCTGCCGGTTCTCGACGCTGGTCGACCTGACCGCCGTCGACTACCCCGAGCGGGAGGCGCGGTTCGATCTCGTCTATCACTTCCTGTCGATGTACCAGAACCAGCGCATCCGCATCAAAGCGGCGGTGCGCGAGGACGAAAAGGCCGCCTCGATCGTCGAGGTGTTCCCGGCCGCCAACTGGTTCGAGCGCGAAGTGTTCGACATGTATGGCATCCTGTTCACCGGGCACCCGGACCTGCGGCGCATCCTGACCGACTACGGCTTCCGCGGGCACCCGCTGCGCAAGGATTTCCCGACCACCGGCTATGTCGAGGTCCGCTATGACGAGGCCGAGAAACGCGTGGTCTACGAGCCGGTGAAGCTGGTGCAGGAATACCGGCAGTTCGATTTCATGTCCCCGTGGGAAGGCGCCCATTACATCCTTCCGGGTGACGAGAAGGAGGCCGCAAAATGATGGACGGCACCGTTCCCCACAAGTACGACGACGGCTCTGTCGACACCCTTACGGGCGAGCAGAAGATCCGCAACTTCAACATCAACTTCGGCCCGCAACACCCTGCGGCGCACGGCGTTCTTCGCATGGTGCTGGAACTGGACGGCGAGATCGTCGAACGTGCCGACCCGCATATCGGCCTGCTTCACCGCGGCACTGAAAAGCTGATGGAAAGCCGCACCTACCTGCAGAACCTGCCGTATCTCGACCGCCTCGACTACGTGGCGCCGATGAACCAGGAACATGCGTGGTGCCTTGCCATCGAGAAGCTGACCGGCACCGTTGTGCCGCGCCGCGCCAGCCTGATCCGGGTGCTGTTCTCTGAAATCGGGCGTATCCTGAACCACCTGCTGAACGTCACCACGCAGGCGATGGATGTCGGCGCGCTGACGCCGCCGCTGTGGGGCTTCACCGCCCGCGAAGAGCTGATGGTGTTCTACGAACGGGCCTGCGGCGCGCGCCTTCACGCCGCATATTTCCGGCCCGGCGGCGTGCATCAGGATCTGCCCGAGCAACTGCTGGCGGATATCGACGCATGGTGCGATCCGTTCCTGAAGCTGCTGGACGACATCGACGGGCTGCTGACCGAGAACCGGATCTTCAAGCAGCGCAACGCCGACATCGGCATCATCTCGGAACAGGACATTCTGGACTGGGGCTATTCGGGCGTGATGGTCCGCGGCTCTGGACTTGCGTGGGACCTGCGCCGCAGCCAGCCCTACGAATGCTACGACGAGTTCGAGTTCGGCATTCCCGTGGGCAAGAACGGCGACTGCTACGACCGGTATCTCGTGCGGATGCAGGAGATGCGCGAAAGCGTCAAGATCGTGAAGCAGGCGATCGAAAAGCTGTCCGCGCCGGACGGGCAGGGCGACGTGCTGGCGCGTGGCAAGCTGACCCCGCCGAAGCGGGGCGAGATGAAGCGCTCGATGGAAGCGCTGATCCACCACTTCAAACTTTACACCGAGGGTTTCCACGTCCCCCCGGGCGAGGCTTATGCCGCTGTCGAAGCGCCCAAGGGCGAGTTCGGCGTCTACATCGTGTCGGACGGCACCAACAAACCCTACCGCGCCAAGCTGCGCGCGCCGGGATATCTGCACCTGCAGTCGATGGATTACGTGGCCAGCGGCCACCAGCTGGCCGACGTGGCGGCGATCATCGGGACGATGGATATCGTGTTCGGCGAGGTCGACCGCTGATGTCGGTGATGCTTCTGGTGATTGTGCTGGGGGTGCTGCCGAACAGCTTTCACGCGCCGGTTGCGGCCGCTGCCGTGATGTCCAGCCCCGCCCCCTTCCCGGGCGCGGCGCCAGTCGGGCTGATCGGCACGCTGGCCGGAGACGCGGCATGAAGCGGGCGGGCGCAGGCATCCTGCTGGCCGCGCTGCTGGCCGGGCAGGTGGCGGTTGCGGCCGACGACGCCCGGATCGAGGCGCTGCGGACCGAAATCTCGGAAATGTCCGACGACCGGATCGAGTCTCTGTTCACCGATCTGTTCCGCTCGAACGGCTGCGCGTTGAGCATGGTCGAGGAAGAGGCGACGGATCGCCGGATCATGTCCCATTTCGGCGCAGCGCTCGGCCTGTCGGTGGACGAGGCCGAAGTCGTTCACGACCAGCTTCAGGACCGCATCCAGAAAGTCTCGATCTCCATGGTCGAGGGCGGCGTGATCGAGCCTGACATGCAGGCCGGCGTCGTCCGGCTGAAGGACTGCACACCGGACATTGCGGGTCATACCGTGCCCGGCGCCGGCGTGGTGACCGACGCGCAACTGGCCGCGCTCGTGCGCACCCATTTCGAAGGCGCGGGCTGCGCCATGGATTTCTCGGACCAGATGGCCGCGCAAAGCGCGATCCTCGTCTCGGTGCTGGAGGGGCTGGGCGTCGCTGACGAAGCCGCCGCCCGCGCACCGGTCGACGTGGCGCTGGCCGGGGTGTTCGAGTCGCTGGTGCAATCCGGCGAACTCACTGTGGACGAGGCCGACATGACGGTCAGCCTCGCGGACTGCAACGGATAAGGACAGACCATGCTCCGCCGTCTCTATCACGACCAACCCGAAAGCTTCGCCTTCACGGACGCCAACAAGGCATGGGCCGAAGGGCAGATCAGCAAGTATCCCGAGGGGCGTCAGGCCTCGGCGATCATCCCGCTTTTGTGGCGCGCGCAAGAGCAGGAGGGCTGGCTGAGCCGCCCCGCGATCGAAGCGGTCGCCGAGATGCTGGGCATGGCCTATATCCGGGCGCTTGAGGTGGCGACGTTCTACTTCATGTTCCAGCTGCAACCCGTTGGCAGCGTTGCGCATATTCAGGTTTGCGGCACGACGTCCTGCATGATCTGCGGGGCCGAGGACCTGATGGCGGTCTGCCGTGACAAGATCGCGGCCCAGCCGCACGCGCTGTCCGCGGATGGCCGGTTCTCGTGGGAAGAGGTCGAGTGCCTTGGCGCCTGCTCCAACGCGCCGATGGCGCAGATCGGCAAGGACTATTACGAGGACCTGACCGCCGACAGCTTCGCGACCATCCTTGACGAATTCGCCGCCGGCCGGGTGCCGACGCCGGGTCCGCAGAACGGCCGCTTCTCGTCCGAGGCGAAGGGCGGCCCGAACGTGCTGACCGAATATGCCGAGAACCGCGAGGCGCATAACGCGTCGGTCGCGCTGGCTTTGGACCTGAACGACACCGTGAAGCGGATCGACGGGACCGAGGTGCCGCTGACGACGCCGTGGCGCCGCAACGACACGACCGAGGCCGAGATCGAGGCGCAGAAGGAAGCGACCTCGCATCCGCGCCCGTCCGAGGATGTGCCCGCCGACGAAACCGGCGTCGACGCGCGCGAAATCTCCAGCGACGACAGCGCCGCGAAGCCCGAGTCCGACGTGACCGGCAACGTGTCGAACACCGAAGCGCCCGGAACGGCGACACCGTCGGCGGCCCCCGCCGAGACGGATGCAGAGGCCGACGCCGTGACCGAGGCCGCGAAATCGGTGAAGCCCGAGGACGCGAAACGCCCGGCCGCGCTGGACGCCGCACGCGAGGGTAAGGCCGACGATCTCAAGAAGATCAAGGGCGTGGGCCCCAAGCTCGAGTCGCTGCTGCACTCGCTGGGCTTCTACCACTTCGACCAGGTGGCCGGCTGGACCGCCGAGGAAATCGCCTGGGTCGACGCCAATCTCGAAGGCTTCAAGGGCCGGGTGACCCGCGACGAGTGGGTGAAGCAGGCCAAGGTGCTTGCCGCCGGGGGAGAGACAGAATTCTCGAAACGCGCTAAATACTGATCCCATGCACGCGTAACGCGACATGGGAGAGGGACGATATGGCTGACGGACGTAAAGGACTTTCTACCGAGGCGATGCTGGTGATTTCCGGCGTCGTGGGACTGCTTGTGCTGTTGTGGCTGTGGTTGCTGGTGACCTATGCCTTCTTCGGCGCCCTGCTGATGGGGCTTGTCGTGGGGGTCATGGTCTTCCTGATCCTGTATTACGGCTATGGCGACATGAAGGATGGCGGCGCGCATTCCGATGCCGATCCGGCTGCCTCGACCGCTCCTGCAAGCGACAGCACCGGCGCCGGTTTCGGTCTGAGCGCGATGGCGGAAGAGCCCGCATCGTTCAAGCCCGCGCCTTCGGAACCCGCCAGCGCACCCGATGCGGCGCCCGAGCCTGAGCCGACGCCGGTCAGCGCGGCCCCGGAACAGTCCATCGCCGCGGCTCCGGTAGAAGAGCCCGCCGACGCTCCGGTCGAGACGCCCGTGGCAGAGACCGCGCCCGAACCGGTCGTGTCCGAACCGACCGCCGCAGCGCCGGTGGCCGACGGAGAGGGCACAAAGCCCGAGATGATGACGGCGCCGCGCGAGGGCGGAGCGGACAATCTGAAAGAAATCAAGGGCGTGGGGCCGAAGCTTGAAGAGCTTCTGCACTCGCTTGGTGTCTATCACTTTGACCAGATCGCGGGCTGGGGCTCGGCAGAGGTCGCGTGGATGGACGAGAACCTGAAAGGCTTCCGTGGCCGCGTCAGCCGCGACGGCTGGGTGGAACAGGCGAAGATCCTCGCCGCCGGTGGCGAGACCGAGTTCTCGTCGCGGGTCGACAAGGGCGAGGTCTACTAGGAGTGGCGATGGCAGAGCCCACGGGCAAGGACAAGGCGCTGGCAAAGCAGTCGCGGATGGTCGCTGTGGTGATCATCGCGACGCTCGTGCTGTGGATGGGGGCGCAGTTCGCGGGGGCGCGGTTCGGGCTGACGGCCCGGACGGTGCTGCTGTTCGACCTGCTGGCGCTCGCCGCCTTTTTGTGGGCATTCATCGTGACGTATCAGATCTGGCGGAAACGCCGGAACAACGAAGGGTAACCGGACATGCTTGCCGACAAGGACCGCATCTTTACCAACCTCTACGGGATGCACGACCGCACGCTGGCCGGCGCGAAGAAGCGCGGCCACTGGGACGGCACCGCGGGCATTCTCGCGAAGGGGCGGGACTGGATCATCGATCAGGTGAAGGCCTCGGGCCTGCGCGGTCGCGGCGGCGCCGGTTTCCCGACCGGCTTGAAATGGTCCTTCATGCCGAAGGAAACCGACGGGCGTCCGGCCTATCTGGTTATCAACGCCGACGAATCCGAGCCCGCGACCTGCAAGGACCGCGAGATCATGCGCCACGACCCGCATACGCTGGTCGAGGGGGCGCTGATCGCCTCGTTCGCGATGGGGGCGAACGCGGCCTATATCTACATCCGCGGCGAATACATCCGCGAGCGCGAGGCGCTGCAGGCCGCCATCGACGAGGCTTATGACGCGGGCCTTCTGGGTGGCAACGCGGCGGGGTCGGGGTTCGACTTCGACCTGTACCTGCACCACGGCGCGGGGGCTTATATCTGCGGCGAGGAAACCGCGCTGCTGGAAAGCCTCGAGGGCCGCAAGGGCATGCCCCGCATGAAGCCGCCGTTCCCGGCGGGGGCGGGCCTGTACGGTTGCCCGACCACCGTGAACAACGTGGAATCGATCGCCGTCGTGCCGACCATCCTGCGGCGCGGGCCCGACTGGTTTTCCAGCTTCGGACGTCCGAACAACGCGGGCACCAAGCTGATGGGCCTGACCGGCCATGTGAACACCCCCTGCGTGTTCGAGGAATCGATGTCGATGTCCGTGCGCGAGATCATCGAAACCCACGGCGGCGGCATTCGCGGCGGCTGGGACAACCTCAAGGCCATCATCCCCGGCGGCGCGTCCTGTCCGGTCCTGCCGAAAGAGGCGCTGGACGACGCGATCTTCGACTTCGACTGGATGCGCGAGAACAAGTCTAGCTTCGGCACCGGTTGCATGATCGTGATGGACCAGTCGACCGACGTGGTGAAAGCCGTGTGGCGGCTGTCGAAGTTCTTCAAGCACGAAAGCTGCGGCCAGTGCACGCCCTGCCGGGAAGGCACCGGCTGGATGATGCGCGTGATGGACCGCCTTGTGACCGGCGACGCCGAGATCGAAGAGATCGACATGCTGTTCGACGTGACCAAGCAGGTCGAGGGCCACACGATCTGCGCTTTGGGCGACGCGGCGGCCTGGCCGATCCAGGGCCTGATCCGGCACTTCCGCGAAGAGATCGAGGACCGCATCAAGGCCAAGAAGACCGGCCGCGTCAGCGCGGTCGCGGCGGAGTAAGCATGACCTTCCAGACGACTCAATCGCCCGCCGCCCGCCGCGTGGTGCGCGGCCTTGTCATCGGCTCGGTCCTTGTCGCGCTGGCTGGCTGCGGCGTGGCCCGCAACGTCGGCGGCGCCGTCGGTATCGGCAGCGCAAGCCCGCGCGGGGCCAACCGGCTAGAGGTGAACGGCGTCACCTATCGCTCCAAGCTCGACATCAGCGGCGATGCGCGGCGCGACCTGACCATCACCGTCCGCCCGTTCCGCGCCAACCCCGAGACGGCGCTGGAAGCCGGGCGCTATCGCGCCACGGTCTACTGCCTGCGCAAGTTCGGCAGTTCCGAGACCGCGTGGACGGTGGGACCGGACACGCCGATTGACCAGTTGCCGATCACCGACGACTCGGTGACCCTGCGCGGAACGTGTACGGCGCGTTAAAAGCGTAACGTTTCGTGATGGTTCGGGGGCTGTCCGGGGCTGGAAAACGGCGGTGCCCCGCCCAACATGACAGGTCACGCGCCCGTGTCTGGACCGGTGACGGGATATTCGGCCTATTGGCCCAACCGTCCCCTCCGAAACGGACTGGCAGGCAACGACCTGCGGGGCGCGACGCGTACAGGCCCGGAGAATACCGATGCAGAAGTTCCTGAAGACCACCCTTGCCGCCGTTCTCGTCACGGCCAGCGCGGGCGCCGCGATGGCGCTGCCGCCGCTGGAGGACGACCCGCGCGTGGTGCGCGAGTTCTTTGCCGCCGCTGTCGGGGACGAGATCCGCAACAACTGCCCCTCGATCAGCGCGCGGATGCTGCGCGTCGTGGTACGGGCGAAAGAGCTGGAAAGCTATGCGCTGAAGCTCGGGTACTCGCAGGACGACATCACCCAGATGCGCAAAAGCCCCGAGGCGAAGGCCAAGCTTGAAGCGATGCGGGACAACTACCTTGCCAAGAACGGCGTGACGCCCGGCGATGCGGCCAGCTATTGCCGTCTTGGGATGGCCGAGATCGAGAAGAACACGCTGACCGGCTACCTGCTGCGCGCCAACTGAGCCGCGGCTTTGGCCCGGCGCGGTCTTGTGCGCGGCCATGGTTTCCTGACCTGATGTCCCAATCCGACCGGCCGCAGCGATCCCGCTAAGCGGCCGACTCGGCGTTGCGCGATCAACTTTGCGGGACATTCGGTATCGTTCCCGTCTGCGCGCCAGCCGATCTCTGTGCGTGAGGAAACGTCCGTATCCCCATTCGCCTTCACGAAACGGCAATTTTCTTTGGATAGCCCGATGGGGCGGCATCCGACGCGGAAAATGGGCCCGATCCGGTGCTGCGCTGCGGCGTTCACGGGCGCTAAGGCCTTGCAATACCGGGCCGGAGGAAATAGCCAATGGCAGAATGGCGGGGCCGTGTGTCTCGCGGCAACCGATAAGCTAGTCGCATCCGCGGCAGGCCGATCCGAAGGGAACCACACCCATGACCGATCTTCGGAAAATCATCATTGACGACAAAGAGATAGAAGTCGATCCGGCGATGACGCTGATCCAGGCTTGCGAGCAGGCGGGGATCGAGATCCCCCGTTTCTGCTATCACGAGCGTCTGTCGATCGCGGGCAACTGCCGGATGTGCCTTGTCGAAGTGGTGGGTGGGCCGCCGAAACCGGCCGCGTCCTGTGCGATGCAGGTGCGCGATCTGCGTCCCGGCAAGGATGGCGAGCCACCGGTCATCAAGACCAATTCGCCGATGGTGAAGAAGGCCCGCGAAGGGGTGATGGAGTTCCTGCTCATCAACCACCCGCTCGACTGCCCGATCTGCGACCAGGGCGGCGAATGCGACCTTCAGGATCAGGCGATGGCCTACGGCGTCGACTTCAGCCGCTACCGCGAACCGAAGCGCGCGGTGGACGATCTGGACCTCGGCCCGCTGGTCGAAACGCACATGACGCGCTGCATCTCCTGCACCCGCTGCGTCCGTTTCACGACAGAAGTCGCGGGCATTAGCCAGATGGGCCAGACCGGCCGGGGCGAGGATGCCGAGATCACGAGCTATCTGAACCAGACGCTCGATTCCAACATGCAGGGCAACATCATCGACCTGTGCCCGGTGGGCGCGCTGGTGTCGAAGCCCTATGCCTTTACCGCCCGCCCGTGGGAACTGACCAAGACCGAAAGCGTCGACGTGATGGACGCGCTTGGCTCGAACATCCGGGTCGACACGAAGGGCCGCGAAGTGATGCGATTCCTGCCGCGCAACCACGACGGCATCAACGAAGAGTGGATCAGCGACAAGACCCGTTTCGTCTGGGACGGCCTGCGCCGTCAGCGGCTGGACAAGCCCTATGTGCGCGAAAACGGCAAGCTGCGCCCCGCCACGTGGGGAGAGGCGCTGTCGAAGGCCGCCGCCGCGATGAAGGGCAAGAAGGTCGCGGGCCTTGTGGGCGATCTTGCCCCGGCCGAGGCGGCCTTTGCGCTGAAATCGCTGGTGGAAGGGCTGGGCGGCAACGTCGAGTGCCGCACCGACGGCGCAAAGCTGCCCGCGGGCAACCGCTCGGGTTATGTCGGCACCGCCCGGATCGAGGATGTGGACACCGCCGCGACGATCCTGCTGATCGGCACCAACCCGCGCGAGGAAGCGCCGGTGCTGAACGCCCGCATCCGCAAGGCTTGGCTGAACGGCGCCCGCGTGGCGCTGGTGGGCGAGGCGGCGGACCTGACCTATGACTACACTCACTATGGCAACCAGCGGTCCGACCTGCAGGCGCTGGTCGAGAAGGACCACAAGAACGCCAAGGGCAAGGACACCGTGGTCATCATCGGCCAGGGCGCGCTGTCCGAGGCGGACGGGTCCGCCGTTCTGGGCGCCGCGATGAAAGTGGCCGAGCTGACCGAGTCGAAGTTCATGGTGCTGCACACCGCCGCCGGCCGCGTTGGCGCGATGGACGTGGGCGCGGTGACCGAGGGTGGCATGGACGCCGCGCTGGACGGGGCGGACGTGGTCTATAACCTTGGTGCCGACGAGGTCGAAATCGCCGCCGGTCCCTTCGTGATCTACCAAGGCAGCCACGGCGACCGTGGTGCGCACCGGGCCGACATCATCCTGCCGGGCGCCGCCTATACCGAAGAGCAGGGGCTGTTCGTCAACACCGAGGGACGCCCGCAGCTTGCGCTGCGCGCCAGCTTCCCGCCGGGCGAGGCGAAGGAAAACTGGGCCATCCTGCGGGCGCTGTCCGCCGAACTGGACGCCACGCTTCCCTTCGACAGCCTCGCGCAGCTGCGCCGCAAGATGGTCGAGGCCGCGCCGGTGCTGAAAAGCGTCGGTTCGGTGCCCGCGAACGAGTGGCAGGCGGTCGAGCAGGGCAAGCTTGGCGACGCCAGCTTCCGCCCGGCGATCCGCGACTTCTGGCTGACCAATCCGATTGCGCGGGCCTCGGCCCTGATGGCCGAGTTGAGCGCGCGGGCGAAGGCGCGCGCCACCACGGCGGTGGCGGCGGAATAGGGTCCGGACGGGTGGTTGCGGCGAAGGTCATAGCAGGGCTCATCGGGCTGGGCGGGCTTGCCGCCTGCGCCGGGCTTGAAGCCGAGACCGTCGACCGCTCGCCGTTCAATCCCGAATACCGCGGCATCCAGACACGGCTGCTGGAAGACGACCTGGTCGAGTTCCGGGTCGCCATGCGCGGCGCCCGGACGGGCGAGGATGTCACGGCATACGCCGACTGCGCCGCGGCACAATACGCACTGATCCGGGGCTTCGGCTTTGCGCGGCATGTCCGCACAAATGTCGCCGAAGAGGGTGGCGTTTGGAAGGGAGATGCGGTTTACACCGTCTCACCCGACCTGCCGCGCGGACTCAGTACCATAGACGCAGAGGTCACGGTGGCGAACTGCGCGGAAACCGGCATACCGACGGTGTGAGTGGACATATGGCAGACTTCTTTTCGACCGGGCTTGGCATAACGATCATCATCCTTGCGCAGTGCCTGCTGATGGCGATCTTCCTGCTGCTGTCGGCCTATTTCATCCTCTACGCGGACCGGAAGATCTGGGCGGCTGTCCAGATGCGCCGCGGTCCCAACGTGGTGGGGGCCTGGGGCCTGCTGCAATCCGCCGCCGACATGCTGAAGCTGGTGCTGAAGGAAATCGTCGTGCCCGCGGGCGCCGACCGGGCGGTGTTCTTCATCGCGCCGATCCTGTCCTTCGCGCTGCCGATGGCGGCCTGGGCGGTGATCCCGTTCAACACAAGCTGGGTCCTGTCGGACATCAACGTCGCCATCCTGTACGTCTTCGCGATCTCGTCGCTGGAAGTGTACGGCGTGATCATGGGCGGCTGGGCGTCGAACTCGAAATACCCGTTCCTCGGCTCGCTGCGGTCCGCCGCGCAGATGATCAGCTACGAGGTGTCGCTGGGCCTGATCATCATCGGCATCGTCATCTCGGCCGGGTCGCTGAACTTCGGAGAGATCGTCGCCGCGCAGGACGGAAGCTTCGGCCTGTTCAACTGGTTCTGGCTGCCGCACCTGCCGATGGTGTTCCTGTTCTTCATCTCGGGCCTCGCCGAGACGAACCGCCCGCCGTTCGACCTGCCGGAAGCGGAATCGGAACTCGTCGCCGGCTATCAGGTGGAATACTCGTCGACCCCGTTCCTGCTGTTCATGGCGGGCGAGTACTTCGCGATCTTCCTGATCTGCGCGCTGACGACGCTGCTGTTCTTCGGCGGCTGGCTGTCGCCGATCCCGGGCCTGCCGGACGGCGCGCTGTGGATGGTCGGCAAGATGCTGTTCTTCTTCTTCATCTTCGCGATGGTGAAGGCGATCACTCCTCGCTACCGCTATGACCAGCTGATGCGGATCGGCTGGAAGGTGTTCCTGCCGCTGTCGCTTGGCTGGGTGGTGTTCGTGTCCTTTGCGGCGCATTTCGGCTGGTTCGGCGGCGCCTATGCCCGCTGGGCGATCGGGGGCTGAGGATGCGGGTGGAAACTGGAATTCGGGCGCACGCCGCCCAAACGACCGGAGGGTTGAAATGACCCAGATCGACTGGGGCCGCGCCTCGCGTTATTTCCTGCTGTCGGACTTCTTTGCCGGCTTCAAGCTGGGGCTGAAGTACTTCTTTGCCCCCAAGGAAACCATCAACTACCCGCACGAGAAGGGCCCGCTGTCGCCGCGGTTCCGGGGCGAGCATGCTCTGCGCCGCTATCCGAACGGCGAGGAACGCTGCATCGCGTGCAAACTGTGCGAGGCGATCTGCCCGGCGCAGGCGATCACCATCGACGCCGAGCCGCGCGAGGACGGCAGCCGCCGCACCACGCGCTACGACATCGACATGACCAAGTGCATTTACTGCGGCTTCTGCCAGGAAGCCTGCCCGGTGGACGCCATCGTCGAGGGGCCGAACTTCGAGTTCGCCGCCGAGACGCGGGAAGAGCTGTACTACACCAAGGAAAAGCTTCTGGAGAACGGCGAGCGGTGGGAAGCCGAGATCGCACGGAACCTGGAACTGGACGCACCGTACAGATGAACGGCCGCGGTCTGACATATCCCGGCGCCAGCCGGCGAATTCCCAGCAGGAATTCGGGACCCGTGGCAGGTGTCAGGGAGGGCCGCGCATGACCGATACCCCGAAGAACCCGTTCGACGATCTGATGAAGATGGGGCAGGACTGGGCCAAGACGATGGGCCCGATCATGGAATCCTTCACCCCCGCCGCGATCGAGAAGATGTGGCCCGTGATGCCCAAGGACGTGATGGAAGCGTTCTGGGGCAAGACGTGGAACCCCGAGGGCCTGAGCGCGAAGAACAAGCTTCTGCTGACGCTGCAGGGCCTCACCATCCTTGGCGCGCAGGCCGAGGCGCAGATCCGGCTGACCGTCCGCCACGCCCAGGAGGCCGGCGCGACGGAGCAGGAAATCACCGAGACCATCTCGCTGGCCGGCATGTTCGGCGGCGTCCCCGCGATGACCAAGGCGATGAACCTCGCCCGCGAGGTCATGACTTCGGGGCAGGAGGGACAAGCATGACGGTTGCCGACTTCGCATTCTACGTATTCGCCCTTGCGGTGCTTGCCTCTGGCCTGATGACCGTGGTCAGCCGCAACCCGGTGCACTCGGTCCTGTGGCTGATCCTCGCCTTCCTGTCGTCGGCGGGGCTGTTCGTGCTGCTGGGGGCCGAGTTCGTGGCGATGCTGCTGATCATCGTCTACGTGGGCGCGGTCGCGGTGCTGTTCCTGTTCGTCGTGATGATGCTGGACGTCGACTTTGCCGAACTGAAGGCCGAGATGGCGAAATACATGCCGCTGGCGCTGCTGATCGGGGTGGTCCTGCTGATGGAGCTGGGCCTTGTCTACGGCAGCTGGACCTTCGCGGACGGCGCGATGGGGCTGCGCAGCGCCGTCACCCCCGACGCGGGCGAGCTGCACAACACCGCCGCCCTCGGCGCGCTGGTCTATGACCGCTATATTCTGCTGTTCCAGCTTGCGGGCCTGATCCTGCTGGTCGCGATGATCGGGGCCATCGTCCTGACGCTGCGCCACCGCACCTGGATCAAGCGGCAGAACGTGCTGGCGCAGATGTACCGCGATCCGGCCAAGGCGATGGAAGTGCGCGACGTGAAGCCGGGGCAGGGCCTTTGAAGCTTTACGCCGTCATATTGGCCTTCGCCCTTGCCGCCCCGGCGGCACAGGCTTGCGAGCCGATCTACAGGGAAGGCGTCGACCGGTTCGACGGCCCGAACTGCGGTGTGACCTATTTCAAGGACGGCATCTCGGACGAGGGGATCTCTCCGGCGGACGATCTGGGCGGCGGCTTCGTGCGGCAGACCTATTTCGACGGGTTCGCCTGCGCGGCCACGCAAAGCGGCGTGGTGATCGACTGCAACGCGGGGCAGGCCGTGATCTACGGACCCTCGGCGCTGATCGAGTTCGCGGCAGAGCCGGGGCCGGAGAACGCGCAATACGCCGGCACCTATGCTGCGGTGGATGCCGCGGCGAAGGCGGGAACCCCGCTGCCGCTGGGCGAGATCAAGCGCCGCGCGGCGGGCATGGCCAACGCGGCCATCGTGCCCGTCGTCGGCAAGGCCATCGGAATTTCCAACACCGGGGCGCCGTCGAACCGGCGCTATGACCTCAGCTGCGGCTGCAAGGTCTTCTACCCGGGCAGCGCGGGGGCGTCATGAAGCGCCGGGCCGCACACGGGGTGATCCACGCGGGGGCGGGCTGGTGAACCAGTTCGCGCCTCTTCTGCCGCTTCTGGGGATGGCGGCGCTGTTCGTCACCGCCATCCGGCGGCGGCGGGAAAAGAAAAAGAGACTTGAGGGACGCAATGGTCGGACTTGAACACTACCTGGCGGTCGCCGCGGCACTGTTCGTCATCGGCATCTTCGGCATCTTCCTGAACCGTAAGAACGTGATCATCCTGCTGATGTCGCTGGAACTGATCCTGCTGTCGGTCAACATCAACTTCGTCGCCTTCTCGTCTTACCTGGGCGACCTGGTCGGGCAGGTGTTCACCCTGTTCGTGCTGACGGTCGCCGCGGCCGAGGCGGCGATCGGGCTGGCGATCCTGGTCTGCTTCTTCCGCAACCGGGGCACCATCGACGTCGAAGACGTCAACGTGATGAAAGGCTGATCCGCGATGGAACCCATCATCCTGTTCGCTCCCCTGCTGGGCGCCATCATCTGCGGGTTCGGCTGGCGGCTGATCGGCGAATACGCCGCCCAATGGACCGCGACCTTCCTGCTGTTTCTTGCCTGTATCCTGTCGTGGGCGGTGTTCCTGTCCTTCGACGGCGAGATGCGGCAGATCCCGATCTTCCGCTTCATCGAAAGCGGCACGCTGGCGGCGGAATGGGCGATCCGGCTGGACCGGCTGACCGCGATCATGCTGATCGTCGTCACCACGGTCTCGGCGCTGGTTCACCTGTATTCCTTCGGATACATGGCGCATGACGACAACTTCAAAGAGGGCGAAAGCTATCGCCCCCGGTTCTTCGCCTACCTATCGTTCTTCACCTTCGCGATGCTGTCGCTGGTCACCGCCGACAACCTGATCCAGATGTTCTTCGGCTGGGAAGGGGTGGGCGCCGCGTCCTACCTGCTGATCGGCTTCTACTTCCGCAAGCCGTCCGCCGGCGCCGCGGCGATGAAAGCCTTCATCGTCAACCGCGTGGGCGACTTCGGCTTCCTGCTGGGCATCTTCGCGCTGTTCTTCCTGACCGACAGCGTCGACATGGACATCATCTTCGGCATGGCGCCCGAGTTGGCGCAGACCAACCTGTCGTTCCTGTGGACCGAGTGGAATGCGGCGAACCTTGTGGGCGTGCTGCTGTTCATCGGCGCGATGGGCAAGTCGGCGCAGTTGCTGTTGCACACGTGGCTGCCGGACGCGATGGAAGGCCCGACCCCGGTGTCGGCGCTGATCCATGCCGCGACCATGGTGACCGCCGGCGTGTTCCTGGTCTGCCGGATGTCGCCGCTGTACGAATTCGCTCCGGCCGCCACCGCATTTATCGTCGTGCTGGGCGCGACCACCGCCTTCTTCGCGGCGACGGTGGGTCTGGTGCAGAACGACATCAAGCGCGTCATCGCCTATTCGACCTGTTCGCAGCTGGGCTACATGTTCGTGGCGGCGGGCGTGGGTGTCTACTCGGCGGCGATGTTCCACCTGTTCACGCACGCCTTCTTCAAGGCGATGCTGTTCCTTGGCGCCGGCTCGGTCATCCACGCGATGCACCACGAGCAGGACATGCGGAACTACGGCGGTCTTCGGAAAAAGATCCCGTACACCTACTATGCGATGCTGATCGGCACGCTGGCGATCACCGGGGTCGGCATCCCGCTGACCCACATCGGCTTTGCCGGCTTCCTGTCGAAGGACGCGATCATCGAAAGCGCGTTCGGCGCGCATACCGGCGTCGGCACCTATGCCTTCTGGATGCTGGTCATCGCGGCCATGTTCACCAGCTTCTACTCGTGGCGGCTGATTTTCCTGACCTTCTTCGGCACCCCGCGCGGCGACAAGCACACGCACGAGCATGCGCATGAAAGCCCGAAGGTCATGCTGATCCCTCTGGGCGTTCTGGCGCTTGGCGCGGTGTTCGCGGGGATGGTCTGGTACGGCCCGTTCTTCGGCGACCACGACCGGGTGAACCGCTTCTTCGGCATTCCGGCACATCACGAGGAAACCGTCGAGGGTCACGGCGAGGCCGCGGGTGAAGCCGCGGGCGATCACGCCGAAGCCGCCACCGAGGGCGAGGGCGAGGATCATGGCGCGGACGCCGTCGCGGCCGATCACGCCGAAGACCATGGCGAAGCGACCGGGGCCGAGGACGGACATGCCGTCGCGGGCGGCTGGACCGCTGGCGCGATCTATATGGGGCCGGACAATCACGTGATGGACGACGCGCACCACTCGCCCGCCTGGGTGAAGGTGTCGCCCTTCATCGCGATGCTGATCGGCCTGTTCGTGGCGTGGCTGTTCTACATCCGCGACACGTCGCTGCCGAAGCGGCTGGCCGAGAACCAGCGCCCGCTGTACCTGTTCCTGCTGAACAAGTGGTACTTCGACGAGATCTACGATTTCGTCTTCGTGCGGCCGGCGAAGGCTTTGGGCAGCCTGCTGTGGAAACGCGGTGACCAGGGCACGATCGACGGTGCACTGAACGGGCTGGCGATGGGCGTGGTGCCGTTCTTCACCCGCCTCGCCGGGCGGGCGCAGTCCGGCTACATCTTTACATACGCTTTCACCATGGTGCTGGGGATCGTCATCTTCATCACCTGGATGGTGCTGAGCTGAGCGGGGCCTGAGGTATGGACAACCTTCTTTCCATGATCACCTTCATCCCGCTCCTCGGAGCGGCGATCCTTGCGCTGTTCCTGCGCGGAGAGGATGAAGCGGCGCAGAAGAACGCCAAGTGGCTGGCGCTGATCGCGACGTCGATCACCTTCCTGATCTCGATCTTCCTGATCGCCCAGTTCGACCCGTCGGACACCGGCTTTCAGTTCGTCGAGGAACACGCCTGGCTGGTTGGCCTGACCTACAAGGTCGGCGTCGACGGGATCTCGGTGCTGTTCGTGATGCTCACGACCTTCCTGATGCCGCTGACGATCCTCGCCTGCTGGGGCGTCACGCACCGCGTGAAGGAATACATGATCGCCTTCCTCGTGCTGGAAACGCTGATGCTGGGCGTGTTCGTGGCGCTGGACCTGATCCTGTTCTACCTGTTCTTCGAAGGCGGCCTGATCCCGATGTTCCTGATCATCGGCATCTGGGGCGGCAAGGAACGGATCTACGCGTCGTTCAAGTTCTTCCTCTACACCTTCTTCGGCTCGGTGCTGATGCTGGTGGCGATGATCGCGATGTATGTCGATGCGGGCACAACCGACATCCCGACGCTGCTGGCGCATAATTTCGGGTCCGACACGTTCAGCCTGCTGGGCATCCAGATCGTCGGCGGCATGCAGACGCTGCTGTGGGTCGCCTTCTTCGCCAGCTTCGCGGTGAAGATGCCGATGTGGCCGGTCCACACCTGGCTGCCGGACGCCCACGTGCAGGCGCCCACGGCGGGCTCGGTCGTGCTGGCGGCGATCCTGCTGAAGATGGGCGGCTATGGCTTCCTCCGGTTCAGCCTGCCGATGTTCCCGGTCGCCTCGGACCTGCTGGCGCCGCTGGTGCTTTGGCTGTCGGCCATCGCCATCGTCTACACCTCGCTGGTCGCACTGGCGCAGCAGGACATGAAGAAGCTGATTGCCTATTCGTCGGTGGCCCACATGGGCTATGTCACCGCCGGGATTTTCGCGGCGAACCAGCAGGGCATCGACGGCGCGATCTTCCAGATGATCAGCCACGGCTTCGTGTCGGGCGCGCTGTTCCTGTGCGTCGGTGTGATCTATGACCGGATGCACACCCGCGATATCGACGCTTACGGCGGCCTTGTCACCCGGATGCCCGCCTATGCGCTGATCTTCATGCTGTTCACCATGGCCAACGTCGGCCTGCCGGGCACCAGCGGTTTCGTCGGCGAATTCCTGACGCTGATGGGCATGTTCCAGGCCAACACCTGGGTCGCGGTCGTCGCCTGTACCGGGGTGATCCTGTCGGCGGGCTATGCGCTGTGGCTGTACCGCCGCGTCGTGATGGGCGACCTGATCAAGGAAAGCCTGCGCTCGATCACCGACATGACCCGGCGCGAGAAGGTCATCTTCGCCCCGCTGGTGGCGATGACGCTGCTGCTGGGGGTCTATCCCAGCCTTGTCACCGATATCATCGGCCCCTCGGTCGAGGCGCTGATTTCCGACAACCGCGACGCGGTTGCGGCATGGGATGGCGGCACGACCGCCGTCGCGGACAATACTGCCAACGTAGAAGCGGGGCACTAAGCCATGACCTCTGCCGATTTCTCGATCCTTCTGCCCGAGATCATCCTGGCGATCTTCGCCATGGCCGCGCTGCTGTTCGCCGTCTATACGGGCAAGGACAAGACCGCGCCGATGATGGTCTGGGGCACCGCGGGCATCTTCCTGATCCTCGCGCTGTACATCGGACTGAACGGCGAGGGCGCGAACGAGGCGTTCGGCGGCCTGTTCCGCGACGACGCCTTCGCGCGGTTCTCGAAGATCGTGATCCTGATCTCCGCCGCCGCCGTGCTGGTCATGAGCCAGGACTACATGCAGAAGCGCGACCTGTTGCGGTTCGAGTATCCGTTGCTGGTGGCGCTGGCCGTGGTCGGCATGTGCGTCATGGTCTCGGCCGGAGACCTTATCGTGCTGTACATGGGGCTGGAGCTGCAGTCGCTGGCGCTGTACGTCGTCGCCTCGCTGCGCCGCGACAGCGTCAAGTCGACCGAGGCGGGCCTGAAGTACTTCGTGCTGGGGGCGCTGTCCTCGGGCATGCTGCTGTACGGCGCCTCGCTGACCTATGGCTTCTCGGGCACCACCGAGTTCGCCGGCATCATCGAGGCCGCGTCCGAGGGTGACATGCCGCTGGGCCTGCTGTTCGGCCTTGTGTTCCTGATCTCGGGCCTCGCGTTCAAGGTCTCGGCGGTACCGTTCCACATGTGGACCCCGGACGTGTACGAGGGCGCGCCGACCCCGATCACGGCCTTCTTCGCGACCGCGCCCAAGATGGCCGCGATGGCGCTGTTCGCCCGCCTGATGCACGACGCCTTCGGCGCGGCGCCGGGCGACTGGGGGCAGATCGTGGCCCTGCTTGCGGTGGCGTCGATGTTCCTTGGCTCGGTGGCCGCGATCGGCCAGCGCGACATCAAGCGGCTGATGGCCTATTCGTCGATCACCCATATGGGCTTTGCGCTGATCGGCCTTGCCTCGGGCACAGAGTTCGGCGTGCAGGCGATGCTGGTCTACATGGCGATCTACATCACCATGAACGTCGGCACCTTCGCCTTCATCCTGTCGATGCAGCGCGATGGCCGCGTGGTCACCGACATCACCGCGCTGAACATGTACTCGAAACGCGAGCCGCTGAAGGCGCTGGCGATGCTGATCCTTCTGTTCTCGATGGCCGGTGTGCCGCCGCTGGTGGGCTTCTTCGGGAAGTTCTACGTGCTGCGCGCCGCGGTCGACGCGAACATGGCGTGGCTGGCGGTGGCGGGCGTGATCGCCTCGGTCATCGGCGCGTTCTACTACCTGCGGATCGTGTACTACATGTACTTCGGCGAAGAGGGCGAGGCGCTGGACGGCGCGATGCCCGCACCGCAATGGGCGCTTCTGATGGTCGCGGCGGCGGTAATGCTGCTGGGGGTGGTGAACCTCTTCGGCATCGAAGGTCCGGCAGCGGCAGCGGCAGCGGCCCTTGTCCACTGATCCCACGACCGTCGGGGCGGGCGGCGCCTGGCCCGACGGATACGACCGGGTGCTGCTGGAGGAAACCGACAGCACCATGGCCGAGGCGCGGCGACGCGCGCCCGAGCTTGGCGGACCACTCTGGATCCTGGCGCGGCATCAGACCGCGGGGCATGGCCGGCGCGGACGCGCGTGGCAGCATCCCCCCGGCAACTTCGCGGCAACGCTGGTGCTGCCCGGCGCGGGCGATCCCGCACAGGCCGCGCTGCGGTCTTTCACCACATCGCTGGCCCTGTATGACGCCTTCGTCGCCCGCTGCGGCACGCGGGGGCAGTTCGCGCTGAAGTGGCCCAACGATGTGCTGCTGAACGGCGGCAAGGTCGCGGGTATCCTTTTGGAGGCGCTGCCCGGCGGCACCCTGTCCATCGGCATAGGCGTGAACCTGTCGCAGGCGCCGGGCGCGGACACGGTGGAACCGGGCGCGACGCCGCCCGTGAGCCTTGCGCAGGAATGCGATGCGCTGGTGCCGCCGCACAGCTTCCTCGACACGCTCGCCCCGGCCTTCGCCACGTGGGAACAGCGGTTCCTCACCTATGGCTTCGGCCCGGTCCGCACCGCGTGGCTCGACCGGGCGGCGCGGCTGGGCGACACGGTCACCGCCCGCCTGCCCAACGAAGAGGTGACGGGGCGGTTTCTAAGCATCGACGACGCGGGGCACCTTGTCCTGCAAACCCCTGCCGGGCCGCGAACGATCCCGGCGGCGGACGTTTATTTCTAGGGAGGCGGCCATGCTTCTGTGCATCGACTGCGGCAACACCAACACGGTCTTCTCGGTCTGGAACGGCAGCGAGTTCGTCGCGACCTTCCGCACCGCGACCGAGCATCAGCGCACCGCCGACCAGTACTGGGTCTGGTTCAGTCAACTGATGGAACATCGGGGCGTTCCGATCCAGATCGGGGATGTCATCGTGTCCTCGACCGTGCCGCGCGTTGTGTTCAACCTGCGCGTCCTGTGCGATCGCTATTTCGACACGCGGCCCTATGTGGTGGGCAAGCCCGACTGTCTGCTGCCGGTGCAGCCCCGCGTCGACGCGGGCACGCAGGTGGGGCCGGACCGGCTGGTGAACACGGCCGGCGCGTTCGACCGGCACGGCGGCGATATCATCGTCGTGGATTTCGGCACCGCCACCACCTTCGACGTGGTCGCCCATGACGGCGCCTATGTGGGCGGCGTGATCGCGCCCGGCGTGAACCTGTCGCTGGAGGCGCTGCACATGGCGGCGGCGGCGCTGCCGCATGTCGACGTGACCCGGCCGCAGAAGGTGATCGGCACCAACACGGTCGCCTGTATGCAGACCGGCGTGTTCTGGGGCTATATCGGTCTGGTCCGCGAGATTACGGCGCGGATCAAGGGCGAATACGACCGCGACATGCGCGTCGTCGGCACGGGGGGGCTTGCGCCCCTGTTCGCAAGCGGCGAAGTGCTGTTCGACGATATTGAAGACGATTTGACGATGCATGGCCTGACGGTGATCCATCGCTACAACAAGGAAAACGCATGAGCCAAAGCCGGCTGATCTATCTTCCCCTCGGCGGCGCCGGCGAGATCGGGATGAACACCTATGTCTACGGCGTCGGACCGGAGGATGACGAACGCCTGATCGTCGTCGACCTCGGCGTGACCTTCCCGGACATGGACACGACCCCCGGCGTCGATCTGATCATGGCCGATGTCGACTGGCTGCAGGAACGCGCCGACCGGGTCGAGGCGATCTTCATCACCCACGCGCACGAGGACCACATCGGCGCCTTGGCGATGCTGCTGCCGATGATTGACGCGCCGGTTTACGCGCGCGCCTTCACGGCGCATCTGGGCCGGATGAAGCTGGAAGAGGCGGGGATCGATCCCGAGAAGGTGACCACCGTGTCGCCGTGGCCCGAGACGGTGACGGCCGGGCCCTTCACGGTGGGCTTCGCGCCGATCTCGCACTCGATCCCCGAAAGCTCGGGGCTGGTGATCGACACGCCGCATGGCCGGGTCGTCCACACCGGCGACTTCAAGCTGGACCGCGCGCCCGGTGTGGGCGAGCCGTTCGACGACGATATGTGGGCCGACATCGCGAAGGACGGGGTGCAGGCTCTGGTCTGCGATTCCACCAACGTGTTCAGCCCGAACCCCGGCCGGTCGGAATCCGATCTGCCCGACGCGATCCGTGACCTTGTCGCGGCGGCGCCGGGCATGGTCGCCGCCACCACCTTCGCCAGCAACATCGCCCGCCTGAAGACGCTGGCAGAAGCGGGGCAGGCGGCGGGCCGATCCATTGTGCTGCTGGGCCGCGCCATGCGGCGCATGGTGACGGCGGGTGTGGAAACCGGTGTGCTGACGAACTTCCCTTCGGTGGTCAGCCCAGAGGATGCCGCCTCGATCCCGCGCGAGAACCTGATGCTGCTGACCTCGGGCAGCCAGGGCGAGCACCGCGCCGCCTCGGCGCAGTTGTCGCGAGGCAAGTACCTGGGGCTGGAGTTGAAGGAAGGCGACACCTTCCTGTTCTCGTCCAAGGTCATCCCCGGCAACGAGCGCAGCGTGTCGAAGATCGTCAATGCCTTCAGCGAGATGGGGGTGGAGGTGGTCGACGACAGCGGCGGCCTGTACCACGTGTCGGGCCACGCGAACCGGCCCGACCTTGCCTTTGTTCACCGCCTGATCAAGCCGAAGATGCTTGTGCCGATGCACGGCGAACACCGCCACCTGCGCGCCCACGTCGCGCTCGGGGAAGAGTCGGGGTTGCCGAGTGTCATCGCGCCGAACGGCACGATGGTGGACCTGACCGGCGACGCGCCGAAGATCGCGGGCTATGTCGAGACGGGCCGCACCTACAAGGACGGCATCGTGCTGATCGGCGCGATGGACGGCATCATCCGCGACCGCATCCGCATGGCTTTGAACGGGCACGTGACGGTGACCGCGATCCTCGAGGATGACGAACCGATCGGCGAGCCGTGGTGCGAGGTCATGGGCCTGCCGGAAACAGGCATCAGCCGGGCGCCGCTGGTCGATGTGATGGAAGAGGACCTGAGCCAGTTCCTGAACCGCGCCGACGCCAAGACCCTGCGCAACGACGAGAAGCTGGACGAGGCGATGCGCCGGATCGTGCGCAAGACCGCCTCTGACGAGATCGGCAAAAAGCCAGAGGTCACCATCGTGATCAGCCGGATCTCGTAGCGGAAAATCCGTGCGGCGGGGGTGACAGACGCTCCCGCCAGCCTACCTGTCCCGCAACATGACAGGAGGAAAATCATGATCCACAAGAGCGGTTCCGCGAAATGGTCCGGCGGTCTGAAGGACGGCAAGGGCTTCGTTTCCACTGAAACCGGTGTGCTGAGCGATCAGCCCTACGGGTTCAACACGCGGTTCGAGGACGGCAAGGGCACCAACCCCGAAGAGCTTCTGGGCGCGGCGCATGCGGCCTGTTTCTCGATGGCACTGTCCAACATCCTTGGCGACTACGACATGGTGGCCGACAGCATCGAAACGACCGCGAAGGTCACGCTGGATCCCGGCAGCCTGACGATCACCAAGGTGCATCTGGACCTGACCGCCAAGATCCCCGGCGGCGATGACGCCAAGTTCCAGGAAGCGGCGGGCAAGGCCAAGGAAGGCTGCCCGGTGTCGAAGCTGTTCAACGCCGAGATCACGCTGGACGCCAAGCTGGCCTGAACGGACACGCCGGTCGGGAAAGTGATCCGGATCGGCGCCTGTTCCGTAACGTAAGCAAAGGTTCGTACGAGTTCCAAGGCGAGACCGGCCAAGACCGGTCCGTAGTTGCAGGTTTTGTGCGAGTCCGGCGCGCTGGTTGGCGCGCCGTTCAAGAGTACCAGTAGGGTCGGCGCCCCCACAGGGCGTCGGCCTTTTTCGTGTTCGGGGTCTGGCGTGTGACCGGCGCTGTCCCTGCCTCTGGCAGCGGGCAAGCAAGGCGCGCCGCAGCGGGCCCGTCCGATAGGGGATGAGGCAGGGCCGCTGCGGCGCGCCCGCCGGTCCGGGGCGGGCAGGGCGTCCGGGCGGAGTCCGCTGGGTGGTCGGAGTCCCCCGGCCCGTCGGTGACGCCGGTTGCATGTTGAAAGCGGCCTTCTGTCCGCGCGCCCGCCACGGGGCATCCGGTGGATTGGCGCGTCAGTTCCGCGCGCCGACCCTGATCCCGCGACTGGCAAAGAAAGCCTCAAGCCGCGGTCTGGCATCATGTTCACGGGCGAAAGAGACGCCAAGGCGGTTGTCCTTCCGCCAGCGGAACAGAACGTCGAGCGTGCCAAGATCTTCGATGGTCAGGAACAGCACGCCCCTTGGCAGGAATTCCGGCGTATCCGGCGCCTCAAGGCAGGCGCCGCCATAGGACAGGTCGGTGACGATGGCGTCATAGCCGTCGCTGCCGGTGTCCAGCCGGGCCTGTATCCCGAGCGGGACACGCTGGTCATCCATGAAGTCGCCTAGTTCCATCCCTTTGCCGCATCCTGAGGCCCGGTTCGGGCCGGTTCTAGCGGGGCAATGGTGAAGGAAAGGTTAAGACCGACCGCATTTCAAGACGAATGCGGCCGATCTTCCGGTGCGGCGCGTCAGCTTGCGCGCCGCTCCTCGAAGCTCATGGCGATGAACTGGGGCATGTGATCGCCCATGCCGACAACGGCCTCGTCCCGCTGGCGCGACTGGCCACCCGAGCCACCGCCCGACTTGCCACCGCGGCTGCGGCGCGACGACGAACTGCGGCTGCTGCGTTCGGGCTTTTCCTCGGCGGTCTGCACTTCGGGTGCCTTCTCGACGGGCGCTTCGGCTTTCGGCTCGGGCGCGCGGGATTTCACCGGGTTTTCGATCCGCGGGATTTCCTTGTCGATCAGCTTCTCGATCGCAGCGAAGTTCTTCTCGTCCGACGGAGCGCAGATCATCACGGCCTTGCCGTCACGACCGGCCCGGCCCGTGCGGCCGATGCGGTGAACATAATCCTCGGAGTGCGACGGCACATCGTAGTTGAACACGTGGCTCACCGACGGGATGTCCAGACCGCGCGCGGCGACGTCGGACGCCACCAGCAGCTTCAGGTCGCCGTTGCGGAAGGCGTCCAGCGTGCGGGTCCGCTGCGACTGGTCTAGGTCGCCGTGGATCGGCTCGGCGTTCAGCCCGTATTTCTTCAGCGACTTGGCGACGATATCGACGTCGACCTTGCGGTTGCAGAAGATGATCGCGTTGGTGCACTTCTCGCCCTCGGCCTCGATCAGCGCGCGCAGCACGGCGCGTTTCTCGCTCGCCGCACGGTCGCGGCGCGAGCCCTTGAACATCACCACGCCCTGCTCGATCGTCTCGGACGCGGTCGCCTGACGCGCAACCTCGACCCGCGCGGGGGCAGAGAGGAAGGTGTTGGTGATCCGCTCGATCTCGGGCGCCATGGTGGCCGAGAAGAACAGGGTCTGACGGGTGAACGGCGTCAGCGAGAAAATGCGTTCGATGTCGGGGATGAACCCCATGTCGAGCATCCGGTCGGCTTCGTCGACCACCATGATCTCGATACCGGTCAGCAGCAGCTTGCCGCGCTCGAAATGGTCCAGCAGGCGGCCCGGCGTGGCGATCAGCACGTCGACGCCCTTGTCGATCAGCACGTCTTGTTCCTTGAAGGACACGCCGCCGATCAGCAGCGCCTTCGTCAGCTTCACATGCTTGGAATAGGTGTCGAAGTTCTCGGCCACCTGCGCCGCCAGTTCGCGGGTCGGGCACAGGACAAGGCTGCGCGGCATACGGGCGCGGGCGCGGCCACGGGCCAGCTTGCAGATCATCGGCAGCGTGAAGCTGGCGGTCTTGCCGGTGCCGGTCTGGGCGATGCCCAGCACGTCCTTGCCTTCCAGCGCAGGGGGAATGGCGCCCGCCTGGATCGGAGTCGGTTTCTCGTAGCCCGCTTCGGTGACGGCGCGAAGAACTTTCGGGGACAGCCCCAGTTCAGAAAAGTCGGTCATGTAGCCCTTTCGAGTTTGGTGCGGCTTGAACTACGGCCGCGAAACTCGAGCGGCCCGACAGGCCGGATTGCCTGTCTTCGACGTGGCCGTGACATAAGGGAAACAGGCCAGATGGTCAAGTTTTCCCCAAAGACAAGAACGGGGCTCGAGGCCAGTATTTGCGGGGAAATGGCGGTGTAACGCTGCGGAATCGCCGTATTGGCGAAATCCGGCACCGGACAATGGTGGGCAAGTTGCGGTTCCGCGTCCCGGACTTCTCCACAGATTCTCTGCGCGCCCGAGACTTCACGTCAAGACGTTCCGCCGTGCGGAACTTGCCGCGACTCTCCCCATCGGGGGCCGGGAATTGACACAGAATGGCCGTGAATACCCGTAAAGATTGCATCCGGGGACTGATATCGGAGGATACCATGGAATTTTCGCCCTATCTCGTACCGGGCGCCGCGACGATGGCGGTGCTGGCCATCGTCTACCTTGTCTTCGTGTTCTGGACGCGCCGTCCGGGCCGCGCCGACCAACTGTCCGCCCGCGAACGGGCTGAAGCCGAACTCTGACCGCACGCCTCCGCGGCGGCGGCATTCTCGTCAGGGGGCAGGCGTCGTGCTATGCTTCCCGCCATGAGAGTGATCGCGCCGGTATCCCTGTTCCTGCTCGCCGCCTGCTCGGGCGGGGGCGAGGGGGTGTTTTCGGGGCTCGCGCCGGGTGCGCGCGGAGAAGGTCCAAGCATCGCGGTCACGATGCAGGACGCGGACGGCGCGCCGGTGGCGATGGCGGCCTGCAACGCCGCTGACGGGCCGGGTCGGATCGGGGTCAGCTTTTACGACAGCGACGGTCTGGCCAACGCCCGCCTGACGTGGACAGGGACGCTGGCCGATGGCACTCAGATGACCCCTGCGGGCAGCGACATCTCCCTGATGGAGGGTGGCGGACCCGGCGACGAGCAGATCCGCGTACTGTTCCGCCCCGAGGTGCCGGGCGCGATCCGCACCAGTGTCGTCCTGAGCCTGACCACCGAGGCGCCGTTCACCGGCATCCTCAAGGTCGAGGCGGTCGACCGCACTGGCAAGGTTTCGCAAGCGGGGCCGTTCGAGATTGCCGCCGCCTGCTAGGCGCGTCAGTTCTGAAGCACCGCTTCGGTCATGATCACCGACTGGTAGGTCTCGTCGCTGTCCAGCAGGCGCAGCGTCCCGCGCACCGTGATCTCGGTCCCTTCGGGCATGTCGGGCAGCGGCTTGCGCATGTGCACCTCCAGCGTCGGGCCATAGCCGTTCGTGCCGCAGAAGGGGCAGTCGGCGGGGTCCGGCACCAGAAGGAAGCTGCGCACATAGGCCTGCGCCTCGACCGGGACATAATAACCGGTGACGGAAAAATCGTTTGCCGCCGCCCGCAGCGCGTCGGGATAGGTTTTCTCGACCGCCCAGCGGCCGTCCTTCTCGACCTCGCGGATCTCGATGGCGCCAAGCAGGCCCCAGCCCGCGGGCTCTGCCGCAGAAGGCCTACTGCCGGTGGCCAGCGTCAGGATGATCGCGAGTGCCGGGAGCAAGAATGTCGATTTCGATCTCAACGTCACCAACCGGGTCCAGTTCTATGTGGGCGTTCAGGCGATCGCCTTCGGACAGGTCCGGGGCGTCGTCCAGTGCAAGGTACATCCCGCCGGGCACGAGGTCTATCGACACGCCCGGCGCAATCGGAAATTCGCTCAGGTCCACCGGCGCCGCCGCGGTCACCTCGGTATCCCGCAAAGCCAAAGTGCCTCCGTCGGCGGTTTCGCCGCCGGTCAGCAGAAGCCCGACGCTGCCGGTGTTCTCGATCTCCATGTAGACCTGCAAACCATCGTCTTCCGGCACGGCCCACGCATACAGGACGCGCGCGCCGTCGACTTCGGTGATGTGGGGATCGGTCTCTTGCGCTGGTGCGGCAAGCGGCAGGGAAAGCAGGGAAACGGCAAGCAGCGTCGGGGCGATGTGGCGCATCTGGGTCGTCCGTGTCTTGTGTCGGTGTGCCGGCCATGCGTTCGGGACCATGGCGGAGCACACGAAGATAGGGCTGCCCGCCCGCAAAGGGGGCAGGGACGGGCGGGTTCCTTTTGCAGGTATGACACCGCCCGGCACGGGCAAGACCCGCCCCGGGCGTCAACGGTCGGGCCGGCGGTCTTTCGCCGCCGGGGCCCGGATCAGACCATCATTTCCTTGGTCGCCGACAGGGTCAGCTCGGGATAGTCCCGTTCCACCCGGTCGATGTCCCACTGAAGCCGCGTCATGTAGACGATGTCGCCGTCGTTGTCGTGGCTGATGTGCTGCTTGTTGGCGTTGACGAACTTCTCGACTGCCGCCTTGGGGCCGCTGACCCAGCGGGCCGAGGTGAACTGCGACGCCTCGAACCGGACGGGCAGGCCGTATTCCAGCTCGATCCGGCTGGCCAGCACCTCGAACTGAAGCGCGCCGACGACGCCGACGATGAAGCCCGAGCCGATGTTCGGCTTGAACACCTTGGCCGCACCTTCCTCAGCGAACTGCATCAGCGCCTTCTCAAGATGCTTGGCCTTCAGCGGATCGCCCGCACGGCAGCTTTGCAGCAGTTCCGGCGCGAAGGAGGGGATGCCGGTCACGCGGATCGTCTCGCCCTCGGTCAGCGTGTCGCCGATGCGCAGTTGCCCGTGGTTCGGGATGCCGATGATGTCGCCGGCCCAGGCCTCTTCCGCCAGTTCGCGGTCAGAGGCGAGGAACAGCACCGGGTTCGAGATCGCCATCGGCTTTTTCGAGCGCACATGCGTCAGCTTCATTCCGCGCTGAAAATGCCCCGAGGCGAGGCGCACGAAGGCCACGCGGTCGCGGTGCTTGGGGTCCATGTTGGCCTGCACCTTGAACACGAAGCCCATCACCTTGGTCTCGTCCGGGCCAATCGGGCGCGGTTCGGCGGACTGTGGCTGCGGCACGGGGCCGTATTTGCCGATCCCGTCCATCAGTTCCTTGACGCCGAACGAGTTGATGGCGCTGCCGAACCAGATCGGCGTCAGCGTTCCGTCCAGAAACGCCTGCGCGTCGAACTTCGGCAGCAGTTCCTTCGCCATCTCAAGCTCTTCGCGCAGCTGTTCCAGAAGGTGCGCGGGCACGTGGTCGGCCAGCTTGGGGTCGTCCAGCCCGGCGATCTTGATCGACTCCGCCACCTTGTTGCGGTCGGCGCGGTCCATGATCTCCAGCCGGTCGTTCAGCACATCGTAGCAGCCGACGAACTCGCGCCCCATGCCGATGGGCCAACTGGCGGGGGTCACGTCGATGGCCAGGTTTTCCTGGATCTCGTCGATGATCTCGAACGTGTCGCGGCTTTCGCGGTCCATCTTGTTGCAGAAGGTCAGGATCGGCAGGTCGCGCAGGCGGCAGACCTCGAACAGCTTCTGGGTCTGGCTTTCCACGCCCTTCGCGCCGTCGATCACCATGATCGCCGCATCCACCGCCGTCAGGGTACGGTAGGTGTCTTCGGAAAAGTCCGAGTGGCCGGGGGTGTCGACGAGGTTGAAGCGATAGTTGCTGTCGCCGCTGGCGAAATCGAACGACATGGCCGAGGCCGAGACAGAGATGCCCCGGTCCTTTTCCATCTGCATGAAGTCCGACCGCGTCCGCCGCGCCTCGCCCTTGGCGCGCACCTGTCCGGCCATCTGGATCGCGCCACCGTAGAGAAGGAATTTCTCGGTCAGCGTCGTCTTGCCCGCATCCGGGTGCGAGATGATGGCGAAGGTGCGCCGCCGGGCAATCTCGGCGGGCAGGTCGGGGGCGTTATGAGCACGGTCCAGCATGAGCGGCGATATATTGACCCTCGGCGGCAAGAGCAACGGTCCCGACGCTATCGGCGCGGCGGAGGGACCCGTCGGGTCAGGGCGCAGTTTTCAGCCGCGAAGCCGGGTTTCAGCCCTTCGGGCCTGCCTGCCTTCAATCGAAAAGCGAGCTTCAATCACTTGAATCGCCTATAAAAAGTGCTTGGCGAAAGTTCCGTTACGTCGCGGGCGGCCGGATGTCTTTAACATCGTTAGCATCAATTTTACGGTCCTCGGCGAGAAACGCGTTGTAACGAGTACCGAGCAGGTTTTCCCATGGCTCTTGAGATCGTCGACCCGGCCGCCACCGGGATCGAATACCTTGCGTCTGTCGAGGTGAAGTTTTCCGGCATCCACATCGGCGGCGGCATCTACTTTTCCGCCAACCACATTCCGAAAGCGGGCGGCACCTACGAGGCCGTGCCGCAGGCGGGTCTGGATGGCGAGGCAGAGGCCCACGCGACGACCGAGATCGACGTGACCCTGCCCTCGGATACCGCCGACTGGGACCCTTATATCGACGACTCCACCGGCTATATCGCGACCGGCTTCGACATCGGGATGCATGTGGGCGCGACGCTGTCCAGCACCGGCACCTTCTACGACGGTCCGGCGGTGTCGCTGCTGATCGCAAACGATCCCTCCGACCTGAGCGGGACGGTCACGATCACCGGCTATCCCACCGCCGAGAACGCGTTGGACGGCGAGGAGGGGACGCTGCACGAAACCTCGGGCTCGCTTCTGGGCTACAGCGCGCAAGAGATCGAGGGCGACGCGGGCGGCTACTTCATGATCGTCGGCGCCGATGTCGTGGGCGGCATGAGCGGCGGCGGCAATTTCATCGACTACGACGCGGATGGCGACGGGGTGGCCGAGACCTACGCCATCGGCGCGACCTCGCGCGTGTACGAGACCGGCGGCGGCAGCCTGATCCCCGGCGTCTCGCAGCTTCAGTCGGCGGCCTTCGCGCCGCACTATGCCGACATCGCCGCCGCCATCGAGGCGCTGACGGGCGACGACGCGCGCACCGCCGACGATTTCGCACGGATGACAATGCTGTCGGCGCAATCGGCCGGGTCGGAGAACACGACGGTCGAGGGGCAGTTCTTTCACGAGGACATTTACGGCGGTGTGAATGACGACGATCTGTCAGGCGGCGGCGGGGACGATCTGCTGAAAGGCGGCGAGGGCGGCGACACGCTGGACGGCGGCACCGGCGACGACACCCTGACCGGCGGCGACGGCGCGGACTGGTTCCTGGGGTTCGGAGACGGCGCGACCGACCTGATCACCGACTTCGACGCGGCGTTGGACGTGGTGGACCTTTCGGGTCATTTCGCCCGCTTCGCCGACATTCTGGCGGCGTCCGACATGGATGGTGACACGCTGGAGATCGACCTGTCACATGGCGGCGGTTCGGGCGTCCTGCGGATCGAGGGGACAACCGCCGACGACCTTTCGATGGCCAACACAAACGTCAACTGCTTCGCTGCCGGAACCGCCATCGCGGTGCCGGGCGGCACGGCGGCGGTCGAGACATTGCAGCCCGGCGACAGCGTTCTGACTGCGGACGGGCGGGCCGTCGGGGTGCGCTGGCTGGGCCGCCAGCAGGTGCCCGCGTCGCCCGAGACGGTGCCGGTTTGCATCGCGGCGGGCGCGCTGGGCGAGGGTGTGCCGTCGCGCGATCTTGTGGTCACCGGCGATCACGGGATGATCCTGAACGGCCTCATCGTGGTCGCGTCGGCGCTGGTGGGGCTGCCGGGCATCGACTGGGTGCCGCTGGCGGACCTGCCCCCGGTGTTCGAGGTGTTCCACGTCGAGACCGAGGCGCACGAGGTGTTGCTGGCGAACGGCGCACCTGCGGAAAGCTTCGCGGGCGCGACCGACCGTCCGGGCGACCGGCGGGTGGTGCCCGAGATGGACCTGCCACGCATCGGTTCGGCCCGCCTGCTGCCGGTGGCGCTGGGCGCGGTGGGGCGTCGGCTGACCTAGACGCGGACCGCGCCCCATGCGGCGCTTCCCTTGACAGAATCTTGACGCTACGGAAACCTAAGGGAATTCGGGTCAGGTATTCTGCTGGGGGGCGGCACCATGGACAGCGAGTTCACATATTTCATTCACGCGCTTTACAGTGCGGCCAGCGCGGTCGCGATCGCGTCGTTCTTCGCGGACACGCTGGTGGCGGGGACGATGCCGGACGAGGACGGCGACATGACGCTGGAGGATGGCGACAGCGACACCGGCGGCCTGTGGAACGGCGGAGCGACCGACTATGGGCTCTTCCTTGGCACGGTTCTGGTTCAGGGCATCGTGATGCCGGTGTTCCAACAGATTACCTCGGGCGGCGGCGGGTCGGAAACTTACACCTACGCGGTGCTTTGCCCCGAGGACACGACGGTCAGCTGGCCCGCGACGCTGGACCCTGACGACGTGGCGCTGGCCTCGGACGGGGCCACCTTCGCCTTCTGCTTCGGTCCCGGCACCGGGATCGCCACGCCCGGGGGCGAGACCGCCGTCGAAGACCTGAAGCCCGGCGACATGGTCCGCACCGCCGACGGGGCGGTGGTGCCGGTGCGCTGGGTCGGCGTGCGCACGCTGTTCCCGCGCCTGTTCAGCCTTCGGCACGGCATGATCCGCATCCGCGCCCATGCTCTGGGACACGACCGGCCCGCCCGCGATCTGCTGGTGACGCCGGACCACGCGATCCTTCTGGACGGCATGATGGTCACCGCCGGCGCTTTGGCCGGCGCGGAAGGCATCGGCTGGGAGCCCCGCGCCAAGGCGCCGAACACGCAGAAGGTCTATCACGTCGAGACGGACCGCCATTCGCTGATCTATGCCAACGGTCTGCCGGCCGAGACCTTCATGGACGCCGCCGGTCGCCGCCTGTTCGACAACCACGCCGACTATGTGCTGCGCTTCGGAACAGAGCGGATCGTGCCAGAGATGCGCATGCCCCGGATCGGCTCGGCCCGGCTGCTGCCGCCCGCCACGCGCGCGCGGCTGGGCCTGCCCGCTGCACAGATGCTGCGGCAAGGCTGACCGCGCACCGGGGAACCCTTGGGTCAGGGGCGCGTTCGGTTTCCGAAAGGAGACCTCAGATGGCACGACCCAGCATCAAGGACGAAAAGCTTTACGACGACCTGCGCGAGGACGGGATGTCCAAGCAAAAGGCCGCCCGCATCGCCAACGCGAAGGCCAACGACGACATGCATCCGTCGGAGAAGGGCGGCAAGCAGCCGCCTTACGAGAAGTGGAGCAAGGACGATCTGTATTCCCGGGCGCAGGAACTGGATGTCGAGAACCGGTCCCAGATGACGAAAGACGAACTGATCGAGGAGCTGCGCGAGGGCTGACCGTCTAGGTCACGGAACAGACGACCTCACCCAGATAGGCGGTGTCGGTGTATTGCCGCATGTCGGTGACCTTGCCGTTCTTGACCGTCAGGAAGTCCACGATCTCGGTGGTGATTTCGCGGCCGGTCGGGACGTGGCGGGCGGTGACCTCGTAGCGGGTGACGATCAGGTCACCCTCTGCCAGCACGTCGCCCAGTTGGATGTCGCGCCACTCCCATGTGTCGACGATCTGCTGCGCCATGTCGGTGACGCTCATCCGGGCGGGGCGACTGACGGCGGCCGAATTGGCAAGCGGGCGGCCGACGATGGCGAACCCGGCATCCTCGGTGAACTGGTTGGCTATGGTGACGGGGTCGTTTTTCAAGCGGTCGGCATAAAGCCCAGATACGAAACCGCGGGGATCGGAAATGGTCATGGCAATGCTCCTTGGAAGAATAGAGCAAGGGTAGGGCCGATCCCGGCCCCCTGCCAAGAACTATCGCGAAACGGTCATGCGCCTAGTGCGCGGACGCCTTGCGCAGCAGGTCCGCCGCGACTGTGCTGTCCAGCATGCCCTCGGGCAGGTCCACCGGGCGCGGGCGCGACAGGGGCGCGCGGCGTGACAGCCCCGAGTCCGAGGTCAGCTTTGCACGGATCTCGCGCGGAAGCACCGGGCCGGTGCGGGTGTCGAGCGCAAGGCTTTCGGTGGCGATGCCCTCGGCGAAAATGAACTCGTGCGTATCGAACAGGATCTGGAAGTAATCCACGAACCCGCCGTTGCCGCGCGTTACGGTCTCGCCGTTCACAAGATACTCGGCCTTGATCGCCACTTCAGAGCGACCGGCGCCAAGCTTGTCCTCGCGCTGGTAGACGAACAGGCGCTGGTTCGGCGACAGGCGAAGCGGCCCCTCGTTGTTCAGCGCGCCGGGCGCGATGGTGATCGGCGCGAAGGCGCCCGTGGCGCGGACCGTCTGCTGGCCGATCCAGCGCACCGTTTGCGCGCCGCTGTCACGGGTCAGAACCCGGTCGCCGGGGCGGATGTCCTCGATCCGGCGCTGCGCGCCGTCGGCCATGGTGATGTGCGTGCCACGGGTGAAGGAAACGCAGGCCAGCGCCGCGAATTTCTGCCGCGCGCTTTCGGTGTCGACGGCGACCAGGGCGTAATCGGTGCGCGGCCGCAGGTCGGCCAGCGTCATGACATAGGTGTCCGCGATCATGCCGTCGCGGTCGAGCTCGACGAGGATCAGCGCCTCGACGATGGTGCCGTCGGGCGCCATGAAGGTGGCGCAGCAGTCCAAGTGCAGCGCCGCACCGGGGCGGCCGGTCTGGGTGCCCGCGGCGATCGTGAAATTGGAATGCTGGTCGGCGATCTCGAGCGACAGGCGCAGGCGACGCGCATCAACGTCGAGAGTATAGACATCATCAAGGATCAGTTCGGACGCGTGTGCGACCGGGTCACCGAGGTTGGCCCCGTTCGATACAACGAAGTCTGTCGCCCGGATGACGGGCAGTCCCTGCGCACCCCCGCGCTGGGTCACACCATGCACACTCATCTTGCAGCAGCCTGTACCAGGTTCCGTCTCCACGGCTTTGCGTCCGGACGCGGCCCCCACCATTCGTCCGAATGCGTAACCCCATCGCCATGGTAGTATTTGCTATATGATGCGGCGCGTATTCGCGTCAACTTCGGGTAAATGTTGTGGCAATTAACCTTCCGTAAGTCGTTGATCGGGCGACGGTCCGGCCGATTTTCGGGTCATTGTTTCACCGGTTTCGCCTTATTTTGCCGCAACGCAGCAATGGCGGCGCTCGGGCATCCGAGAGGTCGGGCGCACGATCGCTCGCTTCCGTTCGCCGGGGCGGGGTGCTAGGCCGGGGCGACATCGCAATCGGACGGGAGGCATCGGACAGATGGATCTGGGTATCAAGGGCAAGCGGGCGCTGGTCTGCGCGTCGTCGAAGGGGCTGGGGCTGGGCTGCGCCCGCGCGCTGGCAGAGGCCGGTGTGGACATCGTGATGAACGCCCGTGGCGCCGAGGCGCTGGAAGAGGCGGCGCAGGCGATCCGCGACGACTTCGGCGTCGAGGTCACCGCCGTGGCCGCCGACATCGTGTCGGAAGAGGGCCGCGCGAAGGTGCTGGAGGCCGCGGGCGATCTGGACATCCTGATCACCAACGCGGGTGGCCCGCCTCCGGGCATGTGGGCCGACTGGTCGCGCGAGGATTTCATCAAGGCGCTGGACGCGAACATGCTGACGCCCATCGCGCTGATGCAGGCCGCTTTGCCGGGCATGATGGAACGTGGCTGGGGCCGGGTGGTCAACATCACCTCGCAGTCCGTGAAGGCGCCGATGGCGATCCTTGGCCTGTCGAACTCGGCCCGCACGGGCCTGACCGGTTTTGTCGCCGGCACCGCGCGGCAGGTCGCGCCCTCGGGCGTGTGCATCAACAACCTGCTGCCGGGTTCGCACACCACCAACCGCACCGATACGATGGACGGCAAGCGCGCCGCCGACGCCGGTGTCTCGATGGAAGAGTTGCGGGCCGAGAAGTTCAAGGAAATCCCCGCGCGCCGCTATGGCACGACCGAGGAATTCGGCGCCACCTGCGCCTTCATGTGCTCGCAGTTCGCGGGCTTCATGGTGGGCCAGAACATCCTGCTGGACGGCGGCTACAACAACTTCACGCTGTAACCCCGGACGAGGGGCAGGCGTGGCATTCCGTCCCCGTGCCTTGCGGGGACGGGGCGGTATTGCTAGGTCCGAGTGATCGACAAAATTGATCGGACTTGGTCCTGCCCGCATGAACGCGCCCGAGCCTCTGCCGAAGACAACTCCGCCGGTGGTCCCCGAGCCCCGGCTGGAGATCCGCGATCTCAGCCGGCATTTCGCCGGTCGGTCGGTGGTGGATCATGTGTCGCTGCGGGTGATGCCGGGGCAGGTGACCTGTCTGCTGGGCCCCTCTGGCTGCGGCAAGTCCACCACGCTGCGCTGCATCGCCGGGGTGGACATGCAGGACTCGGGCGAGATCTATCTGGACGGCAAGCTGATCTGCGACACGGTGTTCCGGGTGCCGCCCGAACGGCGCTCGATCGGGCTGATGTTCCAGGACTTCGCGCTGTTTCCGCATATGTCGGTGGCCGACAACGTGGCCTTCGGGCTGACGGGCAGCAAGGCCGAGACGCGGGCGCGTGTGACGGCGTTGCTGGAACGTGTCGACCTTCTGCGCCACATCGACGCCTTCCCGCATGAACTGTCGGGCGGCGAGCAGCAGCGCGTCGCGCTGGCCCGCGCCCTTGCGCCGGGGCCGAGCGTGATGCTGATGGACGAGCCGTTCAGCGGGCTGGACAACCGCCTGCGCGACGGCATCCGCGACGAGACGCTGGAGATCCTGAAAGAGGCGGGCGCGGCTGTCCTGCTGGTCACGCACGAGCCGGAAGAGGCGATGCGCATGGCCGACGAGATCGCGCTGATGCGCGACGGGCGGATCGTGCAGCAAGGCGCCCCCTACAACGTCTACAACGCCCCGGCGGACAAGGCCGCGGCGGCATTCTTCAGCGATATCAACGTGATCCGGGGCACGGTGCGCGGTGCGCTGACGGACACCCCGTTCGGCCAGTTCCTTGCCCCCGGCCAGCCTGACGGCACCGAGGTCGAGATCGTGTTCCGTCCGCAGCATGTGAAGATCGACTTCGACCGCAACGGCGCCGGGCCGTTGCCGACCTCGCGCGACGGGGTGCCCGCGCGCGGCGTCGTACAGCGGGCGCGGTTCATGGGGTCGGAAAGCCTTGTCGAGTTCCGCATGGACCACGACCTGTCTATCCTGAAGGCCACGGTGCCGAACGTGTTCCTGCCCAAGCCGGGGCGGCCCCTGTGGCTGACGGTGCGGCGGGACCGGTGTTTCGTGTTCCCGGCGAAGAAATAACGAACGACCCGTCGCCGACTAGGCGGCCCCGGCGTTCTTGAAATCCACAAGCGTCTTGCCCTGTTCCTCGACGAACAGCGCCGGAAGGTTCTCCAGCTTCTCGATCCGGTCCACGCGCAGCGTGGCGAAATCCGCCGTGGTCTCGCACCAGCAGGTCACTGTCCAGACGCGGCCCCAGTAGTCCAGCTGCAACGGGCGGATCACCCGGCGCAGCAAAGAGCCGTCGTCCTCGTGGTGATGCGCGGCCAGCTTCTGACGGCTGCGGATCGCGGCGCGGATACGCGGCATGTGCGCGAAGCCCGCCGCCGCGTCCGCCAGCGGATGCACCGCGAAGGTCCAGCCGCCGCGCGCCCCGGTGCGGTCCTCGGGCAGCAGCGTGTCGATCCGCGCGGACAGCCCGCGCGCGGCCGCCGACAGTTCCGCGTCGCCGCCATGCGCCACCGCCGCCAGTCCAAGGTGCAAGGCCTCGAGTTCCGTCATCGACAGGTTCAGCGGCGGCAGCGTCACCGGCGCGGTCATCCGGTAGCCCAGCCCGCGTTCGCCCCGGACCGGCACGCCGGACGCCATCAGCGTGTCCATGTCGCGCCAGATCGTGCGCTCGCTGACGCCATGCGCCTCGGCCAGTTCGGACGCGCGGTGCAGCCTGCCGTCGCGCAGCGTCTGGATCAACGCATACAGGCGGTCAGAGCGGTTCATCGATTCGCAGGCCCTTCGGAAAATTGAGCGAAGTTTTTCACCGCATAACTGACAAAAACCTGTCAGGAGGGCAAGTGTCCCGCCGGGCGGGCTGAATTCTGCGCCGGATTCCCGCCATGGCGGCGCTTTGCCACTTTTCGAGGCGGCGCCGAATCCATAAACACGGTCCGTGATCTTTCACCGTTCCAGCCATGGGCCGCAGGTGGCGGCCCGATCATGGAGAGACCCATGCTGAACAACATCGGCCTTCCCGGCCTTCTTCTGATCGCCGTCGTCGTGCTTGTCCTGTTCGGGCGCGGCAAGATCTCGTCGCTGATGGGCGAGGTCGGCAAAGGCATCACCGCCTTCAAGAAAGGCGTGAAGGACAGCAACGACGAACTCGAGGACAGCGCGGCTTCGGCACGTGACGTGACCCCCGAGGAAGAAGAAAAGGAAAAGGACAAGGTCTGAACCCCTCGTCCTTTCCCTCAATGACGGACCGTCGCCATGTTTGATCTCGGCTGGACCGAACTTCTGCTGATCGGCATCGTCGCGCTGATCGTGGTGGGCCCCAAGGACCTGCCCGGCATGTTCCGCACGCTTGGCCGTTTCACGGGCAAGATGAAGAACATGGCCCGCGAGTTTCAGCGCGCCATGAACGACGCCGCCGACGAGGCGGGCATGAAGGACGTGGCGAAGGACCTGAAGTCCGCCACCTCGGCCAAGTCCATGGGCCTCGACAAGCTGAACGAGGCCGCAGACAAGTTCGAGAAGTGGGATCCGTCCAAAGCCGTGAAGCGCGAACCCGGACCGGCGACCGCCGCCATGACCGAGGAACGCGCCGAACAGGCGAAGAAAATCCGCGAGAACGCCGCGAAGACCGCCGAGGCGCGCAAGGCCGCAGAGGCCGCTGCCGCCGCCGAAAGCGCGCCTGCCGACGCTCCGGTTCCCGACCCGTCGGCGCCGAAGCCCGGCTCCGCGGCTGGAGACGACAGTAAATGAGCGCCACCGACGAAGACGAGATCGACGCCTCCTCGGCGCCGCTGATCGAGCATCTGGCCGAGCTGCGCACGCGGCTGATCCGGTCGGTGCTGGCTTTCATCGTGGGCATGGTGATCTGTTTCACAGTCGCCACGCCGATCTTCAACTTCCTGACCGCGCCGCTGTGTCAGGTGCTGGGCGAACGGGGGCAGGACTGCGACCTGATCTTCATCAGCCCGCAGGAGGGCTTCTTCGTCGCCATCAAGGTGTCGCTGCTGGGCGGGTTCATCCTGTCCTTCCCGATGATCGCCTACCAGATGTGGCGCTTCGTGGCGCCGGGGCTGTACAAGTCCGAGAAAGGCGCGTTCCTGCCGTTCCTCGTGGCGTCGCCCTTCATGTTCCTGCTGGGTGCGGCTTTCGCCTTCTACGTCGTGACGCCGCTGGCCTATGACTTTTTCCTTGGCTTCCAGCAGTTTGGCAACGGCGGCGAGGCGCTGCCCAACGAAGAGGTGCAGCAGGGCCTGTCCGTGGTCTTCCAGGGCTCGGCGCAGGAATATCTGAACCTCACCATCAAGTTCATCGTGGCCTTTGGCCTGTGCTTCCAGCTTCCGGTGCTTCTGACCCTGATGGGCAAGGCCGGGCTGGTGTCGTCGCGCGGGCTGGGCGAGGTGCGCAAATACGCCGTCGTCGCCATCCTCGTTCTGGCCGCGCTGGTCACCCCGCCGGATGTCATCACGCAGGTGATCCTGTTCGTGGTGGTCTACGGCCTTTACGAGATCTCGATCTTCCTTGTGCGCCGGGTCGAACGGAAGCGCGTCGAGCAGCTTCGCGAAGAGGGTGTGCTGGGCGAGGACGAGGATCTGGACGATCTTTACGGCCTCGACGATGACGAACCGGAACAGCCGGAGACCAAGGCGTGAGTGACGAGGCGCTGACGCGCATCGCCGAGGCGCTGGAGCGGATGAGCCCGGCGCCGATGGCGGCGCCGGACTTCGCGGCCGCAGATGCCTTCGTGTGGCATGTGGACCCGGACCGGCTGGTGCCGGTGCCCAAGGTGAACCGGGTGGATCTACCGCTGCTGGTCGGCATCGACCGCGCGCGCGACACGCTGCTGGCCAACACGGTGCAGTTCGCCCGCGGCCTGCCTGCGAACAACGCGCTGCTTTGGGGCAGTCGCGGGATGGGAAAATCCAGTCTCGTCAAAGCGATCCACGCCGAAGTTCTGGCGCAGGGCCATGCGCTGAAGATCGTCGAACTGCAGCGCGAGGACCTGCCCAGCGTGGGCCGCCTGCTGAACATCCTGCGCGACTGCGGCGACCGTTTCGTTCTGTTCTGCGACGACCTGTCGTTCAGCCACGATGACCAGCACTACAAGTCGCTGAAGGCGGTGCTGGACGGCGGCATCGAGGGACGGCCGGACAACGTGGTGTTCTACGCCACTTCGAACCGCCGCCACCTGATGCCGCGCGACATGATCGAGAACGAGCGTTCCAGCGCGATCAGCCCCTCGGAAGCGACCGAGGAAAAGGTGTCGCTGTCCGACCGTTTCGGCCTGTGGCTGGGGTTCCACCCGTGCTCGCAGGACGAATACCTTGCGATGATCCGTGGCTATTGCGATGCGCACGGGGTCGAGATCGACGACGAGACCCTGCGCGCCGAGGCGATCGAGTGGCAGGCCACCCGTGGCGCGCGCTCGGGTCGGGTGGCGTGGCAGTATTTCACCGACCTTGCGGGACGGCGCGGCGCGGCGATCTGACGGCCCGACGCGGGCGCTGGCCCTTGTCCGTTGCCGTAACGTGAGTTTGCCGCTACTTTTGCCCTATTGATTGCGGTCCCCTCGCGGGGACGGACGCTGGATAGGGCTTTGGATATGTTCAGGACTTTCGCTTTCGCAACGGCCTGCCTGCTTGGCGGCGCGGGACTGGCTTCGGCCGTGACGATCTCGGACGGCGCGGCGGTGATAACAGAGCGGTTCGACGGAACGACACTGTACTTCCGCTTCGACAAGATCCCCGAAAGCGCCCGCAAGTTCCGCCTGTACGTCGTCGGCCCGAATGGCTATCGCGCCGAGGTCGAGACCGGCAAGCGCATCCCGAAGATCGATCTGCGCGAGTTTCTCGACAGCAAGGCCGAGCCGCTGGAGAAGCGCGAGTATCCCAACGGCGACAAGCTGTATGACGGCTATTACAGCTACGAAATCAGCTTTGCGACGGACGAGTTCGTTCGCGACCCCGAGGTGCTGGACAGCGGTCGCGAGAAGAAGTCCGAAGGCACGTGGAAGGTCTACAAGCTGGAGGGCCGCTTCCTGCTGGATGGCGGTCAGATCATCGTCTACGCGCAGGACGAGGAAAAGCCGGGCGAGCCCGGAAAGGGCGACGACGCGCCGTCCCGTGACGAGGACGAGGGCTACGAGGGCACGATCACGAACCCGCGCCCGGACTTCCGCAGGGATTTCGACAAGAACTGACGACCGGCGTACCCGAGGCGGCGATCAGGCCGCCCGGTACCGCAGGGCCAGCAGCCGCAGATCAAGCCGCTCCAGCGCCTCGCGCCGCTTCAGGATGGGGCGGGCGGTGGGGCCGTAGACTTCCGTCACTGGCGCGGTCCCCAGACGCGGGATAAGGCAGGCCAACTGCAACCGCGCGATGGGCGGGTACATCTTCAACGCCTCGTCACCCGGATAGAAGCTCTCCGTCGCACAGCCGTTCGCCAGAACCAGCTCGTGCCGGGCGAACAGGATATGGTGATACACCACATCGCGGCGGCCATGGGCGACGCGGACCGGGCCGGGAGCTTCTGCAAGGAACTTGGCGCGCACCAGAACCGGTTCGTCGAAGCCGTGACGCTCGTCCAGCGCCATCGCGTGCTGCGGCGACACGATCAGCGGGGCGTAGTTGCCCAGCAGCCCCTCGGGAATGCGGACGGGACGGTTCTGCGGTTCCGCCGCCAGCGTGGCCGCGTCCATCTTGCGGGCGCCGCGCCACAGGATCGGCTGGGCGCCGTGCTTGAGGGTTGTGACCATGTCGCCGACCCGCAGGTTCTGCACCGGCACATCGCCGCGCGGCGTACGGATCAGCGTGCCCTCGCAAAAGCAGGGCACACCGGCAGAGGCCAGCGCCTGCGCGGCGGAGATCTCTGACGGGGCGACCCCCATCAGGGTGATGCTTTCGCCGCCGGGGAAGCTGAGCACTGCGTTGCCGCTGCCGTCGTCGGTCACGGTGACGTCCCAGGCATTGACCGGATTGCCGTCAAGGTCGGTCAGGTTTCCAAGGTCGATCTGGTCGTTGAAGATCCCGTCGCCGTCGTCGTCACCGGTATCGAAATCGGTGATCACGTCGGCGCCGCCGCCGCCTTGCAGCACGAACAGGTCCGACCCTTCGCCACCGGTCAGCGTGTCCGAGCCTTCGCCGCCGATCAGGGTGTCGTCGCCCATGCCGCCGTCGATCTCGTCGTCGCCTTCGCCGCCATCCAGCAGGTCGGCCTCGCTGCCGCTGCCGCCCATCTCGTCGGTGTCGAGGATGGTCGTGAAATGCACGTCCGAGACATAGACCGCCTGCGTGCCGTTCAGCCCGTTGGAATAGGAAATCTCGATCCGCGACACCGGTCCCGCGATCTCGACCAGCACCGAGCCGTTGGCGTCGTCGGGATCGTCCAGACCGTTTCCGGCCTGGATCGTGCCGGCAGAGTCGTTGGTGGTGTCGTCGCCTTCGGCCGTCAGCGTGATGTCGACCGGATTGTTGTCGGCGTCATAGGCCCGGATCGTGATCTGGTCGCGGTGGTTGCCCGAGGCGAAGTCGATGTCGTTCAGCCGGAACGACACGTCCTGCACCTCGTCCGTGACCGGAGCGCCCGAGGCCGCCGAGAAGTTCAGCGTGGTGGTCGAGGTCGCGCCGTCGCCGTTACCGTACAGGTAAAGGTTGGAATGCGCATCGAAGGGATCGCCGCTTTCGGTATAGGCGGTGTCCGACGTCTCGACCCGGAATTGCGGGTTGTTGTTGCCGTTGTTGGCGAAGGACACGGCGACGTTCATGTCGCCGGTGGTCTGGGTGAAACCCGCTGACAGGTTGGCGCCGTCACCGCCCTGCGCGCTCCAGTCGAGGAATTCGTCGCTGCCTGCGGCGTCGCCGCCGGAACTGGCCGAACTGTCGCCGACAAGCGTGTCGTTGCCGGTGCCGCCTTCCAGCGTGTCGCTGCCCATGCCGCCGGTCAGGCTGTCGTCGCCGGTCCCGCCCATGAGAGAGTCGTCGCCGTCGCCGCCGTCGATGGTGTCATGACCCGCGCCGCCGTCGACGGTGTCGTCGCCGAGACCGGCGTTGACCACGTCGTCGCCGCCCTGCGCGTCGATCGTGTTGTCGTTGCCGTCATCGCCACCGCCGAACCCGTCGTCGACGGAATCCTGCTGCGCATCGCCAAGATAATTCCCGTCGATGGTGTCGTTGCCCGAGGTGCCGGTGATCTCGTGGTCGGGGGCGACGTAGTCTTCGGAACTGAAGGCTATGTCGCCCGCGCTGACGTTCGGATTGCTGTCGAACTCCAGCACGGTATAGCTGCGCCCGGCGACCAGCGGGATCTCGGAAATGGTGTAGTAGCCCGAGGCGGGACCGTCCTCGACCTCGAAGGTCGCGACCTGGAACACCTCGCCGGTGACGTCGTCGCGAACGGTCCAGACCTCTTCCGCATCGACGTCAGAGGCCGAGGAGGTGACGCCGTTAATGCTGACGTCCGCCGTCGCGCCTTCGTTGCCGTCGTTGTCATCGTCCAGCGTGGTGCCGCCGATGCCGCTGTCGGGGTCGTCGACAATGGCCTTGCCGACCGCGTCCGAGGGACCGGTCCAGGTGAAGGTGTCGTTCGTCCCCTGCGGCAAAATCCCATAGGGATCAGCGTCGTAGAAGCGGATGTTATAGGTCGCCATGTCCAGCCTCCCGAAGAAGGGGCGACACGGCAGCGGGCGCAAACCTGTAAGGTCTGCCCCCGCCGCTGCTTCGTTAACCACCCCTGGTTCAACCACGACGATTGATGGTTAACGGGGACCGGGTGAGGGCGAGAATCTGACCGTTTTTAGGTTAATGCGCCTTGGAAAGCGAAAAGGCCCCGCGCGGGCGGGGCCTTCCATGACCAGAATGTGGCGATGCGTCCGGGCCGCGTCAGTTGACGAACGGCACCGGGTCCACGCTTTCAAAGCCCTCGCGCACCTCAAAGTGCAGGAAGGACGACCCAGACCCGCGCACTTCGGCGATGGTCTGGCCGCGGCTGACCTTGGCGCCCTTCTCGACGGGGATGTTCTGGATGTTGGCGTACACCGTCAGCAGCCCGTCTGCATGGCGGATCACGAGGATCGGCACCTCTTCGGTGTCGCGGGTGATCGCGGCGACGGTGCCTGCCTCGGCGGCCTTGACCGGGGTGCCGGCGGGAGCCGCGATGTCGATGCCGTCGTTCTTGCCCTTCGAGTAGGGCCGCACGATCGAGCCGGACACCGGCAGCAGCAGGCGCGACGCGCTGTCCGTCGTGCGCTCTTCCGACAGGTTCGGCGACGGCGGCGGCGCGACAGAGGCCACATCGACCTCTTCCGGCAGCGGCTGCGAGGCGCTGGGCGGCTCGGGCGTCAGGCTGCCTGCGCCCGGAGCTTCTACCGCGACCGGCACAGGTGCCGGCTGGTTTTCCGAGGCGACGGGGATCAGCAGGACCTGACCCTCGCGCACGTTCATTTCGGGGCCAAGCCCGTTCCAGTCGGCCAGCGCCCGGACGGACACCTTGTACAGCCGCGCGATCGAATAGGCGGTCTCACCGCGGGTGACCTTGTGGCGTACCGGCTCGGCGGCCGAGGGCGCGGCGGACGGCGCCGGGTCCAGCGTGGTGGTGGTGACGCCCGTGTTGCGGTTGCCGCCATCCACCCGGTCCAGCGCGCCGGTCGCCAGCGAGGCGATGTCATCGGTGCCGCCGGTTACGGTGGTGCCGTCGATGCGGCGGGGCAGGGCGATCACCTCGCCCTCGCGCAGCGGCACGTTCGCGGCGATGCCGTTGTAGCGGGCAAGCTCGGCCGGGTTCAGACCCAGCCGGGTCGCCATGCCGACGATGGTGTCGCCACGCTCGGCCAGCGCCACCTGGAAATTCGGATAGGTGATCACACCGCGGCTGTCGGGCTGCGGTCTCGGCTCGGTCGCAAGCCGCGTGGCCTCGGTCGTGTCCAGACCGCCGCTCAGGTCGCGCATGTCAACGTCGAAGCCGTCCGAACACGCCGCCAGCGCCAGAAGGCTCGCGGATGCCAGATAAATACGGGTATTCGATAGGCGGATTTTTGCCATGGCTCGTCCCCTCGCGGCCCCGTTGTTGCCCGGGGCCTTTCGCTCAGTCCTGTCCCAACCCCTCGACAAGGGGCACAAATCGTACCGGCGCAAGCTCTTCATACTCCAGCCCGGACTCGGTTTTCGTAACCTTTATAAGGCTTTGAACCGTATCCGACTGGCCCACCGGCACCACCATGATACCGCCTGTGCGAAGTTGCGCCAAGAGGGGCCCGGGCGGGTCCTCTGCGGCGGCGGTCACGACGATGCGATCAAAGGGCGCCTGATCCGGCAGGCCAAAGCTGCCGTCGCCCACGATGGTGGTCAAGTTGGTCAGATCCAGCGCCTCGAACACCTCGCGCGCCTCGTGGACAAGGCGGCGGTGGCGGTCGACGGTATAGACCCGGCGCGCAAGCTGGCTGAGGATCGCGGCCTGATAGCCGGACCCGGTGCCGACCTCCAGCACCTTGTCGCGCGGCTGCACGTCCAGCGCCTGCGTCATCAGCCCGACGATGCCCGGCTGGCTGATCGTTTGACCGCAGGCGATGGGCAGCGGCAGGTCCTCGTAGGCGCGCCCGGCGAAATGGCCGCGCACGAAGAGGCCACGGTCGATCTTCTCCATCGCTTCCAGCACCCGCTTGTCCGTCACCCCCTTGGACCGGAGGGCGAAAAGGAACTGCATCGTGCGTTCGGCATCCATCATCGGCGGGGCCATCATGTTCATTCGACTGTCCCCCGCAGCTTATCCAGCAAATCGTGCGCCGTCAGGTCGCATCGCATCGGGGTGACGGAAACATAGCCCTCGCGGTTCACCTGGTTGTCGGTGCCGGGGGCGGTGTCGACGTGCTGGTTGCCGCCCTTGAGCCACAGGAACCGGCGGCCGGAGGGAGAGATATGCGCCTCGGCGCTGAAGTTGGTGCCCTTGCGCAGCCCCTGCGAGGTGACGCGGGTGCCTTTCACGGCGGCGGCGGGGCAGGGCGGGAAGTTGACGTTGTAGAACACCGAATAGCCGTCGCCGCCCCACTCGCGCGCATCCAGCAGTCTGCGCACGATGTCGGCGCCGGTGGCCGCGGCGGCCTCGAACGGGTCGTCCAGCCCCGCGTTGTCCGGGCCCCAGAACTGGCTGAGCGCGATGGCGGGAAGTCCCTGCAACGCCGCTTCCATCGCGCCGCCGATGGTGCCGGAATACAGCGTGTTCTCTGCGGCGTTGTTACCGCGGTTGACGCCGGACAGCACCAGATCGGGGCGGCCGTCGGGCAGCACGTCATAAAGGCCGGCCAGCACGCAGTCGGCCGGAGACCCCTCGGCCGCGAAACGGCGCGGTCCCAGTTCGGCGATCATCATCGGATGCACGTAGTTGATGCAGTGGGCCACGCCCGACTGCTCGAAGGCCGGCGCGACGGTCCAGACCTCGCCGCCCGGGCCGGCGACCGTTTCGGCGATCCGCGTCAGGACCTCGAGTCCCGGCGCATTGATCCCGTCGTCATTCGTGATGAGAATTCGCATGCCCGCCTCGTCTTTTCTTTATTGATCACATCATAGAACAGCCGGGACAGGATTTGAATCGCCGATCAACCATTTGGCCTGCGCAAGTTGCCCCGCGTTGCTTTTTGGCGTCGACATCCCGGAAGACGCGGCCGTCCTGCCGCTTCTTCTCTTCCGAAATACCTCGGGGAGCGCGAGGGGCTGGCCCCTCGCTCCCGCAGGTCCGACCGGTCAGAGACGCCCGAGGTACGTCCGGTATTCGGCGGGTGTGATCTCGGAGGTCAGCTTGGCGATCTCGTCGTATTTCAGCGTCGCGTAGATCTCGACAAAGCGCTCGCCGAAGATGTCCTTGATGAACTCCGACCCGGCGAAAGCGTCGACCGCCTTGCGCCAGTCATGCGCCAGCGGCGCGGGCTGGGGGGCGCTTGGGTCGTCGATCGGCATCTGCAGCGGCGGCTTGTTGTCCAGCCCCCACAGCACGCCGCCGAGGATCGCGGTGATGGCGAGATACGGGTTGCAGTCGGCGCCGCCGATCCGGTGTTCGAGCCGCGCGCCGGGGCCCTCTGTGTCGGGCAGGCGCACCGCCGCGCCGCGGTGGTCGAGCCCCCAGTCGGGCCGGTTGGGCGAGAAGCTTCCGGGTGCGAAGCGGCGGAACGAGTTCAGGTGCGGCGCCAGAACCGCCTGCACCTCGGGCATCGTCTTCAGCACGCCCGCGACCGCGTATCCCAGCAGGTCCGACGGATCGTCTCCGGTGCCGGGGAAGATGTTGCCGTCTTCCCCCGACACGCTGACGTGGACGTGCATGCCGTTGCCCGGGTACTCGGCATAGGGCTTGGCCATGAAGGTGGCTTCCATCCCGTGCCGCTGCACCACGCCGCGCACCAGACGGCGGAACAGCACGGCGGTGTCCGCCGCTTCAAGCGCGTTATCGGAATGGTGGAAGTTGATCTCGTACTGGCCCGGCCCGTACTCGGCGATCAGCGAATCCGTGGCGAGGCCCTGAATGGCCGAGGCTTGCTGGATCTCGGTCAGGATCTCCTGCGTGCGGTCCAGCACGTTCAGTTCGTAGTTCTGCGCCTCGGGGGCGTGCGGCGGCGGGCAGGGCGCGTCCTCGGGCGCCTCTCGCGGCAGCAGCAGGTAGAATTCCAGCTCGGTCGCGATCACCGGCTTCAGGCCGCGTTCGGCGAAGCGATGCACCATCGCCGCCAGCTTGTCGCGGGTCGACAGGGGCGAGGTCACGTCGCCGTCGCCGGTCATCTCGCACTGAACCTGCGCCACGTGGCCGTCGGCCCATGGCACCGGCTTCAGCGTGCCCTCGACGGGCACCATGATGCCGTCCGGGTCGCCGATGGCGATGCCAAGGCCGGTCTCGGGAATGTCCTCGCCCATGATGTTGGGCGCATAGGTCGACAGCGGCAGGCGCACGCCGCCCTCCTGCAGCTTCTTGGCGTCGGTGCCGGGAAGCCATTTGCCGCGGTGGATCGCGTTGATGTCGGGCAGCAGCAGTTCGATGCGGTCAGGCGTGCCGTGCGCGGCGGTGTAGGCCGCGTATTCGTCAAGGAAACTTGTCATGTGGCGGCCGCGGCCTGTTCGTCGCGCTGCCGCGCCGAGATGGCGCGTTTCGACACGATGGATGCTGTAACGACGCCGATGGTGACGATGCCGATCAGGATCGTCGAGAGCGCGTTGATTTCCGGGCTGACACCGAGCCGGACGGAGGACCAGATTTTCATGGGCAATGTCGTGGCCGAGGGGCCGGTAACGAAAGACGCGATGACGAGATCGTCAAGCGACAGGGTGAAGGCAAGCAGCCAGCCGGATATCACGGCTGGTGCGATGATGGGAAGCGTAACCAGACGGAACGCCTCGAACGGGGTGCAGCCGAGGTCCAGCGCCGCCTCTTCCAGCGACTGGTCGAACGTCGCCAGCCGTGACGAGACAACGACCGAGACGTAGCACATCGCGAAGGTGGTATGCGCCAGCACGATGGTCAGGATGCCGCGGTCCAAGCCGATGGCGATGAACAGAAGCAGCAGCGACAGGCCGGTGATCACTTCGGGCATCACCAGCGGCGCGTAGATCATGCCCGAGAACAGGGTGCGTCCCGGGAACCGTCCCGCGCGCACCAGCACCAGCGCCGCCATGGTGCCCAGCACGGTCGCCATGGTCGACGAGAACACGGCGACCTTCAGCGTGACCCATGCGGCGTTCAGGAAGGCCTCGTTGTTCAGCAACTCGCCGTACCAGCGGGTCGAGAAGCCCGCCCAGATGGTCACCAGCTTCGAGGCGTTGAAGCTGTAGATCACGAGGATCAGCATCGGCAGGTAAAGGAAGGCGAAGCCCAGCGTCAGCGAGGTGGCGTTGAACCAGGAAAAACGTCTCATGCGGGCACCTCTGGGCGCGTCCGGGTGGCACGATCTTCCGGAAAACTCTGGTATCTCATCCCTCTGCCTCCCGCTGTTTCTGCTCGTTGCGCTGGAACAGCACGATGGGGATCACGAGGATCAGCAGCAGGATGACCGCCACCGCCGACGCAAGCGGCCAGTCGCGGTTCGAGAAGAACTCGTCCCACAGCACCTTGCCGATCATCAGCGTTTCCGACCCGCCCAGCAGCGACGGGATCACGAACTCGCCGATGGTCGGGATGAACACAAGAAAGCACCCTGCCACGATGCCGGGGATCGACAGCGGGATCGTCACCAGCCAGAAGGCGGAGGTGCGCGAACAGCCAAGGTCCTCGGCGGCTTCCAGAAGCGAGCCGTCCAGCTTTTCCAGCGTCGCGTAGATCGGCAGCACCATGAACGGCAGGTAGGTATAGACGATGCCGATATAGACCGCCGTGTTGGTGTTCAGGATGCGCAGCGGTTCCGAGATCAGGCCGACGGCCAGCAGCAGCTGGTTCAGGTATCCGTCCTGGCTGAGAATGCCCATCCACGAATAGACCCGGATCAGGAACGAGGTCCAGAACGGCAGGATCACCAGCATCAGCAGCATCGGCCGCCAGCTTTCCTCGGCCTTCGCCATGCCATAGGCGATGGGAAAGCCCACAAGCAGCGTCAGGAAAGTCGCGACCACCGCGATCTTCAGGGACGAAAGATACGCCTTCCAGTACAGATCGTCGGTCGTCAGGAACAGGAAGTTGTCGAAGTCCAGCTGCGAGAAGAACCGTTTCAGACCTTCCCACCCGGCCGAGAAGTCCAGCAGCGGCGTGTAGGGCGGGATCGACACCGCGTAGTCCGACAACGAAATCTTCAGGACGATGATGAACGGCACCAGGAACAGCGCCACGAGCCACAGGTAGGGGACGATGATCAGGGCGAAGCGGCGCATCTCAGCTCTCCAGCAAGACGCCGCAGGCGGTGGTGAAGTTGACCCAGACCTCGTCTTCCCACGTGAAGGTCTGGCGGGTCGACCGCTCGGTGTTGAAGTTCTGCGCCCGGATGATCTGACCGTTCGCCAGTTCGACGTGGTAGGTCGAGAGGTTCCCGAGATAGCCGATGTCGATGATCTTGCCGCGCAGGACGTTGTCGTCCTCGGGTTTCTCGTGGTGGATCTCGACCTTCTCGGGGCGCACCGCGACATAGCCGCGGCTGCCGTCCGGCAGGTCAAGCGCGGACCGGATCAGGATCGGCGGCTGGCCCTCGGCCCAGTCCAGCGCGTAGACCTCGCCGTCCTTGCGCACGGTACCTTCGAGGATGGTGACCTCGCCGATGAAGTCCGCGACGTAGACCGAGTTCGGGTTCTCGTAGATCTGCGGCGGGGTGGCGACCTGTTTCAACTGGCCCGCGTCCATCACCGCCACGCGGCTGGCGACGGTCATCGCCTCTTCCTGATCGTGGGTCACGATCACGAAGGTGGTGCCGGTCTTTTCCTGGATGTCCATCAGCTCGAACTGGGTCTCTTCGCGCAGCTTCTTGTCGAGCGCGCCCAACGGTTCGTCGAGCAGCAGCAGCTTCGGCGCCTTCGCCAGCGAACGGGCCAGCGCCACGCGTTGCCGCTGGCCGCCGGAGATCTGATGCGGTTTGCGGGCCGCGAATTTCTGAAGCTGCACAAGGCGCAGCATCTCTTCCACGCGGGCGTGAATCTCGTCCTTGGACTTGCCCTCGCGCTTCAGGCCGAAGGCGATGTTCTCGCGCACGCTGAGATGCGGGAAAAGCGCGTAGGACTGGAACATCATGTTGGTCGAGCGCTTGTTGGGCGGGATCGGCGCCACGTCCTGACCGTCCAGCCAGATGGTGCCCTCGGTGGGTGTTTCGAATCCGGCCAGCATCCGCATCAGGGTGGTTTTGCCACAGCCCGAGGGACCCAGAAGTGCGAAGAACTCGCGTGCGTAGATGTCGAGGTCGATGCTATCGACCGCCGTGAAGTCTCCGAACCGCTTCGTCACGCCCTGGAAGCGGATCAACGGTTTCTCGTTCGGGTCGGTCCAGGGGGCGAAAACGGTCTGTGCACTCATGCGCGGGGTTCCAGCGGTGAGGGGGGCGGGGACGGGGCCAGTGTCGCAGCCGGTGTCGTAGCCAGTGTCGGAGCAAGTATCGCGGCCAAGGTCGCGGCCAGGGTCGCAAGTCGGCAGGGCGCGATGGCCGCCGGCGTGGCCGATTGGCCCGCCGCAGCGCGTCGAGAGGCTGCCGGATCTGGAAGGAAGGGTGCGGCGGTCCGTGTCCGGGCCGCCGCGGTGTCTGTCAGGACGGGCAAGATCAGGTGCCCGACTTCACCTTGGTCCACAGCCGGGTCACGGTGCGCTGAACCTGCGGCGGGTAGGGGGTGAAGGTATAGAGGTTCTCAAGCGTCGCCTCGTCCGGGTAGATCGCGGTGTCGTCGATCACGTCCTCGATCAGGAACTCCTGCGACGCCTCGTTGCCGTTGGCGTAGTAGACGTAGTTCGAGGCCGCGGCCATGTTCTGCGCGTCCATGATGAAGTTCAGGAACGTGTGCGCCGCTTCCGGGTTCGGAGCGTCCACCGGGATCGCCATCTGGTCGAACCACATCAGCGCGCCTTCCTTCGGCGCGTTGTAGACGATCTCGACGCCGTTGTCGGCCTCGGCCGCACGGTCGCGCGCCTGAAGGATGTCACCCGACCAGCCGAAGGCCACGCAGATCTCGCCGTTGGCGAGCGCGTTGATGTATTCGGACGAGTGGAACTTCTGGATGTAGGGCCGCACGCCCAGCAGGACTGCTTCCGCCTTTGCGATGACTTCCGGGTCCTTGCTGTCCGGGTCTTCGCCCAGGTACTTCAGCGCGGCCGGGATCACCTCGGTCGGGGCGTCAAGGAAATGCACGCCGCATTCGGCCAGCTTTTCCATGTTCGCCGGGTCGAAGATCAGCGCAAGGCTGTCGAGCGGCGCGTCTTCGCCAAGGGCTTCCGTGACCGCGCCGACGTCAGCGCCGATGCCGGTGGTGCCCCACATGTAGTTGATCGAGTACTGGTTGCCGGGGTCGTACTTGTCGGTCCGTTCCTTGATCACGTCCCACAGGTTCTCGGCATTCGGCAGTTGCGCGAAGTCGAGAGGCTGGAACGCGCCCGCTTCGATCTGGCGCTGCAGGAACGAGCCCGTCGGCACCACGACGTCATAGCCGGATCCGCCCGCCAGCATCTTGGTCTCGAGCACCTCGTTCGAGTCGAACACGTCGTAGATCAGGTCGATCCCGGTCTCTTCCTCGAATTTCGTCAGCAGCTCTTCGTCGATGTAGTCGGACCAGTTGTAGACCCGGACCTCGTCGGCGGTGGCAGCCGTGGCGGCCAGAGTGGCGGCGACCAGGGCGGCGATTTCCGTTTTCATTGGTTTACTCCCCATTTGTGGGAAAGAGTCGCAACTCCTTCGGTTGGGCATTTGAACGGATAACCTGTTCCCCCGCAATGGGGATTGTCCACACGCGGGGGCGTCGCGGTCAGGAAGCCGTGAGGGCGTTCGCAATCAGATCAAAAACCATGCGAACCCGGCGGCTTGTGTTCAGTTCGCGGTGCGCCGTGAGCCACAGCGGGACCGTCATCGGCGGCAGGTCGACCGGAACGCGGCGCAGCGCCGGGTCGGTGTCGCCCAGCGTCTCGGGCAGCACCGCGATGCCCGCGCCGGCGCGGGCAAGGTTCCATTGCACGATCTGGCTGGGACAGATCACTGTGAAATTCCCGGGCGCCAGCGACAGGCCCAGACCGTTCAGCGCCCGCAGCAGGGCGGGCCCGGTGTCAAAGCCGATGAAGTCCGCCGTCGAAAGGTCATCGGCCGTGGCGGGGGCGCCGAGACGGGCAAGGTAATCCGGTGACGCGTAAAGCCACGCACGGTCGTCCCGCAGCTTGCGGGCGACCAGGTCGGGCTGTTCGGGACGGAAGTTGCGCAGGGCGATGTCGGCCTCGCGGCGGCGCAGGTCGGCGGCGGCGTTGGAGGCGACGATCTCGACCTCGATCCCCGGCGCCTTGCGCCGCAGTTCGGCCACGACGGGGGGCAACAGGTGCGCGGCGTAAAACTCCGAGGCCGAGATGCAGATCGTCCCCTCGATCTCTTGCGAGCGGCCGCCCGCCGCCAGCGACATGCGCCCGGCGGCGTCGCCCATGGCGCGAACGTGATCCAGCAGTTCAAGCCCGGCGGGGGTCAGGACCAGCCCATGCGCCGCGCGCTCGAACAGCGCGACGCCCAGTTCCGTCTCCAGCGCGCTGACCTGCCGGCCCAGCGTCGGCTGCGCCATGCCAAGCGCCCGCGCGGCGGCGGACAAAGAGCCTTCCTCGGCGGTGACCAGAAAGGCCCGCGCGCGGTTCCAGTCGAATTTAACGGAACGCCAGTCCATGCATATACGCATAGCAGAGCAACGGGATTGGTCAATTCCGCATGCGCTATCGCATGGGTATCTTCAGTGTCAGACAAAAGGAGACACACCATGCAAGCCGCAACCCACCGCCAATACGGCCCCGCCGACGTTCTTTCTCTCGAAACCCTGCCACGCCCCGAGCCGGGGCCCGGCCAGATCCTTGTCCGCGTCGCCGCCGCTGGCGTTACCTCGGCCGACTGGCGCATCCGCGCTGCCGATTTCCCGGCGTTCAAGCTGCCCGCGCGGCTGATGTTCGGGCTGTTCCGCCCGCGCCAGCCGGTCGGCGGGCACGACTTCGCGGGCCGTGTCGTCGGGCTTGGCGCCGGGGTCAGCCGGTTCCGGATGGGCGACGCCGTGTTCGGTTCGGCCAAGGTCGGGGCGCATGCGGAATACCTCGTCGCCGATGCCGAGGGGGCGGTGGCGAAAATGCCCGCCGCGCTTGGCTTCGACGGGGCCGCCGCCGTGCCCTTCGGTGCGTTGGCCGCGCTGGGCTACCTGCGCGACGTCGCCAATCTGCAAGCGGGCGAGCGTATCCTGATCGTCGGCGCGACCGGCGGGGTCGGGGCCTACGCGGTGCAGCTTGCCGCCGCGATGGGGGCCGAGGTCACCGCGCTGGCCCGATCCGAACTGCATGGGCTGGTCCGCGATCTGGGCGCGGCAGAGGTCATCGACTATCGCAAGAGCGACGTGACCCGTGCGGGGCTGCGCTATGACGTGGTGCTGGACACCGCCGGCGTGCTGTCGTGGCGCGCGGCGCGGCGCATTCTTGCGCCGAAGGGCCGGTTCGCGCCGCTGGAGTTCGGGTTGCGCGACGTGCTGCGCGGCATGGTCTCGAAACGCATCCGGGTCGGCATCACCGCCGAGACGAAGGACAATGTCGCAGAGATCGCGGCGATGCTGGACAAGGGCACGCTGCGGCCCGTGGTCGACAGCCGCTTTCCGCTGCACCGGATCGCCGATGCGCACCGCCGCGTCGAAACCCGGCACAAGACCGGCGCCGTGGTCGTGACGATGGACGAGGCGATGCCGCTGCCGGCGGCGGCGTGACGCTGCGACCGGATCAATACACCGCTTTTCGGCGATTGACCGCGCCGCGCAGGATAATATCGTGCGCGGCGTACTCTTTCCCGAGGTTCCCTACATGACCACGATCCAGAATCACCTGCCCACGGCAGAGCTTCAGGCGCTTGACGCCGCGCACCACATGCACCCGTTCACCCACGGCGACGCGCTTGCCAAGAAGGGCGCGCGTGTCATCACCAGTGCGAAGGGCGTGTTCCTGAAGGACAGCGATGGCGTCGAGATTCTTGACGGCATGTCCGGCCTGTGGTGCGTGAACCTTGGCTATGGCCGCCCGGAACTGGCCGAAGTGGCCGCGCGCCAGATGCGCGAACTGCCCTATTATAACACCTTCTTTCAGACGACGACCGTGCCTGCCCTGTCGCTGGCCGCCCGCATTGCCGAGCTTGCGCCGGACGGGCTGGATCACGTGTTCTTCTCGTCCTCGGGGTCCGAGGCGAACGACACCAACATCCGCCTTGTCCGCCATTACTGGCACGCGATGGGCAAGCCCTCGAAGAAGGTGATCATCTCGCGCAAGAACGCATACCATGGCTCGACCATGGGCGGCGCGTCGCTGGGCGGCATGTCGGGCATGCATGCGCAGGGCGGTCTGCCGATCCCCGACATCGCGCATATCGACCAGCCGCACTGGTGGGCGGAAGGCGGCGACTCGACCCCCGAAGAATTCGGCCTCGCCCGCGCGCGCCAGCTTGAAGAGAAGATCGTCGAACTTGGCGCCGACAATGTCGCGGCCTTCATTGCCGAGCCGATTCAGGGGGCAGGCGGCGTGATCATTCCGCCCGAGACCTACTGGCCCGAGATCCAGCGCATCTGCGACGCGCACGACATCCTGCTGATCGCCGACGAGGTGATCTGCGGCTTCGGGCGGACCGGCGAGTGGTTCGGCTGTCAGGCGATGGACATCCGGCCCGACATCATCACCTTCGCGAAGGGCGTCAGCTCGGGCTATCAGCCCGTCGGCGGCTCGATCGTCCACAAGGACGTGGCGTCCGTGGTGAACGCGGCGGGCGACTTCAACCACGGCTATACCTATTCGGGGCACCCGGTGGCCTGCGCGGTGGCGCTGGAAAACCTGCGCCTTCTGGACGAGGAAGGCGTGCTTGAGCATGTCCGCGACATCGCCGCCCCGGCGCTGGCCGAGAAGTTCGCCAAGCTGGGCGAGCACCCGATGGTCGCCGATCCGCGCACCTTCGGGATGCTCGGCGGGCTGCAGTTGTCGCCCGACAAAGAGGCGCGCGCCAAGTTCGCGTCGGATGTCGGCACCATCGGCCTGCGGGTGCGCGAGCGCTGCTTCGCGAATGGCGTGATCATGCGCCACGTGGGCGACCGCATGATCGTCTGCCCGCCGCTGATCATCACCCCGGACGAGATCGACACGATGGTCGAACGGGCGTGGAAGTCGATCGACGAGGCTTACGAGGGCGTGAAAGCCGACGGCCTGTTCAAATCAGCCTGATCCGGCACGGTACCGGCCCGAGCTTGCCACGCTTTAACCATCTTTGCGGGGTTGAGTCGGGCCGGGGAAAACGTCCTGGAGGGCACTATGCGCTACCTGCTGCTTTTCGGAATACTGATCGCTGCCTCGGTGACGCTGCCGTTCGTCACCATGTCCGAGGAACCGCCGTCTGCTCAGCCGGTGGAACCTGTCGACGTGGTCACGCTGCCGCCGATGGAAGAGGCCGCGCCGGATGCGCCGGCCGAGGTTCCGGCGGGATCGGCCGCGGCCGCAACACCCGAGGCGGTGCTGCCGCTTGACGTGACTGCCGATGCGCCGGAAACGGTGATCGAAGTCGCGGACGCCGGGGTGACGCCGCGCGGCGCGATGCCGGGTCTGGTAATGGGGAACATGGCGCTTGGCTTCGTCAGCGCGGTTCCCTTCGGCGTGCTGCCGCACCTTTTCGACGGCAGTGACGCCGAAGACCGGATGACTGCCGACGCGCCGGATGTTTCCGACGACGCCGGGTTCGAGCGGTTCGCCGCGCTGGGCATGTTCCAGACCGAAGACGCGGCCCCCGAGGCGCCGTCGGCGGAATTGGCCGACGCGATGGTGGAAGAGATCGTGGAAGATTTCGAAACCGTCGTCGCCGAGGAAACCGCCCCCGAGCCCGCGGCCCCTTCGGAAAGCCTCGCCAGCGTTCCCGCGCCTGCGGACGACCGGTCCTATCCGTTGGCCCCGGCCACCGAAGAAGTCGGCAGCCTTGTGATGAATGCCAACAGCGATCCGATCATCATTTCGCAGATCTCGGGCGTCGCCGCCCCGGCGCCTGCGGAAAAGCCTGAACCGGCCGCTGCACCGGAAGTAGCGGAAGCGCCCGCTTCGGCGACCGATGGGGAAGTGTTCAAGGTGACCGCCAACGCGCTGAACATGCGGGCGGGACCGTCCAGCAGCCACGCGGTCGTCACCGGGCTGTCAAAAGGCGAACTGGCCGAGCGGATCGGCGAAGTGAAGAACGGCTGGGTTCCGGTCCGCGTCAAGGATGGCGAGGCGACCGGCTGGGTCTTCGCGCGATACCTCGCACGGGCCGAAGGCGCCTGACCGCACATCGCGGCAGACCAGTACCAAGCATCACTTTGGAAGCCGCCCCGCCTTTGGGGCGGTTTTTCATTTCAAGGGATCCCCATCCCTGGTTGTCCGGACGGTCCGTCTAGCGGTCCAGTCGGGACAGTTCGTTCAGCAGGTCAAGCAGCGTGCTGACCTTCTCGTAGCCCAGCTCGCGCTCAAGCTCGTCATAGATCTGGTTCGCTTCCTCGACATGCGCGTCGATGAGGGCGCGGCCGGCGTCGGTGATCGACACCAGCTGCTTGCGGCCGTCGCTGGGATGCGGCTGGCGCGAGGTCAGACCCTTTTCCTCGAGACCCTGAAGAATGCGGGTGAGGCTGGGCATCAGAAGGCAGGCTTCGCCCGCAATCTCTGTCGCGTCGGTCGGTCCGATCTCGTTCAGGACGCGAAGGACGCGCCACTGCGCTTCCGTCACTTCGGCCTTGGCGAGAATTGCACGTATCGGCTGCATGACACGCTCGCGCGCACGAAGAAGCGCGATGGGTAATGAGCGTGTCGTAGCGCGCATATGAGAAGGATCTTTTCTTAATGGAGCTAAACTCATAGCACTCGTTTACCTTAGGTCACTCGATAGTTCACAGTGGATTCTACCTATGGGATTCTGTCAAGGAAATCCGCTTGACTCCTGCCGTGGAATTGATTAACACGTTAACAGAAAGAGGGAGGAACTGGTGCCACACATCATCGTGGAGTACTCCGCGAACCTGGAAGAGGACGCCGATCTGGCGGGCCTCTGCAACGTGCTGCGCGCATGTGCGGCGGCACAGGAAATCTTCCCCGAAACCGGGGTCCGCGTCCGTGCAATCCGTTGTGATATCTACTCAATTGCCGACGGCGACCCCGAGAACGGTTTCATCGACATTTCGGTCCGGCTGCGCGAAGGGCGACCTTTGGACAAGCGCAAGGCGGCGACCGAAGCGATCTTCGAAGCGGCGAAGAATCACCTTGGCGATCTGGTGGATCGCCGGCCCATCATGCTGTCCCTCGAGATGCGCAACATCGACGCAGAACTAGCGCCGAAGTTGAACACCGTCCGGGATTTCATCGAAAGGAAGAAGAATGGCTGAGTTGCAAAATAATATTGCGCGGCTGGAAGAATACCTCGCGCCGTTCCGTGAAGGTATGGTGAGTAATCTAGTTAACGGTGAAGCAATTCCCGCGAAGTCCGGCGCAACGTTTGAAACAACGTCGCCCGTGGACGACAGCGTGATCGCCACCGTTGCGAAAGGCGGGGCCGAGGACATCGACGCCGCCGCGAAAGCCGCGAAGGATGCCTTCGCCGAGTGGCGCGACTTCCCGCTGGCCGAGCGCAAGAAGGTGCTGCACCGGATCGCCGACGCCATCGTCGACCGGGCCGAGGAAATCGCCTTCTGCGAATGCTGGGACACCGGGCAGGCGCTGCGGTTCATGTCGAAGGCGGCGCTGCGCGGGGCCGAGAACTTCCGCTTCTTCGCCGACCGTGCGCCGTCGGCGCGTGACGGGCAAAGCCTGCCGTCGCCGACCCTGATGAACGTCACCACCCGCGTTCCGATCGGACCGGTGGGGGTCATCACCCCGTGGAACACGCCGTTCATGCTGTCCACGTGGAAGATCGCCCCGGCACTGGCGGCGGGCTGCACCGTGGTCCACAAGCCGGCCGAGTTCTCGCCGGTCACCGCGCGCATCCTTGCCGAGATCGCGCTGGACGCCGGGCTTCCGGCGGGCGTGTGGAACGTGGTCAACGGCTTTGGCGAAGACGCAGGCCGCGCGCTGACGGAACACCCCGACATCAAGGCCATCGCTTTCGTCGGTGAATCCAAGACCGGCAGCATGATCATGAAACAGGGCGCCGACACGCTGAAGCGGGTGCATTTCGAACTGGGCGGCAAGAACCCCGTCGTGGTGTTCGACGACGCCGACCTCGACCGGGCTTTGGATGCGGCGATCTTCATGATCTACTCGCTGAACGGCGAACGCTGCACCTCGTCCTCGCGGTTGCTGGTGCAGTCCTCCGTCGCCGCCGAGTTCAAGGCCAAGCTGATCGAGCGGGTCAACAACATCAAGGTCGGCCACCCGCTGGACCCGGCGACCGAGGTCGGTCCGCTGATCCACAAGGTGCATCTCGACAAGGTGACCTCGTATTTCGACATCGCCAAGGCCGACGGCGCCACCATCGCGGCGGGCGGCGAGACCACCGGCGACAAGGGCTGCTTCGTGAAACCCACGCTGTTCACCGACGCCAAGCCCGACATGCGCATCGCGCAGGAGGAAATCTTCGGCCCCGTCCTGACGATGATCGAATTCGACACCGAGGAAGAGGCGCTGGAGATCGCCAACGGCGTCGAATACGGCCTGACCGGCTATGTCTGGACCAACGACCTGACCCGGGCGCTGCGGTTCACCAACAAGCTGGAAGCCGGGATGATCTGGGTGAACTCCGAGAACGTCCGCCATTTGCCCACGCCCTTCGGCGGCGTGAAGGCCAGCGGCATCGGGCGCGACGGCGGGGACTGGTCCTTTGAATTCTACATGGAGCAGAAGCACGTCGGCTTTGCGCTTGGGGATCACAAGATCCAGCGCCTTGGGGCCTGACCACGAACTTGAAACAGGACCGGAAACGGGGAAACGCGCGAACGTTCCCTTTCAAGGAGGAGACCGATGGGGGAAATCGTACTTGCGGCCAAGATGACCCACGTTCCGACAATGATCATGTCGGAACAGGACGGGCCGGTGCAGGGCAAACGGCAGGCGGCCATCGACGGGCACCGCGAGATCGCGCGCCGGGCGAAGGCGCTTGGCGCCGACACCGTGGTGATCTGCGACACGCACTGGGTGGTGAACGCGGGCTATCACATCAACGCCAACGACCATTTCGAGGGGCTGTTCACATCGAACGAGTTCCCGCAGTTCATCCAGAACCTGCCGTATCGCTATGAAGGCAATCCGGCGCTGGGTGACGCCATCGCGGCGAAGGCGCAGGAAAAGGACGTCTACACGCTGTCGCATCACCTCGGCTCGCTGGAGCTGGAATACGGCACTCTGGTCCCGATGCGCTTCATGAGCCGGGAACACGAGATGAAGGTCGTCTCGGTCGCGGCGTGGTGCACGGTGCACAGCTACGAAAGCTCGCGCAAGCTGGGCGAGGCGATCCGCGAGGCGGTGGACGAAAGCGATGCGAAGGTGCTTCTGGTCGCGTCCGGCTCGCTGTCGCATCGGATCTGGCCGAACGACGAATATGCCGCCAACAACGGCACCTTCACCATCTCGAAAGAGTTCAACCGCCAGGTGGATCTGCACGTGCTGGAGCTTTGGAAGCGCGGCGAGTGGGACACCTTCATCAAGATGCTGCCCGAATATGCCGACTTCTGCTGCGGCGAGGGCTCGATGCACGACACCGTCATGATGCTGGGGGCCCTTGGCTGGGATTCCTACACCGGCAAGGGCGAGGTCGTGACCGAGTACTTCCCGTCGTCCGGCACCGGCCAGACCAACGTAATCCTGCCTGTTCAATGAGTTGCCCCGCCTCTGGGGCGAAGGAGGCCTGACATGCCCATTCCCGCACCGAACCTTTACCCGCCGTTCAACATCGTGCGCCTCAGCCACGTGGAACTGGTGGTCACCGACCTCGCAAAGTCGCGCGTCTTCTACGTGGACACGCTCGGCCTGCAGGTGACGGACGAGACCGCCGATACCATCTGGCTGCGCGCGCTGGAGGAACGCGGCCACCACTGCATCGTGCTGAAGAAGGGCGACACCGCCTGCGCCCGCGATCTGTCGTTCAAGGTGTTCGACGACGAAAGCCTTGACCGGGCCGAGAAGTTCTTCACCGACAAGGGCCTGCCGGTGGACTGGGTCGAGCGCCCGTACCAGTCGCGCACCTTCCGCACCCGCGACCCGCACGGCATCCCGCTGGAGTTCTACGCCCGGATGGACCGCCTGCCGCCGATCCACCAGCAGTACAAGCTGTACCGGGGCGTGAAGCCGCTGCGTATCGACCACTTCAACTGCTTCTCGCCCAACGTCGACGAAAGCGTGGCCTTCTACAACGAACTGGGCTTCCGGGTGACCGAGTACACCGAGGACGAGGACAGCGGCCACCTGTGGGCCGCGTGGTGCCACCGCAAGGGCGGCGTACACGACATGGCCTTCACCAACGGCCTGGGTCCGCGCCTGCACCACACGGCGTTCTGGGTGCCCACGCCCCTGAACATCATCGACCTCCTGGACCTGATGGCCACGACGGGCTGGGTGTCCAACATCGAACGCGGACCGGGCCGGCACGGCATCTCGAACGCGTTCTTCCTGTACATCCGCGACCCCGACGGCCACCGGATCGAGATCTACTGTTCCGACTACCAGACGGTCGACCCGGATCTGGAGCCGATCAAGTGGGACCTGAAGGACCCGCAGCGGCAGACCCTGTGGGGCGCGCCCGCGCCGCGCTCGTGGTTCGAGGAAGGCAGCGTGTTCGAGGGCGCCGAGGTGCGCCCGTCGCTGATGAAAGCCCAGCCGATCGTCGCGCCGTAAGGGCGGGACATTGACTTTCATGCCTCCGGCGGAGGTATTTTTGAAGAGAAGAAGGAGGGGGCTTTGATGAAGTTCTCAACGGTAAACGCGGGCGGCAAGGTGCTTTACGGTGCGGTCACCGAGGCCGGGTTCACGGCGGTGAACGACCTGTTCCCGGACTGGCCGACGCTGCGCGAGGTGGTCGAGGCCGGTGGCTTCGATGCGCTGGCCAAGGCGGCCGAGGCGCGCGGCGAGACCCATACGCTGTCCGAGGTGACGTTCCTGCCGCCGGTGCCGGGGCCCGAGAAAATCATCTGCGTCGGCGTGAACTTTCCCGACCGGAACGCCGAGTACAAGGACGGGCAGGACGCGCCGCCGAACATGTCGCTGTTCCCGCGCTTTCCGCGGTCGTTCACCGGCCATGGCCAGCCGCTGATCCGCCCGCCGGAATCGCCGCAGCTGGATTACGAGGGCGAGATCGCCATCGTGATCGGCAAGGGCGGGCGGCGTATTCCCGAGGCGGAAGCCTATGACCACATCGCGGCGGTGACCCTGTGCAACGAGGGCACGATCCGCGACTGGGTGCGGCACGCGAAGTTCAATGTGACGCAAGGCAAGAACTGGGACAGCTCTGGCGCGCTGGGGCCGTGGCTGGTGCCCTTCACCGACAAGGCGCAACTGGCGGACGTCGAGATCGTGACCAAGGTCAACGGCGAGGTGCGCCAGCAGGATCGCACCGGCCGGATGCTGTTCCCGATCCCGCGCCAGATCGCCTATATCTCGACCTTCACCACGCTGGTGCCTGGCGACATCATCGTCACCGGTACGCCCACGGGCGCGGGCGCGCGGTTCGATCCGCCACGGTTCCTTGTGCCGGGCGACCAGATCGAGGTTTCGGTCGAGGGGATCGGTACGCTGGTCAACGGGGTCGCAGACGAATGACGCCGGAAGAGATCGACGCCGCCGGGGCGGCCCTGTTCGAGGCGGAGCAGACGCGCCGCCAGATCGGCCTGCTGACGCTGGCCTATCCCGATATCGACATGGACGACGCCTATGCCGTGCAGGCCGCGTTCTGCGCGCGGCGGGAAGCGGCGGGGGCGAAGGTCACCGGCTGGAAGATCGGGCTGACGTCCAAGGCGATGCAGCAGGCGCTGCAGATCGACACGCCGGACAGCGGCATCCTGTTCGACGACATGCATTTCGAGACCGGCGGCACCGTGCCCGCCGGTCATTTCATCCAGCCTCGGATCGAGGCGGAGATCGCCTTTGTGATGAAGTCCGACCTGTCGGGCGAGATCACCCGCGAGGACGTGCTGGCGGCGACGGACTATGTCGCGCCGAGCCTCGAGATCCTCGATACGCGGGTGCTGCGGGTCGACCCGGCGACGGGCGCGCCGCGCAAGATCTGCGACACGATCTCGGACAACGCCGCCAACGCGGGCATCGTGCTGGGGGCCGAGCGGCATGCGCCGGATGCGGTGGACCTGCGTTGGGCCGGCGCCATCGTCACCCGCGACGGCGAGGTGGAGGAAACCGGGCTGGGCGCCGGGGTGCTGAACGATCCGGCGATGGGCATCGTCTGGCTTGTGCGGCGGCTGGCGCAGTACGGGCAGGGGATCGCGGCCGGGCAGGTGGTGCTGTCGGGCAGTTTCATCCGCCCCATCGAAGCGCCGCCGGGCTGTCAGGTCGCCGCGGACTTCGGCAGCTTCGGCAAGGTCGAGATCGCCTTCGGCTGATCGGGCCGCGCGGGCCGTGGACAGGCCCGCGCGCGCGCCATAGGTTGCCCTTACGTCGCGCGAAGGGGGCCCCATGGCGAAGCTGTTGATCTACTACGCTCATCCGGGCCAGCGCTTTTCCCGCGCGAACGCCGCGATGTGGGCGCGCGCGCAGACGGTAGAGGACGCGACCTGCGTCGATCTTTACGCCGAATACCCGCGCTTCGATATCGACGTGGACCGGGAACAGCAGCGGCTGCTGGATCACGACGTCATCGTGTTCCAGTTCCCGGTGTTCTGGTATTCCACCCCATCGCTTCTGAAAGAGTGGCAGGATCTGGTGCTGGAGCATGGCTTTGCCTACGGCCACGAGGGAACGCGTCTGGCGGGCAAGGCGATGCAGCTTGCCGTCACCACCGCCGGGCCCGAAACGGCCTATGCACCGGGCGGACACAACCGCTATCCGATCCGCGACTACCTGCGTCCGCTGGAGCAGACAGCGTTTCTGTGCAATATGACTTTTCTTGCACCGCTGGTATTGTTCGGCGCTCTGAAGGCCGAAAATAGCGGACAAATCGAACAAAACGCGGAAACCTACGGCTGGTTGCTGGACGGTCTGTCGAGCGGGCGCGTGCCGGTGGAGGAGGCCGCGCCGGACGCGGTGCTGACCCACGAGACGCTGCGGGAACGGGTCTGAGATGGATTTCCTGTCGCTCGCCTTCCTGTTCCTTGTTGCCGGCATGATCTCGGTGCCGCTGGCGTCGAAGTTCGGCCTTGGCTCGGTTCTGGGCTACCTGATCGCGGGGATCGCGCTAAGCCCGATCCTGAGCGCGTTCCGGGTCGACGTGGTCTCGCTTCAGCATTTCGCCGAGTTCGGCGTGGTGATGATGCTGTTTCTTGTCGGGCTCGAGCTGGAGCCAAAGATGCTGTGGCAGATGAAGGCGCGGCTTCTGGGGCTGGGCGGGCTGCAGGTGGGCGTGACAACGCTGGCGGTCATGGGCATCGCGATGGCGCTGGGGCTGGAATGGTCCATCGCGCTGGGCCTTGGCCTGATCTTCGCGCTGAGTTCCACCGCGATCGTGCTGCAGACGTTGGGCGAGAAGGGGCTGATGCGGTCGGACGGGGGGCAGGCGAGCTTTTCGGTGCTGCTGTTTCAGGACATCGCGGTGATCCCGATGCTGGCGCTGATCCCGCTGCTGGCGTCTCCGGCGCTGATGGACAGTTACGTGACGCCTCCCGAACCGGTGGAGACCCAGCTTGAAGCGCCGGAAATCCCGATGGAGGACGGCGCGCAGGCCGAGGACGGGCATGCGGCGGAAGACGGTCACGCGGGCGAGGATCACGCGGGCGAGGATCATGGCCCCGCCGCGCCCGGCTGGATCGACACCATCCCGGGCTGGAAGCGGGCGCTGCTGACGGTTGGGGCGATCGCGCTGGTGGTGGTCGGCGGCTCGTGGCTGACGCCGCGGCTGTTTCGCTACATCGCGCTTGCGCGGCTGCGCGAATTGTTCGTGGCGACGGCGCTGTGCATGGTGGTGGGCATCGCGCTGCTGATGAACCTTGTCGGCCTGTCGCCGGCCCTGGGGACGTTCCTTGCCGGCGTGGTGCTGGCCAACAGCGAATACCGGCACGAGCTGGAATCCGACGTCGATCCGTTCCGGGGCATGTTGCTGGGCCTGTTCTTCATGACGGTCGGCGCGGGGATCGATTTCGCCCTGCTGTGGGACAGGCTGTTCACCATCGTCGGGCTGACGGTCGGTCTGATCGCGCTGAAGGCGGTGATCCTGCTGGCGCTGTCCTATCCGTTCCGGGTGACCGGTCCGAACCGCTGGCTGTTCGCGCTGGGACTGGCGCAGGCGGGGGAGTTCGGCTTTGTGCTGCTGAGTTTCACCACCTCGGTGCAGGTGGTGCCGCAGGCCATCGCGGACGTGGCGTTGTTGGTGGTGGCGCTGTCGATGCTCCTGACCCCGGGGCTGTTCATCCTGTACGACCGGGTGATCGCGCCGCGGTTCTCGATCAGCGGCGAGCACGCAGCGGACGAGATCGACGAGGAAGCGCCGATCATCATCGCGGGCCACGGGCGCTGGGGCGGCATCGTGAACCGGCTTCTGCTGGGCGCGGGATACCGGACCGTGGTGCTGGACCACAGCTCGGCGCAACTGGATATGTTGAGGGCGTTCGGGTTCAAGGTGTTCTTCGGCGATGCCTCGCGGCCCGACCTGCTGGTGGCGGCGGGGATCGAGCGGGCGAAGATGCTGGTGGTGGCGATCGACGACCGCGATCAGGCGACCGAGATCGTGCGGCACGTGCGCAAGCATCACCCGCATGTCTACATCATCGCGCGGGCGCGGGACCGCAACCATGTCTACGAGTTGTGGGGCGCGGGCTGCCGCGACATCATCCGCGAGACCTTCGACAGCGGCGTGCGGGCCGGGCGGTCGGCGCTGGAGGCGCTGGGCGTCCACCCGTTCGACGCGGAGCGGATGGCGCGGGGCTTTGTCGACATCGACCGGCGCACGATGCGCGAACTGGCGAACCTGTACGACCCCGAGATACCGACCCACCAGAACAAGCCCTATATCGAGCGCTCGCGCGCGCTTCGGGCCGAGACAGAGGCCGCGATGACCGGCGGCGGCACGGCCTATGACGCACGGATAGAGCGGGGCTGGGCGCCGCCCGTCGGGCGCGACGAGCCCGAGGGCGATCCGGCGAAGGGGATCGAATAGACCGTGTGCCGCGCGGGCGGGTGATGGGGGCTCTGCTCCCCGTCGCACCAGAGGTGCGACTCCCCCGAGGTATTTGGAAAGAGAAGAAGCGCGAACGGTTGCGGGGGTTTGCCGCGTGCTTTGGCTTGGATTAGAAGGGCCGTCATGCCTCAGTCCTTTCCCACGCTTTCCGACTTCTACGGTCACGGCTTCGACACCCTGATCGACGTGCGTTCTCCTGCCGAGTTCGCCGAGGATCATGTGCCCGGCGCGATCTCGCTTCCGGCTTTGTCGAACGACGAGCGGGCCGAGGTGGGGACGATCTATGTGCAGGACAGCCCGTTCCGGGCGCGCAAGATCGGTGCGGCACTGGTGGCGCGCAACGTGGCCTCGCATCTGGAGGGGCCGCTGGCCGACAAGGACGGCGGCTGGCGGCCGCTGGTCTATTGCTGGCGCGGCGGGCAGCGGTCGGGATCGTTCGCGTCGATCCTGAGCCAGATCGGATGGCGGGCGCAGACGGTCGAAGGCGGTTACCGCAGCTATCGGCGGCTGGTGGCGGGGATGCTGCACGACACGCCGCTGCCGCACCGGCTGGTGCTGCTGGACGGGAACACCGGGACGGCGAAGACCGACCTGCTGCACCGGCTGGCGGCGCGGGGGGTGCAGGTGGTGGACCTAGAAGGTCTGGCGGCGCATCGCGGCTCGCTGTTTGGGGCGGTGGCGCGTCCGCAGCCGGCGCAAAAGGCTTTCGAGTCGCTGCTGGCCCATGCGTTCACCGGGCTCGACCCGGCGCGGCCGGTGGTGGTGGAGGCGGAATCGTCGAAGATCGGCGAGTTGCTGGTGCCGCCGTCGGTCTGGACCGCGATGCGGGGGGCGAAGCGCATCCGGGTGGCGGCGCCGCTGGACGCGCGGGCGCGGTATCTGGCGCGGGCTTATGCGGACCTGACCGCCGAGCCCGAGGCGCTGGCCGAGACGATCCGGCAGCTTGTGCCCTATCAGGGTCGCGAGCAGGTGGAGGCGTGGCTTCAGATGGCGGCGGAGGGAGCCTTCGCGCCGCTGGCGGGTGAGTTGATGCGGGTGCATTACGATCCGCGGTATTCCAAGTGGCGCGGCAAGCACGATCACGACGAACTGGCGGTGATCGAGGCACCGGACCTGGAGGATGCCGACCTCGACCGCGCGGCGGACCGGATCGCCGAGGTGGTCGGGCGCGTCTGACCTGTTTCAGGTGGCCGTGACGAAAGGCGATCCCGCGACCATGCGGCCAATGCGGACGGCGGGGACACCGGCGTCCTGAAGGCGGAACAGCACGCGCTCTGCCGTTTCTTCCGGCACCGCCGCCAGCAGGCCGCCCGCCGTCTGCGGGTCGAACAGCAGCTCGCCCTTCGCGCCCCACGGGACGGACACGCGGTCGGCCAGACTGCGGTTCTCGGGGTAGAGCGTCGAGCGGATGCCGGCTTCGGCCAGGTCCACCGCGCCGGGCAGGAACGGGACCGCGTCAAGCGCCAGTTCGGCGGCAAGGCCCGAGGCGTCGCAGATCGCCAGCAGGTGACCGGCCAGCCCGAAGCCGGTGACGTCGGTCATCGCGTTTGCGCCCGCCAGTTCCGCCGCGGCGCGGCCCTGCGGTTCGGTCATCTGCGCCAGCGCCGCCATCACCCAGCGGCCCTGTGCCTTGCGCTGCATCTCGCCCGCGAGGACGGTGCCGGAGCCGATGGGTTTGGTCAGGATCAGCACGTCTCCGGGCCGCGCCCCGGCCAAGGTGATCGGGTCCTGGTCGCACAGGCCGGTCACCGTGAACCCTACCGTCAGTTCGGTGCCAAGCGAGGTATGGCCGCCCACGATCTCGGCGCCCGCGTCGGTGAAGACGGCAGAGGCGGCGGCCATGATCTCGGCCAGCCAGTGTCCCTGCAGGGCGGGCGCCATCCGGGGCAGGATGATCTGCGCCAGTGCGGCCTGCGGTTTCGCGCCCATCGCCCAGGCATCGCCAAGTGCGTGGACGGCGGCGATCTTCGCCTGCAGGTACGGGTCCTCGGTGAAGGCGCGCAGGTGATCGGTGGTGATCACCTGCCGGGTGCCGCCGATGGCGAGGACGGCGGCGTCGTCGCCCGGCCGCGTCTCGACATCGGAGCGGCCGGCAGAGGGCAGCCCCGCCAGCACCCGGCCCAGCGTTGCGCCGCCGACCTTGGCGCCGCAGCCGCCACAGGCGGGCTTGTCGCCAAGCGCCTCGGTTACGCCGGCGGCATGCGCGCGGGGCAGGGGCGGCGGGGCCATCTCGGGCAGTTCGTGGAACTTGCGCATGAACTTGCGGTCGATGCGGTCCTTCCAGCGCCACAGCCAGCGTCCGCTGACCGAAAAGCCGTGCTTGTCCATCAGCGCAGAGCGTTCGCCCAGCGAGATGAGTTTCAGGTAGTCGCGCTGCGGGCGGTAGGTTTTGGCCGGGGGGTGCCCGGACAGCAGGGCTCGGAGGTTGCGGTAGAGAACCGGAGCCTCGCGCACGGCGAAGACACCGGCCTTGGGACGCGGGTCGTGGGACAGGTGGGCGCAGTCTCCGGTCGCGAAGACGCCGGGGGTGTTCACCGATTGCAGGTCGGGACCGACGGTCACGTAGCCGTCGGTGAGGTCCAGCCCGGTCTCGGCAAGCCACGGCTGCGGCCTTGCACCGGCGGCGCCGATGGTCAGGTGCGCGGGCAGGTCTGTGCCGCAGGCGAGCGTGACGGACCGGTCACTTACGCTTGCGACATCGGCCCCCTCGCGGCTGTCGACGCCGAGCGCGGCGAGGCGGGCCATCAGCGTGGCGCGGGCGCGGTCGCCGACGCCGGGCAGCAGGCGGTCGCGTTCCAGCAGGGTGACCCGGGGCGTCTGCCCCGACGCCTTCAGCGCATGGGCCATCGCCATCGCCAGTTCCACACCGCCGACGCCGCCGCCGATGACCGCGACCGGGCCGCCGCCCTGTGCGAGGAAGTCGCGCCAGCGGGCGGCGTAGGGGCCAAGCGGTTTGGCCGAGACGCCATGTTCCGCGAAGCCCGAAAGCGTGACCGGGGCCGAGGAGATACCGATGTCGATGCCTGCCGCATCATAGGGGATCGGCGGGCGTCCGGAGACGTGGATCAGGCGCGCGTCGCGGTCGATGCCCGTCGCGCGGCCAAGGATCAGCCGGGCGCCGGCGAAGCGGGCGAGCTTGACGAGGTCGATCTCCAACTCGTCCAGCGCGTAGTGCCCGGCGACATGGCCCGGCAGCATCCCGGTGTAGGGCGCAGACGGGTTCGGGTCGATCACCGTCACGCGCACCCCCGGCAAGGGGTTCATCCCCCACATCCGCAACACCAGCGCATGGGCATGGCCGCCGCCGATCAGGACAAGCTCTTGGGTCAGGGGCAGGGGGGCAGGCTGCATCGCGGTCTCCTTCGGAGCGCGACGCTAGCGCAGGCGGACGGGCTTGGCGATGCGGCAAGCTGTGGAAAGGGGACCTCTCAGTCCACCGGCAACCCGCTTGGCACCGCGTCGGGGCGGCCCATGGGGCGCTCTGCGGCGGTGCGGCCCGTGAGGCATTCGAGGAAGGCCACCAGTTCGCCGATCTCGGTATCGGTCAGCGGCGGCAGGTCGACCTCGACCCGGGCCAGCATGCGGGCGTCTTCCAGCGTGTCCTCGCGCATCACGAAATCGGCGGTCGACAGCCACGGCACGTCCGGCAGGCCCGCCATCTCGGGCGTCCACGCGGCAAGGCTGGCGGCGGGGTCGACATGGTGGCGGATCATCGCTTCGAGCGTCGGCATCGAACCGTTGTGACCATAGGGCGCGGTGAGGGCCACGTTCCGCAGCGACGGCGTGCGGAAGCGGTAGGCGTCGGCAAGGTCGTCGGTCTTCAGCATCCGCCCGATGTCGCGCGGCACCGGGTCCCACGGCCGGGTTTTGCCGGGGCCGAAATGGGGTAGGGCCAGCGCGTGGAACTGCTGGTCGGTGAACAGCGGGCCCGAGTGGCAGGTGGAACACTGGGCCGCGCCGAAGAACAGCTCCATCCCCCGCATCTCGGGGGCGTCCAGCGCGGTGTCGTCCCCTGCGACATAGGCGTCGAAGTCGCTGTCGTGGCTTTGCCATTCCTGCGCCTCGAAGGCGCCGATGGCGTTGGCGATCTCGACGATGGTGATGTCTTCCGGGCCGTTCACGTGATCGTAGGCTGCGCTGAACATCCGGACATAGGCCGGGATTTCGCGGATGCGGGCGGCGATGATCGGCCAGCCGCCGTCCAGACGGGGAACCACGGCGTCGGCAATCTCGTTCTCGCCCGGGTTGCCGGCCATTTCGTCGTGGCTGGTGATCGGGAACAGCGCCTGCACCGCAAGGATCGAGGTCAGGCCCTTGGGCAGCCAGTCCTCGGCCGGAGAGTCGAAGCCGTTGCCCCAGCGGTCGCCCAGTTGCAGGCGGCCGTCATGGAACACCGACGAGATGCCCTTGTGCCCGAGGTTCCAGATCGGCGGCGCGCTGCGGGGGATGCGGGCGTGGATGCGCATCTCTTCATAGCCGGGAGAGCGGTCGCGGCCGATGCCCTCGCCACCCTCGCCAATGCCCAGCGACAGGCCGTCCGCACCGTTCAGATCGTGGTGGTGGCAGGTGCCGCAGCTGATGTTGCGGTTGCCGGACAGAACCTTGTCGTAGAACAGCAGACGACCGATGGCGGCAAGCTCGGGGTCGGACTGGATATAGTCGGCGTCGTCGATCGGGGCGGGCAGTTCAAAGGCCGCGGCGGGCAGCGCGACAGCCGGGACGAACAGGACGGTGTGCAGGAACTTGCGGAACATGGCTTGGTCTTCTCTTGGAACTACAGGGAAGGCGGGGAGGGGCGCGCCATGACGCGCCGAGCGTCCCCGGGGCCGGGTGCGCTGTCGGTCGCTGGCGGCGCGTGCGTGTGATCTCGCATGCCGGGCCCTGATCAAATGGTTCTGCGGTCCAAGGGGTGTCGGACCGGCAATCAACAATGGTTCTTCAATCGATATTCAGTTTGGATGGCCGCCTTACGCGAAGTCAAGCAAAGGTCCGGCCCCGGCTTGCACAGACGGAACATGGCGGCGAAAAAAGTTGTTCGGCGTGGGCGGGACGGCGTCGCCGGTGCGTGAAAACGCCGGGCTCGGACCGGTCCTTGGAAACGAAAACGGCGGACCGAATGGCCCGCCGTCTGCAATCTTCATGTCACCGCGGATCAGCGGTTTTCGACATCCACGTAGTCGCGGAAGGTCGCGCCGGTGTACAGCTGGCGCGGGCGGCCGATCTTGTGCGCCGGATCCGACAGCTGTTCCTTCCACTGCGAGATCCAGCCCACGGTCCGCGCCAGCGCGAAGATCGGGGTGAACATCGAGGTCGGGAAGCCCATCGCGTCCAGGATGATGCCCGAGTAGAAGTCGACGTTCGGGTACAGCTTCTTGTCCTTGAAGTACGGATCTTCCAGCGCGACGCGCTCCAGTTCCTTGGCGGTCTGCAGGGTCGGGTTGTTCTCGACGCCCAGCAGGTCCAGCACTTCGTCTGCGGACTGCTTCATCACCTTCGCGCGCGGGTCGAAGTTCTTGTAGACCCGGTGCCCGAAGCCCATCAGGCGGAACGGATCGTTCTTGTCCTTCGCCTTTTCGATGTACTCGGGGATGCGGTCCGGGGTGCCGATCTCGCGCAGCATCTCGAGGCAGGCCTGGTTGGCGCCGCCGTGAGCGGGACCCCAGAGACAGGCGATGCCGGCGGCGATACAGGCGAAGGGGTTGGCGCCCGAGGACGAGGCCAGACGCACGGTCGAGGTCGAGGCGTTCTGCTCGTGGTCGGCGTGCAGGGTGAAGATCCGGTCCATCGCGCGGCTCAGGATCGGGTTCACCTCGTATTCCTCGGCCGGGACCGAGAAGCACATGCGCAGGAAGTTCGACGCATAGTCGAGGTCGTTGCGCGGGTAAACGAAGGGCTGGCCGATGTGGTACTTGTAGGCCCAAGCCGCGATCGTCGGCATCTTGGCGATCAGGCGGATCGAGGCGACCTCGCGCTGCCACGGATCGCTGATGTCGGTGGAGTCGTGGTAGAAGGCCGACATCGCGCCGACCACGCCGACCATGATGGCCATCGGGTGCGCGTCGCGGCGGAAGCCGCGGTAGAAGTAGGTCATCTGCTCGTGCAGCATCGTGTGGTTGGTCACACGGCTTTCGAAGTCTTCCAGTTGCTCGGCGGTGGGCAGCTCACCGTAAAGCAGCAGATAGCAGACTTCGAGGAAGTGCGATTTCTCGGCCAGCTGGTCGATCGGGTAGCCCCGGTGCAGCAGCTCGCCCTTTTCGCCGTCGATGAAGGTGATGGTCGAGGCGCACGAGGCGGTCGAGGTAAAGCCGGGGTCGAATGTGAACACGTCGCCTTGGGCGTAAAGTTTGCCGATGTCGATGACATCCGGACCGGCGGTCGGCGAGTGCATCGGCAGCTCGAGTTCCTTGCCGTCGAATTTCAGCGTCGCCGTCTTGTTGCTGTCTGCCATCTCATCCCTCTCTGAAAGGTCCGCCCCGGACGGGGCAACTCTGTGCAGGCACGGCGTCTGCCGTGCCCGGATCAAGCGGTTACATCGCCCAGGCGCGCAAGCGTTTCGTCGCGGCCCAAAACCAGCATCATGTCAAAAACGCTGGGAGACACCGAACGCCCGGCCAAGGCTGCCCTCAACGGCTGCGCCACCTTGCCAAGCTTGGTGTCATTCGCCTCGGCCACGTGCGTCACGACCTCTTCCAGCGCGTCGCGGTTCCAGCTAGCATTTTGCAACTGCGGCGTCAATTGAGCCAGTATACCACGGGATACATCGTCCAGCGCCTTGGCCGATTTTTCGTCGATTTCCAGCGGACGGTCGGCCAGAACGAAGTAAGCTTTCTCAAGGAGTTGCGGGAAGGTCTTCGCGCGATCTTTCAGGCAGAACATCGCGTCGCGAAGCGCCTGTTCCTTTGCGTCGTCCAGCGCGGGTTCTTTTGCAGCCGCGAGGTAAGCCTGGATCTCGGGAACCAGCGCGTCATCGTCGGCCACGGCGATGTGCTGACCGGAGAGATGTTCGAGTTTCTTCATGTCGAAGCGGGCCGCCGATTTGCCGATTCCATCGAGATCGAACCACTCTTTTGCCTGCGCATCGGTGAAGAATTCGTCATCGCCATGGGACCAGCCCAGGCGGGCAAGGTAGTTGCGCATCGCGGCGGCGGGAAAACCCATCGCCTGATACTCCTCGACCCCCAGCGCGCCGTGGCGTTTCGACAGCTTCTTGCCGTCGGGACCGTGGATCAGCGGGATGTGCGCCCAGACCGGAACGTCCCAGCCCATCGCGTCGTAAACCAGCATCTGCCGCGCGGCGTTGTTCAGGTGGTCGTCGCCCCGGATAGCGTGGGTGACGCCCATGTCGTGATCGTCGACCACCACGGCCAGCATGTAGGTCGGCGAGCCGTCCGACCGCAGCAGGATCATGTCGTCCAACTGGTCGTTCTTCACGGTCACGTCGCCCTGCACCCGGTCACGGATCACGGTGGCGCCGTCCAGCGGCGCCTTCACGCGGATCACGTAAGGCAGGTCGGGATGGGTCGACGGGTCGGCGTCGCGCCACGGCGAGCGAAACAGGGTCGACTTGCCTTCGGCCTTGGCCGCCTCGCGGAACGCGGCGATTTCCTCCTGCGTCGAGAAGCACTTGTAGGCCGTGCCCTCGGACAGCATCTGGTTCGCGACCTCGGCGTGACGGTCGGCGCGTTCGAACTGGCTGACGGCGTCGCCGTCCCAGTCGAGCCCCAGCCACTTCATGCCGCGATAGATCGCCTCGGTCGCCTCGGGGGTCGAGCGGGCGCGGTCGGTATCCTCGATCCGCAGCAGGAACTTGCCGCCGCGACCGCGCGCATACAGCCAGTTGAACAGCGCCGTCCGGGCGGTGCCGATGTGCATGTAACCGGTGGGAGACGGGGCGATCCGGGTGACGACGGGGGCGTCGGTCATGGGTGTCGTTTACCTTTTGGAAAGGGTGCGGAACTAGGCTTGCCAGCGGTCTAGTCAATCGGGGTCAGGAGGACAAGAGTGGCGCCCCTTCGCTGGATCGCGGACGTGGTCGAGGCTCAGCGCGGGCACCTGTTTCCCTGGGTTCCGGTGTGTTTCGCCCTTGGCATCGCGTTGTATTTCCGGCTGCCGGCAGAGCCCGCTTTGCCTGCGCTGATCGGCTGTGGCGCGGGTGTCCTGCTCGCCGCTGTGGCGGGCTGGTGGCTGGGCCCGCGCGCGGCCCCGTTGCTGCTGTGCGGGGCGCTGGTTCTGGCCGGGATCTGCGTCGCGTCGGTCCGGGCGCATATGGTCGCGGGGCCGGTGCTGGGCGTTCGTTATTACGGCCCGGTGGAAGGTCGGATCGTGGTCATCGACCGCTCTGCTTCGGACGCGGTGCGGCTGACGCTGGACCGGGTGGTTCTGGAACGCACCTCCCCGGACCGCACGCCCCTGCGGGTGCGGGTCTCGCTGCATGGCGATCAGGGCTGGATCGACCCGGTACCTGGCATGCGCATCATGATGACCGCCCACCTGTCACCGCCCTCTGGCCCGACCGAGCCGGGGGGCTTCGATTTTCAGCGGATGGCATGGTTCGACCGGCTGGGCGCGGTGGGCTACACGCGCACGCCGGTCCTTGGCGTGGCCCCCGCGCAAGACGGCGCGGCGGGGCTGTGGGTCCACCGGTTGCGGATGGCGATCTCGCGCGCGGTGCAGTCCGCCTTGCCGGGAGAGGCGGGGGCCTTCGCCGCCGCGATCACCACCGGCGACCGGTCGGGAATGGGGCAGGACACGCTAGAGGCGCTGAGAGGGTCCAACCTCGCGCACTTGCTGGCGATTTCAGGGCTGCACATGGGGCTGCTGACCGGCTTTGTCTTCGCCGCCTTGCGGCTGGCGATGGTGCTGGTGCCCTACGTCGCGCTGCACTGGCCGGTAAAGAAGCTCGCGGCGGCGGGCGCGCTGGCAGCGGGCGTGTTCTATTACCTGCTGTCGGGTGGCAACGTCGCGACCGAGCGGGCGCTGATCATGATCTCGGCAATGCTGGTGGCGGTGATGCTGGATCGCCGGGCGATCACGCTGCGGGCGGTGGCGATCGCGGCGATGGTGGTCCTATGCCTGCGCCCCGAAACGCTGCTGGAGCCGGGGTTCCAGATGTCCTTCGCGGCGACCACGGCGCTGGTCGCGGTGTTCGGCGCGCTGCGCGACCTGAAACGCTGGAAACCGCCACGGTGGGCGCGGCCGGTGGTGGCGGTGGTGATCTCGTCCGCCGTCGCGGGGCTGGCGACCGCGCCGGTCGCGGCGGCGCATTTCAACCGCGTGTCGGACTACGGGCTGATCGCCAACCTGCTGGCGGTGCCTGTGATGGGCACGCTGGTGATGCCGATGGCGGTGCTGGCGGCGGTGCTGTGGCCGCTGGGGCTGGCGCCAGTGGCGCTGACCCTGATGCGGCCGGGGCTGGACTGGATCTTGTCGGTGGCGCACCGGGTGGCCGACCTGCCGGGCGCGACGACGCCGGTGGTCGCGCCGGGGCCATGGGTGCTGCCGGTGCTGGCGCTGGGGGCGCTGTGGCTGATCCTGTGGCAGGGGCGGGCAAGGCTTGCGGGGCTGGCGCCGATGGCGGCGGCCTTCGTGCTGTGGTCGCAGGCACAGCGTCCGCCATTGCTGATCTCGGACACCGGCGGGCTTGTGGGCGTGATGACCGACACCGGCCGCGCGCTGTCGAAACCCCGGGGCGAAGGCTTCGTCGCCCTGAGCTGGCTGGAGAATGACGGCGACGCGGCAGAACAGGCGGACGCCTTCGCGCGGCCCGCGATACAAGCGGGGCTGTTCGACCTTGACGGGCAAAGCGTGCTGCATGTCACCGGGCGCGACGCCGCCTTGCGCGCGGCCGAGGGGTGCCGCACCGCGTCACTGGTGATCGTGCCGGCGGATGCGGCGGGCACGGGCCCCTGCGTCATGATCAACGAAAAAAGGCTCCGGGAAACCGGAGCCCTTGCCGTCTACCCCGAGGCCGGGGTGCTGCGGCTGGTGGGCGCGCGGGATGGCGCGCGCCGCCTGTGGTCTCAGTAGGTGCGGATCAGCCCGACAAGGCGGCCCTGCACCTTCACCTGATCCTCGCGGAAGACGCGGGTCTCGTAGGCGGGGTTCGCGGCTTCCAGCGCGACGGCGGCGCCCTTGCGGCGGAACCGCTTCAGCGTGGCTTCATGCCCCTCGACCAAAGCCACGACGATGTCACCGTTGTCGGCGGCGTCGGTCTCGCGGATGACCACGATATCGCCGTCGTTGATGCCGACGTCGATCATCGAATCCCCTTTGACTTCAAGCGCATAGTGATGCGCCGGGCCGGTGATCATGCCGCCGGGGACGGACACGTTGTGCTCGACATGCGATATCGCCTCGATCGGGACACCGGCGGCGATCCGGCCCATCAGCGGCACGTCGAACGCGCCGCCGCTTTCCACCTGCATCGACGCGGCGGGCGGCTCGGACCGGCTGCCTTCGATCACGCGGGGGGTGAACCCGCTTTTCTCCAGCGCTTCGGGCAGTTTCACGATCTCGATGGCGCGGGCGCGGTGGGCAAGGCGGCGGATGAAGCCACGCTCTTCCAGCGCGGTGATCAGCCGGTGGATGCCGGATTTCGAGCGCAGGTCCAGCGCGTCCTTCATTTCGTCGAAGGAGGGCGGCACGCCGTCACGCTGCATGCGGCGGTTTATGAACTCCAGAAGTTCCAGCTGCTTCTTGGTCAGCATCTCTTCACCCCGTGTCTCGTCACGCGCCGGCGCGGGCTGCGCCGGGTCGTGTGTTCGTTAAATGTTCTACGCGCGTTCCCGCTATGTGTCAACGATATTGCGAATCACCCAAGGGGACGAATCAGAGGGGGATGTAATCGACCATCTCGCCCGCGCGGCGCGGGGCGTCGTGCGGCGGGCGCACCAGCAGCGCGTCGGCCAAGGCAAGCACGGTCAGCAGCGAGCTGTCCTGCCGGTCGTAGGGCGCGATGCCCGTGTCGCTGAGTTTCGCACGCATGTAGTGCTCGCGCGGGCCGTTCTGGCCGATGTCGGCATCCAGCGGCCGTTGCTGGCGCGGGGCAGGGCCTTCGCCAAGACCCAGCATCGCGCGGATGACGGGCAGGATGAAGATCTGGCCGCAGACCATCGAGGACACCGGGTTGCCGGGCAGGCCGATCAGCGTCGCATCGCCCATGCGCCCCGCCATCAGCGGTTTGCCGGGCCGCATCGCCACCTTGTAGAAGCTGCGGTTCAGTCCCATTTCCTCGGCCGCCGGGGCAACAAGGTCGTGGTCGCCCACCGACGCGCCGCCGATCGTGACGATCAGGTCCGCGCCCTTTGCCAGCGTGAAGGCGGTGCGCAGCGAGGGCAGGTTGTCCCGCGCGATGGGCAGCAACCGCGCCTCGGCGCCGGCGGCTTCCAGCATGGCTTTCAGGCCAAAGGAGTTCGACGCGATGATCTGGTCGCGCGATGGAGTCTCGCCGGGCATCACCAGTTCGTCGCCGGTGGCGATCAGCGCGGCGACCGGGCGGCGGCTGACGGGCACCTCGGCGATGTTCATCGCGGCCAGCAGCGCCACGTCCTGCGGGCCAAGGCGGCGAGCCGCCTGCACCACCGACCCGGCGCGAAAGTCGCCACCCGCGGGACGGACGTAGCCTTGCGGGTCGATGTTGTCCTGCAGGGTGATGGTGTCGCCGTCACGGGCGGTGTCTTCCTGGATCACCACGCGGTCGGCGCCTTCGGGCACCGGTGCGCCGGTGAAGATCCGCACCGCCTCGCCGGGGCCGACGCTGCCGTCATAGCCGTGACCCGCGGCGGATTCTCCGACGATCCGGAAGGCCGCGCCGGGGCGCACCTCGGAGTTCCGCACCGCGTAGCCGTCCATGGCCGAGGCCGGGAAGGGGGGCTGGTCGCGCAGCGCGGTCACGGCCTGCGCCAGAACCCGTCCCGCGGCACGGTCAAGCGGCACGGTCTCGGTCCCGACGGGCGAGACCAGCGCGAAGAGTTCGGCCAGCGCCTCGTCGACGGTGATCATGGGGCCTCGTAACGTCCCGATTTGCCGCCCTCTTTCAGCAGCAGGCGGATGTCCGAGATCACCATGTCCTTCTGCGCCGCCTTCACCATGTCGTAGACGGTCAGGCACGCGGTGCTGACGGCGGTCAGCGCCTCCATCTCGACGCCGGTCTGGCCGGTGGTCTTGACGGTGGCCTGCACGCGCAGGCCGGGCAGCGTGTCGTCGGGCGTGATGTCGACGGCGACCTTGGTGACGGGCAGCGGGTGGCACAGCGGGATCAGGTCAGAGGTGCGCTTGGCCCCCATGATCCCCGCCAGCCGGGCCACGCCCGCAACGTCGCCCTTCTTGGCGCGGCCTTCGGTGATCAGGGCCAGCGTCTCGGGCGACATGATCACGCAGCCTTCGGCCACGGCAGTGCGCGAGGTGACGGCCTTGTCGGACACGTCCACCATATGCGCGTCGCCCTTGGCGTCGAAATGGGTCAGTTCGGCCATCAGGCGGGCACCGGATCGGCCAGCAGCGTCTTGGTGGCGGCGGTCACGTCGTCCTGCCGCATCAGGCTTTCGCCGATCAGGAACGCCCGCGCACCGTACTGCGCCATGTCGGCAAGGTCGGCGGGAACGAACAGCCCCGACTCCGAGATCAGGAACCGGTCGTCGGGCACCCGCCTGGACAGCTCCCGCGTGGTGTCCAGAGTGGTCTCGAAGGTCTTGAGGTTGCGGTTGTTGATGCCCAGCAGCGGTGATTTCAGCGCCAGCGCACGGTCGAGTTCCGCGCCGTCGTGAACCTCGATCAGCACGTCCATGCCCCAGCCGAAGGCAGCGTCTTCAAGCTCGGCGGCCTGCGCGTCGGAGACGCTGGCCATGATGATCAGGATGCAGTCGGCGTGCAGCGCGCGGGCCTCGGCCACCTGGTAGGTGTCGTAGAGGAAATCCTTGCGCAGCGCCGGCAGCGACACGGCGGACCGCGCGGCGGTCAGGAATTCGTCGGCGCCCTGAAAGCTGGGACCGTCTGTCAGCACCGACAGGCAAGTCGCGCCGCCGGCTTCGTAGGCGCGGGCCAGCGCGGGCGGATCGAAATCGGGGCGGATCAGGCCTTTCGACGGGCTGGCCTTCTTGATCTCGGCGATCAGGCCATAGCCGGTTTCTGCCGCCTCGCGCAGCCGCGCGCCGAAGCCGCGCACGGGGGGCGCGGCGCGGGCCGCGTCCTCGACATCCGCCAGCGGGCGGGCGGCCTTGCAGGCCGCGACATGCTCTAGCTTGTAGGCCTTGATCCGGTCCAGAACGTTGCCGCTCATGCTGCCTCCGTCGTGGCTTTCGCCAGCGCTTCCACTTTCGCGCGGGCGGCACCGCTGTCGATGCTTTCCGCTGCCATTTCAGTGCCTTCCTTCAGGTCGCCCGCCTTCTCGGCCATCAGCAAAGCGGCGGCCGAGTTCAGCAGCACCGCGTCACGGTAGGCCGATTTCGCGCCGCCCAGCAATTCGCGGAAGGCGGCGGCGTTCTCGGCGGGCGTGCCGCCGATGATCTCTTCGAAGGCATGCACGGGCAGGCCCGCGTCCTCGGGCGAAACCTCGAACTCGGTCACTTCGCCGTCCTTCAGCGCAGCGACCCACGAGACGCCGGCAATCGACAGTTCGTCGGTGCCGTCCGAGCCGTGGACCAGCCACGCGGCGTCAGAGCCCAGCGTCTTCAGCGTCTCGGCCATCGGGCGGATGATCTGGCGCGAGAACGCGCCGGTCAGCTGCCGCTTTACCCCGGCGGGGTTGGTCAGCGGGCCAAGGATGTTGAAGATCGTCCGCGTTCCCAGTTCGGCGCGGGTGGGGCCGACATGGGCCATCGCCGGATGGTGCATCGGCGCCATCATGAAGGCGATGCCTGTCTCGGCCATCGCCTTTTCCACGGCCTCGGCGGGAAGCATCACCTGCACGCCCATCTGGCTGAGCGCGTCGGCAGAGCCGGACTTGGACGACAGGTTGCGGTTGCCGTGCTTGGCGACCGGAACGCCTGCGCCGGCCACCACGAAGGCGGTTGCGGTCGAGATGTTCAGCGTGCCCTTGCCGTCGCCGCCGGTGCCGACGATGTCGATGGCGCCCTCGGGCGCTTTCACCTTGTGGCACTTGGCGCGCATCACGGCGGCGGCGGCGGCGAATTCCTCGACCGTCTCGCCCCGCGTGCGCAGCGCCATCAGCAGCCCGCCGATCTGGCTGGGCGTGGCCTCGCCCGCGAACAGGATCTGGAACGCCGTCTCGGCCTCGTCACGGGTCAGCGGACGCTCGGCGGCAGCGCCGATCAGCGGTTTCAGCGCGTCGCTCATGCCGCCACCGGCACGCGGTTCAGGAAGTTCTGCATCAGCTTGTGGCCGTGTTCCGTGGCAATCGATTCCGGGTGGAACTGGACGCCCTCGATCGGCAGCTCGCGGTGGCGCAGGCCCATGATCACGCCGTCTTCCAGCCACGCGGTGACCTCCAGCTCGGCGGGCAGGCTTTCGGGCTCGACCACCAGCGAATGATACCGCGTCGCCTTGAAGGGCGAGGGGATGCCCTCGAACACGCCGGTGTCGTTGTGCAGCACCGTGCCCATCTTGCCGTGTACGATCTCGTGGCAGCGCACCACCTTGCCGCCGAAGACCTGACCGATGGTCTGGTGGCCAAGGCAGACGCCCATCAGCGGGGTCTTCGTCTCGGCGGCGGCGGCGGTCAGCGCTAGGCAGATACCGGCGTCGTCCGGCGTGGCGGGGCCGGGGGACAGCAGGATGCCGTCGGGCCTCATCGCCATCGCGTCCTGCACGTTCAGGGCGTCGTTGCGGCGCACGACCACGTCGGCGCCAAGTTCGCCCAGATAGTGCGCGAGGTTGTAGGTGAAACTGTCGTAGTTATCGATCAGCAGGATCATGCGCGGCCCGGCCTGTTGCGGCTTCCGTTAGGGGGTGCCCCCGGTTTTTCATCGCGCTATACATGTTCAGAGGCCGGGCCGAGGGTCAAGGTGCCCGGCGCAATAACAATGAGGCGCAAGGGGGCTAGGGCACGTGCGTGGATTTCTGACGGGCGCTGTCGTGGGAGCCGTGGTGTCGGGCGCGGGGCTCGCAACTGCATCCTATTTCGGAAGCATGGTGACGCTGGGCGATCCGGCGCCGTCGACCGGTGCGGTCGAGCTTCCTGCGGACAGCGAATTCAACCGCCCGCCGCCGGACGCCGAGCCGGTGCTGCCAGAGGCGGACGCGCCGCCCGAGATCACTGAGACGCCGGAAGTCAGCGCGCCCGAGGTCAGCGAGGCGCCAGCGCCCGAAACGGCTCCCGCCGCGCCGCCAGAGGTGGACAGCGCCCCGACACCGGACATCGCCGCGCCCGAGGAACCCGCAACGACGGTCGACGCGCCAGAGATGCCCGAGGCCGAGGAAACGGTGATGCCCGCGCCCGAGGCCGAAAGGCCCGCAGAGCCCGAGGCCGACGCGCCACCTGCGCCCGAGATGCCCGCCGCGCCGGTCGCGGACACGCCGCCCGCGCCCGAGACGCCGGCGGAAGAGGTCGCCACCGCGCCCGAGCCGCTGGGCGACGCGCCCGCCGAAGTCACGGCGGATGCGCCAGAAGCGCCCGCCGCGCCGTCCGAGGATGGGTCCGCCGATGCACCCGAGATGGCGGAAGAGATGCCGGTGGAAGAAGCCGAAACGCCGCTGATCGCCGAGCCGGAAGCCGCGCCCGCCGCGCCCACGCCCAGCGTGCCGCCGGTGGTGGCAGATGTACCGGAACCGCCCGCCGCGCCGGAAGAGGACTCGCCCGGCGAGGCGCCCGCCGTGGCAGAGGCCGCACCGGAAGCGGCGGACACGCCCGCCATCGCCGAACCGGACGCTGCGCCCGATGTCCCCGCCGGGCTGGAAGCGCCCGAGGTCACCGACGCGCCCGACGCATTGGAGACGCCCGCTGACGACACCTCGGACGGCAGCGTTGACGTTGCCGCCGCCGAGCAGGCCCCGGCACCCGAACCCACGCCGCCCGCGATCGTCGAGCCAGAGGCCGCGCCCGAAGCGCCGGAGGTCGCCGACACTCCCGCCGAGCCGCCCGCACCGCCGGTCGAGGCCGAGGACGCGCCGCCGGTGTTCGGCAACCTCGCCCCCGGCGTGACCACCGACCGCCTGCCGCGCATCGGCGCGGGTGCGCCCGAACCCGAGCCGGAACAGCCCGAGGCCGAAGCGCTTCCGGCGCTGGAGGCCTATGCGGTTCCGTTCGAGACCGCGCCGGGCAACCCGCTGATGTCGCTTGTCCTTCTCGATCCCGGCCCGTCGCGGCCCGACCCGGCGGGCCTTGCCGGTCTGCCGGTGCCTCTGACCGTGGTGGTCGATCCGATGCAGCCGGGCGCGACCGAGGCGATGCGGGCCTACCGTGCCGCCGGGGTAGAGGTCGCCGTGCTGGCGCCGCTGCCCGAAGGCGCGGCACCGGCGGATGTCGAGGTGGCGTTTCAAGAGTATCTCGACACCGTGCCGCAATCGGTCGCTGTGATGGACACGCCCGAGGCGCGGATGCAGGAAAACCGCCCGCGCGCCGCGCAGGTGGCCGAGATCGCCGCCGCGACGGGACGCGGGATCATCACCTATGAACGCGGGCTGAACTCGGCGTTGCAGGTGGCCGACACGATGGACGTACCCGCGCTTGCGGTGTTCCGGTCGTTCGACGATGGCACCGAAAGCATCGCCGCGATGAAGCGGGTGCTGGATGTCGGCGCGTTCCGGGCCGGGCAGCAGGGCAGCGTCCTGCTGGTCGGTCACATGCGCGCGGACACCATTGCCGCCATTACCGAATGGGCGCTGGGTCAGCGGGCGACCAGCGTGACGCTGGCCCCGGCCTCGGCGCTGCTGAAGGCGCAGTAAGCCCTAGCGGTTGCCCTTGCCCGCGAAGCGCCCGGCGTCCTGCGCCGCGGCGCGGATCGCCTTGGACTTGTTGACGGTTTCCTGAAACTCGGCCTCGGGGTCGCTGTCATAGACCACGCCGCCGCCCGCCTGAATGTACAGGTCGGTGCCCTTCAGCACGGCGGTCCGCAGCGCGATGCACATATCCATGTCGCCGCCCGCGCTGAAATAGCCCACGCCGCCGCCGTAGACGCCGCGCTTTTCGGGCTCCAGCTCGTCGATGATCTCCATCGCGCGGACCTTCGGCGCGCCGGACACGGTGCCGGCAGGCAGACCCGCAAGCAGGGCGGACAGGGCGTCGTGTTCGTCGGACAACTCGCCCACCACGTTCGACACGATGTGCATCACGTGGCTGTAGCGTTCGACGATGAACTTCTCGGTCGGGCGCACGGTGCCGATCTTCGCGACCCGGCCCACGTCGTTGCGGCCAAGGTCCAGCAGCATCAGGTGCTCGGCGCATTCCTTCTCGTCGCCCATCAGGTCGGCCTCGTAGGCGCGGTCCTCGTCCGGCGTGGCGCCACGGGGGCGGGTGCCGGCGATGGGGCGGATCGTGACCTCGTTGTCGAACACGCGGACAAGGATCTCGGGGCTGGCGCCGATGACCTGAAAGCCGCCGAAGTTGAAGAAGAACATGAACGGCGACGGGTTGGTGCGGCGCAGCGAGCGGTACAGCGCGAAGGGGGGCAGGGTGAATTCCTGCCGCCACCGCTGCGAGGGCACCACCTGAAAGATGTCGCCGGCGCGGATGTATTCCTTGGCCTTCTCGACCGCCTGAAGATAGGCGTCATGGCTGAAGTTCGACGTCATCTCGCCGATCTGCGCGGCCTCGCCCAGATCGCGGCTGGTGTCGGCGGGCACGCGTTCGAGGTCGCGCACCGCGTCCATCACCCGTTCTGCGGCCTGCGCATAGGCGGCTTTCGCCGACAGGCCAGACGTCGCCCATGCCGGGGACACGACCGTCACCTCGCCCTTCACGCCGTCCAGCACCGCGATCACCGAGGGACGCATCATCACCGCATCGGGCAGCGCCAGTGGGTCGGGGTTGATGTCGGGCAGGTGCTCGACCAGCCGGATCATGTCATAGCCAAGATAGCCGAACAGCCCGGCGCTTGCGGCGGGCAGGTCGTCGGGCAGGGCGATGCGGCTTTCCGCGATCAGCGACCGCAGCGTGTCCAGCGGATGCCCGTCCAGCGGCTCGAACGCTTCGGCGTCGAAGCGGGCCGAGCGGTTCAGCTCTGACGTCTCGCCGTTGCAGCGCCAGACGAGGTCCGGCTTCATCCCGATGATCGAGTAGCGCCCGCGAACCTCGCCGCCGGTCACCGATTCCAGCATGAAGCTGTCCTTGCGGGCTTCGGTAAGCTTCAGCATCAGCGACACGGGCGTGTCCAGATCCGCCGCGAGACGGGCGTAGACGACCTGATTTTCGCCCTTGTCGTATCCGTTGGCAAAGGCCTCGAAGGCGGGAGTAAGCTGGGCCATCTGGTCCTACGGGAACTGCGCGTGGACGGCGTTGATGGCCGCCTGATTAAGAGAGATGCCCGCTTCGGACTGCACCGTGGCGGCGTAGGCGCCAAGGATGTCCTGACCAAGCGCCGCCGCAAGCTGGTCGCGAAGCTGGGTGGCTTCGTCGGCGTAGGCGGGGTCGGTCAGGTCGGGTTCGTTGATCGCGTCGAGGCGGACGAGATAGGCCGCGTTGGTGCCTTCGATCACCTGCGTCTCGCCGGGCTCCATGCCGAAGATCGTGACGATGAAATCGGTGGGCGTGTCGGGGATGAAGCCGTCACGGCCGATGCCGGTCTCGGTGACATAGTCGATGCCGGCGGGCTCTTCGGCTGCGGGTTCCTCGATTTCCTCGACCACTTCCTCGGCCACAACGTCCGGGGTTTCTGCGTCCGGGGTTTCCTCGGAGGCTTCCTCGGTAGCGGGCTCTTCCGGCGCTGCGTCCTCTTCCGGCGCTTCCGCGACGGGCTCTTCCTCGGTAGCGGGCTCGTCCTCGACGACCGGCTCTTCTGCCGGAGCCTCTTCGACAGCGGCGTCCATGCCTGCCTCGGCCAGCGCGCGGGCCTGTTCCGCCAAAGCGGCGACGGTCTGCTCGCGGCGCCATTCCGCCTCGACGCTGTCGCGCGCGTCCTCGAAGGGTTCGACGCGGGGCTCGATCACCTCGTTCACGCGCAGCGCGAACAGCGCGCCGTCGGTGGTTTCGATCACCTCGGGGAAGTCACCGACTTCCGCATCCAGCGCGGCCTGACGGAACTCGGGGTAGGCGGCGACGCCGTCGGTCGCGCCCTCGGTCCAGTCGATCTGGCCGGTTTCCATCTCGGTCTCTTCGCCGACCTCTTCCAGCGTCGCACCGCCCGCAAGCAGGTCGTCGATGCTGTCGATCATGTCGCCGATGGCGCGGCGGGCGGCATCGGTGCGGTACTCGACCAGCAGTTGCTCGCGCGCGTCCTCGAACGGCGTTTCCTGCGCTTCCAGCACCGCGTTCATGCGGAACAGCGCCGGGCCGAGATCGGTGTCGACCGGGCCGACGACGCCGGGTTCTTCCAGCGCAAACACCGCTTCACCGGCGGCGCCGAGATCGTCTTCGGTCACGTCGCCAAGATCGACGTCGACCAGATCAAGCCCGCGCTCTTCGACGAGGTCCTCGAACGTGGTCTCGCCCGCGGCAAGCGCGTCGGCGGCGGACTGGGCGGCGGCGGGGTCGGTGTAGATCAGGCGTTCCACCAGACGGCGCTCGGGCTGCGAAAACTCGTCGATGCGCTCGTCGTAGAGGCGCTGCAACGCTTCGTCGTCACCTTCGATGGTGCCGGCGATCATCTCGGGGGTGATCAGCGCATAGGTGATGTCGCGGGTCTCGGGCAGCATGAAGCTGTCAGAGTTCTCTTCCCAGTAGGTGCGCAGTTCGTCCTCGGACGGGTCGGCGATCGGCGCGTCGAGATCCGCGTCGGTCAGAACGGCCCACGTGAAGTCGCGGGTTTCCTCGGCATAGGTCAGCAGCGCGTTCACATAGGTGTCGGGCATCGCGGTGGCGCCCGAGACGGATTCTTGAAGCAGGGTGCGGGCGAGGTCCAGGCGCAGGCCTTCCTCGAACTCGGTTTCGGTCATGCCGGCGTTTTGCAGGGCAAAGCGATAGCCCTCGCGGTCGAACTGGCCGTCGACGCCCTGGAAGGCGGTGATGTTCAGGACCTGCTCGCCCACGCGTTCATCGCCAACGGACAGGCCGATGCGTTCGGCCTCGTTCTCAAGCGCGGTGGTGGACAGGATGCGTTGCAGCACGGCCTGGTCGATGCCGAACATCTGCGCCTGCTGCAGGGTGAGGTTGGTGCCGAACTGCTGCGACAGACGCGCGAGTTCGTTCTGAAGCTCGCGGGCGTAACGGTCGACCGTGATCTCGCGATTGCCGACAGAGCCGACCGAGTTGACCGAGCCGCCGAAGTTGGTGGCGCCGAAACCGGCAAGCCCCACGATCAGCAGAAGCAGGATCACCCAGACCACTGCGTTGTACGCGGATTTCTTCTTAGCCATCGACCGGTGTCCCCTGGTTCCCTCTCAGCCTGTCTGGGCTGTCTAATGGGGCGCGGGCAGGGGAGCAAGGGGCCGCGGGACGCCTTCTGCGCAGGCTTGCGGCCCCATGATCAATCGTCGTGATCAGTCGCTGCCGCGATAGGGCTTCACGTATTGCATCGCCATGTCCCACGGGAAGAAGATCCACGTGTCCTGGCTGACGCCGGTGATGAAGGTGTCGACCATCGGCTCGCCCTGCGGTTTGGCGTAGACGGTGGCGAAATGCGCCTTGGGGTACATCTGGCGGACAAGGTCCAGCGTCTTGCCGGTATCGACAAGGTCGTCGACGATCAGGATACCTGTTCCGTCGCCCATCATCTCGGCGTCGGGCGCCTTCAGGACCTGCGCCTCGGCCTGGCTTTGGTTGTCGTAGCTTTTGACGCTGATCGTATCGACCGTGCGGATGTCGAGCTCGCGGCTGACGATCATCGCGGGGGCCATGCCGCCGCGTGTGATCGCCACCACGGCGCGCCATGCGCCGTTGTCCGGACCCTTGCCGTCCAGCCGCCACGCAAGGGCGCGGCTGTCGCGATGGATCTGGTCCCAGCTGACGTGGAAACCCTTCTCGTGCGGCAGACGGTCACTCATCGCGGCTGGTCCTCCCGGTTTGGCTGTGCGGTCAGTTCTTTTCGATGTCGGGCGCGTCGACGGCTTTCATGCCGACGATGTGATAGCCCGAGTCGACGTGGTGCGTCTCGCCGGTGACGCCCGCGCCCAGATCGGACAGCAGGTACAGCGCCGAATTGCCGACCTCGTCGATCGACACGTTGCGGCGGAGGGGCGAGTTGTACTCGTTCCACTTCAGAATGTAGCGGAAGTCGCCGATGCCGCTGGCGGCCAGCGTCTTGATCGGGCCGGCGCTGATCGAGTTCACGCGAATGCCGTCCTTGCCCAGATCCTCGGCGAGGTACCGCACCGAGGCTTCCAGCGCGGCCTTGGCGACGCCCATCACGTTATAGTGGGGCATCACGCGCTCGGCGCCGTAGTAGGTCATCGTAAGCATCGCGCCGCCGTCGGGCATCATCGCCGCGGCGCGCTTGGCGACGGCGGTGAACGAGAAGACCGAGATGTCCATCGTCATGGTGAAGTTGGCGCGGCTGGTGTCGACGTAGCGGCCGCGCAGCTCGTTCTTGTCGGAGAAGCCGATGGCGTGGACCACGAAGTCCAGCTTGCCCCACTTTTCCTGCAGCGCGTCGAACAGCGCGTCGATGCTGGCCTCGTCGCCCACGTCGCAGGGCAGCACCACGTCCGAACCAAGGCTGGAGGCCAGCGGCTCGACTCGCTTCTTCAGAGCGTCGCCCTGGTAAGAGAACGCAAGTTCCGCGCCGGCATTGGAAAGCGCCTTTGCAATTCCCCATGCGATCGATTTGTCATTGGCCAGCCCCATGATCAGGCCGCGTTTTCCCGCCATCAATTCGTGTGTCATGGGTCGCCTCTGAAACCTCTGGGTTGCCGCTTGCTTTAGGATAACAGACCGTGCGCTTCAAGAGCCGGGCCCGGAAGTGGCGTAGGGGCAATTGCGTCTGTACGGGGCTTGCTCCCTTCATGACAGGGGTTTACCCCTTGCGGGTGACTTCACGGGAGACACTCATGAGCGGAACCGCGACCGGCGGCAGAAGCGGTATTTTTGCCGGCGACGACCCTTTCGAGGTGGTGCGCAGCTGGCAGGCCGAGGCCGCCAAGTCCGAGATCAACGATCCCGACGCCATTGCGCTGGCCACTGTCGACGCGGATGGCCTGCCGAATGCGCGCATGGTGCTGCTGCGCGAGACAGAGGCGGACGCCTTCGTATTCTACACGAATTACGAGTCCGCGAAGGGCTCTGAGCTGATTGCCAGCGGCAAGGCGGCCTTCGTGATGCACTGGAAGTCCTTGCGTCGTCAGATCCGTGTCCGCGGGCTTGTCGAAAAGGAAGATGGGGCCGGGGCGGATAATTATTTTGCCAATCGTCCTTTGCAAAGTAGGATCGGGGCATGGGCATCGGACCAGTCGCGTCCACTCAAGAGCCGCGCCGAGCTGATGGCGCGGGTCGCGAAGGCCGGTGTCAGCCATGGACCAAGCCCGAAACGGCCGCCGCACTGGGGCGGCTTCCGCATCCGGCCGCTGGAAATCGAATTTTGGGCAGATGGAGACTTCCGTCTGCATGACCGCTTCAGGTGGCGGCGAAAAGACCTCCTGTCCGCTTGGGACGTAGACAGGTTGTATCCTTAGGGTGCTAAACACGTTCTTGGCGCGCAAGTGTTAATAGTTGACCAGTTTGGTCTGGACTTTTGCCGCGAGGGGCGGTGAGAAATATAACGACGCAACTGTCCGGTGTTATTTTTGGGGACCGGACGCCGTAGGTGGGCGATGACCGACGGAAATCATAGTTTCGACTCTGTCGAAGGGCAGGTGAAGTGGTTCGACCCCGTGAAGGGGTTCGGCTTCGTCGTGCCCAATGGCGGGGGCCGGGACATCCTGCTGCATGCGAACGTTCTGCGGAACTTCGGCCAGAACTCGGTGGCCGACGGCTCGCTGATCTCGCTGACGGTGCAGGAGACGCCGCGCGGTATCCAGGCGGTTCAGGTCCTCAGCATCGAGCCGCCGGGCGGCGAGACCGCGCCGCCGCTTGATGAACTGACCTCTGAGGACGAGGACATCGACCTGAGCGCCGTTCCGCTGGAGCCGGCGCGGGTGAAGTGGTTCGACAAGGGCAAGGGCTTTGGCTTTGCCAACGTGTTCGGTCGGCCCGAGGATGTGTTCATTCACATAGAAGTGTTGCGCCGTTCGGGTTTTGCCGATCTTCAACCGGGCGAGGCTGTTGTGCTGCGCGTCGTCGACGGGCATCGTGGCCGCATGGCCGCGCAGGTGGTCGCCTGGGATACGGTGTTGAGGTCGAAAGAGTGATTTTGCGTGCAATCGGGGCGGCTGCGATCGCCCTGCTTCAGGCGGGCGCCGTACAGGCCGCCTGTTCCGAGAACTCGGTCGTGTTCCGCACCGACCGGGGGCAAACCCAGTTCACCGTCGAGATCGCCGACGACCGCGAGGAAATCACCCGTGGCCTGATGCATCGCGAGTCGATGCCGGCGAAGGCGGGGATGCTGTTCGTCTATCCGCGCCCGGCGCCCGTGGCGTTCTGGATGCGTAACACGCTGATTCCGCTGGATATGATCTTTATCGGTTCGGACGGGGTGGTGCGTAAGGTGCACGAGAACGCAGTGCCGCTGGACGAAACGCCGATCCCCGGCGGCAACGACATTCAATACGTGCTGGAGATCAATGGCGGCATGGCCGCGCTGCTGGGCATCGAGGCAGGCGCCGAGATGCGGCACCCTGCCGTGGACCCCGCGCAGGCCGCGTGGCCCTGCGCCGAGTGATCCTTTACGACATCTGAAACGGGTGCGGCCGGTAAGCCCTTTACGTCAGCCCTTTACCGGGCGGCTGTCCGGCAGGTTGATCCGCGCGACCTGTTCGGCGATCGGGTCGGTGGACAGCGGGTGCGTGGCGGACGAGTGATCCTCGGGGTCGCCGATGTCCTGCCAGCGGCCGTCCTTGTAGACCTCCAGCGCCGAGAAGTTCGCCTTGTATCCCATCTTCGGACTGCCGGGCACCCAATAGCCGAGATAGACATAGGGCAGCCCCGCCTCGCGCGCGATGCGGATGTGGTCGAGGATCACGTAGGTCCCAAGGCTTAACCGCGCGCGGTCGGGATCGTAAAAGCTGTAGACCATCGACAGCCCGTCATCGAGCACGTCGGTCAGGCACACGGCGGCCAGCGAGGGCCGTCCGTCGGACCCCTGCGCGGTGTATTCGATGACCCGGCTGCGCACCGGCGTCTCTTCGATCATCGCGGCGAATTCGAAGATATCCATGTCGGCCATGCCGCCGTCGGCGTGCCGGGTGTCGAGGTATTCGCGGAACAGCGCGTACTGATCCTCTGTCGCCCAGGGCGATGTCGCCTCGCGCCGAAGGTCGGAGTTGCGCTTGTCGGCGCGGCGCTGGCTTTTCGATGGTTTGAAGTCCGCGACCCGGACACGGGCCGAAAGACAGGCCGAACACTCGGCGCAGGAGGGCCGATAAAGCACATTTTGACTGCGACGGAAGCCTTGCTTCGACAAAGAGTCGTTCAGCTTTTCGGCATATTCACCCTGCAAAGCGGTAAACAGTTTCCGTTCCATCCTGCCCTCGAGGTAAGGGCAAGGTTGCGGAGCCGTCACATAAAACTGTGGCGCAATTGGAAGAGTGTGGCGCATTCTGCAGACATTCCGGAGCTACGAGGAAACGTAACCCGGACTTTCGGTTCCGCCAAGGGCAAAGCGCCTCGCTTTTTACGGGGAGGGCCGACGCCAAAACGCCGGCCCCGTCAAAGGGCCGGCGTCAAATCCGTCATCCGGATCCGCAGGGGGGAACGGATCAGATGGTGACGGGTTCGTCATTCTTGGGCTCGGCGTCCGAGCGCTTGGCACGTTCGTCCATGAACTGGTCGAACTCGGCCTTGTCCTTCGCTTCGCGCAGACGCTGCAGGAAGGATTCGAACGCGTCCTGCTCTTCTTCCAGCCGACGCAGCGTTTCCGCCTTGTAGCTGTCGAAGGCTTGGTTGCCTGTGGGGCGCAGACCACCGCGCATTTGGTTGTAATGGTCGTGCCGGCGGTGCTTGCAGCTGCCGTTGAACATACGTTTGCTCCAGATCATGTAGGCGAGTAATGCGAGGCCGACGGGCCAGAAGAAAATGAAGCCGAGGATCATAGCGACGATCCAGGCGCCTTTCCCGCGCGCATCGAGCCAGTTTTCGGCCTGCGAAGGCCAGGTGGCGACGGAACTCATTAGGTCCTTCCTTTCGGTTCGTGTGTATGTGAATGTCTTTCACATCCCCAAGATCGGGATTATGCGCGGCTTTATCAAGCCCTCATGTAAATGTATTTTACATTTACTTTTAAAATCTTTTCGTAACAGGTGCTTGCGCCGGAAAATTTCTACGGGATCGCGTCAGTCGGCCACCAGAACGGGCGCGTTTTCGTCCAGATAGGCGGGGAATTCCCGGTCTGAAACCGTCGCTTCCCGCACCAGCTGGTCGAAATGCTCAAGAATCGTCTCTACCCGCCCGATGTCGCGGAAGGCGAGGTAATGACGCCCGACATAGATCACCGCCAGAAGCGGTCCGAACACCGTGATCGGCGACGAGAACAGGCGCCGCGCATCGAACAGGTAGATCCGCAGCCGGGGATAAAGCCGGCGGTACAGCATCCGCATGTGCTCGATCTGCTCGATCCGGGTCTCCAGCGGCAGGCCGCGATAATAGGCTTCGGCGTGCAGGAAGGACTCCATCTCGTGCAGGGGCAGGGCGATCTCGTAATCCGACTGCGAGGTCAGCATGAAGTTCAGCCGGTCCTCGGACGCGCCGATTGCCTGTTCCGTGGTGCGGCCAAGGTGCGGGCGGTATTCCCACTCCAGCATCGCGCGGGTCTTCAGAAGGTCGGGCATTCCGGCCGGAACGTGCCGGATCTTGTAGCCCGCCGCCTCTCGGTGCCAGTCGAAGATTTGCTGATCCACCAGCGCCCGTGGCGCCTCGGTCACCGCCAGCGCGTTGGCGACCACGTCATCGGCGCTTTCCGGTCGCTCGCTCAGCCCCAGCAGCCAGTCCGCCGAGACCCCAAGCGTCGCCGCGCATTCGCCCACCACCTGCGCGTTGGGAAGGCGGGCGCCTTCACCGGACAGAAGCTGCGAGACAGTCGAGCGGTCGACCGAGATCGCGCGGGCCAGCGCGCTTTGGCTGGTCTCGTTCTTCCGCATCGCGTGCAACAGCCGGCGGCGGAACAACTCGGCGCGGTCGCGCTTGTCGAATTTCGGCATGTTTGGTGACTTTTATGAACAACTGTTGAGTTTTGTTAATCATATACGGAATTCGCCCGCACTGTCATTCGCGTTACCCCTGAAATGGGACTGACAAAACCTGACAAGAAGAACCGGAGGGACGATGGAGACGCGGCGCAGAACCGTGGTGAAAGCCGTTGTGTGGGCGGCACTGGGATGGGTGACGATGGCGCTGGTCGGACTGGCGTTCACCGGCTCGGTGGCGGCGGGGGGCACGATGGCCTCGGTCAACACGGTGGTCGGGCTGGTCTGCTACGTGGCCTACGAACGGATCTGGGCCGGTGTCCGCTGGGGGCGCTGGTGAGGCGGGTGGAGTGGCCGACGCTGGGGCTTCTGGCGCTGTGCTATGGTACGTGGGCGCTGGGCACGACATGGGCCGCCGCGCTGTCGCTGCCGCTGGGGATCGGGCTGACGGCGCTGGCCGTCGCCCTGTTCTCGTCGCTTCAGCACGAGGCGATCCACGGCCACCCCACGCGGTCGACATGGATCAACGCCGCGCTGGTGTTCCCCGCCCTGACGCTGGTCGTGCCCTACGTTCGGTTTCGCGACACCCATCTTGACCACCACGACAACGCGATCCTCACCGATCCCTACGACGACCCGGAATCGAACTATCTCGACCCGAAGGTCTGGGACCGGCTGCCGCGCGTGGTGCAGTGGCTTTTGTGGATCAACAACACGCTGCTGGGCCGGGTGACGGTGGGCACGGCGATCGGCCAGCTGTCCTTCTTCGCGGGCGACTACCGGCTTGCCCGCACCGGCGACCGGCGGGTGATCCGGGGCTGGCTGTGGAACCTTCCGGCGCTGGTGCCGGTCATCGCGTGGCTGGCGACGGTCGGGCAGATGCCGTGGTGGGCCTATGCCATCGCGGCCTATCTCGGCATGTCGCTGGTCCGCATGCGTACTTTCCTTGAACATCAGGCGGCCGAGCGCGCCTCGGCCCGGACGGCGATCATCGAGGATCGCGGCCCGCTGTCGTGGCTGTTTCTCAACAACAACCTTCACGTCGTCCACCACATGCACCCGAAGGTGCCGTGGTACCGGCTGTGGACACTGTATGACGGCAACCGCGAGCGCTATGTCACGCGCAACGGTGGCTACGTCTACCGGTCCTATGCCGAGATCTTCCGCCGCTATCTGTTCCGGGCGAAAGACCCCGTCGCGCATCCGCTCTGGAAGCGCTGAGACCCGCGTGCCATAGCGCGGCATGGACATCTGGATCCTCGCCACGCTGTTTGCCGCCGCCGTGCAGACCATGCGCTTCATGCTGCAAAAGCAGGTGAAGGCGGCGGGGCTGTCGACGGGCGGCGCCACCTTCTCGCGGTTCCTCTTCGCGGTGCCTCTCGCGGCCTGCGCCGCCGCCGTGCTGGCGCAGGTCTTCGCCGAGCCGTGGCCGGGCTTCACCGGCAGGTTCTGGACCTACGCCGCCGTCGGCGGACTGGGCCAGATCATCGGCACCTACTGCACGGTGGCGCTGTTCGGGCTGCGCAACTTTGCCGTCGGCATCGCCTTCACCAAGACCGAGACGGTGCAGGTCGCGCTGTTCTCGCTGATCTTCCTTGGCGAGGCGGTGACGGGCATGGGCCTGCTGGCGATTTTCGTCGGACTGGCCGGGGTCATCCTGATCTCGTTGAAGCCCGCGGGCACCGAGGGCGGCGTCGGCAGCCGCGCCGTGGCGCTGGGCCTGCTGGGCGGCGCGGCCTTCGGGATCTCGGCCATCGGTTATCGCGGGGCGACGCTGGAACTGGGCGACGGCAACTTCCTGTTCCGCGCGGCGCTGACCCTGTCGATGGTGACGCTGCTGCAATCGCTGGCGATGTCGGCGTGGCTGCGGCTGCGCGAACCGGGCGAGATGACCAAAGTCGTCCGTGCATGGCGCTCGACGCTGCCGGTGGGGGTTACAGGTATGCTGGGCTCGTTCGGCTGGTTCACCGCCTTCACGCTGCAAAACGCGGCCTATGTCCGGGCGCTGGGCCAGATCGAGCTGATCTTCGGCTTCGCCGTCACCGTGCTGGTATTCCGCGAGCGGCTGTCGGTGCGCGAAGTGGCGGGCGGTCTGCTGCTGGGTGTCAGCGTGGCGATGCTGGTGCTGTTCCTTTAACCCTTCGCGCCGATCGCCTGCATCGGCCCGATGCCGCCCAGGCGGCGGAACAGGCTTTCCTCGGCCCCGTTGTCGAAAAACGGCACCGTCTCGGGCGGGTCGAGCGAGGGCAGGGCGGCCGTGACCTCGGCCAGCACCACCTCTGTCACGAAGGGCAGGTGAAAGTCGCGCACCTTCTGAAGCGGGATCCATTGCAGGTGGCTAAGCTCATCCGAGGCGCGCGAGAAATCGTCGAGGTCGCCAAGCAGTGCATCGGCGTCCGCCACGAAGAAGCGGGCGTCGAAGCGGCGGGGGCGGCCCTTCGGTGTGATCGCGCGGAACACGAAGGACAGGGCCGATGCGGCGGGCAGACAGCCGGGGGCCGCGAATTCGTGCCAGTCCTCGGGCGGCTCGCCGGGCCAGACGCCGGGCACCGCCAGCCGCAGGCCGGTCTCTTCCCACAGTTCGCGGATCGCGGTGGCGGCCAGCGCGCGGCCAAGGCCGGGCGGGCTTTGGTCGTCCATCCGATCAACGCATCCTGGGTCGAGGTCCGAGCCCAGCGGCACGTCCCGGTCGCCCGCGTCCATCGCGCCGCCGGGAAAGACGAACCTGTTCGGCATGAAGGCGGCGGTCTCGCCGCGCTGACCCATCAGCACACTGGGCGCGCCGCCGGGATCGCGCACGAGGATTACCGTCGCTGCATCGCGAAGGGCGGTCTTGTCCATGTGGTCCTCCCCCGACCTTGTCGACGCGGCGGACGCGTTGCGGTTCAGCGGCCTCCGCCGAACCCGTGCATCCGCTTGGCCCATTGCAGGCCGACGATCATGCCTTTCAGCCTTGGGAGAAGATAGAGCGAAAGCGCCACGCACCCAACAGAGAACACGACCGCCAACACCAGAGGCTCTGGCCGCCAGTGGGTATAGACGGCAAGGATCAGCGGCGCCAACAGGTGCCCCACGATAAGGATGGTCAGATAGGCCGGGCCGTCATCGGCGCGGTGGTGATGCAGTTCCTCGCCGCAGACGGGGCATTCGTTGCGGACCTTGAGGTAGCCGCGCATCATGGCGCCGGACCCGCAGCAGGGGCAGCGGCGGCGCCAACCGCGCAGCATTGCGGGCTTCACCGGGCGTTCGGCAAGCGTCTCGGCGTCTTCGAATGTCGACGAATCTCTCATGGCGTACCTGGAATGCGGGCGGACAGGATTTAGGGGACTTCCCCGAAGATAGGCCATTTTGCCCGGCGTGAAACCTGACGGATTGTCCTTGCGGCGGTCTGTCGCGCAGTCGGGCCTGTTTCTTGCCTTGTTAATACTCTTTTCGCCCGCGTGCAGCGCATGGCGGTGACTGGCCCGGAAACAGTGCAGGCCGGAGCCATCGAAAAGGGGGCGACCGGCGTCAGAAAATTTTTTTCGATTCCGTGCGACGGAAACCCCGCGGCCCCCCGTTTCAGGTTCAGAACACGCGGCAATGACGCCGACGCTGTTCCAGCAGAAAGAGACTGCGAGGAGAGTAGACGATGAAACGCACAACGCTTCTGGCCGCCACCGCGATGCTGGCGATTGCTTCGACCGGCGTGATCGCGACGGCGCAGGACAATGACGCGACGCCGCCCGCCCAAGAGACGCCCGATGCAGGGCCGGGTCCGCGGGGTCCGATGCTGCGGATGATCGAACAATTCGACACCGATGGCGACGGCGCCGTGACTCAGGCCGAGGTCGACGCGGTCCGCGCCGAGCGGATCGCCGAGGTCGACGCCGACGGCGACGGGCTTCTGAACGCCGACGAACTGACTGCCTTCTGGGACGCGCGCCGCGCCGAGCAGCAGGCCGCCCGCCAACAGGCGATGATCGACCGGCTTGATACTGACGGCGACGGTCTTCTGAGCGCCGAGGAACTGGCCGAGATGGGCCGTGGCGACTTCTTCGCGCGGCTTGACGCGGACGGTGACGGCACGATCACCACGGCGGAACTCGAAGACATGCGCGGCAAGTTCGGTCCGCGCGGCGAGGGTCGGGATCGCGACGCTGGCCGCGGCGAAGGCCATGGGCGCTTCGAGGGCCGTGGCGAGGGCCGCGGTGAAGGTCGGGGCGAGCATCGCGACGGTGACCGCATGGGCTTTCACAAGCGCGGTCCCGGCGAAGGGCGCGGCCATGGCGACATGCCGCCGATGATGCAGGGCATGCCGATGATGCAGGGCTATGTGATGGTCCCGGTCTACCCGATGCAGATGTACGGCTATGGCCCGATGAACGGTCAGATGGATGGCCCGATGCACGGCCAGATGGACGGGCGTCCGATGACCCCGCCCGCGATGAACCCGGCGGAACAGCCTGACGGCTGACCCTCGGCGGCGGCGCGCTTCTCGTCCCCAGGTAGGCGCGCCGCCGATTGCCAGTATGGCTCAAAAGGACTACGCCGCCGGCCCATGACCATGGCACTCGACGCGCTCTCCGACGTGCCCGACGAGGCATTGCTGATCGCCTACGGAAATGGCGACCGCGATGCCGCGCGGGCCCTGACCCTGCGGATGACCCCGCGGGTGCTGGGCTATGCCGCCCGGGTTCTGGGCGACCGCGCCGAGGCCGAAGACGTCGCGCAAGAGGCGATGCTGCGGCTGTGGCGGCAGGCGCCGAAGTGGCGGCAGGGGGAAGCAAAGGTGACGACGTGGCTGTATCGCGTCGTGGCCAACCTGTGCACCGACCGGCTGCGGAAGGGGCGCGGACAGGATCTCGACAGCGTACCGGAGCCGGAAGACGAAGCGCCGGGCGCAGAGGCAGGACTACAGGAAGCAGCGCGGGCGCAGGCGCTGGAAGAGGCACTGCAGGCGTTGCCGGACCGGCAGCGGCAGGCGGTGATACTGCGTCACCTAGAGGGGTTTTCGAACCCCGAAATCGCCGAGGTCATGGACATCGGTGTCGAGGCGGTCGAGAGTCTGACCGCTCGGGGGAAGCGCGCGCTGGCGGCCAGTTTGGGCGGGCGGCGCGCAGAACTGGGATACGACGATGGCTGAGAAGGCTGAGATGAAACCGCTGGGGGCGGACGATCTGGACGCCCTGTTCGAGGCTGCCCGCACGCGGACGGCAGAGCCCACGGCGGCACTGTTCGAACGCGTGCTTGCGGATGCCGAGGCAGAGATGCCCACGGCGCCCCCCGTGGCGTCGCCCGTTGCACCTGCGCCCCGGCGCGGGCTGGCGGCGCGGTTGCTTTCGGCGGTCGGCGGATGGCCGGCGGCGACCGGGCTTGTGGCTGCGGCGGCGACCGGCGTGTTCATCGGCATGGCCGCGCCCTCGGCGGTCGAGACGCTTTCGGGCGGCTACGTGTCCGGGACGACCGGCTACGGGATGGAAGACCTGATGGTTTCCTACGCGGGCCTGATGGGAAGCGGGGGCTGAACATGGCCAGCGAAATCGAAAAGCCGAAACGCAAGTGGACTGCGGGCCGGATCCTTCTGATCCTGTCGCTTGGGCTGAACCTGCTGATCGTCGGGCTGGTGGCGGGCGCCATCGTGAACCGGCCGCACGGGCCGGACCGGCCGCCCAAGATCGCCGATCTCGGGTTCGGGCCCTATGTCCGGTCGCTCTCGCGCGAGGATCAGGCGGCCCTTGCAACCGCCTTCAAGGCCGAGGAAGGCAACTTCCGCGAACGGCGCGAGACCCTGCGCCGCCAGTTCGAAGAGCTGCTGACCGCCCTGCGCGCGACGCCCTACGACCACGACGCGGTGCAGGCGATCATCACCTCGCAGCAGGAAGAGGCGCTGGCTTCGCAACGCATGGGCGGGCGGCTGTTCCTGGACCATCTTGCCGGGATGAGCGACGCCGAGCGCACGGCCTATGCGGACAAACTGGAAAGCGACGTGAAACGCTGGCGCCGGGAAAAGCCGGACGACGATTGAAGCGCGCGCAGGCGCGACGATGCCTGAAACGCGCGCAGGCGCGACGACGACAAAAGCGCCGGCGTTCACGCCGCGTGGGAACTCACCGTCACCTGATTACGCCCGTCCGCCTTGGCCGCGTACAGCGCCCGGTCCGCCTGCGCCATCAGCGCCGCGGGATCAGGGCGGCCGCTGGCCGAGCCGTCGCTGATCGCCACGCCGATGCTGATGGTTACAGGGATCTCGGTGCCGTCGGGCAGGCGCACCGGGGCGCAGGACACCGCCTCGCGCAGACGGTCGGCGGTGCGCGCCGCCTGATCCAGCCGGCATCCGAAGATCACCGCCATGAATTCTTCCCCGCCCATCCGCGCCAGCAGATCGCCCTGCCGCAACGTGCCCTCCATCCGGCGTGCGACTTCCGCCAGAACGGCGTCGCCTGCGGGGTGGCCGTAGGTGTCGTTGATGCACTTGAACCGGTCGAGGTCCAGCGCCAGCACCGCGAAAGCGCCAGATGCGCCGCGATTGCGCTCTGCGATCTGCCGCAGCCGGTCCATCGCGAAACGGCGGTTCGCAAGCCCGGTCAGCGGATCGGTGACCGCCAGCCGCGCCCCGTCGCGCAGCGCCGCGCGGCAGCGATCCTCGTAAGCCTTCCGCGCCAACGCGTGCCGCAGCCTCAGCGAGACTTCCTCGGGGTCGAAGCCGGTCTCGATCAGGTCGTCCACGCCGATGTCCAGCGCCATCACGGCGCGGTCCCAGCCCGGTTCCGACTGCACCAGCAGGATCGCCGCGCGCATCGTGGCGCTGCGGCAGCGCAGTTCCGACACCAGCCGCAACGCCATCTCGGGCACGGCGGGGTTCTCGACCACGACGATGGCGTCCGGCGGGTCGCCAGCGCGCAGTTCGGTCAGCGCGGTGTCGTCGCGGCACACCCGCAGCGGCCCACGGATGCGCGCCTGCATTTCGGCCCGCCAAAGGTCGCACGACAGCTCCGCCGGCACGATCAGCGCGACCCGGCCGGTATGCGGGATCACGTCTATCGCATCGGCAAGCCCCGGGGTCCGCACCACGTCGTCCAGTTCCGCACCCGACGCGACCCGCCGCATCAGGCTGCGGATGCGCGCGGCCACGATCGACGGAGCGGTGTCGGCATCCATCACCGCATCCGCGCCGGCGGCCAGAGCGCGCAGCCGCCCGCCACGCTCTCCGGCGCCGGTCCGCAGGATCAGGGGCAGGCGGCTGGTCTCGGGATCGGCGCGCAGGCGGCGGCACAGTTCGATGCCGCAACTGCCATCCAGCGTTTCCGACAGCAGGATCACGTCGGGCCGGTCGCCCTGCGCGTGGTCCAGAACCGCCTGCGCCGAGGACGCCAGAAGGACGTCATAGGCATGCGAGGCGAGGGTTGCCCGAAGGAGGATGCGCTCGGCCGGTATGGCCGCGGCAATCAGGATGCGTCCAGACATCATTTCCTCGCAATTCGATACAAATCGCCCTTTCCGGCTTATGGTCTCGTTCAAATTGGTTAAGAAAAGCTTTCCCCCTCAACGAGGGTCTGAAGGAAGGTCGGATAGATGAAGCAGGAACAGGCGGAAACGCTGGCGGCACAGGCGCTTGGGTGGCTTGCCGGGTCGGAAGAGCTGATGCCCGTATTCATGGGTGCGACGGGCATCTCCGTCGACGACATCCGCGCCCGCGCCAGCGAGCCCGAGTTCCTGGCCTCGGTGCTGGACTTCCTGCTGATGGACGACGCGTGGATCACCGGCTTCTGCGACGTGGCCGGGCTGCCCTACGACTCGGTCATGCGCGCCCGCGCGGCATTGCCGGGCGGGCAACAGATGCACTGGACCTAGGCTAGAGGTCGATTTCGACCACGCCTTCGGGCTCGGCGGCGCGGCTGCGGCACAGGATCATCCGGCTTTCGCGCTGCTTCGCCGACAGCACGTAATCGCGGTGTTCGACCTTGCCCGAGACGACGCCGCACTGGCATACGCCACACAGCCCGTCCGAGCATTTCACGTCCACGGAAACGCCCGACCGCAGCAGCGCGTCGCTGGCGGATTCATCGGCTGACACCTCGATCTCGCGGCCGGACCCCGCCAGTTTCAGCGTGAATGGGTGGTTCTCGTACTCGGGCTCTTCGGGGACAGAGAAGTATTCCAGGTGGCGCTGTTCGTCGTCGAACCCGTTCGCCTCGGCCGCCGCCATCACCGCGCCCATGTAGGCGTCGCCGCCGCAGGTGTAGACATGGGCGCCATCGCGGTAGCGCAGCAATTCGCCAAAGTCGGCACGGCTGCCTTCGTCCGAGAAGTGCAGATGCACCCGGTTGCCCCATGGCACATCGCGCAGGTCTTCAAGAAACCCGGCGTCGGCCCGGCGCGAACAGGAATAGTGCAGCGCGAAGTCGGCCCCGATCGCGTGTAGCCGGTGCGCCATCGCGATCATCGGCGTGACCCCGATGCCGCCGCCCATGAGGTAGGTGAACGACGCGTCCTCGGCCAAGGGGAAGTGGTTGATCGGGTGCGAGATGAACACCCGCCGCCCCGGCGTGAAGATCCGGTGCATCAGCTTCGACCCGCCGCGCCCCTTGTCCTCGCGCAGCACCGCGATCTGGTACTTCGACCGGTCCGCCGGGTCGCCCGACAGCGAGTATTGGCGGAAGAACTCGGGCGCCACGACCACGTCGATATGCGCGCCGGCGGTGAAGGCGGGCAGGTCCGACCCGTCGGGCAACGAGAACTCGTACTTGGTCACGCCGTCGGCCATCACCTCGGCCTTCGACACCACCACCTGCAACACCGGGCTTTCGCCGGTCCCGGCGATATAGACATGCTCGGGCGGTGTGCCGGCGGCGCGGCGGCGGCGGTGCTCGTGGGCGGGGATCATCGACTGATATGCGGCGATCCCGGCTTCGCGGTCCATGGGGAAGGGCCACGGATACGGCGGCGGCGCCAGAGGGGCGGGGTAGACGGCCAGCGTCTGGTCCTCGTACTTCAGGTCGATGTCGCGGTTCAGCCCGCGTTCGTTGGGCGGCTCGGACGGCGGGCCATAGGGCCCTTCGTCGGTCATCTCGAGATCCCACCACCATTTCTTGACCGGGTTGATGTCGCCGTTGCCGACGATGTCGTCGAACTTCGCAAGCATCGGCGCGGTGCCGGGCAGGTTCATCGCCGCCCAGCGGAACGGGCTTTCGGCCAGCACACCCTCCAGATTCCACGGGCAGGTCTTCATGCAACGCCCGCACATCGCGCCGTTTTTCTGGCTGACGCGATAGGTGGTGCATTTCTGGCTGTCGGACTTCCAGATCTCGTAGCCGTTGAACATCAGCTTCGGCCCGGCGGTGATCGCGCCGGACGGGCATTCGCGGGCGCATTTGTTGCAGGCCTCGCAGAACCGTTGCAGGCCGAAATCGATGGGCCTGTCGTGGGTGACCGGCATGTCGGTGGTCACCACCCCCGACTTCAGGCGCGGCCCGAGGTAGGGGTTCAGGATGACCTCTCCGATGCGGCTGACCTCGCCCAGTCCGGACAGCAGCAGCAGGGGCGGGTGCAGGACCTCGTCGTCCATCACCGTGTGCGTCCGCGCCGGGTGGCCGAGGTCGCGCAGGTGCTGCGCCAGCACGCCGCCCACAAGGCTGAACCGCAGGTAGGCCCGCATCGACTGGGCGCAGCTGATCCAGTCGTCGCCCGACGCGCCTTCCATCGTCTCGTGACCCTGATCGACGATCATGCTGATCGCCTGCGCGTGGTAGGGCGTGATCGGGTTGCCGGCCGCGTCGTGGCTGTACCACGCCCAGTCCGGGCATTCGCTCAGGCCCACCGCGTCCTGCCCCAGCCAGTACAGCGCGCCCTTGATGTTGTCGGCATTGCGCCTGGGGTCAGCGGTCGAGGGATGCACGGCCTTCGTCTCGCCATCCTGCAACAGGATCAGCGCGCCCAGCGAGGGACGGAAGGCGAAGGCCGAGGCCGCCTTGCGCACGTAGTTGCCGTTCTTCGCGCCTTCCTGTGCCGCCTTGCCAAGGTCGCCGAACAGCGAGCGGGCGAACATGTTGGCGCGTTTCGGTACGCGGGCGACATTGGCGCGGTCGATATAGGTAGTGGGTTCGTCGACCCGCTTCAGCCGCTCGAACGGATGCGCGCCGTCCTTGAAGTCGCGTTGCGCGAACGGGTCGGCGGTGCGGGCGGTCTTCGCCTGCCGGCCAAGGCCCGCGGTATAGGCGAAGCCTGGGCGCTGGCCGGGCAGGATCGGCTTGTCCGGCGCCATTTCCATCGTCGTGGTGATCACGGCAAGGCCATAGCGGGTTCCAAGGAAGGGGTTCACCGCGCCGCCATCCTCGACCGCCGCCAGCCCGGCGGCGACGGCAAGGCGCGTCAGGTCCACATCGGACTGAGCGGCGGAATGAGCGCGGGCGTCGAAGCCCAGCAGGCGGATGTAATTCGCCAGCGTCACGGCGGTTTCCATCGTCCGCAGGCAGGCGCGGTGGTCCTGCGCGTCGTGGATCCAGTCGGTGCCGGGTTCGTCCTTCCTCGGATCGCGGGGATGCTCGCACAGGAAGACAAGCGCATGCGTGTGGTGGCGGATGTCACCGGGGGGCGTGGCGAGCGACTCGCGCAGGCCGGCCATGATCACGTCGATCCCGGCGGCCAGCGTCTTGGGCTGCATGGTGCGGATTTTCTCCGCCAGCCGGTCCACGTCGGGGTTGGTCACGGGGGTGTCCAGCCATGCGCCGCCGGGAATTCCGCACACGCCGACCATCGCGCTGTCGAGATAATAGCCGAACGCCTTCAGGTGGTTGCTGCGCTCGAGCGGGTCTTGGGGGATCTCGGCGCGGGCGCGGACGGTGCCGTCGCGGGTGGCGTCCAGCATCGCCTGATACTCCTGCATCGCGTTGACGATGGACAGCGGGTCTTCGGGCCTGCGGAACGACAGGCCCTGCATCGGCGGCAACCGGTCCAGCCCCACGGCGCGGTCGGTGCGTTTCAGCCCCTCCAGCGGGTAGGGGCCAAGGTGGACGGGGCGGTTGCGATACGAAAACAGCTTGCCCATGCGGGACCTCAGAACTTGGACGGACGGGAGTCGTCGTCGGTGATGAGCTTGGCGAGCAGCCGCGCCAGCAGCTCTTGTTCGCCGTCGGTCAGGCGGTCGGCGATCAGTTCGGCGTTCGCCTGCGCCAGCGGCGTGGCGTCGGACAGCGCGGTCCGGCCGGCGTCGGTCAGTTCGACGGTGCGCGTGCGCCCGTCGCCGTCGCCGCCGCTGCGGGCGATCAGGCCGGCGTCCTCCATCCGGCGCAACGCGCGCGAGATGGCGGTGCGGTCGACGCCGACGTGGTCTGCGATGTCCGACGGCTGGCGCAGGTCTTCATAGCCAAGCGCCACAAGGATCACCCAGTCCAGCCGCGACAGGCCAAGCGGGCGCAGTTTTTCTTCCAGCCTGCGTTGCTGAACGCGCGAGGCGATGGTGAGGCGATAGCCGAGGGAGTCGCTCAGGCGGTACATGGTTGTCATTGTCAATCAAAGTGATTGGCATTGTCAATTACCTTACTTCCTCCTGTCCGCCACAGGCGTCTTGTGGCATGGAGAGGCGTCTGCAAGGAGGGACCAGATGGCAGAGATCCGTGGGCTACTGTTCGACAAGGACGGCACGCTGTTCGACTTCGAGGCGACGTGGAACGCGTGGGCCGCGACGACGCTGACGGATCTGGCGCAGGGCGACCTTGATCGGGCATCCGAACTGGGCGCGCGGATCGGTTACGACTTCGCGGCAAAGCGGTTCGATCCGCAAAGCCCGGTCATCGCGGGTACGCCGGACGATATCGTGTTGCTGCTGGGGCCAGGCGTGCCTGAACTGACGGGGGACGAGATCGTCACCCGCCTGAACGCCACCGCCGCCGAAGCTACGCAGGTTGAAGCGGTGCCGCTGGTGCCGCTGTTCAGCGGTTTCCGGGACGCCGGGCTGAAGCTGGGCATCGCCACCAACGATTCCGAGGTTCCCGCGCGGGCCCATATCGAAGCGGCGGGGCTGTCGGGGATGTTCGACTTCATCGCCGGTTACGATTCCGGTCATGGCGGCAAGCCCGATCCGGGCATGTGCCTTGCGTTCGCCGAAGCGGTGGGCCTGCCGCCCGAAAGCATCGCGATGGTCGGTGATTCCACCCACGACCTGGAAGCCGGCCGCGCCGCCGGAATGCACTGTGTCGCGGTGCTGACCGGGATGGCCGATGCCGACGCGCTGGCGCCGCACGCGGATATCGTGCTGCGGGATATCGGCGAGATCGGGATGTGGCTGGAAGCACGGAACTGATATTTTGCGCTGGGATTTGCGCAAAATAACGCCCTGCGTTTGCATTAATCGAACATCTTAACCATCGCAATCCCAACGCAAAAGCGCGATCGGGTGCTTTGGTGCCGACGGCCCGAAAACGACTTTTGACGTCGTATTCGGACCGGTGCTTCGGTCCGCGCTCCTGTTTGCTGAACCAAACGGAGGGTCCGGCGATGGAACAGGCAGTACGGCGGCGCAGACGCGGCGGGGGCCATGCGGGCAACCGGAGGGTCACCGACACCGCGGCGATCCGGCAGATGCCGTGGCGCCTGCCGGTGAACATCGACCGCCCGACCGAACCGCTGACCGAGGACGGCATCGCGGCGATCCACGACGGCGCCATGCAGGTGCTGGAAGAGATCGGGATCGAGTTCCTGAACGACGAGGCGCTGAAGATCTTCCGCCGCGCCGGGGCCATCGTGACCGAGACCAACGTGCGGATGGACCGCGACTTCGTGATGGAGATGGTGGGCCGCGCGCCGCCAAGCTTCACCATGACGCCGCGCAACCCCGACCGAAAGCTGGTGATGGGCGAGCGGCATATCCTGTTCGGCAATGTCAGTTCGCCGCCGAATTACTGGTCGCTCGACACCGGCAAGCTGCCCGGCACCCGCCAGCACTGTCGCGAGTTGCTGATCCTGACGCAGGCATTCAACTGCATCCACTTCGCGGGCGGCTACCCGGTCGAGCCGGTAGACCTGCACCCCTCGACCCGGCACCTCGACGTGCTGTTCGACAAGCTGACGGTGACCGACAAGGTGGCCCACGCCTACAGCCTTGGCCCCGAGCGCGTAGAGGACGTGATGGAGATGGTGCGCATCGCGGGCGGGCTGGACGAAACCGCCTTTGCCGCAACGCCACGGATGTACACCAACATCAATTCCACCTCGCCGCTGAAGCACGATCTGCCGATGATCGACGGCTGCCTGCGGCTGATCCGCAGGGGACAGGCGGTGGTGGTGTCGCCGTTCACGCTGGCGGGCGCGATGGCGCCGGTCACCATGGCGGGCGCGGTCACCCAGTCGATCGCCGAGGCGCTGTCGGCCATCGCGCTGTTCCAGTACGACACGCCGGGCTGCGCTTGCGCCATCGGCACTTTCACCTCGAATGTCGACATGAAATCCGGCGCTCCGGCCTTCGGCACCCCGGAATACATGCGCGCCACGCAGATGACCGGGCAGATGGCGCGTCACTACGGCCTGCCTTTGCGCGCCTCGGGCGCCTGCGCCGCGAACGTGCCGGACGGGCAGGCAATGTGGGAGACCTCGAACTCGCTGTGGTCGGCGGTGCAGTCGGGCACCAACATGGTCTACCACGCCGCCGGCTGGCTGGAGGGCGGGCTGATCGCCAGCCCGGAAAAGTTCGTGATGGACTGCGAGGTCATCCAGATGATCCAGCGCTACATGGAGCCGGAAATCTGCGCCACCGGCCCCGAAGACGTCGCCGTCGATGCGATCCGCGAGGTTGGCGCGCATGGCCATTTCTTCGGCATCGACCACACCCGCGAACGGTACGAGACCGCGTTTTACCAGCCCTTCGCAAGCGACTGGCGCAACTACGAGGCGTGGGAGCAGGCGGGCGCGGTCCGCACCCCCGAACGCGCCAACCAGATCGCCCGCCGCATCGTCGATAGCTTCGAGGAACCGCCAATGGAGCCCTCGATCCGCGAGGAGCTTTCCGATTTCGTCGCCCGCCGAAAGGTCGAGGGCGGCGCGCCCACCGACTATTGATCCGGGTTTTCCCTGCCGCGTGTCTCGCCTAGTCTCGCGGGCAGGCAACCGGGCGGGCGGCAGATGACGGACTACAGGCGCAGGCACAAAAGGGCGCAGCCGCGAAGCTGGTGGAGCCTGTTCCTGCGCTATGGCGGCTGGGCGGCGATCCTGCTGGCGGCGGCGGTTCTGGTGACCACCTTGTTCAGCGCCGGAGCCCTGTTCCTTGCCGACCGCATCGACCGGAACGGTGCGCTGGCCTACGCCACGGTCACGGACAAGCGCGAGGACGGAGACGCCCGCTTTGTCACCTTCACCTTCAAGGCGCGCGGCGGCGGGGGACGGACCGAGACGGTGGCCGTCGAGCCCACGTATTACGACAGCATCGCGCAGGGCGAGGAACGCCCGATCCGGTACGACCCGGAGACGCCCGGCGTGGTCGAGACCGATCTAAGCTATTACGCGCGCATCGGCACCCGTCTGCGGCGCGGGGCGCTGGTGCTGGGGCTGCTGGGCCTTTGGGCGCTGTGGGCGTTCGGACAGCGCGCCAACCGCGACGTCAAGGTGCGGCGTGACGGCGAAAAGCGGATGGCCGACGTGATGGGCGTGCGCCAGCTGCGGCGTCGGGTCGGTGGCGAACCGCAGGGCCGGCTGATGTGGCGCGAACCCGATGGGCGAACGGGCGAGAGCTTTCCGCACGACGCAAAATGGCTGCGCGAGACCTACGCGCCGGGCGACCGGATCGTGGTTTTCCGGCTTGGCCGCCATGCCTGCTGGGAGGGTGACGTAGGGCCACCGCAGCGGGAAATGACGTACGGCTGATCGCCGCGACTGCGGGGGCTGGACACCGGGGCGCGAAAGGCTAGGCTCGCCCGGAAACCGCCACGCATCAGGGAGCGCAGCATGGAGAAGTTCGGGAAAAGCCAGTCGGTCAAGCGTGTAGAGGACCTGCGCCTGCTGACCGGTCATGGCCGTTACGTCGAAGACATTGCGCCCCAGGGATCGCTGGTGGCGTTTTTCGTGCGCTCGACCGTCGCCCACGCCACGATCAACAGCATCGACACCGCCGAAGCGAAGGACGTGGACGGCGTTCACGCGGTTCTGACGGCGCAGGACCTGATCGATGCCGGTGTGGATCTGCATATCGAATTCAGCCAGGCGCCCAACCGCGACGGCACCAAGGGCTGCGCCGCGCCGCGCCCGGTGCTGGCGACGGACCGTGTGCGCTATGTCGGCGAGGCCTATGCCTGCGTCGTGGCCGAGACGATGGCGCAGGCGAAGGATGCGGCCGAACTGATCGAGTTCGACTATGACGAACTTCCCGCCAAGGTCGATCCGGTGCCGGGCGGCGAGGAACTGCATCCCGACTACACCAAGGACAACATCGTCTACGACTTCGCCGATGGCGATGCGGAGGCCACGAAGAAGGTCTTCGACGAGGCGGCCAACGTCATCGAGCTGGAAGTCGTCGACAACCGGATCATCGTGAACTCGATGGAGCCGCGCGGCGCCTATGCCGAATGGGACGGCGACAGGCTGCACCTGTGCTTCAACGGGCAGGGCGTCTGGGGAATGAAATCCCACCTCGCAAAAAGCTTCGGCATGGACGAAGAGAAAGTCCGTGTGACCCATCCCGACGTCGGCGGCGGTTTCGGCATGAAGGCCCCGCCGTACCCCGAGTATTTCGTGATCGCCGAGGCCTCCAAGCGCGCCGGCAAGCCGGTGCTGTGGATGTCTGACCGGACCGAGGCGATGCTGACCGACAATGGCGGGCGGGCGCTGGTCTCGACCACCAAGCTGGCTTTCGACGCCGACAACAAGCTGATCGGCTACTGGGTTCAGACGATGTCGGACATGGGCGCCTACAGCTCGAACTTCGGCCAGTTCATCCAAAGCTTCCTGTTCGCCCGCGTGCTGATGGGCGTCTATGACGTGCAGCATGCATTGCTTGAGGTGAAGGGCATCTTCACCAACACCGTACCCACCGACGCCTATCGCGGTGCGGGCCGGCCCGAGGCGATCTTCGCGCTGGAACGCTCGATGGACAACGCCGCCCGCGTGCTGGGCGTCGACCCGATGGAGCTGCGCCGCAAGAACTTCATCCCGGTCAACAAGTTCCCCTACAAGACCGTCACCGGCGAGAACTACGACGTGGGCGACTTCAACAAGGTGCTGGACCGCGCCGAGGCCGAAGCCGATATCGCGGGTTTCGCCGCGCGCAAGGCCAAGTCGGCCGAGGCGGGCAAGCTGCGCGGTCTGGGGCTGTGCTATTACATCGAGTCGATCCTCGGCGATCCGTCCGAGCACACGCAGGTCGATTTCAACGACGACGGCACCGCGACGATCTATGTCGGCACCCAGTCGAACGGGCAGGGCCACGAAACCGTCTTCGCCCAGTTCCTCAGCGACCAGACCGGCATTCCGACGGACAAGATCAGCTTCGTGCAGGGCGACAGCGACCGCATCGCCATCGGCGGCGGCACCGGCGGCTCGCGCTCGGTCACGACGCAGAACAACGCGGTTCTGTACACGGTCGAGGTGATGACGAAGGCGTTCACCAAGTTCCTCGCCGAAGAGAACGGCGTGGACGAGGGCGACGTTAGCTTCGACGACGAACGGTTCCGCATCGAGGGCTCGAACGTCGCGCCGACCTTCCTGGAAGTGGCGGCGATGGCGCGCGAGAAGAACCGCACCGACCTGCTGTCCTTCCGCGAGAAGGCGAAGATCCCGGGCCGGTCCTATCCCAACGGCGCCCATTTCGCAGAGGTCGAGATCGACCCGGACACCGGCGAGACGACGGTGGTCAAGTACACCGTGGTCGACGACCTCGGGAACCTGATCAACCCGATGCTGGCCGAGGGGCAGGTGCATGGCGGCGTCGCGCAGGGCATCGGACAGGCGATCAACGAGCGTGTGGTCTATGACGAGGACGGTCAGCTTCTGACGGCGACGTTCATGGATTATTCAATGCCGCGCGCCTATGACACGCCGTGGATCATGTTCAACTCGGAACCCGTTCCCTCGACCGCGAACATCATGGGGATGAAGGGCTGTGGCGAGGCCGGCACCGTCGGTGCGCTGGCCGCCGTGACCAACGCGGTGCAGGACGCCGTGTGGGATCGCGGAATCCAGAACGTCTCGATGCCCTTCACGCCGATGCGGGTGTGGGAGCTTCTGAACGCCGCGTGAGGGTTGTGATCACGTGACCGGACGGGGCCACTGACAATGCGCTGGCGCGACCGCCTTCTGGGATGGCTGCGCCTGCGCATGCGGGCCGAAACGACCCCTGCGCCGGTTCGCGGCACGGTGGATCACGTGATCATCCTCGACGGCACCCTGTCCACGCTGGACGAGGGGCGCGAGACCAACGCCGGGCGGCTCTACAAACTGCTGCAAGAGGTGGCGCAATCCGCCAACGGCACGCCGGGTCGGCGGCTGTCGGTGCGTTACGAATCCGGCATCCAGTGGACCGGCTGGCGCGACAGCCGCAACGTGATCGAGGGGCGGGGCATCAATCGCCAGATCCGCCGGGTCTACGGCTTCCTTGCCTCGCGCTATCGGCCGGGGGATCGGATCTGGCTGTTCGGCTACTCCCGTGGCGCCTATGCCGTCCGCTCGCTGGCCGGGCTGATCGACCGGGTGGGGCTGTTGAAGCCCGAGCATGCGACCGAGCGGAACATCCGGCTGGCCTATCGGTATTACGAACGGAACGGCGACAGCCCCGGCGCGGGCATCTTCCGCGAGCGGCGCTGTCATCCGCTGGTCGAGGTGGAACTGGTCGGCGTCTGGGACACGGTGAAGGCGCTGGGCCTGCGGCTGCCGGTGGTCTGGCAGTGGACGGAACGCCCGCACCTGTTCCACAACCACGAACTTGGCCCGCACATCCGTCACGGCTATCACGCGCTGGCGATGGACGAAACGCGCGAGGCGTTCTGGCCCGTGATGTGGAAGACCCGCCCCGGCCATACCGGCACGGTCGAGCAGGTCTGGTTCCGCGGCTCGCACGGCGACATCGGCGGCCAGTTGTCGGGGTTCGAGGCGGCGCGCCCGCTGGCGAACATCCCGCTCGTCTGGATGCTGGAGAAGTCCGAGGCGCTGGGCCTGCCGTTCCCGGACGGCTGGCGCGACCGCTTCCCCTGCGACGCCTTGGCGCCGTCGGTCGGAACGATGCGGGGGTGGGGCAAGGTATTCCTGCTGCGCAAACGGCGGATCGTCGGGGCGGATGCGTCAGAGACGGTGCACCCCTCGGCGCGGGCGGCAGAGTCCGCCTGACCCGGCTTGGCCTGCGTTACTTCCCCATCCGGTCCCGCAGCGCGAACCACGACATCGCCAGCGCCACCAGCGCGCCGCGTGCCGGGCCAAGCGGGGGCAGGGCGGGGGGACGGGCCTTGGCCATCACGTCGAACCGGCTCATGTCGCCGTGCATCGCCTGCGCAAGGATCTTGCCCGCCAGCGTCGCCATCGCGACCCCGTGGCCCGAGTAGCCAGAGGCCGACCACAGGCCCGGCCGGGGCCGCGCGAAATCGGGCATCCGCGACCGGGTGATCGCCAGCGTGCCGCCCCAAGAGTGGTCGATCTTCACGTCGGCAAGTTGCGGGTATATCTCGAGCATCGGCTTGCGCGCCACGGCGGCCACGTCCTGCGGGAAGCGGTAGCCATAGTTCTCGCCGCCGCCGAACAGCAGCCGCCCGTCATGCGACAGGCGCCAGTAATTCACCACGAACTTGGTGTCAGCCACCGCGATGTCTTCGGCCAGAACCTCGCAGGCGCGGTCGCCCAAAGGTTCGGTCGCCACGATGAAGTTGTTGATCGGCATGATCCGCGCCGCGACCTTGCGCTCCAGCCCGCCAAGGTAGCCGTTGCAGGCCAGCACGACCTGATCGGCGCGGATGGTGCCTTTCGCGGTGCGGACCGAGCCGGTCTTCACCGACAGCGCCTCGGTCCGTTCGAAGATGCGCACCCCGGCCTTCACCGCCGCCCTTGCCAACCCGAAGGCAAAGCGCAGCGGGTGCAGGTGGCCCGAGGCGCGTTCGATCATGCCGCCCTTGAACGCGTCCGAGCCGATCAGCGCGCGGATGCCGTCGCGGTCCAGCGCCTGTGCCGAGGCGAGGCCGTAGTCGTCGCGCAGTTTGGCAGCGTATTCGGCAGCGTCGGCGGCGTCCTCGTCGGTCCACGCGGCGTCGGCCACGCCGGTCCGCCACTCGGCGTCGATGCCGTTTTCTTCGATCAGCGACTTGACCAGTTCCACCGACTCCCAGCCGATGTCCCACAGCTTGCGCGCGTCGTCCTTGCCGAAGGTCTTTTCCAGCCAGACCTGATCCTTGCGCTGGCCGACCAGCACCTGCCCGCCGTTGCGCCCCGAGGCGCCGAAGCCCACACGGTGCGCTTCGATCACCACCACGTCATAGCCCAGCCGGGCGGCGTGAAGCGCGGTGGACAGGCCGGTGAAGCCGCCGCCGATGACGACGATATCGGCGCGCAGCCCGCCTTCCAGCGCGGGAAAAGGATCAAGCGGTTCGGCACTCGCGGCGTACCAGCTGCCGGGATACTCGCCGGGCCGGTCGTTGGCATGAAGAAGGTTCATGGGCTCAGACGTTCAGCAGAAGATGCTCGCGTTCCCACGGGCTGATCACCTGCAGGAACTCCTGGTATTCGACCTGTTTCACCGCCTCGTAGATGCGGCAGAACTCGGGATGCAGAACCTCGCGCATCGCGTCGGCGCCTGCGAACTGGTCCAGCGCGACGCCCAGACCGTCCGGCAGCGCCGGTTCCAGGTCATAGGCGTTGCCCGCGAAGGGCGGGCGCGGGTCGACCTGTTCCACCAGCCCGAGATAGCCGCAGGCCAGCGAGGCCGCGATCCCGAGATAGGGGTTGCAGTCCATCCCGGCGATGCGGTTCTCGACCCGCCGCGCCTCGGGGCCCGAGACCGGCACCCGGATGCCCGTGGTGCGGTTGTCGCTGGCCCATTCAAGGTTGATCGGCGCCGCGTGGTCGCGGACGTACCGGCGGTAGCTGTTCACGTAGGGCGCCATCACGGCGACGACCGACGGCAGGTGCCGCTGCATGCCGCCGATGAAGTGGCGGAAGGCGGGGGTCTCGCTGCCATCCTCGTTAGAAAAGATGTTCCGGCCCGTGTTCGCGTCCACCACCGAATGGTGGATGTGCATGGCCGAGCCCGGTTCGTCCTGAATGGGCTTGGCCATGAAGGTCGCGAAACAGTCGTGCCGGAGCGCGGCTTCGCGGATCAGGCGTTTGAAGTAGAAGATCTCGTCGGCCAGCTTCACCGGGTCGCCGTGGCGCAGGTTCATCTCGACCTGACCGGCGCCGCCTTCCTGAAGGATGCCGTCGATCTCGAAGCCCTGCGCTTCGGCGAAATCATAGATGTCGTCGATGACCGGGCCGTACTCGTCGACCGCCGACATGGAATAGGCCTGACGGGCGGCGGCGCGGCGGCCCGAACGGCCCATCGGCGGAACCACGGGCTGGTTCGGGTCGGTGTTGCGCGCGACGAGGAAGAACTCCATCTCCGGCGCGACGATCGGCTGCCAGCCTTTCTCGTTGTACAGTTGCACGACGCGCTTCAGCACGTTCCGGGGGGCGACCGGCACCGGGTTGCCGTCGCGGTCCTCGATGTCGTGGATCACCTGCAACGTCCAGTCGGCCGTCCACGGCGCGGCGGTCGCGGTTTCAAGGTCGGGGCGCAGGATCATGTCGGGCTCGGTGAAGTCGGACCCGTCGTCGACCCAGTCGCCGGTGATCGTCTGCAGGAAGATCGAGTTCGGCAGATAGAAATACGGCTGCTTGGCGAACTTGGCGGCAGGCATCGCCTTGCCCCGCGCGACGCCGGCAAGGTCGGCGACAAGGCATTCCACCTCGTCCAGCCTGCGGCCCTCAAGCCAGGCCTGCGCGGCCTCGGGCAGAGCATCGTTCCAGTCAGACATGGCGGCGCTCCTTGAAGAATTTGCCGATCATCCCGGCGGTCACCGGACGATCCACGGCGTCAGACAGTTGGGCGCGCGCGGCGTCCAGCCGGTCCTCGGGCACCACGCCCGGCCCGCGCTTGTCCAGAAGTCCCTCGACATAGCCTGCCTCGAACTCTGGATGCGGCTGCAGGGTCAGGGCGTGGCGGCCATACAGCAGACCGGCGTTCGGGCTGTGCGGGCCGGTGGCGATCACCTCGGCGCCCTCGGGCCGCTCGGTCACCTGGTCCTGATGCCACGCGTTCACGAAGACCTCGCCGATGCCGTCGAAGTCATAGCACTGGCGGCCGACGGTCCAGCCGCCGGAGTATTTCTCGACCTTGCCGCCAAGCGCCTGCGCGATGATCTGGTGGCCGAAGCAGATGCCGACCAGCGGGATGTCGGCGGCATGGGCGTCGCGGATGAACTGTTCCAGCGGCGGGATCCACGGGTGATCCTCGTAGGCGCCGTGGCGAGAGCCGGTGATCAGCCAGCCGTCGGCGGCGTGGATCGAACCGGGAAGGACCATTTCAAGGACGGGGTAGGTCTCGAAAGAGAAGCCCTGACCGGCAAGCAGGTTCTCGAACATGGTCGGGTAGTCTGGGAACTCGGACTGAAGCGCGTCGGGCAGGTGCCCGGTCTGGAGGATTCCGATTTTCATGAAACACCGTGTTGGGAGTTTCGCGGACAGTAGCCGTGGCCCGTATCCTCGGCAAGTGTGACGCGGTGCCGTCCTTTTCGGGTCGGGTGATCCGCCGCAGGGAATGGTGCGTATCCCGGACAGCTTTGATTGCAACCGCAACGGGTCGCCCTAAATTCAGGGCGGACGATGCTGCAAGGGGACGCATCATGAATGTATACACCAAGGTCGATGACCGGCTGGACCGCGCCGACGCGGAACGCGCGCTGGATGTGCTGCGCCGCTGGGCCGGAACCGCCGCGCCCGAGGAAATCCGCGACGTCGATCCGGCGCTGACCCGGCTGTTGGCGCGGCCCGGTCCCGCCGACTATCCGGCGCTGGCGCGGGCCTATCCCGAGGATTTCGAAGCCGGGCCCAATTACCGCGCGACGCTGCCCGATCTTCAGAACGGGCCGGAAAGCCTGATCAAGGGCGCGCGACGGGCGATCCAGCACGTCGGCATCTCGAACTTCCGCCTGCCGATCCGCTACCACACCCGCGACAACGGCGACCTGACGCTTGAAACCTCGGTGACCGGCACCGTGAGCCTCGAGGCCGAGAAGAAGGGCATCAACATGTCCCGGATCATGCGGTCTTTCTACAAGCACGCCGAAGAGACGTTCAGCTTTGAGGTGATCGCCGGCACGCTGGAAGACTACAAGTCCGACCTCGAAAGTTTCGACGCCCGCATCATGATGCGCTTCCGGTTCCCGATGAAGGTGGACAGCCTGCGGTCGGGGCTGTCGGGCTATCAGTACTATGACATCGCGCTGGAACTGGTCGAACAGGCGGGCGTGCGGCGCAAGGTGATCCATCTGGACTACGTGTATTCGTCGACCTGTCCCTGTTCGCTGGAACTCAGCGAACACGCGCGGGCGCAGCGGGGCCAGCTAGCGACGCCGCATTCCCAGCGCTCGGTGGCGCGGGTGTCGGCGGTGGTCGCGGAAGGGCAGGGCTGCCTGTGGTTCGAGGACCTGGTGGACCTGTGCCGCCGCGCGGTGCCGACCGAGACGCAGGTGATGGTCAAGCGCGAGGACGAACAGGCCTTCGCCGAACTGAACGCGGCAAACCCGATTTTCGTCGAGGATGCGGCGCGGCTGTTCTCGGAACAGCTGATGGCAGAGCCGCGCATCGGTGACTTCCGCGTGGTCGCCAGCCATCAGGAAAGCCTGCACAGCCACGACGCGGTGTCGGTGCTGACCGAGGGCGAGACTTTCGCCGCGGCCAGCCTCGACCCGAGGTTGTTCGAAAGCCTGTACCACACCGGCTGACGGGGGTGGCCGCGCAGGTCACAGCCGCGCGGCCACGACCACCCGGCTGGCACCCAGCCGCTTGACAGCGCCGCGGCGCAGAGACAAGCCTGCCCGCCATGTTCGACCTTCGTCCCGTGGGATATGTGACCGGCCTTCTCATCGCCTTCCTCGGGGTGACGATGATCGCGCCGTTGTTCGTGGACCTGCTGTACAGCAACGGCCACTGGCACATCTTCCTTGAAGCGGGGGTGCTGACGTTGGTCTGCGGCGGTTCGGTCGCGATTGCCTGCGCCAATGGCGTGGCAGAGCGGCTGACGATCCAGCAGACCTTTCTTCTGGCGACGGGCGTGTGGCTGTTCATGCCGGTGTTCGGCGCGTTGCCCTTCATGCTGGGCCCGCCCGACGCCCGCGCGGTCGACGCCTATTTCGAGGCGATGTCGGGCATGACCACCACCGGGGCGACGGTGTTCTCGGGGCTGGACGATCTGCCCGAGGGCATCCTGCTGTGGCGGTCGATGCTGCAATGGTTCGGCGGGGTGGGGATCATCGTGGTCGCGATGGTGTTCCTGCCCGAACTGCGGGTCGGCGGCATGCAGATCTTCCGGTCCGAGGCATTCGACACCGGCGGCAAGGTGCTGCCACGCGCCGCCGAGATCGCCAGCCGCATCTCGGTGATCTACCTGGTGCTGACGCTGGCCAACGTGATGGCTTATCTCGCCACCGGGATGGACGGCTTCGATGCGTTGAACCACGCGCTGACGACGATCTCGACCGGCGGCTTCTCGACCTATGACGCATCGTTCGGCACCTTTCAGGGTCCGGCGGAATACGTGGCTGCGGTGTTCATGGTTTTGGCAAGCCTGCCGTTCGTGCGCTATGTGCAGATGATGGCGGGCACGGCCCAGCCAATCCTGCGCGACAGTCAGGTGCGGGCCTATCTGCTGACGATCGCCGTTCTGGTGGGCATGATCGCGCTGTACCGGGTGATCGCGAATGACGACAACGCCGAGCACGCCCTGCGCGAGGGTCTGTTCAACGTCACCTCGATCATCTCGGGCACCGGCTTCGCCAGCGTCGACTACCAGCTTTGGGGCGGCTTCCCGGTGGTGGCCTTCTTCTTCATCGGGCTGATCGGCGGCTGCGCCGGCTCGACCGCCTGTTCCGTGAAGATCTTCCGCTATCAACTGCTGTTCGCGTCCGTCCGGGCGCAGATCGGCAAGATCCATGCGCCGCACGGGGTCTTCACGCCGCGCTACGAAGGGCGGCCGGTGGGCAAGGACGTGATGGATTCGGTGATCTCGTTCTTCGTGGCCTTCGTCGTGCTGCTGGGGCTGTTCTCGGTGCTGCTGGCGACGACCGGACTTGATACAGTCACCTCGGTCTCGGGCGCGGCGGCGACGCTGGCGAACATCGGACCCGGACTTGGGCCGATCATCGGGCCCTCGGGCAACTTCGCCCCGTTGCCGGACAGCGCGAAATGGATCCTGTCGCTGGCGATGCTGATCGGGCGTCTCGAGGTGATGGTGGTGATCGTTCTGTTCACCTCGAAGTTCTGGCGCGCCTGACCTCTCGTATTTGTGACCGAACCCCGCAGGCCGCCGGACCGTTGGACCCTGACACCAGACGACAGGAGATCCACATATGTCCGCACCCGACACGAACCTGAACAAACAGACGCGCCGCCACCGTGGGCCGCTGATCGGAATGGCGATCGTCGTTGTCTTCACAATCGGTTACGGAGCGTACTACCTCGGCAATCTTGCCGCAGATGGAAACAATCCTGACAATCCAGATGTGATTATCGACGGCAGGACCGGCGAAGCGGAAGAGATCGAATAAAAATTTGATCAAGCGCCGCCGCGCCTCAGCATCCGTTTTTCGCATTTCGGACGGTTGGAGCCCTTGGGGCGACCGTCCGGACGCGCGTCAAAAGAGTTTTTCGCAAAACCCAAGTATTTAAGCGGTTAATGACAGTCATTAACACTTTAAGTTGTTTTGACATCCTCTCATTTTTCGCATGACGGGTATGCAGCGCGTGCGTGGCACCTCGGCAATCCCTTGCCTACATGCGGATTCCGCAGGCGGTACGCCGCTGCGGCACCACTCACAAAAACTCGCTTGCCTTGGAATTTCCGCAATTGCGTGTGATTCCCGACAGTGTCGGATGGGGACACTACAATGTATCATGATGAATTTCCCGACGGGTTCTGGGAAGAAACGAACTGGGTGCGCTGGGAAGATGCCCGGCCAAACAATCAACACGGACTGACTGGCGAAGATGAGGACATGCCTCTGACGCGCCGAGAGCTTGAAGCCTCGCTCAGGTATCTTTGCCCGCAGGCAGATCTTTCGCTGGTGCCTTACTATTACCAGCTCCTTTATCTTGCGCGGGACTACCACCTCGATACGGGGCGGCACCTGAATGTTTACGGTCAGATCGGAGAACTGCACGGGGCGATCACTTACGGGATCCGCCTGTGCAACATCGGCGACAGCTGTGAAGACGGCTGCATCGGCGACGAGACGGTGAAGATCCGTACGATCACACCCTTCAGCCAGGCCGACGAAATCTCTGTCGAACTCGACGGACCGTTCCAGAAACTTCTGGTCGTCCGGATCGACCGCAATTTCCGGGTGTCGTCGCGGTTGGTCAGCCGCGGTGCACTGGTCGCCCAAAAAGCGGAGCGCGGGTCGTCCTGCGTGGTCCGCGCGCGCTGGGACGACACGGCGAACCTTTGCCTTCACTAGAACGGCGGCCCGCCCCGTAGCAGGGGCGGGCGACCGGGTCCGTCAGGCCAGCGTCCGCGCGAAGGCCTCTAGCTGGGTGGCTACCATGCCCCAGCCCTCGGAAAAGCCCATCGCCTCGTGCTTCCTGGTGTCATCGGGAGTCCGGTGCCGCGCGATGGCGGTATAGTCGGTGCCGTCCGGGTGGTCCTTCAGGATCAGTTCGGCGGTAAACCCAAGGCCGGGTTCTGCAACCGGCGCCCAGTCCGCCAGCATCAGGTCAGTGAACACCAGCCGCTCTTCCGGCTGCACGGCAAGATAACTGCCGTCGTTCGGGTACTCGTTCCCGTCCACGTTCATCAATGTGAAGAACCGGCCGCCGGGGCGGACGTCCATGACGACCTCGGAAACCGAATGCGGCTTGGGAACGAACCACGGCTTCAGCAACTCCGGTTCGGTCCAGCAGCGCCAGACAAGGTGGCGCGGAGCTTTGAGGATGCGGTGCAGCGTCAGGGTCGTTTCGGTCATGGTTTCTCCTCGTTAACCAATTGCTCCAGGTAATCTTCCAGTCCGTCCAGCCGCGCCTCCCAAAGGTCGCGCTGTTCTTCCATCCAGCCGCGCACCGGGATCAGCGCACCGGGTTTCAGCGCGCAGGTGCGGGTGCGGCCGGTCTTCGTCGTCTCGATCAGGCCGCTGTCTTCCAGCCGCTTGAGGTGCTGCATGAAGGACGGCAGCGCCATGTCGAACGGGTCCGCCAACGCGCCCGCCGTCGCTGGCCCGGACGACAGCCGCGCCAGAACCGCGCGGCGGGTGGGGTCCGCCAGCGCCTGAAACAGGGTGTCGAGCCGGTCCGCGTTCATGTCCGCGCCAGCCGGATGTGCGTGGCGTGCTCGGTCGGGGTCGTCTCGGTCACCCGATAGCCAAGGGCGGGCAGGTCCAGCCCGGTCCACAATGCCTCGCCCCGTCCCAGCAACACCGGAGAGATCGCGAAATGCGCCTCGTCCACCAGTCCGGCCTTCAGGAAGGAGCGCACGGTCGCCACGCCGCCGCCCAGCCGGATGTCTTTGCCTCCGGCCGAGACGCGGGCGCGGTCCAGCGCGGCCTCGATGCCGTCGGTGACGAAGTGAAAGCGGGTGCCGCCATGGTCCAGCGCCTTCCTCGGGTGATGGGTCAGCACGAAGACGTCGCAATGATAGGGCGGCGCGTCCCCCCACCAGCCGCGCCAGTCGGGGTCGGACCACGCGCCGCGCTCGTGCGTGAACATATGCCGCCCCATGATCCACGCGCCGATATTGTCGAACCCGCGCTGCGCGATCCGGTCATCCGCGCCGGTCGAGCCGCCGTCCTGCCCGAACATCTTGCGGAAGGTCGCGGTCTCGAAGGCCCAACGATGCAGCAGCATACCGTTCTGGCCCATTGGGTCGGTCAGGCTTTGCTCTGTCCCCGCGCCGTAGCCATCCAGCGAGACCGTGAAGCTTTCGATGCGCAGACGAGTCATGACGAGGTTCCGTTACCCAGGTTTGCGCCTAGCTGAATGCCCTTCGCGGATTCGCGCAACTGAAACTTAGGTGATTGCCTAACTGTTGGCGGATCTTCGCCCGTGTTGCGTCTCTCGGCCCAACTGCCCTATGCAGGTCGAAACCGCCGCGCGGGCGGGGGACTTCTGAACAGGGATGGAACAGTTCATGGCGCGAGTGACGAGAGCCGGGCTTCAGGTCGACGGACAACTGGCAGACTTCATCGAGACTCAGGCGGTGCCGGGCACCGGCGTGTCGGTGGATGCGTTCTGGGACGGGCTGTCGGCGCTGATCCACGATCTCGGGCCGAAGAACCGCGCGCTGCTGGACAAGCGCGCCGCGCTTCAGGCGAAACTGGACGCATGGTTCAGCGCGCGGAAGGGCAAGCCGCAGGACCCGACAGAGCACGAAGCCTTTTTGCGCGAGATCGGGTATCTGGTGGAAGAGGGCGGCGACTTCGCGATCGAGACCACCGGTATCGACCCCGAGTTCGCCACCATTGCCGGTCCGCAGCTTGTGGTGCCGATTACCAACGCCCGCTATGCGCTGAACGCGGCGAACGCGCGCTGGGGGTCGCTGTACGACGCGCTGTATGGCACCGACGCTTTGGGGGACGCGCCTTCGGGCAAGGGCTATGACGCCGAGCGCGGTGCGCGCGTCATCGCGTGGGCCAAGGCGCATCTCGACAAGGTCGCGCCGCTGGCGGGCGGGTCGTGGGCGGATGTCACCTCGCTGAAGGCCGAGGGCGGCACGCTGATCGTCGAGAACGGCGCGGGCGAAACCGGTCTTGCCGATCCGATGCAATACGCCGGCCATTCCGCCGAGCCCGAGGCGTATCTTTTGCGCGTCAACGGCCTGCACATCGAAATCACCGTCGATCCCTCGACCCCCGTGGGCCAGCAGGACCCGGCGGGCATTTCCGACATCGCGCTGGAATCGGCGGTCTCGGCGATCATGGACTGCGAGGACTCGGTCGCCTGCGTCGATGGCGAGGACAAGACGCTGGCCTATTCCAACTGGCTGGGCCTGATGAAGGGCGACCTGACCGAAGAGGTCAGCAAGGGCGGCACCACCTTCACCCGCAAGCTGGAAGGCGACCGCACCTATGTCTCGCCCGACGGCGGCAAGCTGGTGCTGAAGGGCCGGGCGATGATGCTGGTGCGGAACGTGGGTCACCTGATGACCAACCCCGCCATCCTCGACCGCGACGGGAACGAGGTGTTCGAGGGGCTGATGGACGCCGCCGTGACCACGCTGATCGCGATGCACGACCTTGCCAAGTCGGACGGCGCGCGGAACTCGGTCGCGGGCTCGGTCTATGTCGTGAAGCCCAAGATGCACGGGCCGGAAGAGGTCGCCTTTGCGGACGAGATATTCACCCGCGTCGAAGAGATGCTGGGACTGCCCGCCAACACGGTGAAGCTGGGCATCATGGACGAGGAACGCCGCACCTCGACTAATCTTAAGGAATGCATCCGCGCCGCGAAGAACCGGGTGGCGTTCATCAATACCGGCTTCCTCGACCGCACCGGCGACGAGATCCACACGGCGATGGAAGCGGGGCCGATGATCCGCAAGGGCGAGATGAAGAACGCCAAGTGGATCGCGTCCTACGAGGATCGCAACGTCGATATCGGGCTGGCCTGCGGGCTGCAGGGCAAGGCGCAGATCGGCAAGGGGATGTGGGCCATGCCGGACCTGATGAACGCGATGCTGGATGCCAAGATCGGCCACCCCAAGGCGGGCGCGAACTGTGCGTGGGTGCCTTCGCCCACCGCCGCGACGCTGCACGCGACGCATTACCACCTCGTCGACGTTTTCGCGGTGCAGGACGGCATCGCCGCAGGCGGTCCGCGCGGTACGCTGTCGGACCTGCTGACGGTGCCGGTGATGGCGGGCGAGAACCTTTCGGACGACGATATCGCTGCCGAGATCGAGAACAACGCGCAAGGCATTCTTGGCTACGTCGTGCGCTGGGTCGATCAGGGTGTCGGGTGCTCGAAAGTGCCGGATATCAATGACATCGGCCTGATGGAGGATCGCGCGACCTGCCGGATCTCCAGTCAGGCGCTGGCGAACTGGCTGCACCACGGGGTTGTCAGCCGTGAACAGGTGATGACCGCGCTGAAGAAGATGGCCAAGGTGGTGGACCGCCAGAACGAGAGCGACGCGGCCTATCGCCCGATGGCGCCGGACTACGATGGCATCGCTTTCCAGGCGGCCTGTGATCTTGTGTTCAAGGGGGTCGACCAGCCCTCGGGCTATACCGAACCGGTGCTGCACGCCCGCCGCCTGCAACTCAAAGCGCAGGGGTAGGGTTCGCGGGGGTCACTCCCGTTTGTGGTGCGCGGGGTTCGCTCCCGTTTGTGGTGCGCGGGGACCGCGCACCCTACGGCGTAGGGTTCGCACCCGGGTGTGGTGCGCGGGGACCGCGCACCCTACGGCGCGGGGTTCGCACCCGTTTGTGGTGCGCGGGGACCGCGCACCCTACGGCGTAGGGTTCGCACCCGTTTGTGGTGCGCGGGGACCGCGCACCCTACGGCGTAGGGTTCGCACCCGGGTGTGGTGCGCGGTGCCCCCCGTAGGGTGCGCGGCCCCCGCGCACCGAAAAGCGCATGATGTCCCCCGTTGGCCGCGCGGCCCCCGCGCACCGCTCCGACCGCGCCACCACCCCCCGACATCGCTGCCTGTTTTCGCGGCATGTGCCAACGGGACAGGCCCCCTGTGCGCCTGTGCTCTCGACCAAAAGGCCGTCTGGCTTTATGTAACGTCTGTCAGCGACACAGCGAGCAGGAAGACCCATGGCACGGCCCATCGTCGGAATCATCGGCAACAGCCACCTGATCAACGACCGTTACCGCGTCCACGGGGCGGGGCTGCACAACACCCGCGCCGTGGCAAAGGTTTCGGAATGTACGCCGCTGATCATCCCGACCGACCCCGATATCGTGTCGGTCGAGGAGCTGATGGAACAATGCGACGGCTTCCTGTTCACCGGCGGCCGACCGAACGTCCATCCGAATGAGTACGGCCACGACGAGACCGAGGCGCATGGCACCTTCGACCGCGAGCGTGATCGCATCGCGCTGCCGCTGGTGCGCGCGCTGACCGAACGGGGGCAGCCCTATCTGGGCGTCTGCCGTGGGTTTCAAGAGGTCGCGGTCGCCTTCGGCTCGACCCTGCACCCCGAGATCCGCGATCTGCCGGGCCGAATGAACCACCGGATGCCGCCGGACGGGACCGAGGAAGAGGTCTTCGCCCTGCGCCAGAAGGTGACGTTCCAAGAGGGCGGCCCGTTCGCGTCGCTGATGGGCGACACCGTGGTAATGACCAACACGCTGCACGGGCAGGGCGTCGACGATGCGGGCGACCGGATCGTGATCGACGGCGTGGCCGACGACGGCACGCCCGAGGCACTGTACGTCAAGGGGGCGCCGGGCTTCACGCTGTCGGTCCAGTGGCACCCGGAATACAACGCCGAGAACGACCCGGTATCGCAGAAGCTGTTCGGCGCCTTCGGCGACGCGGTGCGCGAATGGGCCGCCTGCGGCGCCCGGCCAAAGCTGCGCAGCGCGTGACCGCGCAATCCGGACGGTTCAGCTAAAAGTCATTTAAATACCTGCCCAAAAGCCGCATTCCTGCCCTTTTCCGGGACCACCGTGCCGGGAACGGAAACGACGCAGCGGAAACAGGGCCGGTGGTGGCACTCTCGAACGAGACGGCTGGGGACGCGGACAACCGTGTCCGCCTCGGCGCGGCGCTGATCCTGCTGGGTGCGGTCATGGCGATCGGCATCCGCTTCATGTGGAACACGCATCCCCCTGATCTTTCAGCGATTTACATGGCGGGCTGGCTGTTCGCCCAAGACCGGTTCGACCTGATCTATGCCGCGCCCGAAGGCTTCTTCGGCGGCACGCCCCCCGCATGGATGCCGGCTTTGAAAGAGATCGGACTATACGGCGGAGAAGTTCTTCCCTACGTCTACCCGCCGCTCTGGGCCGCGCTGGTGTCGCCGCTGGCGGGCGCGCTCGAGCCGCAGACCTTCTTCCGCGCCGCCGATATCGTGCTGGTCTGCCTGCTGGCCGCCAGCAGCCTTGTGGCGTGGCGCATGGCGCGCGGTTGGGCGATGCCGCTGTGGGCATGGATCGCGGTCAGCGCGGTGGCGCTTTTGACCTCTCTCACCAGTTTCATGGCGATGGTGCAGCTTCAGCCGCATATCCTTGTCGTGTTCCTGACCCTGCTGGCCTTCGAGCGCTATGGCGCGGGCCGGTCGTGGCTGGGCGGCGCGTTGCTGGGCGTGGCGGCGGCGCTGAAGCTTGGGCCCGCCGCGCTGATCCTGATCTTCCTCGCCGACCGCGACTGGCGCGCGCTGGGCGGCTTCGCGACGGCGGTGCTGGGCTGTGCCGCGCTGAGCCTTCTGCTGGCGGGGCCAGAGCTTCACCGCGCCTTCCTCGACAGCGTTACACACGCGGTTGCGGGCACCCAGATCACCGGCGTGACGTTTTCGGCAGAGGTCTTGCTGAACGGCATCGCCTCGGCGCTGGGCATGGCCGAGCCCATTGACATGGCGGCCCGCAACGTCCGCATCGGCGAGACGCCGGCGATGTTCGCCTTGCTGGGCAAGCTGGCGATGCTGGCGGGGCTGGCGTGGGCCTACCACGTGACCGCGCCGCTGGACCGCCAGCCGCGACTGGTGGCGCGGCTGTTCCTGCTTGGCCTGCTGGTGGGGCTGTTCGGCCCGCTGGGCTGGGTGTTCTACTTCCTGCCGCAGGTCTTCTTGCTGCCCGCGCTGGTCGGCCTTCTGCCGCTGCGCGCCGCGCTTTATTGCGTGGCTGGCGGGATGGTGTTCCTGAGCTGGCCGTTCTTCGTGCTGGTCGGCATGAACGTCGAGGGCGATTTCCCCCGCGCGGGCCTTGGCGCGTTGGTATTGCTGGCGCTGTTCGTGGGCGTGACGGCCAGCCTGTCCCGTGCAAGCGGGCGTGCGCGTTTGCCAGAGGCTCTGGCGGCCTGACGCGAGAGTTGCGATAGCCGCCGCGCACCCCTTGGTTGTCTCGCGGATCGCCTGCCGCGCCCCTTCGGGTGAACGTCATTCGATTTCGCCCGTCCGGTTCCATCGCCATCCTGCCACACCCCTTCGGGAAACCGAGGGCTGACGCGCGGCCGCGCCTTGTAACGCAATCGGTTCTGGGGCTTCTGTGGAACAAAGGGGGCACGACTGATGCCATTGGCAATGAACCGTGAGGTCTTCATAACCTGCGCCGTGACCGGATCCGGGGCGACGCAGGACCGGTCGCCGCACGTTCCGCGGTCACCGGCAGAGATCGCGTCCAGCGCCATCGACGCGGCGAAGGCAGGGGCGGCGGTGGTTCACTGCCACGTCCGCGACCCCGAGACCGGAGCGCCGTCGCGCGACCTGTCGCTGTATCGCGAAGTGACCGACCGCATCCGCGCCTCCGACGTCGATGTGGTGCTGAACCTCACAGCCGGGATGGGCGGCGATCTGGTGCTGGGCTCGACCGAGGCGCCGTTGCCGCCGGGCGCGGGCACCGACATGATCGGCGCCGAAGCGCGGGTGGCCCACATCCGTGACTGCCTGCCAGAGATCTGCACCCTCGACTGCGGCACGATGAACTTCGCCGAGGCCGACTATGTGATGGTCAACACGCCCGGCATGTTGCGGGCGATGGGCACGATCATGACCGAGCTTGGCGTGAAGCCCGAGATCGAGGCATTCGACACCGGCCACCTGTGGTTCGCCAAGCAACTGGTGGAAGAGGGCGTGCTGGACGGCCCCGCCTTGGTGCAGCTGTGCATGGGCGTGCCGTGGGGCGCGCCGGACGATCTGAACACCTTCTTGGCGATGGTGAACGCGGTGCCGGACGACTGGACCTTCTCGGCCTTCGCGCTGGGCCGCCACCAGATGCCATATGTCGCCGCCTCGGTGCTGGCGGGCGGCAACGTGCGGGTGGGGCTGGAAGACAACCTGATGCTCGGTCGCGGCGTGCTGGCCACCAACGCCCGGCTGGTCGAGCGGGCCGTGAGTGTGATCGAAGGCCTCGGCGCCACGGTGATCGGTCCCGAGGACGTGCGCCGCAAACTGAATTTGAAGAAACGGTAAAAAGGTCATTTGAAACCATGAAGCCGCGTATTCTGCTTCTTCTCGCGATGCTCGGACTGACCGCAGCCTGCGGTCAGGTCGAACGGGTGTTCCCGTTCGGCGGCATGCGCGACACCGCGCCCCCCGCCGCGACGGACCCCGACAGCGAAACCCCCGATCCCGACATGCCGGGCGACGGCGAGCCGGGACCGGAAGTCGAGGCCGAACCGCCGCCGCCCGAAGCGCCGCTGATGACCCCGGTGATCGACCCCGCGAACCCCGATGCGCTGGATAGCGAGCGGGTGATCTGCGAAGAGAAGGGCGGCCGCTGGAGCCGGGCGGGCAACACCTCGGCCTACGCCTGCGTCTACCCGACGCGGGACGCGAACAAGGCCTGCACCTCGGCCACGCAGTGCGAAGGTTACTGTCTTGCCCGGTCGGGCACCTGCGCGCCGGTGAAACCCTTGTTCGGGTGCAACGAAATCCTGTCGTCCTCCGGGGCGCTGCAAAACGTCTGCGTGAACTGACGATGACGGGTCATGTAGCAATCATCGGAGGCGGTGTGATCGGCGGCGGATGGGCCGCGCGTTTCGCGCTGATGGGGTGGGAAGTGCGGGTGTTCGACCCCGCGCCCGAGGCCGCCCGCCGCGTGGGCGAGGTGCTGGCCGGCGCGCGCGAGGCGCTGCCACGGGTGCTGGACGCCCCGCTGCCGCCCGAGGGCGAGGTGATCTTTACCGGCACCATGTCCGAGGCCGTCACGGGCGCACGCTGGATTCAGGAAAGCGTGCCAGAGCGGCTGGAACTGAAACAGACGATCTACCAGACGCTGCAAAGCCACGTGGACCCGGCGGCGGTGATCGCCTCGTCCACCTCGGGCTTCAAGCCGTCGGATCTTCAGGCGATGTCGCGGCGGCCCGAGCAGATCATCGTCGCGCATCCCTTCGTGCCGGTCTACCTGCTACCCGCGGTCGAGATCGCCGGGTCGGATATCACTCCGCCCGAAGTGCTGGACATGGCCGAGGACCTGCTGACCGGCATCGGCATGTACCCGCTGCGGCTGGCGCAGGAGATCGACGCCCACATTGCCGACCGTCTGCTAGAGGCCGTCTGGCGCGAGGCGCTATGGCTGGTCAAAGACGGCATCGCCACCACCGAACAGGTCGACGACGCGATCCGCATGGGCTTTGGCCTGCGGTGGGCGCAGATGGGCCTGTTCGAGACCTACCGCCTTGGCGGCGGCGAGGGCGGCATGCGGCAGTTCCTGCACCAGTTCGGCCCGGCGCTTCAGTGGCCGTGGACCAAGCTGACCGACGTGCCCGAAATGGACGAGGAACTGGTCGAGACCATCGCCACCCAGTCCGACGCGCAGTCCGGCGCCTACGAGATCCCCGAGCTGGAAAAGATCCGCGACGGCAATCTCGTGGCGCTGCTGAACGCGCTGAAAGGTCAGGACTGGGGCGCGGGGGCCGTGCTGAAAGGCGTCGAGGCGCGGCTGAAGAACGGCGAGTAAAGGGGCGGCACTGCCCACGCCGGTTACTCTTGGCCTACGAAATCCGCCTCGGCCGCCCCGGTCAGCCGCAGCAATAAGTCCGGCGCGATCGGAAAGATGTGGCGTGGCGTGCCCGCCGCCGCCCAGACCACGTCGAAATCCAGAAAGCGGGGGTCGAACCACGCCCGGATCGGGTTCAGATGCCCCACCGGCGCGACACCCCCGATGGCAAAGCCCGTCTGCGCCCGGATCAGCGCCGCGTCCGCCTTGCCCAGCGGCTCTCCCGCCAGGGCGCTCGCCTTGCCGCCATCCACCCGGTTGCCGCCTGCGGTCAGGAACAGCACCGCCGCGTCGCTGTCCTCGGCGCGGAAGATGATCGACTTGGCGATCTGGTCGATGTGGCATCCGGCGGACTCTGCCGCCTCGGCCGCCGTGCGGGCCTGTCCCACCTCGCGGATGTCGACCGGCGCGCCGGCCGCTTCCAGCGCGGCGCGGACCCGCTTCAGGCTCTTGCTCATTGCTGCCTCCGTTCCTTGAGACGCGCACTTTACGCCGCCGCCGCCCGGGTGCAACCTGCGCACCATGACCAACACCGCCTTCTTTCTCGACCTCGAAACCCGCGTCTGGCAGGCGCTGGTCGACGGCGACCCCGCCGCCGACGCGGCGCTTCTGGCCGGGGATTTCCTTGGCGTCTATTCCACCGGATTCTCGGGCCGCGACGGTCATGTCGAGCAGCTGGCGGACGGGCCGACGGTCGCCACCTTCGCGCTGTCGCTTGCCCGCACCGTGGCGCTGGGCGAGGGCAGGGTGCTGCTGGCCTACCGTGCCGACTATCGCCGCACCGGGGCAACCGGGGCCGAGGCGATGTACGTCTCGTCGATCTGGGAGAAGCGCGGCGACCGCTGGCTGAATACCTTCAGTCAGGACAGCAACGCCGCCGACCCCGCGCCGGTCTGACCGCTGCACCATGCCATCTTGACCCGGACCGCCCCCCGCCGCAGGTATCGGGCATGACATTCGCCAGCCGCCTGACCCGAACCCCGCGCCCCTTCGAGCCCGACCGTGGCCGCGAGGCCGAGGCGCTGCTGCCCGACCTCGCGCCGGAATTGAAGGCGCTGCTGGCGGGCACCGCCGGATGCAGCCCCTACCTTGGCGGGCTGATCGGCAAGGAACACGCGTGGCTGGAGCAGGCTCTCAGCGGCAGTCCCGAGGACGCGCTGGCGGGCATCCTCGCCGACGCCGCCGCGCTGCCCGACGCCGAGATCGGCCCCGGACTGCGGCAGGGCAAGCGCCGCGTCGCGTTGCTGGCGGGGCTGGCCGACCTTGGCGGCGTCTGGCCGCTGGAGAAGGTGACCGGCGCGCTGACCGACTATGCCGACCTCGCCACCGACCGGGCCCTGAAGGCCGCCGTCGCGCGCCAGATCGCCCGCAGGAAGCTGCCCGGCGCGACCGAGGACGATATCGCCACCGCCGGCGGGATCGTGGCGCTGGCGATGGGCAAGATGGGCGCGCACGAGCTGAACTACTCTTCGGACATCGACCTGATCGTGCTGTTCGACGGCGACCGCTACGAGGGCGCGGACTATCACGAGGCCCGCCCGGCGCTGGTGCGCGCGACCCGCGAAATGGCCCAGACCCTGTCCGAGATCACCTCCGAGGGTTACGTCTTCCGCACCGACCTGCGCCTGCGCCCCGACGCCAGCGTGACGCCGGTCTGCCTGTCGATGGACGCGGCAGAGACCTATTACGAAAGCGTGGGCCGCACGTGGGAGCGCGCGGCCTACGTCAAGGCGCGCCCCTGCGCCGGAGACATCGCGGCGGGCGAAGGGTTTCTCGGGCGGCTGACGCCCTTCGTCTGGCGCAAGCACCTCGACTTCGCCGCGATCCAGGACGCCCACGACATGCGGCTGCGGATCCGCGCGCACAAGGGGCTGCACGGGGCGATCACGCTGGAAGGCCACAACATGAAGCTCGGGCGCGGCGGCATCCGCGAGATCGAGTTCTTCACCCAGACCCGCCAGATCATCGCGGGCGGGCGCGATCCGTCGCTTCGGGTGCGCGGCACGGTCGAGGGGCTGGCCCGCCTGACCGACAAGGGCTGGGTGCCCGAAACCGCGCGCGATACGCTGACCGACTGCTACCGCTTCCACCGCGAGGTCGAGCACCGGGTGCAGATGATCGCCGACGCGCAGACCCACAACCTGCCCGGCGACGCCGAGGGCTTCGACCGGCTCGCCGCCTTCATGGACCGCGACACCGCCGACCTGCGGGCCGAGCTGCACCAGCGGCTGTCCACCGTCCACGAGGTGACCGAGGGCTTCTTCGCGCCGCAGGCGGCGGGCGACGCGCCGGATCTTGGCGAGGGCGCGCAGGAGATCGTCGACCGGTGGCGCAGCTATCCGGCGCTGCGGTCGGCCCGCGCGCAGGAGATCTTCGAGCGGCTGAAGCCCGACCTGCTGTCCGGCCTGTCGAAAGCCGACCGCCCGCGCGAGGCGCTGGAACAGTTCGACGGCTTCTTGTGCGGCCTGCCCGCCGGGGTGCAGGTCTTCGCGCTGTTCGAAGCCAACCCGCAGCTGGTCGACCTGATCGTCGACATCGCCGCCACCGCGCCCGCGCTGGCGCAGTATCTCGGACGCAACGCGCAGGTGTTCGACGCGGTGATCGGCGGCGCCTTCTTCGCGGCCTGGCCGGGGGCGGGGGCGCTGACCGAACGCCTGGTCGCCGCGATGGATGCCGAGGACGACTATGAACGCAAGCTGGACGCGGCGCGGCGCTGGCAGAAGGAATGGCGCTTCCGCATCGGGGTGCATCACCTGCGCGGGCTGATCGACGCGGACGAGGCGGGGCGCGAGTACGCCGACCTCGCCGAAGCGGTGCTGCGCGGGCTTCAGGGGCCGGTCACGGCGGAATTCGCCAGAAAGCACGGCCCCGCGCCGGGCCGGGGCGCGGCGGTGCTGGGCATGGGCTCGCTGGGCGCGCGGCAGCTTTCGGTGACCTCGGACCTCGACGTGATCGTGATCTACGACCCGCAGGATCAGGAAAGCTCCGAAGGCCGCCGCCCGCTGAACACCCGCGCCTATTTCGCGCGGCTGACGCAGGCTTTCGTCACCGCCCTGACCGCGCCCACCGCCGAGGGCACGCTTTACGAGGTGGACATGCGGCTGCGCCCCTCCGGGCGGCAGGGGCCGGTGGCGACCTCGCTTGGGTCGTTCCGCAGCTACCAGCAGGACGAGGCGTGGACGTGGGAGCACATGGCGCTGACCCGCGCGCGGTTCATCATGGGCAACGCGGGCCTCGGCGCGGATATCGAGGCGTTCCGGCAGGATCTCCTCGCCACCCCCCGCGATGCGGAGAAGGTGCTGACGGACGTGTCCGAGATGCGCCGCCGTCTGGCCGAGGCCTATCCGGCCGAAAGCGCCTTCGCCACCAAGCGCGGCGCGGGCCGGATGCAGGACATCGACCTGCTGGCCCAGACCGCGGCGCTTCTGGCCGGCAGCGCCGCGCAGACCACGCCGGACCAGCTTGCGGCGGGGGGCGCCATCGGATGGCTCACGACCGGCGAGGTCGAGACGCTGACCCGCGCCCACGGGCTGTTCTGGCGGGTGCAGGCGGCCTCGCGCCTGCTGACCGGCGCGCAGTTGAAGGTCGAGGAACTGGGCGAGGGCGCGCAGGGCTTCCTGCTGCGGCAGGCAGAGACCGAAAGCGTCGAGGCGCTGTCCGCCGAACTTGCGGAATGCGCCGAGGCGGCGGACCGGATCATCGGCGCGGCGCTGACCCGCGTGCCGCCCGAAAACGGAGGGGCAGGGACATGACCCATCAGGACTTCGACCGCGCCGGGCTGATCCGCGAATCCTTCCGGATCGAGGGCATCACCGCCCCCGAATGCCGCGTGATCTTCATGGACTGGGCGCTGCAACTGCCGGACGGTGTCGATCCCGCCACCGCCGCCGCCGCACTTCTGAAGACCTACGACGAACCCGACCACCCGATGACCAAGGTGCTGACCGAGGCGCTGACCCCGGCGCCCCGCCCGCGCCGCCGGGGCGGGGCGTTCGGTCGCCGCAGCTGACCAGCCCCTTGGGCTTCTTCTCTTCCGAAATACCTCGGGGGAGCCGCGCAGCGGCGGGGGCAGAGCCCCCATTGCGCTAGGGCTTCGGGGCCCGCCGCGCCGCCAGCCACAGGCGAAAGCCCGCCACGTCGACCGCGGCAATCGCGAAGCCAAGCGGCAGCATCCAAAGGCCAAGCACCGGCAGGAAGGCGAATATGCCGCCGATCATCAGCAGCACGCCCACCACCAGGCGCATACCCGGCGGCAGGTGGTAACGAGCCCATCGCTGGCCGCGCAGCACGATGGCCCGTGCCGTGCGTCCGCCGCGTGTAATGGTGTCGCGGATCATCTGTAGTCTTGCGGTTTTAACCCGCCGCCTCCGGCCAGTTGCGTCTCGGCGCCCGGAACGATGTCGGTGTTCTGAGCAGTCACACAACGCCAGACGGCCCCCACCCGTTGCATCACGAAACAGAGAATGGTGCTGCGCCGACCGGCCGCGCCGCCGTCGGGGCCTGTCTGCCCGGTCAGCAGGAAGCGACAGTGTACCACCGCCACGTCCTCGCCCAGCCGCCGGACCTTGACGCGGCCCGGCACCAGCCGGCTTTCGGCGAAGAACGACCCCAGCGCATAGCCGTGGGCCTTCTCGATGGCGGGCCGGGTCTCCCACCAGATGCCCACCACGTTGACGAAATCCGCGTCTTCCGCGAACAGCGCCGCCAGCGCGGCGGCGTCCCGGTCCATCCAGGCGCGGGCGAAGGCCGCCGGCATGTCCTCCGGCGACCGCAGGCTCACCTCTGTTTCACCATCTTGCCGGGGTTCAGGATGTTCTGCGGGTCCATCGCCTGTTTCAGCGTCGTCATCACGTCCCACGCCTCGCCATGTTCGGCCGCCATGTAATCCAGCTTGCCCGCGCCGATCCCGTGTTCCCCGGTCGAGGTGCCGCCAAGCCGCAGGGCGCGTTCGACCATCCGGTGCGAGATCGCCTTGGCTTCCTCGTGTTCTTTGGGGTCGTCTTCCATGAACAGAAGGATGCAGTGGAAGTTGCCGTCGCCCACATGGCCCACGATGGGGCCGGGGATCGAGGCGGCGGCGATGTCGGCGCGGGTCTCTTCGACCGCTTCCGCCAGCCTCGATATCGGCACGCAGATGTCGGTGACGATGGCCCGCGCGCCGGGGCGGCTGGCAAGGCATGCGAAATGCGCGTTGTGCCGCATCGTCCACAGCGCCTTGCGGTCCTCGGGCTGGGTCGCCCATTCGAAGCCGGTGGCGCCGAAGTCGTCCGCGATCTCGCGGAACCGCTCGGCATCCTCGGCGACGCCCTGTTCCGAACCGTGGAATTCCACCATCAGGTGCGGCGTCTCGGGCAGGCTGGAGCCCGCGTAGCTGTTGAAGGCGGCCGCGACCGCGGGGTCGACGAACTCGATCCGCGCCATCGGGATGCCCATCTGGATCGTCGCGATCACCGCGTTGACGGCGGCTTCCATGTCCTCGAAAGAGCACACCGCCGAGGACACCGCCTCGGGCTGGCCGTGCAGTTTCACCGTCATCTCGGTCACAAGGCCAAGCGTGCCTTCCGACCCGACCATCAGCCCCGTAAGGTCGTACCCCGCCGAGGATTTCCGCGCCCGGGTGCCGGTGCGGATGATGCGGCCGTCGGCCAGCACCACCTCCATCGCCAGCACGTTGTCGCGCATCGTGCCATAGCGGACCGCCGTGGTGCCCGAGGCACGGGTCATCGCCATGCCGCCCAGCGTCGCGTTGGCGCCGGGATCGACCGAGAAGAACAGCCCCGTCGCGCGCAATTCGACGTTCAGGTCCTCGCGGGTGACGCCCGGCTGGATCACGGCGTCCATGTCCTCTTGGTTGACCTTCAGCACCTTGTTCATCCGGCTGAAGTCCACCGACACGCCGCCGGTCAGCGCCAGCGCGTGTCCCTCCAGCGAGGTGCCGACGCCCCACGGTACCACCGGACAGCCGTGGCGGGCGCAGATCTTCACGATCTCCGACACTTCCTCGGTCGTCTCCGGATAGGCCACCGCGTCGGGCGGGGTCAGCGGAAAGTGCGACTCCGAGCGCCCGTGCAGGTCCAGATCGGACTTGGATCGGCTCAGCCGATTGCCTAGTAATGTGGCCAACTCATCCACAGCCGCCGCGTGACGCATCGTAAATCCCCGGTCTCCCATTCGACCGGCCCTAGATAGAGGAAGTTGAACCGTTGCGGAACCGCTCAACGCCCCAAAAACCGCAGGGCACGGCGGCCGGGACGGAAAGCGCCGATACCCGGGACGTGACCGGGGCTGCAACCGGTCTGGCGGGGTGGATCGCGGGGCTGCGGGACAGCCTTCGCGAGACGGGGCGCGTCCTGCGCGAGAAGGGGCCGGGTCAGGTCCAGTTCTGGTTCATCGCCCTTGTGCTGGGCACCGCCGCCGGTCTGGCCGCGATGCTGTTCCGCCTTGCCATCACCGCGTTGCAGTCCGCGCTATACGGCACCGACGACACGCTGCACATCCACAGCTTCGCCCAGACGCTGCCGTGGTACTGGATCGTGCTGATCCCGGTCGCGGGCGGTCTGGTCGTGGGCCTGCTGCTGGACCGGTTCACCCGCGACGCGCGGGTGCGCTCGGTGTCGGACGTGATCCAGGGCGCCGCGCTGAACGATGGGCGGGTCGAGGTGAAAGAGGGGCTGGTCTCGGCCATCGCGTCATGGATCACGCTGTCGTCGGGCGGCTCGTCAGGTCGGGAAGGTCCGGTCGTCCATCTTGCCGGCGTGCTGTCGACATGGGTGTCGAACCGGATCAGCGCCGACGGCGTGACCGGGCGCGACCTTTTGGGCTGCGCGGTGGCGGCGGCGGTCTCGGCCTCGTTCAACGCGCCGATCGCGGGCGCCCTGTTCGCGATGGAGGTGATCCTGCGCCACTTCGCGGTGAACGCCTTCGCGCCCATCGTCATCGCCTCGGTCGCGGGCACCGTGGTCAGCCGTCTGGCCTTCGGCGACGTGACCGAGTTCAGCCTGTCCACCAACACCGCGCTGGAGTTCTACGTCGAACTGCCCGCCTACCTGATCCTCGGCCTGCTGTGCGGGCTGGTCGCGGTGACGCTGATGCGGACGATCTTCTGGGCCGACGGGGTGGGCAGCGCGATCCAGAAGCGCATCCGCCTGCCACGCGCCCTGCGCCCTGCGCTGGCCGGGGCGCTGCTGGGCGGCATCGCCTGCTGGTTCCCGCACATCATCGGCGTCGGCTACGAGACCACGACCGCGGCGCTGACCGGGCAATTGCTGCTGTGGCAGGCGGTGGTCTTCGCGGTGATCAAGACGGCGGCGGTCGCCATTACCATGGCGGGGCGGATGGGCGGCGGCATGTTCTCGCCCTCGCTGATGCTGGGGGCGCTGACCGGGCTGGCTTTCGGCCTGATCGCCACCGGCATCTTCCCCGACGTGTCGGGCTCCGAGACGGTCTATGCCCTGGCTGGCATGGGCGCGGTGGCGGCGGCGGTGCTGGGCGCGCCGATCTCGACCACGCTGATCGTGTTCGAGCTGACCGGAGACTGGCAGACCGGTCTTGCGGTGATGGTGGCGGTGTCGATGTCGACCGCGCTGGCCAGCCGGATCGTGCAGCGGTCGTTCTTCCTGACCCAGCTTCACAAGCGCAACATCCACCTTGCCGCCGGTCCGCAGGCCTATCTTCTGTCGATGGTGCGGGTGGCAAGCCTGACCCGCGACACGACCGAGAAGGGCCCGGCGACCGAGGACGCCTGCTGGCAACTGATCGAGCAGGGGATCTATGTCGACGGGGCATCGACGCTGGCAAGCGCCATGCCGGTGTTCGACAAGGGCGGCGTCGCCTTCCTGCCGGTGGTCACGCTGTGGTCCGACGGACGGCCGCCAGAACTGCTGGGCGCGCTGCACCATCTCGACGCGCTGAAGGCGTATAACAAGGCGCTGGCCGCGACAGCGGCGGAAGAGCACAGGTGATCCGGCGTTCAACGCGACCCGCCGCCCCCGCGGTTTCCCGCGAGGGCAGCAGTCACGTGGGACGAACGGTCCAACGGGGTCGTCAGAACCCGATGTAGTTCGCCGGCACGCTCATCTCGGCGCGGATCGCAGCCGCGAGATGGCTGATGATGCGGACCTTCTGCGTCTGACCGGTCGCCTCGGCATTCGCCGCGTCGGCGCCCTTCAGCGAGCGGAAGTTCAGCGTCACGCGGTGCGCTTCCATCAGTTCCGCCCCGGTCCGGGCGTCACGCACCATCATCAAGAGCTCGATCTCGTGCCAGCCCCCGATGGTGTAGTAGGTCTTCGGCGTCACGGCATGGAACCGCTGGACCGCCACGTCGACCACCACGGCGCGATTGCCGTGCATCTCGCGGGTGCCGGCGGCAAAGCCGGCCTTCACGACAGCGGCCACCTGCTCATAGCGGTCGCCCAGCGGATCGCCATGCCACACGATATCGGCGACAGGCTTGTAGGTATTCAGTTCACTGACTTTCAGACTGCGCGGAACCTGCACGTTGATCTGAACGACATTGAACCGCGGCAACGCGGTGGCCGACACGGTCGGCGCCTCGATCGTCGTTTCAGTCATCAAACCACGGGTCACGCTTGTCTGCGCACAGGCAGACAGTCCCAACACGGCGCAAAGCGCCAAAACGATACGCGGGTTACGAAGTGCGGCTAGTATCATCTTCCACCTCCTTGGCCAAAATGGCCGGCCTCTGACGGGACCGGATATTGTTAACCAAGTGAGGCCAAAAAAAGAAAATCCCGGAGCCTTTCCGGGATTTCGATACAGCCATAGGGTGAATTTCGTTAACGAAGCCCTTGGTTTACGGGGCCGGCGGCAAGGAAGGTCTGCGCCGCTGGCCCGTCTTTTCCGCCGCGGTCGCGGCGGCGGTCGCTTAGATGGTGCCGCGCTCGTTGCGCTTGAACCCACCGCGGATCCAGCTGCCCATCTGGCGGAAGCCGCTGGCCATCGCTTCGGCTTGCATGCGGCGTGCTTCGCGTTCGATTTCCACGAAGTCGATGCGGCCCTGATCGTCGTACTTGCTCATGTTACCGTTTCCTGTGCTCGGTTGCTCTGTTTCGGGGCACTTCCAGCCGAATGCCGGGGCGGCCCCTGTTTTCCCTTGGTGCTCAACCTAAGTCGGTCGACAGTGAAGTTGCACAGACAATGCGGAATTTCCGCCATGCGTATGCTGCAACGCAGAATGTGCGAAGCGTTGCGTCCCGCGCATGCCCCAATGCCGTTCTTGTTAGCGCTAACCACAACTGTTAAACTACCTTCGAGCCCGGAACAGGCCGCAGGACGGCCAAAGACAGGACGAACCCAGCCATGCCCCTCGACGCAAGGATCGAAGCCGTCACCGAGCGCATTCGCGCCCGCAGCCGCGACAGCCGCAGCCGCTATACCGACCGGATGGCGGCGCTGGCCGAGGCGGGGCCGCGCCGCGCGCATCTCGCCTGCGGCAACCAGGCCCATGCCTATGCCGCAATGGGCGAGGACAAGGCCGCGCTGGCCGAGGGCCGCGCCCCGAACCTCGGCATCGTGACCGCCTACAACGACATGCTTTCGGCGCACCAGCCGTTCGAACGCTTCCCCGACATCATCCGCGATGCGGCGCGCGCCGCGGGCGCCACGGCGCAGGTCGCGGGCGGGGTGCCCGCGATGTGCGATGGCGTCACGCAGGGCCAGCCCGGCATGGAACTGTCGCTGTTCTCGCGCGATGTGATCGCGCTGGCGGCGGGGGTGGCCCTGTCGCACAACACTTTCGACGCGGCGGTCTACCTTGGTGTCTGCGACAAGATCGTTCCCGGCCTGATCATCGCCGCCGCCTCGTTCGGGCATATCCCCAGCGTGTTCCTGCCCGCCGGCCCGATGACCAGCGGTCTGACGAATGACGAGAAGGCCCGCGTGCGCCAGCAGTTCGCCGCCGGAGAGATCGGCCGCGACAAGCTGATGGAAGCCGAGATGGCGTCGTACCACGGCCCCGGCACCTGCACCTTCTATGGCACCGCGAACACCAACCAGATGCTGATGGAGTTCATGGGCCTGCACCTGCCGGGCGCGTCTTTCGTGAACCCCAACACGCCGCTGCGCGATGCGCTGACCACGGCGGGGGCCCAGCGGGCGCTGGCGATCACCGCGCTGGGCAACGAGTTCACGCCGGTCTCGGACGTTCTGGACGAGAAAGCCTTCGTGAACGGCATCGTCGGCCTGATGGCGACCGGCGGGTCGACCAACCTTGTGCTGCACCTGCCCGCGATGGCGCGCGCGGCGGGGGTGATCCTCGATACCGAGGATTTCGACGAGATCAGCGGCGCGGTGCCGTTGATGGCCAAGGTCTATCCGAACGGTCTTGCGGACGTGAACCACTTCCACGCGGCGGGCGGGCTTGGCTACATGATCGGAGAGCTGCTGGACTCGGGCCTGCTGCACCCCGACACCAAGACCGTCGCGGGCGAGGGGCTGGCGCGCTACACCGAGGAACCGGTGTTGCAGGACGGAACGCTGGCGTGGCGCAAGGGCTCGGGCGAGACGCTGAACGACAAGGTATTGCGGCCCGTCTCGGACCCGTTCCAGGCGACCGGCGGGCTGAAGGACCTGCAGGGCAACCTGGGCCGGGGCGTGATGAAAGTCTCTGCCGTGAAGCCCGAACGCCACGTGATCGAGGCGAAGGCGCGGATCTTCCACGATCAGGTGGATGTGAAGAAGGCGTTTCAGGCCGGCGAGTTCACCGAGGACACGGTGGTCGTGGTCCGCTTTCAGGGGCCCAAGGCGAACGGAATGCCGGAACTGCACTCGCTGACTCCGGTGCTGGCGGTGCTGCAGGACCGCGGCCTGAAGGTCGCGCTGGTCACCGATGGCCGCATGTCTGGCGCGTCGGGCAAGGTCCCGGCCTGCATCCATGTCTGTCCCGAAGCGGCGAACGGCGGCCCGATCGCCCGCCTGCGTGACGGCGACGTGGTGCGGGTGGATGCAACGGCGGGCACGCTCGAGGCGGTGGGCGTCGACCTGTCGTCCCGCCCGCTGGCGGAAGCCGACCTGACGGCCAACCAGTTCGGCCTTGGCCGCGACCTGTTCGAGGTGTTCCGCCAGACCGCCGGCGACGCCTCGGCCGGCGCGGGGGTCGTTGTTTGACCTGATGCTTCTTTGGTCCGGGAAATATCCCCGCCGGAGGCATTGAAAGTTACTGTTCCGCCAGAGTCTTCTTGCCTCCGGCGGGGATATTTAGAAGACCAAAGAAGCCGGTAAGGTTTCGGGGAGACGTGAGATGATGACACCCAAGGACATGAGCGCGCAGGCGCTGGAGATGTGCCGCCTGGCCCCGGTGATCCCGGTGCTGGTGGTCGACGACGCGGGCGACGCGGTGCCGCTGGCCGAGGCGCTGGTGGCGGGCGGGCTGCCGGTGCTGGAAGTCACCCTGCGCACCCCGGCGGCGCTGGATGTGATCCGCGCGATGTCCGGCGTGAAGGGCGGCGTCGTCGGCGCGGGCACCGTGCTGACCGAGGCGGACGTGATCGCCGCCAAGGAGGCGGGCGCGCAGTTCGCCGTGTCGCCGGGCGCGACGGACGCGCTGTGCGCGGCCTGCGTCGAGCACGAGTTGCCGCTGCTGCCCGGCGCGGTGACGGCGACCGAGATCATGCGGATGCTGGAGCGTGGCTTCACCACCGCCAAGTTCTTCCCCGCCGAGACCTCGGGCGGCGCCAAGGCGCTGAAGGCGCTGGGCGCGCCGCTGCCGCAGATGACATTCTGCCCCACCGGCGGCCTGTCGATGAAAAACGCGGCCGATTATCTGTCCTTGCCCAACGTGGCCTGCGTCGGCGGGGCCTGGGTGGCGCCGGGCGACAAGGTGAAGTCGGGCGACTGGGCCGGGATCGAGGCGCTGGCGAAAGAGGCGTCGGCGCTGGAGCGCTGACACCTCTTCGGGTCCACCGGGCTCAGGCCGTAAGCAGCGCCGGTCCGGCCTCGGCCAGCGCCAGCGGGTCAAGGCGGAACATGCCAAGCGCCGCCGTGATCTCGGCCTTGGTCTCTTCGGTGACCGAGTGGGCGCGTTCGGTGCCGGCGCGGACCGTCTCGAGCACGTAACCCGGATCCTTCGCCAGTTCCGCCCGCCGGGTGCGGATCGGGGCGACGAGCGCCTGCAGCACATCGTCCAGCCGGCGTTTCAGGACGCTGTCGGCGAGACCTCCGAAGCGGTAGCGCTCTTTGAACTCGGCCACGAGGTTGCGGTCGGGGTCGAAGGCATCGAGATAGGTGAAGACGACGTTGCCCTCGACCTGACCCGGGTCCTCGATCCGCAGGTGGCCGGGGTCGGTGTACATCGCCTGAACCGCGGCGTGGATTTCGTCCGGCGAGGCCGACAGCGGGATCGCGTTGCCGCCGGATTTCGACATCTTCGCCTTGCCGTCGACGCCGGGAAGCCGGCCCGTCGCGGGGATCACGGCGGTCGCCTCGGGCAGCACGTCGCGGCCCGCGGCGGCGTTGATGCGGCGGACGATCTCGTTTGTCTGCTCGATCAGCGGCGCCTGGTCTTCGCCCACCGGCACGATGGTGGCGCGGAAGGCGGTGATGTCGGCGGCCTGCGCCGCCGGGTAGCACAGGAACCCCGCCGGGATGTCGCGGCCAAAGCCGCGGGCGCGGATCTCGTCTTTGATGGTCGGGTTGCGTTCCAGCCGCGCGACGGTGACGAAATTCAGGTACAGCATCGACAGTTCGGCCAAAGCGGGAAGCTGCGATTGCAGGCAGATCGTGCTGCGCGCGGGGTCGATCCCCACGGCGAGGTAGTCGGTCGCGACCTCCAGCACGTTGCGGCGGATGCGGCCGATGTCGTGGGCGTTGTCGGTCAGCGCCTGCGTGTCGGCCAGCAGCAGGTACTGGCGGTGGCTGTCCTGCAGCGCGACGCGGCTTTTCAGAGAGCCGGCGTAGTGGCCGAGGTGCAGCGGGCCGGTGGTGCGGTCGCCGGTCAGGATGACGGGTTTCGGTGACGGTTGCATGGGTCTGGGTCCTTTCGGGGTGGTGGGACACCGCACGGGGGGAACGCAGAACCAGAAGAGCCGCCCATGCGGCGGCCCGGTGGATGATGTGTAAGGGTAATCGTCCGGCCGCCTTGTCAGAAGGCGCGCCACCAGAAATTGCGGAAGGTGATCGTCGGACGGGTCATGGCGTGTTGCTAGCGCGGGCAGGGCGGGGCGGTCAACAGGTTTGATGGTTCGCCGGTTCGAGCGGCGCGAGGAGGGGGCGCTGCCCCCGTCGCGCCGTGCGCGACTCCCCCGAGGTATTTGGGAAGAGAAGAAGAGGGGAGCGGCGTGGTGTCGGGGGGCGGCGTGTCGTGGGCTCTTCCGCCGGGGGGCGCAAGTGGATAGGAGAGGCGCATGACCATGCCCACCATACGCCTCATGCCCAAGGCCGAGGCCCGTGCGATCCGTCACGGGTTTCCCTGGGTCTATTCGAACGAACTTGTCACCGACCGCCGCACAAAAGCGATCGAGCCCGGCACGCTGGCCCTGCTGGAGGACAGCGCGCGCACGCCGATGGGCGTGGTGGCGGTGAACCCGCAGTCGCGGATCATCGCGCGGATGCTGGACCGTGACCCCGAGGCGGTGATCGACCGCGACTGGCTGGCCACGCGGCTGCGGGCGGCGCTGGCGCATCGGGAGGCGCTGTACGACGCGCCGTTCTACCGTCTCGTCCATGCCGAGGCCGACGGGCTGCCCGGCGTCGTCATCGACCGGTTCGGCGACGCGGCGGTGATCCAGCCCAACGCGGCCTGGGCCGAGGTGTTGCTGGACGACCTGGCCGCCGCGCTGGTCGAGGTCACGGGCGTTTCGACCATCGTGAAGAACGGCAGCGGGCGGGCGCGGGGGCTGGAAGGGCTGCCGGACGAGACGCTTGTGATGACGGGCGCGCTGGACGGTCCGGTGCCGGTGGCGATGAACGGCGCGACCTATATGGCCGACCTGACCGGCGGGCAGAAGACGGGGCTGTTCTTCGACCAGCGGGACAACCACGCCTTCGTGCAGCGGCTGGTGAAGGGCCGCCGGATGCTGGACGTGTTCAGCCACGTGGGGGGCTTCTCGCTGGCCTCGCTTGCGGGTGGTGCAACGCAGGCACTGGCCGTCGACAGCTCGGCCCCGGCGCTGGAACTGGCGGAGCAGGGCGCGGGCGCGATGGGCGCGGGCGACCGGTTCGCCACGCGGAAGGGCGATGCCTTCGACGTGATGGCGGCGCTGGCCGACGAGGGCGAGCGCTTTGACGTGGTGGTTTGCGATCCGCCGGCTTTCGCGCCGAACCGGCAGGCGCTGGACGCGGGCTTGCGCGCCTACGAGCGGGTCGCGCGGCTGGCGGCGCCGCTGGTGGCGCCGGGCGGGTACCTGTGCCTGTGCTCGTGCTCGCATGCCGCCGACCTGACGAAGTTCCGCAACGCCTCGGCGCGCGGGATCGGCAAGGGCGGGCGGCGCGGCCAGATCATCTGGACCGGCTTCGCGGGGCCGGATCATCCGCAGCTGCCGCAACTGGCCGAGTCGGGCTATCTCAAGTCGCTGGTGTTCCGGCTGTCCGAATGAAGGTCCTGATCGACGCGAACGTGCTGTATCCGACGGTGATGCGGCAGGTGGTTCTGGGCGTCGCGAAGGCCGGGCTGTTCACGCCGCTGTGGTCGGCGCGCATCCTCGAGGAATGGGCGCGGGCAGCGCGCAAGCTGGGCCCCGAGGGCGAGGCGCAGGCGCGGGCCGAGGTGGCGCTGGTGCGCCGCGACTGGCCCGATGCCGAGGTGCCGGTGCGCGAGGGGCTGGAGGCGCGGCTGTGGCTGCCCGATCCGGCGGACGTGCATGTGCTGGCGGCGGCGGTGACCGGCAGCGCCGATATCATCCTGACCGAGAACGCGCAGGACTTTCCGCGCGGAGTGCTGGCCGAGGAGGGCGTGGAGCGGCAGGCGGTCGATCCGTTCCTGATGGGGCTGTTTGCCGACCACCCCGACGCGGTGGCGCAAGCGGCAGAGGCGGTACGGCAAGAGGCCGAGCGTCTGTCGGGCGAGCCGTGGGAAATCCGCAAACTGCTGCGCAAGGCGCGGCTGCCGCGGCTGGGCAAGGCGCTGGCGGCGCGGGACGCCTAGCCGCCGGTGTGGCTCATGTGGCGGGTCATCTGGCCGTCGGCGCGCTGCCGCGAATAGTCGAAGTCATGGCCCTTGGGCTTGCGTCCGATCGCCTTCTCGATGGCCGAGACCAGCGGCGCGTCGGTGTCGGGGAAGTTCCGAAGGGGCGTGCGCAGGTCGGCCATGTCTTCCTGTCCGAGGCACATGAACAGCTCGCCGGTGCAGGTCAGCCGCACGCGGTTGCAGCTTTCGCAGAAGTTATGCGTGAGCGGGGTGATGAAGCCGATCTTCTGGTCAGTCTCTTCCAGCCGGACATAGCGCGCGGGGCCGCCGGTGCGTTCGGGCAGATCGGTCAGCGTGTACCGCTCGGCCAGACGGGCGCGCAGGTCGGACAGCGGCCAGTACTGGTCGAGACGGTCGACCTCTCCCATGTCGCCCATCGGCATGACCTCGATGAAGGTCAGGTCCATGTCCTCGCGGGCGCACCAGTCGACGAGGGTGAACAGTTCGTCCTCGTTGAAGCCCTTCAGCGCCACGGTGTTGATCTTGATCCGCATGCCGGCGTTCCGCGCGGCCTCGATCCCTTTCATCACCTGCGGCAGGCGGCCCCAGCGGGTGATCTGGGCGAAGCGGTCGTCGTCCAGCGTGTCGAGCGAGATGTTCACCCGCCGCACGCCCGCGTCCCAAAGATCGTCCGCGAAGCGCGCCAGCTGGCTGCCGTTGGTGGTCAGCGTCAGTTCCTTCAATGTCCCGGCGTCGAGGTGACGGGTCATCGATCGGAAGAAAGTCATGATATCGCGACGAACCAGCGGCTCGCCGCCGGTGATGCGCAGTTTCTCGACCCCGAGGCCCACGAAGGTGGAACACATGCGGTCCAGCTCTTCCAGCGTCAGAAGTTCCTTCTTCGGCAGGAACGTCATGTTTTCCGCCATGCAATAGGTGCAGCGGAAGTCGCAGCGGTCGGTCACCGAGACCCGCAGGTAGGTGATCGCACGTTCGAAAGGGTCGGTCAGGCGCGGTGTCATATCCCACACCTAAGGGCAGCAGAACATTGCCGCAAGCCACAGCATCGTGTTGATCAGCGGCGATGTTCTGCCTAACCTGCCGGACATGAAAAAGATCACCCCCTTCCTGACGCTCCTGCTGCTGGCCGCCTGTGCCGGCGAGGGGCCCGGCCCGCTTGGCGGCGAAACCACTCCGCCCGCCGCGGAAGCCGATGCAGACCCCGCGAATCCCACGGGTCTGGACACCACCACGGACACCGTCGAGACCACCACGCTTGACGATCCCGCGGCGGGGAACGACACCGAGACCGCCGCCGTGACGCCGCCCGCGACGCCCGCGCCCGAGACGCCGGCCCCGGAAACCACCCCGGCGCCCGAAACCGCCGCGGCGCCGGACCCCGAGCCTGCGCCCGCGCCGGCCCCGGAAGCGGCAGGCGATGGCCGGCTTGGCACCACGGTCGCGTCGATTGGCGCGGCGGACGAGCCGGGCTTCTGGATCCGGACGCCGCTGGTCAGCGAGCAGGCCTCGGGCCGGCTGTTCTATCCGGCGTCGGGCCGCACGGTTCAGGTGCAGCTGATCCCGTCGGGCGGCGCATCGGGTTCGGGCAGCCAGGTCTCGCTGGCGGCGCTGCGGCTGCTGGACGCACCGCTGGACGGGCTGCCGGAACTGGTCGTCTACCGCAACTGAGTTTGATCGGCCCAGAGCTTCGGGTCACGGGAACGCGCAAGGTTCGGCCTTGCGCGTTTTTCGTTTTTGCAACGCGGGTTGCGGGCGGATCTTAAAGTGGCGAGCGGGCCTAGTTGCCGCCCAGACCGGCCTGCATCACCTGCTTGCGCAAGGGGGTGTCATGCACCAGCCGCAGCCCGGCGCGGCGGATCGCCTGGATCGGGGGCTCGCCCGAGCGGCAGATGCGGTTGTAAAGGTCGATGACCTGCGCCCGAAGCGCGATGTCGCGGTGACGGCGGCGGGCATAGGCGTCCAGCTGCTGTGGCGTCCCCAGCGCGTCCGGCGCTTCGGCGGCGAGATCCGCAAGAAGGGCGATGTCGTTCAGCGAGGTATTCAGCCCCTGCGCACCGATGGGGGGCAGCACATGCGCGGCCTCGGCCACCAGCGCCACGCGCTCGGCGGTCAGGTGGTCGGCGGTGCGGGTGATGACGGGCCACTGGCCCATCGGGCTTGCGCGTTCCATCGGGCCAAGGATGCCGCAGGCGCGATCTGTCATCTCGTGTGCGAAGGCGGCGTCGTCCAGCTTGGCGAGGTCGGCGGCGCGGCGGCCGTCGTTCATCCAGACGATGGCAGAGGCCGGGACGCCGTCGATGTCCGGGACCGGGACCGTGGTGAAGGCGCCGCCCTGATTGTAGACCTCGGTCGAGATGCCGGAATGCGGCACCGGGTGCATGGCGGTGAAAGCAAAGGCGCGCTGGCCGTAACGGCGGGTGGTCGCGGTGATGCCCGCCGCTTCGCGCAGGGGTGAGTCGCGGCCATCGGCGGCGACCGCCAGCCGGGCGGCGACGACGCGGCCATCGGTCAGAGTTACGCGCGCCTCTCCGGTGCGGGTCAGCAGAGCGCGAAAGCCGGTGCCCCACGCGATCTCGACCTCGGGCATCCGGGCCAGCGCGATCATCATGTGGTGCCGGGTCAGCGCGTTGGGGAGGTTCCAGCCGAAGGTCTCGGCGCCAAGGTCGGCGGGCTCGAACAGGCGGGTCTCGCGGATCTCGGGCGGCCATCCCTCGGTGTCGACGATGCGCAGGGCGTCCAGCCGCACGGCATGGGGCGCAAGGTCGTCCCACAGGCCGATCCGGTCCAGCAGGTCGCGTGAGGGGCCGAGGAAGGCGGTGGACCGCAGGTCGCGCGTGTCGGCGTCGGGGGCGGGGGGCGGCGCGGGGTCTGCCAGCAGGACCGAGAACCCGGCCTGTCCGAAGGCGGCCGCAGCGGCCAGCCCGGCCAGCCCGCCGCCCGAGATGAAGACATCGGCCCGCACCACGGTCATTTCAGCTTGTCCAGAAAGCCCGACAGGTCGGCGGTGTGGTGCTGCACGTGATCCGGCGGCTCTGGCAGCGCCTCGGGCGCGACATGGACCGTCTTCATGCCCAGCGAATGCGGCACGGCAAGGTTGCGGACGTCGTCCTCGAACATCGCGGCGGTCTTCGGGTTCAGATTTTCGGCAGCGAATACAAGGTCGAAGGCGGCGCGTTCGGGTTTTGGCCGCCAGTTGGCATGTTCGACGCCATAGACCGCGTCGAAGACCTTGGACAGCCCGCGCCGTTCCAGCACCCGCGCGGCGTATTCGCCGTCGCCGTTGGTGTAGACGATGCGCCGGCCCGGCAGCGCGCCGATGGCGTCGGCCAGCGCGGGGTCCGGGTCGAGGTGGTCGAGCGAGATGTCGTGTACCTCGCGCAGGTACGGCCACGGCTCGACTCCGTGGTGGTGCATCATGCCCGCAAGGGTCGTGCCGTGGTCGCGCCAGTAGGCGCTGCGCAGGCGGTCGGCCTCTTCCGCGTCCACGCCAAGCTCGCGCATGACGTAATCGTTCATCTTCACCTCGATCTGATCGAAGAGGCGGGCGGCGGGGTCGTACAGGGTGTTGTCGAGATCGAACACCCAGTGACGCACATGTGAGAACTGATCGGCAACCATTGCCGCGATATTTAAGTGCGCCACCGGGTCGCGTCCACCGCGAAAGCTTGAACATTGCCGCGCGGCGGGCCTAACGTATCGAACTCACCCGGAAGGAAAGACATGACCGCGCCGAAGACCCCGCAGAAGGATGCCTATGCGCTGATCCTCGAAGCCATCGACGTGGGGCTGTATCGCCCTGGCGACCGGCTGGTGGAAAGCGAACTGGCAGAGCGGTTCGGCGTGTCGCGCACCCCGATCCGCGAGGCGTTGCAGCGGCTTGAAACGCAGTCGCTGCTGACCCGCGACGGGCGGTCGCTGATCGTGGCCTCGCTGGATCACAACCAGCTGGCAGAGTTGTACGTCGTCCGCACCGAGCTTGAAGGGCTGGCGGCGCGGCTAGCGGCCAAGCACGCGACGCCGGAAGAGGTGCGGGTGCTGAACGAGATGGTGGCCGACGACCGCGCCTTGCTGAACGACCCCTCGGCGCTGAGCCAGGCGAACAAGCGGTTTCACAAGCAGATCCACCTTGCCTCGCACAACCGCTATCTGGTGCAGCAGCTGGACCTCGTGCACCGATCGATGGCGCTTCTGGCGACCACCTCGCTTGCGGTGGAGGGGCGGGGAGAGACCGCGTTGGCCGAGCATCAGGCGATCGTCGATGCGATCGGGGCAGGGGATGGCGACGCCGCCTATGCCGCGCTGCGGGCGCATATCTCGAAAGCGTTCGAGACCCGGCTCAGGCGCGACGCCGACGGCGCGTGACGGCGGCGGGCTCTCCTTCCCCTTTCGCAACGCGCGGCACGGCGGAAGCGTCGGGCTCGGTCTCGGGGTAGATCCCGTGTTCGGTCTTGTCCCAGTAGAACGGCCAGGTCAGCAGCTCGAACAAGCCCTTGTAGGCGGCTAGCGCCGCCAGCGGGAAATAGAAATGCAGGGTCAGCACCCATGGCATCAGGTGCCGGTGCTCGGGCCCGCGCACCGCGACCAGCCCCACCGCGATCGAGATCGCCTCTGACAGCAGGAAGGCGGTCAGCAGCCCGACCATGATCGCGGGTCCGAAGGCGGGCGCAAAGGGGTGCTGCATTCCGAAGGGCAGCAGCCAGAACAGCCACAGGAAGGGCGCCAGCAGGAACTGCGAGATGGTGCCGAGAAACAGCATCTGAAACCCGAGGAACCGCCGTGGCCCAAGCTGTTTCAGCAGTTTTAGGGGGCGCCGCATGTGAACCGCCCATGTCATCATGTAGCCCTTCAGCCAGCGCGACCGCTGCCGGATCCACGGCAGCGCGCGGCAGTTGGCCTCTTCCGAGGTGACGGAACCGATGAATTCGGTCCGGTAGCCATGCCGCGCCAGCCGCACGCCAAGGTCCGCGTCCTCTGTCACGTTATGCGCGTCCCAGCCGCCCAGTTCTTCCAGCACCGCGCGGCGGAAGAACAGCGATGTGCCCCCCAGCGGCGCCACCAGCCCCAGCCCGGTCAGGCCCGGCAGCACCACCCGGAACCACGCCGCGTATTCCACCGCGAAGCAGCGGGCGAGCCAGTTCGACCGGCTGTTGTAGAAATCCAGCGTCGCCTGCACGCAGGCCAGATCCGGCCCGCGCCGGTGAAACCGCCGCACCACCTGGTTCAACTGGTCCGGGTCGGGCGCATCCTCGGCATCGTAGACGCCCACGATGCTGCCCCGGCAGAAATCCAGCGCATAGTTCAGCGCGCGCGGCTTGGTCTTGATGCTGCCGCCGGGCACCGTGACACAGCGCATATGCGGCGGCATATCCAGCCCCGCCAGCGTCTCTCGGGTCACGGCGTCGTCCGCCTCGACCACCAGCAGGATGTCCAGCAATTCGCGCGGGTAATCCAGCCGGTCCAGCCGCGCGATCAGCCGCCCGGCGATGCGCCGTTCCCGGAACAGCGGCACCAGCAGCGAGATACGCGGCTTGCGCGCGACGATGGGCATCTCGGCCTCGGGCGGGGCGGTGCGGGTGCGGACCAGATGCCGCGCCAGCGCCGCGCCTTTCAGCAGGCTGTTGGCCAGTAACGTGACGATCGCCCAGAACGTCAGGAACCGCAGCGCCGGCATCGGGTGAAAGAACACCAGCACAAGGCACAGAAACGCCGCCGCCAGCGCCAGCGGATGCGCCCGCGCGGGCGAGAACGCCATGGTCCGGCAGCTTTCAGCGGCGGGCACTCGCGTTTCGGCCCGGCTGACAAGCTCGGCCGGGCGCAGGCGCCAGATCGCGTCGTGGATCTCCAGATCGCCGGTCACCGCCATCCGTACCGGGCCGAACAGCCGTTCCAGCCTTGGGCGGTGCCGCTCGAACGCCTCGGGGCGGGCGCTGGCGATGTCCACCGCGCCACCGCTTCGCCGCCATGGCAGCAGCCCCAGCGACAGGCAGGTGTCCGCACCCAGCATCGCGACCAGCACGGGGTCGGGGGGCTGGGCGGCAAGGTTGGCCAGATCCGCGCCGAACTGGCGGGCAAGCGAGGCATGCAACAGCGGCCGGTCGATCGCGCCGTCCGCCATGAGGATGTCGCCCAGCCGGGCATCGACCCGCGCCTGCCTTGCAAGCGCCGCATCGCGGACGGCGGGGGACAGCGCGCCCGCGTCGACAAGGATCTGCCCCAGCCGGGGCCGCGGCTGGCCGGAATGCTGGGGGGCGGAATGGCCGCTGGCGGTCGGCCGGTGCGGCAGGTCTCTGCCACCCGGAACGGACCGAAGGCCCATAGGATTCTCCACGGCGAAGCCTCGTTCTGACTTCGCCGGAAGATCCGTGTGTTACGTTAAATTTCGCTTAACCGCGGTCGGTTTCGGCGTGGGTCAGCGGCCCTCGATCGCGGCGACGAAGCGCTCGAACAGGTAATAGCTGTCCTGCGGCCCCGGGCTGGCCTCGGGGTGGTACTGGACCGAGAACACCGGGCGGTCGCGGTGCCGGATGCCGCAGTTCGAGCCGTCGAACAGCGACACGTGGCTTTCGATCACGTCGGCGGGCAGGGTCTGGCTGTCCACGGTAAAGCCATGGTTCATCGAGGTGATCTCGACCTTGCCGGTTTCCAGATCCTTCACCGGGTGGTTCGCGCCGTGGTGGCCGTGGTTCATCTTGACCGTGCTGGCGCCAAGCGCGCGGGCCAGCATCTGGTGGCCAAGGCAGATGCCGAACACCGGCATGTCGGTCTTGTCGAGGATATCGCGGATCATCGGCACCGCGTATTCGCCGGTCGCCGCCGGGTCGCCCGGGCCGTTCGACAGGAACAGGCCCGCCGGTTCATGCGCCATCACCTCTTCCGCCGTCGCGGTCGCGGGCAGCACGGTGACGTCGCAGCCCGCCGAGGCAAGGCAGCGCAGGATGTTGCGTTTCGCGCCATAGTCGATGGCGACGACCTTGTGGCCGGGGGTGCTGCGGGTCGGGAAGCCGTCGGGCCACGCCCACCGCATCTGGTCCCAGCGGTACGACTGGGCGCAGGTCACGTCCTTGGCAAGGTCCAGCCCCACCAGCCCGCGGAAATCGCGCGCGGCGGCGACCAGCGCCTCCAGGTCGAACTCGCCGTCGGGGCTGTGCGCCAGCGCGACATGCGGCGCGCCCTGCTGGCGGATCGCGCGGGTCAGGCGCCGGGTGTCGATGCCGCCGATGGCGATCCGGCCCCGCTTGGCCAGCCAGTCGGTCAGCCGTTCTGCGGCGCGCCAGTTCGACGGCTCGGTCGGGTCCCACTTGACGACCATGCCCTCGGCCACCGGGTCCTGCGTCTCGTCATCGTCGGGGTTCACGCCGACGTTGCCCACATGCGGGAAGGTGAAGGTCACGATCTGCCCGGCGTAGGAAGGATCGGTCATGATCTCCTGATAGCCGGTCATCGCGGTGTTGAAGCACAGCTCCGCCGTCGTCTGGCCGGCGGCGCCGAAGCCGCGGCCGTAAAACAGCGTGCCATCAGCAAGCGCAAGGCATGCGGTTGCATTGTCCGGTCCGCGCGAGAGGGGCATGTGCGACTCCTTGTTCGTGATCGCGCGGAACCTAAGGCCAGCCGGGGCGGGAATCAACCCATCACGGGATTCGCGTAACGTAGCAATTTCAATGACTTGCAATAAATGCGGCCAGTTGCGCGCCGCAGCGCGGCACTGTATGTTACGGATTTGCGAAACCTCAAGGGGAGAGGACCCGCACGTATGGATATGCGCACCAGGATCGGCTCTGCGCTGAAGGATGCGATGAAGAGCAAGGATGCCGCGCGCCTGTCGACGCTGCGCCTGATCAACGCCGCGATCAAGGACAAGGACATCGCCCTGAGGGGCGAGGGCGAGGACAACGCGAACGGCGTGGGCGACGCCGACGTGCTTGGCATCCTCGGCAAGATGGTCAAGCAGCGGCAGGAAAGCGCCCGCGCCTACGAGGAAGGCGGACGCCTCGACCTCGCCGAGCGCGAGCGGGACGAGATCGTCGTGATCGAGGATTTCCTGCCCAAGCAGCTGACCGAGGACGAGGTCGCCGCGGCGGTCGACAAGGCGATCGCCAAGACCGACGCCAACTCGATCCGCGACATGGGCAAGGTGATGGGCGAGCTGAAATCGCAATACACCGGGCGCATGGACTTTGGTCAGGTGGGCCCGATGGTCAAGGACCGGCTCGCCTCCTGACGGGCGGTCTTCCGTGAACCGAAACGAAACTCCGCCCGGCCCGGCGCCGCGGCGGAGTTTCGCGTTTGGGCCGTCTCTTTCTTCTCTTTTCAAATACCTCGGGGGGCCGCGCAGGGCGCGGCGGGGGCAGAGCCCCCTCCGGCCCCCAGGGACTGGCGCTGCGCTGCCGAACCTGATTAACCGGACCCGACAGGATCCGGGGGCGACGCGATGGAAACGGACAGGACCGACTGGCGGCTGGTGCTGCTGATCTGGGCGGCCGGGCTGGGCGCGGCGGGGCAGTACGGCAAGCTGAGCGTCGTGTTCGACCGGCTGCCCGAGGCCTATCCGCAGGCCGGCACCTCGCTGGGGTTCGCGGTGTCGCTGGTGGGGTTTCTCGGCATCCTTCTGGGCGTCGTTGCGGGCGTGCTGGTGGCGCGGATCGGATATCGCCGGGCGCTGCTGACCGCGCTGTGCGCCGGCGCGGCGATGTCGGCCTTCCAGGCCACCTTTCCGCCCCTGTGGCTGTTCCTCGCCAGCCGAGTCGTCGAGGGCGCGGCGCATCTGGCCATCGTGGTCGCGGCGCCGACGATGATCGCCGAAGTGACGCGCGAAAGCGACCGCCCGCTGGCGCTGACGATCTGGAGCACTTTCTTCGCCGTGGCGTTCGCGGTGCTGGCATGGGCCGGTATCCCGGCGGCGGCCCGGTTCGGGCTGGCGGCGGTGATCGGGGCGCATGCGGTCTACATGGCGGTGATGGCGGCGGTGCTCTGGCCGATCCTGCCACGGGTGCGCAAGGGCGTCGCCACGCCGCTGAAACAGGGTGAGCTGCTGACCGCCCACGCCCGGATCTACCGCAGCCCCGCCATCGGCGCGGCAGCCTGGGGCTGGCTGTTTTACACCACATGCTTCGTCGCCGTCCTGACCGTGCTCGCGCCCTTCCTGCCGGAAGGCAGCCGGGCGCTGGTGCTGGGGCTGATGCCGCTGGCCTCGCTCGCGACCTCGATGACGCTGGGCGTCTGGCTGTTGCGGCGGGTGTCGGCGGTGACCGTCTCGGTCGCGGGTTTCGCCGCCTGCGCGGTGGTGGCTGTGGCGCTGTGGGCGGTGCCGGGCAGCCCCGTCCTGTTCCTGGCGCTGGGCGCGACGTTGGGGCTGGTGCAGGGGTCGGGCTTCAGCGTGGTGCCGCAGCTGAACCCGACGCTCGAGGACAGGGCGCTGGCCAATGGCGGCATGGCGCAGGCGGGCAACCTCGGCAACACCATCGGCACGCCGCTGATGGTCTCGGTGATCGCGGTTTCCGGCTACGGCGGGCTGATGGTGATGCTCTGCCTCTTGTTTCTTGCCGGCGCGGGCGTACATCTGGCCCTGCAGCGCCGACGCGACGGGCAGATCGCCTGACGGCTGCTGACAATCCGGCAAGGAACCTGTGGATGTTCGCGCAATGTTCCAATTTTCGATTGGAGACTCGCGCGCCGTGGGTTAACTGTTAGGCGGCGGTTAAGGGGTATCCGATGGCTGATCTGAAGAAGATCGAAGTGCGCGGCGCGCGCGAGCACAATCTGAAGGGCATCGACGTGGACATTCCGCGCGACGAGCTGGTGGTGATCACCGGCCTGTCGGGCTCGGGCAAGTCCTCTCTGGCCTTCGACACCATCTATGCCGAGGGGCAGCGCCGCTACGTTGAATCGCTGTCGGCCTACGCCCGCCAGTTCCTCGACATGATGGAAAAGCCCGACGTCGATCACATCTCGGGCCTGTCGCCCGCGATTTCCATCGAGCAGAAGACCACCTCGAAGAACCCGCGTTCCACCGTCGGCACGGTGACCGAGATCTACGACTACCTGCGCCTTCTGTTCGCCCGCGCCGGCACGCCCTATTCCCCCGCCACCGGCCTGCCGATCGAGGCGCAGCAGGTGCAGGACATGGTCGACCGGGTCATGACGATGGAAGAGGGCACGCGGGGCTACCTGCTGGCGCCCATCGTCCGGGACCGCAAGGGCGAGTACAAAAAAGAGTTCGTCGAGCTTCGCAAGCAGGGCTTCCAGCGGGTGAAGGTGAACGGCGCGTTCTATGAACTCGACGAGCCGCCGACGCTGGACAAGAAGTTCCGCCATGACATCGACGTGGTCGTCGACCGCATCGTGGTGCGCGAGGGGCTGGAGACGCGCCTTGCCGACAGCTTCCGCACCGCGCTGGACCTCGCCGACGGCATCGCGATCCTGGAAACCGCGCCGAAAGAGGGAGAGCCCGAGCGGATCACCTTCTCCGAGAATTTCGCCTGTCCGGTCAGTGGCTTCACCATCCCCGAGATCGAGCCGCGCCTGTTCTCGTTCAACGCGCCCTTCGGGGCGTGCCCGTCCTGCGACGGCCTTGGCGTCGAGCTGTTCTTCGACGAGCGCCTTGTGGTGCCGGACCAGAACCTGACGATCTACAACGGCGCGCTGGCGCCGTGGCGGAAGGGCAAGTCGCCCTATTTCCTGCAGACCATCGAGGCCATCGCGAAGCATTACGACTTCGACAAGAACACCAAGTGGAAGGACCTGCCCGAAGCGGTGCAGAAGGTCTTCCTGTACGGGTCCGGCAAGGAAGAGATCCAGTTCCGCTATGACGAGGGCGGCCGGGTCTATCAGGTGTCGCGCCCGTTCGAAGGCGTGATCCCCAACATGGAACGGCGCTATCGCGAGACCGATTCCAGCTGGGTCCGCGAAGAGTTCGAGCGCTACCAGAACAACCGCTCCTGTGGCGCCTGCGGCGGCTATCGTCTGCGGGAAGAGGCGCTGGCGGTGAAGATCGCCGGGCTGCACGTGGGTCAGGTGGTCGAGATGTCGATCAAGGAAGCCTTCGCTTGGTGCGAGACGGTGCCCGAGCACCTGACCAAGCAGAAGAACGAGATCGCCCGCGCCATCCTGAAAGAGATCCGCGAGCGTCTGGGCTTCCTGAACAACGTGGGCCTCGAATACCTGACCCTGTCGCGCAACGCGGGCACCCTGTCGGGCGGCGAGAGCCAGCGTATCCGTCTGGCCAGCCAGATCGGCAGCGGCCTGACCGGCGTGCTGTACGTGCTGGACGAGCCCTCTATCGGCCTGCACCAGCGCGACAACGACCGGCTGCTGGGCACGCTGAAGAACCTGCGCGACCAGGGCAACACGGTGATCGTGGTGGAACACGACGAGGAAGCCATCCGCGAAGCCGATTACGTGCTCGACATCGGCCCCGGCGCGGGGGTGCATGGCGGGTCGGTCGTGGCGTCGGGCACGCCCGCCGAGATCGCGGCGAACCCGGATTCGATCACCGGCCAGTACCTGACCGGCGTGCGCGAGATCTCGGTGCCCGCGACCCGGCGCAAGGGGAACAAGAAGGCGGTGACGGTGGTCAAGGCCACCGGCAACAACCTGAAGGACGTGACCGCCAAGTTCCCGCTGGGCAAGTTCGTCTGCGTCTCCGGCGTGTCGGGCGGCGGCAAGTCGACCCTGACCATCGAAACCTTGTTCAAGACCGCCTCGATGCGGCTGAACGGCGCCCGCCAGACGCCCGCGCCCTGCGAGACGATCAAGGGGCTGGAGCATCTGGACAAGGTCATCGACATCGACCAGCGCCCCATCGGGCGCACGCCGCGGTCGAACCCGGCCACCTACACCGGTGCATTCACCCCGATCCGCGACTGGTTCGCCGGTCTGCCCGAGGCGAAGGCGCGCGGCTACAAGCCGGGGCGGTTCAGCTTCAACGTGAAGGGTGGCCGCTGCGAGGCGTGCCAGGGCGACGGCGTCATCAAGATCGAGATGCACTTCCTGCCGGACGTCTATGTCACCTGCGAGACCTGCAACGGTCAGCGCTATAACCGCGAGACGCTGGAGGTGAAGTTCAAGGGCAAGTCCATCGCCGACGTGCTGGACATGACCGTCGAAGAGGCGCGCGAGTTCTTCAAGGCGGTGCCCTCGATCCGCGACAAGATGGACGCGCTGCACCGGGTGGGTCTTGACTATATCAAGGTCGGCCAGCAGGCCACGACGCTGTCGGGCGGCGAGGCGCAGCGGGTGAAGCTGTCGAAGGAACTGTCCAAGCGGTCGACGGGCCGCACGCTGTACATCCTCGACGAGCCGACCACGGGGCTGCATTTCGAGGACGTGAACAAGCTTCTCGAGGTGCTGCACGAACTGGTGGACCAGGGCAACTCGGTGGTGGTGATCGAGCACAACCTCGACGTCATCAAGACGGCGGACTGGATCATCGACATCGGCCCCGAGGGCGGCGATGGCGGCGGCACCATCGTGGCCGAGGGAACGCCCGAGCATGTGGCCGATGTGGCCGAGAGCCACACCGGGCATTACCTCAAACCGATGCTGGCGCCGAAGAAGGGCAAGGTCGCGGCCGAATAGGCGTCGCGGCCGGTCGCGCGCGCTGAAGGGGGCTCTGCCCCCCGGCCTGCGGCCTCCCCCCGGGATATTTCCTGACCAAAGAAGATGCGGGTCCCAAAGATGCCCGAATGCGGTGGTTACCTGCTGGCGTTCGGTATCGGAGGGATCGGTGCGTTACGCGATCATTGCCTTGCTGCTTGTTGCCACGCCTGCCGGTGCGGGGCAGCCCTATAGCCAGAGCCTTGCGCAATGCGCGGCGCTGATGGACCTGTCGAACCGGCGCGCGCCGGAACGGCGGTCGGGTGAGAAGGGCATGCGACTGACCGCCGCGCGGGACGCTTATTATGCCGCCGCCGTGGCGCAGGCCGCGCGCGAGGGGCATGGCGACGGGCTGAAGCGGGTCGCCGCGCTGTACGCCGACGCCGCCGCAGGCTGGGACGGGCGCGGATTGTTTTTCGTGTTGTCGGAAGAAGCGCAGGACTGGTTCGGCTATTGCCGGAAGCTTGCCGCGCATCTTGGGGTCGAGCCCTGACCGACCCCCGGACCGGCGGCGCGGGGCCGCCGGCGGGCGCAGATCAGGTCCTTCAGTTCATCAGGTCGGCGAGGGCGCCGACGAAGGCGAGGATCTCGCGGCTTTGCGGGTCCACCTGATAGAATGTATCGCCATGGCGGACGTAGTGCTTGTTCGGATCCAGCCCGAAGCGGCGTGGGTCGGGGACCTTGCGCATGTCCGCGGCAACGGCGTCGCCCGGGTTGAAGCCGGGTTTCGGCGCCGCGGCCTCGACCCTCGGGCGATCCGGGGCGGGACGCGCCTGTTCGGGACGATTGTCGGCGGGGCGGTTCGCGCCGTTGCCCGGAGTGCCACTGGCGCAGCCGCCGTTCGGGGCGCGTTGGCCCGAGGGGCAGGTGACGCCGCCCTGCGGGCCGTCGCCGGGGGATCTTGGCGCGCCGCCCTGTGCCAGCGCACCGCCGGCGACCATTGCCAGGGCTGCCGCCGTGGTAAGGATATATCCTGCTTTCATTTCAACCTCCGTCATTTGGCCCGGTCCGGATTGGCCCCGGTATCGGGCATGTCAGAGGTAGAACGCGCGAGGGCGCGCGATCTGTCGCGTCATTCAGACTGACGTCGCGACAGGCCGGTTATTCGGCGGCCCGCATCCGCGCACCGAGGTTGGGTTCGTCCTCGGTCGGGCGCGCCGGCGCGGCGGGCGCGTCGATGTCCCACAGGATCTCGGGCAGGCGGGTACGGCGCGCGGCCCGGCGCAGCGCCCAGTCGCGGGCGGCGGCGGACCCGCGCGGCATCGACAGGCGCGCCAGCAGCGCGGCGATGCCATGGGCATAGCGTCCGGCCCAGGCCCGCACCGCCAGCAGCGAGGGGGTCAGCACCAGCGTCAGCACCGTCGCGATGCCGAGGCCGAAGACAACCGCGGTCGCAAGCTGCTTCCACCACAGCGAGGTGGGTGAGTTGATCGAGTAACCGCCGCCGATGAAGTCCAGCGACAGGCCCAGCATCATCGGCGTCAGGCCCGCCATGGTGGTCAGCGTGGTCAGGATCACCGGCCGCAGGCGCTGTTCCGCGGTGCGGATGATCGCCTCGATCTGCGGCATGTAGCGCGAGTATTCCTGGAAGGTGTCGATCAGCACGATGTTGTTGTTCACCACGATCCCGGCGAGCGCGACGATCCCGGTGCCGGTCATGATGATCGAGAAGGGCTGCTGCATGACCAGCATGCCGATCAGAACGCCGGTGGTGGACAGGACGACCGCCAGCAGCACAAGCACCGAGTTGTAGAACGAGTTGAACTGCGCCAGCAGGATGATGAACATCAAGAACAGCGCGCCGCCGAAGGCGGTTTGCAGGAAGGCGAGGCTTTCCGCCTGATCCTCCTGATCGCCGGTCCATTCCCATGTCACGCCCGCGGGCAGGTCGACGGCGTCGCTTTCCAGCCACGCGGTCAGCGTCTCGATCCGCTCGTTCGGGCTGATCAGCACTTCGCGGTCCGCGCCGTCCGGGCCGGTGCCGGTGGTGGTCAGTCCGGGCGCGACACCGGCCTTCACGTCGTAATAGCGTTTCTGGTCCACGCGGTCGATCTGGGCCAGCTTCTCGACCGGGCGGCGGGTGACGAAGTTGGACAGCGGGATCAGACCGTCGGCGGTGCGGACCTTCAGCGTGTCCAGCGTCGACAGCAGGCGGTCCTGTTCGGGGAAGCGGACGCGGATCTCGATCTCTTCGTCGGACGAGGGCACGCGCATGGTGTCCAGCAGCAGGCCGCGCGTCACCAGCTGCACCATGCCGCCCACGGTGGCGACGTCGGCGCCATAGCGGCCGGCGGCCTCGACGTCGACGTCGATCTGCCAGTCGATGCCGGGCAGGGGAAGCGTGTCCTCGATGTCGATCAGGCCCTCGGTCGCCTCGAACTGCGTCCGCACCATCTCGGCGGCGATCTGGAGCTCTTCGAGGTTCTCGCCCTTCAGCCGCAGGTGTACCGGCTTGGCCGAGGCGGGGCCCATCGACAGGTTCAGGATCTCGGTCCGGATGCCCGGCAGCCCGGCCAGACGCCGCTCGATCTCGGCGAGGATGTAGTCGCCGTCAAAGTCCTCGGCGACTTCCTCGATGTCGATCAGGCCGAAGAAGGTGGACTCCTCGACGGTGCGGGGGCGGTCTTCCCAGCGGACGAGTTCAAGCTGAATTTGGCCGATGGCGTCGCGCGGGGCCTGACTGCCGCCGGTGTTGGTGTTCAGCCCGCCGTCGCCGGCGAAGGAGAACACGCTGTCGACGCCGGGGACCGCGATCACGATGTCCTCGACCTGCTTCACCAGCGCGTCCTTCTCGGCCAGCGAGAGGTTGCCGCGCGCCTTGACGTAGACGATGGCCTGCTCGGGCTCGGATTCCGCGAAGAACTCGGTGCCGAGGTTGTTCTTGCCGTAGAACGAGAACACGGCGCCGACGAAGAAGATCACAAGGCCGATGGTGACCAGCGGCATGATCGGGTTGCCGACGATGAACTTGATCAGCCAGCCGAACAGCGTGTGCCGCGTGCGGGTTGAGATGCGGCGGGGCGGGCGCTGGATGCGGACGGACTGCATCGCGATGCCGGTCCAGATCGCGCCGAACAGGAACACCGCCGCGCCCAGCAGCAGGCCGACGGCGCCGGGCACCGGGGCCTCGCCGCCGCCGAACAGGTAGGCGGGGTTCAGCACCTGCATCGCGCCGAGGAACACCAGATAGGCCGCCACGGCGGCGATCGCCGCGCGGACGATCCACCACGGCACGGCGCGCCGCAGCCAGCCCGAGGTGCGGTCGAAGACGCGGCTGATGCGGCCCGCGACGCCGCCCATCACCGGCAGGAAGATCAGCGCGACCACCAGAGAGGCGGCCAGCACGAAGATCAGCGTGACCGGCAGCATGCCCATGAACTCGCCCGCGACACCGGGCCAGAACAGCATCGGCAGGAAGGCGCAAAGCGTGGTCGCGGTCGATGCGATGATCGGCCAGAACATCCGCGTCGCGGCCTCGACATAGGCGTGCATCGGGCCCGAGCCCTCGTCGATGCGGCGGTCGGCGTATTCGACCACGACGATGGCGCCGTCCACCAGCATGCCGACGGCAAGGATCAGGCCGAACATCACGATGTTGGACACGGTGATGCCCATCAGGCCCAGCAGCACGAAGCACAGAAGGAACGAGGTTGGGATCGCGAAGCCGACCAGAAGCGCGGACCGGATGCCAAGAGCCGACAGCACAACGATCATCACCAGCGCGATGGCGGTCAGGACCGAGCCTTCCAGCTGGCTGACCATCGACTTCACGGTGAAGCTCTGGTCGTTCGAGGTGCCAACGGTGATCGCGGCCTGCAGTTCCTCGGGCCAGTCCTCACGGGCGGTTTCCACCTCGGCGCGGACCAGATCGGCGGTGTCGATCAGGTTGTAGCCCTTCTTCTTCACCACCTGCAGCGCCACGGTGGCAATGCCGTTGAACCGGGCCGTGCCCTCGCGGTCCTCGTAGGTCAGGCGGATGTCGGCCAGATCGCCCAGCGTGACCGACCGGTCGCCGTCGCCGACGATCTTGATGGCGTAGACGTCCTGCTGGCTTTGCAGCGTGGCGGGGATCTTGACCGCGAACGAGCCCTGATCGGTCTGCACCTCGCCCGCCGCGATCAGCAGGTTGTTCTGGGTCACCGCGTTGACCAGTTCGGCGGCGGTCACGTTGTAGGCTTCCATCCGCAGCGGGTCGATTACCACTTCAAGCATCTCGTCCCGGTCGCCCGCAAGCGCGGCTTCCAGCACCGGGTCCAGCCCTTCGATCCGGTCCTGAAGGTCTCGGGCGACGCGCAGCAGGGTGCGCTCGGGCACCGGGCCGGTCAGGTTCACGATGACGATCGGGAAGGCCGAGAAGTTGATCTCGTTGATCGAATACTGTTCCGCGCCGTCCGGGAAATCGGCCTCGGCGGTGCTCATCGCGTCGCGCACGTCGGCCAGCGTCTTGGTCTTGTCCCAGCCGAACTCGAACTCCAGCGCGACGCCGGCATAGCCCTCGGACGCGGTCGAGGACATCTTGTCCAGACCGTCGATGTCGACCAGTTCGGCCTCCATCGGCTTGATCAGCAGCTTCTCGGCGTCCTCGGCAGAGATGCCGGGGAAGGGGACCGAGATGAAGATCGCTGGGATCTCGATGTCCGGCTCGCCTTCCTTGGGCAGGGTGGCATAGGCGATGGCGCCCGCCACGACGGACATCACGATAAACGCGATGACCATCCGCGCCCGCGACGCGGCGGTGCCGACAATGCCGGTCATCCCGCTCATTGCGCGGCCTCGCGCCACGTGGGCTTGACCCGCACGCCGGCGATCACGAACTCTTGCCCGACCACGATGATGTCGGCCTCGTCCTCCAGCCCCGACACATACAGGCCGTTGCGGCTGTCGCGCAGGATCTCGACCGGGCGGAAGCCGACGATGTTGTCATCCTCCAGAACCCGCAGGCCCATGGTCCCGTCGTCATCCAGCGTCAGCGCGCTTTGCGGCACAAGGTGCGCGGTTTGCGAGGCGGCGCGGATGGCGATCTCGACGGTCTGGCCGTCGCGGATGGTCAGGTTCTCGTTCTCGACCATGATCTCGACGCGGAAGGTGCGTGTGGCGGTGTCGGCAGAGCGCGACAGGAACGTCACCTCTCCCGTGACCTCGCGGCCGCCCGAGGCAAGGCGCGCGCCGGCAAGAGCGCCAAGTTCCACCTTGTCGACCTGCGCTTCGGGAACGAAGGCCACCAGCTTGATCGGGCTCAGCTGGATCACCGTGCCGCACAGGCTGCCGGGTTGCAGCAGGCTGCCCAGTTCGGCGGTGTCGGTTTCCAGAAGCCCGTCGAAGGGGGCAGAGATGGTGAGGTTGCCGATTTCCTTTTCGGCGGCGGCCACCGCGGCTTCGGCGCTTTCGATGCCCGCGTTGGCGCTTTCGATGCCGGATTTCGCGGTCTCGATCGCGGCGCGCGCGCCTTCCAGACCGGACTGGGCCGAGATCACACCGGCATTCGCCGCTTCGACGCCGGACATCGCGGATTGCACCGCGGCCTTGGCGCTTTCGACCTGACCCTTGGCGGCAGAGACAGCGGCCTTTGCGCCTTCGACTGCCGACAGGGCGTTCTGCACGGTCGCCTTGGCGCCTTCCTGCTGCGACAGGGCCAGTTGCAGCCCGGCCTTCGCCGCTTCGGACGCAGCGCGCGCCGAGGCCAGCCGCACTTCCGAGGCGAAGCCGTTGTCCGACAGCCGCTCGGCGGCGTTCAGGTTGATGCGGGCTTCCTCGACGCGGGCGCGGGCCTCGGCGACAGAGGCTTCGGCGGCGGGCAGTCCGGCGCGGGCCTGCGCGAGACCGGCCTCGGCGGCGGGCACGTTGGCTTCGGCTTCCAGCAGGCGGGCTTCGGCGGTCGGCACCGAGGCGCGGGCCTCGGCCAGACGGGCTTCGGCCTCGGGGACGCGGGTTTTCGCCTCGACGATGGCGGCTTCGGCGGCGGGCAGCGCGGCCTCGGCCTCGGCCAGCCGCGCGCGGGCGGCGGGCAGGGCGGCGCGGGCTTCGGACAGCCGCGCCACGGCCTCGTCCTGACTGACCTGCCGGGTGCCCGGGTCGATCTCGCACAGAAGGTCGCCCTGCTCGACAAAGGCGCCCTTGCGCAGCGGGTCCGAGATCACCCGGCCGCTGGTTTCGGACCGCACTTCGACGCTGCGCATCGCTTCGGTGCGGCCGCGCAGCAGAACCACCTGTTCGATCTCTTCCGCGACCGAGGCCAGCACGACCACCGGCACCGCGGGGAGTTCATCCTCGGTTGCGGCAGAGTCGCCAGACTCGCCCGTCATCTCGGAATCCGATGCGCCCCCTGCGGCAAAGGCCAAAAGCGCGTCGCGCTCGAAGATGACGAGGTACAGGCTGACGATCACGCAACCCGCGACGATCAGGGAGGAAATCCGCATGGGGCCGTCCGTTATCCAAATCTGTCTGGCGTTCAGTCGCGCATCAGCCCGGACCCTGCGCCGGCGACTGTGGCGGGGTGCCGGTCAGGCGGCAGCTAAACCGTTCGGTTCAGATTAACGTCTTCTGCACTGCGGCGCAAGCACCCGGCCGGGGCCGGGAACCCATTGCTGCCAAGGGTGCGAAGCGCTTTGGCGGTCCGCCCGTCAACGGCATTCCGGCGCCGGTCGCGAAGCCGAAACAAAGCGGCCTTTGCACCGCCTGCCTCGGCGTGTAAAAGCGGCCCGAACCGGCATGCGCCGGACCACGGGCCCGCACCCATGCGGGGGGAAGAGCACAGGCGGAGAAGCGCGTTGAGCGACAGCGACAATTTCATCGACGAAGTTTCCGATGCGGTCCGCCGCGACAAGCTGTTCGGCTACATCCGCCGCTATGGCTGGATCGCCGTGTTGGTGGTCCTGCTGATCGTGGGCGGCGCGGCCTACAACGAATGGACCAAGGCCAGCACACGGGCCGCGGCCGAGGCTCAGGGTGACGCGATCCTTGCGGCGCTGGACGCCCCGGACGCCGCCGCGCGCCTGACCGCGCTGGAGGGCGTCGACGCCACCGGCGGCGCGCAGGCCATCGTCGAGATGCTGGCCGCCGCCGAGGCGATGGCCGCCGAGGATCCCGCCGCCGCCGCCGCCGACGCGCTGCGCGCGATCGAAGCGGACGCGGGCCTGTCGAACGTCTACCGCCAGATGGCCACGCTGAAGCGCGTGGTCCTGACCGCCGCCGAGACCTCGCCCGAGGACCGGATTGCCGATCTGCAACCGCTGCTGGTGCCGGGCGCGCCGTTCCGGGTGCTGGCGGAAGAGCAGGTCGCGCTGGCCGAACTTGAAGCCGGCGACCGCGATGCGGCGCTGGACCGCCTGCGGGCGCTGACCCAGGACACCGAGGCGTCCTCGGCCTTGCGTCAGCGGGCCACGCAGTTGATTATGGCCCTGGGTGGCGCGCCGGACGCGGCGTGAGCGGCCGGGCGTGAACGATATTACGGATCGCGCCGGGACGGGCGCGATACCGGACGAATTAGAACGGGCGGACAGACAGCCCGGACTGGCGAGGGAGACTCGAGCCGTGCAGATGTCGAAACCGATCCTGCTGTCGATGGCGATGGCTGGCCTGCTGGCTGCCTGCGGCAACCAAGAAACGATCCTGCCCGGCGAGCGGCTGGACATCCGCACCGGTCTGACCGTGGGCGAAGAGCCCGCGACCGCCGATGTGCCGGTCGCGCGCGCCTTCTCGCTGCCGCAGCCCGTCAACCTTGCCGCATGGACCCACCGCGCGGCGAACCCGTCGCACAACGTCAGCCATGTCGCGCTGTCGCCGCAGCCGACGCGGATCTGGTCCGCCAACATCGGCGAGGGCAACACCCGCAAGCTGCGCATCACCGCGCAGCCCATCGTGGCGGGTGGCTACGTGTTCACGCTGGATAGCAAGGCGCAACTGACCGCGACCGGCATCAACGGCGAGACCGCGTGGAGCCGCAGCCTCGAGCCCGCCGAGCATCGCGGCGGCGCGATCTCGGGCGGCGGCATCGCTTTCGACGGCGGCCGTCTGTTCGTCACCACCGGCTACGGCACCGTCTACGCCATCGACCCGGCCACCGGCGCCGAGATCTGGGCGCAGGACCTCGACGCGCCCGCGACCGCCAGCCCGACGGTGGCGGACGGTCTGGTCTATGTCATCTCGCGCGACAACGTTGCATGGGCGATCGACACGCAGTCCGGCCGCGTGCGCTGGCAACTGCCGGGCACGCCCTCGGCCTCGGGCATGGTCGGCGGGGCAGGGGCCGCGGTGACCGACAAGCTTGCGATCTTCCCCTTCGCCAGCGGCGAACTTGTCGCGGCGCTGCGGCAGGGGGGCGTGCGCCTTTGGGGCGCGACCGTGTCCGGCGGCCGCAAAGGGCTGGCCTATGCCAACGTGACCGATATCGTCGCCGACCCGGTGGTGGTGGACGGCATCCTGTACACCGGCAACCAGTCGGGCCGCGCGGTGGCGATGAACGTCGCTTCGGGCGAACGGCTCTGGACTTCGGACACCGGCGCCTATGGCCCGGTCTGGGTTGCGGGCGGATCCGTGTTCCTTGTGTCGGATCAGGCGGAACTGGTGCGGCTGGACGCGGCAACCGGGCAAGAGATCTGGAAGCGCGAACTGCCCTACTTCACGGGCCGCCGCGTGACCAAGCGCAAAACGATCTACGCCTATTACGGCCCGGTTCTGGCCGGCGGCAACCTGTGGGTCGCCTCGGACGACGGCACTCTGACCGCCTACGACCCGACCACCGGCGCGACGCGTCAGGTGCTTGACCTGCCGGGCGGCGCGGCCTCGAACATCTCGGTTGCGGGCGGCACGCTGTACGTGATCAGCGAAAACGGGCAGCTTCACGCTTTCCGTTGAGCGAATTAGGCTGTATGGGGGCGGCTTGCGGGCCGCGGGGCCGGGTCTTGTAGACCGTCCTGCCGGGCAAAACCCGCAGAAACGGATGCAAGGATAGGGCCATGTTCACCCTCGCCATCGTCGGCCGGCCCAACGTGGGAAAGTCGACGCTTTTCAATCGCCTCGTGGGCAAGCGGCTTGCGCTGGTCGACGACCAGCCGGGTGTCACGCGCGACCTGCGCGAAGGCGACGCGCGACTGGGCGACCTGAAATTCACGGTGATCGACACCGCCGGGCTTGAGAACGAGACCGACGACTCGCTGCCCGCCCGCATGCGCCGCCTGACCGAGCGCGCGGTCGAGATGGCCGACATCTGCCTGTTCCTTGTCGACGCGCGCGCGGGCATCCTGCCCGACGACCGCGTTTTCGCCGACATCCTGCGCCGCAAGAACGCCAACGTGATCCTTGCGGCCAACAAGGCCGAGGGCAACGCCGCCGACGCCGGGGTCTACGAGGCCTACGAGCTGGGCCTTGGCGAGCCCGTCCGCCTGTCCGCCGAGCATGGCGAGGGGATGGGGGACCTGCTGTCGGTGCTGATGCCGATCGCCGACGCCTTCGCCGAACGCACCGAGGCCGCCGAGGCCGAAGCGCCCGAGATCGACGTCGAGGTCGATGACGCGGACGGCACCGAAGAATTGCCCGCCTACCGCGCGCCGACGAAGGCGAAGCCGCTTCAGGTCGCCGTTGTGGGCCGCCCGAACGCCGGTAAGTCGACGCTGATCAACAAGATCCTCGGCGAGGACCGCCTGCTGACCGGCCCCGAGGCCGGGATCACCCGCGACGCGATCTCGCTGAAGATCGACTGGGACGGCACCCCCGTCCGCATCTTCGACACCGCCGGCATGCGCAAGAAGGCCAAGGTGCAGGAGAAGGTCGAGAAGCTGTCGGTCGCCGACGGCCTGCGCGCGGTCAAGTTCGCCGAGGTCGTGATCGTGCTGCTGGACGCCGCTATCCCGTTCGAACAGCAGGACCTGCGCATCGCCGACCTTGCCGAACGCGAGGGCCGGGCGGTCGTGGTCGCCGTGAACAAGTGGGACGCCGAGGACAACAAGGGCGAGAAGCTGAAAGAGCTGAAAGAGGCGTTCGAGCGCCTGCTGCCCCAGCTTCGGGGGGCGCCGCTGATCACCGTTTCGGCCCTGACCGGGCGCGGGCTGGACCGGCTGCATGCCGCCGTCCTGAAGGCGCACGAGGTCTGGAACCGCCGGGTGTCGACCGCGCGGCTGAACCGCTGGCTCGAAGGCATGATCTCGGCGCACCCGCCCCCCGCGCCGGGCGGCCGCCGCATCCGTCTGCGTTACATGACGCAGGCCAAGACCCGGCCGCCGGGGTTCGTGGTGATGTGCTCGCATCCCGACAAGCTACCCGAAAGCTATTCGCGCTACCTTGTGAACGGTCTGCGCGACGATTTCGATATGCCGGGTACGCCGATCCGTCTGTACATGCGCAGCCGGGCGGACCAGAACCCCTACAAAGATCGCAAGAAGTCGACGCCATCGCGCCTGCGCAAGCACCTCGGAAAGAAGATTCCGGGTAAATAAAACGCGTTCGGTAAGTTATTCCAGACCTTTACCGAAGTCTTCCTGTCGTAAACACTTCCCCGAACCCGCGCCCTGATGCAATTATCGCCTCAGGCGCGGGTTTCACGCGTGCGCGTATTGAATTGATGGGGGCCGGGTATTCCGGCGATGCGATGACGACTTTGAGACAGAGGACCCGCGCCTACACGACGCGGAACAACCGGATTGCGGGCGTAAGCATCGGTGTGACGGTGGCGATTTACCTCGGCGCGCTGGTGTCCGCACTGGAACTGTCGCAGGCGGGGAACTGGCTGGCGGCGGTGCCGATGATGGTCGTGATCGGCGTCACCGGCGTCCGGCTGTACATGCTGCAGCACGATTGCGGCCACGGATCCTTTTTCACGCGGCGCAAGGTGAACGACATCGCCGGGACGCTTCTGTCGCCCTTCACCCTGACGCCGTACAAGGCGATCCGCTACAATCACAACCAGCACCACGCGCATATCGGCAACCTGGACCGCCGCGACAGCACCGAGATCTACGTGATGACGGTCGAGGAATACTTGGCCGCGCCGTGGTGGCAGAAGGCCGGCTACCGGCTTTACCGCAGTTTCACCGTTCTTTTCCTGATCGGGCCGACCTTCCTGTATGTCCTGCGCTATCGCTGGCCGCGCAACGTGATGAAGTCCGGGTTGGGCAACCTGTTGATCCACAACACTCTTCTCGCGCTGCTGCTGTGGGCGATCTGGTCCGCCTACGGGACCACCGGCCTGCTGGTCTGGCTTGGGTCCGTCGTGTTGGGCGCGTCGACCGGGGTGCTGATCCCCTACGTGCAGCACAATTTCGAGGACGTGTTCTGGAGCCGCCCCGATGACATGACCTTCGATCAGGCGGCGGTCGAGGGCTCGGCGGTGCTGGACTTCGGCGCGTTCTTCGACCTGTGTACTGCGAATATTGCATATCACGACCTGCACCACCTGAATTCCAACATCCCGTGCTACAACTTGAAGCGGTGTTACCGCGAACTCGAAGGCACATTCCGCTCGCGCAAGATCGGCTTCCGCGAGGCGATTGGCTGCCTGCGCTGGAAGCTGTGGGACGAGGACGCGGGCCGAATGACGCCGTTTCCGCGGCGCGGCGCCGTGGCATCTAGACAAATTGAAGCGAATTCTACTATCTGACTCATGTGGGGCCATCGCCTGTCCGGGCGAAAGCTGAGACCGTCTCGAATGGGGTTGGACATGAGCGACGCAGCAACACCGGAACTTAGGAAACACCTTTTAAAATATACGAAAAAGAACGATTGGCTGGCCGCCGCCAGCTATTTCGGCACCTTTGCCGTTTTCTTTCCGTCCTTGTGGCTGGCGCTGTCGCTGTTCGACCGAAGCGTCTGGCTGTCCTTGCCGTTCATCGTGGTCAGCGCCTTCGCCGGGGTCCGGCTTTACGTGCTGATGCACGACTGCGGGCACCATTCGCTGTTCTCGACCAAGCGCGCGAACGATGTCGCGGGCTACGTGCTGTCGCCCTTCGCGATGACGCCGTACCGGTCGATGCAGTACAACCACAACATGCACCACGCCTATCTCGGGAACCTCGACCACCGCGAAACGACCGAGATCTACACCATGACCCTGCGCGAGTGGAACGAGGCGGGGTTCTGGAAGCGGCTGTACTACCGGCTGTACCGCAATCCCTTCGTCCTGATCCCGGTGGGGGCGATCTGGACGTATTTCTTCGCCTATCGCTGGCCGGTCAACACCACGAAGATCGGCGTGGTCAGCGTGTTGGTCCACAACGTGCTGTTCGCCGCCTGGATTTTCGCGATCTGGTCCGTGTTCGGCTGGCAGGGCTTCTGGCTGTTCCTCGGCATCTCGGCGCTGGCAGGGATGATCGGGGTGTTTCTTGTCTACCTGCAGCATAACTTCGAGGACACCTATTGGGACCGGAAGCCGGAACTCGACTTCCGCCGGGCGACGTTGCAGGGCTCGTCCTGCCTGAACCTCGGCCATTGGTGGGATATCGGGACGGGCAACATCGCCTATCACGACATCCACCACTTCATGCCGTCGATCCCATCCTACCGGCTGCGCAAATGCCACTTCGACCTGCCGCCCGAACTGGAGATGCCGCGCATCGAATGGCCGGAAGCGATCCGGTCGTTCAGGCTGAAGCTGTGGGACGAAGAGCACGAGCGGCTGGTCCCGTTCCCGAAAGAACGCTCGGCTGCGGCGGTCCCGGCAGAGTAGGGTGAGGGGGCATTGTCCCCGTCGCCCCGGAGGGGCGCAAGTGAAAGGCTGGAGGGGGCTTCGCCCCCTCTGCGGCTTTGCCGCATTCACCCCCAGGATATTTCCGGACCAAAGAAGCCTATAGGGCCGCGCGGGTCTCTCCGCGCGGCGCTTCAGTTTCGGGCGAGAAGGGACAGCGCGAGGATGCCTGCCGCGCCGAGCAGCGCGGCCATGGCCAAAAGGGTCTGGCTGCCGAAATTCGCGACCGCGATCCCCACGGCGGCCCACGCGACGGCGGCGGCGTATTCCGGCGCGCGGCCTGCGCGGGTAAGGACGGCGGCGGCGAACAGAAGCGCGAGAACCAGCACGATCCACGCCCATGCCAGCGCGCCGGGGCCGATGCCCCAGCCGGCGCCGACCAGCGCGATCGAGACCCAGGACGCCGCCGTCAGCCAGCCCGCATACAGGCCCAGCGGCACCTTCGCCCACCAGTAGTCGCGCGTGGGCGCGGCAAGGAAGGCCCAGACCGCGGTGCCCATCATCAGCCAGATCAGCACGGTCGCCACCAGAACGGATTGCAGCGCGGTCGGAATCCACGCGGCCCCCAGCACCAGCGAGATCGCCAGCGGCCAGCGGGTCGCGTCCCAGTCCTTCGCATCGGCGCGTTTCACGAGGCCAAAGACCGCGTGGACGATCAGCCAGCCGTAGATCAGAGACCAGATCGCGAAGGCATAGCCCGCGGGCTGCGCCGGGGGGTGATCCTGCGGGATGGGGAATTGCTCGGGCGCGAAGCCGCCGAAGCTTTGCGACACGACGGGGGACATCACGAAGGCGATGGCCGCCGTGACCACGATGATCGCTTTCATCCGCCCCCGGTCGTCGACCGGGGGACGGGGGGTATGTGTTTCGCTCACTCGAACTCGCCGTTTGCCGTTATCCGGGTCTTGCCCCCAAGATAGGGCGCAAGCACCGGCGGCAAGTCCACCGAGCCGTCTTGCTGCTGGCCGTTTTCGAGCACGGCGATCAGGCAGCGGCCCACCGCGACGCCCGAGCCGTTCAGCGTGTGAACGTAGTCCGGCTTGCCGCCCTCGGGGCGGAAGCGGGCGTTCATGCGCCGCGCCTGGAAGTCGCCGCAGACCGAGACCGAGCTGATTTCGCGGAAGGTGTCCTGTCCGGGCAGCCAGACCTCGATGTCGTGGGTCTTCTTCGCGCCGAAGCCCATGTCGCCGGTGCACAGAACGATGGTGCGGTAGGGCAGGCCAAGCTTTTGCAGAATCGCCTCGGCGCAGCCGGTCATCCGCTCGTGCTCGTGCAGCGAGGTGTCGGGATGGGTGATGGATACCATCTCGACCTTCTCGAACTGGTGCTGGCGCAGCATGCCCGCGGTGTCCTTGCCCGCGCTGCCCGCTTCGGAGCGGAAACAGAGCGAATGGGCGGTCAGGCGGATCGGCAGGTCTTTCTCGTCAAGGATCTGCTCGCGCACGGTGTTGGTCAGCGTGACCTCGGACGTCGGGATCAGCCACCAGCCCTCGCGGGTCTGATAGCTGTCCTCGGCGAACTTCGGCAGCTGGTTGGTGCCGTACATCGCTTCTTCGCGGACCAGCACCGGGGTGTTTGTTTCCGCCAGCCCGTGCTCGGTCACGTGGGTGTCCAGCATGAACTGCGCCAGCGCCCGGTGCAGCCGCGCCATCGCGCCGCGCAGGACCACGAAGCGCGAGCCGGAAAGCTTCGCGGCGGTCTCGAAGTCGAGGCCCTTCGCGCAGGCAAGCTCGTAGTGTTCCTTCGGCGTGAAGTCGAAACTGCGCGGGGTGCCCCAGCGGCGGATCTCAACGTTGTCGTCCTCGGAGGTGCCGTCGGGCACATCGTCGAACGGCATGTTCGGCAGGCCCAGCAGCATGTCGCGCAGGCGTTCGTCACCGGCCTTGGCCTCTTCGTCCAAAGCGGCGATTTCGTCCTTCTTGGCGGCGACCAGAGCGCGCAGGCGCTCGAACTCGGCCTCGTCGCCCTTTGCCTTGGCGGCGCCGACCTGCTTGGAGGCGGCGTTGCGGTCCGCCAGCGCGGCCTCGGCCTTGCTGATCGCGTCGCGGCGCGCGGCGTCGAGGGCGAGGATCTCGGCCGACACCGGCGACACGCCCAGCCGCCCCAGAGCGGCGTCGAAGACGTCGGGGTTTTCGCGGATGAAACGTATGTCGTGCATGGGATCGGCCCTTTGCTTGTGATGCGCGGGCGTCAAAGCATCAAACGGGGGGCCGGTCAATGTGTCTGGGCCGGCGGCGTGGGCTGATAGCCTTGCTCCGCCTGCCAGTCGCGCCAGCGGATCTCGAACTGGCCCCATGGGATCTCTTCCGCGGGCCAGTGCGCCGGGCGCTTCACATAGGGCGGCAGCCGCACCGTCGCGTCGCCATAGGCGCTGTCGATCTGGTCCTGCGAGATGCGCACCGTGCGAAGGTCAAGGTTGGTGAGCCCCGCGAAGGACAGGTCGGCCCCGTCCAGTTCGGTGGTGGCGTTGAGGAACGCGCCGTCGATTCGGGCGCCGGTCAGCCTGGCCATCGCAAGGTTGGCGCCCTCGAAATCCGACAGGGTGATGGTCGCGTCCGCCAGCGAGGTCACCTGCATCACCGCGCCGCGCAGGAACGTGTTGCTGAGCCGACCGTGGTCCAGCGCGGCAAAGCTGAGTTCGGCGTCGGTCAGCCGAGCAAAGGACAGATCGGCGCGGGTCAGATTGGCGTTCTGCATCTGCGCGCCCTCCAGCCGGGCGCCGGTCAGGTCGGCGCGCTCCAGCCGGGTCTCTTGCAGCCGCGCGCCCTCCAGCGAGGTTTCCTCGAGCAGGCTGTCCTGCATCCGCGCGGCGCTGAGGTCGACGCCTTCCAGACGCATGCCGCTGAGATCGGCGCGGCGCAGGTCGCGCCCGGCAAGGCTGCGGCGGGCCAGCGCTCGGATCTGCGCCGCGCGGTAGATCTGCCACGCCTCGGTCTGGCTGGCCTCGGCGCGCTCGAAATAGGCGGTGCAGTCGGCGATCGACCCCAGCGCGCCGAACAGCACGTCGCGGCACCACTTGCGCCGCTGAGCGGTGACGAATTCGTGCTCGGCTTCGAAATTGTCCTGCTGCCCGAACAGCGTGCGCTCGGGCAGGACGCAGGCGGGCATCGGGATGCCCTCGCTGACGCACCAGTTGCGGCGGAAGGCGACCTCGGCAGGTTCGCGCGCGGTCCAGTCGGGCGGGATGCCGACAAGATCGACGCCCGCGAGATTGGCGCGGACCAGGGGCAGGGGCGACACGTTGAGGCTGGCCCAGTTCAGGAAACCGCTGTTGTTGAGCCGGGCGTCGCTCATGCCCAGCCCGGTCAGGTAGCCGTCCAGCGTCTGCTCGGTGGCGCACCAGCCGACATAGCTGACCGCCAGCCAGATCGGCGCCCAGACCCGAAGGTTCCACCGCATCGGGCGGCGCGAGCGCCATGTCAGGCGGCGCAGGCGGGTCCAGCTTTTGAACGACACGAAGATCGAGGCGAGCATCGGCAGGCCGCACCAGAAGACGGTCAGAACCTCGTCGTGGGCGGGCATCGAGCGGACCCAGAAGAAGAACAGGATCACCGGCGTGGCAAGGAACACGAGACACAGGGCGACCACGTGCGCCGCCTTGCGCAGCGGGCGCGGGCGCAGCGCGCCGTCCAGCCGGTTGCCAAGCGCGAAATCGCTGACAAGCCAGGGGGTTATCAGATCCGACAGATGCTTGCCGCCGATCCGGGCCGGGGTCGGCGGATGGGCCAGCACCTCCCACAGTTTCAGCAGGTGGAACTGGTGATAGGCGAACAGCGCCGCGCCGAGGACCGGGGCGAGGGTGAAGAACAACCGGGTCGGGATCGAGACGCCGACGAGGGGCAGGGCGGTCTGCTGGTCGGGGTTGAAGAAATCCGCGTCCGACACCGCCAGCAGGGTGACGCCCACGAAGGCGAGGTAGGACAACAGCGCGAACCAGCTTGCCCGCGCGGTGTGGGTCAGGGTGTCGATCCGGACCGTGTCGGCGGTCGGCGGCGGGTCGGCCATGACCTGCATGGCCTGCCTGCGGGCGCGGGCCTGCGCCGCGCGGCGGTTGGCAATACGCTGTGACATAACGGCTTTGGCGTTGCAAATAAGGGGGAGTGTGCCCGAAAATGGGCCAGAAACCAAGCCGTGGGCGAGTATGGAATACCTGACGCACGTTGGGCGTGTGGGGGCCGCGCACTCATGACGTGCCCTCCGGATCGTGATCGACCGCGAGGCGGCGAAAACCGCTCTCCACGCCGCGTCAGTTCGCTAGTCAGGCACTGTCCCGCGTGAAATCCCACCCCTCCCGCCTTGTCACCCCACGCCAAATGCGTATGTAGCGCAGGGCGTACCGGCAGGGCCGTCCGGGTTGAGTCCCGAAGCCGCCGCGATTAGGGTGCGCGCCAAATCAGAGAAGGGGGCGGGAAAGCCCTCGCCACGCAAGGGAAGACCTCATGTTCGTCACGCCTGCCTTCGCGCAAGCCACCGGAGGCGGAGCCGCCGGAGCCTTCGGTTCCTTCATTCCGCTCATCCTGATCTTCGCCATCATGTACTTCCTGCTGATCCGTCCGCAGCAGAAGAAGGTGAAGGAACACCAGAAGATGGTCGAGGCGTTGCGCCGGGGCGATCAGGTCATCACGCAGGGCGGCATCGTCGGCAAGGTGACCAAGGTCAAGGAAGACGGCGAGATCGAGGTCGAGATCGCCACGGGCGTCAAGGTGCGCGTGATCAAGAGCACCGTGGCCCAGGTCATCTCGAAGACCGAACCCGCCGCCGAAGAGTGATCGACTAGCCTCGGAAGGGCGTTTCATGCTGCAGATCCCTCTGTGGAAACGGGTCGTCATCCTCGGCCTCGTGGTGTTCGGGCTTCTTTTCGCGATGCCGAACCTGTTCTATCCCCGCGTCGAGTCCCATAACGACGCGGTCGCCGAGATCGAGCGCATGGGCGCCACGCCCGAGCGCGAGGCGGCGGCGGCGGGGTGGCCCTCGTGGCTGCCCGCGACGCTGGTGAACCTCGGGCTCGACCTTCGCGGCGGGGCGCATCTGCTGGCCGAGGTTCAGGTCGAGGATGTCTATGTCGACCGGATGAACGGCTACTGGCCCGAGATCCGCGACGCCCTGCGCAGCGAGCGCGACACGGTGGGCACGATCCGCCGCGTCGACGCGCCCGCGGGCGAACTGCACATCCGCATCAGTCAGGCCGACGGCATGGCCCGCGCGCTGGAGGTCGTCCGCGGCCTTGCGCGGCCGGTGGTCAGCCTGAGCGGCGCGGGCTCTTCCGACATCGAAGTGGCGGGCGACGGCGACACGATCATCGTGCAGCTGACCGACGCCGAGAAGGAAGCCACCGACAACCGGACGATCCAGCAGTCGCTGGAGATCATCCGCCGCCGCGTCGACGAGGTCGGCACCCGCGAGCCGACGATCCAGCGGCAGGGCACCGACCGCATCCTGATCCAGGTGCCGGGCATCGGCTCGGCCGAGGAACTTAAGGCGCTGATCGGCACCACCGCGAAACTGACCTTCCAGCCCGTCGTCCGCCGCATCACCAATGGCGACGAAGAGCCGGGCGCGCGCAACGTGATCCTGCCGTCGATGGACGAAGAGGGTGTGTTCTACGTGCTCGAGGACACCGCCGTCGTCACCGGCGAAGAACTGAACGACAGCCAGCCGGCCTTCGACCAGAACGGCCAGCCCGCCGTCACCTTCCGCTTCAACCCGTCGGGTGCGCGGAAGTTCGGCCAGTACACCGCCGAGAACGTCGGCTCGCTGTTCGCCATCGTGCTGGACAACGAGGTGATCTCGGCGCCGCAGATCCGCGAGGCGATCCCCTCGGGGTCGGGCCAGATCACCGGCAACTTCACCGTCGAGGAATCGACGCAGCTTTCGGTCCTGCTGCGCGCGGGCGCGCTGCCGGCCGAGATGACCTTCCTCGAGGAACGGACCATCGGCCCGGAGCTTGGCGCGGACTCGATCGCCGCCGGCCGGATCGCCTGTATCGTGGCCTTCGTCGCGGTGCTGGTGTTCATGGGGCTGAGCTATGGCTGGTTCGGCCTTCTCGCCAACGTCGCGCTGCTGATGAACGTGGGGCTGATCTTCGGCCTGCTGTCGATGATCGGCGCCACGCTGACGCTGCCGGGCATCGCGGGCATCGTTCTGACCATCGGTATGGCGGTGGACGCCAACGTGCTGGTGTTCGAGCGGATCCGCGAGGAACTGAAGACCGCGCGGGGACCGTCGCGCGCGATCGAGCTTGGCTACGAGAAGGCCCTGTCGGCCATCCTCGACGCCAACATCACCACTTTCATCACCGCCGTGATCCTGTTCGTCATGGGGTCCGGCCCGGTGCGCGGCTTTGCCGTCACGCTGGGGCTGGGCATCGTGACCTCGGTCTTCACCGCCATCTTCGTGACGCGCCTGCTTATCGTGATCTGGTTCGAGCGCCGCCGTCCGAAAACCATCGAGGTGTAAGATGCGACTGAGACTCGTTCCGCAGGAAACCAACATCGACTTCTTCAAGGCGCGGAAGATCACCTTCGGCGCGTCGATGATCCTCATGGTCCTTTCGCTGGTCGCATGGTTCGCGATGGGGCTGAACTTCGGTATCGATTTCCGGGGCGGCACCACGCTGCGGACCGAGTCGGTGAACGCGGTCGACGTGGGCGCCTACCGCGACGCGATGCAGCCGCTGCAACTGGGCGACGTGGCGATTTCCGAGGTGTTCGATCCGACCTTCGCGGATGACGAGAACGTCGCGATGATCCGGATCCAGGCGCAGGACGAACAGGAAAGCGTCACCGCCGAGACCGTGGCGCAGGTCGAGGCCGCGTTGCAGGGGGTCGACCCCGACATCCGCTTCACCTCGGTCGAAAGCGTCGGGCCGAAGGTGTCGGGCGAGCTGATCCAGACCGCGTTCCTTGCGGTCGGGCTCTCGCTGGCGGCGATCATGATCTACATCTGGCTGCGGTTCGAATGGCAGTTCTCGCTGGGCGCCGTGGTGGCGTTGTTCCACGACGTGCTGCTGACGATCGGGATCTTCTCGGTCACGCAGATGCGGTTCGACCTTGCCACCATCGCGGCGCTGCTGACCATCGTCGGCTACTCGATCAACGACACCGTGGTCATCTTCGACCGGGTGCGGGAAAACCTGATCAAGTACAAGAAACTGCCGCTTCAGGACGTGATGAACCTGTCGGTGAACGAAACGCTGTCGCGGACCGTGATGACCTCGGGCACCACGCTGATCGCGCTGATCGCGCTTTTGGTGCTGGGCGGCGACGTGATCCGCGGCTTTGTCTTCGCGATCACCTGGGGCGTCGTGGTCGGGACCTATTCGTCGGTCTACGTGGCCAAGAACATCGTGCTGATGCTGGGCACCAAGCGCGACTGGTCGAAGCCGGACAAGACCGAGGGCAACCAGTTCGCGAATATCGACTCGTGACGGCGCCAGCCTTGACGGAAGACAAAAGCGCGCTGCCCGCAGGGGTGGCGCGTTTGTTTTGCGGCGCGTCACATTCCGACATCAAAGCGGGGCACCGCCCGGCGCTGCCGCCGGCGCGGGTTACACCGCTTGTAAGCGCGGCAATCCGGTGCTGACCGCCATCCAGACCGCCGTGGCCACCGATGGCTTCGCGTGGCTTGCCGCCGCCGCGATCCTTGCGGGGCTTGTGCGGGGGTTCACCGGCTTTGGCACCGCGATGGTCTACCTGCCCATCGCCGGGCAGATCCTGCCGCCGGTGCAGGCGCTGGTCACGCTGATCCTGATGGACTTCATCGGCCCGATGCCCGCTGTCCCCCGCGCCATCCGCGAGGGGCATACCCGCGACGTGCTGCGGCTGGTGACCGGCGTGCTTGTCGGCGCGCCCATCGGGGTGGGCATCCTGCTGCTGTTGCCGCCCGACGTGTTCCGGACCGGCGTATCGCTGATCAGCCTAGCGCTGCTGGCGGCGCTGGTCTCGGGCATCCGCTACCGGGGAACGGTCAGCCGCCCGATGATCTATGGGATCGGCGGCATCTCGGGCATCCTGCACGGCGCGGCGGGGCTGCCGGGACCGCCGGTCATCCTGCTGTACATGGCTCGCCCGCTGCCGGTGGAGGTGATCCGCGCGTCGGTGCTGTTGTTCCTGTTCCTTGCCGACATCCTGGTGATGGCGATCTTCGGGCTTCGGGGGCTGCTGGACGGCCCGTCGCTGATGCTTGGCCTTTGCCTTGTCCCGGCCTATCTTCTTGCGGTGATGCTGGGCGCGCGGCTGTTCGATCCGCGCCACGCGACCCTGTACCGCTGGGCCGCCTACACCATCATCGCGGCCTCCGCGCTGAGTGGACTGCCTTTCTGGGGCTGACCCCGAACCCGAAGCGAACCGAACCGAACCGAACGGAGACACCATGCGCCTGAACGAGATCCGCAGCTTCGACGGCCCGCCGATCGACGGCTACGGCCCCGGCTTCTTTCGCGTCGGCGGCGAGGTCTGGCAGGGTGCGGTGCTGGTGACGCCCCATGGCGCGCGCAGCTGGTCCGGGCTGGAGGACACCGCCTCGCTTCTGGAGGTGGCCGGCGATATCGACGTGCTGTTCATCGGCACCGGCGCCGAACCCGAGCATCTGCCCGCAGCCTTCCGCACAACGCTGGAAGAGGCGGGCGTGGGCGTCGAGCCGATGGCGTCGCCCCCCGCCGCGCGGACGTACAACGTGCTGCTGTCCGAGGGCCGCCGCGTCGGAGTGGCGCTGTTGCCGGTGTAAGCTTCCCCGTGCGCGCCGGATCGGCTAAGCCTGCGGCATGGTTCTGAAAACCCACGATCTCGCCTGCACGCGCGGCGGCATTCCGGTGCTGGCGGGCGTCAGCTTTGCCCTCGCGCCTGGCGAAGTGCTGCTGCTGCGCGGTCCGAACGGCATCGGCAAGACCACGCTGCTGCGCACCATCGCGGGGCTGCAGCCGCCGCTGGCGGGCTCGGTCGACTGCGCGCCGGACGCCATCGCTTACGGCGCCCATGCGGACGGGCTGAAGGCGACGCTGAGCGTGGCCGAGAACCTGAGCTTCTGGGCCGGGATCTACGGCGGCACCGGCATCGCGCCCGCGCTGGCCGCCTTCAACCTCGAGAAGCTGCGCGACCGCGCGGCGCAGAACCTGTCGGCGGGGCAGAAGCGGCGGCTGGGGCTGGCGCGGCTGCTGGTGACCGGGCGGCCGGTCTGGGCGCTGGACGAACCCACCGTGTCGCTGGACGTGGCCAGCGTGGCGCTGTTCGCCGACGCGGTGCGGGCGCATTGCGAGGCCGGCGGCGCGGCGCTGATCGCCACGCATATCGACCTTGGCTTCAAGGCGCGCGAATTGGACGTCGCGCAATTCCGCGCGTCCGAGTCTGCGGCGGGCGGGTTCGATGGCGGTTTCGACAGCGGTTTCGACGAGGCCTTCTTGTGATCCGGCTGTTCCTGCGAGACCTTACGCTGGCGATCCGGGCCGGGGGCGGCTTCGGCCTTGGCCTTGCGTTCTTCCTGATCGTGGTGGTGCTGGTGCCCTTTGGCGTCGGCCCCGAGTCGCAGACGCTTCGCACCATCGCGCCCGGCGTGCTGTGGATCGGCGCTTTGCTGGCGTGCCTGCTGTCGCTGGACCGGATTTTCCAACTGGATTTCGAGGACGGCTCGCTGGACCTGCTGGCCACCGCACCGATCCCTCTGGAGGCGGTGGCGGGAATGAAAGCGGCGGCGCACTGGATGACCACGGGCCTGCCGCTGACGCTGGCGGCCCCGGCGCTGGGGATCTTGCTGAACATGGAGCAGGGCTTTGGCTGGCTGACCCTGTCGCTGGCGGTGGGCACGCCCGCGCTGTCGATGATCGGCGCTTTCGGTGCGGCGTTGACGGTTGGGCTGAAGCGGGGCGGGTTGCTGTTGTCGCTGCTGGTGCTTCCGCTGTACGTGCCGACGCTGATCTTCGGCGCCGAGGTGGTGCGGCGCGGGGCCGAGGGGCTGGCGGTGGGCACGCCGCTGGCGCTGCTGGCGGGGATAACGCTGGGCACGCTGGCGCTGTTGCCTTTCGCGGCGGCTGCGGCGCTTCGGGTCAACCTGCGCTGAGGGCTGGCGAGGGAGGGGGCTCAGCCCCCGTCACCTTCGGTGACTCCCCCGAGGTATTTGGAAAGAGAAGAAGCAGGACTTTCCACCGGAAGGCGGTTGCGCTAAGAGCCACTCCGTCGGGGCGTAGCGCAGCCTGGTAGCGCGTCTGTTTTGGGTACAGAAGGTCGTGAGTTCGAATCTCGCCGCCCCGACCACTCCGTAAATCGTCGCATGGTTGTCCGCCGGGGCGCGAATCTGCCGGGGCGCGATCTGCTGATCCGACTACATCTGGTGGGCGGTCAGCCAGATCCAACACCAGATGATGCGGTTTCGGGAATCATCAAGCGCCCAAAATTGGCGCAAATCCCGGCACGGAATTCCTTGGCGTTGTAGACCTGCAACGTTGCGTCATCGGCGTGGAAACAGCGCGGGGCACGGGGCGCGGCCGTCCCTCGCGGGTGAACCCGTTTACCAAAAACTCACGCTAAACCTCTTGTTCGCGTGGGGAAATCGATATCGTGGCCCGGCGCGGTCCGCATCCCGCTCCATCAGGGGAATCGGGGGGCCGTCCCGGGCGGCGTTTTGCCGTGATCCACAGAAAGCAAAATTTCTGTGGACAGCATTCCATTTCGAGTTGACCCAAAGCCCCCGATCACGCCAGTTTGTACGAGCCGAGTGACAGACCACAAAATCTAGTGGCCAAGGGCACGGCGAGGGACACAATCGCAAACAGGGTCCGCGAGCATTCATCGCGGCGATCCGGCGGAAGGCGACTTCCGCCAACGGGTGCGGTTTGTTTTCTCGTCAGACCTGAAACACCCGGCGTGACGATCGTGCCGGTCATTTCGCGTCAGACGGAAGGCCGGTGGCAACAACAAGACACCACGGGGCATCTTCCAAGATGAAAATCGAACGCAAGTTTACCAAGGCAGGTTTCGACGCGTACGCCGATATCGACTTCACGACGACGGTCTCCGAGATCCGGAATCCGGACGGCACGATCGTGTTCCGCAATGACAAGGTCGAGGTTCCGGCCAGCTGGAGCCAGGTCGCAAGCGACGTCATTGCGCAGAAATATTTCCGCAAGGCCGGCGTGCCCGCGCGCCTGAAGAAGGTCCGCGAGAAGGACGTGCCCGAGTTCCTGTGGCGCTCGGTTCCCGATGACGCCGCGATGGCGGATCTTGCCGAGGACGACCGCAAGACCGGCGAGCATTCGGCCAAGCAGGTGTTCGACCGCTTGGCCGGCGCATGGGCGTACTGGGGCTGGAAGGGTGGCTATTTCACCACCGAGGCCGACGCGCAGGCCTATTTCGACGAGATGCGCTTCATGCTGGCTACCCAGAAGGCGGCGCCGAACAGCCCGCAGTGGTTCAACACCGGCCTGCACTGGGCCTACGGCATCGATGGCCCGGCGCAGGGCCACTATTACGTGGACTACAAGACCGGCAAGCTGACCAAGTCGAAGTCGTCCTACGAGCACCCGCAGCCCCACGCCTGCTTCATCCAGTCGGTAAAGGACGATCTGGTGTCGGACGGCGGCATCATGGACCTGTGGGTCCGCGAAGCGCGGCTGTTCAAGTACGGCTCGGGCACCGGCACCAACTTCTCGTCGCTTCGTGCGGAAGGCGAGCGGCTGTCGGGCGGCGGCAAGTCGTCGGGCCTGATGGGCTTTCTCAAGATCGGCGACCGCGCGGCGGGCGCCATCAAGTCGGGCGGCACCACGCGCCGCGCCGCCAAGATGGTGATCGTCGATGCCGACCATCCGGATATCGAGGAATTCATCAACTGGAAGGTGAAAGAAGAGCAGAAGGTGGCGTCGATCGTCGCCGGCTCGAAGATGCACGAGAAGATGCTGAACGGCATCTTCGCGGCGATCCGGTCGTGGGACGGCAAGGAAGAAGACGCCTATGACACCGCCGTCAACGAGGGGCTGAAGAAGGCCGTCCGCGAGGCGAAGAAGGTCGCCATCCCCGAGACCTACATCAAGCGGGTGCTGGACTACGCGCGCCAGGGCTACGACTCGATCGAGTTCCCGACCTACGACACCGACTGGGACAGCGAGGCCTATGCCAGCGTTTCCGGCCAGAACTCGAACAACTCGATCCGGGTCACCGACGCCTTCCTCGACGCGGTGCGCAACGATGAAATGTGGCCGCTTATCAACCGGGTGGACGGCAAGGTTTCCAACGAGGTCAACGCCCGCGAGCTGTGGGAAAAGATCGGTCACGCGGCATGGGCCTGCGCCGACCCGGGCATCCAGTTCCACGACACCGTGAACGCGTGGCACACCTGCCCGGAAGACGGCGAGATCCGTGGCTCGAACCCGTGCTCCGAGTACATGTTCCTTGACGACACGGCCTGTAACCTTGCCTCGATGAACCTGCTGACCTTCTGGAAGGACGGCAAGTTCCAGGCGCAGGACTATGTGCATGCCACCCGTCTGTGGACGCTGACGCTGGAAGTGTCGGTGATGATGGCGCAGTTCCCGTCCAAGGAGATCGCGCAGCTGTCCTACGACTTCCGGACGCTGGGTCTGGGCTATGCCAACATCGGCGGCCTTCTGATGAACATGGGCCTTGGCTATGACAGCGACGAGGGCCGGGCGATGGGCGGTGCGCTGACCGCGATCATGACCGGCGTGGCCTATGCCACCTCGGCCGAGATCGCCGGTGAACTGGGCGCGTTCCCAAGCTACGAGCGCAACGCGGCCCACATGCTGCGTGTCATCCGCAACCACCGCAACGCCGCCTATGGCAAGGACGACGGTTACGAGACCCTTGCCGTCAAGCCGGTGCCGCTGGATCACGCCAGCTGCCCCGACAGCGAACTGGTCGCGCTGGCCGAGGCCGCGTGGGACGAGGCGCTGGAGCTGGGCGAGAAGAACGGATACCGCAACGCGCAGACCTCGGTCATCGCGCCGACCGGCACCATCGGTCTTGTGATGGACTGTGACACCACCGGGATCGAGCCCGACTTCGCCTTGGTGAAGTTCAAGAAACTGGCCGGTGGCGGGTACTTCAAGATCATCAACCGCTCGGTTCCCGCCGCGCTGGAAGGGCTTGGGTATTCCTCGGCCCAGATCGAAGAGATCGTGTCCTACGCCGTGGGCCACGGCACGCTGGGCAACGCGCCGGGCATCAACCACACCGCGCTGATCGGGCATGGCTTCGGCGAGGCGCAGATCGAGAAGATCGAGGCGGCGCTGCCGTCGGCCTTCGACATCCGCTTCGTGTTCAACCAGTGGACGCTGGGCGAAGAATTCCTGACCGGCCCGCTGGGCATTCCGGCCGAGAAGCTGTCGGATCCGAACTTCAGCCTGCTGGCGCATCTCGGCTTCACCAAGCGTGACATCGAGGCCGCCAACGACCACGTCTGCGGGACGATGACGCTGGAAGGGGCGCCGCATCTCGATCCGGCGCACTACCACGTGTTCGACTGCGCCAACCCCTGCGGCAAGAAGGGCAAGCGGTTCCTGTCGGTGGAAAGCCACATCACGATGATGGCCGCCGCCCAGTCGTTCATCTCGGGTGCGATCTCGAAGACGATCAACATGCCCAACGACGCGACGATCGAGGACTGCCAGAAGGCCTATGAACTGTCGTGGTCGCTGGGGGTGAAAGCCAACGCGCTGTACCGTGACGGGTCCAAGCTGTCGCAGCCGCTGGCCGCCGCGCTGATCGAGGATGACGACGAGGCCGCCGAGGTGCTGGAAACCGGCACCCCGACCGAGAAGGCGCAGGTGCTGGCCGAGAAGATCGTCGAGAAGGTGATCGTCAAGGAGATCATCAGCCGCAATCGCGACAAGCTTCCCGAACGCCGCCGGGGCTATACCCAGAAGGCGGTCGTGGGCGGCCACAAGGTCTATCTCCGCACCGGCGAGTACAACGACGGCAAGCTGGGCGAGATCTTCATCGACATGCACAAGGAAGGCGCTGGCTTCCGGGCGATGATGAACAACTTCGCCATCGCGGTGTCGGTGGGCCTGCAATACGGCGTGCCGCTGGAAGAGTTCGTCGACGCCTTCACCTTCACCCGGTTCGAGCCGGCGGGCATGGTGCAGGGCAACGAGACGATCAAGAACGCGACGTCGATCCTCGACTACATCTTCCGCGAACTGGCCGTGTCCTATCTCGACCGCACCGACCTTGCGCATGTGAAGCCTGCGGGCGTCACCTTCGACGAGCTTGGCCGTGGCGAGGAAGAGGGCAAGCGCAACTTCACCGAAGTGCCGGAAAGCGCCGGCGCCTCGCCCTTCGAGGTGCTGAAGCAGGTGGCCTCCGCCGGCTTCACCCGCAAGCGTCTGCCGCAGGAACTGGTCGTGCTCCAGGGCGGTCAGTCGGGTGCGGTGGCGCTTGACGGGGCGGGCGATCCGGTCGCGACGTTGCAGACGCTGGTGCCCGAGGTCGGCGACAGCTTTGCCAGCGGCGCATCGGCGACGGCGGTGGCCAGCGGTTCGATGTCGATGGACGCGCGGACCAAGGCGAAGATGCAGGGCTACGAGGGTGACCCCTGTGGCGACTGCGGCAACTACACGCTGGTGCGCAACGGCACCTGCATGAAGTGCAACACCTGCGGCGCCACGTCGGGCTGCAGCTAAGTTTCGGACCGGGGCGTCGCGCTTTTCCCCAACCAACAACCCGCGACGCCCCCGTCCACCCGCTGGCCCGGCGGTAAATGGGCACGAACAGGGAGGGACGGGCTATTGTCCTTGCCCACCTTGACCCGGGGTGAGTGCGCTTGCCCTGAATGCAGGTCGGGCCGCAGGCAGAAACCGGGCGGTACGAACGATGAGTCCGATCGGCAAAACTGGGGCGCCTCCGGGCGCCCCGATTTCTTTTTTGGTTTCGATATTTAGAAAAGATATCAGCGCGCTGCCTTTGGCTCTTGATGTATCGCGCGAAGGCGGGTGGAAATTATTTACCTTGGGTAAGGTTTTCCGGAGTCGGCGCTGTCATCAAACCGTCATATCCTGAGGTCTCGGAGCTGGAGGAGTAATCCGATGATCAAGCGTTCCATTCCCGACCTTCTCGAAGGTCGTCCCCTTGTATCCGTGTCGCCTGACCAGACTGTCAGGGATGCCTGCACCGTCCTGGCCGCGCACGACACCGGTGCCGTCGCCGTTATGCAGGGCGGGAAACTGGCCGGGATTCTCAGCGAGCGGGACGTGATCCGCAAATGCATCTGCGCCGGGCGTCCGACGGCCCAGACCGCCGTGTCCGAGATCATGACCGCGAACCCGGTGACCATCCGGCTGAATGCCTCGGTGGCGGATGCCTTGCAGGCGATGCTTGACGGCGGGTTCCGGCATTTGCCGGTGATGAATGGCCCGGACGAGGTGGCCGGGGTGCTGGCGATGCGGGATATCCCGACCGAAAACCGGTTGCTGGTGGAACGCTATCGCGAATACAAGGGCCCTCCGCCGCGTGACGCGCTTAGCCCGGACATGGCCCGAGGCAAGGCCGGACCTTCTGACAATCAGTTGATCGCGTCGGACGGAACGATTTGAAACCGTCCCGCTGCGGCGTCCGTAGCTTGTTGTAACCGGAGACGATGTGTTTCCGGCGTTAACTGGTAAACGGGAGGTACCCCCCAATGTTCAAGACACTCGCTTCTGCCGCCGCCATCCTGACCGCGACCGCAGGCTTTGCCGCCGCTCAGGGCAACCCCACCGTCGGCGGCGCGCCGATGATGGCCGACATGACCATTGCCGAGAACGCGTCTGCCGCGCCGAACCTGACCACTCTGGTCGCCGCCGTGACCGAGGCGGAGATGGTCGAAACGCTGATGGGCGCCGGTCCGTTCACCGTGTTCGCGCCGACCAACTCGGCCTTCGCGCAGATCAACGCCGCCTCGCTTGAGAAACTGCTGGCCAACAAGCCTCAGCTTCAGCAGGTGCTGGGCTGCCATGTCGTCGCGGCCGAGGCGTTTTCGCAGGACATCGCCGGGATGATTGCCGCTGACGGCGGCATGCACCCGGTCGAGACCGTCGGCGGCTGCACGCTGACCGCCTACATGGAAGGCGGCATGCTGAAGCTGAAGGACGAGAATGGCCGCGTGGCGACCGTTACCGTGGCCGACGTCGACCAGTCGAACGGCGTGGTTCACGTGATCGACACCGTCCTGATCCCGGCGGGTCAGGTTCAGTAAGTTCCCGACATTACTGAATGCGAAAGGGCGGCCTCGTGCCGCCCTTTCCTGTTGTGCGGGTGCCGTGTGCGGCGATCAGACCGCGACGGCCACGTCCCACGCCTGACCCACGGGGGCGGCGTCCTTCAGGCCCAGCCGGGCGCGCAGCGCGGCGGGCAGCAGGCGGGCACTGGCCACGCGGGGCATCGACATCTCGGCAATCGCGCGATCCTCGCCGAAGCGGGCAAGGTATTCGGCGTGGTTGTCATAGGCCGCGCGTCCGCTCGCCTCGACGAAGCTTTCGGTTGCCGCACCGTTGGCCAGCAGGACCTCGTGGTGGGCGGTCTCTACGTGGTAGACGGTGACCTCGGCGTTGCGTTGCTCGGCCAGTTCCAGACGGATCGTCTTGCCGTTCACCAGCGCGGCGGCGTTGACCAGCATGCCGTCCAGCACCATCGCGTGCTCGGCGGTCACGGTCAGTTCGCGATGCGGCAGGCCGTTCCCCAGCGCGCCGGCCGAAATCTTCACCAGATCGCCCTGCGGGTACAGGCCGTGGATCATGCGGAAGGTCTGCTTGCCGACCCACAGCACCTCTTCGTCGCGACCATCGGCGGTCAGGACACGGTCACCGGCGGCCAGCGTGTCGATCCGGACCTCGCCCGACGGGGTCGCGATCAGGGTGTCGCCCGCAAAGCAGTTGGCAACGGCAACGTCCGAGTTTTCTGCGGCGGCCATGCCCGACACGAAGTCGGCCGGGTCAAGTTCGCCCGCGTGCGGGATGAAGATCGAGGTCGGGGTGTGGGTGTACGAGTACAGCGCATAGGTCTCGCCGTCGATCTCGACCGTATAGCCAAGGTACTCGTTGCCGGCGTCGGGGTAGAAGATGTAGTCGCCGGTCGATGCGGTGTCAGAGTCGTCGGCGTCATAGACGGTGCCGCCGCTGCCGTACTCGTAGGCGCCGCTGAAGGTCAGCGTGTAGCCAGAGCCGGTGTCCGTCAGAACGTAGTCCGAGATAATGATCGTGTTGGAAAACGTGGCGTCTGCCATGTTCGGTCCTTTCCGTGAGATTGTGCGAGAATGCCAGACTGTGGCGGCTGGCTGCGCGCACACTCCCGGAACGGAGCATCGTCACGTGGCTTAAGCTAAAGGCCCGGTCCGACAGGGCGATTCCCCCGTCGTCGACGAAAAAGTTAACATGCGTTTAACGGTTCGGGAAGAATGTCCGACGGAAAGAGTCGGGTAGTTTACTTCACGTTTTCAACAATTCGGCACGTTTACCGCGAGTCCGCCCAGAGAAGTCTCTTTATACTTGTGGCTCATGTCGTTGCCGGTCTGCCGCATCGTCTCGATGGCGGCGTCCAGAGGCACAAGATGCGTGCCATCTCCGCGCAGGGCCAGCGACGCGGCGGACACCGCCTTGATCGCGCCCAGCCCGTTGCGCTCGATGCAGGGGACCTGCACCAGCCCACGCACGGGATCGCAGGTCATGCCAAGGTGATGCTCCAGCGCGATCTCGGCTGCGTTCTCGACCTGCTCGGGGGTGCCGCCCATGACGGCGCACAGGCCTGCCGCCGCCATCGCCGCGGCGCTGCCGACCTCGGCCTGACAGCCGCACTCGGCGCCAGAGATCGAGGCGTTGTGCTTGACCAGCCCGCCGATCGCGGCGGCGGTCAGAAGGAAGTCCGGCATCTTCGACGGCCCGGCGCCCGGCACGTGATCCAGCCAGTAGCGGATCACGGCGGGCACCACGCCCGCGGCGCCGTTGGTGGGCGCGGTGACGACCTGACCGCCGGCGGCGTTCTCTTCGTTCACCGCCATGGCATAGACCGACATCCAGTCGTTGATGACATGCGGTGCGGCAAGGTTGGTGCCGCGCTCGGCCTCCAGCCGGTCCCGGATCGCGGCGGCGCGTCGCTTCACGCCCAGCCCGCCCGGCAGGATGCCATGCGCCTCCAGCCCCCGGTCCATGCAGTCCCTCATCACCTGCCACACCCGCGCGATACCGTCGTCCAGCGCGGCGCGGCCGATGCGGCTAAGTTCGTTGGCGCGTTTCAGATCGGCCACCGACTTGCCCTCGCGGGCGCACATTTCCAGCATCTCGGCGGCGGACTTGAACGGGTAGGGGACGGGCGGGCCGTCGTCGGTGTCCTTGCCGCGCGCCAGTTCCGCCTCGGTCAGAACAAAGCCGCCGCCCACCGAATAGTAAGTCTCTTGCAGGATCACGTCGCCCTGCCGGTCTGTTGCGGCGACGGTCATGCCGTTGGCGTGGCCGGGCAGGGGGTCGCCGTAGTCCAGCACCACGTCCGTCTCCGGGTCCAGCGCCAACGGCGACAACCCCTCGGGCGTCACGGTCCGGGTCTCGGCGATCTGTTTCAGCACGCGTTCGGCGGCTTCGTGGTCATAGTCCTGCGGCGTGAACCCGGCGAGGCCAAGGATAACAGCGCGGTCGCTTGCGTGGCCGATCCCGGTGAAGGCCAGCGAGCCATAAAGCCGCGCCTTCAGGCCGTGCGCGGTAAAGGCCGAGCCGCGCAGCGTGTCGAGAAACCGCGCCGCCGCCACCATCGGCCCCATCGTATGCGAGGACGAGGGGCCGACGCCCACCTTGAACATGTCGAAAACGGAGATGAACATCGCACGCCTTTCCCTGTTCCTTCCGTGGTGCCAAAGCCGGGCCGCCAATGCCACGCGAAAAGCGACCGGTTGGCGAGGGCGGGCGGCAAGGGCAGGGGAATTGGGTCGTTGGCAGGCGCTATGCCTGCGGTGCCGTCACCTCACCCGTCGGGACGGGTCCAAACGAAAACCCCCGCCGGGATCATGCAAGCCGCCTGTATCGCGATCAGGTACAACTCCAGTCCCATCAGCACCGACAGCATCAGCACCGCGCCCATGGTCGACACCGCCATGATCTTGGCGCGCCGTGAGATGGCGCCGGTCTCTTCCCAGCGGCGGATGTGGGGGCCGAAATGCGCGTGCTCGATCAGCCATGCCCGGGCGCGGGGCGAGCCCTTGCCAAAGAGGAACGCGGCGAGGATCATGAAGGGCACCGTCGGCAGGACGGGCAGCACCACGCCGACCATGCCAAGCGCGACCGCGATCCATCCCAGCGCCAGAAAGACATGCCTGCCCATCGTCTTCGTCCCTTGCCTTCTGAAACCCCATCATAGCCCGCTTGTGCGGCAGGGCGAACCGGCCATGCGCGAGGCGCGACCCGGCGCTGCGTCAAAGCGGGAAATCCGCACTCGCACCCCGGCGTCTTCTTGCCTATAACGCCGGGGACTTTCAGGGGAGCTGCCAAAGAATGAACGGAGACCTTTCGCCCATCGACACCGCAAAGTTCGTCGCCGCCAAACGCGCGGTGGAGTTCGTCGAGGACGGGATGCGCGTGGGGCTGGGCACCGGCTCGACCGCCGCGTGGATGGTCCGCTGCCTGGGTGAACTCGTGCGCGAGGACGGGCTGCGCGTGAAGGGCGTGCCGACGTCGACCCGCACCGCGGAACTGGCCCGCAAGGTGGGGATCGACGTGATCTCGCTGGACGAGGCGAAGTGGCTAGACCTTACCATCGACGGCGCTGACGAGTTCGACCCGGATCTGAACCTGATCAAGGGCGGCGGCGGCGCACATCTGATGGAGAAGATCGTGGCGACCGCCTCGGACCGGATGATCGTGATCACCGACGCGACCAAGAAGGTCGAGACGCTGGGCAACTTCCCCCTGCCGGTCGAGGTCATTCCCTTCGGCTGGCAGACCACCAAGGCACTTGTGGAGGAGACACTGGCCGGGCTCGACGTGCTTGGCCAGACCACGACGCTTCGCCTGAACGGCGAGGCGCCCTTCCTGACCGACGAAGGGAACTACATCGTCGATCTGCACCTCGAACGCATCGCCAATCCCCGGCAGCTTTCGCTGGTGCTTAATCAAATTCCGGGCGTGGTCGAGAATGGCCTGTTCATCGACATCTGCGACGTGGTGGTCATCGGCCATGGCGACGGGCGGGTGGAAGTGAACGACATCAACGCGGGCACGCACGAGGAGGACCGGATCGAATTCGCCGAGAGCGACAATATGTTCTCGGACCTATCGGAGTAGAATCAGAACCATGTCCTTCGACTACGACCTATTCGTCATCGGTGGCGGGTCCGGCGGCGTTCGCGCCGCACGGACCGCCGCGCAGGAAGGCGCCAAGGTGGCGCTTGCCGAGGAATACCGCCTTGGCGGCACCTGCGTCATCCGGGGCTGCGTGCCCAAGAAGCTGATGGTCTTCGCCTCGTCCTACGCCCAGCGGATGAAGGATGCGCAGGCCTACGGCTGGGACGTGACGCCCGGCGAGTTCTCGTGGCCGGATTTCCGCAAGAAGCTGCACGCCGAACTGGACCGGCTGGAAGGCGTCTACGGACGCCTGCTGGAAGGCTCGGACGTCGAGGTTCATGCGCAGCGCGCGAAGGTCAAGGACGCCCACACGGTCGAACTGGCGGACGGCTCGACCTTTTCGGCCAAGCACATCCTCGTGGCCGTGGGCGGCCACCCGGTGCGCCCCGACATCCCGAATGCCGAGCTGGGGATCGTGTCGAACGACATCTTCCTGATGGAAGAGATGCCGAAATCGGTGCTGATCATCGGCGGCGGCTATATCGCCTGCGAATTCGCCTGCATTCTCAACGGGCTGGGCGTGAAGGTCACGCAATTCTACCGCGGCGCCCAGATCCTGCGCGGCTTCGATGACGAGGCCCGTGGCCTGATCGCCGAGCAGATGCGCGCACAGGGCATCGACCTGCACTGCGGCACCAACATCGTCGAGATGGCGCCCGCCGATCACCACGACGAGACCGCCGACACCGAGGCGGTGATGGAAGAGCCCGTCGGGCTGACCAACATCGGCGACAAGACACTGGGCAACAACCCGGAAAGCGCCACCTCCGAGGACGCGGGCAAACCGGTCTGGGTCAAGGCGACCAACGGCTCGGAAGGCGTGTTCGATCACGTGTTCTTCGCCACCGGCCGCGCGCCGTCGGTCGAGGGGCTGGGACTGGAAGAGCTTGGCGTGAAGATCGGCCGCCGGGGCGAGATCGTGGTCGACGACTATTCGCAGACCTCGGTGCCGTCGATCTACGCCATCGGCGACGTGACGGGCCGCATCGAACTGACGCCCGTGGCGATCCGCGAGGGGATGGCCTTCACCGAGACCGTGTTCAAGGGCAACCCGACGAAGCCGGACCACGACCTTGTGCCGTCCGCGATCTTCACCCAGCCGGAATACGGCGCGGTCGGTCTGACCGAGGAACAGGCGCGCGATCAAGAGCCGATCGAGGTCTATGCCACCTCGTTCAAACCGATGAACCACGCCTTCGCGGGGCGCGATGACCGGGTGCTGATGAAGCTGATCGTCAGCCAGGAAACCCGGAAGGTTCTGGGATGTCATATCGTCGCGGACGACGCGGGCGAGATGATCCAGCTGGCGGGTATCGCCGTAAAGATGGGTGCCACGAAGGAAGACTTCGACCGCGTTTGTGCGGTACACCCGACCATGGCGGAGGAACTCGTCACGATGAAGTCACCGACGAGAACCAGCTGAGCTTCGGCTTGATTTCGGGCGGTCCTGCGCACAGGTAGCTAGGAACGCTGATACGGCAAGGGAAGGAAAAAGACGTAGATGGCCAATAATTCAGGCGGCCCCTGGGGCGGAGGAGGCGGTAATCGCGGGGGTGGTGACGACGACCGCCGTCCCGCAGGCGGGCAGGGCCCGCGCCGTCCGGGCGAAAGCTCGCAGATCCCCGAGATCGACCAGATCATGAAAAAAGGCCAGGAACGTCTTCGCGTTCTCATGGGCGGGCGCGGCGGCGGCCGTCCGAACGGGCCTAACGGCACCGGCGGCGGTGGCGGCTTCCAGTTCACCCGCGGCACGCTGGGCATCGGCGCGCTGGTGCTGGTGGCGCTGTGGCTGTTCAGCTCGCTGTACACGGTGAAACCGGAAGAACAGTCTGTCGAACTGTTCCTTGGCCGGTATTCGGCAATCGGCAATCCCGGCCTGAACTTCGCGCCGTGGCCCTTCGTCACCGCCGAGGTGCTGCCGGTCACGCGCGAGCAGACCGAGAACATCGGCACCGACAATTCGCGCTCTGGCGACGCCGGCCTGATGCTGACCACCGACGAGAACATCGTCGACCTCGATTTCCAGGTGGTGTGGAACATCAACGACCCGGCCAAGTTCCTGTTCAACCTGCGCGACCCGTCCGAAACAATCCGTGCGGTGTCGGAATCGGCCATGCGCGAGATCATCGCGGCCTCGCAGCTGGCGCCGATCCTGAACCGTGACCGGGGCATCATCGCCGACAACGCGCAGGCGCTGATCCAGGCGACGCTCGACAGCTATGACGCCGGGGTGAACATCATCCGCGTCAACCTCGACAAGGCGGACCCGCCCGCCGAGGTGATCGACTCGTTCCGCGAAGTGCAGGCCGCCGAGCAGGAGGCCGACCGCCTTCGCCGTCAGGCCGACGCCTACGCCAACCGCGTCCTCGCCGGCGCCCGCGGTGAAGCCGCCCAGATCCTCGAAGAGGCCGAAGCCTACCGCGCTCAGGTCGTCAACGAGGCCGAAGGTGACGCCAGCCGCTTCCTCGCCGTCCTGACCGAGTACCGCAACGCGCCCGACGTGACGCGCAAGCGCCTGTACCTCGAGACGATGGAGTCGGTGTTCGGCGACGTCGAGAAGATCATTCTCGACGACAACGTCTCTGGCAGCGGCGGCAACGGGCAGGGGGTCGTTCCCTACCTTCCGCTGAACGAACTGCGCCGCGGCGCGGACACCTCGTCGGCATCGCAGTAAGGCAGGGAGGACAAGACCATGCGTAAGACAACCTTCATCCTTCCCGCCATCGTGGTGCTTCTGGCGCTTGTCGGCTCGTCGATCTTCATCGTCGACGAACGCGAAAAGGCGCTGGTGCTGCAATTCGGCCAGATCAAGCGGGTCAAAGAGGACCCGGGCCTGTCGTTCAAGATCCCCTTCATTCAGGAAGTGGTCACCTACGACGCCCGTATCCTCAGCCTCGACACCCAGCAGACCGAGGTGACGCCGTCGGACGACCGCCGCCTGGTGGTTGACGCCTTCGCCCGTTACCGCATCTCGGACGTGGTGCAGTTCCGGCAGGCCGTCGGCGTGGGCGGCATCCGCTCGGCCGAGGACCGGCTGGAATCGATCCTGAACGCGCAGATCCGCGCGGTTCTGGGTTCCGAGGGCGTGACCTCGAACACCATCCTGTCGGCCGACCGCTCCGAGCTGATGACCGAGATCACCGAACAGGCCCGCATCCGTGCGCGCTCGCTTGGGATCGAGGTGATCGACGTGCGTCTGAAGCAGACCAACCTGCCGTCGCAGAACCTCGACGCCACCTTCGCCCGGATGCGAGCGGAACGTGAACGCGAGGCCGCGGACGAGATCGCCCGCGGTGAAGAGCTTGCGCAGATCACCCGCGCGCAGGCCGATCGTACCGTGGTCGAGCAGGTGTCGAACGCCCGCCGCGACGGCGAGATCATCCGCGGTGAGGCCGATGCCGAGCGGAACCGCATCTTCGCCGAGGCCTTCACGCAGGATCAGGACTTCTTCGAGTTCTATCGCTCGCTGACGGCCTACACGCGGTCGATCAACGGCGACAACTCGACGCTGGTGATCTCTCCGGACAGCGAGTTCTTCGACTTCCTCGAAAGCTCGACAGGCCGCAACGGCACCGTCACGCCGCCGCCCGCCGCCGCGCCCGAAGGGGCCGACGCCGAGGAGGAGGCCGCGACGGACGAGGCTGCGCCGGACGCGCCCGCGGCACCGGATGAGGCGGAGGCCGAGCCCGAAGCCGACGCCGAGGATCCGGCCGTGGACGCCGAGCAGAACGGCTGATGTCCACGCTTGTCCTGGCCCTGGGCCTGGTACTTTGCATCGAGGGGCTGGTGTTCGCACTGGCCCCTTCGCGTATCGAGGACCTGTTGCGCTCGCTGGCCGAACTCCCGGTCGAAACCCGCCGCGCCATCGGCCTCGCCGCGCTGGCGGCCGGCGTCCTGCTGGTCTGGCTGGCACGGCAACTGGGGGCGTAGGGGCGGGGGTGCGCCAGATCACAAGATCGGCGGCATAGACCTGCAATACCCATGCTGGCAGCACCGGTTCAGCCTGAGCCAGCCGACCTGACGCGAAGACCAGCATGCGACGCGGCGGCGCGTTGAGACGTGAAGTGTCGAAGACCATCCCCCGGTCGGCGGCCAGTACCGCCTGGCGGATCAAGGGCTGGTTCCGGTCATAGCGGGCGCGGATCTTGTCCTCGGGCACATCGTGGCCGCCTTCTTCCCGGCGGTCCCGGACCCGCGCGACCGACAGCGCCGCGCCCTCCACACCCACATGCATCACCACCACAAGATACCCGCGTGCCTTGGCTATGCGGATGATCTCCAGCTTTGAAGGGTGTGAAAAGACCGTCTCGGTTGCAAAGCTCTGCCCGGCGTCCAGCAATTCGGCGCGCCGCGCGTCGGCGATCCGGGCAGCCGCGTAGGACGCCTCCATCGAGGCATCGCGCAGTTCCTCGCGCTGGATCAGGTCGGCATTGACGAAAGGACCCGCGAAGCTCGGGGCGACGCGGGTCTCGTAAAGGGTGGTTTTGCCTGCTCCGTTCGGCCCGGCCAGCAGAACGAGGCCCGGCCTCATGCCGCGCTGTCATCCTTCGCTCGCACGATGTTGCCGGCAGCATCCAGACCGACACCCCGGCCAAGTCTCACGCGCCGGGCGAAGAACGCGGCTTCGTCTTCTGCCGCTTCACCCATCTTCTCGGTAAAGGCGTCGAGCCAGGCGTCCTCTTCTTCCGGACGCAGTTCCGCGACGTCGAGCCGTCCCTCGAGTGCTGCCGTTATCCGCGCGTGATCGAATGCGCCCGAAGACTCGATGGCGCGTCCGATCCGAACCCAGTGCGTGATCTGCCCCGCAACGGACCTGCTTTGCAGCTCCGCTTCGCGGCGGATCAGGGCCATGATGTCATCGGCAAGTTTCACGGATTGCGCCATTCGGGCCTCCTGCTCTTGTTGGAAGGTAGCAAAATGCCACCTCTTTTTCAAGCGCGGGCGACCAGCGCCGCTTGCCGCCTCACCTGCGCCCTGACACTGTGCGCGCATGAAGACCCCCGCGCTTGAAATCCGCCCCGCCGAAATGCCCGATCTTCCGGCGGTGCTGGACCTGTACCGGCACCTCAATTCCGACACCGACCGTCCGTCGGTCGCCGAGGCGGAAGCCGTGTTCGAGCGTTTCCTCGCCTACGCGGGCAGCGTGATCCTGCTTGGGCTGATCGGCGGCGTGCCGGTGGCGTCCTGCACGCTGGTCATCGTGCCGAACCTGACCCGCGGCGCGCGGCCCTATGCGCTGGTCGAGAACGTGGTAACCCACGCCGACCATCGCCGCAGGGGATTTGGCCGAAAGGTGCTAGACGCCGCGTGCGATGCGGCGTGGGCGGCGGGGTGCTACAAGGTCATGCTGATGACCGGCTCTACCCGCCCCGAAACGCTGGCGTTCTACGCCCGCGCGGGATTCGAACAATCGAAGACCGGCTTCCAGAAACGACGCGGTTCGGGGCTGTTGCCCGGCTGACGTGCCAATCGGCCCGCAATCACCGCCCTTTTGCCGATCCGCACGCGCCAGCGCACAGGCTGGGCGCAGCCAATCCACCCAAGTGTTGCGCCCCCGGCCTGAAAAGCTCGGATAATTAACGAATTGGAAGCAATTCTTCGCCTTCCTTCCAGACGGGGCTGGCGCGGCGTCCCGCGGCGTGCGACAGTTTCCGTTACATGATCCTCACGTGGTCTTGAGACTTTGCGACGGGGGTTTGTGTTGTGCATTTTCGCACCTAGGTGAATGTTCCGACGCACAGGACGTCCCGGCCGTATTCCCCGCCGGGAATACAAGCAAACGGAGAGACGTGTGAAACCTCAGGCAATCACAATCCAACGACAGGCCGCCGACGCGCGATGGATGCGCGCCGCGTGGATCTCGTTCCTGGGTCTGGCCCTGCTTCTGGCGCAGGCCCTCGTCGCGACCGCGCAGACGCGGCCCGACAGCTTCGCCGACCTGGCTGAACGGATCAGCCCCTCGGTGGTGAACATCACCACCTCCACGAGCGTCGCCACAAACGGCGTTCCCAGCCCCGTCGTCCCCGATGGCTCGCCCTTCGAGGACTTCTTCCGCGACTTCATGGACCGCAACCAGGGTCCCGACCGTCCCCGCCGTAGCCAGGCGCTGGGCTCGGGCTTCGTGATCTCGGAAGACGGCTATATCGTCACCAACAACCACGTCATCGAAGGCGCCGACCAGGTCACGATCGAGTTCTTCTCGGGCGTCGAACTGGACGCCGAGATCGTGGGTACCGACCCCAACACCGATATCGCGCTGCTGAAAGTGGAAAGCGACACGCCGCTGCCCTTCGTCACCTTCGGCGACAGCGACACCGCCCGCGTGGGCGACTGGGTGATGGCCATGGGCAACCCGCTGGGGCAGGGCTTCTCGGTCTCCGCCGGGATCGTCTCGGCCCGGAACCGGGCGCTGTCGGGCACCTATGACGACTACATCCAGACCGACGCCGCCATCAACCGCGGCAACTCGGGCGGCCCGCTGTTCAACATGGACGGCGACGTCATCGGCGTGAACACCGCAATCCTGTCGCCCAACGGCGGCTCGATCGGCATCGGCTTCTCGATGGCCTCGAACGTGGTGACCCGCGTGGTCGACCAACTGCAAGAGTTCGGCGAAACCCGCCGCGGCTGGCTGGGCGTGCGGATCCAGGACGTCGACGCCGACATGGCCGAGGCGCTGGGTCTCGAAACCGCCTCGGGCGCAATGGTCACCGACGTGCCCGAAGGTCCCGCGATGGAAGCGGGCATTCAGGCCGGTGACGTGATCACCAGCTTCGACGGGACCGAGGTCGAGGACACGCGCCAGCTGGTCCGCGTGGTCGGCAACTCGCCGGTCGGCAAGGCCGTGCGCGTCATCATCTTCCGCGATGGCGAAACCCAGACCCTGATGGTCACGCTGGGCCGCCGTGAAGAAGCCGAGGGCGCGGTGCCCGCCTCGATCGAACGTCAGGCCGAGCCGGTCGAACAAGAAATCCTGGGCATCACCATCTCGACGCTGAACGACGAACTGCGCGAGCAGCTGGGTCTCGACGACACCGCCACCGGTCTTGTGGTCACCGCCGTCGACGAGATGAGCGAAGCCTACGAGAAGGGCCTGCGCGCGGGCGATCTCGTGATCGAGGCCGGCCAGCAGAAGGTGCAGTCGGTCGAGGATCTCGAGGACCGCATCGCCGAGGCGCAGGACGCCGGCCGCCGCTCGCTGCTGCTGCTGGTCCGCCGCGAGGGCGAACCCCGCTTCGTCGCGCTGACGCTGGAAGACAGCTGACGGCGACCGGAACGTGACACGAAAGGGCGCCTCCGGGCGCCCTTTTTCGTCTCCGAGACCTCGCCGCCGCCGCCGGGGGGGCGCCATTCCCGCCCCCTGCTTCTTCTCTTGCAAAATACCTCGGGGGAGCCGCGCAAGGCGCGGCGGGGGCAGAGTCCCCGATCGTCCGTGCAAGGCACCAAGGCCCATCGCCGTCTGGCCAAACCCCGTTCGATGGGGCAACCCTTGGCGGTGATGATGGGAAAACTCCGACACCTCTACGAAGGCCACAGCCCCGGCGCCTACCGGTTCCGCTATGGCCTGCTGGCCTTCGACCTGCTGACCGTGATCTTCGTCGTGGTGACCTCGTTCTTCCCCCGGTCCCGCGGGGTCGAGATCGCGGACGCGCTGTTCGGGGTGGTGATCCTCGCCGACTTCATTGCCCGTCTGGCGATCGAGAAGCAGAAGCTCCGCTGGTTCCTGCGCCCGCCGGTCTGGGCCGATATCATCGCGCTGGTGTCCTTCCTCGCGCCCATCGCGGGCGAAGGGTTCGGCTTCCTGCGCATCCTGCGCACCTTGCGGCTGCTGCACACCTACCAGATCCTGTCGCGGCTGCGGCAGGACTTCCCGAAGTTCCGCGAGTTCGAAGAGGTCACGCTGGCGGCGATCAACCTCGTGGTGTTCCTGTTCGTGACCACCGGGCTGATCTACGCGCTGCAGGTGGACGACAACCCCGACATCCGCAACTACGCCGACGCGCTGTATTTCACCGTCACCACCCTCACCACGACCGGCTTCGGCGACATCACCCTGACCGGAACGACGGGGCGGATGCTGTCGGTGGGGGTGATGATCTTCGGCGTGACGCTGTTTCTGCGGCTGGCGCAGGTGCTGTTCCGTCCGACCAAGGTTCGGGTGGAATGCGAGACCTGCGGTCTGGCGCTGCACGACGCGGATGCGGTGCATTGCAAGCACTGCGGCGCGACGATCCACATCGACACGGAAGGCGAGCTGTGACGGCCTGACGGTCCATCCGTTCGGACCGGGGACCGCTTTACCGGGTGATCCGTTCCACCTCGATCAGCCCCAACTGCCGCGCCGCGGCCAGCGACAGGACCGAACTGTTCAGCCCCTGCGGCTTTTGGAACGCGCGGATCGCGGCGCGGGTGCCGGTGTTCATCACGCCCTCTGCCGCGCCGTCATACAGCCCGCGCGCCGCCAGCGCCCGCTGGACCGAGGCGACGAACTCGGGCGTCATCTGGTCGGGGCAAAGGCTTTCGAACCACAGCGCCTCGCGCTCTTCGACGATCTCCTGCACCACTTCGGTGCGCACCGAGGCCGGCGAGACGACGTTGCCGTCCGCGTCCAGCACCGCGGGCACCTCGACGTGATGGGTCACGGTCTCGATCACGGCGGGGGTCTCGTCCTTGCCGTGGCAGGTCTCCGGGTTGCTGCCCGGAGGTCCCTCGCCGCGCAGGCGGATGGGTGCGGGCTCGTCGATACGGGTGACTTCGGGCAGGCCGTCGCCGCTGCCGCAGGCCGTCAGCAGGCCAAGCGCCATCGCAAGCGTCACCGCTGCGTGTCTGTTTCCGATCACTGCTCGCGCCTCTCCGGGCTGTTCTTCGGGACAGAGAATAGCCCGTTTGTGGCAAAGGCGAAAGCCTCAGGGCGCGCCGTCGTTGCGGGCGGGCTCGTGCTGCAACAGGCTGTCGAGCATATGGGACAGGTCTTCGATCTCTTCGGCCACGATATGCACCACGCCCGCCTCGCGCTGGACCCGGCCGGTGACCTTCAGCAGCCGCCCCGCGATCACCGCGCGGCGGAAGCGTTCGTAGATCTTCTTCCAGACCACAACGTTGGACACGCCGGTTTCGTCCTCCAGCGTGACGAAGATCACCCCCTTCGCGGTGCCCGGCCGCTGCCGCACCAGCACCAGCCCCGCCACCGCCACCCGCGCGCCGCCGGGCACGCGGTCCAGCCACCCGTGCGGGCAGCACGAGGGCGGGCGGGGCCAGTCGTCGGGTACGGCATGCGAGTCGGTCATGAGAACAAATATAGAACAAATGCCGTGCCGGGCCAAGCGTCTCGGCCGGTTCAGTCCGCCGCTGCGGGGCCCTTGCGCCGGACCGGCCAGACCTCCAGCACGCCCGCCAGCAGCACCAGCGCGCCGCCCGCCAGTTCCAGTCCGCGCAGGTGCTCGTCCGCCAGCACCGCGGCGGACAGGGTGCCGACCAGCACCTCGGACATCAGCAGGATGCCGACGCGGGCCGGGTCCAGCCGCACCGTCGCCCACATCAACGCCGCGATGGACAGCGCCCACCAGATGCCGCCGGTGGCGATGACGATGCCCAGCAACCTGCCGGCGTGGCGGGCCAGCCCCTCGGTCGGCAGCGGGGCTAGGGCAGGGGCCAGCAGGCCCGCCGCGACCATTGCGCCCAACGCGAAGACAAAAGCCGCCTCGGGCGGGCGCAGGTCGGACCGGGACCGGATACCGGTGGTCGAGACCGACCACAGCAGCCCGGCGATCAGCGACATCCACTCGCCCGCGCTGCGCGGGATCGGGGCGGTGCCACCGGCGCTCAGCATCACCGCCAGCCCCATAAGCCCCGCGACAATCGCCACGATCCGCATCCGGGGCGTGTGCCAGCCCATCACGTAACGGCCGATCAGCGTGCTCCAGACCGGGGTCAGGAAATACAGCAATATCACGATGGCGACCCGTCCGTACACGAAGGCGACCGAGTACAGCGCGAAGGCGGCCCCGCCAAGCGCGATCGAGGCCAGCGCGACGCCGCCCGCGCGCCGCAGCGCGCGCCACCGCACAACCGCAACCGGCGACAGCAGCAAACCCGCCGCCGCGGCGATGGCCAGCGTTCCCCACGCCCCGGTCAGCCCCATGCCGGACACGGCGCGCACCGGGATCCAGTAGAACCCCCAGAACGCGCCGGTGGCGAAGACGATGGCCGTCGCAAGCAGGGTGGTGCGGTCGCTGGTCATGCTCTGGCGCTTAGCCGATGGCGGCGGCTCCGGCAATCGCGGGCCCGCGCCGTCCTGCAAGCGCCGCGCAAGCTGCCGGACCGCCGTCAATTTCGGCAACCGCGAAGCAAATGAATTTCACCCAGTGAAAATTAAGTTCCCGCCCAGAAAGCCGCTGGCAAATCGCCCCGGAAGGTCTTATTTCGCGGGGGACGCAAGTACGACACGCGAAAGGCAGACGATGGCGCGGATCACCTATATCGAACACGACGGCACCGAGCACACCGTGGACGTGCCCACCGGGCTGACCGTGATGGAAGGCGCGCGGGACAACAACATTCCCGGCATCGAGGCCGATTGCGGCGGCGCCTGCGCCTGTTCGACCTGCCACGTCTACGTCCATCCCGACTGGGTCGGCAAACTTCCCGGCAAGGAAGCGATGGAAGAGGACATGCTCGATTTCGCGTTCGAGCCGAACCCCGAGCGCTCGCGCCTGACCTGCCAGGTCAAGGTGACGGACGAGCTGGACGGCCTCATCGTTCAGATGCCCGAAAAGCAGATCTGATGCGCCGGGCCGCGCTGGCTCTGGTCCTTGCGCTTGCGGTTGTCGGAGCTTCCGAAACCGCCGCCTGCGATCAGCCTGCGTGGCTGGACAGCGACTTTCCCGGCAGCATGACCGAGGACCGCGATACACGCGGTCCCGTTCGCCGCGCGTGGTTCGCCGATGCGGTGGGCCGCTACGGTCACGGCATCCTTGGCCGCACCCGCGAGCCCGAGACGCTGTGGGTCGATGCGGACGGCAACCATGGCCTTTGCGGCCATGCCGTGACGCTCGACGCCGCGCATGTGTTCGAGGACATCGCGCCCCGTCTGGCGGATCTCGACGGCGACGGCGTGAAAGAGGTGATCGTGGTCCGGACCCACGTGGGGCAGGGCGCGCAGCTTGCGGTCTACCGCTGGACCGGCAGCGACCTCGTGCTGGACGCGGCCACCCCTTACATCGGCCAGACGCACCGCTGGCTGGCGCCGTTGGGCGCGGCGGATCTCGACGGCGACGGGGCGATGGAACTGGCCTATGTCGACCGCCCGCATCTGGCGAAGATCCTGCGCGTCTGGCGTTATGCGCCGGGCAAACTGACCGAGGTGGCGGCGGTGTCCGGCCTGTCGAACCACCGGATCGGCGAGGATCACATCTCGGGCGGCATCCGCGACTGCGGCGACGGTCCCGAGATGATCACGGCCAGCGGCGACTGGTCCGCGCTTGTGGCGACACGGCTGGAGGGCGGCGCGCTGACCGCCCGGACCCTCGGGCGCTATGCACCCGACGCCATGGCGGCGGCGATGGCCTGCCGCTGAGGCGGCGTCAGTCCAGCGCGCGCCAGCCGATATCGCGGCGGCAGAACCCGTCCGGCCAGTCGATCTTGTCGACCATCGCATAGGCACGGTCCCGTGCCTCGGCCAGCGTCGCGCCGCGCGCGGTAACGTTCAGCACCCGCCCGCCGGTGGCGACGATCCCGCCGTCTTTCTCGGCGGTGCCGGCATGGAACACCATGTTGAAGCTGTCCTCGGGCAGCGCGTCCAGCCCCTTGATCGGCGTGCCTTTTTCGTAACTGCCGGGATAGCCGTTCGCAGCCATCACCACCGTCATCGCGTAGTCGTCGGCCCAGTTTGCCAGCGCTTCGCCCAGCCGTCCCTCGGCGCAGGCGTGCATCAGGTCCAGCGCCTGCGCGCCCAGCCGCAGCATCAGCACCTGACATTCCGGGTCGCCGAAGCGGACGTTGTATTCCACCAGCCGGGGCGCGCCGTCCTTGATCATCAGGCCCACGTACAGCACGCCCTGATAGGGGGTGCCGCGCCGGGCCATCTCGGCCACGGTGGGCTTCACGATCTCGTCCAGCGCGCGCTGCGCCACCGCGTCCGACAGCACCGGTGCGGGAGAATAGGCGCCCATGCCACCGGTATTGGGGCCGGTGTCGCCGTCGCCGACGCGCTTGTGGTCCTGAGCGGTGCCGACGGGCAGGACGTTCTCGCCGTCGCACAGCACGAAATAGGACGCTTCCTCGCCGTCCATGAATTCCTCGATCACCACCTCGGCGCCGGCCGCGCCGAAAGCGCCGCCGAACATCTCGTCGATGGCGTCCAGCGCCTCGGCCTCGGTCATCGCGACGATGACGCCCTTGCCGGCGGCCAGCCCGTCGGCCTTGACGACGATGGGCGCGCCCTGTTCGCGGATATAGGCCTTGGCGGGTTCGGCTTCGGTGAACCGGGCCCAGCCGGCGGTCGGCGCACCGCAGGCGTCGCAGATTTCCTTGGTGAACCGCTTCGAGGCCTCCAGTTCGGCCGCCGCCTTCGACGGACCGAACACAAGGTAGCCCGCCGCGCGCAGGTCGTCCGCCACTCCGGCGGCCAGCGGCGCCTCGGGGCCGACGATCACGAAGTCGATAGAGTTGGCCTGCGCGAAGTCCACCACCGCGCCGCCGTCGAGGATGTCGAGCGCGGCGCATTCCGCGATGTCGGCGATCCCGGCATTGCCCGGCGCGACGATCAGCCGGTCGCATTTCGGGTTCTGCATCGCTGCCCAGGCAAGGCTGTGCTCGCGCCCGCCGCCACCGAGAATGAGGATGTTCATACTGCCGCCCCTTGCTGCCGCCCATGCTGCCGTGGCGGCTCAATAGGCGGACCGGCGCTTGGTGACAAGGTGATGGAACAACGCCCCGGGGCGTCTCGTTGGGATGGCAACACAGCAAGACAGGAGGATAGATCATGTCCACGCTGACCGGAAAGAAGATCGCCATTCTGGCAACCGACGGCTTCGAGCAGTCGGAACTTGAAGTGCCCCACGCCAAGCTGCGCGAGGAAGGGGCCGAAATCGACATCATCTCGCTGAAACCGGGCGAGATCACCGGCTGGGATACCGACAACTGGGGCCGCGCCGTCAAGGTCGACCGCACGCTGTCGGAAACGCTTGCCGCCAACTACGACGCGCTGGTTCTGCCCGGCGGTCAGATCAACCCCGACCTGCTGCGGGTCGAGGAAAGCGCGCTGAACTTCATCCGCGCCTTCCACGACGACGGCAAGGTCATCGCCGCGATCTGCCACGCGCCGTGGCTGCTGATCGAGGCGGGCATCGCGCGGGGCCGCGAGATGACCTCGTACCCCTCGGTGCGCACCGACGTCGAGAACGCGGGCGCCCGCTGGACCGATGCCGAGGTCGTGGCCGACAACGGTATCGTCACCAGCCGCAACCCCGGCGACCTTGACGCGTTCTGCGCCAAGATCGTCGAAGAGGTGACCGAGGGTCGGCACATCCGCGAGGCGGCCTGACCTTCCCCTTCGCCATCGGATCGGGCATGGTCCGCCCATGTCCGATCTGATCGACGATCCCGTCCCGGGCGAGAACGCCCACGAGTACACCGTCTCGGAAATCTCCGGGGCGGTGAAACGTGTTCTGGAAGGCGAATTCGGCCGCGTCCGGGTCAAGGGCGAGGTGGGCCGCGTCTTCGTCGCCCGCTCGGGGCACCTGTATTTCGACATCAAGGACGACCGCAGCGTGCTGGCCTCGGTCGCATGGAAAGGGCAGGTCGCGCGCCTGACCGTGAAGCCCGAGGAAGGCATGGAAGTGGTCGCGACCGGCCGGCTGACCACCTTCGGGTCGCAGTCCAAGTATCAGCTTACAGTGGAAGAAATCCGCCCGGCCGGCGTCGGCGCGCTGATGGCGATGCTGGAGAAGCGCAAGAAGGCGCTGGCCGCCGAGGGGCTGTTCGACGACGCGCGCAAGCGTCCGCTGCCGTACCTGCCCGAAGTGATCGGCGTGGTGACCTCGCCCTCGGGCGCGGTGATCCGCGACATCCTGCACCGCCTGCGTGACCGCTTTCCGCGCAAGGTGCTGATCTGGCCCGTCGCCGTGCAGGGCGACCGCTGCGCCCCCGAGGTCGCGCGCGCCATCGAAGGCTTCAACCGCCTGACCCCCGGCGGCGCGCTGCCGCGTCCCGACCTGCTGATCGTCGCGCGGGGCGGCGGCTCGATCGAGGACCTGTGGGGCTTCAACGAGGAAATCGTCGCCCGCGCCGCCGCCGCGTCCGAGATCCCGCTGATCTCGGCGGTGGGACACGAGACCGATACGACGCTGATCGACTATGTCTCGGACCGCCGCGCGCCGACGCCGACCGCCGCCGCCGAGATCGCGGTGCCGGTGCGGATGGAATTGCAGGCGTGGCTGTCACAGCAAGAGGCGCGTCTGGACCGGGCCATGGCCGAGGCCGTCGCCCGCCGCCGCCAGCGTCTGGCCGACGTCAGCCGCGCGCTGCCGCGGCCCGAGGCGCTGGTGGGGCAGGCGCGGCAGCGGCTGGACTATGCCACCGCCGGGCTGCCCCGCGCGCTGACCGCGCTGGTCGAACGCCGCCGGGGCCGCCTGAACGAGGCGGCGGTGCACCTGCGCCCCGCCGTGCTGCGCCGCTCGGTCGCGCAACGGAAGGCCGACACCGACCGGCTTGCCGCGCGGCTGGGCCCCGCGCTGGACCGGCTGCGGCGTGACAAGGACCGCGGCTATCGCACTGTCGCGGCGCGGCTGCGTGGCTCGGTGCTGGACCGCGACCTTGCCCGCCAAAACGACCTGTTCACCCGCACCGTGCGGCGCCTGTCCGCGGCAGGCAGCGCGCAGGTGGCGGGCTGGGCCGCCCGGTTGGAGGCGCTGGAACGGCTGCGGCAAAGCCTTGGCTACCGCGAGACCCTGAAACGCGGCTACGCAGTGGTGCGCGGCGAGGCGGGCGTGGTCACCCGCAAGGCCGAGGCCGAGGCGGCGTCGGGTCTTGAGATCGAGTTCGCCGACGGACGTCTGGCGATCGGCGGCGGAGGGAAGCCGGCGAAGCGCAAAGGACCCGAGGAGAAGCCGGAACAGGGGTCGCTGTTCTGATCGGGCGGCTGGAATAGGGGTCCGCCCGCTGTAGGGCGGGCAGCGCTGGTCTATTTACGTCACGAAGAGGGGGCGCTGCCCCCGTCGCTGCGCGACTCCCCCGAGGTATTTGGAAAGAGTAGAAGCAAGCGGGGGCGTCGTGCCCTTCAGAAGAACGCCTGCAGTCCGGTCTGTGCGCGGCCGAGGATCAGGGCGTGGACGTCGTGGGTGCCTTCGTAGGTGTTCACCGTTTCCAGGTTCACCATGTGGCGCATCACCTGGAATTCCTCCGAGATGCCGTTGCCGCCGTGCATGTCCCGCGCCATCCGCGCGATGTCGAGCGCCTTGCCGCAGTTGTTGCGTTTCATCAGCGAGATCATCTCGGGCGCGGCGCGGCCTTCCTCCATCAGGCGGCCCACCCGCAGCGAGCCCTGCAGGCCCAGCGTGATCTCGGTCTGCATGTCGGCGAGCTTTTTCTGAAACAGCTGCGTCTGCGCGATCGGGCGGTCGAACTGCTTGCGGTCGAGGCCGTATTGCCGCGCCGCGTGCCAGCAGAACTCGGCGGCGCCCAGAACGCCCCACGAGATGCCGTAGCGCGCGCGGTTCAGACAGCCGAACGGGCCTTTCAGCCCTTCGACGTTGGGCAGCAGCGCGTCCTCGGAGATCGCGACGTCCTTCATCACGATCTCGCCGGTGACGCTGGCCCGCAGCGACAGCTTGCCGCCGATCTTCGGAGCAGAGAGGCCGTCCATGCCCTTCTCCAGCACGAATCCGCGGATCTTGCCGCCATGCGCCTCGGACTTGGCCCAGACCACGAAGACATCCGCGACCGGTGCGTTCGAGATCCACATCTTCGCGCCGTTCAGCACGTAGCCGTCGGCGGTCTTCTTCGCGACGGTCTTCATCCCGGCGGGGTCTGACCCCGCATCGGGCTCGGTCAGGCCGAAGCAGCCGATCAGCGCGCCGCTGGCGAGGCCGGGGAGGTATTTCTGCCGCTGCTCTTCGGAGCCGTAGGCATATATCGGGTACATCACGAGGCTGGACTGCACCGACATCATCGAGCGATAGCCGCTGTCGACCCGCTCGATCTCGCGCCCGATCAGGCCGTAGGTCACGTAGCCCGCGCCAAGCCCGCCGTATTCCTCGGGGATGGTGACGCCCAGCAGACCGGCCTCGCCCATCAGGCGGAAGATCCGGGGCTCTACCGTTTCCTCGCGGTAGGCGTCGACGACGCGGGGCTGAAGTTCGGACTGGGCGAAGGCGCGGGCAGCGTCGCGCAGCATGCGCTCGTCCTCGGTCAGCTGGTCTTCCAGCAGGAAGGGATCCTCCCAGTCGAAGCGGCTCATGTCCGGGGCGTCCTTGGCGGAAATCGGCGCGGCGACGTTCATGTCTCTCTCCCTTGCGTGCTTGGCTATGGTGATACGCCAGCGGCGGGGCGGGGGCAATCGCAGCCGCTAGCGGCCCAGCCAGCGCGCGGCAAGCGGCGCAAGCGTCACCACCACGGCGACCCGCGTCAGGTGATGGGTGATCACAAAGGCGAGGTCGGCGCCCGAGACAAGCGCGACCACGACCATTTCCCCCTGACCGCCGGGCAGGAACGACAGCATCACGTCCAGCGCGGGGGCGTCGGTGACCCACAGCACCGCCTCGATGAACACAAGGCTGATCACCGCCAACATCAGCGAGAACGCAAGCCCCGCGCCCACGTCCACCCGGATCTCGCGCCCGGTGATCCCGGTGTAGTTCGCGCCGACGCTGAGGCCGATGAAGAACTGCGCCGCCCAGATCAGTTCGGCGGGCGGGCGGTGCTGGATCACGCCGCTGAGCGACAGCGCGGCGGTCAGCAGCATCGGGCCGATGATCGAGGCGCCGAACAGCTTGATGCGCTCGGCGATCTTCCACCCGGCCAGACCGGCGGCGATCATCAGCACGATCTCGTAGGCGGGCAGTTCATTCGCGTGGATGCCCGGCGGCGCGGTGAGGTCCAGATCGTACCACAGGGTCAGCAGGAACGGCGCGACGGTGACGATCACCAGCACCCGCGTCGCATGCACCAGCGACATGGCGCGCACGTCGCCGCCCGCTTCCTGCCCGAAGATCAGCATGTCCTGCAACCCGCCCGGCATCGCCGAGTAGAAGGCGGTCGGGTGGTCGAACTTCATCACCTTGCGGAAGAACGGATAGCCGATGCCGCCGATCACGAGGATGAACACCGGGATCATCGCCAGCGTTGGCGCATAGCCCGGCAGCTCTCGTACCAGTTCCGGGGTGATCGAAGCGCCGATGGCCACGCCCAGAAGCGTCCGCATCGCGACGCCCAGCGTGCCCATGCCCTGAAGCTGCAAGCCCCCCAGCGCCGCCAGCAGGCAGCCCAGCATCGGGCCCAGCAGAAGCGGCAGCGGCAGGCCCAGCACCACGAAGACCACCGCGCCGAGGGCGGCGATGACCAGAGTGCGGAGACGGGCGGGGGTAAGCGCGGACATGGCCCCTCGTAAGCCACGGATTTCGCGCGGGGACAAGACGCCCTTGACCCTTGCCCGCCCGCGTGTCCCCATGGGGCTCCGCGAGGACTTCACGGGCGAGAGGAGGCGCATGTGACGGATCAGGTGGAGGGGATCGAAGCGGTCCAGGCGCTGCTGGCCGGACAGGGCTATGTCTGCGGGCGGCCGCTGGCCACGGTGGTGTTCCTTGCGCTGCGGCTGGGGCGTCCCCTGTTTCTCGAGGGCGAGGCGGGCGTCGGCAAGACCGAGATCGCCAAGGCGCTGGCCGCCGCGCTGGGGCGGCGGCTGATCCGGCTGCAATGCTACGAGGGGCTGGATGCATCCTCGGCCGTCTACGAATGGAACTTCGCAGCGCAGATGGTGGCGATCCGCGCGGCAGAGGCGGGCGGCGGCATGGACCGCGACATGCTGCAGGACGAGCTGTTTTCCGACGAATTCCTGATCGAACGCCCGCTGTTGCAGGCGATGCGGCCACAGGCGGGCGGGGCTCCGGTGTTGCTCATCGACGAGTTGGACCGCACCGACGAACCCTTCGAGGCCTTCCTGCTGGAAGCGCTGTCCGACTTTCAGGTGACGATCCCGGAACTTGGCACCGTGAAGGCTCCGGAGCCGCCGATTGTCGTGTTGACCTCGAACCGCACGCGCGAGGTGCATGACGCGCTGAAGCGGCGCTGCCTGTATCACTGGGTCGACTATCCCACCTTCGACCGCGAGATCGAGATCCTGAGCGCACGCGCCCCCGAGGCCGCCGAGGCGCTGAGCCGCGAGGTGGTGGCCTTCGTGCAGCGGCTGCGCACCGAGGACCTGTTCAAGAAGCCCGGCGTGGCAGAGACGATCGACTGGGCGAAATGCCTGCTGGCGCTGGACGTGATCGCGCTGTCGCCCGAGGTGATCGCGGATACCATCGGCGCGATCCTGAAGTATCAGGACGACATCCAGCGCATTCAGGGCGGCGAGGCGAAGCGGCTGCTGGACGAGGTGCGCGCGGGGCTGGCGCCGGCCTGATGACCTGTCTGGTCCGATCCGGTCAGGGGGGCTGAATGGCGGAACAGATCCCTCTCGATATCCCCGAAGACGGCAAGCTGACGCACAACATCGTCTGGTTCGCCCGCGCGCTGCGCAAGGCGGGGCTGCCGGTGGGGCCTGGACGGACGCTGGACGCGATCCGCGCGGTCGAGGCCGCGGGGTTCACCGAGCGCGCCGATTTCTTCTGGACGCTGCACGCCTGTTTCGTGTCGCGCCCCGAGCATCGGGCGGTTTTCGCGCAGGTGTTCCGGCTGTACTGGCGCGATCCCCGCTACATGGAACACATGATGGCGATGATGCTTCCGGCAATCCGCGGGGTGCAGGAAGACCGGGGCGCCAAGGCCGCCGAACGCCGCGCGGCAGAGGCGCTGCTGGACGGGGTCGACCGCGATCTGCCGGACCAGCCCGAGGGCGAGGGCGGCGACGACGAGATCCGGATCGACGCTTCGCAGACGGCCTCTGGCGAGGAACGGCTGCGGACGCTGGATTTCGAGCAGATGACCACCGCCGAGATGGCCGAGGCGAAGCGGATGCTGGCGCGGATGACGCTGCCGGTGAACCCGATCCGGTCGCGCCGCACCGTGGCCGATCCGCGCGGCACCCGCGCCGACTGGCGCGCAACGATGCGCGCGGCTTTGAAGAACGGCGGAGAGGTGCATGACTTTGCACGGAAAAACCGTCGCCTGCGCTGGCCGAACCTTGTCGTGCTTTGCGACATCTCCGGGTCGATGTCGCAATATTCCCGCGCCGCGCTGCACTTTCTGCACGCGGTGTCGAACCACAAGGGCGCGGGCTGGGCCAGGGTTCACGCCTTCACCTTCGGCACGCGCCTGACGAACATCACCCGCCACCTTGCCACCCGAGACGTCGACGCCGCGCTCGCCGCCGCCGGGGCCGAGGCACAGGACTGGGAAGGGGGCACGCGGATCGGCGACTGCCTGCACGACTTCAACCGCGACTGGGGCCGCCGTGTGCTGGGGCAGGGTGCGGTGGTGCTGGTCATCACCGACGGGCTGGAACGCGGCGACCCGGACCGCCTTTCGCGCGAGATGGAGCGGCTGCATTTGTCCGCCCGCCGCGTCATCTGGCTGAACCCCTTGCTGCGCTGGGAGGGCTTCGCGCCCCGTGCTCAGGGGATACGGGCGATGCTGCCCCATGTGGATAGTTTCCGGGCTGGACACAATATTGCATCTTTGCAGGGACTTGCCACGGCATTGGCGGATTCCCGCGATGCCGGAGAGAAAACACGCGCCATTTCGCTGCTCTCCGCAGGGTGAGCGCTGTGTTTGGAACCGTTCCGATCAGCGCCGCGTTGGGGCGCCAACGGGGCGGAGTACCTTAACAGGACCCCGCAATGCGCCGTCCCCGTCTCAAACGGAGAAAGGCAAAAGATGACGCATCCACTTAAGAAACTCGGCGCTTCCACGGCGCTGATCACCCTTTTTGCTGCAGGCCCGCAACTGGCCGCAGCGCAAACGATCCCCGCCTGTAAAGGCGACGGCGCGGGCATTGCCCTGTCCGAAGTCACGCCCGATCTGCTGGGCGGCAATGTCTCTATTGGCGACGTGCCCGAGCTTGTGGCGAACGGGCAGGTCTGCCTGCGCGCGAACGGCAAGCTGCGCGTGACCGAGGGCAACTCGGACGCCGCCGCAGAGGCCGCTGGCGAAGCGGACGCCGCCGCGGAGGCACCCGAACAGGCCGAGGCCGCGCCGGAAGAGCCGGTCGACGAGAACGCGGCCGCCGCCGAAGAACAACCTGCGCCGACCGAGGAACCTGCGGAAGAGGTCGTCGAGGAAGCCCCGGCAGAGCAGCCTGCCGAGCCGGAAGTGGCGGAAACGCCCGAGACGGAAGCGGCGCCTGAAGAGGTGACGCCGGAGTCGCTGGCAGAGGATCTTGGCGGTGACGCCGAGGTCGAAGCCGAAGCGGAAGCGGAAGCGGAAGTGACCGAAGTGCCCGCCGAACCCGAGGCCGCGCAGGAAGAAGTTGCCGAGGAAGAGACCCCGGCACCGGAAGCTGCCCCCGAAGCCCCCGAGGCAGAGGTTGCGGAAACGCCCGAGGAAGTGACGCCGGAGACGCTGGCCGAGGACCTTGGTGGCGACGCCGAGGTCGAAGCTGAGGCCGAGGCCGAGGCCGAGGTGACCGAAGCGCCGGCGGAACCGGAAGCCGCCGAGGAAGAGGTCGCCGAAGAGACGCCCGCCGACGCCGACCAAGCCGCGGAAGATGTCATCGCCGATGGCAACAACGGTCGCCCGGCGGCTGCCGCCGCTGCGTCGGAGGAGGACTCGGAAGCCGTCGAGACCACCGAAACCACGGTGACCGAGGAAGACGCGCGGTCCAGCGACGAGGACTTTGCCGAGGCCCCCGAAGCGGCGCCTGCCGCGTCGAACGACGATGACGACGACCGTGGCGGTCTGTCGAACTTCGAGAAGTTCGCGCTGGGCGCTGCCGGCCTCGTGGTGCTCGACCAGCTGATCGGCCAGAACGACGAAGTTGTCGAAAACACCGGCGACCGCGTGGTCGTGCAGCGGCAGGACGGCAGCTATTACGTTCTGAAGGACGATGACGAACTGTTGCGCCGCCCCGGTGCCGACGTTCGCACCGAGACCTTCCGCGACGGCTCGACCCGCACCACGGTCACGCGTCAGAATGGCGTGCAGGTGGTAACGGTGTCGGCCGCCGATGGTACCGTGCTGCGCCGGACGCGCCTGCTGCCGGATGGCCGCGAGGTGATCCTGTTCGATGACACGGTCGAAAGCCAGCCGGTGCGCCTGAGCGACCTTCCGCAGCCCGCGCCGCGGCAGGAAGTCTCGGTCGACAACGACGCCGCGCTGCGGGCCGCTTTGGAAGCGGAACGCCGGGCCGATCTGGACCGGACCTTCACGCTGGGTCAGGTGCGTAACATCGAGCAGGTGCGCGAGCTGATGCCCGAGATCAACGTCGACGCCATCAACTTCGAAAGCGGCTCGGCGGCGATCCGTCCGGAAGAGGCGGAAAGCCTTTACGAGCTGGGCAAGGCGATGGCCGAGTTCATCTCTGAGAACCCGGACGAGCTGTTCCTGATCGAAGGCCACACCGACGCGGTCGGCAATGACGCGATGAACCTCGCGCTGTCCGACCGTCGCGCGGAAAGCGTGGCGCTCGCCCTGTCGGAATATTTCGACGTGCCGCCGGAAAACATGGTGGTTCAGGGCTATGGCGAAGAGTTCCTGCTGGTCCCGACCGGCGACGCGGAACGCGCCAACCGCCGCGCTGCGGTCCGCCGGATCACGCCGCTGCTGCAGGCTGCCGCGGTGCGCTGATCGGCCTGACCGGCTGAGGCATACTTAGAAGATCATGGGCGCGCCCTTCGCGGGGCGCGCCCTTTGTCGTTGCCGGGCCGCACCGGCCACTCTGCGCAGGCGCACCGGTTTTCCTATGGCGAAGCCCCGCCGCCGGCCCCATATTGCCCCCGACAGGAGGTGGTCCCATGCAAAAGGGTTTCGACGATATCCCCGAGATCGCGCTGGACTGGCACCTCGCCGGCAAGGGTGCGGTGATTGCGACCGTCGTGCAGACCTGGGGTTCGGCTCCGCGTCCGGTGGGCGCGTTGCTGGCCGTGTCGGGCGAGGGCGAGTTGATGGGCTCGGTCTCGGGCGGCTGCGTCGAGGGCGCGGTGGTGGCCGAGGCGTTCGATGCGCTGGACAGCGGCGCCTCGAAGATCCTCGAATTCGGCGTCAGCGACGACGAAGCCTTCGCCGTGGGCCTTGCCTGCGGCGGGCAGATCCGTGTGATGGTGCAGCCGGTGGGGTCGGACAAGGGCCTGCCCGAGGACGTGCTGGCCGATCTCGTCGCCGCCCGCGCCAAGCGCAAGCCAATCGCGCATGTGGTCGATACCGCGGACTGGTCGCGCCGCACCGCGACGCCGTCCGAGTTCCCCGACCGCTTCCGCATGGACCGCTCGGGGTTCGAGGAAGACGGCGCCACCTTCGTCGCGATCCACAATCCGCCGCTGCGGATGGCCGTGGTGGGTGCGGTGCACATCTCGCAGCCGCTGCTTCAGATGGCGCGGCTGGCCGGATACGACCCGTTTCTCGTCGACCCGCGCGAGGCCTTCGCCTCGGAAAGCCGCTTCCCCGAGGAGACCATCAGCCACGACTGGCCCGACGAAGCGCTGGCCGCCTATGGCCTTGACGCGCGGACGGCGGTGGTGACGCTGACGCATGATCCGAAAATCGACGACCCGGCCATCATCGCCGCGCTGAAGTCGGATGTGTTCTACCTCGGCAGCCTCGGCTCGAAGCGGACCCACGCCAAGCGCGTGGCGCGGCTGGAAGAAGCGGGCTTCACCGCCGACGAGATCGGGAAAATCCACGCGCCGGTGGGTCTGGATATCGGGGCGATGTCGCCCGCCGAGATCGCGATTTCCGTGATGGCCCAGATCACGCAGGTGCTGCGGAAGGGCGCATGAGGTTCGGACCCGTCAGCCTTGATGACGCGGGCGGCGCGGTGCTGGCGCACTCGTTGCAGCTGGGCAAGCGCAAGCTGCGCAAGGGCCGGGTGCTGGAAGACGCCGACATCGGCGCGATGCGCGAAGCCGGGCTGACCGAGGTCATTGTCGCGCGGCTCGATGCCGGGGATCTGGCCGAGGATCCGGCGGCGCAACGGATCGCCGACGCCATGGTGCCGGACCCGAAGGCGGTCCACCTGCGGATGACGAAGGCCAGCACCGGGCGGGTGAACCTGTATGCCACCGTGCCCGGTGTGCTGGAGCTGGATGTCGCCCGTCTGGAGGCCGCAAACCGCGTCGACCCGCTGATCACCGTGGCGACACTGCCGCCCTTCGCCCGTTGCGGCGACCGCACAATGGTGGCGACGGTGAAGATCATCGCCTACGGCGTGGCCGAGACCTCGGTCGCTGCGGCGGAAGAGGCGATCCGCAATGCGATGCGCCTGCGACCAGTGACGCTGAAGACCGCGACGCTGATCCAGACCGACATCGGGGCAGGGGCCGGCAAGGGCGAGGACGCCATGCGCGCCCGGCTCGAGGCGCTGGGCATGGACCTGATCGCGACCCGCACCGTGCCGCACCGCACCGCGCCTCTGGCCGATGCGGTGGCGGCGGCAGAGGGCGATCTGGTGATGATCCTTACGGCCTCGGCCACTTCGGACCCGCATGATGTCGCCCCCGAAGCGGTGCGCGCGGCGGGAGGAGAGGTCACGCGCTTCGGAATGCCGGTCGATCCCGGCAACCTGCTGTTCCTCGGCGCGCAGGGCGGTCGACCCGTGATCGGCCTGCCGGGCTGCGCCCGGTCTCCGGCGCTGAACGGGGCCGACTGGGTGCTGGAACGGGTGGCCTGCGGGCTAGAGGTCAGCGACGGCGACATCGCAGCGATGGGCGTGGGCGGTCTGCTGAAGGAAAGCCCGGCACGTCCGCATCCGCGCGAACGCAAGCCGGGCTGAAATGCAACGGCCCCCGCTTTCGAGGGGGCCGCGCTGTTTGCATGACTGAACCTGCAGTCCGGCTTACGGCCAGCAGCTGACCAGCACGGTGACCTTGGCCGCGTAGGCCGCAAGGTCTTCGCCCGACAGCGGGACGCCGTCCGTCGAGGCCGCGGGCGACACGCCGTTGTTCGACAGGAACTCTGCCAGCGTGGTGCCTGCGGCGGTGAAGGTCACATCCTCGGGCAGGCGTTTGCCTTCCGGGTTCGACGCGGGCAGCAGCATCCCCACGACCGAGCCGGTGTTGTCCAGCACCGGACCGCCCGCGTCACCGGCGCTTGCGTCCAGCGAAAGGCGGTTGCGGTCGGGCTCGCCGTTCAGCCCCTGCGCATCGGCGAAGGTGCCATAGGTCAGGGTCGGCGCGCTCAGCAGGCCTTCGTAGCTGTAGCCCGAGACAGCGATCTCGGACTGAAGCCGGACCGGCGAGGACTGGAACTTGGCGAAGTCCTGCGGCGCCAGCCGGTCCGCGGGTTTCAGCAGCGCGATGCCCAGTCCGGCATCCTCGGCCACCACGTCGGCGGTATAGACCTCGTCCAGCGTGATCCGGCCGCAGCCCGCCACCGCCTCGGTGGTGGTCAGCACCATGCCGTTGCGGTCGACGTAGAAGCCCGACCGCGAGCTGGTGGGGCGGCGGATCTTCAGGCCCGAGATCAGGTCGACCGACTGTTCCAGCGCGGCGTCGCCGATGGCGTCGGGCAGCACCGCGCCCGGCACCGAGCGGAAGCTGTCGCGCATCGCGCGCAGCGCCACGTCAAAGCGGCGGTCTTCGCCCGCGGGCCAGATCAGGGTGAAGCCTTTCACCGTGCCGCCGGTCAGCACCGCGTAGGTGTAGGACTTGATGCGGTTGTTCTCGCCCGTCAGCGTGAAGCTGTTGGCGGTGCGGTTGCGCTCGCCCTCGACGGGGACGATCTCTAGCGTCTGCATGATGTCATACAGGCCCAGCAGCGTGGATTCGGTGCCGGTCTGGCTGATCAGCAGGATGCGGACGCCGCTGTCGTTGATCGAGTCGTAATGCGCGAAGGGCGGCTCGTAGCGGTCGAACCGCACCATCGCCAGCGGCATGGTCATCTCGATGCCGGCAGTCTCGTCCATGCGCAGGCCAAGGCCCAGCGACGACAGGATCGACTGGTAGCTGCCCACGAGTTCCTCGCGCTGCATGGTGGTCAGCACGCCGGTCGGGGTCAGGCCCTCGGACTCTTGCCACGCAGCCATCGAGCGGCGGGTGCCGGGGCCGAAGGCGGCGTCGATTGCGCCAGCGTAGAATCCGTACCACTGAAGCGCGCGCTGCAGTTCCATCTTCTCGTCGACGCTCAGCGCGGCCTCGTTGCGATAGGCTTCCTGCTGGGTCTCGGTGTCGACGACCTCTTCGGGCTCCGGCGCCGGTTCCGGCGCGGGCTCGGGCTCGGGGGCCGCAACGATTTCCGGTTCGGGCTCGGGTTCCGGTTCGGCCACAAGTTCGGGCTCGGTCGCGGTCGCGGGCGGGGTGTCATCCGCCTGCGTCTGGCCCTGCGCCTGCGTCTGGGTGGCGTCGTCAGCGTCCTCGACCGGCGCCAGCGCGTTGGCGCCGACGGGGTAGAACTGCTGCGTGTAGGCATCGGCCTGCGTCAGGAAGCTGTCGGGCGGAATGGCGCCCTGCGCGCGCAGCTGCGCCAGCGCCTGAATCGCCTGTTCGGCGGTGTAGGGTCCAAGCGCGATGCCGTACCAGCCGCTTGCCATGCGGAAGCCGTTCACCTCGGTCAGGTTCGCCGCATAGGTGCGTGCGGCCTGCGTGGCCGAGTTCAGATCGGGCCGTGCCTCGAGCTGGATAAAGGTCCCCTGAGCGGAAGCAAGTCCGGCCCAAAGAATGAAAACTAGTGAATAAAGCGCGGAAAAGGCCTTTGGCATCGGTACGATTTCCTTGGGTTTCTGGCACGGCACGTTGATCGCACCCTTTCAAAGCGTGAACTGTACGAAGGTCAATATCGCGGTAGCGAAGGTTGATTGACCCTGTCCATGCTGTTGCCTATTGAGAACGCGATTTTTCACGAACATGTCAGGACGGACCGATGGGCGACGCGCCGAAGAGTTTCCAGGAGATCATCCTGCGGCTCCAGAGCTACTGGGCCAAGGCCGGCTGCGCCGTGCTGCAGCCCTACGACATGGAAGTGGGCGCGGGCACCTTCCACCCGGCCACCACGCTGCGCAGCCTCGGCACCCGTCCGTGGGCGGCGGCCTATGTCCAGCCCTCGCGCCGTCCGACCGACGGGCGCTATGGCGAGAACCCGAACCGGCTGCAGCACTACTACCAGTATCAGGTGATCATCAAACCGTCGCCGCCCGATCTGCAGGCGCTGTATCTCGGCTCGCTGGAAGCGATCGGCATCGACATGGCGCTGCACGACATCCGCTTCGTCGAGGACGACTGGGAAAGCCCGACGCTGGGTGCGTGGGGGCTTGGCTGGGAAGTCTGGTGCGACGGCATGGAAGTGTCGCAGTTCACCTATTTCCAGCAGGTCGGGGGCCACGACTGCCACCCCGTTTCGGGCGAACTGACCTATGGGCTGGAGCGTCTGGCGATGTACGTTCTTGGCATCGATCACGTGATGGAAATGCCGTTCAACGACCCGCAGACGCCCATCGCGCTGACCTACGGCGACGTGTTCAAGCAGACCGAGGAAGAGTATTCGCGCTTCAACTTCGACGCGGCGAACACCGACATCCTGCTGAAACAGTTCGAAGAGGCCGAGGCCGAATGCGCCCGCATCCTGAACGAGCCCGCCGAGGACCCGAAGACCGGCAAGCGCATCATCATGGTGCACCCGGCCTATGACTTCTGCATCAAGGCCTCGCACCTGTTCAACCTGCTGGACGCGCGTGGCGTGATCTCGGTCACCGAGCGGCAGGCCTACATCGGCCGCGTGCGCGCGCTGGCCAAGCAATGCGCCGACGCCTTCGTGCAGACGACCGCCGGCGGATACGTGGCCGACGATGCTGCGTGAGGACAGTATCGAGTACCTGACCCGCTCGGCGCCGCAATACGGCGTCGGGTTTCCCGGCCAGCCGAACCTGCAAGGCACCGACACGGCGATCTTCGCCGCCCGCTGCACCGGCGTGTCCGAGGGGTTCTTCGCCGGGGGCGACGACAGGCTGTCGGGGCTGACGACCCATGTCGTTCTGTTCGACCGTTCGACGCTGCCCGGCCGGCACGCGGGGCTTGGGCCTTTCGCCAAGCTTTACCTCGAAGAAGACCGCGCCGAATGGGTGGTGCTGTTCCTGCCGGTTTCGGGCGGGTTCATCGACCGGGTGATGGGCCACGCGCTGAAGATCCAGCTTGTGTTCGACAAGGGCTGGAAGGCGTTCGGCGGACCGGCGCAGACCGACGAGCAGGGCGACCGCTTTCAGTTCGCCGAGGCGCTGCGCTACGTCGTGGCGGTGGACACGCCGCGCGAAAGCTGACCGCTCAGGCGGGTTTCGGGCCGGGGAAAATGCCGTGCTCGGTCCACGTCTTGCCGCTGCTGCGGGCGTTGCCGATCATCTCGCGCTGCCGCCGGATCGCCTCGGCGTCGCGATAGCCGCGCGGGTGATCCAGATGCACGGCGGGCGCGGTGAACCGCAGCCGGCGTCCTTTCACGCCGCTGTTCGACAGGCGGATGCCGAATTCCTTGTCGCCGCCGCCATAGGCCATCGTCTCGTCGAAGCCGTTCACCGACAGGATCGCGCTGCGGAAGGCCGAGGCGTTCGAGCCCATCCACGTGATCCGGATCGGATACACAGCGTCCAGCGCCGACTGAACGGGCAGGGGAAACGGCATTGTTTTCAGCCACGTGGTCGTGCGGTCAAAGGTGCCGCGCGCCTTTAGCCAGTCCTGCCGGAACACCCGGCCGGTGGCCACGTCGCCCTCGGTCACCTCTTTCGTCGCCGCGTCGGTCAGCCGGATCAGGCTGCCGCCGCAGAACCGGTCGGGCCGCACGCGGTCGCGGTGCCGCGCCACGAAGCCCGGGGCCAGCAGGCAGTCGCCATCGGTGTAGATCAGGTGATCGGCGTCCGAACTTTCGGTCGCGCGGTTCAGGATCACGTTCTTCCGGAACCCGTCGTCCGCGTGCCAGACGTGGCGCACCGGAAGCTCGGGATGCGCCGTGCGGAACGCCTCGATCACCTGCGCCGTCTCGGGGCCGGACCCGTCGTCCGCGATGGCGATGCTGTCGGGCCGCACATCCTGCCCGAAGATGCCCGTCAGCGTCAGGTGCAGAAACCTTGGCGCGTTGTAGGTAGAGATGATGATCTCGGTCCGCATGGGCGGGAAATGGCACGTTTGCGGGCGGGCGACAATCGGGAATGGAAGGGGCCGGGAACCGGCAGGACGCCCGCGTTTGTTGCCGAAGTCCCTTGCACCCCACGGCCTTTCGTTCTACCCGACAACCCCGTCCGGAGGCCTATTCATGAACGGAAAACTGGTAGGAGGCGTGATCGTGCTGGCGGCTCTCATCACCGGCATCTCGATCTATTACCTGCAGGTCTATGCCTTTTACGTGCAGCTTGACCCGGCAGCGGTCGACATCCGCCTGACCGGCATCGTCAGCCAGGAACCGCAACCGATCCTGACCGACGCGCTGCAGGCGATCGACAGCGACAGCTCTCCGATCCGGTTCCGCGCCTGTTTCGAGACCGGGCGCTCGATCGCCGGGTTGACCGAACAGTTCGTGGTCTACGACGCCGCCGACCCGCTGAACGCGCCCGATTGGTTCGACTGCTTCGACGCGGCCGAGGTGGGCGAGGCGCTGATTGCCGGGGACGCCATCGCCTTTCTGGGCGAGAAGAACATACACGACGGGGTTGACCGCGTGGTCGCCGTCTTCGATGACGGGCGCGCCTTCGCCTGGCACCAGCTGAACGAGACATACCAGGACTGACATGCCCGACCTTCTGATAGAGCTCTTCTCGGAGGAAATCCCCGCCCGCATGCAGACCCGCGCGGCGGACGATCTCAAGCGCCTCGTCACCGACGGGCTGGTCGAGGCCGGTCTGACCTATGCCCATGCGGGCGCGTTCTCGACCCCGCGTCGGCTGGTGCTGACGCTCGAGGGTCTGCTGGCCGAAAGCCCCACCACGCGCGAGGAACGCAAGGGCCCGCGCACCGACGCGCCCGAGAAGGCGCTGGAAGGCTTCCTGCGCTCGACCGGGCTGACCAAGGACCAGCTTGAGGCGCGCGACGACAAAAAGGGGCAGGTCTATTTCGCCGTGATCGAACGCCCCGGCCGTCCCGCGGCCGAGATCGTGGCCGAGGTGCTGGAAAACGCGATCCGCAACTTCCCGTGGCCCAAGTCGATGCGCTGGGGCGCGGGCAGCCTGCGCTGGGTACGTCCGCTGCATTCGATCCTGTGCCTGATGACCGACGAGTCCGGCGCAAGCGTGGTGCCGATGGAGGTCGACGGCATCAAGGCGGGCGACACCACCGCCGGTCACCGATTCATGGGGCCGGAACGCTTTTCCGTAACTTCTTTCGAGGATTACGAGGTAAAGCTAAAGCGCGCCAAGGTGATCCTGCGTGCCGAGGAGCGCGCCGACCACATCTGGACCGACGCCCACAACGCGGCCTTCGCGCTGGGGCTGGAAGTCGTCGAGGACAAGGGCCTGCTGGCCGAGGTCGCGGGGCTGGTCGAATGGCCGGTCGTGCTGATGGGCGACATCGGCGAGGCCTTCCTTGGCCTGCCGCCCGAGGTTCTGCAAACCTCGATGAAAGAGCACCAGAAATTCTTCTCGGTCCGCAATCCCAAGACGGGCCGGATCGAGAAATTCGTCACCGTGGCCAATATCGAGACCGCCGACGAGGGCGCGACGATCCTTGCGGGCAACCAGAAGGTTCTGGCCGCCCGCCTGTCGGACGCCAAGTTCTTCTGGGAAAACGACCTGCGCACGGTCGAACGCCAGGGCATGACCGGGCTGGCCGAGGGGCTGTCTTCGGTCACCTTCCACGCCAAGCTGGGCACCGTGGGCGACAAGGTGGCCCGCGTCGCGGCGCTCGCGTCCGAGATCGCGCCGATGGTCGGCGCCTCGCCGGACCTCGCGGACGAGGCCGCGCGCATCTGCAAGGCCGACCTCGTGTCCGAGATGGTCTACGAGTTCCCCGAGCTTCAGGGCATCATGGGGCGCTACTATGCCGCCCACGCGGGGCTGCCCGAACCCGTCGCCGAGGCGTGCGAGATGCACTACAAGCCGCTCGGCCCCTCGGACGAGGTGCCCACGGGCCCAGTGTCCATCGCCGTGGCGCTGGCCGACAAGATCGACACGCTGACCGGCTTCTGGGCGATCGACGAAAAGCCCACCGGGTCGAAGGACCCCTACGCCCTCCGCCGCGCCGCGCTGGGCGTGATCCGGCTGGTGTTGACGAACCAGTTGCGCCTGAACCTGACCGAGGTGTTCGCCAAGGGCTATCCGGGTGCGGATGCGGGCGACCTCCTGTCCTTCTTCCACGACCGCCTGAAGGTTTACCTGCGTGACGAGGGTATCCCACACGACGTCATCGACGCCTGCCTGTCGATGGACGGCAACGACGACCTCGCGCTGCTGGTCAACCGCGCCACCGCGCTGGCGGGGTTCCTGAAGACCGACGACGGGGCGAACCTTGTCGCGGGCTTCAAGCGGGCCAACAACATCCTCACGCAGGCCGAGGAAAAGGACGGGGTCGAGTACAGCTTCGGCGCGGACGTGAAATTCGCCGACGACCCGGCCGAGAAGGCTTTGTTCGCGGCGCTGGACGATGCCGACACGCGGATCAAGCCCGCGATGCAGGCCGAGGATTTCGAGACCGCGATGGCCGCGATGGCCCAGCTGCGCGCGCCGATCGACGCTTTCTTCGAGGCGGTGCAGGTCAACACCGACAACGAGGTCGTGCGCCGCAACCGCCTGAACCTGCTCAGCCGCATCCGCCAGACCTGTCTTGGCGTCGCGGACCTGACCCGGCTGGACGGCTGACACGAACGTCTTCCCCGGCCCGCCAAGGCCGGGGTGGCGACATGCCACGCGTCCGCCGCGATTATATGCTTTAATGTTGCTCGAAAGGGCGCGGACGCTATCATGCCGCGACCTAGCGGAGATACCGCAGTGCAGAAGATCGTCACCCTCAAGCCTTTCGTCCACATCACCGCGACCGCGCCGATCAGCGTGCACACCCACGGTGGCCGGGCGAAATGCCTGCAACGCCTGATCCGTCTGAACCTTCCGGTTCCGACGACGGTCGCGCTTAGCTTCGAGACGGTGACGCGCATCGCCACTGGGCATCTGCCCTCGATGACCTCGATCCTGTCCGAGTTCGGCCCCGACCCGCTGTTGTCCGTGCGGCCCTCCAGCGAGGATCCCGACTGGGGCGGCCCCGGCGCGATCCTGAACATCGGCATGAACTGGGACCGCCACGCGATACTGTCCGAGGCGCTGGGCGAACCGGCGGCGACGGCGCTGTACCTGCGCTTCGTGCAAGCCTACTCGGTCCACGTCGCGCGGTTGGACCCGGATATGTTCGAGCCGCCCGAGAAGGTGAACCGCAAGGCGCTGGAACGCGCGCTCGACAACTATCAGGACGAGACCGACGATCCCTTCCCGCAGGACCCGGCGACGCAACTGGGCGAGGTGCTGCGCTCGATGGCGCGGGCATGGGGCGGCACCACGGCGCGGCTGTTGCGTCAGGCCAAGGGCGCGCCCGCCGACGCGGGGCTGGGGCTTGTGGTGCAGCGCATGGCGCTGGGCGTCGGGCCAGGCGAGTCCGGGGCAGGGGTGATCCAGTTCGTCGACCCCGCCACCGGCGAGCCGCAGATCACCGGCCGCTATCGCTGTCAAAGCCAAAGCCGCGACGCGCTGAAGCCCGGCAAGGGGCAGGTCTATCTTACCCGTGACGACCGCGGCCCCTCGCTGGAAGAGATCGCGCCCGAGGTGTTTCAGGATCTTTGCACCTATGGCGCGCTGTGCCGCGAGAAGCTGCGCGAAGAGATGCAGCTGGAATTCACCATCGAGGACGGCAAGCTGCGTATCCTCGACGCCCTGCGCGTTCAGCGGTCCAGTCGCGCCGCCGTGCGGATCGCGGTGGCGCTGGCCGATGACGGCATCATCCCGCAGTCCGATGCGCTGCTGCGGATCGCGCCCCGCGCGCTGACCGAAGTGCTGCACCCGCAGATCGACCCCACCGCCAAGCGCGTGCTGGCCGCCCGTGGCATCGGGGCCAGCCCCGGCGCGGCGCGCGGCAAGATCGTGTTCAGCTCCAGCGCCGCGCAGGCCTCGGCGGCGCGGGACGAGCCCTGCATCCTTGTCCGGCGCGAGACCGCGCCCGAGGACATCCGCGGCATGCACGCCGCCCACGGCATCCTGACAGAGCGCGGCGGCATGACCAGCCACGCCGCGGTGATCGCCCGCGGTCTGGGTCTGCCCTGCGTGGTGGGCGCGTCCTCGGTGACGATCAGCCACCGCTCGAAGACGCTGACCAACGCCGAGGGCAAGGTGTTCTCGGAAGGGGATGAGATCACCATCGACGGCGGCACGGGCGAAGTGCTGGCCGGCGCCGTGCCGATGCTGGAGCCGGCGTTGGACGACAGCTTCCGTTCGTTGCTTAGCTGGGCCGACGAGGTGCGCGACATCGGCATCCGCGCCAACGCCGACACGCCGTCCGACGCGCGGCTGGCCCGCAGTTTCGCGGCGCAGGGGATCGGCCTGTGCCGGACCGAGCACATGTTCTTCGAGCAGGACCGCCTGACGGTGATGCGCGAGATGATCTTCGCCAAGTCCGCCAAGGACCGCGAGGCGGCGCTGGTGCAGCTTTTGCCGATGCAGCGCGCCGACTTCGTCGAACTGTTCGAAATCATGCACGGCCTGCCGGTCTGCATCCGCCTGTTCGACCCGCCGCTGCACGAATTCCTGCCCACCGACCGCAGCTCGATGCGGGGGCTGGCAGAGTCGCTGGACCTTCCGATTGCCGAGATCACCCGGCGGGTGGAGCAACTGACAGAGTTCAACCCGATGCTGGGGATGCGTGGCGTGCGGCTGGGCATCGCGATGCCCGAGATCTACGAGATGCAGGCCCGCGCCATTTTCGAGGCCACCATCGAGGCCAGCCGCAACGGCGACCCGATCGTGCCCGAGATCATGATCCCGCTGGTGTCCGCGAACCGCGAGGTCGAGCTGGTCAAGACCCGCATCGATGCCGTCGCCGCCGCCGTCCGGAACGAGCAGGGCAAGGGGTTCGACTATCGCCTTGGCGTGATGGGCGAGACGCCGCGCGCCTGCCTGCGCGCCGACGAGATCGCCCAGCACGCGGCGTTCATGTCCTTCGGCACCAACGACCTTACGCAGATGACCTACGGCCTGTCGCGCGACGACGCGGGGCGGTTCATGTCGGACTATGTCAATCAGGGCGTGTTCCGCGAGGATCCGTTCCACATGCTCGACACCGACGGGGTAGGTGAACTCTTGCAACTCGGGGCCCAGAGGGCCCGCGCGACGGACCCGAATATCGTGCTGTCGATCTGCGGCGAACACGCGGGCAACGCCGAATCAATCGCGTTCTGCCGGGACGTGGGATTCGATTATGTGTCCTGTTCGCCGTTCCGTGTGCCTGTCGTAAGGCTGGCAGCGGCGCATCTGGCGCTGCTGCACCCCAAGGCCTAGCGGATTCCGCTAACCTACTGAAATTCAATAACCCGCACGGTTCGCAAAAAACAATAACGTGAAATCTTTGCGCTTGCTTTTGGCGTGGTAGGTCAATCAGCCGCGTCGGCAAGACTCGACTCACCATTGTTTTTTAGACTATCCCTCGGCTCAGGTTGGATTGTGCCCGTTACGGGTACAGCTGGGGAAAAGTCTTATGGGTATCTGGCGTCTGGTTCGGGCGGCATTTTTGCTTGCTGCCATCTCGACATCCGGCGCGGCAATCGCCGACGAAGTGCTGAGCGAGTCGAACGACCCCGGGGTCGTTCTGAACAGCCGGCTGACCGATCTTCTGTCCCGCGAAAAGACGGCGTTGGGCCGGATCGGCGCTGTCCGGCTCGAACGGCTGGCGAACCTGCCGCCGCGCGAAGACGGCCGCGACGCCCCCAACGGTATCGAGTTCTCGACCGCCTTCCTCGATTCCCTGCCCAAGCCCGAGGGCGGCAACGCGTGGCGCTGCCTGACCGAGGCGCTGTATTTCGAGGCCCGTGGCGAAAGCGTGCGCGGCCAGTTCGCGGTGGCCGAGGTGATCCTGAACCGCGTCGACCGGGCCGAGTTTCCCGACAGCGTCTGCGGCGTCATCAAGCAGGGCACCGGGCGCCGCTTCCAGTGCCAGTTCACCTATACCTGCGACGGCGCGCCCGAGACGGTGAACGAACCCCTGTCGTTCGAACGCGCCGGCAAGATCGCCGCGCTGATGCTGGGCGGCGTGGACCGGATGCTGACACGCGGCGCGACGCACTATCACACCGTCGCCGTCGATCCCTACTGGGCCAGCCGCTTCCCGCGCACCGCGACCATCGGCGTCCACCACTTCTACAACATGCCGTAGCACGGCCCGGTCCCTGCCGGGACCGGTTTTTCCCCTCGCATCCCCGTGCGGCGGGCTGTAGTCAGGCGCCCTCATCAGGCGGAGGCTGCATGACCACCGAGATCCAACAGGCTTTTGCGCATCCCGAGGCCCGCTCGGTCGCGACGGCGGATGCCGCGATGCCCGACCGAATCTCGCTTCGCGACCACGTGGTCGAGGCCGAGATCGGCGCGTTCCAGCAGGAACGGGGCCGGACCCAGCGCCTGTGTTTCAACATTGTCGTCGAACTCACGCCACACGACGCACCGGTCGAGGACGACGTGGACCGCATCCTGTCCTACGACAAGGTGACCGAGGCCATCGCCGCCGAACTGGCGGCCGAGCGGCTGGACCTGCTGGAAACGCTGGCCGAGAATATCGCGGGCCGCATCCTGTGGGAACCGCAGGCGCGGCGCGTCTTCGTGCGGATCGAGAAGCTGGACCGTGGCCCCGGCGCGCTGGGCGTCGAGATCGTGCGCACCCGCCGCGACGGCGCGGGAACAGGGGGCGGGTTAGAGGATGTGCCGCATCCGGTGGTGATCTACCTGTCGAACGACGCCGTGGCCTCGGCAGATGTCTCTGCGATCATTCAGGAATTTCCCGAGACCCCGGTGATATTCTGCGTCGGCCTTCCCGACGCGGCCGCGCCTGTGACCGGTGCGGCGCTGGCGCAGCGCCGGATCGACCTTCTGGCCATCGAGCAGAACGCGTGGGTTCTTGCCGGGCGCGACCGCCGCTGCGTTGTCGTCGCGACCCGGACCGAGCTCGACTGGGCCATGCGGCACGGGCAGGTCTGCGTCTGGGCGCCGTCGAAGATCGTGCTGGACGCCGTCGAAAGCCCCGCCGCCGAGCCGCAAGACGGCGTGGCGCTTGCCCTGTGGTTCGCCCGCCTCGTCGGCGCCCGTGCGCTGGTGACGGTGGGAACCGATGCGCCGCTTTCTGCCGAACCGCCCGCGCACCGGCTGGCGCTGTCGCGCTGAGCCTTGCGCACCCGCCATGGAAACGGAGACACCGCTGCCATGACCACCTGCTACCGCCCCATCGCAATGACCGACCCCGCGCGCCCCTCGGACGCGCTGACGCTGGCCGGCGGCTGGTGCTGGTTCGACCGCGCCGAACGGATCGAGCGCGGCGGGAACCGCACGCTGATCCCGGCCTCTGAAATCCCGTTGGATGTGCTTGGCCGCCTGACCGCGCCCCGTGCGCCGCTAGCTGGCCTGACGTGGGACGCGCCGCGCCTGATGGGCATCGTGAACACCTCGCCCGACAGTTTCTCGGACGGCGGCGATTTCCACGACCCGGACGCCGCGGTCGCGCATGCGCTTGCGATGGTGGACGAGGGCGCCGACCTGCTGGACATCGGCGGCGAGTCCACGCGCCCCGGTTCCGCCACCGTCCCGCCGCCGGAAGAGATCGCGCGCACCGTCCCGGTGATCGAGGCATTGGCGGGCCGCGCGGGCGTGCCGGTCTCGATCGACACCCGCAAGGCGGACGTGGGGCAGGCGGCATTGCAGGCCGGTGCGGACATCCTCAACGACGTGTCGGCGATGACCTACGATCCGGCGATGGCGGACCTTGCCGCCGCCACGGGGGCGCCGATCTGCCTGATGCACGCGCAGGGAAGCCCCGAGACGATGCAGCAGGACCCGCGCTATGACGATGTGCTGCTGGACGTCTACGACCACCTCGAGGCGCGTCTCGCGGCGGCAGAGGCGGCGGGCATCCGGCGCGACCGGGTGATCCTCGACCCCGGCATCGGCTTCGGCAAGACGCAGGAGCATAACCTGACGCTGCTGCGCCACCTGTCGCTGTTTCACGCGCTGGGATGCGTTCTGCTGCTGGGCGTGTCGCGGAAACGGTTCATCGGCACCATCGGAAACGCACCCGAGGCGAAAGACCGCGCGCCCGGCTCGGTCGCGGTGGCGATGGCGGGCGTCGCGCAGGGTGTGCAGATCCTGAGGGTCCATGATATGCTGGCCACAAGACAGGCGCTTAGCCTGCACTCGGCCGTTCACGGAATGAGGTAAGAGCATGACACGTAAGATATTCGGCACCGACGGTGTTCGCGGTCGCGCGAACAGCTACCCGATGACGGCGGACCTTGCCCTGCGCCTTGGCGCGGCGGCCGGTCGCTATTTCCGCAAGGACGGCACCAACGGTCACCGCGTGGTGATCGGTAAGGACACCCGGCTGTCCGGCTACATGATCGAGAACGCGTTGACGGCCGGGCTGACGTCGACCGGGATGAACGTGCTGCTGCTGGGGCCGGTCCCGACCCCGGCGGTGGGGTTCCTGACCCATTCGATGCGCGCCGACGTGGGCATCATGATCTCGGCCAGCCACAACCCGCATCAGGACAACGGCATCAAGCTGTTCGGCCCCGATGGCTACAAGCTGTCGGACGAGGCCGAGGCCGAGATCGAGGCGCTGCTGGAAGGCGAGATCGACTATGCCCGCCCCGAGAACATCGGCCGCGCCCGGCGGATCGACGACGGGCGGCGTGGCTATATGGAATTCGCCAAGACGACCTTCCCGACGGGCCGCCGCCTGAACGGGCTGAAGGTGGTGGTGGACTGCGCCAACGGCGCCGCCTACCGCGCCGCGCCCGAAGTGCTGTGGGAACTGGGGGCCGAGGTCATCTCGATCGGCACCTCGCCCAACGGCACCAACATCAACGCGGGCTGCGGCTCGACCGACACGGCCCTCGCCGCGCGCACCATCCGCGAGACCGGGGCCGACGTGGGCATCTGCCTGGACGGCGACGCGGACCGGGTGATGATCCTTGACGAGAACGGCGAGGTCGCCGACGGCGATCAGATCATGGCGCTGTTCGCCTCTCGCTGGGCCGAGGCGCAGCGCCTGAAGGGCAACACGCTGGTCGCCACGGTGATGTCGAACCTGGGGCTGGAACGCTATCTGGGCGGGCAGGGCATCACGCTGGAACGCACGCCGGTCGGCGACCGCTATGTTGTAGAGCGGATGCGCGCTGGCGGCTGGAACCTTGGCGGCGAACAGTCGGGCCACATCGTGATGACCGATTACGCGACCACCGGCGACGGCCTGATCGCGGGGCTTCAGTTCCTGTCGGCCATGGTCGAGGGCGACCGCCGTGCGTCGGACCTGTCGGTCAGCTTCGCGCGGGTGCCGCAACTTCTGAAGAACGTCCGCTATGCCGCCGGCACCGAACCGCTGGCGCTGGCCAACGTGAAGAACGCCATCGGTGACGCCGAGGCGCGCCTGAACGGCAGCGGCCGCCTGCTGATCCGCAAGTCTGGCACCGAACCGCTGATCCGCGTCATGGCGGAATGCGAGGACGAGACCCTGCTGACCCAGGTGGTCGACGGGATCGTGGCCGAGGTCGAGGCCGCCGGCGTCTCTTAACGGGACAGGCTCAGGGCGCGGTAGACCTCGGTGCGCATTTCGGCTTCCGGGGTCTTCTGCGGATCGTCCACATAGACCTCCCAGATCGGCATGGCGCCGTCGAGGTCCTCTTCGGTGATGCGGTCCCACATCGCCTGATGGGTCTGGTTCAGGTTCGCGTAGGGGCCGACATGCACCGTCTTCATCGCCGGTCCGTCGGGCAGCGTGGCGCCGTAGACAAGCCGGTCCGCCTTGCCCAGATCGCCGGGATTGACGAAGGCGCCGCAGTGGAAGCGGACGCTCGATCCGGACGGCATCTGCGGATAGACCGCGATCGGGGCGCTTTGCGGCTGGATGCCGTGACGCGCCAGAAAGTCGAACAACTCGGCAAAGGCAGAGCCCATGGTCTGCCCGATCTCGGACATCTCGCACTCTCTCTCGACAAAGAGATAAGGCTGCTCCGGCAGCATGACGCGTTCGAATTCCATGGCCGTCCTCCTGTGATGCCCGGCTGACGATAGGGCCTCACGAGCGCTTGAACAGGAAAAGTTAGGCAATCCGTGCTACTATTTTGGGCAACCCGCCCGTGTGCACGGCGCCAAAACCCACTGGCGTGAAGTTTTCGCTGCGTCGCAGCATTTTGAACCGGTCCAAGCTGGCCAATCATGCCCGTGCGGCACAGCTTACCAGAGTGGGAGGACAAGACCGGGCAGAAAGGATCTTTCCCATGTGTCTCACCACCGAAGCCCTCATGCTGTTCCTCAGCCTGCTGCCGCAGGAGATCGTCGACATCTCGGACGAGCGGATCGTCGTCCGCGCCGAGGTTCGCGATGCCGTCTGGCAGGTGAAGGGCGATGAATGGTGCACCCAGGCGCCGAAGATCGACGCGGCATTCCGGCTCAGGCAGGGCAGCGACGCCTGATCCGCGCAGGCGCCCCGGGGCCGGGCGTGGCCCCGGGGCGCCGCCAAGACGTGATCAGACCTTGTCGCGGCCCATCGCCAGCACGCAGGCCATGGTGACCGCAGCGGCGGCCAGCATGTAGTAGCCGACATAGGCAAGGCCGTAGGTCGACTGCAGGTAAGTCGCCGCGTAGGGCGCCAGCGACGCGCCGAAGATACCCGCGAAGTTGAAGGTCAGCGACGACCCGGTGTAGCGCACATGCGTCGGGAACGGCGCCGCCAGCGCGGCCCCGATGACCCCATAGGTCAGGCCCATCAGGAACATCCCCAGCGTCACGAAGCCGTAGATCCCTGCGATCCCGCCGCCCAGCAGCGGGGCCAGCAGGAACGAAAACAGCGCGATCAGCGCGGTGACGACGAGCAGGAAGGCATAGCGCCCGGTCCGGTCCGCGACCTTTCCCGCCAGCACGATGGCGGCGGCGAAGATGACCGAGCCGTAGATCTGGATCAGCAGCGCGTCGAGGAACGCGATCTGGATGACCTTCACGTTGTACGACAGCAGCCACGCCGAGCAGACGTAGAACAGCACGAAGGTCACCAGCGCCACGAAGGTGCCAAGGAACAGGCTGCGCTTGTGGCCCCGGAAGACCTCGGCCACCGGCACGGCGGCGCGCTCGTCCTTTTCGACGGCCTTCGAGAACTCGGGCGTCTCGCTGATCGACAGGCGCACCCACAGGCCAAGGCCGATCAGCAGGATCGACGACAGGAACGGCAGGCGCCAGCCCCAAGTCAGCAGGGCCTCTTCGCTGATGAAGTGCAGCAGGATCCAGAAGAAGCCCGACGACAGGAACAGGCCCACCGGCGCGCCCAGTTGCGGGAACATGCCGTACCACGACCGCTTGCCCGGAGGCGCGTTCTCTGTGGCCAGCAGCACCGCGCCACCCCACTCGCCGCCAAGGCCGAAACCCTGACCGAAGCGGCACAGCGCCAGCAGGGCGGGAGCGGCCACGCCGATCTGGGCATAGGTGGGCAGCAGGCCGATGATGACGGTCGACACGCCCATGGTCAGAAGGGCCGCGACCAGCGTCGCCTTGCGTCCGATCCGGTCGCCGAAGTGGCCGAAGACCACGGCGCCGAAGGGACGGGCGAAGAAGGCGATCGAGAAGGTCGCGAAGGACGCCAGCAGGGCGGTCATCGGGTCAGAGCCCGGAAAGAACAGCGCCGGGAACACAAGCACGGCGGCGGTGGCGTAGATGTAGAAGTCGAAGAATTCGATGGTCGTGCCGATCAGGCTTGCCAGCAGCACCTTGTGCGGCGCGTTGACGGGCTTAGCGGGCGTTTGGGGCGTGGCGGCCATGTCGGCCGTAGTCATTGTATCGGACATGATGGGATCCGGGGAAGTTTCGTTCGAATTTCAGGGCGTTCGGGAATTTTCGTTACAAGGGTCCGGCGCTACGCCGGGTGGGGCGGAATGGAAAGGTCCGCTCCGGTCCCGGTTGGCGGGGTTGTCCCGGACGCATGGCTTGCCCCCGGAACGAAAATCGCCGGCCCCTGGGGGCCGGCGATCCTGTAGCTCTCGCGATATGTGTCGCGGGATCAGTTCTTTTCTTTGTCGACCATCTTGCCGGCCGAGATCCACGGCATCATGCCGCGCAGCTTCTCGCCGGTTTCCTCGATCTGGTGCTCGTCGTGGATGCGGCGGGTCGCCTTGAAGAACGGCTGGCCGACGGTGTTTTCCTGCATGAAGTCACGCACGAACTTGCCGGTCTGGATGTCGGTCAGGACCGCCTTCATCCGCGCCTTCGTCTCGTCGTAGGGCAGGATGCGGGGGCCGGACACGTACTCGCCGTACTCGGCGGTGTTCGAGATCGAGTAGTTCATGTTCGCGATGCCGCCTTCGTAGATCAGGTCCACGATCAGCTTCACTTCGTGCAGACACTCGAAATAGGCCATCTCGGGGGCATAGCCGGCTTCCACGAGGGTCTCGAAGCCCATGCGGATCAGCTCGACGAGGCCGCCGCACAGAACGGCCTGCTCGCCGAACAGGTCGGTTTCGCATTCCTCGCGGAAGTTGGTCTCGATGATGCCCGAGCGGCCGCCGCCGATGGCGGAGCAATAGGACAGGCCGATTTCCAGCGCCTTGCCCGACGCGTCGTTGTCGACCGCAACCAGGCAGGGCACGCCGCCGCCCTTGGTGTATTCGCCGCGAACCGTGTGGCCCGGGCCCTTCGGCGCCATCATGATGACGTCGACGCCGGGCTTCGGCTCGATCAGGCCGAAGTGCACGTTCAGGCCGTGGGCGAAGGCGATGGCAGAGCCTTCCTTCAGGTTGTCGTGGACGTATTTCTTGTAGGTCTCGGCCTGAAGTTCGTCGGGCATGGTGAACATGATCAGGTCACACCAGGCGGCGGCCTCGGCGATGCCCATCACCTGAAGGCCCTCGGCTTCGGCCTTCTTGGCCGAGGCAGAGCCTTCGCGCAGGGCGACGACAAGGTTCTTGGCGCCCGAGTCGCGCAGGTTCAGCGCGTGGGCGTGGCCCTGAGAGCCATAGCCCAGGATCGCCACCTTCTTGTCCTTGATCAGGTTGATGTCGCAGTCACGGTCGTAATAGACGCGCATGATCGGGTCCTCCGGTTTGAGTTCGACACCGTTCCTAAACTGCCGCGAAAAAAGGCGCGAGACTTGTCGGGCATGGAATGTGATCTGTTTTCGTGATAATCATTCGCCAATTGATAATATTGCGAGAAAATCATGCTTGATGACACGGACCGGCGATTGCTGCGCCTGTTGCAGGACGATCCGGCGCGGGGCGTGGGCGACCTTGCCGAACACGCCGGACTGTCCGTGGCGCAGACCCAGCGGCGGCTCGACAAGCTGAAAGATACCGGCGTGATCCGGGGCACCCGCGCGGTGATCGACTGGCGCGCGATGGGCTGGACGGTCGAGGTCTCGCTGCGGGTGACGCTGGACAAGACCCAGCAGAACGCCTTCGACGAATTGCTCGCCGCCGCCCGCAAGGTGCCCGAGGTGATCGAGATCCAGACCTTCCTGGGCAAGGTCGACGTGCGGCTGTACGTGATCGCGCGGGATATGAAGGACTATCAGCGGATCTACCGCGACCACATCCTGACCCTGCCGCATATCGCCGACATCGAGGCGCTGGTGCATGTCGCCACCGTGAAGGCCGAGGACTGGATCCCCGTATGATCGAACTGGACGACATCGACCGCCGCCTGCTGCTGTTGCTGTCCGAGGACGCGACCCGTTCGGCGGGGCAGCTTGGCCGGATGGTGGGGCTTAGCCAGCCCGCGGCATGGCGGCGGGTGCAACGCCTGTACCAGTCCGGCGCGATCCGGGGGCGGCGGCTGGATCTGGACGCCGAGAAGCTGGGTTTCGGGGTGACGGTTTTCCTGGGCGTGAAGCTGGCCACCAAGGGCCGGGTGTCGCTGGACGACTTCGAGCGCATCCTCGGCGCGATCCCCGAGGTGCAGCGGGTCGAGCACGTGCTGGGCCTGTACGACTATCGCCTGCGCGTGGTGGCGCGCGACCTCGCCGACTTCGAGCGCGTTCTGCGGCGGCGCATCATGGCGCTGCCGGGGGTGGGCTCGGTCGAGGCGAACGTGATGCTGAGCGAGGAGCGGCTGTCAGGGCCCCTGTGAGGCGTCGCGGGGCCGGGTGGTCGAGGAAGGGGGCTCTGCCCCCGTCCCGCTGCGCGCGACTCCCCCGAGGTAGTTGGAAAGAGAAGAAGCAGGCGGGCTGCGGTCCCGTGCCGCGTTGTCGTAAAGCCGTCACGGGCGCTTTCTAGCGTTCGGGGCGGATGGGCGCGGGAGACCTGCGGTGGATATTCGCGAATTGATGGCGGAAGGCGCGCCGGCGCGCGACCTTGCGGCGGCGTTGCTGGTGCGGCTCAGGGCGCTGCGGGCCGAAACGCAGGCCGAGGCGGCGGCGACATTGGACAGCTGGGCGCCGGCGCTGGCCGGGGACGGGTTCCGCGACAGCGCCGGGAACCTTGCGAGCTATCTTGCCCTGCGCGCGCGCGACCTGACGCTGGAACAGGAGGCGCTGAACGCGCTCGGGCTGTCGTCGCTGGGCCGGTCGGAAAGCAACGTGATGGCCTCGGTCGACGCGGTGATCGCGGCGCTGGCGGCGCTGGCGGGCGAGGGGGCGGTCGCGGGGGGCGTGTGTCTTGGACGCCGCCGGGCGCGGGCGTTGATCGACAGGCGGCGCGACGCGATCCTTGGGGTCGGCACGCCCGAGAACACCACGCGCATCCTTGTGACGCTGCCCTCCGAGGCGGCGACCGATCCGGGACTGGTGGCCGGGCTGGTGCGGGCGGGCGGCGCGGCGGTGCGGATCAACTGCGCCCATGACGGACCCGAGGCCTGGGCCGCGATGATCGCCCATGCGAAGGCGGCGGAGGCCGAGGCGGGGCGGCGGGTGCCGGTGCTGATGGATCTGGCGGGGCCGAAGGTGCGGACCCGTGCGCTGTCGGTGCCGCCGGAGATCCTTGGCCGTGAGAAGAAGAAGACCCTGAAAGCGATGCGGCGCGACGGTATCGCGCCCTCGGTCCGGGGCGGGCGGTTGATGCGCGGCGACCGGATGGTGCTGACCGAGGCGCTGGCGCCGTCCGAGCCCGTGTTCGCCGCGACGCTGAGCCACCCGGAACTGCTGGACCGGCTGAAGCCCGGCGCGATGGTCTGGTTCGACGACGGCAGGATCGGCGCGCGGGTCGAGCGGGTCGAGGGCCGCCGCGCCGAACTGGAGGTGCTGCACGCCCCGCTGAAGGGCAAGCGGCTGGCGCCCGAGAAGGGTGTGAACCTGCCCGGTGTCGAAGTCGACATCCCGGCGCTGACCAAGGCCGACCGGGCGGCGCTGGACTTCGTCGTCGGGCACGCGGACATGATCGGCTATTCCTTCGTTCAGACCGCCCGTGACGTGCGGGGCCTGCAGGCCGCCATCGCAGACCGTCTTCCGGACGGCGCGCCGATGCCCGCGCTGGTGCTGAAGATCGAGACCGACCTTGCCGTGCGCAACCTGCCGCGCCTGATCGTTCAGGCGGGCGGGTCCGGCCCGGTGGCGGTGATGATCGCCCGGGGCGACCTTGCCGTCGAGATCGGGCTGGAACGGATGAGCGAGATCCAGGAAGAGATCCTGTGGCTGTGCGAGGCCGCCGAGGTGCCGGTGATCTGGGCCACGCAGGTGTTGGAAGGGCTGGCCAAGGAGGGCTTCGCCAGCCGGGCCGAAACCACCGACGCCGCGATGGGCCAGCGCGCCGAGGCGGTGATGCTGAACAAGGGCCCCTTCGCCGCCGAAGCGGTGGCCTTTCTGGACAGGGTGCTGCGGCGGATGGACCGGCACCAGTCGAAGAAGTCTCCCCGGCTGGCGCCTCTGCGGGCGTGGAAGGGGCCGGAAGGGCTGTAGCCGCCGCGCGCCGTGGAAGGCTGACAGAAAATTGATGCGCGTTTGAAACTTTTCCGCGTGTCCTTGCGTAGCTACCTGCATCAGGGCCGGAAAAGTTGAACCGGGGTGTCGTTTCCGGCACTCTGGCCTTCGTGTCAGCCGGCATAAGATCCGCAGGAGGCGGCCAGCGTCTTGGAAGACGAGAAGACAGCACTCGCAGGTGAACTCGCGCTTGGCCTTCTGGAAGGCGAAGAGCGGACCCGTGCGCTGAGACTGGTCGAAAGCGACCCGGACCTGCGCATGGCGATGATGTTCTGGAACGAGAGGCTGGTCACCCTGTGCGACGAGGACGAAGCGCCGGAGGTGCGGCCACCGGCGCGGGTGCAGCGTGCGATCGAAACCTCGCTGTGGGGAGAGGCGGTGATGCCGCGGCCCGGCTTCTGGGATGCGCTGTTCGCGCCGGAGAACCGCGGCCTTGTGGTCGCGGTCGTCGTGGCGAAGGCCGCTTTGCTGGGCTGGATCTTCTACCTGTTCTTCTGACCGCGGACCCGATTGGATCCGCTAAGGATCACTCCGCCGGGGTCGGAAGCGCGCCGTCCATGGCGCGGCCGATATAGGGCACCGCCAGTATCGTCGCGGCCAGCGTCGAGACCAGCGCCACCCCGAGGATCGCAAGGTGCTGCGAGAACCCGGCAGAGATGGCGTAAGCCACGATGGCGACAAGCGGAATATGCAGGAACAGCGCGCAGACTAACTGAAGCCGGCGCTTGAGTGTGAGCGTATTCATCGGGGGCCTCCCTTGGCCTTCGGTGAGTGGCGTAAGACAGCGTCTCAGGTGCGCAGGAGGATTGCAAGCGGCGGCTCTGGCGGCACGCCGCAAAAGCGGGTGATCGCGCCTCGGACGCCACTTTGGTCCCTCTGAAGCTGTTCAATACCGCGCAAAACAATCGACAGTTGAGCGAAATCGTGGCAGGCTGTGGGCATATTTCGATTGTCTGTTTGGATGACGCACCATGGTCGAGGACCGGAGCCCGGCCGCGCTTAAAGAGCGCGCCCTGCGGTTGCTGGAGGATGTTCTCATCACCTTCGGCGCCACGGAAAGCGAGGAACTGTTCAGCGACACGCCGATCCGGATGACCGTCTGGCGCATGTTTGCCGAGGACCCGGCCGCGCCGCGCAACCTTCTGATCGAGCTGAACAACAGGATGCGGGCGGCGGATGCCTTGCGAAAGCTGAGGGCCGGTTTCGGCGACGGCCCGCGCCTTTTGGGCATCGGAGAGATCGTGCTGGTCCGCGCCAACATGGACGACATGATCCGCAAGGTGCTGCCCGCGACCTACTGGTTCCGTGCGCTGCCGCCAGAGGGGGTGCGGGACTGGCGCATTGCGGTGGAACGGGCGGCCACGGCGCCAAGTTATCGCGCGCTGTGCGGGATCGTGGCGGCGTCTCCGATGAAGACGCTGTGGCGATTTCTTGTGGCGTGGGTGGTGATCCGGCAGGCGGACGCGCTGCACGATGGCCGCGAGGACCGGCGCTGGTCCGTCGTGGCGGAACTGTGCGAGGCGCTGTTGCAGGTCTCGTCGCTCAGCCCGCCGCAGACTCCGGCGCAGGCGGATGCGGTTCACCTGACCGTCACCGCTTTCCTCGCCACGCTGGTCGACACCTACACCCCCGCGCTTGACCGGCTTGAGACGCTTCAGCAGAACAGCGGCCCGGCGGTGGGCGCGCCGGTCTGGTCCATCGACCTGAGCCGCCCGACCGACATGGCGGTGGCGGGCTCGCGCCGGACGGTGAAGATCGACGCCGCCGAGAACGTGTTCCGCGTCTCGACGCGGGGCGTCACATGGGCGGTGATCGACAGCGGCATCGACGCCCGCCACATGGCCTTCGCAAACGGAGACGGCGCGGGGCCAGAGGCCAGCCGCGTGGTGGCAACCTACGACTTCAACCGCCTGCTGGCGCTGTTGACCGAGGATTGGGAGCGGCTGCTGCCGCCGTCGCAGATGATCCTTGCCCGCGACCTGCTGGAGGCCGGGAAGGACGATGGCCCCGCAGACCTGCCCGACGCCGTGCTGTCGGTGGCCTTCGGCATGGGGGACGAAGGCGACGGGACAGCGCCTCCGGCCAGTTGCGGCGCGCTGCAGGCGCTGATCGGCTCGCCCGAGGGGCTGAAGCGGGCGCGCCGGTATTACACCGGCATCCGGAGCCGGATCAAGCAGGGCGAGACGCTGGACTGGCCGCTGCTGGAGCCGCTGCTGCGGGTGCCGCAGGCGTCCGAGTTCTACGTGCCGCCCGGCAACGGCCACGGCACCCATGTCGCGGGCATCCTTGCCGGGCATCTGGGGGCGGGCGTGCTGCCCGATGGCGCCGGGCCGCCCGCCGCGCTGTCGGGAATGTGCCCCGAGATGCGGCTTTTCGATCTGCGCGTCACGGACGAAAGGGGGCGGTCGGACGAGTTTCTGGTGATGGCGGCGCTGCAGTTCGTGGCGTGGCTGAACCGCACCCGCGACCGGCTGATCGTACATGGTGCGAACCTCAGCCTGCAGATCCGGCATCAGGTGCGCAGTTTCGGGTGCGGCCAGACGCCGGTGTGCCGCGAGGCGAACCGACTGGTCGACAGCGGCGTGGTGGTTGTCGCGGCGGCGGGCAACACCGGGTTCAACACGCTGCGCGCCAGCGGGATGCTTGTGGATGCCTACGCGGTCAGCTCGATCATGGATCCGGGCAACGCCGACAAGGTGATCACCGTCGGCTCGACCCACCGCGAGCGGCCGCATACCTATGGGGTCAGCTATTTCTCCAGCCGGGGGCCCACGGCGGACGGGCGGGCGAAGCCCGACCTCGTGGCGCCGGGCGAGAAAATCACCGCCCCCGCGCCGGGGCAGGCGCTTCAGGTCGACACCGGCACCAGCATGGCCGCGCCTCACGTCAGCGGCGCGGCGGCGATGATCATGGCGCGGCACCCCGAGTTCATCGGCCATCCGCAACGGATCAAGGACATCCTTTGCCGCTCGGCCACCGATCTCGGCCGCGAGCGCGCCTATCAGGGGGCGGGGCTGGTTGACGTGCTTCGGGCGCTCGAGTCGGTGTGACCCTTCGGCGCTGCGGTGCAGAAATCCGCGCCGCATGTCTTTCCAATCCCACGGCTTTCCCCGATGCTGGCGGCAAGCCCGGCGCGGGCTGGCCGACGCATCGCCGTCACCTGACCGTTGCCGAACTCCGTTAAGGACACCGGATGCGACTGGTCATCTTCACCGATCTGGACGGCACGCTGCTGGATCATGACACCTATTCCCACGCGCCCGCGGCACAGGCGCTGGCGGCGCTGAAGGCGGCGGGCGTGCCCCTGGTGCTGGCCAGTTCCAAGACCGGGGCCGAGATGGCGCCGCTGCATGCCGAACTGGGATTAGGCGATGCGCCGATGATCGTCGAGAACGGCGCGGGCGTGCTAGAGCCGGGGGCAGACGGCGCGGGCGATGCGGCCTACCGCAAGATCCGCGCGGCGCTGGACTCGGTGCCGCCCGATCTGCGCGCGCACTACCGGGGCTTCGGCGACATGACCGACGCCGAGGTGTCCGACGTCACCGGCCTGCCGCCCGAGGGCGCGGCGCTGGCGCGGCAACGCTGCCATTCCGAGCCGGGGGTGTGGTCGGGCGACGACGCGGCGCTGGCCCGCTTCCTCGACGCGCTGGACGGGCAGGGGGTCTCGGCACGCCACGGCGGCCGATTTCTGACCCTGTCGCTGGGCCGCACCAAGGCCGACGCGATGCGCGAGGTGGCGGACCGGCTTGGCGCCGACACCACCATCGCCCTTGGCGACGCGCCGAACGACGTGGAAATGCTTGAACAGGCGACCCACGGCGTCATCGTCCGCAACGACCATGGCACGCCGCTGCCACGGCTCGCGGGCGAGGAAAACGACCGCATCCGCCGCACCGCCGAAACCGGCCCCTCGGGTTGGAACGCGGCGGTTCTGGCGCTACTTCAAGACCTCGGGGCAACGACAGGATGACGGGAAGGCTTTTGGGACATGGCTGACTTTCACCAGAACGGTAACATCGCGCAATTCCACAATCTCCGGACACGTCCGGTAGAGGAACTGGTCTACGAACTCGAGACCTTCGCGCAGACCCGCAAGATCTCTTTGATCCTGCCGTCGCTGTATTCCGAGCTCGAAGCGCCCGCGCTGTCGGGCATCATCGACGAGCTGTCCAAGGTCCGCTACCTGCACCGCATCATCATCGGCCTCGACCGCGCCGACGAGCAGCAGTACCGCATGGCCCGCGACTACTTCTCGCGTCTGCCGCAGAACCACGTGGTGATCTGGAACGACAGCCCCCGGATGAAGGCGCTGGGCGCGAAGCTGGACGATCTCGGGCTTGCGCCGCAAGAGCCGGGCAAGGGCAAGAACGTCTGGTCCTGCATCGGCTATCTCATCGCCTGCGCTGACAGCGCGGTGATGGCGATCCACGATTGCGACATCGTCACCTACGAGGCCGAGATGCTGGCGCGTCTGGTCTACCCGGTGGCGAACCCGAACTTCAGCTACCAGCTGTCCAAGGGCTTCTATCCCCGCATCGGGCAGGGCAAGCTGAACGGCCGCGTTTCCCGCCTGCTGGTCTCGCCCCTGCTGATCGCGCTGAAGAAGGTGATCGGCGACAACGACTACATCGATTACCTGCGCGCCTTCCGCTACCCGCTGTCGGGTGAATTCGCGCTGCGCACCACCATGCTGCCCGACCTGCGCATCCCGTCCGACTGGGGGCTGGAGATCGGCGTGCTGTCCGAGGCGTGGCGCAACCTTGGCCGCAACGCGGTCTGCCAGGTCGAAATCTCGGACGCCTACGACCACAAGCATCAGGACGTGTCGGAAGAAGACGCGGCAGGCGGCCTGAACCGCATGTCCACCGACATCTGCAAGGCGGTGTTCCGCAAGCTTGCCGCCGAGGGCACGGTGTTCACTCCGAACATCTTCCGCACGCTCAAGGCTACCTATTTCCGCCGCGCGCTGGACCTTGTCGAGGTCTATGCAAACGATGCCCGGATGAACGGCCTGACCATCGACCGCCACAAGGAAGAGCGCACGATCGAACTGTTCGCCGAGAACATCATGCGCGCCGGGCAGATCTTCCTCGAAAACCCGCACGAGACCCCGTTCATCCCGAACTGGAGCCGTGTGCATGCCGCCGATCCGGGCCTGATCGCCGAGATGAAGGCGGCGGCGGCGGCGGACGAAGAGGAATTCGCGCCGATCCCGTTCCAGGGCTAGGACGCGCGACCGACACCCGGCAAAACGAAACGCGCCGCCCGGACAGGCGGCGCGTTCCTTGTTTCAGACAGGGCCCCGCGTGCGGGGGACGTGCTCAGCTTTTGCGGCGACGGCGGCGCGCGCCGGCAGCGGCAAGGACACCCACGCCCAGGCCCAGCATCGGCAGAGCGGCCGGCAGCGGCACCGCGGCGGCGGCTGCGGGCTCGACGCCCGACTGGCCGTCAACCGAGAACACGAACCCGCCCCACGAGCGGGCATAACGGTCTTTCCAGCTATCGCCGCCGTCTTTCGACAGGCTGCTCATCAGGTCGCCCGAGGTGGTGCGCGCCCAGTACACGGCGTGTTGCGCCATCGGAGTGTCGACCGCCAGCGTCAGCCAGTAGTCGCCCGCGCCCAGCAGGGTGTCGATGATGTCCAGCGTGAAGGTGACGTGGGTGAAGTTGTTCTTCACCTCGCCATGTTTGGCGTAGGTAGGGGCAGAGGTGCCCGACGCCAGAACGGTGCCCGGCTTCGATCCGTCAGCCGACATCAGCGACCAGCTGACCGTCATGCCGGACGGGTTGGCCGAATTCTTGAGGTAGGCGTCGAAGGACAGCGACTCGATCAGCGAACTGTCGGTCAGGCTGAAGTTCTCCGCGCCGATTGCGTCGCGGCACTCGAACGCGCAGCTTCCGCCCTTCGCCCCGGTGAAGGGGTTCGAGAATAGTGTAGTGGCCGCTGCCGGCAGGGATCCGGCAATCACGACCGCCGCGGCAAGCAAGGTTTTGCTCATGACTCGCATCGGAACGTAACTCCATTGAAAAAATCGTAACTCGTTGTCCTTGGAGTTAGACCCGGGCCGGAACTCGGTCAATGAATCGACGCATTTTCGCCTGAATTGGAATTTGGCGCGTCGGGCCGGAGAAGATGAAAAGCCGTTATTTCACAAAGAAACACACGTTATGGTGGAAATGGCGCGTCGCCACCCTTGCCGGGCTACGTCGCGATCCCCCGAAGATTGCGGCAAAAACAGGGCATTGGATGCGGTTGAGCGTGTCGTGGCTCTGGTGGCAAACAGGCGAGGTTTCGGTCCACTCTCTCTAAGGTGGAGTGATGCGCGATTTTCGGGCTTGTTTCCCGCACCGCGACGGTGCCTGCGACTCACAAAGATTGTCATACCGCCTCTGCGGCCCGGGAATCGGTCTTCCCCGCTCGGGCGGCCGAAACTACCCGGCTAGTACGCGTTGGTGATCCAGCGGCACTGGTAGGGCGCAAGGGTGATCGTGTCCGTCTCCGGCTCCACCCGTTCCCCCGACAGCAGATCGACCCAGGCCTCGTCGGCGATCAGGTTCAGCGACGAGGACGGGATCTCGACCGTGTCCGCCGACACGTTGTGCAGCGCGAAAATCGACTGGGTGCGGTCCAGCGCCTGCCGCCAGACGCCGAAGATGCGCGCGTCGAGGGGCAGGGTGAACTGCGTCGCGTTCGGGTGGAATGCGGGCTGGCGCGCCCGCAGGCGCAAGCGCTCGGCCAGAGCGGGCAGGATGCGCGCCTGCTCGGACCCGGGGTCGGCCATCCGCGCCCGCAGCGTCGGGTAATCCCAGCGGTGCCGGTTGATCGCCCGGTTCATGCTGCGCCGCTCGACGCCCTCAAGGTCGTTCGGCGTCGCCAGCAGCGAGTGGATGTAGAACGCGGGCACGCCTTCCATCGACATCACGATGGTCTGCGAACAGACGAAACGGGCGATCTTGTACTCGTCCTCGCCCTCGAAGGTCCGGGTCATCGCCGAGAAATAGGACGTGTTCAGTTCATAGACCGACTGGCCGCCATCGGGCAGCGCCCGCATCGACACCAGCCCGCCCGAGGATTGCACCGTCTGGATCATCCGGGCGATTTCCGCGTCGGGCAGCAGACCTTCGGCGGGCCGCATGCCGACGCCGTCGTGCGAGGCCGAGAAGTTCAGGTAGGCGCAGCCCAAAGGCGCCGGCGGCATCGCGCGCGCCCAGGCGGCCAGGTACTTCGCGGTGCCCGACAGCAGCGAATACAGGATCAGCGGCGGCAGCGGGAAGTTGTAGATCGAATGCGCCTCGTTCCGCTTGCCGAAATACGACAGGTTCTCGGCCTTGGGCACGTTGGTCTCGGTCAGCAGGATTACCGGCTCGGACGCATAATCCGCCAGAAGCCGCATCAGCTGGATGATCGCGTGGGTCTGGGGCAGGTGGATGCACTTTGTGCCGACCTCTTTCCAGACAAACGCCACCGCATCCAGCCGGATGATCCGCACGCCCATGTCCACATGCAGCCGGATGATCCGCAGGATTTCCAGCAGCACCTCGGGGTTGGCGAAGTTCAGGTCGATCTGGTCGTGGCTGAAGGTACACCACACGTGGCGGATGCCCATCGCCGTCTCGACCTCCTGCAACAGCGGCGTGGTGCGCGGGCGCACCACGTCCGACAGGTCGTCGGCGGGATCGGCTTCGAAGAAGAACTTGTCGAACGGCTCCTGCCCCTGCCGGTAGGCGTTGAACCATGTCCCCTGCGACGAGACGTGGTTGCACACGAGGTCCGACATCAAATGGAAGTGCCGGCTGATCCGGTTGATGTCCTGCCACTCGCCCAACGCCGGGTTCACCTTGCGATAATCCGTCACCGCAAAGCCATCGTCCGAGGTGAAGGGGAAGAACGGCAGGATATGCACCCCGTTCACCGCGCCCTGCAGGTGGTTCAGCATGAAGTCCAGCAGCAGGTCGAGCGGCTTGTGGACCCCGTCGATGATCGAGTCGCCATAGGTGATCATCACCGCGTCCCGCTGCGACCAAAGCGAGTTCCCCGCCTTCCGCGGCAGCTTCCGCGCAGGCGTCGCCTCGGGCGGCCAGAACGCCTCGATCACCTTGCCGGCAAGGGCATGGGTGTCCTGCTCGGGGTAAATGCGGTCGAGGATGGCGGCAGTGCGGGAACGCAGCGATGTGGCGGTTTTCGACATCTGTCCGGTCGGACTCCGGCTTGTTTGAAAGTCAGCAGGCTGATTTGCGGGCATTTTTACCGGTTTAGGCCGCTTGCCGGGGAAAAAACAAGGTTGTCCGTCCGGAACCGCGTCAATTGCCCGGCATTCGCTGAAAAAGGCACCATCCGCAAAAACACGGATGCCCCTGGCCTTCTTCTTCTCTTTCCAAATACCTCGGGGGAGCCGCGCAGCGGCGGGGGCAGAGCCCCCGATGCCCGCCACCGGCGACCTCTCGCCCACCGCATTGCACCCGTTGCGTCCGCGCCTATCTGAAGGCAATAATATTACCGGAGGAGAAGGGGAGGTTCCCATGACCGGCCAGAACAGGGGCCAAAGCCAGCATATCGACCGCGTGTTGCAGTCGGTCGGGTCCGGCCGGGCCGCCGCGCGCTCGCGGCTGGCGGCGTCGTGGCAGCGCTCCTTCGCCAAGCACGGGCTGGACCCCGCGCGCCGCGACGACCCCGGCGTGGTCGACGAAAGCGGCCTGCGGCTGCGGCGCGAGGCGATGGAGCGGTTCCTCCAGATCGCCGCCCCCAAGCTTGACCAGCTGTTCGGCCTGATCGGCCATTCCGGCTGCGGCGTGCTGCTGACCGACGCGGGCGGCGTGGTGCTCGACCAGCGCTGCAGCGACGCCGACGCCGCCGTGTTCCGGTCGTGGGGCCTGATGCAGGGCGCCGACTGGAGCGAGGCGGCCGAGGGCACCAACGGCATCGGCACCTGCCTTGCCGAGGTGCGCCAGCTGACCATCCACCGCGACGAACACTACATGGCGCGCAACATCGGCATGAGCTGCATGGACGCGCCGATTTACGGGCCCGACGGCAAGGTCGTGGCGGCGCTCGACGTCAGTTCCGCCCGCGCCGACCAGACCGAGGCGTTCAACCGGCTGATCGAGGCGATGGTCGCCCAGACCGCCCGCCAGATCGAGACCGACACCTTCCGCGCCAGTTTCCCCGCCGCCCGCATCGTTGTGGCCGACAGCGACGACACCGGCGGCGCTGTGCTGCTGGCGGTCGACAGCGACGACATCATCGTCGGCGCCACCCGCGAGGCCCGGCGCTGTTTCGAGCTGGAAGCGCACGGGCCGCTGGCGCCGCGCCCCGCCTCGGACCTGCTGGGCCGCGAGGACGAGGCAACGGGCTTCGAACGCGCCGAGCGCGCCGCGGTGAACCGGGCGCTGGCCCGCGCCGGCGGCAACGTGTCCGAGGCCGCCCGCGCCCTCGGCGTCGGCCGCGCCACCCTGTACCGCCGCATGAAGCGGCTCGGGATCGGCTGAAACCCGGCCCCGACTGTCTCAGTCCTGAGACAGGTGCGCCGCGCCCGCCGTTCTCCCCCGGCTGACCTGCGCGCCGCGATTGCGCAATCTCCTTCCATCGCCTGCAGAGGAGCGGGCGCACAGGAGGAGACATCCATGAACGAGATGACCCAGGTCCAGCAGACCTACGCGTCGCCCTTCAAGGCCCGCTACGACAATTTCATCGGCGGCAAGTTCGTCGCGCCCGCCAAGGGCCAGTACTTCGACAACATCACGCCGATCACCGGCGCGAAGGTCTGTGAAGTCGCCCGCTCGACCGCCGAGGACGTGGAACTGGCGCTGGACGCCGCCCATGCCGCCAAGGACGTCTGGGGCAAGACCTCGGCTGCCGAACGCTCGAACGTGCTCTTGAAGATCGCCGACCGGATCGAAGAGAACCTCGACCTGATCGCGACCGCCGAGACCTGGGACAACGGCAAGCCGATCCGCGAGACCACCGCCGCCGACATCCCGCTGTCGGTCGATCACTTCCGCTACTTCGCGGGCGTGCTGCGCGGTCAGGAAGGCTCGATGTCCGAGATCGACCACGACACCGTGGCCTATCACTTCCACGAGCCGCTGGGCGTCGTGGGCCAGATCATCCCTTGGAACTTCTCGGTTCTGATGGCGGCGTGGAAACTTGCGCCCGCGCTGGCCGCCGGCAACTGCATCGTGCTCAAGCCCGCCGAACAGACCCCCGCCGCGATCATGGTGCTGGTCGAGGTGATCGCCGACCTGCTGCCCGACGGCGTGCTGAACATCGTCAACGGCTTCGGCGCCGAGGTCGGCGGCCCGCTGGCAGAATCGAACCGCATCGCCAAGATCGCCTTCACCGGCTCGACCGAAACCGGTCGCATCATCATGAAGGCCGCGACGAAGAACCTGATCCCGGTCACGCTGGAACTGGGCGGCAAAAGCCCGAACATCTTCTTCTCGGACGTGATGGCCGAGGATGACGCCTTTCTCGACAAGGCGGTCGAGGGCTTCGTGCTGTTCGCCTTCAACCAGGGCGAGGTCTGCACCTGCCCGTCGCGCGCGCTGATCCAGGAAGACATCTACGAAGAGTTCATCGCCCGCTGCATCGAACGCGTGAAGGCCATCAAGCAGGGCGACCCGCGCGATCCCGCGACGATGGTCGGCGCCCAGGCGTCTGCCGAGCAGCAGGACAAGATCATGTCCTACCTGACCATCGGCGTGGAAGAGGGGGCCGAGGTCCTCGTGGGCGGCGACGCCGCGCGGTTCAACGGCGATCTGTCAAACGGTTATTACATCCAGCCGACGATCCTGAAGGGCCACAACAAGATGCGCGTCTTCCAGGAAGAGATCTTCGGCCCGGTCGTCTCTGTCACCACCTTCAAGGACGAGGCCGAGGCGCTCGCGATCGCCAACGACACGATGTACGGGCTTGGCGCCGGCGTGTGGACCCGCGACGGGACCCGCGCCTACCGCTTCGGACGCTCGATCGAAGCGGGCCGGGTGTGGGTCAACAACTACCACGCCTACCCGGCGCATGCGGCCTTCGGGGGCTACAAGCAGTCCGGCATCGGGCGCGAGAACCACAAGATGATGCTCGACCACTACCAGCAGACCAAGAACATGCTGGTCAGCTACAACCCGAACAAGCTCGGCTTCTTCTGATCGGAAGAAACCGGCACGGGCGCGCGGGCCCGTCTTCCTCCCCCTCAAGCCCGCGCGCTCCCTCCAATGGCCCCCGCATCCGGCGGGGGCCATTTTTGGTGGCGCGGTCGCGCCCCGGCGTGACACAGTGGCCCGGCGCAACCGGACACATACCCCGGCGCGCACACCGTGCCGTTCCAGCCGCCAACGGTATGCGGCAGCATGCCGCGATCTTCCGAAAACCTGCCTCTGGAAATCTCATTAACATTCCACTATGTGAATGTGACTGGCGGAACGGTCCGCCCGCATGATGGAGATGGAAGATGCAAGTGAATGTCGGAACGCTCGACCGTGTCGTCCGCGCCGTGCTTGGCGTGGTGCTTCTCTGGCTGGCATTCTTCAGCGGGTTTCCCGCGATGGAGGCGGGTGCGCTGAAATGGCTTGCCGCAGTTGTCGGCGTCGTCATGCTGGTCGTGGCGGCCTTCCGCGTCTGCCCGATCTACTCGATTTTCGGCATCCGCACCTGCCGGACCTGACGCCGTAATCCAGACCTTAACGCTTCCGGCCCAAAAAAACGCCGGAAAGCCCCGCATCCAGGAGGATCCGAGAATGACCGACTATCCTGTCGACATGACCGTCAAACCCGATGTCGAAGCCTTCTTCGACGAGGCCACCAATACCATCAGCTATATCGTCAGCGACCCGAGCTCGGACGCCTGCGCGATCGTCGACAGCGTGATGGACATCGACTATGCCGCCGGCCGCATCACCTATGACCACGCCGACGCGCTGATCGCCCGCATCAAGGAAAAGGGCTGCAAGCTGGAGTGGATCATCGAGACCCACGTCCACGCCGACCACCTGTCGGCCGCGCCCTACATCCAGGAAAAGCTGGGCGGCAAGATCGGCGTCGGCTCGAAAATCCTCGTGGTGCAGGACACCTTCGGCAAGATCTTCAACGAAGGGACCGAGTTCCAGCGCGACGGCAGCCAGTTCGACAAGCTGTTCGAGGATGGCGACACCTACACCATCGGCAACATGAAGGCCTTCGCCATGTACACGCCGGGCCACACGCCCGCCTGCATGGTGCATGTCATCGGCGATGCCGCGTTCGTGGGCGACACCCTGTTCATGCCCGACGGCGGTTCGGCCCGTGCCGACTTCCCCGGCGGTGACGCGGGTACGCTGTACGACTCGATCCAGAAGGTGCTGGCGCTGCCCGACGACATGCGGCTGTTCATGTGCCACGACTACGCCCCCGGCGGTCGCGAGATCCAGTGGGAGACCACGGTCGGCGAGGAAAAGTCGAACAACATCCACGTCGGCCAGGGCAAGACCCGCGAAGAGTTCATCAAGTTCCGTACCGAGCGCGATGCCCAGCTGGACATGCCCAAGCTGATCATCCCCTCGCTACAGGTGAACATGCGCGCGGGCGAGGTGCCGACCGACAAGGATGGCAACCCGATGCTGAAGGTTCCGGTGAACGGGCTGTAAGCCCGTCGCTGCCGGAGGAGGAGATATATGCAAATCAAGCGCCTATCTGAAGAGCTTGCGGTGTCGGGCCAGATCGCGGAGGACGATCTGGCCAGCCTGGCCGCCGCGGGCTTTCGCTCGGTGATCTGCAACCGCCCCGACGGCGAGGGTGCAGACCAGCCGACCCACGAAGAGATCGAACGCGCCGCCACCGCGGCGGGGCTGTCCTTCCGCTATTTGCCGGTCACCTCCGGCAAGGTGACCGACGCCGATGCTGCCGCCTTCGCCGAGGCGATGCGCGAACTGCCGGGCCCGGTCTTCGCCTACTGCCGGTCCGGCATGCGCTCGTCGACCCTCTGGGCGCTGGGCGAGGCGGGACAGGTTCCGATGCCACAGATCCTTGGGGCCGCCAAGGCTGCGGGCTATGACCTGAACGGCGTGGCCCGGCGCATCGCCAACGGCGGCAAGACCCCGACCGACACCGGCGACGCGAAGTTCGACGTGGTGATCGTGGGCGCTGGCGCCGGCGGCATCTCGGTCGCGGCCAGCCTTCGGGCGCGCAAGCCCGACCTTCAGGTGGCGCTGATCGACCCCGCCGACATCCACTATTACCAGCCGGGCTGGACCATGGTCGGCGGCGGCATCTTCCAGCCGGAAGACACCGCCAAGACGATGGGCAGCCTGATCCCGCGCGGCGTCCACTGGATCAAGGCCGCCGTCGCCGCCTTCGAGCCCGAGAACAACGCCGTCATCCTCGACGGCTGCCGCGTGGTGAAATACGACCGCCTTGTCGTGACGCCGGGGCTCAAGCTGGACTGGGCTCGCGTCGAGGGGCTGGAAGAGACGCTGGGCCGCAATGGCGTGACGTCGAATTACCGTTACGATCTAGCGCCTTACACGTGGAAGCTTGTGCAGGGCCTCAAGAGCGGCCGCGCCATCTTCACCCAGCCGCCGATGCCGATCAAATGCGCCGGCGCGCCGCAGAAGGCGATGTACCTTTCGGGCGATCACTGGTTCCGCTCGGGCGTGCTGAAGAACATCGACATCCAGTTTAACAACGCGGGCGGCGTGCTGTTCGGCGTGAAGGATTACGTGCCCGCGCTTGAGAAATACGTCGAGAAATACGGCGCGTCGCTGAACTTCTTCCACAACCTGATCAGCGTGGACGGCCCCGCGAAGAAGGCGGTGTTCGAGGTCAAGAAGCCCGACACCGACCCCACCACGGTCGAGATGGACTTCGACATGATGCACGTCTGCCCGCCGCAGACCGCGCCCGACTTCATCCGCGTGTCGCCGCTGGCCGACGCGGCGGGCTGGGTCGATGTCGACCAGTCCACCCTGCGGCACAAGTCGTTCGACAACATCTGGAGCCTCGGCGACGTGATGAACGCCCCCAACGCCAAGACGGCGGCGGCGGCGCGCAAGCAGGCTCCCGTGGTGGCCGAGAACATCGCCGCCGACATCGACGGCCGTTCGGCGGTGGCGCAGTACGACGGTTACGGCTCGTGCCCGCTGACGGTCGAGCGCGGCAAGATCGTGCTGGCGGAATTCGGCTATGGCGGCACGCTGCTGCCCAGCTTCCCCAAGTTCCTTGTGGACGGCACCAAGCCGACCCGCACGGCTTGGATCCTGAAGGAACGCCTGCTGCCGCCGATCTACTGGAAGGCGATGCTGCGCGGGAAGGAATGGATGGCGCAGCCTGAACCGCTGAAGGTCGCCGCCGAATGAGGGCGGCGGGCCACCGCCGCGACTGAATGACGACCCTGCGCGCCGGCACCCCGGCGCGCAGGTCTTTCACACGGGCCATGTTCCGCACCACGGAACCCCGGCCCGAGACTTAGGATCGGAAGATGATCAAGACGCTTCGCCAGTACCTCCCCATCCTCGACTGGGGCGCACGTTACGACCGCAACGCGCTGTCGAACGACCTCATCGCGGCGGTGATCGTGACGATCATGCTGATCCCGCAGTCGCTGGCCTACGCGCTGCTGGCGGGGCTGCCGCCCGAGGCCGGTATCTACGCGTCGATCGTGCCGATCATGCTGTACTCGGTGTTCGGCACCAGCCGCGCGCTGGCCGTTGGTCCGGTCGCGGTCGTGTCGCTGCTGACGGCCAGCGCCGTGGGGCAGGTGGCGGACGCGGGCACCGCGGGCTACGCCATCGCCGCGCTGACGCTGGCGCTGCTGTCGGGCGTGTTCCTCTTGGTGCTGGGCCTGTTTCGTCTGGGCTTCCTCGCCAACTTCCTCAGCCACCCGGTGATCGCGGGCTTTATCACGGCATCGGGCCTGCTGATCGCGGCCAGCCAGTTGAAGCACATCTTCGGGATCGAGGCGGGCGGTCACACGCTGGTCGAGACGCTGATCTCGCTGGGCGAGCATATCGGAGACCTGAACGTCATCACCCTGATCATCGGCGTCGCGGCGACCGGCTTCCTGTTCTGGGTCCGCAAGGGGTTGAAGCCGCTGCTGCGCAGGATGGGTCTCGGCCCGCGCATGGCCGATGTCGTGACCAAGGCCGGGCCGGTGGCCGCCGTGGTCGTCACCACTTTGCTGGCGTGGGGCTTCTCGCTGGACGCGCGGGGCGTGTCTATCGTCGGGTCGGTGCCGCAAAGCCTGCCGCCCTTTACCATGCCGGGCCTCGGCCTTGACCTGATCCGCCAGCTTGCGGTGCCCGCCGTCCTGATCTCGATCATCGGCTTCGTGGAATCCGTCTCGGTCGCGCAGACGCTGGCCGCGAAAAAGCGCCAGCGCATCGACCCGAACCAGGAACTGATCGGCCTTGGCGCGGCCAACATCGGCGCGGCCTTCACCGGCGGCTATCCCGTCACCGGCGGCTTCGCCCGCTCGGTCGTGAACTTCGACGCGGGCGCGGAAACCCCGGCCGCCGGTGCCTTCACCGCCGTGGGCCTTGCCATCGCCGCCGTTGCGCTGACGCCGCTGGTCTACTTCCTGCCGAAAGCCACGCTGGCGGCGACCATCGTCGTCGCGGTGCTCAGCCTTGTCGACCTGTCGATCCTCAAGAAAACGTGGCGCTATTCGCGGTCCGACTTCGCCGCCGTCGCGGCCACCATCGTCCTGACGCTGGTGCTGGGGGTCGAGATCGGCGTCGCCTCGGGCGTGATCCTGTCCATCGTCCTGCATCTCTACAAGACCTCGCAGCCCCACGTGGCCGAGGTCGGGCTGGTGCCGGGCACCCAGCACTTCCGGAACGTGAACCGCCACGCGGTCGAGACCGACCCGACTCTGCTGACGCTGCGCCCCGACGAAAGCCTGTATTTCGTCAACGCCCGCTTCCTCGAAGACCTCGTGTCCGACCGCATCGCGCGCGACCGCGAGGTGCGCAACGTGGTCCTGATGTGCTCGGCGATGAACGACATCGACTATTCCGCGCTGGAAAGCCTGGAGGCGCTGAACCACCGGCTGACCGACCTTGGCATCGGCTTCCACCTGTCCGAGGTGAAGGGCCCGGTGATGGACAAGCTGAAGGGCACCCACTTCACCCAAGAGATGAACGGGCAAGTCTATCTTGCCCAGTACGACGCGTGGCGCGCGCTGGCCCGCGATCAGGCGGCGCGGGCGGCGGAATAGGCGCGCCCGGTCCCGATTGCCCTTTGCCTCCGGCCCCGACACCGGGCACTCTTGGCCGAACGGACGGGGGAGGAACGGATGTTCGGACTTGAGGGGAAGACCTGCCTGATCACGGGCGGGGCGGGCAGCATCGGGCTGGCCACCGCGCGGGCGATGGCCGAGGCGGGCGCAAATCTGGTGCTGGTCGACCGCGACCCCGAGGCGCTGGAGGCGATCCGCCTCGACGCCCCGGTGCTGACCCTGACCGCCGACGTCTCGGACGAGGCGCAGGTCGCCGCCTGCATCGACCGCGCGGTCGACCGCTTCGGCGCGCTGGACGTGCTGTTCTCCAACGCCGGCAACTTCGGCACCGTCGCCCCGATCGAGGACTACCCGACCGACGTGTTCGACAGCGTCCTTGCCACCCACGTCCGCGGCGCCTTCCTGCTGGCGAAACACGCCGTCCCGCACATGACGCGCGGCGGCAGCATCGTGATCACCTCGTCCGTCGCGGGCCTGCGCGGCGATCCGGGCGTCTACGGCTACATCACCGCGAAACACGCGCTGACGGGGCTGATGCGGGTGCTGGCGAAAGAGCTTGCTCCGCGCGGCATCCGGGTGAACACGATCAACCCCGGCCCGGTGTCCAACGGCTTCCAGCAGAAGGTCGAGGACGATCTGGGCACGATCATCGGGCGCGACGCCACCGCCTTCTTCGACGAGATCATCCCGATGGGCCGCCATGCCTCGCCGGAAGAGATCGCCCGCTCGGTGCTTTACCTCGCCTCGGACCTCAGCGCCTTCACCACCGGGATCGTGCTGCCCGTGGATGGCGGGATGAGCGTCTAGGCCCGCGCCGGCCTAGAAGCTGGCATAAGCCGTGCCGTTGAAGGTAAGCACCCCGTCGCGCCCGCAGACAAGGTCGTTCATGCCGCCGGTCCGGCTGTCCAGAACGCCGATCCGTTCGCAGCCGGTATGGATCTCGATCACGCCGCCGCCGCCCATCCGGATATCGCAACTCAGCGCGCCCCAGCGCTCCCACCAGCCGCACGAGAACACGTCGGCGCGGCCGTCGGCGTTCATGTCGAAGGACATCTCCAGCCGCTCGGATTTCGGCGTGCCGGTGCGGTCGAAGTCCCCGGCCTTCAGTTCGACCAGCGCCGGAAGATGCGCGTCGCTGACAGCCTGTTCCACAAGGTGCAGCGCGCCGTCGCGGTAGGCGAAGACCGACAGCGTCACCTCGTCCGAGGTGTGACCGGCGCCGCTGACGATGCTTTCGACCCGCAGACGCGGCTCTGCGCCGGTTTCGATCAACTCGGGCGTGCCCCAGCTCCAGAAATCGGCGTGCGTCACGTTCGAGAAGATCCCGTTGCCGCGATAGCTGAGCACCGAGAACGTGGTCGGGCAGCAATTGCCGCCGCCGATCCAGCCATGCACCAGCTCGTCATAGCCGTCGCCATCCAGATCGGCCTGAAACGCGATGGTCGACAGACCCATGTCGGGGACAAAGGCGACATAGTTGCGCCCGTCCACCGTGGCGTGGATCTGCTGGTCGTACATTTCGCCCGCAAGGCTGTACGAGACCACGTGCGTCTCGACCGGCTTGGGCACGATCAGCGGCAGCGGGGCCGGTGCTTCCGAAGGCGTGGCACCCGCGGCGGGGCCCTTGGGCGAGGCGCTATCCTGCGCGGCAACGGCCAGCGGCATCGCCGCGGCGAACATCAAAACCAACAAACGGCGCATGCGCCCTCCAATTGCCAAAGCCAATGGCGGCAGGCTAGGGCGGACGAGCCAGAGTTGAAAGGGCCAGAATTGAAAGGGCCTAAACCCCGACGTGCGCCCCTTCGCCCGCCGCATCCAGCCCGAAGTAAGCGCGGTCCAGCAGGTCCGGGTTCTGCGCCAGTCCAGACGCGCGGCCAGAGTGCCGCATGATCCCGCCGCGCAGAACCAGCGCGTGTTCGGACACCGCCAGCGCCATGTCGGTGAACTGCTCGATCAGCAGCACGCCCACGCCGCGCGCCTTCAGCCCCTCGACGAAGCCCATCAGGCGCTTGACCACCAGCGGCGCCAGCCCCAGCGACATCTCGTCGATCAGCAGATAGCGGGGGCGGCTCATCATCGCGTGCCCCAGCGCCAGCATCTGCTGCTGCCCGCCCGACATGGTGCCCGCCAACTGGCCCTTCCGCTCGGCAAGCTCGGGGAACAGCGCGTAGGTGTCGGCCAGCGTCTCGGGCAGCCCCGAGCGCAGCAGGGTGCCCGCCGCGCGCAGGTTGTCGTCGACGGTCAGCTTGGTCAGCACCCGATGCCCCTCGGGCACCGCGGCAACCCCGGCGCGGCGGATCACGTCCGGCCCCTTGCCGGTGATGTCGGCGCCGTTGACCGTCACCGTCCCGGCAGAGACCGGCAGCATCCCGGCCAGCGCCAGAACCAGTTCCGACTTGCCCGCGCCATTCGCGCCCAGCACGCAGGTCACCTCGCCCGGGTGGATCTTCAGGTCGATCCCCGACACGACGGTGCGCCCCGCGACGCCGACCGACAGACCCTCGACCGCCAGCGTCATGGCGTCACCTCCTCGGTTCCCAGATACGCGGCCTTCACCTTCGGATCGGCCAGCACATCCGCCGTCGGCCCAAAGGCGATGCGGCGGCCGAAATCCAGCACCAGCGTCTCGGAGCAGATCGCGCGGATCAGTTCGACGTCATGGTCGATCACCAGAACCTGCGCCCCGGTCTTGTCCCGGATCGACAGGATCAGCGCGCCAAGCTGCTTGGTCTCGTCCACCGACAGCCCGCCGCCGGGCTCGTCGAACATGATCAGGCGCGGTGTGCCGACCATGCATTTGGCGATATCGGTCAGCCGCCGCTCGAAGCTGTTCAGGTCGCGGCCCATCTTGTCGGCGCGGTCCGCCAGCCCGACATGGGCCAGCATCTCGGACACCTCCGCCGCCCGGTCGCCGCCGGGCGCGTTGTCGGCCTGCACCAGCACGTTGTCGAACACCGTCAGGTCGCCCGCGATCTCCTCGCGCTGGAACGACCGGCGCAGGCCCCACCGCGCGCGGCGGTGCGGAGCAAGGCGCAGAAGGTCGGTGCCGTCCTGCGAGACGCTGCCAGAAGCGACGCGGACAAAGCCCGACAGCACGTTCATCAGGGTGGTCTTGCCCGCGCCGTTCGGCCCGATGATGCCCGAGACGGGCTGCGTGAAGCTGGCCGACACGTCGTTCAGCGCGACGACCCCGCCGAAGCGGACGGTGACATTGGCGATCTCGGTCATGCGGGCGCGTCCTTGGGCCGGTCTTCGGGAGTGTCTTTCGATGGGCGGCGGATCACCCGGCGCAGCAGGTCGCCCAACTGCCCGGCGATCCCGTCCGGCGCGGTGATCACCGCATGCAGCAGCCCTGCGCCGAAGATGACGAAGGACAGGTCGGCATCGACGCCCCAGTTGTTCAGCAGCGCGGGCAGGATGCGGTACAGCGTCGCCGCGATCACCACCCCCAGCCAATAGCGCGCGCCGCCCACCACGGCGAGCGCGAACAGCATGATCGACTCGGACGCGCGGAACGTGGCGTCGTCCAGCAGCCCCAGCGAGCCCGCCAGCATCGCCCCCGAGACACCCGCCAGCAGCCCGGCGATCCCGAAGGCCCATGTCTTGTACAGCGTCACGTTGACCCCCGCCGACATCGCTGCCGCCTCGGACCGCCGGATCAGCGCCCAGGCGCGGCCCGGCTTCAGGCGCCGATGGAACTCGATCAGCAGGAACCCGGCGGTGACCAGTGCGACGGTATAGCGGAAATACGCCTCGGCCGACTGGGCAAGGGCAGGGCGGCGGAACGCGCCCGCCGAGCCGGTCTTGACCCCCCAGAACCCCTCCCCCCCGTTGGGGAACTGGAAAGTGGCGAAGATGATCTCCAGCCCGCCCGCCGCCATCAGCGTGACCAGCGCAAGGTACAGCCCCCGCAGCCGCAGCGCCGGCAGGGCCAGCAGCCAGCCGAACACCATCGTCACCAGCCCGGCGACGATCAGGTTGATCTCGAAGGGCAGGGCATAGGCGTGGTTCAGCCGCAGCATCACCCAGCCGCCGACACCCATCAGCCCGACCTGCGTCAGAGACACCATGCCAAGGCGGGCGTACATGAAGGCTACGCCGGAACAGGCCATCGCGAAACAGGCGGTCGAGGTGAAGACCGACAGCCACAGCTTGCCCGCCAAGAGCGGGATCGCAAGGAAGGCGAAAGCGGCGAAGGCCAGCCCCGCCGCGCCCGAAGGCGTTACGCGCAACAGCCGGGTCATTCGCGGCCTCCGAAGGTCAGCCGTGTGCCCCGCTGCGAATACAGCAGCACCACGGCGGCGATCACGAAGGGCGCGATGGGCCGTGCGCCCTTCAGTGCGTTCGACAGGGTCAGCATGTTCTCGATCACCCCCATCGACAGCCCACCGATCAGCACCAGCGCCAGATTGTCCAGCCGCCCGCAGATCGCGGCGGCGATCGAGGGGATGACCATGAAGGTGATCACCGTCGGCTCCAGCCGGATCAGGTCCGCGAACATCAGCCCGGTGAACCCGGCCAGGACGCCCGAGATGCCCCAGGCGATCGTCTCGACCTTCAGGATCGGGATGCCCAGCAGCGCCGACAGGTCCCGGTCATTGGCAAGCGAGCGCATCTGAAGCCCGATCGCGGTTTTGGCGAGGAAGGCCCAGATGCCGATGACGATGCCGATCGAGGCGAAGAAGACGATCAGACGGGTGACGGTGATCCGCAGCCCGAGGAACTTGATGCCCATCTTGTCGGTGGGCAGGGTGATCGACCGGGGGTCGTCGATCCAAAGAAAGCTTACAAGGCCAAGGATGATCAGCGCGAAGCCCAGCGTCGCCACCGCCTTTACCACCGGCTCGCGCCACGCAAGGCGCGGGGCAAGGAAGCGGCCGTAGGCCAGCGTGATCGCCAGCGCCACAAGGATGCAGGCCAGCCACGTCGCAGGCGGCCAAACGCCCCACTCGGCAAGCTGCCACGCGGTCATCGCGCCCGCCGCTCCCGCCGCGCCGGACGAGAAGTTCAGCACGCCCGAGGCGCGGAACAGCACCACCATGCCGATGCCTCCCAGCGCGTAAAGCGAGCCGACGGCCAGCCCCGACGCCAGAAAAAGGCCCTGTATCTTGAACGGTTTGCCCCAGCCCAGCCAGCCGAGGATCAGCGCCATGAGGGCGATGTACAGCGCCCAGTTCCAAAGTTGCGTTCTTGTCATCTCGACCTGCCCGGGGATCGGGGCGCCGCGCGCGGACGGCGGCGCCCCGAAAGCTGCGTCACTGAAGGCCCATCTCGGCTTCAAGCTTCAGGTGCGGATCGAAGTAGCTGCTGTCGTACTCGTAGCAGTCGCGCACGATTTCGTAGCCGCCCTCGATGATCTTCACCATGTAACCCGCGTGGTTGGGCATGTGGAAATCGGCGTCACCCACGTAGTAGGGGCCGCACATCAGGTCGCTGGTCTTGCCCTTGATGGCGCGGATTGCGTCGGCGACCTTGGCGCGGTCGTCGACGTCGGCCGGGTCCATCTCCAGCATCATCTCGGTGAAGAACTTCGCCGACAGGTACCCCGCCTGCGCGAAGGTGTCGCGCGGGTCCTCGGGGCGGGCGTAGGCGTCCATCACCGCGATCCAGTTCTGCGCGTCCGGTCCGTTCACCTGGAACGGCGCCAGTTCGGCGTTCACGTAGACATGGCCGTGCCAGTACTCGCCGACCTGATCCGGGATCGACAGGTCATACAGCGGCGTCGGTGCGATCCAGTTGAACGCGTCGCGCAGGTCCTGCTCTTCGGCGGCCTTCAGGATCGCCAGCGCCAGACCGGCGGGCTGGTTGATCAGGATGGTGTCCGCGCCCGAGCTGACCGCTTCCAGCAGCGCCGAGTTCACGTCCGGCGCGCCGGGGTTGATCAGCGCCATCGAGCCGGTGCCGCCGTTCTCTTCCATGTAGTTGATCGCCGCCTCGCAGGACCAGATCCCGTTGTTGGGGATGTTCAGGCCGATGCAGGCGATGTTCTCCGCGCCCAGTTCCTCGCGGGCGTACATCACCGCGCCAAGGTTGGACGGCAACGGTCCCTGGTTGGTCGAGACGATGTTCGAGCTTTCGAAGCATTCCGAGATCGCGCAGGCCGAGGCCATCACCATGATGTCCGCCTCGGCATAGGTGCCCGCGTTCACCGCCATCTCGATGAACGACCCGTTGGCGACAAGCGCTACGGTGTCGGTGTCGTTCACCAGCTTCGCGGCGGCCTGCGCGGCAAGCTCGGGATTCCACTGGTCGTTCTCGATGATGTACTCGATGGGCCGGCCGTTGATGCCGCCATTCGCGTTCACGCAGTCGAAATAGGCTTTCGCGGCGTCGGTCGCGGCCGAGAAATCTCCCGGCGCGGCGTTGCCGTGGATGCCGCCGACAAGGATCGGATCGCCCGAGGCGGCCTCTCCGGTATTCGCGCCGCACATCGGATCGGCGGCAAGCGCCTGACCGCCGGCAGTGACGCCGGCAAGCGTAATGGCAGCGCTAAGCGCTGTTTTCAGTTTCATGTCTTTCCTCCCTTTGGACACGTCTTCTTTTGGCTTGCGTTCCGCTGGCGCGTGTCCGTGGCACAAGCGGACAGCCAACGAGGCGGGTCTGTCAACTGTTCTCTGACAGCGATGCTTGGCGGCGAAGGTCTTTGCTTCATGCGCGCCTCCGGTCTTCGGCGATCATGTCGGCGGCCTTCTCGGCGATCATGATCGCGGGGGCGTTGGTGTTGCCCGACACGATCAGCGGCATGATCGAGGCGTCGACCACGCGCAGGTTTTCGGTGCCCCGAACCTTGAGGCGCGGGTCGGTCACCGCGTCGCGGCCGGTGCCCATCGCGCAGGTGCCGACAGGATGATAGACGGTGCGCGCCTGTGCTCGGATATGGGCCCGCAGGTCGTCGTCGCTGGTGGCCGTGTCGCCCGGCACGATCTCGGTCAGCCCGTGTCGCGCCAGCGGGTCTTGTTTCAGGATCTGCCGGGCCAGCCGCACGCCTTTCAGCAAGCGTTCGGTGTCGCGGTCGTCGGCCAGCAGGCCAAGGTCGATCTCCGGCGGGCCGTCCGGCGCGACACGTGTCACGCTGCCCCGGCTTTCGGGGCGCAGAACGCAGGTGTGCAGCGACACCCCATGCCCCCATTCCACCATCCGCCCCCGGTGGCTTTTGCGGCCCGGGATCAGGTGGAACTGCACGTCGGGCCGCGTCTCGGACGGGCTGGTGCGCACGAAGCCCCCGGCCTCGACCATGTTCGAGGCGAACATCCCCCGGTGCCGGAACGCCCAGTTCAGGGCCTCGCCCGCCAGCCGTGGCAACGCCCGCACCGAGATGCCGTAGGGCGCGGCAGAGCGGCTTTTGCAGATCACCATGACATCCACGTGGTCCTGCAGATTGCGCCCGACGCCGGGTAGATCGGTGTGAACCTCGCCGCCGAAGGTCCTGATATCGCTGGCCGCACCGATCCCGGATCGCAGCAGCAGGTCCGGAGACCCGATGGCGCCCGCGCACAGGATCACCTCGCCGCGCGCGGTGATGCTGTCCGGCGCGCCATCCTTACCGAAGCCCGCTCCGCGCAACTCGACCCCAACCGCGCGCGCGCCGTCCATCCGCACCCGCAGCACCTCGGCGCCGGTCACCACGCGCAGGTTCTTGCGCGCCCGCACCGGTTCCAGAAAGGCGGCTGCCGTCGAATGCCGCTCGCCGTCCTTCTGCGTAACCTGATAGATGCCGACGCCCTCTGGCTCAGGCGCGTTGAAGTCGTCGCACCGCCGCAGTTGAAGCCCTGCTGCGGCGGCGGTGAAATCGTGGTCCAGCCGGCTGGGATCGCGCAGCCGCGTCACCGACAGCGGCCCGTCGCGGCCATGAAACCTGTCGTCCAGCGCCGGGTCGTCGTTCGCCTCGGACCGCCGGAAATAGGGCAGGACGGACTCGTAGTCCCAGCCGGTGCACCCAAGCTTTGCCCAGCCGTCGTAGTCGGCCCGGTGCCCCCGGATATAGATCATCCCGTTGATCGCCGAAGACCCGCCCAGCACCCGCCCGCGCGGCACCGACACGCGCCGCCCGTCCAGCGCGGCCTGCGGGGTCGAGGCGAACAGCCAGTTGTGCCGCCGGTCCTTCGACAGCCGGATCAGCCCCAGCGGCGTGCGGATCAGCGGCGACAGGTCCGGCGGGCCCGCTTCCAGCAGGCACACGGTGACGGACGGGTCCGCGCTTAGCCGATTGGCCAAGGTCGCACCCGCCGATCCCGCGCCGACGATGACGTAGTCGAACTGGCTGCTGTCCTGCATCCGTCCGCCCATCCCGATCCTGTGTGTGGAAGCTCGGCCCCCTCCGGCGCCGGCATCCTCCTCCCATGGATGCGATGCTAGAAAGCTTAAGGCCTTTGCGAAAAGGGGTTTCGTGAAGTGATCTCGCTTAATTTCACCCAGTGAAATCACTCGGGATTTCCATTGCAGCCGCAGACCGGTCTAGAATGCTTCCAGAGGAGCGGGCGAGGAGGGCCCGAAGGGGAGCGCACCATGAACGAGCGACGTCATGACGGCGTGAACGCGGCACTTTTCTGCGACCTCGGGCAAGAGGCTTTCGTCTCTGCCGCGCTGGCCGCCTTCGACGGTGCCCTGCTGGTGACCGACGACCCCGGCCTGCTGGCGGGGTTCGAGCGGATCGGCTTCGCGCAGGCATGTCTCGACACCGCCCCCACCGACACCGACCGGGTCGCCGAGGCGCTGCGCCCGCATCTGCGCGCCGGGCGCGCGTTGGTTTTGGACATGGGCTGGGCGCTGGACCCCGCGATGGGCGCCGGAGCCTTCGATGCGTGGGGCGCGCTGTCGGAACGCCTTGCCGCCGAGGGCGGGCGCATCGTCTCGCTGTATGACCGCAGCATGCTGATCGAGGACCAGCTTCAGGCCGCCGTCCGGGCGCACGCGCAGTTCGCGGCGCCGTCGGGGCTGCATCCGAACCCGTTCTGGCTGCCCGCCCGGATGCAGGACAGCGGCACGCTGGAGGAACAGCTTGGTTTCCTGCTGGGCCGCGCGGTGCCGGACTATGCCGTCGAGGCCGAGCAGGGCTTCAACCGCGTCGCCGCGCGCGGGGCGGTGCCCGACTGGCTGGACGGGCAGCGCCACGTGCAGCCCGCAGGCTACGCCCGCAGCCGCTGGCACATTCTCTGCCTTGGCCCGCTGCGGGTTTACACCGACGGCTATCGACGGGTGGACTGGAAACAGCCCGGCGGCAGCCCCCGCAAGACCAAGGCGCTGTTCGCCTATCTTCTGCAAAGCGGCGAGCGTGGCGCACATGCGGACCGCATCTGCGAACTGCTCTGGCCCGGTGAGGCGTCCGAGGACACCAAGCGGTCCCGCCTGCACTACGTGGTCGCGATGCTGCGCAAGACGCTGGGCGCAAAGACCGCCGTGCTGCGCGCGGGCGAGTACTATCGCCTGAACGCCCCCGCCGGCAGTTGGATCGACATCTCCAGCTTCGAACAGCTTTGCCGCCGCGCGGTGACCTTGCAAAGCCATGGCGACGAGGCGGGCGCGCTGAAGATCCTCGCCGCCGCCGAGCGCCTGTATGGCGGCGACCTGTTCGAGGACCTGCCGCAGGACATCGTCGACCCCGAACACGAGGACTGGTGCCTGCCCAAGCGGGTCTGGCTGCGCGAGATGGCGCTGAAGGTCCAGCGCGACGCCTCGGTGCTGCTGCGCAAGCAGGGCCGCAACCGCGCCGCGCTGGAACATGCCCAGAAGGCGCTGGCGCTGGACCCGGTCAGCGAGGTCGCCAATGCCGAGGTGCTGCGTGTGTTCCACGCACAGGGCCGCGCCGACGCGATGGCGCGCCAATACCGCCAGTACCGCGCCGCGCTGGACGCGATGGGCGCCTCGGACGAGGGCGATGGGGTCGAGGCGGTTTACCGCGATCTGCTGGGCCGGTCTTCCGCAAGCGGCGGGGAAGAAAAGGAAAAAGCCACCAAAGAAAAACCAAAGGCAGGGATATAACGTGAGTCGCGAGGCTGAGAATGCCCCAAGGGAGGACATCTTATGAACGTGCAGGACGACATCCGCGTGGCGGATGGCTACGACCCGTTTGACCTGAACACACCCCATGCCCAGTGGAAGGAATTCCGCGAAGACGCGCCGGTCTTCTACCACGAGCCCAGCGGCTACTGGGTCGTTTCGCGCTATGATGACATCAAGGCGATCTTCGACGACTGGAAGACGTTCTCGTCCGAGAATGCCCAGAAGCCGATGCGCCCGATGTGCGAAGAAGGCCGCCAGATCCTGAAAGACGGCGGCTTCACCGCCTATTCCGGCCTGACCGCCCGCGTGCCGCCCGATCACACCCGCATCCGCTCGGTCGCGCAGGGCTGCTTCGGCCCCCGCCGCTTCAAGTCCATCGCGCCGCAGATCGAAGAGATCGTCGCCCGCCACCTCGACATGCTGGCCGAGGCCGGCAAGTCCGGCGAACCGGTCGATTTCTGGGAAATCGTCGCCTATCCGGTGCCCGCCCACGTGTTGTTCACGCTGATGGGCATCCCGGAAGAGGACGTGCCGAAGATCAAGCAATACGGCGCCAGCCGGGGCAAGATGACGTGGTCCGACCTCACCGACGAGGAAATGATCCCGGTCGCGCACGACATGGTGGCCTACTGGAAGTACATCCACGAACTTCTTGATATGCGGCGGGAAAATCCCGGCGACGATTTCCCCTCGGACCTGCTGCGCCTGCAATCCGAAGGCGCCGAGATCACCGACGAGGAAATCGCGGGCGTACTTTATTCCACGCTGTTCGCGGGGCACGAGACGACCTCGACCTTCATGGGCAACTACGTCCTCGCGATGATGAACAACCGCGACGCTTGGGAAGAGATCAAAGCGGACCCGTCAAAGATCCCCAACGCGGTGGAAGAGATGCTGCGCTTTACCCCGTCGGTCGTTGGCTGGCGCCGCAAGGCCCGCACCGCGGCGACCGTCGGCGGCGTGGACCTGCCCGCGGGGGCCGAGATCCTGATGCTGACCGGCGCGGCCAACCGCGACGACGCGCAGTTTCCCGAAGGCGAAAAGCTGGACATCTCGCGCAAGAACGCCCGCAGCCACCTGAGCTTTGGCTACGGCATTCACTACTGCCTTGGGTTCCAGTTGGCGAAAATGGAAGGCCAGGCGCTGCTGCGGCAGCTGTCCGAACGGTTCCCGGACCTGACGCTCGCCGATGGGTTCAAGCCGGACTATCACCGCAACATCACCTTCCGGGTGCCGACAAGCGTGATGGTGAAACTGGAGGGGGGTGCATGAGCGAAGACCTGTACACCGTTGAATTCAATAAGGTCGGCGCCGGCGATCTGCCCCGCGTCGGCGGCAAGTGCGCCTCGCTCGGAGAGATGACGCAGGCCGGTGTCGCGGTGCCTCCGGGCTTCGCGGTGACCACCGACGCCTATGCCGCGATGCTGGATCACCACGGCCTGCGCGCCGAGATCAAGCGTCACCTCGAAGGCGTCGACCCCGACGACATCGACGCGGTCGACCGCGCGGCGCAGGCGATCCGCATCCGCATCCGCTCGCACAAGCTGCCCGAGGACGTAGAGACCGCGATCCGCGCCGCCTATGCCGAGATGGGTGACGACATGCCGGTCGCCGTGCGCTCGTCCGCCACCGCCGAGGACCTGCCCGACGCCAGCTTCGCGGGCCAACAGGACACCTACCTGTGGGTCCGGGGCGCGGACTCGGTCGTGTACCGGGTGCGCGACTGCTGGGCGTCGCTTTATACGACGCGGGCGGTGGCCTACCGGACCAAGAACGAGATCCCGCACGAAGACGTGCTGATGAGTGTCGGCGTGCAGAAGATGGTCAATGCCCGCGCCGCCGGGGTGGCGATGACGCTCGACCCCTGCAACGGCGACCGCACCCGGATCGTCATCGACGCAAGCTGGGGGCTGGGCGAGATGGTCGTGTCGGGCGTCGTGACGCCGGACAATTTCGTGGTCGAGAAGATCCTCGAGGAAGTGCTCGACCGCAAGATCTCGGACAAGCACGTCGAACTGGTGGGCGACGCCGAGGCCGGAGAGGCGGTCGAACGCGAGATCACCGACGAACGCCGGAACACGTCCTGCCTGACCGACGCCGAGGTGCTGGCCGTCGCAAGGCTCGCCAAGCGTCTGGAAAAGCAGAACAAGTGCCCGCAGGACGTGGAGTGGGCGATCGACGCCGACCTGCCGGACGGCGAGAACCTTCTGGCCCTGCAATCGCGGCCCGAAACCATCTGGTCGCAGAAGAAGGCCGAGAAGCCCAAGTCAAGCTACGGGCTTGGCATGATGGGCATCGTCAACACGCTGAACAATCCGCTGGGCACGCGGTCCTGAGGAGGGGACCCGCGCCACAGCAACTTAAGGGAGGAAGACAGACTAATGGACGCCACCACGCCGCTTTTCCCAAGCGCCTTCGACGTGCAGCCCCCGAAGGGCGCCGAGGACTGGAAAAGCATCTACCCCTATTACGTGCAGTTCAATCCCAAGCGGCGGCAGGCCGAGGACGGCAAGTTCTGGTTCTGCAACAGCCAGCATTGGCCGACGCCGTTCCGGCCCTTCGATCTGATCATGGTCGACTTCGCCACCAAGTGCCTTGGCCAGTACAACACCCGTCACCTGCTGGTGCCGCCCGCGAACGGGATCGATTACCGCATCCTGAACGGCTATGTCTATTTCGCTCCCATCGCGGTGGAGCCCAGCCAGATCGAGGCGCGGATTCCGCAGTTCCTCGAACGGGCGGGGCATTACTACCAGAACTGGGACAGCCTGTTGGCGAACTGGAAGACCAAGGTTCAGGGCGCGGTGGCCGAGCTTGAAAAGCTCAGCTTCGACGACCTGCCCGACGTGGTCCCGCTGGAGTGGGTGACCGGCGGCAAGGGGCTCGACAACACCACCGACCTGATGAAGGCCTATGACGATGCGATCATGCTTTGCTATCGCATCTGGCAGTATCACTTCGAGTTCCTGAACCTCGGATACGCAGCGTATCTCGACTTCTTCGGGTTCATGAAGGAACAGATCCCCTCGATCCCAGATCAGGCCATCGCCAAGATGGTGCAGGGCGTCGACAGCGAACTGTTCCGCCCCGACGACGAGCTTAAAAAGCTGTCGCGGCTGGCCGTCGAACTGGGTGTCGCCGACGCGCTGAAATCCGGCACCGTCGACGAGGCGCTGGCCGCCGTGAAAGCGCTGCCGAAGGGCGCCGAGTGGATCGCCGCGTGGGAGACCGCGCAGGATCCGTGGTTCAACTTCACCTCGGGCAACGGTTTTTATTCCGCCGACAAGTACTGGAACGAGCATCTCGACATCCCGCTTGGCTACCTGCGCGACTACATCGAGCGCGTCGAGGCCGGCGAGACAATCGAGCGCCCGACCGAGAAGCTGCTGACCGAGCGTGACCGCATCACGTCCGAATACCGCGACATGATGGACCTCGAGGCGCAGGAGGTCTTCGACCAGAAGCTTGGCCTGTCCCGCACCGTGTTCCCCTATGTGGAAGACCACAACTTCTACATCGAGCATTGGTCGCTGGGCGTGTTCTGGCGGAAGATGCGCGAACTGGCCGCGCTGTTCGTCCGCAACGGGTTCTTCGAGAACGCCGACGACATGTTCTACTTCCACCGCAACGAGGTGCGCGACATCCTGTGGGACTACTGCTCGGGCTGGGGCACCGGCGCCGAATGGCAGGGGCCCAGCTATCTGTCGGACGAGGTCGACCGCCGCAAGGAGATCATGGGCGCGCTGGCGTCGGAACCGCCGCTTCCGGCGCTGAACAACCCGCCCGAGGTGATCACCGAGCCGTTCACGATCATGCTGTTCGGCATCACCAGCGAGTCGATCCAGAAATGGGTGGGCGCCAAGGAAGACGGCGCGGGTCTCAGCGGCATGGCCGCCGCGCCCGGCGTGGTCGAAGGCGTGGCGCGGGTGCTGCGCAGCCCCGACCAGCTGACCGAGCTGGAAAAGGGCGACATCCTCGTCACCCCCGTCACCGCGCCCAGCTGGGCCCCGGTGTTCGGCAAGATCAGCGCGGCGGTCACCGACATCGGCGGCATGATGAGCCACGCGGCCATCGTCTGCCGCGAATACGGCCTGCCTGCGGTCACGGGGACCGGCAACGCCTCGTCCCGGATCAAGACCGGGATGCGGCTGCGGGTCGACGGCAACAAGGGCACGGTCGAGGTCATCGACTGATCCAACCGCCGGGGGGCGTGGTCCCCCGGCGTCGCCTCCCGCCGGGACGGTCGCAAGGCGTGTGCCTCCGGCGGGGATATTATCGGTCAGAAGAAGCGGGGAACGGCGCGCGATGCAGGTGCTGGCGGAAGACGTGCGGCTTGATCCGGTGTGGCGGCGGGCAGAGCCCTACATGCGGGCGCGCAAGAACGACGTCCACATCCCGCTGTCGTTCCACTGGTGCCGCCGCCTGCTGGCAAAGCACCCCGAGGCCGACGCCGAAATCTGCCTGCTGGCGATCCTGCTGCACGACATCGGCTGGTTTGCCATCGACATGGACGAGATCGTCGCGCAGGGCTTCCGGTCCGAGAACTTCCTGACCTCGGACGTCCGCTATCGCCACGAGGCCGAGGGCGTGCGGCTGGCCCGCGAGGTTCTGGCCGACTGCGGCTATGGCGACAACGTGATCGGCGCGGTCTGCGAGATCATCGACGGCCACGACACCCGGCCCGAGCCGCATCACCTGAACGACCGCATCGTGCGGGATGCCGACAAGCTGTGGCGCTACGAGGTGGCGGGCATCGCGGTGGCGGTCGACTGGTTCGGCATCACGCCATCGGCCTATGCCGACCAGATCGAGGGCGAGCTGGCGCGGTTTGAAACGGAAGCCGGCCGCGCGATGGCCGAGGCGGAACTCGCGGTCACCCGCGACCGCCTGATGCTGCACGTGATCTGAGGAGCGGTCGGGATGGAGATGTTCGTCGGCGGGAAATGGGTCAGCGGCTCGGGCGCACGGATGCCGGTGACCGACCCCCGCAGCGGTGCCGAGGTCGACACGGTGCCCGAGGGCGGCGCGGCAGAGGCCGACGCGGCGGTGCTGTCGGCGGCGGCGGCCTTCGAGGACTGGCGGCAGGTGCCGATGGCCGAACGCGTCCGGGTCGTGAAGGCCTGCGCGACGGCGATGCGCGACGCGGCGGCCGAGGTCGGCGCGCTGCTCCACCGCGAGCTCGGGCGGCCGCTTGCCGCCTGCACCGGAGAGATCGCGCGCTCGGCGGACCTTCTGGACATCTATGCCGAGGAAGGACTGCGCCTTCAGGCGACGATGGCGCTTGGGTCCGGCGCGGGCGAAAAGACGGTGGTCACCCGCGACCCGGTGGGCGTGGTGGTGGCGATCACCCCGTTCAATTATCCCGTCACGCTGTTGATGTTCAAACTCGGCGCGGCGCTGGTGGCGGGCTGCACGGTGGTCGCCAAACCCGCCGAGGACACGCCCCTGTCGACGCTGAAACTGGCCGAATTGTTCCATGCGGCAGGGCTTCCGGCGGGCTGCTTCAACGTGGTCACCGGCACCGGGCGCGGCATCGGGGCGGCGCTGGTCGAACATCCGGTGCCCCGCAAGGTCGCCTTCACCGGCGGCACTGCGGCGGGCAAGGCCATCGCCGCCGCCGCGATGGGAACGCTGAAGCGGGTGACGCTGGAACTAGGCGGTCAAAGCGCCGCCATCGTCTGTGCCGACGCCGATCTCGAAACGGCGGCCAGCGCCATCGTGCGGCACGGCTTCGCGAACTCGGGGCAGTTCTGCTATCGGGTGAACAGGGTCTATGCCGACCGCGCGGTCTATAAACCGCTTCTTGACCTGATGCGGGAAAAGGCACGGGCGCTGACCATGGCGCCCGCCGGCGGCGAGGGCGATCTGGGCCCGATGGTGAACGAGAAGATCTTCGCCAACTCGGTGCTTCAGTCCGACGACGCCCGCGCGAAGGGCGCGCGCATCCTGACCGGCGGCGCACGGGTGACCGGCGACGGCTTCGACGGCGGCTTCTACTTCCCGCCGACCCTGATCGCCGACGCCACCCACGACATGCTGATCCTCACCGAAGAAACCTTCGGCCCGGTCATCGGAGTCTGCCCGGTCGACGGTCCTTTCGAGGCGCTGCGCCACGCCAACGCCAGCCGCTACGGGCTTGCGGGTTTCGTCTTTGCCCGCGACCTCGCGCTGGGGCTGACGCTGTGCGAGCGGATGGAGGCCGGGTCGGTCTGGCTCAACGACATTCAACGCTCGTCCCACCACGTGCCGTTCGGCGGCATGAAGCAAAGCGGCCTGGGTCGCGAGAAGGGGCGTTACGGAGTCGAGAGATACCTCGAATACAAGACGATGTATCTGAGCTACGAGGTGCCGACATGAGCGACGATGCCGTCTTTCTGCCCCGCGACCTGCCGCTGTGGCAGGATGCGAAACCCTATCTGGACGTGCGCAACAACGACGAACACACCATCGTCGCCTACGGGCTGGCAAAGGCGCTGCTGGACCAGATCCCCGAGGCCGATCCGGCTGTGGTCTTGCCTGCCGTGGTGCTGCACGACGTCGGCTGGAAAAAGATCGACCCGGCGCATCTGCTGGACGCCATCGACAAGAAACCGGGCTTTGAACACCTCGTCCGCGAGCACGAGATCCACGGCGTGCAGATCGCGCGCGAGATCCTGCGGCGGCACCGGCCCGAGGGTGTCGATATCGAGGCGGTGCTGGCGATCATCGACGGTCACGACACCACCAGGCACGCGCGCTCGATCAACGACGCGGTGATGAAGGACGCCGACAAGGGCTGGCGCGCGACCCTGCACGGGGTGCGCACGATCTCGGCCTGGTACGGTTGGTCGCTGCCGGAATTCTTCGACATGCTCGAAACCCGCTCGAACCCCAACATGCTGACCCCGCAGGGACGGGCGCTGGCCGAGGGGATCACGGCGGCGGCAAGGGCGGAACTGCAGATCGGGAGATACTTGTGACGGATCTTGGACTTGCCGGAAAACGCGTCGTCGTGACCGGGGCCGCGGGCGGATTGGGCCGCGCCTTCGCGCTGGCCTTCGCCGGGGCGGGCGCCACGGTGCTGGCCGCCGACATCGACGAGGCAGGGGCCGCGGAAACCGCGCGCATGGCGGGCGGCACGGCTGCGAAGGTGGACGTGACGGACACCGAAAGCTGCCGCGCGCTGGCCAGGGTGGCGGGCGCGGTGGACGTGTTGGTGAACAACGCGGCGCTGTATGCCGGTCTGCCGCGCGGGCCCTTCGAGGATCTGGACGAGGGGCTGTGGGACAAGGTCATGGCGGTCAACGTCAAGGGCGTCTGGCAGATGACCCGCGCCTTCTCTGATGCCTTGCGGGCCTCGTCCGGGGCGGTGGTCAACGTGGCCTCGGCGACGGTGTTCTCGGGCTCGCCGCAATGGATGCACTACGTCGCCTCGAAGGGTGCGGTGATCGCGATGAGCCGGGTGATGGCCAAGGAGATGGGCGGCGACGGGGTGCGGGTGAACGTGCTTGCGCCCGGCTTCACCCTGACCGAGGCGAGCTATGGCCACATGGCCGACGCCAAGGGCTACGGCGCCGACCGCGCCGCGCTGAAACGCAATGCCGAGGTCGAGGACATCACCGGCGCGGCGCTGTATCTCGCGTCGCCGCTGGCGGGGTTCATGACCGGACAGACGATGGTCGTCGACGGCGGCAAGCAGTTCATCTGAGGAGAGACAGGCAATGGTACAGGTGGTCTTCATCGAGCAGGACGGCACCCGCCGCGAGGTCGACGCGGTCGAGGGCGAACCGCTGATGTACGCCGCACGCGGCGCGGGCGTCGAGGGGATCATCGCGGAATGCGGTGGCTCGGCCATGTGCGCGACATGCCACTGTTACGTGGTCGACGCGCCCGGCGGCGTGCTGCCGCCGCCCGAGCCGCAGGAAGCGGACACCATCGAGTTCATGGCGCACGAGCCGCAGGACAACTCGCGGCTGCCCTGCCAGATCAAGGCGACCGCTGCGATGGAGGGGCTGGTGCTGCAGGTCGCGACCGGGCGCTAGGCGTGTTCAGGGGGACGATCTTCCGGAAGATCGTTGCGGTAGGAATTTCTTAGAAATTCTGTGGGTTGCTACCGTGCGAGGACGCCGCCATCGACCACCAGCGTGGTGCCGGTGACAAAGTCCGACGCGGCAGAGCACAAGTAGATCAGCGACCCCGCGATCTCGTCGGCTTCCGCGATGCGTCCCATCGGGGTGTAGCGGCGGAAAGAGTCCGCCTGCGCGTTGGTCGAGGGGCGCGTCTCGGTCCGGAAAAAGCCGGGGCAAAGCGCGTTTACCTGAATGCCATGGGGGGCGTATTCCACCGCCAGTTCCCGCGTCAGGTTCACCACCGCGCCCTTCGACGCCGCATAGGCGGGGCGCGGTTGCAGTCCGGCAGGTGCGGACAGGCCCCACATCGACGCGACGGTGACGATCTTGCCACGCCCGCGGGGCAGCATCTGACCAAGCGCCGCGCGGCAGGTGTGGAAGGTGCCGGTCAGGTTGACGTCCAGCGTGCGCTGCCAGCCCTCGGTGCCGGTCCTGTGCGCCAGCGTGCGGTCCGGGTCCGAGATGCCCGCGTTGCAGACGGCGATGTCGAGCGGACCGAACGCCTTGACCGTGCGGTCGACCGCGTCGGTGACGGCGGCTTCATCGGTGACGTCTCCGGTCAGCGCCAGCGCCTCGGGGCCAAGCGCGTCCACCGTGGCGGTCAGCGCCTTGGCGTCCGCGTCGAAACATCCGACCCGCGCGCCGTTCTGGACCAGCGCCGTGACCATCGCGCGGCCCAGCCCCTGCGCCGCGCCGGTGACGAAGGCCACCCGGCCCTCGACGCCGAAAAGCGCCGTCAGGCTCATCCCCGGCGGGCCGCCGCGAAGGCGGCGAACCAGTCAAGCGCGCCGGGGTTCTTGGTGGCGTCGCGGCTGGCCACCTTGTCGGGCGGGTCGCCCAGCAGCAGCTTGCGCACCGGGACTTCCATCTTCTTGCCGGTCAGCGTCGCCGGGATCTCGGGGGCCTCGACCACTTCGTCGGGGACGTGGCGGGGGCTGCGTTCGGACCTGAGGCGGCGGGCGATGTCCTTTTTCAGGTCGTCGGTGAGGCTATGACCCTCGGCCATCTGGACGAACAGCGGCATGTAATAGCCGCCGTCGGGCTCCTCGATGCAGACGATCAGGCTGTCGGCGATCTCTGGGAAGGTTTCCATCGTGCGATAGATCTCGGCAGACCCGATGCGGACGCCGAAGCGGTTTAGCGTGGCGTCGGACCGGCCGAGGACGAAGGCGCCGCCGTGGGCGTTGAATTTCACCCGGTCGCCGTGGCGCCAGAGGCCGGGGTAGGTGTCGAAGTAGCTGTCGGTGTAGCGCGCGAAATCGTCGTCGCCCCAGAAGAACAGCGGCATCGAGGGCATGGGCGTCTCGATCACCAACTCGCCCACCTCGTCGATCACGGGCTGGCCGTCTTCGGAATAGGCGCGGGCGGCGGTGCCAAGGCCGGGCGCCTGAATTTCGCCCGCGCGGGTCGGAAGCAGGGGAGAGCCCGCAAGGATGCCGGAACAGAATTCGGTGCCGCCGGATTGCGAACTGGCCCAGATGTCCGTGCCGATTGCCTCGTAGGCCCAGGCGAAGGTTTCGGGGGTCGAAGGGGAGCCGACCAGCATCACCGATTGCAGCGCCGAGAGAACAAAGTCGCGGCCCGGCACGATGCCCTGCTGGCGTACCATCTGGATGTAGGTGGGGCTGACCCCCATCACCGAGGCGTTCGTCTCTGCCGCGATGCGCCACAGAAGTTTCGCATCCGGATAGGCCGGGTGCCCGTCATACAGCACCGCGCGGGCGTTCATCAGCGGGCCCCACATCAGCGTGTTCCAGACCATCCAGCCGGTCGTGGAGTAGAAGAACAACGCGCCGCCCTCGGCGATCTCGAAATGGAAGGCGGCGGATTTGTAGTGTTCCAGAACGATGCCGTGGTGGCCCTGCACGATGGGTTTCGGCAGGCCGGTGGTGCCCGACGAGAACAGCACCCACAGCGGGTGATCCGAGCGCACGCGTTCATAGACGAACCCCTCGCGCGGGACCTCGGGGCGGTTTAGGATCGTCTCCCAAGTAATTGTTTCGCGCGCGAAACAAGTCAACGGGGCGTTAAGATATCCAAGCGACACCACGCGCTCGACAGTGGGCAGCGCGTCGAGGATGCGGGTCAGGTCGGCAGAGCGGTCATAGTCCTTGCCGCCATAGCGGTAGCCGTCGACGGTGAAGACCAGCTTCGGTTCGATCTGGCTGAACCGGTCGATCACCGTCTGCGCGCCGAACTCGGGCGCGGCCGACGACCACGTGGCGCCGATGGCGGTGGTGGCGAGCATCGCGATCACCGCCTCGGGGATGTTCGGCATGTAGGCTACCACGCGGTCGCCGGGGCCGATGCCCATCTCGCGCATCGCGGTCGCCAGCTTGCGGACGGATGCGCCGACCTCGGCCCAGCTGATCGCCGCCTGCGGGCGGATCTCGCTGGAGTGGTGCAGCATCGGGCGGTCGGGGTCGCCGGTGGTCTCATGGCGCAGCACGTGCTCGGCATAGTTCAAGCGGGTGCCGGTGAACCAGCGGGTGCGCGGCATCGGGTCGGCGGTCATCACCGCGTCGATCTCGCCGTCGTGGAGGATCTCGAAATGGTCCCAGATGGATTTCCAGAACGCCGCCGGATCGTCCACCGACCACTGCCACAGATCCCAATAGCCATCGAACCTGCGGTTCCGTTCGGCGAGCCAGTCCATGTAGCCGGTGATGTTCGACTGTGACAGGCGCTCGGGGCCCGCCTGCCAGAGGATGTCGCCCTCTGCGACCGGGGCGGTATCGGTTGCGGTACTGGTCTCGGTATCGGTCATGCGGGCACCTTCGGGAACCACGGCTGGGCAGCGAAGCCGGTCAGGTCGTCCAGCACCACGTGGGCGCGTTCTTCCTCGGGGAAGCCCATGAACTTCGCCGTGTCCGCGATGCCGGTGGTGACGCCGACACAGAAGGCGCCGGCCTTTCGGCCCATGCGGATTTCCAGCTTGGGGTCGTCGCCGATCACCGCCATTTCGGACGGCTGCGCGCCGGTCAGCGCAGTGACGATCTCCAGCCCCGCGGTCTCGGGCTTGCCGAAGACGGTGACCTTGGTGTCGGTGGCGTTTTCCAGCGCGGCGGCGATGGCGCCGGAGATGCCCAGCATCCGGCCCTTGGACGAGGCGAAATAGGGCGCGACAGAGCCCGCGAAGGGTGTCGCGCCGTCCCAGACGGCTTGCACCACCGACTCTAGCTCGGTGGCGCCGAAGTCGCGGGTGTAGCCCAGCAGCACGGCGTCGACCGGGCCTGCGTCGGGGGTGGGGTCGACCACCTGTATCCCGGCGTCCTGAACCGGGACGCGGGTGCCGTCGCCGCCCATCACCATGATGCGGGTATAGCCCATCCGCGCCAGCGCCTGCGCGGCGACGGCGGCGGGGGTAAGGATGTGGCCTTCGTCGATCACGATCCCGGCGTCGGCCAGCAGCGGATAGTAGTGCGCGGGCGGGAAGAAGGTGCCGTTGGTATAGGCGACCACCTTGACGCCTGCTGCGCGGCAGGCGGCCAGCGCGTCGATTGCACCGGGCAGGGCGGTGAAGGTGCCCGCCTCTTTGTTCATCAGGGCGAGGGTGCCGTCGATGTCGAACACCGCGGCGCGGATGTTGGGGGTCATGGGGCGGTCTCCGTCAGGCGTGTCGGCTGTCTGGTATCGGGTCTGGCGGCGGCGGGGCCAAGGGTCAAGTCCGGGGCGTGTCGGCGTCGGGTCATCTGCCGCGCCCGTTCAGTTCCAGCTTGAACCCGGGCTTGTCGATCTTCACAGAGCCCAGCCCCTTGCGCGCGGTCAGTTCCCGCAGCAGATCCATCACCGGCTTTGACTTGGGGTCGTAGCCGCGCCGGGCGGGACCGGCGGCGACCATCGCGTCGACCTGATCCTCTGGCATGGTGGCGCGCAGCAGGAACTCCTCGTCGGAACAGCCCTTGCCGATCTTCGCGCGAAGCTCGTCCAGCGAGGCCATCTGCGCCTCGTCCTCCAGCGCGCGGGCGCGTTTGCTGTCGCGGATGCGGGCCTCGATCTCGCGGTCCATCGGCATCGCGGGCTTGCCGAAGCGGCCAAGGACATAGCGGGTGACCTCGTCGGGGACCGTCTCGTACCGTTCCTTGCCGGTGACGTTCAGCATCGCCTGCGTGCTGACGATCTGCGAGAATGGCGTGACCATGATCGGATAGCCGAGTTCGGCGCGGACGCGTTCGATTTCCGTCAGCACCTGCGGCAGCAGATGAGCGCGCCCGGTCTCGGCCAACTGGCGCTTCATCGTGCCCATGACGCCGCCGGGCAACTGGTGGCGGAAGAAGGCACGGTCGTACTGGCCGGGGTGGCCGGGGGGCAGGCCCTCGGAGGCGGTCAGCGCCGTCATGTAGGTGTCGAACAGGGCCACGGCCTCGTCGTTGACGTCGACCGTGTGGCCCATGTCGCGCAGGTTGGCGATGGTCTGCGACATCGAGGGCTGCGCCATCCCGTCGGCTGCGCCCGCCGCGCAGGTGTGCAGGCAGTCGACACCGGTCTCGGCTGCCTCGAGATAGGAGAACGGCGCAAGGCCGATGGTGCAGTGCGAGTGGAATTCCAACGGCACGGTTCCCATCACCGCCTTCAGCGCGGGCATCAGGGTGCGGGTGCGTTCGGGGGTGATCAGGCCGCCGGGGTCCTTGACGTAGATCTTGTCGAACTTGCCCGAGGCCGCGAGCTTGCCCGCGGCTTGTGCGAAATGGGCGTCGTCATGCAGTGGCGACAGGGTGAAGGTCAGCGCCGCGACGATCTGTTCGCCGCCGGCCCTGCGGGTGAGGTCGGCCATGTTCAGCATCGCCGGGACGTTGTTCATCGGGTCCATCACCGCGAAGCGGCGGATGCCGTTGTTCACGACAAGGCGAAAGGCGAATTCCATCAGTTCCTCGGACGCCGCTTCCCACGAGATGAAGCGCATGCCGGTGGTGAGGAAGGACAGGGGCGTGTCCGGCGTCGCCTCGCGCATCAGGCGCAAGCGCTCCCACGGGTCTTCCTTCTTGAAGCGGACGGCCACGGCCATGTGGGTCGAGGTGGTGAAGTCGATGGATTCGAAGCCGATCCGCTCCATCACCGGGGCGATTTGCAGCATCATCCCGGTGTCCAGCCCGGTGGCGCCCCAGTTGGACTGGTTGCCGTCGCGCAGGGTGGTGTCGATCAGGGTGACGTCGGTCATTCGGAGATCCTCGCCAGCAGGCCGGGCAGATAGTTGGTGTCCACGCCGCCCTGCCGGAACGCGTCGTCGGACAGGATGGCGGCGTGCAGGGGGGCGTTGGTGGCGATGCCGTCCAGCGCGCAGACCTTCAGCGCCGCCTGCATCCGCTCGATCGCCTCGGCGCGGGTCTCGCCGTGGGTGATCAGCTTGGCGACCATCGAGTCATAGAAAGGCGGGATCATCGCACCCGGTGTCATGTGGGTGTCAACGCGCAGGCCGGGCAGGGAGGGAAACCAGGCCTGCGCGACCCGTCCGGGGCTCGGCATGAAATCCCGGGCGGGGTCTTCGGCATTCAGGCGGCATTCGATGGCATGGCCGCCGAGGCTGATGTCCTCCTGCGTGAGCGGGAGGGGAGCGCCCTCGGCGATGGAGATCTGCAACGCGATCAGATCGAGACCGGTGATCGCCTCCGTCACCGGGTGTTCCACCTGGATGCGGGCGTTCATCTCTAGAAAGTAGAACTCTTCCCGCTCTACGTCGACAAGGAATTCGACCGTTCCAAGAGAACGATACCCGATGTGACGCGCAAACTTCACCGCGGCGTCCAGCAGGCCCTGCCGCAGTTTCGGGGTCAGGTGGGGGGCCGGGGCCTCTTCGACCACCTTCTGATAGCGGCGCTGGACCGAGCAGTCGCGCTCGCCTGCGTGGATCACCGTCTCGCCGTCCGAGATGATCTGGACCTCGACGTGACGGCCGACGGTCACGTAGCGTTCGAGATAGACGCGGCCGTCGCCGAACGCCGCCGCCGCCTCGGAGGTGGCGAGGTCGAGCTGGGCGGCGAGGTCCTCGGCGCGGTCGACGCGTTTCATGCCCTTGCCGCCGCCGCCCGCGACGGCCTTGATGAGCATGGGAAAGCCCACCTCGTCCGCCAGCTTCGCGGCATCCTCGGCGGTCTCGGCCTCGCCGCCCGGCACCAGCGGGACGCCGGCGTTTCCGGCGTGGGTGCGGGCGGTCAGCTTGTCGCCCACGGCTTCGAGGTTGGCGGGGCTGGGGCCGATGAAGGTCAGGTTGTTGGTGGCGCAGGCTTCGGCCAGCGCCTTGTTCTCGCTAAGGAAACCGTATCCGGGGTGGATCGCGTCGCAGCCGGTGCCAAGCGCGGCCTCGATCACCGTGCCGACCTTCAGATAGCTTTGCGCAGAGGGCGCGGGGCCAAGGCAGACGGCACGTGTGGCGAGTTGCGCACCAAGGCTGTCGCGGTCGGCTTCCGAGACGCCCAGCACGGTCTCGATCCCGAGCGCGCGGGCGGTGCGGATGATGCGCACGGCGATCTCGCCCCGGTTGGCGATGAAGATGCGGCGGATCGGGGCCATGTCAGGACGGCTCGATCCGGATCAGCGCCTGCCCGTGTTCGACCAGCTGGCCGTTCTCGGCGAGGATTTCGGTCACGGTGCCGGCCAGTCCGGCGGTGACCGAGTTCATCAGCTTCATCACCTCGATGATGCCGATCACGCTGTCCTCCGTGACCGTATCGCCCACCTGCACGAACGGATCGGCGCCGGGTTTGGCGGCGCGGTAGAAGGTGCCCAGCAGCGGCGCGGGTACCTCGGAGCCGCCGCCGGAGGCCACGACCGGCGCGGTGACGGCAGCCGGTTCCGGAACGGAGGGGGTCGCCGGGGTCGCGGGCGGCTCTGGCGCGGTGGTCGAAGCGGTAGGCGCGGGTGCGGGTGCGCCACGGCGGCGGAGTTCGAGCTTGAGGTCGCCCATTTCCAGCCGCAGCTCGTCGAAGTCGGAACCGTCGATCATCCGCAGGATGTCGTCGATGTCTGAACGGGTCAGCCCGGTCATGGTCTCCTCCCGGTGGGTGTCCGTGTCGGGGCGACCGTAGGCGGGCGGAGGGCGGCGGCTCAATTCGTGGCCGCTTGGTATTTCACCGGGTGAAACGGCGCCCCGAAGCGGTCACGCGTCGCGAGGGTGGCGGGCGTCGACCGGGAAGGGGGGCAGCCAAGGCTCGCGCCGGATCGTCCATAGCTCGTAGTCGGGCGTGAAGACGCCGGGCGCGTCGAGGGCGCCGAGGTGCAGTTCGAAGTCGCCATCGCTTTCGGCATAGACGGACGAGCCGCAGCGGGGGCAGAAGTGGCGGCCCTTGTAGGATCGGGTTTCGCCGGTCACCGTCACGTTTTCGGGGCTAAAGATCGCCGCCGCGTAGAACACCGCGCCGTGGTGTTTGCGGCAATCAAGACAGTGGCACACGGCGACCCGGTCGGGTTTGCCCGTGGCCTCGATCCGCACGTCGCCGCACAGGCAGCCGCCGCTGTGTCGTTCCATCGCGTGTTCTCCCGAAGCTTTCGGGGGAACCCTAGGGCAGAATCCCCGTTCGCCACAGCGTGACCTTGATGCCGCCCAGCGGAACCGGCGCGCCGGGGCGCTCGAAGGGCAGGGCGGTGGCCTTGGCAAGCCCCGCCTCGCTGGTGACAAGGCCCACGCGCCAGCCCGAGAAACGTTCGGTCAGCACCTTGCCGAGCGCGCCGTAGAGCCCGTGCAGCATGCCCTTGTTGCCGATCCGCGCGCCGTAGGGCGGGTTCACGATGACCAGCCCCGGCGGGCCTTCGGGCGGGGTCAGGTCGCTGACCGGGTGGCAGGCGAAGGAAGTGAAGGCGTCGACGCCGGCGCGGGCGGCGTTCGCCTCGCTCATGCGGATCGCGCCCTGATCGCGGTCGGAACCGTAGAACACGGGCGCGGGGGCGGCGTGGGGCTGGCCCGCCTTCATCCGCGCCCACGCGGCGGGGTCGAAGCTGGCGAGATCCTCGAAGGCGAAGCGGCGGGTGCGGCCCGGCATCAGCCCGGCGGCGATCTCGGCGGCCTCGATCACGAAGGTGCCGGAACCGCACATCGGGTCCACCACCGGTTCGCGCCCGTCATAACCGCATTGGCGCAGGAAGGCGGCGGCGAGGTTCTCGCGCATCGGGGCCTTGTTCACCGCCTCCTTGTGGCCGCGCCGGTGCAGCGGATCGCCGGAGGTGTCCAGCGAGACGGTGACGAGGTTGTCCTCGATCCGCACCTTGACCGAGACGGCGGCCTCGGCGGCGTCCTGCACCACCGGAGCGCCCAGCGTCTCGGCGATGGCGGTCTCGATCCGCTGGGTGGCGGCGCCGGCGTGGTAGATCTTGTTCTTGCGGCTGGTCGCGGTCTCGACCCGCACCGGCACGTCCGCGCGCAGGACGTCGGCCCACGGGAACTTGCGGGCGCGCTTGTCCAACTGGGCAAGGTGGAAGGCGCGGAATTCGCCGACGCGGACCAGCACGCGTGCGGCGCAGCGCAGGGTCAGGTTGGCGCGCCAGACCTCGGGCCAGCCGCCCTGCGTCTCGACGCCGCCCGGCACCGCGCGGGGCGCGGCGAAGCCTGCGGCGCGGGCCTCGTCGGCCAGCACCGGCTCCAGCCCCGGCGCGCAGGCAAGGAAGATGCCAAGCGGGGTGCCGGTCACTCTGCGCCGCGCGACAGGGCGGCGACGCCGGTGCGGGCCATCTCGTTCAGGCCTAGCGGGCGCATCAGGTCGGCGAACGCGTCAACTTTCTGCGGCGTGCCGGTGATCTCGAACACGAAGCTTTCCAGCGTCGAGTCGACCACGTTGGCGCGGAAGATCTCGGCCAGACGCAGCGCCTCGATCCTGTTGTTGCCGGTGCCCGCGACCTTGAACAGCGCCAGTTCGCGTTCCACCGCCATGCCCTCGACCGTCAGGTCGTGGACCTCGTGAACCGGCACGATGCGGCCCAGCTGCGCCTTGATCTGTTCGATGACCTCGGGGGTGCCGGTGGTGACGATGGTGATGCGGCTCAGGTGGCCTTCGTGATCGGTCTCGGCCACGGTCAGGCTTTCGATGTTGTAGCCCCGGCCCGAGAACAGGCCGATGACGCGGGCAAGGACGCCCGCTTCGTTGTCGACGAGCACGGATAGCGTGTGACGCTCCTCGGCCTGCGCGTGGGGGTCCTTGAGGTCGTAGGCCGAGTGTTTCGACAGGCCCTTCTTGAGTTTCAGTGCCGACATTTGGTCTTCCTTCCTGCGACAGTATTTAACCTTGCGCGGCCTTGCGCGCGGTCAGTACAGTTCAATCATCTTAAATTTGACGTGCGCCGGGCTGCCAGCCGATTTGCGCATGATTTCAGTATGTTGGGGGCACCATGAAACACGCCATCGCCAGTTGCAGCGCAGCCGTCCTGATTTCCGCGAGTCTTGCCGGAACCGCCACGGCGCAAAGCGCCGACGAGCTTGCCAAGAAGCTGGCCAACCCAATCGCCGATATCATCAGCGTGCCGTTCCAGTTGAACTACACCCGCAACATCGGCGTGAACGACGATGGCAACCGGTTCACGCTGAACGTGCAGCCGGTCATTCCCATCGATCTTGGCAACGGTTGGAACCTGATCTCGCGCACGATCATGCCGATCAACAAGAACGACCTTCCGGGCAATACCGACAGCGGTATCGGCGACATCTCGCAGACGTTCTATTTCTCGCCCACCGACTCGGGCAGCCTGATCTGGGGCGTAGGCCCGGCGTTCCTGCTTCCCACCGGGGCGGATGGCTTTACCGCCGACACGTTCGCCGCCGGTCTGACCGGCGCGGTGCTGACCCAGTCGGGCAACTGGACGGTCGGCGGCCTTGCGGTTCACCTGTGGGACGTCGACGGTCCGGCGGACATCAGCCAGACGCTGATGCAGCCGTTCGTGACCTATGGGCTGGGCAACGGCCTGTCCGTCGGCATGAACTCGGAAACCACCTATGACTGGGTGAACGACGTGTGGACGGTGCCGATCTCGGCCACCGTGTCCAAGGTCCTGTCCGTCAACGGGCAGGCGATGAACCTGTCCGGCGGACTGGTCTATTACGCCGAGGCGCCCGACAGCGGCCCCGAGGGGCTGTCGTTCCGGTTGGGCCTGAGCCTGGTGTTTCCGAAGTAGTCGCACGCGACACCCTTTCGCATCCACGCATGGTGCATGACGGGAGTCCGGGCGGGGAGGACCCGCCCGGAACGTCCGATCAGACCAGCACCGCGCCGCCGGCTTCGATGGCGCCCTGCGTCTGCGCGTTCTCGCCCAGCAGCATCTCGTTGTGCGGCTTGCCCGAGGGGATCATCGGGAAGCAGTTCTCGTGCTTCTCGACGAGGCAGTCGAAGATCACCGGGCCGTCGTGGTTGATCATCTCCATGATCGCATCGTCCAGATCGGCCGGGTCCGAGATCATGATGCCCTTGGCGCCGAACGCCTCGGCCAGTTTCACGAAATCGGGCAGGCTTTCCGACCACGAGTGCGAATAGCGTTCGCCGTGCAGCAGTTCCTGCCACTGGCGGACCATGCCCAGACGTTCGTTGTTCAGGATGAACTGCTTGACCGGCAGGCGGTACTGAACCGCGGTGCCCATCTCTTGCATGTTCATCAGCCACGAGGCTTCGCCGGCGACGTTGATCACCAGCGCGTCGGGGTGCGCGACCTGCACGCCGATCGAGGCGGGGAAGCCATAGCCCATCGTGCCGAGGCCGCCAGAGGTCATCCACCGGTTCGGCTCGTCAAAGCCAAGGTACTGGGCGGCCCACATCTGGTGCTGGCCGACCTCGGTGGTGATGAACCGCTGCGGGTGGTCCTTGGTCAGTTCCTCCAGCCGCTTCAGCGCGTGCTGCGGCTTGATGGTCTTTTCGCTGTTGGTGAAGGCGAGGCAGTCGATCTTCTTCCACTCGTTGATCTTGTGCCACCAGCGCTGCACCGCGTCGGCGCGGGTCTTGGAGCCGCGCGATTTCCACAGCGCCAGCGCGTCTTCCAGCACCGAGCCGACATCGCCGATGATCGGCAGGTCGACGTGGATGACCTTGTTGATCGACGAGGGGTCGATGTCGATGTGGACCTTCTGCGATTTCGGGCTGAAGTCCTGAACGCGACCGGTGATCCGGTCGTCGAACCGGGCGCCGACGTTGATCATCAGGTCGCAGCCGTGCATCGCGAGGTTGGCCTCGTACAGGCCGTGCATGCCCAGCATCCCCAGCCAGTTCTTGCCCGACGCCGGGTAGGCGCCCAGACCCATCAGGGTCGAGGTGATCGGGAAGCCGGTGGTGTCGACCAGTTCACGCAGCACCTTGCTGGCATTCGGGCCCGAGTTGATGACGCCGCCGCCGGTGTAGAACACCGGGCGTTCGGACTGCTCGATCAGTTCGACCAGCGCCTCGACCGCGTCCGGGTCGCCTTTGGTCTTGGGGCGATAGTGCGAGGTGCGCGCCTTCTTCGGTTCCGTATAGGTGCCGTTGGCGAACTGGACGTCCTTCGGGATGTCGATCAGCACCGGGCCGGGACGGCCGCTGGTGGCGACGTGGAACGCCTCGTGGATGGTGCCCGACAGCTTGTCGGTGTCCTTCACCAGCCAGTTGTGCTTGGTGCAGGGGCGGGTGATGCCGACGGTGTCGGCTTCCTGGAAGCCGTCGGTGCCGATCATGAAGGTCGGGACCTGCCCGGTCAGGACGACCAGCGGGATCGAGTCCAGCAGCGCGTCCGTCAGGCCGGTGACCGCGTTGGTCGCGCCGGGGCCCGAGGTGACCAGAACGACGCCGGGCTTGCCGGTCGAGCGCGCATAGCCCTCGGCCGCGTGCACCGCGCCCTGTTCGTGGCGGACCAGATAGTGACGGATGTCGTTCTGCAGAAAGATTTCGTCATAAATCGGTAGGACGGCGCCGCCAGGATAGCCGAATACCGTGTCCACACCCTGATCCTTCAGGGCCTGAACCACCATTTTCGCTCCGCTCATCTGACGTGTCATCGATACTGTTCCTTGGCTGACGTCATCGCTGCTTGGTTTCGGACATGAAAAAGCCCCCGGCTTTCGGTCGGGGGCGCATGGGGTCCTGATAGGGTTACCGGCGGTTACCGGCCCATGCGCCTTTCTCTTACGAGTACAAGAATGAGGTCCATTGACCGGCTCCTTCACGTGCGTGGGCGGACATTATTGAGGGGGGTGGCGGGCGTCAACCGTCGAAACCGCATTTTTTGGATAAAGTTTCGAGAGGACCCCTTGTCGCGAAAGATTATTTCAACGGAGCGAATCTCCCGCGATACATGCCGGGAGCACGCTTATTTCGTTGATTGGTTAATTAAACTAATAAAGTTGCGAATGGTCTGGAACGGTCCGAGCCGACCGGAGCGTGTATGTCCGTGCGTAACTTCTCTGCATTTGCGGCCAAACTCCTAAAAGTAAGGCTTTATTCGAGTTCACCATATGGCTAGTGTGCGCCCACTCTATCAGCTGCCGGGCGGGGAGCCCGGTTGCCGACTAAAAAACTCGGGAGGAGAAAACCTAATGGATCGTCGTTCGTTTCTGAAAAACTCCGCGCTTGGTGGCGCGGCAGCGGCCGGCACCGCGCTGGCGGCTCCGGCCTATGCGCAGGGCAAACGGACCCTGACCATGGTCACGACCTGGCCCCGCGGCCTTGCCGGCGTGTGGGATTCGGTGGAGCGCGTGGCCAACAACATCACTGCCGCGACCGACGGCCAGATCACCGTCGACGCCAAGGCGGCCGGTGAACTGGTGGGCGCGTTCGAGGTGTTCGACGCCGTGACCGCCGGTCAGGCCGACATGTACCACGGCGCCGACTACTACTTCGTCGGTCAGCACCCCGCCTTCGCCTACTTCACCGCGGTTCCGTTCGGCATGACGGTTCCCGAGCTGATGACCTGGTACTACGGCCAGGACGGCATGGCGCTGCACCACGAGCTTGGCGAGATCTTCGGCATCCGTTCGTTCATCGCCGGTCAGACCGGCGCGCAGGGCGGCGGCTGGTTCCGCAACCCGGTGAACTCGGCCGAGGACTTCAACGGCCTCAAGTTCCGTATGCCGGGCCTTGGCGGCGAAGCGCTGTCGAAGCTGGGCGCCTCGGTGCAGAACGTGCCGGGTGGCGAGATCTACCAGGCCCTGTCGACCGGCGCGCTTGACGCGACCGAGTGGATCGGCCCGTGGTCGGACGAAAAGCTGGGCCTGCAGGAAGTCTGCGACTACTACTACCCGGCCGGTTTCCACGAGCCCGGCGCGGCGCTGTCGGTCGCGATGAACCTCGAAGTGTTCGAAAGCCTGACCCCGGCGCAGCAGAAGACGGTCGAGCTGGCCGCTGCCGATGCGCACCAGGCCAACTATGCCCAGTTCATCGCGAACAACGGCCCGGCGCTGGAGCGTCTGACCTCGGGCGGCACCCAGGTTCAGACCTTCGCGGACGACATCTGGGACGCTTTCGGCAATGCGTCGATGGAAGTGCTGAACCAGTACACCAGCGACGACATCTTCAAGAAGATCCACGACTCGGCTCAGGCGTCGATGAAGTCGACCTCGGGCTGGCTCTCGGTGTCGGACAGCGCCTACGCGCAGCAGCGCAACCGCGTTCTGGCGTCGATGTAAGCCACCACTCTTCCACGCAACGGCCGTGCGCGTTTCCCCGCGCGCGGCCATCTCGATTTGAGGGCAGGGCGCATGGGCGACGCACTGATCTGGTTCTTCACGAACATCGGCATGGGGGTCTACAACCTTTTCTATGCCATTACTCATCCCGGGCTGTGGCTCAATTGGGCCGACAAGGAAGCGCTGATGCGCTTCATCTACTACGGCGGCTCGGTTCAGTTGTTCTTCGTGGTCTTCGTATTGTTCCTGATCCTGACGGCTGTCGGCATCTGGAAACGCGAGATCCTGTGGGGCGCGGTCAGGGTGCTGGAGGGCATCGGCAACACGGTGGGGCGGTTCTTTGCCTGGGCCGGTCTGCTGATGGTGCTGCAGCAGGTGATCGTCGTGTTCCTGCAATCCATCTTCCGGATGGGCAACCTGACCATCGCGCCGTTCGGGGTGGGCTTCACCCAGTCGGTCGGCTGGTTCAGCGAGGAACTGAAGCTTTACAACGCCCTCGTGGTGGCGCTGTGCGTCTCTTACACCTTCATTCAGGGCGGCCACGTCCGGGTGGACCTGTTCTATGCGACCGCGAAGTACCGCACCAAGAAGGTGGTGGACATGCTGGGGTCGCTGTTCTTCATGATGCCGGTCGCGGTGCTGACTTGGATGTACGGCTGGTACTTCCTGTGGCGGCACCTCGTGGTGCCGAAGCCCTCGGCCTCGGACACGCTGGACCGGCTGCTGACCAAAAGCCGCGCGCTGCGCTGGAACGTCGAGACCATCGGCTTCTCGCCCAACGGCTTCAACGCCTACTTCCTGTTCAAGATCCTGCTCCTGTGCTTCGCCGGGCTGGTGTTCCTGCAGGCCATCGCCTTCTTCTACCGCTCGTACCTCGAATTCGTCGAAGGGCCGGAGAGCGAAGGCAAATACCACGACAAGGACGTGCTCGAGGCTGGTGAAGAAGCCTACGACCACGCCGAATTCTAAGGGGGCAGGGACATGCTTTTCGGACTCGACGGCATCGAGATCGGCCTGATCATCGTCTTCCTCTGCCTGTTCGGAGGAATCCTGTCGGGCTTCCCGGTGGCCTTCGCCATCGGCGGCGCCGGCATCATCTCGTTCGGGATCATCGCCTCGCTCGACAGCGCGGGGCTGCTGATCCACCAGGCGATCGACACCGGAAGCCAGGCCTACAGGGACCTGGTGGGGACGGGGGTGAACCCGTCCAACATCTCGGTGTTCAGATACCCTGAACTGCCACGACTGGCGGAACCCGTCTTCCCGCAGGGCTGGGAAGTGGCGATGGACCGCAACGTCAGCTTCATCGTGAACCGCATCAACGAACGCGTGCTGGCCGGCCAGTCCATCGAGACGCTGCTGGCGGTGCTGATGTTCGTGATGATGGGCATCACGCTGGAACGCTCGAAAATCGCCGAGGACCTGCTGACCACCATGGCGCGCGTCTTCGGTCCGATGCCGGGCGGCCTTGCCGTGTCGGTGGTCGTGGTGGGCGCGTTCCTTGCCGCCTCGACCGGCATCGTCGGCGCCACCGTCGTCACCATGGGCCTGCTGTCGCTGCCCACGATGCTGCGCAACAACTACTCGCCGGAACTGGCGACGGGGGTGATCGCAGCCTCGGGGACGCTGGGGCAGATCATCCCGCCGTCCATCGTCATCGTGCTTCTGGGCACGCTGGCGGGCGACCTTTACGCCACCGCGCAGGAGGCCCGCGCGCAGGCCGTTGGCTGTACCGACGCGCTGACCTACCTTGGCAAACCCGCCGTGGTTTCGGTCGGCACGCTGTTCCAGTCGGCGATGCTGCCGGGGATCATGCTGGCGATGCTGTACGGCCTTTATGCGCTGGGCTACGCGATCCTGAACCCGTCCAAGGCGCCGCCGGTGGAGCTGGGCTCTGCCAATGGCGAGCCGATCACCCGCCGCGACGCGATGGGCTGGTTCGTGGGGGCGCCGATCCTGCTGATCGGGGGCGTCATCCTTGCGGCGCAGATCGGTCTGGTGGGCAGCCAGGACGTCCGCTACGGCCCGCATGCTTCGGCTGACCGGGTGTCGGTGCTGCGCACAAGCGTCAGCCCCGAGTGCCAGGAGGCGATGATCGCGCTGCACGGCCAGGCGGCCTGGGACGCGGCGGTCGAGTACCGCGCGTCCGGCGGGCAGGACACCCCGGCCGAGGAAGAGGCCGTCGAGCCGACCGAGGAAGAAGCCGCGGCCGCGCTGGCCGAGCGCGTGCGCAACGCCGCGCCGGTGGGCACCGGGGTCGCGATCCTGATGCTGATGGGCGCGCTGATCCTCACCACCGCGCGGGGTGTGTCGCCGCTGGGCGATCCGAAGCCGCTGCTGGTGGGGGCCGTGGGCGTCGTGCTGGGCGTCCTTGCCGACATCCTGCTGATCACGCCGGCGACCTCGCCGGGGACGACGGTGGTGATCCTTGCCATCCCGTTCGCGCTGATCGTCTACGCCTGCTTTTTCGCGTTCCAGCGATTGGCGCAGAACGACCTGCTGCGGGTGGTGTTCCCGCCGCTGGTGCTGATCGTGGCGGTGCTGGGGTCGATCCTTGGCGGCATCACCAACCCGACGCCGGCCGCGGCGCTGGGTGCGGCAGGGGCCATCATGCTGGCCGCCTACCGCCGGCTGAAGGACGAAGAGCGGTCGGGCCGCATCATCATCCTGGCGACGCTGGCCATCGTGGTGATGATCCTGCTGGGGATGAACTTTGACCTGCGGATCGCGCAGGCGGACACCTTCGAGGATTACGTCGCCTACCTGACAGCATACGCGGCCTATATGTTCGCGGTCTTCGGCCTGCTGTTCGGCTGCTGGGTGCTGCTGCGGGGCGGGGTGCTGGGCCCGATCGTGCGCGAGACGGCGAAGGTCACGTCGATGGTGTTCACCATCCTCATCGGCTCGCAGCTGCTGAACCTCGTGGTGATCTCCTTTGGCGGCGAGCATTACATCCAGGACTTCCTGAAGAGCTATGACAACGAGTTCACGGTCTTCCTGATCGTGATGCTGGTGCTCTTCATCCTGGGCTTCGTGCTGGACTTCCTCGAGATCATCTACATCGTCATCCCGATCGTCGGGCCGGTCATCTACGGCGGCACGATGGATCCGAAATGGGTGACGATCATGATCGCGGTGAACCTGCAGACGTCGTTCCTGACGCCGCCCTTCGGCTTTGCGCTGTTCTACCTGCGCGGCGTGGCTCCGCCCACGGTGACGACGGGCCACATCTATCGCGGCGTGGCGCCCTTCGTGGTGATCCAGGTCGTGGGGCTGGCGCTGTTGTGGCTGTTCCCGGGCGTGGTGACCATCGTGCCGGACCTGATCCCGAACTAGGGACGACGACAACGAAACGAGAGAAGCCGGAAGGGGAACCTTCCGGCTTTTTCGTTTGTGGCGGCGCGGGGGTACGGCTGCTTACTCAAGCGTTTGTGAATGTGTGTGATCGGTGGCTGGTGGCGGGGTTTCCCATTGATCGGGAATGCCAGCTTCTCGTGCCCTCCCAATGCGATGTCGGCATTGAAGCGGCGCACAAGCGGTCCGCACGCCTTTTCGATGACGCGCTTTGGCAGGGTGCGGCGCTGACAGTCCTACGCGGCGGGGCCGAGGTCAACTTGGCGAGCGGAGGCAGCCGCATGGCGCCCTTTTTCCGGTTGAGCGCCGGGACCGGCTGGCGCAGACTGGGCGAAGGCCTTGCTCGGGCCTCCACCCTCCATCCGGGAAGCATCTGACATGCGGAGCGACATCGTCTGACCCTGTCTCGTTCGAGCCAGCGCATAAGGAGGGATTGCGAACACGGCTTGGAAGAGGAGGAAGACACATGCAGTTATCCGCTCCCATTCACGTGCTGAAGCGCAAGGCGAAGGTCATGGCGCGGGACAGCGACCTTGCCCTGCATCAGGCATTGGACCGCGTCGCCGTCGCGGAAGGCTATCGAAGCTGGAGCCACCTTTCGGCGTCGACATCGACGCAGGAGCAACCGGGCGGCGCGGTGCTGGCGCGGCTTCGGCCCGGCGAGTTGTGCCTGATCGGCGCGCGGCCCGGACAGGGCAAAACGCTTCTCGGGCTGGAACTGGCCCTGAGGGCGTCGCAGCTTGGCCGCCGGGGGTTTTTCTTCACGCTGGATTATCACGCGCGTGACGTCGCCGACCGCCTGCGCTCCATCGGGCCGGATGTGGCGTCCGCCGGGGATGCGCTGGTGATCGACACGTCCGACGATGTGTCGGCGGACCATATCGTCCGCCGTCTGCGGGCCAACGAGCAGCCCGCGCTTGTCGTCGTGGACTACCTTCAATTGCTGGACCAGAAGCGCACGAACCCCGACCTGCAGACGCAGATGGCGGTGCTGCGGGACTTTGCGGACGAAACCGGCGCGATCTGCGTGGTGATCTCGCAGATCCACCGGTCGTTCGACCTGTCCGACAGGCCGATGCCCGATGTTTCGGACATCCGGCTTCCGAACCCGTTGGACCTGTCCGTGTTCGACCGGTTCTTCTTCCTGCATGGCGGCAGGGTTCGGATGGACCGGGCGGCGTAACGGGTGGCGGTCTACGGCCGCCCGCGCGGGTTCCGTCGGCGGGTTCACGCGAGGTCACGGGCGTTTGATCGGATCGTGATGGAACCAAGCGCTTTTCAGCCTGTTTTACTTCCACGTCATCGGCGGGCAATGGCCGTGCTTCGCGCGCCCACTGGAAACTTCCACTGGTTATGCCATTTCCGTCGAACAGGCAGCTGCGGGGTCAACCCGCGGCGACTTGGAACGAGCTTGGAGTAGTGAACAATGAAAACCCTTCTGATCGCATCGGCCGCCGCGGCAACGCTCGCCGCGCCCGTATTCGCCGGCAGCCTGACCCCCGTCGCGCCGGATCCCGTGGTGCCCGCACCGGCGCCCGCGCCGATGCCGGTGGCATCCTACGACTGGACCGGCTTCTACGGCGGTGCCCAGTTCGGCTGGGGCATGGCGACCGCGGATGACGGTACCACCGAAGAAGACGGCGACGGTATCCTTGGCGGTATCCACGCCGGTTACGACTGGGACCTCGGCAACTACGTGTTGGGCGTCGGCCTCGACTATGACGCCGCCGATATCCAGTTCGACAACAACCTGGGCAGCATCGACTCGGTCGCCCGCGCACGTCTGCGTGCCGGTTACGACGCCGGCAGCTGGCTGATCTACGGTGTTGGCGGCGCGGCGCATGCCGACGCGTCGATCAGCGGCACCGACTACAGCGACATGGGCTGGTTCGCCGGTGGTGGTGTTGAATACCGCGTGAACGAGAACGTCTCGGTCGCCGGTGAAGCCCTGTACCACGGCTTCGACGACTTCGACGACACCGGCGTGGACGCAAGCGCCACCACGCTGCAGGGTCGCGTGACCTACCGGTTCTGATCTTTCCCCAGACAGATCCGTATTGGGCCGGGGCGGGCAACCGCTCCGGCCTTTTTTCGTGGGTCAGAGGGTCGCGGCCAGTTCCGTGACCACCTGATGCACCGCCATCACGTCGTCGCGGGTGCAGTCGAAGCTGCCGGCGGTGACGCGGATGACGAACTGTCCCTCGTGGCGGGTCTGGGTCAGGTAGATCCGGCCATCCGAGTTGACCTTATCCAGCAACCGCTCGGTCGCGGCGTCGGCGTCGCCGCCGCCGGGCGTGTAGCGGAACGAGAACAGCGCAAGGCGCGGCTCGGTGGTGATCTCGAACCCCGGCGTGGCGCGGAACGCCTCGGCCAGTTCCTCGATCCAGGCCACGTGATTGCGGATGCGGCTGCGCAGGTTCTCCAGCCCGTAGGCGCGCAGGACGAACCACAGCTTCAGCGCGCGGAAACGGCGGCCCAGCGGCACCGTCCATTCATTGAAGTTGACGATTTCCTCTTCGCCGATGGTTTGCAGGTAGTCCGGCCGCAGTCCCAGCGAGCGGATCTGCGGCGCGGGGTCGGCAAGGAACTGGACCGAGCAGTCGAACTGCGCGCCCAGCCACTTGTGCGGGTTGAAGACGATGCTGTCAGCGCCCTCGACCCCCTGCCACAGTGTACGAAACTCGGGGCAGATCATCGCGGACCCGGCCCATGCGGCGTCGACATGGGTGTACAGGCGGTGATTGCGGGCGACCTCGATGCACTCCGCGATCGGGTCGAAGGCGCCGATCGAGGTGCCGCCGGTACACAGCACCACGCCCGCCGGGGTGCGGTCGTTGAAGATGTCGTCGCGGATCGCGGCGTCCAGCTTGTCGGGGTCCATGCGGTACTCGGCATCGGTGCCGATCTTCACGAGGTTGCGCTGGCCGATCCCCGCCAGCCGCACCGCCTTGTCGACCGAGCTGTGGGTCTGGGCCGAGGCATAGATCCGCAGCCGCTGGCCGGTCAGCCCCTCGTCGACGCTGCGCCAGTCCGAGGCGCGGTCGCGCATGGTGATCACGGCGGACAGCGTGGCCACGGTGGCGCTGTCGTGGATGGTGCCTATGAAGCTGTCGGGCAGACCCAGCGCCTGCCGCAGCCAGTCGGTTGTGACCTGCTCGATCTCGGTGGCGGCCGGAGACGCCTGCCAGATCATGCAGTTGGAGGCGATGGAATTGGCCAGCTGCTCGGCCAGCATCGACGCGGGCGAGGCGTTGGCCGGGAAGTAGGCGAAGAACCGGGGGTGCTGCCAGTGGGTCATCGCGTCGGGCACGATGCGCTCGAAATCGGCGAAGATCTCTTCCATCGGCTCGGCCGCCTCGGGCGGCGCGGCGGGCAGCTTGGCGGCGGTCTCGCCGGGTTTCGTCTGGGCGCGGACCGGTCGGTCGCGCAAGGTGGCATGGTACTCGTGCGTCCAGTCGGCCGCGCGTTTTGACCAGATTTTCAGCTCGTCGTGATTCATGGCGCGCAGTTGTCCACGCGGCTTGGCGTTTGGCAAGCGGGAGGACGTCGCAGGGGGGCTTCAGTCGTTATCGAACCGCGCCAGCAGCGCGTCCACCTCGGCGCCGGGCATCACTTGCGTGAGGTTGCCGAAATCGCCGTTCCCGAACATCGCCTGCGCCGCGTCTCGGATCGCGGCGTGGGTGACGCGGGCCAGCGCCGAGCCCAGCGAGATGCGGGCGATCCCAGCCGCGGCGTACTCGGCGCGGCTGATTTGCGCGAACCGGCCCGAGGCAAGGGCGTTGACCGGCTTTGCCGTGGCCTTCACCACCTCAGCCAGCGCGGCCATGTCGGGCGGGAGGGGGACATACAGGCAGTCGGCCCCCGCCGCGTCGAAGGCGCGGACGCGGGCCAGCGCCTCTGGCATGTCATAGGTGCCGGTCATTACCCCGTCGGCGCGGGCGACGAGGACGAAGTCGCGCGGCAGGGCGCGGGCGGCGGCGGACGCGGCTCGGTTGCGCTCGGTCGCCAGCGCGCGGTCGTAGTGCGAGCCGGTGGCGAAGGCGGTGTCCTCGATCGAGATTCCCGCCAGCCCGGCCTCGGCCGCCATCCGGACGGTTTCGGCGCATGTGTCGGGGTCGTCGCCATAGCCGTTCTCGAAATCGCCCGAGACCGGAACGGGCACGGCTGCCACGAGGTCCTGCGCATGGGCAAGGGCCTCGTCCCGCGTGACCGTGCCGCCGTCGGGGCGGCCCAGCGTGAAGGCGTGGGCCGCCGAGGATGTGGCGATGGCGGGCGCGCCGAGGGCGGCCAGCATACGGGCGCTGCCGGCGTCCCATGCGTTGCCAAGGATGAATGGATCGGCCGGCCGGTGCAGCGCGCGGAAGGCCGCGCCTGGATCAGACCGCGCGCCCATCAGGCGGCGCGCGCCTCGGCTTCGGCGAAGCGCACGAGGCGGTTCAGCGCTTCGGTCAGTTGTTCTTCGTCGACGGTCAGCGCGATGCGGATGTGCCCGGCGGCGGAGGCGCCGAAGCTTTCGCCCGGCATAACCCCGACAAGTTCGGTGTCCAGCAAAGCGTTCGCGAAGGCCTCTCCCGTCAGGCCGGTCTTGCGGATGTCCAGCATCAGGTACATCGCGCCCTGGCTGGGGACGGTGACGAAATTGTCGGACCGCTCGAGGATCGCGAGCGCGGTCTCGCGCCGCTGGCGGAAGCGCTCGGAGATGTCCTCTTCGATCTCGCCGCCTTCCTCCAGCGCGTAGATCGCGGCGTCCTGGATATAGGCGGGCAGGCCATAGGTGGTGTGGGTCGACAGGTTGATCAGGTGCTCGATGGCGTCCTCGGGGCCGACGATCCAGCCGACGCGGCTGCCGGTCATCGCGTGGCTTTTCGACAGCGAGCCGATCACCAGCGTCCGCTCGGCCATGCCGGGCAGGGCGCGGGGGCTGAGGTGCTCGCCCTCCCAGACCTGCGTGTCGTAGACCTCGTCCGAGATCAGCCACAGGTTCCGTTCCTTCATCACCTCGGCGATGCCTTCCAGCGTCTCGCGGCTGTAGACGACGCCGGTGGGATTGTGCGGCGTGTTGATCAGCAGCGAGCGGGTGCGCAGGTCGACCGCGTCCCGGATGTCCTGCGGCTGCGGCTGGAAATCGAACTCGGGCCGGGCGGGGACGGTCTTGGGGATCGCGCCGATGCCGCGCACCGAGCCGGGGTAAGTGGCATAGTAGGGTTCCACGAACAGCGCGGTGTCGCCGTGGTCGCAGGTGGCGGCATGGGCGGCGAACAGCGCGCCCTGGCCGCCGGGCATCACCACCACGTTGGCGCGGGTGGTGGGAACGCCGGTGCGCTCGGTCACGCGTTCCGCGATGGCGTCGCGCAGCTCGTCGGCGCCGGGGACCAGCGGATAGCCGGTATTGCCGTCCAGCGCCGCCTCGTGCATCGCGTCGAGGATGTCGGGGTCGGTCGGGATGTCATGGTCGCCAAGGGTCAGGTTGATGACCGGTTTGCCGGCGTCTTCCATGGCGCGTGCACGTCTGAAGACGTCCCACCCGTCGCTGCCCCCGGCGGTGAGGTTCGTGATCCGTTTTGAAAGTCGCATGCCCCTAGCGACGGCGTCGGGGCCGTTGTTGTCAACCTGAGGGGCCTCAAATTTTAGGGAAACTTCATCTTGACATGAGGCGATGCCGATAATGTTCGCGGTGCCCAATTTTTTGCCGGCCCCGTTTGGGCTTAAGCCCGAGACGTTAACCGCCCAGCGTCGCCTGCACCTTTTTGGGAAGCTTGTCGCGGATCAGGCGGTAAGAGGTCTCGATCCGGTGCCGCGCCTCGTCCGGGGCGGTCTCCCACGGCAGCAGGATCCACGAGCGGTGGAAATACGCGGCTTTCTGGCCGATGCCGGTGTGGATCAGCATCTCGGCGGTCTCGACGCTGTCGGTCTTGACCGCCATCCCCGGCGTGACGGAGCCGATGCAGGCGAACATCTTGCCGCCCACCTTCCATGCCTCGTGGCCGCCGCCCCAAGGGTCGGAGACCTCGGCGCCGGGCAGGGCGGCGCATATGGCGTTCATGTCGTCGCGGGTCATGGCGGGAGGGTAGCACGCGGCGGTGCGGGTGTCGTGGGCGGAGTTGGCGGGATGGGATGGTGATGGGGTGGTGGGATGGGGTGGAACCCCATCCTACGGGGCCGGTAGGATGGGGTTTTACCCCATCTCAGGCCCCACCGATCCAAAACATCTTGGCAACCACGCCGCGTCCGGCTAGACACGGGGCCATGACCAAGACCGTATGCATCATCAACTGCTGCATTATCCGCTGACATCGTCACGCGGGCCGGTCTTTTCGTTTCCTCTCATCCTCGAAATCGCCTAAGCCCGCCGCGGCTGAGTGCGTGTGCGCGAAGGAAACGACATGACCGAGATCTGGCTCCACAACACCCGGACACGGAAGAAGGAGCTTTTCGAGCCCCTGACCCCCGACAATGTGCGGATGTATGTCTGCGGGCCGACCGTCTATGACCGGGCGCATCTTGGCAACGCGCGGCCCGTGGTGGTGTTCGACGTGCTCTACCGCCTGCTGCGTCATGTCTACGGCGCGGACCACGTGCGCTATGTGCGGAACTTCACCGACGTGGACGACAAGATCAACGCCACCGCGCTGGCGCGGAAGGAGGCGGGGGCCGAGGGCTCGCTGGAAGACCTGATCCACGAGCGCACCGAAGAGACGATCGGCTGGTATCTGTCGGACATGGCCGCGCTGGGCGCGCTGGAGCCCACCGACATGCCGCGCGCGACCGGCTACATCGCGCAGATGATCGCGATGATCGAGGGGCTGATCGCCGGGGGCCACGCCTATGCCGCCGAGGGGCACGTGTTGTTCCGGGTGCGGTCCTACAAGGCGTACGGCGGGCTGTCGGGGCGGTCGGTCGACGACATGATCGCGGGCGCTCGGGTCGAGGTCGCGCCCTACAAGGAGGACCCGATGGACTTTGTCCTGTGGAAGCCGTCTTCGGACGACCTTCCGGGATGGGACAGCCCTTGGGGGCGGGGGCGTCCGGGCTGGCACATCGAGTGCTCGGCCATGTCCTACGAATTGCTGGGCGACAGCTTTGACATCCACGGCGGCGGCAACGACCTGATGTTCCCGCACCACGAGAACGAGATCGCCCAAAGCTGCTGCGCCCATCCGCAGGGCGGCTTCGCGCGGTTCTGGCTGCACAACGAGATGCTGCAGGTCGAGGGGAAGAAGATGTCGAAATCGCTCGGCAACTTCTTCACCGTACATGACCTGCTGGAACAGGGCGTGCCGGGCGAGGTGATCCGCTTCGTGTTTCTGGGGACGCATTATCGGCGGCCGATGGACTGGACCGAGAAGAAGCGGGGCGAGGCGCAGCGGGAACTTGAGCTGTGGGCGAATATCATTTCGGTTGATCCGGAAGTTTTGGATGCCGGGGTTGATCGAAAGCTCGTGGACGGCGAAATCGTTGCAGCGATTGCGGACGACCTGAACACGTCGCTGGCGCTGACGAAATTGCGTGCGCTGGCGCGGTTCATAGACAATGGCAGTGAGTTCCTGCAGCTTTCCCGTAACGAGCAGTTCACGAAAAGGAAGGTATTCGTCGCCTCCGCTGACCTACTTGGTTTCGATGTGATTCAGATGGCGCGTGCGGCGAAGCAGCGGCGCAGTACGCCCGATCTGGAGCACTTTTCGCTGTTGCTTGCACATGCCCGGATTGAGGCGAAGGAAACGAAAGACTTCTCAGAGGTCGATCGGCTCAAGACTGCTTTCGTCGATGCGGGACTTGAGGTCCGGATGAGTAAAGACAGCATCGAACTTGTGCCGACGCCCGATTTCGACGCCGCCAAGCTGGAGGCGCTGAAATGACCGTTGTGTTTGAGACCAAGGGCGGCGCCCGGCCCGTGGGTGGGCGCAGAAGCGCCCGCCCTGGGGGGCGGGTCGGGCGCTGCCCGGCGGTGCCGGGCGGGAGTACCGCCTTGGGTGCTGGGCGTTTCGATAGCGGGAGGGGGGCTGTCTGCCCCCCGCTTGCCTGCGGCAAGCCCCCCCGAGGATATTTGCAGACCAAAGAAGGAGCCGGGGCATGACGAAAGAGCGGCTCTACCTGTTCGACACCACCCTGCGCGACGGGCAGCAGACGCACGGGGTGCAGTTCTCGTTTCCCGACAAGGTGGCGATTGCGCGGACGCTGGACGATCTGGGTATCGACTATATCGAGGGCGGCTGGCCGGGGGCGAACCCGACCGACAGCAGCTTCTTCGCCGAGCGGCCGAAGACGCGGGCGACCTTCACCGCGTTCGGGATGACCAAGCGGGCCGGGCGGTCTGCCGAGAACGACGAGGTGCTGGCGGGCGTGATCAACGCCGAGACGCCGGCGGTGTGTCTTGTCGGCAAAACGCATGATTTCCACGTCACCACCGCGCTGGGCATCACGCTGGAGGAAAACGTCGAGAACATCCGCGCCTCGGTCGCGCATCTGGTGAAGCTGGGGCGCGAGGCGCTGTTCGATGCCGAGCATTTCTTCGACGGGTACAAGGCGAACGCGCCCTATGCGCTGGACTGCCTGAAGGCGGCTTATGACGCCGGGGCGCGCTGGATCGTGCTGTGCGACACCAACGGCGGCACGCTGCCGGGCGAGGTGGCGAAGATCGTGGGCGAGGTGATCGCAAGCGGCATTCCCGGCGATCACGTCGGCATCCACACCCATGACGACACCGGCAACGCGGTGGCCAACACGCTGGCCGCCGTCGACGCGGGCGCGCGGCAGATCCAGGGCACGCTGAACGGGCTGGGCGAGCGCTGCGGCAATGCGAACCTTGTGACGCTGATCCCGACGCTGTTGCTGAAGGAGCCTTACGCCAGCCTCTACGAGACCGGGGTGAGCGGCGCGAAGCTGCCGGGGCTGACCCGTGCGTCGCGGGCGCTGGACGACATCCTGAACCGGGTGCCGCTGCGGAGCGCACCCTACGTGGGCGCCAGCGCGTTCGCGCACAAGGCCGGGCTGCATGCCAGCGCGATCCTGAAGGATCCGACGACCTATGAACATATCGACCCCGCGGCGGTGGGCAACGCGCGCATCGTGCCGATGTCAAACCAGGCGGGCCAGTCGAACCTGCGCGCGCGGCTGTCGGACATGGGGCTGGAGGTGGAGAAGGGCGACCCGGCGCTGGCGGCGATCCTCGACGAGGTGAAGCGCAAGGAAGGCGAGGGCTACTCCTATGACAGCGCGCAGGCGAGCTTCGAGTTGCTGGCGCGTAAGGAACTGGGGCTGAAGCCGAAGCTGTTCGACGTCGAGCGGTACCGGGTGATCTCGGAACGGCGGCGCAACGCCAAGGGTCAGATCGTGGTGGAGTCCGAGGCCGTGGTGACGATCTCGACCCGCGAGGGGCCGCGTACCAGCTATTACAAGAACGACCACGCCAGCGACATGATGGACGACGGTCCGGTCAACGCGCTGTGGCAGGCGCTGAAGTCGGACCTCGGGCCCTACCAGGACGGGGTCGCTGACATGCGCCTGACCGACTTCCAGGTGCGGATCACAAACGGCGGCACCGAGGCCGTCACGCGGGTCATCATCGACTTCCAGGACGACGCCGGCCGCGACTGGTCGACAGTGGGTGTTTCCGCCAACATCGTTGACGCGAGTTTCGAGGCGCTGTTGGATGCGATCAACTGGAAGCTGATCCAAGGCGGAGCTGCATGAGCGACCCGATCCTGACGTTGTATCAGGGGCTGGAGCGATTGGGACCGGGGGCGCCGGAAGACGTCGCCTGGGCCGCGCACGTGGCCGACGTGCCTCCGGACGCGCGGATCTGCGATGCGGGCTGCGGCACCGGCGCGGACATCCCGGCCTTGATGGCGGTGGCGCCGGTCGGGCATGTGACGGCGGTGGACGAGGCGAAGCTGTTCATCGACGAGGTTCTGGCGCGCTATGGCACCACCGTCCGCGCCTATGCCGGCGACATGGTGAAGCTGAAGGGGCCCTACGATTTCATCTGGTCGGCGGGGGCGGTCTATTTCCACGGCGTCACGAAGGTGCTGCGGGCGTGGCGGCCGGTGCTGGCGAAGGGAGGCGCGGTGGCGTTCTCGGAGCCGTGCCTGTTCACCGACACGCCGTCCGAGGCCGCCGTGGCGTTCTGGGGCGGCTACACGCCGCTGACGGATGCGGCGGGCATCGCGAAGCAGGTCGGCGCGGCGGATTACGAGGTACTAGCTACCCGGCGTGTGTCGGACGCGGCGTGGCAATCCTATTACGGCCCGCTGGCCGAGCGGGTCGAGGCGCTGCGGCGCAATGCCGATCCGGCGCTGGCGCTGGTGCTGGACGAGGCGGCGACAGAGATCGCTGCGTGGGAGACGGTGCGCGGCGAGACGGGCTATCTGCTGAGCGTGGTCCGCCCCGCATGAGCCTTCAGGCCTGCGCCGATCTCGTGCGGCAAAGCGACCCCGACCGCTTTCTTGCCGCGATGGCCGCGCCGGTGGCGGCGCGCGAGGTGCTGTTTCCGCTTTATGCCTTCAACGTCGAGGTGTCGCGTGCGCCGTGGGTCACGGCCGAGCCGATGATCGCCGAGATGCGGCTGCAATGGTGGCGCGACGTGCTGGGCGAGATCCGCGCGGGCGGGCCGGTGCGGCGGCACGAGGTGGTGGATGCGCTGGCGCCGGTGCTGGACGGCGCGGCGTGCGACCTGCTGGACGCGCTGATCGAGGCGCGGCGGTGGGACATCTATTCCGAGCCTTTCGAGGATGCCGAGGCCTTCGACCGGCATATCGGCGCGACCTCGGGCAACCTGTTCTGGGTGGCGGCGCGGGCGCTTGACCCGTCCGCGGACGAGGCGGCGGTGCGCGGGCGCGGCTGGGCCGCCGGGCTGGCGAACTGGTTTCTGGCGGTGCCGGAGCTGGAGGCGCGGGGCCGGATGCCGTTGCCGGACGGGCGGGCGGACGCGGTGCGGGACTGGGCGGAGGACGGCTTGCGGCGGCTTGGCGCGGGGCCGGTATCGCGCGGGGCGCGACCGGCGGTGCTGGCCGCGTGGCGGGCGCGGGGGGTGCTGAAGCGGGCGGCGGCGGACCCGGGCCGGGTGGCCGCGGGCGCGCTGCGCGAGTCAGAGTTCCGGCGGCGGTTTTCCCTGTTGCGGGCGACGTTTACCGGCTGAGGCTCAGGCGTCTTTCGGGCGCATTGCCAGCCAGATCAGTGCACCGCCCGCGAGCACCAGGAACGGCGCCATGGCAAGGTTCACCGCCGTCCAGCCGTCCTGCGGCGTGCCGCCCGAGCAGTTCATCAGCCCGCCAGAGGCCAGCGACGCGACGGTGACGCAGCCGAACACGATCATGTCGTTCATGCCCTGCACCCGGCCGCGCTCCTCGGCGGTATGGGCGCCGGCCAGCATGGTGGTCGCGCCGATGAAGCCGAAGTTCCAGCCGATGCCCAGCAGCACCAGCGCAACGAAGAAGTTGCCGAGGTCGACCCCGGCCAGACCCACGCCCCCGGCGGCGGCGAGGATCAGAAGCCCGGCGGCGACGATCTTCTCGACCCCGAAGCGGGCGATCAGGTGGCCGGTGAAGAAGCTGGGCGCGAACATCGCCAGCACGTGACCGGTGACGACGTCGGCGGCGTCGTTCTGCTCGAAGCCGCAGCCGACCACGGCCAGCGGGGTCGAGGTCATCACAAGGTTCATCAGCGCGTAGGACACCATCGCGCAGATGATCGCCACGGCGATGCGCGGTGTCGTCAGCAGTTCCCACCGGGTGCGGCCCTTCGGGGCGTCGGCGGCGGGCGCGGGCGGGCGCGGGATGTCGAGGAACAGGAACAGGACCGAGCCGATCACGTTCACCGCGATGACGGCCAGGTAGGTGCCGAGGAACGGCACCACCAGCGCGGTGCTGGTCGCCTTGACGATCTGCGGACCGATCACGGCGCTAAGCAGGCCGCCCGCCATCACGAAAGAGATCGCCTTGGGCCGGAACGCATCGGACGCGGTGTCGGTGGCGGCGAAGCGGTAGAAGCCCTGCGCCGACATGTAGACGCCGGTAAAGGCGGAGCCCACGAGGAACAGCGTGAAGTTCTGGTTCAGCAGCCCCAGCGCGCCGATGCCGCCGCCGATGGCGCCGCAGGTGGTGCCCAGCCAGAACCCGGCGCGGCGGCCGAAGCGCTGCATGACCGCCGACATAGGCGTGGCCGACAGCATCGAGAACAGCACGATTAGCGAGATCGGCAGCGTTGCGAAGCAGGGGTTCGACGCCAGTGATTGCCCCGCCAGCCCGCCTAGCACGAAGATCATCGGCATCTGCGAGCCAAGGACGGCTTGGGCCGCGACAAGGATCACGACGTTGCGCTTGGCGCGGCGGTCCTGAGGACTGTCGGGGGATTGGGCGAGATCGGTCATGTCCAATCCAGTAGACCCCGCGTCTGGGAATGGGAAGGGCTAGGCTGCGTCGATCAGGTGCGCGAAGGAGCCGCAGGCGCGGCCCTCGATCAGGCCCATCGGGGGCAGCGCGTTGCCCTCGGCGTCCCATGCGTCGAACAGTGGGGTGCCCTCCGCCGAGACGGTGGTGGCATAGTGAAACTCGTGCCCCCGGTGCGCGCCCTTGAACGGGCCGGTGCGGGCGGTCAGCTGGCGGTAGCCGAGGTGGCGTTTGCGCTGGGCGAAGCTGGTGTGAAGCCGCAGCAGCCCGGCCATCCGGTGCGTGGTTCCGGTGGCGTCGGTCAGGTGGTCGCCCATGACCATGTAGCCGCCGCATTCTCCATATATGTCAGTATGCTGCGCGGCATACTTCAGGCTTTTCAGAAAATTCGAGGCGTTGGCGATGCGGTCTGCGTGAAGCTCGGGGTAGCCGCCGGGAAGATAGACGCGGTCGGCGGGTGGGACGGGCTCGTCCGCGAGGGGTGAGAAGAAGGCAAGCTCGGCGCCGGCGGCAGTCCAGCCCCGCAAAAGATGCGGGTAGAGGAACGAGAACGCCTGATCCCGCGCGATGGCGATGCGGCGGGGCGCTTGCGTGCGGGCCGGGACCGGCTCGTTGGGCAGAGGCCGGGCCAGCGCGGTCAGGCGGTCGAGGTCGATGCCCTTTGCCACCGCGTCGGCGGCGTGGTCGAGGAAGGCGTCCAGCGCGGGGTGTTCGCGGGCCTGCACCAGACCGAGGTGGCGTTCGGGCAGCGCGAGTTCGGCGTCGCGCATCAGTGCGCCCAGCAGGGGAATGCCCGCCTTTTCAAGCCCGTGCGCCAACATCGACAGGTGGCGCGGGCTGCCGACGCGGTTCAGGATGACGCCCGCCACGCGCACCTTCGGGTCGGCATGGGCGAAGCCAGCCGCAAGCGGGCCCACGGAATGCGACATGCGGCCCGCGTCGATCACCAGCACCACCGGAAGGCCCAGCATCCGGGCGAGGTCGGCGGTCGCGCCCTTGCCCTCGGGCGGTGCGCCGTCGAACAGGCCCATCGCGCCCTCGACGATCAGCAGCCCGTCGCCCTGCGCCAGCGCGCGCACCCGGTCCGGGGCCATCGCCCATGCGTCCAGCGTCATCGACGGCGTGCCGCAGGCGGCTTCGTGGAAGGCGGGGTCGATGTAATCGGGTCCGGACTTGGCGCCGCGCACCGGGGTTCCGCGGCGGCTGAGCGCGCGCAGAAGGCCCAGCGTCAGGGTGGTCTTGCCGCTGCCAGACGCAGGCGCGGACAGGATCAGGCCGGGCACGGATTGTCTTTCGGAAGCAATGCGCTGTGCATCGAAGCTCAGGCGGATTCGGCGGGCTTGCCACGACCCAGCGGATCAAGGTTGCGCGGCGTCTCGCCCGCTTCCAGCGCCTGCCAGTCCAGCACCTGCCGCATCAGCACGGAGCGGCCGACGCAGATGATCGCGGGCGGCTCCATGCCGGAGGCGGCGATGTCGGCTTCCATGGTGCCCAGCGTGGATTCCAGAACGGTTTGCGCGGCGGTGGTGGCCGAGGTGACGACGGCGCAGGGCTCGGACGCCGGGCGGCCCGCGTCCAGCAAAGCGCCGGTGATGCGGGCGATGTGCTTCATGCCCATATAGATCACCAGCACCTGCGAGCCTTTCGAGATCGCCTGCCAGTCAAGGCTGCTGGGCGTCTCTCCCGACTGGTCGTGGCCGGTGACGAAGGTGACCGACTGGTTCACGTCGCGGTGGGTGACGGGGATGCCGGCATAAGCCAGCCCGCCGATCCCGGCGCTGATGCCGGGGATGATCCGCACCGGCACGCCGTGCTGGATCAGCGTCTGCGCCTCTTCGCCGCCGCGCCCGAACACGAACGGGTCGCCGCCCTTCAGCCGCAGCACCCGCTTGCCCGCACGCGCGAGTTCGACGAGATGCAGCGAGATATCGCGTTGTTTCGCCGAGGGTTTTCCGCCGCGCTTGCCGGCGTAGACGTGTTCGGCCTGCGGGGCCCAGCTCAGGATGCCGGTCTCGACCAGTGCATCGTAGACGATGACATCGGCCTGCTTCAGCGCGTTCAGCGTATGCAGCGTGACCAGCCCCGGATCGCCCGGACCCGCGCCGCACAGCCACACCCATCCGGGCTTGAGCTCGGGCCAGTCGTGGGCGGGAAGGGCGGGTGAATCGGTCATGACCCTCGTTATGCCTCGCGTGCGCGGTCCGGGAAAGCGTGGATTGGCGGCGCGGCGGGGCGGGCCTATAGTCCCGGCGGCGCGCGCGACGGGCGCGCGGAGGAGCAAACGGAAAGATGGATCTGGCGGAATGAAACTGTTGCTGCTGGCCGGAACGGGCGAGGCGCGGCGCATCGCCGAGGCGTTGCCGGGGATCGCGGGGGTCGAGGCCGTCGCCTCGCTTGCCGGCGGCACCCGTGTGCCCGCGCGGATGCCGGTGCCGGTGCGGTCGGGCGGGTTCGGCGGGCGGGAGCGTTTCGTCGACTACCTGACGGGGGAAGGCATCGGCGCGGTGCTGGACGCGACGCATCCCTTTGCCATCGACATGACCCGCCGCACCGCCGGGGTCTGCGCCGAGATGGGGCTGCCCTATGCGCAGGTGTTGCGGCCGGGCTGGGAGCCGGGGCCGGGGGACCGCTGGACCTTCGTCGACCGCGAGGAAGAGGTGGCCGGGCTGGTGCCCGAGGGGGCCACGGTGTTCCTGGGCACCGGGACCAAGGAGCTTGACCGCTTCGCCAACCTTCAGGGGCGCGAGGTGATCTGCCGCCGGATCGAGACGCCGGGCGCGCCGTTTCCGTTTCCCGGCGGGCGGTTCCTGCAAGGCAGGCCGCCGTTCAGCGTGGCAGAGGAGAAGGCGCTGTTCGCCGAGTTGGGCGTTGACTGGCTGGTGGTGAAGAACTCGGGCGGCGACGCAAGCCGGTCGAAGCTGGACGCGGCGCGCGTGATGGGGCTGCCGGTGGCGCTGATCAACCGGCCCGCGCAACCCGACGCCATCCGCTTCGAGACCGAGGCAGAGGCGCTGGACTGGATCAGGGGGCTGTCATGATCGGTCGGATCATCGAGACGCCGGATTGCGTGGCGGAGGGGGCAGAGTACCTTGCCCGGATCGAGCCCCGGTTCGCACGGGCTTTGCAGCAGACCGGGCCGCTGCCGCTGCGCCGCAAGAAGGACGGGTTCGAGCCGTTGCTGGCGGCCATCGTCAGCCAGCAGGTCAGCGTGGCGGCGGCGAATGCGATCTGGACCCGGCTGAAGGCGGCAAAGCTGACCGGCCCGCGCAAGATCCTGTGGGCCACCGACGACGACCTGCGCGCCTGCGGGCTGTCGCGGCAGAAGATCCGCTATGCCCGCGCGCTGGCCGAGGCGCGGATCAACTTCGGCGACCTTCGCGGGGTGCCGGACGAGGATGTCGTCGCGACGCTGGTCGAGGTGCCCGGCATCGGGCGCTGGACCGCCGAGATCTACGCGATGTTCTCGCTGGGGCGGGCCGATGTCTTCGCGCCCGCCGATCTGGCGTTGCAGGAATCCGCGCGCATGCTGTTCGAAACAGAGGCACGTCCGACCGAGAAACAGCTTCGCGTCATGGCAGAGCCGTGGGCGCCGTGGCGTGCGGTTGCGGCGCGGCTGCTGTGGGCCTACTACCATGTGGCCAAGGACAGGGAAGGGATCCGGTAATGCGCGAACTGGAAAGCGGACGCCGCGCGGCGGCCTCGGGGCAGACGAAATCGGTGGTCGTGTTCCTGCATGGCTACGGCGCCGACGGCAACGACCTGCTGGGGTTGGCCGATCCGCTGGCGCCGCACATGCCGGATACCGTCTTCGTCGCGCCGAACGCGCCCGAGAAGTGCGTCAACAACCCGTTCGGTTTCCAGTGGTTCCCGATCCCATGGCTGGACGGCTCGTCCGAGGCGGCGGCCGCCGCGTCGATGGCGCAGTCGGTCGAGGATCTGAACGGCTTTCTCGACCGGGTGATCGAGGAAGAAGGCATCACGCCCGCGCAGCTTCTGCTGCTGGGCTTCTCGCAAGGCACGATGATGAGCCTGCACGTGGCGCCGCGCCGCGACGAGGCGATTGCCGGGGTCGTGGGCTTCTCGGGGCGGCTTTTGCACCCCGAGACGCTTGAGGCCGAGGTGAAGTCGAAGATGCCGATCCTGCTGATCCACGGCGATCAGGACGAGGTGGTGCCGCCGCAGTCGTTGCCCGAGGCGGGCAACGCCCTGCAGGCCGCGGGCTTCGAGGTCTACGCTCATGTGATGGAAGGCACCGGCCACGGGATCGCGCCTGACGGGCTGTCGGTGGCGCTGGCCTTCATGCGCGAGCGGCTGCCGGGATAGGTCCGGCGGGCCTGTGACAATATCCGCACGACGAATTTCGCTTTGAAGAACCGGACTTTGTCCGGTGCCGCCGCTACGGCATACTGCGCGCAAAACAATACTCGCGTGTGGAGCAGTCATGCGTCGAACCCTTTCCAGCGTCCTTCGCCGCGGCGCCGCCCTTCTGGCGCTGTCCACCGGCCTGACAGGCATAGCGCAGGCGCAGCCTTTCGAGCCCGAATTCGCCCCGCTTGAGACCGGCATCTTCGACATGCCCGGCATCGCCGTGGCGGCCACCATGCCCAAGGGCACGTGGCACGGGCACATCGGCCAGCTGTTCGCCGACCGGGGCAACGCCGGCGGCACCGGCAAGCAGCTGTATTTCTACGGCGCGGATGTCGCGCTGACCGACCGGTTGCAGTTCGGTGTCGAATACACCCGCCATTCGGACCCGGCGATCATCGGCGGTATCGACGGCAAGCTGGCGTTTCAGGCGGTCAGCTTCCACGGCAAGTACAAGATCGCCGAGGTAAACGGCTTCACCGTCTCGGCGCGGGCGGCGGGGGGGTATTTCTACTTCTCGTCGGATTACTACGACACCAACACCGACGGCCACGACCAGTGGGCCGCGTCGTTCTACGTTCCCGTCAGCTACGAGATGTCGCCGCGCCTGACCTTCCACGTCTCGCCCGGCGTCAGCGTTTTCCCGGACCAGTTGAAGGGCAAGGACTTTTACGGCGTCGTGCCCAGCGTCGGCGCGGGCGCGACCTTTCAGGCGTCGCGGCGGCTGGCGTTCTACGGCAACGTGAACGTCCCGTTCGGCGACAACGGCAACACGGTGATGACCGACGGCTCGGTCAAGAACGTGCCGGTTTGGACGGTGGGCGGGCGCTATCTCGTGTCGCCGCAGGTGGCGCTGGACGTCTACCTGACCAACGGCTTCGGGACCACGCCGCTGACCGAGATACAAGCCTTCATCCCGGATGGCGAAGAGCCGGTGCTGGGCTTCCAGATGAACTATACCCCCGGCCACGCGCCGAACTACCGGGCGAACTATCGGGGCGTCCGGCCGCTGACCGACCGCGAGCGGCATTTGCAGTTCCGGGGGCTGACGCTGGCCTCGGCGGATACGCTGGACCCGGGCATGTTCCTGTTCACCGGCAGCTATGGCACCGACGACAACGCCAGCTTCGGCGGCGTGTTCGCGCCGACCTACGACATGGAGATCGGCTATTACGTCGAGCGCCTGTCGGACGACGGCAGCCGCGGGCCGGACCGCACCGTCGGTCGCGATCGCGAGGAGCGCTACATGGCGGTCGGCAAGCTGCGGTTCATGGATCAGAACAACGGCAGCCCGTTCTCCTTGTCCGCGAACGTGCAGGCGGGGCGCGAGTTCAAAAGCCGGTTCGGCGTGTTCTACGCAAGCCTTCCGATGTCCTACAAGTTCGCCAACGGCCTGGCTTTGACCGCCGAACCGAAGGCGGCGGGCTACAGCGACGAGCGGCTGATGGGTCTTGGCCTTGGCGCCAACTACGAGCTGTGGCGCGGGCTGGAGGTGATCGCCGAGGTGACGCCGATGACCGGCGGAGACGCGGCGACGTGGTCGCTGGGCGCGCGCTATCACCTGCCGGACACGCCCGTCAGCTTCGAGGCGCAGGCGACCAACACCATCGGCAACTACGGTGTCGGCACGATGATTGCGCAGGACGAGATCCGCTATTCCGTCGGCATGAACGTCGCGCTGGACGTGGGGCGGTTCTGGGAACGGCTGTTCTGATCGCCTGAGGGCCGGGGCCGGGCGCTGATTGCGCTTGGCGTCGACGCCTTTCCCGTGCGGCAATCTCTGTTTCGCCGGTCGCGTGCGCGGACCGGCGGTCTGCCCGTTTTTGATCTATCTCAACGACCGATGCCGTCTTCCAGCCCAAGCTTCCCTTACGTAATCCTGGGAGGAGGGATTGGTGATGAACAGACTGTTGATCTGCACGGCGGGCCTTTGTGCCTTGCTCGCTCCGTTGCCCGTCATGGCGCAAGACCGCGAAGTGGAGCTTGGTAAACAAGAGTACCTCGTCGCCTGTGCCGGGTGTCACGGAGAAAGCGCGATGGGTGACGGACCCATTGCCGGCCTTTTGAACGTATCCACCCCGAACCTGTTGGAACTGTCGCAGGCGAATGACGGCGTCTTCCCCTTCGAGGCCGTCCTGACCACCATTGATGGAACCGGTGGCGCAAGGGCGCATGGCAGCACGATGCCGATCTGGGGCGAGCGCTTTCAGACCTCGGCGATGAGCCAGCGTGGCGAGACGGCGGACATGGTGGCGATGGGGCGCATACTGTCGCTCGCCTATTACCTGCGTTCGATCCAGCAATAGGCACGGCCGTTCGACCGCTCCTTTGGAAGAAGGCAACGATGTGTGAGACGCAGCAGCGCTGGCTTGCAGCGGTGACGTTCGCCATCGCCATTGGATCGGCCGCGGTATCCGGCGCGGCCGATCCGGTGCTTTGCGACGATCCGGGCTTCCGGGTCGACGCAGCGGATGTGTCCGAGCAAGACGTGGTCTGCGCGGCGGCTGCGGATGCCCGCAGGGCGCTTGAAACATGCGGCCTTGCCCAGACCGCACCGATCACGATCGAGGTCGTCGACAGCCCCATTCACAATATCGGCCAATGCCTTGCGGCTTTTGATTGCGAACGGGACCGTATCCAGATCATCGGGCGGACCCTGCTGCGTAAGTACCTTGAACCAGAGGATGCCTATGCCGCGTTGCCGGACGACGTGGTCTTTCGCTCGCTGCTCACGCACGAGATGGCCCACGCGTTTGTCAGCCAGATGTCGGGGGATCGAAGGATCGCGCCCGTCGACCACGAGTATATCGCCAACGCCCTGGAGCTGAAGGCGCTGGCGCCCGCCGACCGCTATGTGCTTCTGGATGCCGTCGACCTAGAGCCGCCGATCACTGCCGGAGAGATCAACATCTTCATTTACGGGATCGCCCCGCGCCGGTTCGCCGCTGCGGCTTATCTGTATTTCGAAAATCACGGCTGCGAGACGATTGCGGGCATCCTTGATGGCTCTGCATCGTTTCGGGTCGAAGAATAGGCGGATGCGTTGGAACCTCGCGACGCGCCGGGCGCCGCCTGCCGCCGCGCAAGCTGGTCGGCACATGCCCCGGGCGAAGTGGCGGGCCTTGATGGCATCGCAGCATCGGTCACGCGCGCCCGCCCTGAACACCGTTCCTTTTGACCGGGCGCCCTGCGGTGTGGCATCCTTGGAAGGCTCGGGAGGGGCGAGAGGTGGGCACGGCGAACGAGGTGAACAAGCGCGAAGGTCTGGACGCAGCCGAGATCGGGGCGATTGCACATCTTTATCGTGCAGAGGTCTACCGCTCGACGCTCTGGCGCACGCGGCTGGACACGACGACGAACTGGGCGGTCGTCACTCTGGGCATCGCCCTGTCGCTTACCTTCGCGTCGCCAAACGCCTCGGCGCTACCGCTGGTCCTTGTCGGCGTGCTGCTGCTGTTCTTCCTGTTCCTCGAAGCCCGCCGTTACCGGTTCTTCAACGTCTGGCGCGCCCGGTGCCGCTGGATGGAGACGCATTTCTACGCGCCGATGCTGAACGACGGCGATCTGCATCTGGAAGAAGACTGGCAGAAGACGTTGGCGCAGGACTACTGGCGTCCGAAGTATCACATCGGGCTGATGGTGGCGGTCGGGCGGCGGGTGCGCAGTTCCTACCTGTGGCTGCTGCTGATTCAGGGGCTGGCCTATGCGGGCAAGCTGGTGGTCCACCCGACGCCCGCGCAGTCCGTGGGCCAGATCGTCGAGCGGGCGGTGGTGGGACCGATCCCCGGCGAGATGATGATCGGGCTGGGGCTGGTCTATGTCGGCCTCAGCACCGCCGTCGCGGTGTGGAGCCTTCTGTACGACCGTAAACGCGCCCTTAGCAGGGGCGGCGGGCGGGGCAGCAGCATGGGCTGAAAGCGCCGCTGCGGGGCTTCCTTTTTCCGGCGATTCGAACCGTTCCGAAGCTGCCCGCTTCTTAGGCGGCACGAAGGTTCGAAATGTCATATGCCTGTCGTTTTGCCGATTTAACCAGTCCGCAGCGGTACTGCATCTAGCGGGACTTGCCAGGTCGGTAACGCCATATATAGTCAACGTGTAGCTGGGGCGGTTTTCCCCGCTCTGGTGCCACGAAAAATGGGCAGACCGGGCGGAGACGGAGTCGCAGAATGACGGCGGATTTCAGGACGAGTTTCGTAAGGGAGCCGAACTCCCTCAGGCATCATCCCGCGTTGGTGCTGAACGCGGACTACCGTCCGCTTTCCTACTACCCCCTCTCGCTGTGGCCGTGGCAGGAGGCGGTGAAGGCGGCCTTCCTCGACCGGGTCGACATCGTCGCCGAGTACGACCAGGTGGTCCGCAGCCCCTCGACCGAGATCCGAATACCGTCGGTCGTTGTGCTGAAAGATTACGTAAAACCTCAAAAGCGCGTGGCCTTCACGCGCTTTAATCTTTTCTTGAGGGACGAATTCAGCTGCCAGTACTGCGGCGCGAAGGGCGATCTGACCTTCGATCACGTGGTGCCGCGCGCACGCGGCGGCGTGACAAGCTGGGAGAACGTGGTCGCGGCCTGCTCGCCCTGCAACCTCAAGAAGGGCTCGAAAAGCCTGCGCCAGCTTGGCATGAGCCTGCGCAAAACACCGCGCCAGCCGGGGGCCGAAGAGCTGCGGAACATGGGCCGGCGGTTCCCGCCCAACCACCTGCACGACACCTGGATCGACTTCCTGTACTGGGACGCCGAACTGGAGGCCTGATTCCCTCTTACCTTGTCCGTCCGGCTTTGCTAGAAGCGCGCCCGTGCGGGTGTGGCGGAACTGGTAGACGCACCAGATTTAGGTTCTGGCGCCTTTGGCGTGGGGGTTCGAGTCCCTTCACCCGCACCACTTCTCTTCGATCACCGGTTCTCTGCCCAACAGGCCGCGACGTGTCCGCCGCGGCCTTGTGGTTTCTTCAAAGGAACTTGAAGCCGAAGATTTCCTTCAGTCCCGACAGCACGAAGGTCGGCAGGGCGGCGAGGAACAGGCAGCCCAGCAGGATGCGGCCGGACAGGCTTTCGGTGCCCAGAACGAAGTGGCCCGCCGGCGAATAGACCGCGAGCGCCGACAGGGCGATCGCAAGACCCACCGCCATCAGCAGCTTTGGATTGCCGAGCGGCGATTTGCGGAACAGCGTCGTCGTCGTCCGGGCGTCGAAGATGTGCCACATCTGGGCGAACATCAGCGTCACGAAGGCCATCGTCTGCGCGACAGGCAGGCCAAGGTCGCGCCCCAGCGCCCAGTAGAAGGCATAGAAGCTGACCCCGCCCACCGCGAGGCCGCGGATAAGGATGCGTTCCTTCATGCCGCCCGAGAACAGGTCCTCGTTGCGGCCACGGGGCGGGCGGTTCATCACGTTCTCTTCCGCCTCCTCGAAGCCAAGCGCCAGCGCCGGGATCCCGTCCGAGACGAGGTTGACCCACAGGATCATCAGCGGCGCCAGCGGCACCAGCGGGTCAGAGCCCATGAGGATGAAGGCGAACAGGATGGTCGAGACCTCGGCCACGTTCGCGGTCAGCGCCTGCCGGATGAATTTCAGCAGGTTGTCGTAGATCCGGCGGCCCTCGCGGACGGCCCTGACGATGGTGGTGAAGTTGTCGTCCAGCAGCACCAGCGCGGCGCTGTCCTTGGCGACGGACGTGCCGGTGATGCCCATCGCCACGCCGATGTCGGCGGTGCGCAGGGCAGGGGCGTCGTTCACCCCGTCGCCGGTCATCGAGGCGACGTCGCCGTTGGCCTGGATCGCGTTCACGATGCGTAGCTTGTGCTCTGGCGTGACGCGGGCAAAGACCGCGGCATGCGGCGCGATGGCCTTCAGTTCGGCGTCGGTCATCCGGTCGATCTCGGTCCCGGTGTGGACGGTCTGTTCGTCCGTGGTCTTGATGCCGATGCTTTCGGCGATGGCCTGCGCGGTGACCGCGTGGTCGCCGGTGATCATCACCGTGCGGATGCCGGCGGCGGTGGCGTCGGCCACGGCGGCGGCGACCTCGGGGCGGGGCGGGTCCATGATGCCGTGGATGCCCAGCAGGCAGATGTCCTGCTCCGGGTTCTCGGGGTCGAAGGTGCCGTCCTCGGCGCGGCGGAAGGCGACGGCGAGGGTGCGCAGGGCGCGGCTGCCGAAGTCCTCGATCACCGCGTTGACCCTTGCGCGCATCGCGTCGTCCAGCGGGCGGGCCTCGCCGTCGATGTAGATCTCCTTGGCGCGGCGCATGATGACGTCGGGCGCGCCCTTGGCGGCCAGAAGCTTCACGCCATCGGGCATCCGCACGTGGACGCTCATCATCTTGCGGGTGGAATCGAAGGGGAAGGCCTGCAGCGTCTCGACGTTCTGGTCCTTCAGGCCCTGACGGCTGACGCCCACCTTGGCGCCGGCGACGACCAGCGCGCCCTCGGTCGGGTTGCCCTGCACCGCGGGGCGGCCGTCGACCTCGGTCAGGACCGCGTCGTTGCAGTAGACCGACACCTCGAGCATGTGCAGCAGGTCTTCTTCCTCTGCCATGACGGCGGCGTTGCCATCGGCGTCAAGGAATTCTCCATGCGGGTCGAAGCCTTCGCCCGAAACGGTCCACGTCTTGCCGCCGGCCCAGCAGCGCATCACCTGCATCTGGTTCTGGGTCAGCGTGCCGGTCTTGTCCGAGCAGATGACCGAGGTGGTGCCCAGCGTCTCGACCGCCGACAGCTTGCGTGCGAGCGCGTTGTTCGCGGCCATCCGCTGCGAGCCGAGCGTCAGCACGATGGTCACGATGGTCGGCAGACCCTCGGGGATCGCCGCGACGGACAGCGAGATCGCGGTGTTCAGCATCTCGGTCGGGTCCATGCCGTGAAAGATGCCGATGCCGATCACCACGGCGACCACGAAGAGCGCGGCGGCGATCAGGATCTTGGACAGCTTCTCGATGCGTTCCTGAAGCGGCGTCTTCGGTTCCTCGGTGGTGGCCATCATATGCGCGATGTGGCCGACCTCGGTCGCCATGCCGGTGGAGGTCACGATGCCTTCGGCGGTGCCGTTGGTCACCTTGGTGGACATGAAGCCCATGTTCAGCCGGTCGGCGAGGGTCAGGTCCGGATCGTCGATGGCGAGGGTGTGCTTGTCGACAGGCTCGGATTCGCCGGTCAGCGCGGCCTCGTCGACCGCAAGGCGCGCGGCTTCGGGAAAGCGGACATCGGCGGCAAGGATGTCCCCGGCCTTGAAGCGCAGGATGTCGCCCGGAACGATATCCGAGGCGGGGATTTCGGACCACGTGCCGTCGCGTTTCACGAAGGCTTGCGGCGCGGCCATTTCCTTGAGCGCGGCCAGCGAACGGGCGGCGCTGTATTCCTGGTAGAAGCTGATGACGGCGTTCAGCAGAACGATGACCGCGATGGCGATCGCGTCGACCATGTGGCCGGTGTAGGCCGAGATGCCCGCGCCGATCATCAGAATGATCAGCAGCGGGTTCTTGAACTGCATCAGGAACAGGACGATCGCGGGCGTGGACTTGCCCTCGGCCAGCCGGTTCGGGCCGACTTCGGCCAGCCGCGTCTGCGCCGCCTGCGCGCTGAGGCCCGACGAAAGGTCGCTTTGCAGGGCCGCGGCCACAGCTTGCGTTTCGGCTGTCCAGGGGGTGTCGGGGGCGCGGTCCTTCGCCGCAAGCACGGGCGCCTGCTGGTTCATCGTCTTATCCTTCCATTCTTGCGCGGACCGGCCCCTTGATGCGGGGCCGGACCGGTCGTCAGCCGGGAACCTTGACCAGTTCCGTGGCCGCCGGATCGACCGTGGTGCCCGTCTCGCCGCGCAGGGCGGCGGACACGTCCTTCAGGGCGCAGATCACCGCGGGCTTGCCGCTGGCGCGGGCGAAGTCCTGAGCTGCCTTTACCTTGGGACCCATCGAGCCCGCTGGGAAGTCGAAATCGTCCATCATGTCCGGCGTCGCGCGCCGGATCGCGGTCTGCTGCGGCGTGCCCCAGTCCAGGAACACCGCCTCGGCATCGGTGGCCACGACGAAGACGTCGGCCTCGATCTCGGTCGCCAGCAGCGACGAGCAGAAATCCTTGTCGATGACGCATTCCACGCCGGTCAGTTTGCCGTCCTTGTCGTACATCGTCGGGATGCCGCCGCCGCCGGCGGCGATCACCACCGCGCCGTTGTCCAGCATCCAGCGGATCGGGCGCACCTCGAAGATGCGCTTGGGCTGGGGCGAGGGGACCACGCGCCGCCACTTGTCGCCATCGGGCTTGATCGACCAGCCTTTCTCGGCGGCGTTGGCCTTCGCCTCGGCCTCGGAATAGACCGGACCGATGAACTTGGTCGGGTCCTGAAAGGCCGGGTCGTCGGGGTCGACCTCGACCATGGTCAGCACCGTCGCGAGCGGTTTCTCGAAGGGCAGAAGGTTGCCCATCTCCTGCTCGATCATGTAGCCGATCATGCCCATGGTCTCGCCCACCAGCACATCCAGCGGGTATTCGTCGACTTCGGTATAGGCGGCCTCCTGCAAGGCAAGAAGGCCGACCTGCGGGCCGTTCCCGTGGGTCACGACCAGTTCATTGTCCGCAGCGAGAGGCGCAAGCGCCTCGGCCGCGGTGCGGACATTCTCGCGCTGGTTCTCCGCCGTGAGCGCCTGCCCACGGCGAAGGAGCGCGTTGCCGCCAAGGGCCACAACGACGCGCATGGGTCAGGCCCCCAGCGTCGCGACGAGGATCGCCTTGATGGTGTGCATCCGGTTCTCGGCCTGTTCGAACGCGATGTTCATCGGGCTTTCGAAGACCTCTTCGGTCACTTCCATCTCGGTGATGCCGAACTTCTCGGCGATGTCCGCGCCGACCTTGGTGTCGGTGTTGTGGAAAGCGGGCAGGCAGTGCATGAACTTGGCGTTCGGATTGCCGGTCTTCTTCATCAGGTCCATGTTCACCTGATAGGGCGTCAGCAGCTTGATGCGTTCGGCCCAGACCTCTTTCGCCTCGCCCATCGAGACCCAGACGTCGGTGTGCACGAAGTCCACGCCCTCAACCGCGTTGATGTCGTCGGTGATGGTGATCCGGGCGCCAGTCTCGGCGGCGCGGGCCTTGGCCATTTCGATGACGTCGTCGTGGTTCTGGTTCGCTTTCGGCGCGATCATCCGCACGTCCATGCCCATGATGGCGCCCAGCATCAGCAGCGAGTTGCCCATGTTGTTACGGGCGTCGCCGAGGAAGGCATAGGAAATCTGGCTGCGCGGCTTGTCGGCATTCTCGACCATGGTCAGCATGTCGGCCAGCATCTGCGTCGGGTGCCAGTCATCGGTCAGCCCGTTGTAGACCGGTACGCCCGCGAAGTCGGACAGTTCCTGCACCATGTCCTGACCGGCGCCACGGAATTCGATGGCGTCGAACATGCGGCCCAGAACGCGGGCGGTGTCCTTCATCGACTCCTTGTGGCCGATCTGGCTGCCCGACGGATCGAGATAGGTGATGTGCGCGCCCTGATCGTGGGCCGCCACCTCGAAGGCGCAGCGGGTGCGGGTCGAGGTCTTTTCGAAGATCAGGCAGATGTTCTTGCCGTCCAGTGCCTTCTGTTCGGACCGCGAGTATTTCGCGCGCTTCAGGTCGCGGGCGAGGTCCAGAAGGTAAAGCATCTCACGCTGGGTGAAGTCGGAAATCTTGAGGTAGCTACGACCCCGGAGATTGAAAGCCATGGTAATTACTCCCGTAAATAAGGGGTTGGGTCAGAAAGCGGGATCGCGGGACAGGGGGCAGGTCATGCAGTGACCGCCACCTCTGCCGCGGCCGAGTTCCTGGCCGTTGATTTCGACGACGTCGATACCGGCGTCGCGAAGTTTCTTGTTGGTGAAGGTGTTGCGCGAGTAGCCGACAACGACCCCCGGAGACAGGGCGACCACGTTGTTGCCGTCGTCCCATTGTTCGCGTTCGGCCTGGAATTCGTTGCCCCCGGTCGAGATCACGTCGAGCGACGAGATGCCCATGACCTCTTTGTAGGTGTCGAACAGAGACCCCTTGTCGGGCGTGATCGAAAGCTTGCCGCCATCGCCCGGACGGGCCGAGAAGCAGCGCACCTGTTCGGCGACTTCGAGATAGGCGGTGACCTTGTCGACCTCGAGGCACGAGAAGACCGTGTCGAGGTGCATCGCGGCGCGCGACTTGGGCATGACGCAGGCGACGACGCGTTCCGCGCCGCCCTTGTCGAACAGCGCCTGCGCAACCTGCGTGACGGCCTGCCGCGTGGTGCGTTCGCCCATGCCGATCATGACGGTGCCATTGCCCACGGGCATGACGTCGCCGCCTTCCATCGAGGAATGCTGGAAGTTCTCGTCGCTGTCGCCCCACCAGATCTGGAAATCCGCGTCGCGGAACATCGGGTGGAACTTGTAGATCGTGCGCTGGAACATCGTCTCGGGCTGGCGGGCGGGCCAGAACATCGGGTTCACGGTGACGCCGCCGAAGATCCAGCAGGACGGGTCGCGCTGGAACTGGGCGTTGGGCACGGCGGGGATGATGAAGTCGGTGTGACCCATCACGGTCGCCGCGGTCTCGCGCATGCCTTTCTCGGGCAGGTCATCGACGATGATGCCGCCCATCAGTTGCCACGCAAGATCCTTCGGGGCCATCTCGTCCAGCCAGGGCCGCATGTCGCGGGCAAGGCCGGGGCCGCAGAGGTTCGGAGTGATCAGCCGGTCCAGCAGGAAGGGCCGCGCATCGTCGGTCTTTTCAAAGGCTTCGGCCAGCAGGTCCTGGATGTCGAACACCTCGACACCGCGGGTTTGCATCTCGTGGACGAAATAGGCGTGGTCCTTGCGGGCTTGCTCGACCCACAAGACATCGTCGAACAGCAGCTCTTCGCAATTGCGCGGGGTCAGGCGTTCATGCGCCAGCGACGGGCGCGACACCATGACCTTGTTGAGTTTTCCAACCTCGGAATAAACACCAAATTTCATTGTACTGGGTCCTGTCTTAAGAAACGGGGCTGCGCGCGGGCCCGGCGCTAATGCCGGGCCGGGCCTGCGCCGGCCCTGCGAAGGTGTGGGGCTCAGGTCAGCAGCGCGCCGACGCTGAGAAGGATCATGATGAGCACGGCCAGCCCGATCACGAGCGGCAGCACGAACCGCAGCCAGCGGTCATAGGACACCCGTCCGATGGCCAGCCCGCCCATCACCACCGCGAAGGTGGGGTTGAACAGGTTCACGAGGCCGTTCGCGGACTGGTAGGCCGTCACCACGAGATCACGACCGACGCCGGCGAAATCGGCCATCGGCGCCATGATCGGCATCGACAGCGTCGCCAGCCCCGAAGACGAGGGCACCAGGAACGACATCAGAATCTGGATGAAGAACATCGCGTTGATAAACAGGAACTCGCTGAGTCCCGACACGAAGCCTTCGGCAGAGAACAGGATGGTGTCGGTAATCCGGCCCGCATCCATGATTACGACCACGCCGCGCGCCACCCCGATGATCAGCGCGACCCCCAGAAGGTCCCGCGCGCCATCGACGAAAGTGTCGACGAATGTCTTCTCATCCATCTTGGTATCGGCATCGAACTTTGCAACCACGTAGACGACGATTGCCATCGCGAGGAACAGGCCGGACATCTCGCCCATCCACCAGTCCAGCGCCACGACGCCGAAGATCATCACCGCGAAGGTCAGGCCGAACAGTACTAGGATCAGCGACCGGACGCCGGTCAGGGCAGGCAGGACCTCGCCCTCTCCTTCGCCGGATTTCAGGAAATAATTGCGGTTTTCCTCGGCCATGTCGGCCACGATAGACCGCGACGGCTCGGCTTTGACGCGCTTGGCGTAGCGCATGACGTAGAAGATCCCAAGCGCCAGTCCCGTGGCAAGGATCACGAAGCGCAGGACGATGCCTTGCGTAAACGGAATACCCGCCCCTTGCGAAGCGACAACGGTGGCGAAGGCGTTGAAGGTGGACCCGAGGGTGCCGATGCCCGCGCCCAGCATGATCACCGCGACGCCGGTCAGCGAGTCATAGCCCGCGCGTATGAACACCGGGATGATCAGCGCGTAGAAGGCCAGCGTCTCTTCCGCCATGCCATAGCTGGTGCCGCCAAAAGCGAAGGCGATCATCAGGATCGGGATCATCAGGATCTCGCGGCCCTGCAACCGGTTCAGCAACGCGCCGATGCCCGCGTCGATGGCGCCGGTGTGTGTCACCACCATCAGGAAGCCGCCGATCACGAGCACGAAGATCGCGACGTCGATCGCCGCGCTTGAGGCCGAGCCAAGAAGGCTGGGGTCATACATGCCTGCGATCGGGGCGAGAATGACGTCGACGATGCCCTGCGGATTGGGTTCGACCAGTTCGTAGGTACCCGGAACCGGCGCGGCAGAGCCAAGCGCCTCGTTCATCTCGCGTTGGTATTCGCCGGCCGGAATGATCCACGTCAGTATTGCGACGACGGCGATCAGTGCGAATAGAATGGTAAAGGCCGTCGGAAATCGAAATTTCGACATATCTGTCCCCCATCAAATATACATCTGAGACGCATCTTTTGCGGGGCACTCACTACGCTGGGTTTCATAACAATAATCCCGTGCGCTCGTAATAATTTTAATAGATTAATCATGATTCGAGAATGCGACAATCTAAAGCAGTTTGGTTCGACCTTGGGCGTGGCAGGGTTGTACTTGACTGAATCTGCGCGGTTCGGTGTGTAACGTGTTTGCAATCAGAGGGTTGAACGTGATCAGTGTGCTCGCCTCCATCATCGACGCCGTGGCGGTCGCGGTCCTTCTGGCCGGGCTGGTGATCGCAAGCGTCATGGGGTGGCGGACCTATGTCGCCGCATCCGGGCGTCCGTTCGAGCGGCTGTCGGGGCCGGTGCTGATCCGCTTCCGGCTGACGCTGGGCCGCTGGATGCTTGCGGGGCTGGAGGTGCTGATCGTGTCGGATATCCTGCATTCAATCGTTCACCGCAGCTTCACGGAAATCGGCATCCTCGGGCTGATCGTGCTGATCAGGTCCGTGATGTCCTACATGCTCGATCTCGAGATCGCGCGCATCGACAAGACAGAGGCCCTGACCGAGGGGGCCGCCGCAGAGGGGAAGTTCTCGTGACCAAAACCGACAAGACGTCGCCCGCCCCGCAAAAGCCCACGGTCGCCTGGGCCCTGCTGCCGATCGTCGTGCTGGTGGTGCTGCTGGCCGGTGCCTATGGCCTGTACGGGGACGAGGCGGCGGGCGGCGCGAACCAGATCGCGCTGTTGTTGGCGACGGTGGTTGCGGTGCTGGTCGGGCTGCGGTTCCACCAGCCGATGGAGGCGATGCGCGACGCGGCGCTGGAAAGCGTCGGCACGGGCTTGCCGGCGTTGTTCATCCTGCTGGCGGTCGGGGCGCTGATCGGCACATGGGCGATGAGCGGCACGCTGGTGGCGATGGTCTACTGGGGCCTGCAAATCCTGTCGCCGGATTACTTCTATTTCACCGTGGTGCTGATCTGCGCCGTCGTGGCGCTGTGCATCGGCAGTTCGTGGACGGTGGCGGGCACCATCGGCATCGGTCTGATGGGCGTCTCGATCGAGATGGGGCTGAACCCGGCGATTACCGCGGGCGCGGTGATCTCGGGCGCGTATTTCGGCGACAAGTCGTCACCCCTGTCGGACGCCACTAACCTTGCCACGGCGGCGGCGGGGTCGGACCTGTACAGCCACATCGTCGAGACGCTGTGGACCTCGGTCCCGGCGCTGCTGATCAGCCTTGTGCTGTTCTGGGTGCTGGGCTCGCCCGGCGAGTTCGACGCCTCGGGGCTGACCGACGGGCTGGCAGAGCGGTTCAACGTCGGGCTGCCGGCCTTCCTGCCGCTGATCCTTGTGCTGGTGCTTGCGGTTTTGCGGGTGCCTCCGTTCCTGACGATCTTTACCGGCGCGGTGGCGGGGGGACTGATGGCGGTCATCCTGAACCCGGCCATCGTGATCGAGGCGGCAGAGGCCCCGGACCTGCCGGACGTGCTGGCGCTGATCAAGGGCGTGTGGACGGCGATGGCGAACGGCTATGTCTCGGACAGCGGCGACGCGTCGCTGGACCAGTTGCTCAGCCGTGGCGGAATGGAAAGCATGCTGGTGACGATCTGGCTGATCCTGACCGCGCTGGCCTTTGGCGGGGTGGTGGACCGGATCGGGGTGCTGGACCGGCTGCTGACGCCGATCCTGCAGGCCGCGCGCACCACGGGACGGCTGATCCTGTCGCTGGTGGTGGCGGGGCTGGGGACGAACATCCTTGCCTCGGACCAGTACATCGCCATCGTCCTGCCCGGGAAGCTGTTCCAGTCCGCGTTCCGGCGGATGGGGCTGGCGCCGGTGGTGCTGTCGCGGGCGGTGGGGGATTCCTCGACCGTGACCAGCGCGCTGATCCCGTGGAACAGCTGCGGCGCCTACATGGCGGTGACGCTTGGGGTGGCGACCTTCGACTACCTGCCGTTCGCGTTCTTCAACCTCGCGAACCCGCTGATCACGGTGCTGTTCGGGTTCATGGGCTGGCGGATGATCTCGGCCAAGGACGCTCCGCCGGCCCGGCCTGCCGCGACGCCCGAGCCCTGAGTTTCGGCGGGGTGCCGGCGCCCTGCGAACCGAACGGAATTAGGTAATTCCGGGGCGCTGCCTCATTCCGGCCTTGGCCGGAAGGGGAGGATCGCCAAATTGTCGCCGCCCAAGCCAAGTGTCTCCGCAATGTTCGGGTACTCTTGGTCAAAGGTTGGTCAAAAGCTGGAGCGTGCGATGAACGGAGCCTGTCGGGAATGCGAGCACAAGTGCACGCACCGGGCAAGAACTTGTCCGCATTGTGGAGCACGCCGGCGCAGTTGGATCGACGGTATCGTATCGGGCGCGAACGATGCAGTGGTCGCATTGATCCTTGTCATGGCATTACTTGCCCTTATCGGAGCTGTGATGAACTGATCTGCATTGCGTGCGTTGTGTAATACAGGCATCAAGCTGTTTACGCCTGAAGGTGAGGAGACGGGTGCGATGATGAGGACGATTACAGCGAGCGATGGCCATACGCTCGATTGCTGGTTTCAGTCGGCAAATGGAACCCCGCGCGGCGGGCTTGTGATCCTTCAGGAGATCTTCGGCGTCACCGAACAGCTGAAGGGCGTCGCCCGGCACTACGCGGCGCAAAGCTACGAGGTCGCGATCCCGGCGCTGTTCGACAGGCAACGCCCCGGCGCCGTGGTCGATTTTTCGGACATCGCCACCGCCCGAGAACTGATGCAGGGCGCGGATCCGGACAAGGCGATGCTGGACATCGACGCCGCGGTCTCGGAGCTGTCGGGGCAGGGGCTGAAGGTCGGCGTCATGGGCTTTTGCTGGGGCGGCGGTCTGGCCGTGCGCGCGGCGCAGGAACTGGACGTCGCGGGCGCGGTGGTCTTCTACGGCACGCGGCTGCACAAGTATTTCGGCGCGCCGGTCAAGGCGCCGGTGCAGGGGCACTTCGGCGACACCGACGACCACACCCCGCCCGAGATCCTTGAAGCGGCGCAGGCGGAGTGGCCGGAGATGGAGATGTTCGTCTATGCGGCGGGCCATGCTTTCGCCAATGACGAGCGTCCGCAGGTCCACGACCCCGAGGCGACCGCCGTCGCGCACGAGCGCAGCGCCGCGTTCCTTGCGCGGGTCACCGGCTAGGCGTTTACGATCCGGTAATCCGCCGGCACGCTATGCGTCTGTACAAGGCGGACGTTCGGCAGGTCGTTGCCTTCCATCTTCACCTCGAAATCGTCGGGCGCCAGCGCCTTCCAGCGCTGGGCCAACCGCGCCTTCAGGGTGTCGTAGGGGACATCCAGAAATACCGTCGTGTCGAACCGGTCGGCCAGCGTGTTCCACGGATCGTCCTGCAACAGCAGGTAGTTGCCTTCAACCACGATGTGCCGCACCGACTGCGGGATGATCCGGGCGGCGTTGCGCGAAGTCTCGATGGCGCGGTCGAAGACCGGCACCGCGACCTCGGGCTCGTCGTTGGCGCGCAGGCGGTCCAGCATGTGACCGAAGCCGCGCACGTCGAAGGTGTGGGGCGCACCCTTGCGGGGCCGCCAGCCGCGCGCGTTCAGGATCATGTCGTCGTAATGGAAGCCGTCCATCGGGAAGACGGCGGCGCTGTCCGGCTCGGCCTCGTTCAGAAGCTCGGCAAGGCGGTCCGACACGGTCGATTTGCCCGCGCCGGGCGGGCCGGCGATGGCGGTGATCGTGCGGCCATTCGCGCCTTTCGACCGCACCACGTCGGGCAGGTCCTGGATGTCGATGATCTTGCTGTCCATCCGCGCGTTCTAGCCGGGCGAGGCCGTTGCGGCAATCGCCCGAAAACCGGTCAGGCGTCGGCGTCGGCCATGGTGCCGGGCGTCAGGTACTTTCCGCGGTACTGCTCGAACAGGGCCACCGTCCGCCGCGCGATGCCGGTCCAGCCAAAGGTGCGGCGGGCGAACCGCGCGCCTTCCACGTTCAGCTTGTGGCGCAACCAGTCGTGCTGCATCGGCATGTTCACCATCGCGGCGAATTCGACCGGGCGGGTGGGGTCGGCGACCAGCGCATGCTCGCCGAAGGTCACCTGCTCGAACAGGCCGCCGCGCGTGGTCAGCACCGTGGGCGTGCCGCAGGCCATAGCCTCGACCGCCGTCATCCCGAAGGGTTCATAGCGCGAGGGCAGGGCGAAGACGCCCGGCGCGCGGTAATAGTCGGCAAGGTCGTCATCCTCGACATACCCGCGCCAGTCGATCCTTTCGCCGATCTCAAGCTCGCCCGCCAGCTTCTGCCACGAGGCCAGCAGTTCCTTGTCCTTGTCCGAATTCGCCCCGGCCGCCAGAACCAGCCGCGCGTTGGGCTGCAACTCGGCGAGGTAGGGCATCGCCTTCAGGATCAGGTCATACCCCTTGTTGGTGGCGGCGCGGCCCACGACATAGACGTCGTCCGACGACATCCCAAGCCGCTGGCGCAGTTCGGCCAACTGGTCGGGCGTCACGGCGGTGAAGCGCTGTTCGTCGATGCCGGGCGGGATCATCGTGATGTGCTCGGCGGGCAGGTCGTAGTGATCCTCGATCAGTTGCGCCTGCTGCTCTGTCGTGGCGATAACGTGGTCGCAGGCGCGGTAGAGGACGAACTCTTTCTGGATGCGCTCTTTGAAGCGGTAGTTACCTTCGCCGTCGTCCTTGCCCAGCGATTTCATGTCCTTCTGCTTCCACCAGCCAAGGCTGTGGGGCGTGTGGACGTGGGGGATCTGCAATTCCTCGGCGATCTTCTGACCAGAGACGCCCGCGTCCCAATAGTGAGAATTCACCACGTCGTAGCGCAGATCCTGCGCGCGGATCGCGGCCAGCAGGTTCGACACGAAGTCGCCGTACCAGTCGTGCATGTCCTCCTTGCGGATGAAGTCACGGCCGCCGAAAGGAATGCGCCAGACGCGGAGGTTGTCGTTGATGCGATCCTCGGGGGGCTGGTCCTCGAACTGGCGGGTGACCACGTCGACCTTGTAGCCCAGCCGGGCAAAGCGTTTCGCAAGCTCCATGACGAAGACGACCTGACCGCCGGTGTCGGGCTTGCCGAGTTCCGGCGAGCCGGCGACGTAGCCGTGCAGGGAGATCATCATCAAAGAGCCCATCGAGTCGACGGTGTCGCGTGGCATCTGTTTTCCTTGTCTGTCCATCAGTCCGCTGTCTTGCCGGGAAGCGCGCCGTAATGGCGAAGCCCTTCCAGCACACCGCCCGCGTGGGGGGCTTGGGCGTGGTGAAAGGTTCCGGGAACAAGCGCGTCCAGCAATTCGGAACGCGCGTTGCGCACGGCGATCCCCATATGGCTAACCCGGAACATCGCCAGATCGTTCCCGCTGTCGCCGGCCACAATCAGGTCATCCGGGTCAAGCCCAAGATAACGCGTGAGAAAAAGGGCGGCCTTGTCCTTGCCGCCGGCGGTGGGGATGACGTCGAAATCGTCGCTGCCAGAGGCGATGACGGTGCAATCGTAGTCCGCCAGCGCATCCCGCGCGGCGCCCTGCGCGTCGGGCGGGACGGCGAAGCTGACCTTGCGCGGGGTCTGGTAGACCTCGGCGTGGGGCCGGTGGCCCAGACGTTCCAACGTCGCGAAAATCCTGTCGTGCGGCCAGCCGTGGAACCGCTGCTCCCAGCCCTCGAGCGGCGCGCCCTGCCATGCGATCTCGGTCCCCAGCGCGGTGATCACGCCATCGGGTTGCAGCGCAGGCGGAAAGACCGTGGCCAGCGTTTCGGCCACGCTTCCGGCCGGGCGGCTGGAATTCACCGCGAACCACAGCCGGTCGCGGTCCGCCGCCATCGCCTTGCCAAGCGCCTCCATCGCGGCGGGGTCGCCGGTCAGTGTGTCGTCGATGTCGCTGACCAGAAGCCAGGGGCGGGCAGGGGTCATGGTCACGTGTCCGATGGAGGCTCCAGTTGCGGTTGCACGTCGACGAGGTGGAACTGCGGGTCCGGAGGGTTGTGGCGCGTGGCGGTATAGACCGGCTCTTCCTCGGCCAGACGGCGGTCGAGCTTCTCGATGAAAATGTCCTCGGCCCGGACCGTTGCGCTTTCTGCGTAAAAGCCCACGTGTCCGTCGCAATAGCCGTCATCGACCACGCACAGCGTCACCTGACCGTTCAGCGAGAACTCGATGTAAGAGCCGTGCGTGACGACCTCGACGTCTATATCGGTGGCTTGGAACAGCGGGACGAAGTTGCCGGCCTGAAGCGTCTCGTACCGGAAGGCGTGTTCGAACTCGGGCCGGGGGTTGGCGCCCCAGCGGCGCAGCTGGGCGTAGCCCTTCCACAGGTCGAGCGCGAGGTAATAGCCGTCGCCGTCCTCGTTGACCCGCAGCACAAGCCCGCATTTGCCTTGCCCGTCCAACGAGATCCGGGCGCGCAGGCGGAAGTCCTCGTGCTGACCGGGCAGCAGGAACGCCTCGAAGCCCGAGGGGCAGGACATGGTGACCGCGTCCTCGCCGCAGGTCAGAGTGGCATTGGGGTTGCCGTAAAGCTGGGTCATCTCGGTGCTGCGGGTGACCTGCACCGCGCGGCCCGCCAGCGCGTCGAAGCCCGAGAAGGATTTCAGCATCAGCCGTCCGCGCCGGTCGGTGATCAGTTCCTTCGGCGGCGGCAGCATCCGGGCGATCACCTCGCGGCCATAGATGACTTCCTTGCGCTGGAAGAAGTTGAACAGCAGGTATCGGTCGCCTGCCTTGCAGACCCGCGCGGCGTAGTTGCCCTTGGGCAGCAGCACGTTGTCGGCGAAGTTCATGAACGGCCCGCCGATGTCGTCGGCGTACCAGTAATGGATCTTCACGTCCTCGCGGATCGACCCGATCAGGTAGACCTTGTCGTCCAGCTTGAACAGGTTCGGCACCTCGACATCGTCGTACAGGCCGGGGCGGTACAGCGGCGGCTCGAACTGCCACTGGTCGGCGGCGGTCTCGCGGGTGACGCTGACGCAGCCGCGCCGGATCACCGGGCCCTCGTTCACCCGCGCCGCCGCCAGCAGCAGGCGGTCGCCGGTGTCGGGGTCGTGGTAGAAGAACGGATCGCGGAACGAGACCCAGTTGCGGCCCTCGTCCGAGCTGCATTCGTACCACTGGCCCGAGACTTCGAGCGGGTAGGCGGGGTCCTCGGACCGGGTCCACGTGTAAAGATCGTCCGACACCGCCAGCCCGACGCGCTGCACCCGGCCGTATTCGTGGCGGCTGAGGCCGGTGTAGAACATGCGCCAGCGGCCCGGCACGTCCGGGTCCGCCGAGACATGCATCGTCCATAGCATGTCGTCGTCCCACGCGCCGGGATCGTCAACGAACAGCGCGTTCTGGACCCGGCGCCACGTCATCCCGTCGCGGCTGACCGCATGGGCGATGAAATCGTGGTTCGGCAGGACGAGGTGGAACAGGTGATATTCGCCGTCATGATAGACGACATCGACGTCCCCGATGTCGGAGCGCAGGAAACCGTGAGAAGCGTACATGAGCGAAGCATGTAGTGCGGACGGCCTCGTTGCAAATCCCGACTGCCGTTAAGGAAGATCACGCACCGGGCCGCGCGCATGCGGGCGGTCGGTCGGCGCGGATCGGGACGCGGCATGCGATGTGCGCATAACGAACTGCCTGCAAGATAAACAGGGCGATGCTTCTCGCTCAAATTATGGGCATACGGGGCGGCTGCGTGGGCCGGTTTGACCCCATTTCAACCCGAGACGCTGCGTCGCGCTGCACCCTCACCGTATCAACTCGCTCGGGAGTTCCGAATCCATTCGGACCTCTCGAAAGTGCCGGCGCCGCGTTCATGGCTGTCCGCGATGCCCGGCACGGGTGCAACAAGATAGGCGGGGGGACAGCCGGCAGCACACAGCGTTACGGGAGAGGTTCCGCTCCGGTCTGCCAGCATCGATCTTCACGCCAAATTCCGAAGGGATGGATTAATGTCTAAATTCACCAAGGCTCTGCTCGGCGCGACCGCCGCTGCCGCTTTCGCCAGCCACGCGTCCGCCCAGGACGTGGCCTGCCCGATCAAGGTCGGCGTGCTGCACTCGCTGTCGGGTACGATGGCGATCTCCGAGACCACGCTGAAAGACACCATGCTGATGCTGGTCGAGCAGCAGAACGCCAAGGGTGGCGTGCTGGGCTGCGAACTGGAAGCCGTCGTCGTCGACCCGGCCTCGGACTGGCCGCTGTTCGCTGAAAAAGCGCGCGAACTGCTGACCGTCCACGAAGTCGACGTGATGTTCGGCAACTGGACCTCGGTGTCGCGGAAGTCGGTTCTGCCGGTGATCGAAGAGCTGAACGGCCTGCTGTTCTACCCGGTGCAGTACGAAGGTGAAGAGTCGTCCAAGAACGTGTTCTACACCGGCGCTGCTCCCAACCAGCAGGCGATCCCGGCGGTTGACTACTTCCTGGAAGAACTGGGCGTCGAGAAATTCGCGCTGCTGGGCACCGACTATGTCTACCCGCGCACCACGAACAACATTCTCGAGTCCTACCTGCAGGACAAGGGCATCGCCGCCGAAGACATCTTCGTCAACTACACCCCCTTCGGCCACTCGGACTGGGCGACCATCGTCGCCGACGTCAAGGAACTGGCCGCTGACGGCAGCCAGGTCGGCGTGATCTCGACCATCAACGGCGACGCCAACGTCGGCTTCTACAAGGAACTCGCGGCTGCCGGCATCGACGCCGCCGACATCCCCGTTGTGGCCTTCTCGGTGGGTGAAGAGGAACTGTCGGGTCTCGACACCTCGAACCTCGTCGGCCACCTGGCTGCGTGGAACTACTTCATGTCCGCCGACACCGACGCGAACGAAGAGTTCATCGCCGCGTGGCACGAGTTCATCGGCGATGACAGCCGCGTGACCAACGACCCGATGGAAGCCCACTACATCGGCTTCAACATGTGGGTGAACGCGGTCGAAGCCGCCGGCACCACCGAGGTCGACGCCGTGCGCGAAAACATGTGGGGCCAGGAGTTCCCGAACCTGACCGGCGGCACCGCCGTGATGGGCGTGAACCACCACCTGTCCAAGCCGGTCCTGATCGGCGAGATCCTGGCCGACGGCCAGTTCGACATCATCTCGGAAACCGATCCGGTTCCGGGCGACGCATGGACCGACTTCCTGCCGGAATCCGCCGTCCTCGTGTCGGACTGGAAGGATCTCGAGTGCGGCATGTACAACACCGAGACCGAGACCTGCGTGCAGATCGAATCCAACTACTGATCTGACCTGACCATCGGGCGGGGGGCCGGTTCCGGTTCCCCGCCTGCATATCCAGAAGTCCGCGGCATCGCGATGCTGCACAATGTCCGGGACCGCGCATGACCCGTCTCCTTCGACTTCTTGCCGCTTGTCTGTTCGCCCTGCTTCCCGCCGCCGCGATGGCGCAGGACACCGACGACCTCAGCGAGATACAGGCCCTCCTTCAGGAACATCGCGAAATCATCGAGAAAAGCTCGCGCCGCACCATCGGCCCGGCCATCGATGCCATCGCCGCCAGCGGCCTGCCTGCCGCGCAGGATGTGCTGGAACGCTGGCAGGCCCGCGAGATGTGGCAGCGCACCGATGACGGGCTGTTCTTCTTCACCGAGGAAGCCGGCGAGGACGCGAACGGCGAGGACCTGCTGACCCTGTTCGACATCGCGACCGGGGAAGAGGTGGGCACCGTCCTTGAAGACGACATGGACCAGCTGAAGCCCAACAGCGGCATCCGCGCCATGATGGGCGCGGCGCTTGTGCGCTTCCAGCTGACCGACCCCAACGACCGGGTGCGCAACCGCGCCCTGACCGCCATCGAGCGCGACGCTCAGGACTCGCACCTTGCCACGCTGCGCTCGGTCATCGCCGAGGAAACGAACCCCGCCATCGCCGCCCGCATGGCGCGGCTGGAGCGGCTGCTGACCATCCGGTTCGGCGAGGACGATGCCGAGCGGATCGAGGCCATCGAAAGCTTCTCGGGCGATCTTGGCGTCGACCTTCGCGCGACGCTCAATCCGCTGGTGCAGACCGAACTGCGCGTTGCCGAGGGCGAGGCGCCCGAAGGCGAAGACGTCGCCCGCGTGCTGCGCCCCGGCTCGGAGGCGCTGAGCAAGGCCGACGCCTATACCCTGCTGGTCCGCGAGGAACTGGCCCCACCGCTGATCAGCGGTGACGACCAGAAGGCGGCCCTGGTGGCGAACATCATCGACGGGCAGGTGGCGGGCATTCAGGTCGCCGACCTGAACACCGACGACGCCCGCGACCTGGCCTATGCGGAACTGGTCCGGCAGGGCGCGGTCGAGGCCGCCGCGACCGAGGATGAAATCGACGAGATCATCGACGGCTACGCCTTTTACGAGGTCTACACCGCCACCTCGCCCGAGGTCGTGGCCGCCGCGCTGGGCGCGCTTCGGTCGATCGATACCAAGGTCGCGGTGAACCAGTTCCTTGACCTGACGCTGGACGCGCTGTCGCTGGCCTCGATCTATTTCCTTGCGGCCATCGGCCTTGCGATCACCTTCGGCGTGATGCGGGTGATCAACATGGCGCATGGCGAGTTCATCATGATGGGCGCCTACACCGGCTACGTGGTGCAGCAGATCATCCCGAACTACACCGCGTCCATCGCCGTCGCGATCCCGCTGGCCTTCGTGGTGACCTTCGCCGCGGGCGTGGCGATGGAGCGGCTGGTGATCCGCTGGCTGTATCACCGCCCGCTGGAAACCCTGCTGGCGACGTTCGGCATCTCGATCGCGCTGCAGCAGCTGGCCAAGAACATCTTCGGCACGCAGGCGCGTCCGCTGACCTCGCCCGACTGGCTGGGCGGCGCGCTGGTGTTCAACGACGTGGTCTCGATCAGCTATATCCGGGTCGCGATCTTCGTGCTGGCGCTGATCTTCCTTGGCGTCTTCCTGTTCATCATGAACAGGACCCGCGTCGGGCTGGAAGTCCGCGCGGTGACCCAGAACCCGCGGATGGCGGCGTCGATGGGGATCAATCCCGACAAGATCAACATGCTGACCTTCGGGCTTGGCTCTGGCATCGCCGGGATCGCGGGGGTGGCCATCGGGCTGTATGCGCAGGTCACGTCCGAGCTGGGGCAGGGCTATATCGTGCAGTCGTTCATGACGGTCGTCGTCGGCGGCGTCGGCAACATCTGGGGCACGCTGCTGGGTGCGACGCTGATCGGCTTCCTTCAGAAGTTCATCGAGTGGTTCAACCCGTCCAACACGCTGGCGGCGCAGACCTACATGATCATCTTCATCATCATCTTCATCCAGTTCCGGCCACGGGGGCTTATCGCCCTCAAGGGCCGCGCGGCGGAGGCCTGACCGATGACCGCCACGACAACAAACCCCGCCTTCGGCTCGGGCCGCCGCAAGCCCTTCGTGATGCGCAACCCGTCGGTGCTGGTGTTCCTCGCCTGCCTTGCGATCTTCACCGTGGGCGTCACGATCCTGTCCGAGGGCTTCGGCATCGGCGTGATCTCGACCTCGTTCATCAAGACGCTGGGCAAGACGCTGTGCCTGTGCCTGATCGCCGTCGCGATGGACGTGGTCTGGGGCTATACCGGCATCCTGTCGCTGGGCCATTTCGCCTTCTTCGGTCTTGGCGGCTATGCCATCGGCATGTGGCTGATGTACGAGCGCACCCGGCTGATCGTGGCGGAATCGATGTCCAACGCCGCCCTGCCGCCGACGCCCGAAGAAATCTCCAGCGGCATCGCCACGCAGATTTTCGGCGTGGTTGGGGCGTCCGAGTTTCCGCCGATCTGGGCCTTTGCCCACTCGCTGCCGCTGCAGTTGCTGGCGGTGGTGCTGGTGCCGGGGCTTCTGGCGCTGGTGTTCGGCTGGCTCGCCTTCCGCAGCCGGGTGACGGGCGTGTACCTGTCGATCCTGACGCAGGCGATGACGCTGGCGCTGTCGCTGTACCTGTTCCAGAACGACAGCGGCCTGCGCGGCAACAACGGCCTCTCGGGGCTGCAGAACCTGCCCGGTGTCACCGCCAGTCAGGACATCGTGTCGATGTGGTTCCTGTGGGCCTCGGCCTTCGCGCTTGGCGCGGGCTACCTGCTGTGCGCATGGGTGGTGTCGGGCAAGTTCGGCTCGGTGATCCGCGGCATCCGGGACGACGAGGCGCGGGTGCGGTTCCTCGGCTATTCGGTCGAGGGCTACAAGCTGTTCGTCTTCACCTTCACCGCCGTGATCGCGGGCATCGCCGGGGCGCTGTACTACCCGCAGGCGGGCATCATCAACCCGGCCGAGATCGCGCCCATCGCGTCGATCTACCTTGCGGTCTGGGTGGCGATCGGCGGTCGTGGACGGCTGTACGGCGCGGTGATCGGCGCGGCCTTCGTGTCGCTGGTGTCGACCTATTTCACCGGCGGGCAGGCGCCCTCGATCAACCTCGGCTTCTACACGATCAACTGGGTCGACTGGTGGCTGATCCTGCTGGGCCTGACCTTCGTGCTGGTCACGCTGTTCTTCCCGAAAGGCATCGGCGGGCTGTTCGACCTGATCACCGACCGCCGCTCGCCCGACCGCCACGGCGCCGACCTTGGCCCCGATCAGGGCGCCCTGCGTGAGAAGGAGGCCGAAGAATGAACGCTGCCGCCGCCACCGCCGCCGCCCCGCGCAACGACCGTCTGCTGGAAGTCTCCGGCGTGTCGGTCTCGTTCGACGGGTTCAAGGCGATCAACAACCTGTCCTTCTCGATCGGCAAGGCCGAGCTGCGCGCGGTCATCGGACCGAACGGGGCGGGCAAGACCACCTTCATGGATATCGTCACCGGCAAGACCCGCCCGGACGAGGGCAAGGTCATCTGGGGCGACCGCAGCGTCTCGCTGCTGCGGATGAACGAAGCCAAGATCGCGCAGGCCGGGGTCGGGCGCAAATTCCAGCGGCCTACGGTGTTCGAGGACCAGTCGGTGTTCGACAACCTGCTGATGGCCCTGCGCAACGGGCGCAGCGCGTGGACGGTGCTGTTCTACAAGCCGTCCGACGAGGACCGGGCGCGGGTGGTGGCGCTGGCCGAAGAGATCGGGCTGGAAACCCAGCTTGCCCGCAAGTCGGGCGAGCTGTCGCACGGCCAGAAGCAATGGCTGGAGATCGGCATGCTGCTGGCGCAGGAGCCCCAGCTTCTGCTGGTCGACGAACCCGCCGCAGGCATGACCCCGGCCGAGCGCGAGCACACGACCGACATCCTGAAGGAAGCGGCGAAGACCCGCGCCGTGGTGGTGGTCGAGCACGACATGGAATTCGTGCGGCGGCTGGACTGCAAGGTGACCGTTCTGCACGAAGGCTCGGTGCTGGCCGAAGGCTCGCTGGACCACGTAACGAAGAACGAGCAGGTCATCGAAGTGTATCTGGGGCGGTGACACGGATGACCGGCCCCCTGACCTTGCCGCCCCCGCCGCGCGGAAACAGAGAGACCCCGACATGCTAGACACCCGCGATCTCACGCTTCACTACGGCGGCAGCCAGATCCTGTACGGCATCGACCTGTCGGCGCAGGCGGGCAAGGTGACTTGCGTGATGGGAACGAACGGGGTCGGCAAGACCTCGCTTCTGAAGGCGCTGTCGGGCACCCACCAACGCACCGCCGGCAGCTATACGCTGGATGGCGAGGACATCGGCCGCATCCCGGCGCATATGCTGGCGCAGAAGGGCATCGGCTACGTGCCGCAGGGGCGCGACATCTTCCCGCTGATGACGGTGCGCGAGAACATGGAGACGGCTTACGCCTGCCTGCCCAAGTCCGAGCACCATATCCCCGACGAGATCTTCGAGTTGTTCCCGATCCTGAAGGAATTCATGAACCGCCGTGGCGGCGACCTGTCGGGCGGCCAGCAGCAGCAGCTTGCCATCGCCCGCGCGATGATCACCAAGCCCAAGGTCCTGCTCCTGGACGAGCCGACCGAGGGCATCCAGCCCAACATCATCCAGCAGATCGGCCGGGTGATCGAATACCTGCGCGACCGGGGCGACATGGCGATCATCCTTGTCGAACAGTATTTCGCCTTCGCCTACGACCTTGCCGATACGTTCTACGTGCTCGAGCGCGGCTCGGTCACCATGTCGGGCGCGAAGTCCGAGCTGGAACGCGACAAGCTGCTCGCCGCCGTCTCGGTCTGAACGGACGGCGCAAAGGGGGCGCTGCCCCCGCCGCCTGACGGCGGCTCCCCCGAGGTATTTGGAAAGAGAAGAAGCCAGGGCGCGCGACCCTGGCTTCTTTGGTCCGGAAATATCCTGGGGGGAGGCCCGCAGGGCCGGGGGCCAAAGCCCCCTTGCCCGGGTGGCCCCTAGTAATCCCGCTCGAAGTAGATGCCGATCCCGGTGTCGCCGTCCGAGGTCACGCGGCCGCGGGCGGTGACCGAGGGGGTGATCTGCAGGTTCAGTTCCACCTCGGTCTCGCCGGAGGAATCCACCGTCACGTCGGAATAAAGGCGGTCGCTCAGGTATTTGCCCGCCGTGACTTCGGCGGTGCCGTCGGCGCCGGTGGTGACGTCGAGGTCGTCGAGACCCACGTTGGTGCGCAGGCGTCCGACGATGCCCTCGCCACCGCCGCCCGCCAGCGTGCGGACCGCGAGCGCAAGCTGGACCGCCTGCAGCGCCGAGATTTCCTCGATCCCGCGCTCGAACAGAAGGCGTGCGAGCACCTCTTCCTCGGGGAGTTCGGGTTGCGAGGTGACCACGAGGTCGGGGTTCGAGGCGAAGCCCTCGATCACGATCTGAACGGTGATATCGCCCGAGGTGGTCGCCGCGACGAGCCGGACGTAGGGGTCGAAGTTGCCCTGCAATTGCAGGCTGCCTTCGGTCAGGCTGAGCCGTTCGCCAAGGATGTCGAGCCGGCCGCGGATCAGCTCGAACGACCCTTCGGTGAAGATGCTGTTGGTGGTGCCGCCCAGTCTCAGCTGGCCGCCCATCTCGGCGTCGAGGCCGCGGCCGCGGATGAAGATCTGCTGCGGCGCGCGGATCACGATGTTCAGCCCATAGCCGGGGCCGGACGCGCCGCCGCCGCTGCTGTCACCCATGTCGCGCAGCAGGCCGGCGCGGTCGCGGGTGCGGCGCACGTCGGCGGGCTCGTTGATGTGGACGAGGCTGGGCAGGCTGCCCGAGGACAGTCCGCCGGTGTTCGGGATGCGCACCTCGACCGCGTCCAGCGTCATGTCGCCCGAGATGTTCGCGCCGCCGGTCAGGCCGCCGTCGATGCCGACGTTGCCCGAGACGGTCGTTTCATAGAAGCCCGGTTCTGCCACCACGACGCGTTGCAGCGAGATCGCGAGATTGGCGTTGAAGGGGGCGCTCAGGCTGATCGGTCCCGATGCGGTGATCCGCCCGCCGTTCGACACGCCGGTGTCGGCGGTGACGTTGACGCTGCCGCCGCCAAGCTGTGCGGTCACGTTCAGCGGTGTGAGGCGGATGCGCAGCGAGGGCAGGGTGACGCCCGCTCCGTTGGCGCTGACGGTGCCCGACAGCGAGTTCAGAGCCAGCGGGCCGTTCAGGTTCAGGTTGAACCGGGCCAGGCCGTCGACCAGCCGGGGCGCGATGAAGCCGTTGGCGAGTTCCAGGGGCGCGTTGCCGTTGATCGACAGGTTCGCGGTCGAGAAGTCCTGCGCGAAGCTGCCCGCGGTGGTGGCGGACATGCCGCCCGGACCGGTCAGCGACGTGTCGATCTGCCAGCCGTTGCCCGACGAGGACAGGGTGCCGGTCGCGGTGGCGGGGCCGTTGATGCCGGGCGCCAGCAGGCCGACATTGGCAAGCCGCAGGTCGTAGCGACCCGAACCGCCGTCGGGGCTGCCCTCTCCCGAGACCTCGGCGCTTAGCTGCGGGTTCTCGAAGGTGGCGCGTTCGATGGTCAGCACGCCCTCGGCATCGCGGGCGACCGCGAGGTTCAGCAGGCTGGTGCCGGCCAGCAGCGGATCCGCCGCCGAGATGCCCGAGCGCAGGCCGGTGCCGGTGGCGGAGACGTCCGCATCGAAGGTCAGGTCTGTCAGGTCGCCGTCGGCGCTGGCGTCCAGCGTCAGCGCGCCGCCGAGGTTGAGGTTGGCGATGGCGCCGAAGGGCGCGAGCGAGGCGATGTCGGCGTTCACGTCGGCGCTGAACGGTCCGGGCTGGCCGTCGACCAGCGTCAGCGCCGCGAGGATGTCGCCCTCGGTCTCGCCGGGACCGGTCAGGTCGGCGTCAAGGTTCACGTCGTCGCCGTCGCGGGTCAGTTGGCCGCTGAGCCCGATGGCGCCGGTCAGGCCCTGCGCCACTGCGCCGGCGCTGGCCAGTTGCACGTCGAACCGGACGTCGGCGGTGGTGGGGGCGACCGAGCCCTCGACCATGGCCATCAGCTGATCGCTTTCGAACCGGGCGCGGTCGAAGGTCAGGACGCCCGCCGCGTCGCGGTTCACCGCCACATCCAGCTCGCTTGCGCCGCCGATCAGCGGGTCGACGGCGGTGATGCCGGTGGCGAGGTTGTCGCCTTCCGCGTTCAGCGTCGCGGAAAGGCTCATGTCCGACAGATCGCCCTCGGCGCCGAAGCGCAGCGACAGGCCGCCGGACAGGTCCATGTTGGCGAGGCTGGCGAAGGGGGCGAGGCTGCCGATCTCGGCATCGCCGCTGGCGCGGAACGGGCCGGGGCCGTCGTCGCCCAGCGTGACCTCGGCGGTGATGTCGCCGCCGGTGTCGCCGGGGGCCGAGAAGCCGCCGTCGAGCCGGAAGTCCTGTCCGTCGCGGGTCAGGGTGCCATCCAGCGTCGCCGGGCCGCTCAGGTTGTCGAGGATCAGGGCCACGTCGACCAGCCGCGCGTCGAAATCGATGGCGCCGGTCTGGCCGTCGATGGTGCCGTCGAGGTCGGCGGTCACCTGATCGTTTTCGAAACTGGTGTCGCGGAAGCTGATCGTGCCGTCGGCGTCGCGGGTCAGGTCGATGGCCAGCGTGCTGGTGCCGGCCATCAGCGTGTCCGCCACGTCGCTGCCGATGCGGATGTCCGAAGCGGTGCCGTTGACGCTGGCCTCGAAGCTCATGTCCGAAAGGTCGCCGCGGCCCGCCAGCGTGACGTTGGCGGCGCCGTTCAGGTCGGCGCCCGCGATCTCGGCATAGGCGGACAGGTCGGCGATGGCGATGTCGGCGATGCCGTTGACCGGGCCGGGTTCGCCGTCGGGAAGCGAGATGTTGGCGTCGATGTCGGCGCGCACGCCGCCGGGCGCTTCGAGGTTGGTGGTCAGCGTCCAGTCCTCGCCCACCTGCACCGCGGTGCCGGTCAGCGAGACGGGGCCGTCCAGCCCTTCGGCGACGATGCCCGCTTCGCGCAGGTTCAGGGCGAACTGCGCCTGGCTGTCGCCGGTGGCGAGGTCGGCGGTGGCGGTCAGTTCGGTCTCGGGCGTGGTGATGCCGAAGTCGGTCAGGCGGGTGCCGTCCTGGTCGCGGGTGATCTGGCCCTGCAACTGTCCGTCGCCGCCGATCAGCGGGTCGACCAAGGCGTTGCCGATGGCCAGATCGCCGGTGCTGCCGCCCAGCGTCAGGTCGAAGCTGCCGCTGAGCGGCTCGATTTCGCCGCTGACGGACAGGTCTGCCGAGCCGCTGAGGTCGATCCCCGCCAGCGCGGCAAAGCGCGACAGGTCTCCGGCGCGCAGGCCGACGCGGCCGAGGATTTCCAGCCCCAGCCCTTCTTCGGGCAGATCGAGCGTGGCGTCGCCGCTAAGCACGGTGTCGCCCGCGGTCAGGTCCAGCCCGGTGAAGCGCAGGGTCTGACCCTCGACGAAGTCGAACCCAAGCGCGCCGGTCACGGTCTCGCCGACCGCTTCCTGCAACGCGGGGTCGGGCAGGGCGATGGCGTCGACGTCCAAAGCCATCTGGCCGGTTACCTCGCCGATGGCGTTGCCTTCACCGCGGACGATGCCGCCCTGTCCGGTCAGCGCGGCGCGGCCGATCTCGATCCCGTCGCGGCGGAAGCCGTCGGCGGTCAGCGAGGCGGTCCACGTGTCGCCATCGGTGCTGTCGAAGTCGATGGCGAGTTCGACGTCGCGCACCCATGTCTCGGGGCCGGTCAGGGGCAGCAGCACCTCGTCGCCCTCGGGCGGGGTGATCGCGCCGGTGATGTCGATCCGGACGGGCCAGCTGTCGCTGTCCAGTTGCACCGCGCCGTTCAGCACGAGCGACTGCGTTTCGACGTCCAGTTGTTCAAGGTCGAGACCGCCTTCGCCCAGCAGGGTGCCGTTGACGGTCAGGGCCACGCTGTTGCCGAGAAAGTCCTGATAATCCGGCAGGAACAGCGGCGCGAGATCGCCCGAAAGGTCAAGGCCAAAGCGGCGGTCGGTGGCGCCTTCGCCGTCCTCCGCGCCGAACGCGCCAAGGGTCGCGGTGCCGCTCAGGCGTTCCTCGCCGTCGGTCAGCAGCAGGATGTCGGCGTTGAAGTCGTCGGCCGAGCCGTCGCCCTGCACGGTGAGGTCGACCGAGGGTTCGCCCGGCAGGCCGATCAGGCTGGCCGCGATGCCGCCGGGACCTTCGCGGAACGACAGGTCGAGGTTCAGCGCGCCGGTCGCGTTGGAGTAGGACCCGGCAATCGAGATGTCCCCTTCGGGGCCGTCGAGACGGGTGATCTGCAGGTCGGTCGTGCCTTCGCCACCGGCAAGGCTGGCGCTGCCGTCCAGCGTGATCGCGACGTCTTCGCCCAGAAGCGGTGCGCCCAGTTCGGCGCGCTCGATCGCAAGGGTGGCGATGTCGATGGAGACGGGCAGTTCCGGCAGGGCGAAAGGCGTGGCCTCGGGCGAGGGAAGATCGTCGGAGGTGCCGCTGTCGGGCACCCGTTCGATGACCAGCCGTTCGGCGGAAAGCTCGTTGATGTTGACCCGGCCGCGCAGGATGGCGGCGCGGTTCCAGTTCAGCACCGCGCCTTCCAGCCGCAGCCAGACGCCGTCCGCGTCGGCGATGGTCAGGCTTTCCAGCGTCGCGTTGGACGACAGCGCGCCCCGGAAGCCCTCGATCCGGACTTCGCGGCCCGCGCCGGACAGATTGTCTTCGATGAAGGCCTGAAGGATGCCGCGGTCGCGTTCCTCTTCCTCGGCGGGAGCGTCCGGGACGCTGTCCGGGCCGGCCTGTGCAAGAAGCTGACCCGGCAGGGCCAGCATGAGAATCAACAGGATGTGGCGCATTAGAATGCCTGCCCGATACCGATGTAGATCTGGACACCGTCGCCGGTGTCGCCGCTGGTGGGATAGGCCACGTCAAGCCGGATCGGCCCGATGCCCGTCATGTAGCGCAGACCGAGCCCCGCGCCGGAATGCCACTCGCCGCTGCCGTCGTAGAATTCCTCGGCGCCGATGTAACCGGCGTCGGCGAAAGCGACGAGGCCGATGGTGTCGGTGACATGGGTCCGCAACTCGGCCGAGAGGCCAAGGAAGCTGCGGCCGCCCAGCGTGTCGCCGCCGCCGATGTCGACGTTCAGCGACTGGTAGGGATGGCCGCGCACGGTGCCCGAACCGCCCGAGTAGAACAGCATGTCGGGGTGCGTGCCGGTGATGCTGGACCCGGCGATGGAGCCGAATTGCAGCCGCCCCGCAAGCACCACGCGTTTCTCATCGCCAAAACCGTAATAGCCGCGCGCGTCGCCATAGGTGCGCACGCCGCTCTCGGTGTCGTTCAGACCGGCGAAGGGGGTGATGTCGAGGTTGATGAAGAAGCCCTGCCGCGGATCCAGCGCATTGTCGCGGCGGTCGTAGGTGGCGCTGATGGGCAGCTTCAGAAGCGAGAATTTCCGTTCTCCCAGCGCGTCTTTCGTCTCGGAGTAGAAGTAGGCGATAGAGGCGTCGAGCTGGAAATTGCCGCCGACGCGGCGGGTGATGCCGAAGCCGATCTCGACCTGATCGGATTCGTAATCCGCCTCGTCCAGCAGTTCCAGCGTGCCATAGGTGAAGGCGGTGGTTTCGGGGCCGATGGGCGCGGGCACGGTCAGGCGGCCGCCAAGGGTGTAGTCGGTGCCGCTGGTGCCGCTGCCGATGTTCGCCACCTCGGCGTCAAAGCGCAGGCGCTCGGCGCCGCCGAAGATGTTGCGGTGCAGCCAGAAGGCCGTGACCTTGCCACCGTCGAGCGAGGACACCTCAGCGCCCACGCCGATCCGCCGCCGCTTGGCGTCGTCCAGCGTCAGCAGCATGTCCATCTCGCCGTCCGCGCTGAGCGTCTCGGCCTCTTCAAGCGACACGGCCTTCCACGCACCGGCGCGGCGCAGGCGGTCGGCGACGCGCTTGGCCTCCTCGGGCGAAAAGGGATCGCCGCGATCCAGCCCGGCGATCCGGCGGATCGCCTCGGCCCGGACGCGGCTTTCGCTTTGGATCACCAGCCGCCCGAACTTGACCGGCGGGCCGGGGTTCAGCGCGATGACGCTGTCCAGCGTGGCGTTGTCGTGATCCGCGACGACACGTTCGCCCGCGACCTCGACCTTGGCATAGCTCGCATCGCGCCAGCCGTCCGAGGCGGCGTCGACGGCGCTGCGCACCACCGGGGCCTTCGCGGGCTCGCCGGGGGCGAATTCGTCGGGGATCTCGGTGCCGGGGGCAAGCGGGCCGATCCGGGCGTCGCCAAAGCGGAAGGGCCGCCCCGGACGCACGTTGATCGCGACCTCGTTGATCCGGTCGGGCGCCCGCAGCAGGGGGGTCGACGCAGCCTCGCGCCCGTCCACGTAAATGTTGATGACGCCGCCGTAATACCCTTCGGCGTACAGTACATCGAGAAGGCGGGCATAGTCGGACAGCGCCGAAGCGAACACGTTGTCGGCCTCGGTCCGTCCCTCGGTCTTCGCGGCGACCACCAGGGACGCGCTTACGATCGCGTCCTGAAGGTCTTTGTCGTTGCCTTCCACGTGGATCCGGATGCGATCCAAGGCTTGTGCACTGGTTGTCAGGAAGAGCCCGGCCAGCGTCGCCGCCGCAAGCTTTCCGAAATACCCGACGACGTCGGTTGTCACGCTACTGCCCCCTTACATCTCCGCAAAATCCGGAGTGCCCCGAGGCTATCCGCCATTCCAGCGGTCATCTACCACAAATAGCCTGCGGGGCGGCTTTTCGGACTAGATAGGCGGCGTATGGCCGAAGTCACGCGTGATTTTCGGGCAGGTTTTCCTGAGTGTCCGCAGGGGGTTCCGGAGTGGCATTCAATTCTTCGCGAATTTCGGCGTCGCTTGCGGCAAGCACCGCCGTCTCGGGGGTTGCATTCTTCGCCATAGGCGTCGCCGAGAAGGACTGCTTCGCCTCGGTCGGCACGGCAGAGCGGGTGCGAATCCGGTAGACTGCGAACAGGATCAGGACGATATGCGACGCGATTGAAGTGGCGAACAATCCCGAAGGTCCGATCTGTGACATTCCCACGCCGGCAACCAGCGGGCCGGCGATTCCCCCGAATCCGAACACCATCAGAAGACCGCCCGAAACCTGGATCGCGGTGCCCTCTGCGGCGTGGTCGTTCGCATGGGCAAGGATCACCGGATACATCGAGAAGATCGCCGCGCCGAAGGCCGCCGACAGGGCGAGGTTGATCGCCTGGTTGTCGGGCTGAAGCAGGATGAAGGCCAGCTCGGTCCCCGCCGCGGCGACCGCCAGCCCGACCAGCACCCAGCGCCGGTCGGTGCGGTCCGACAGGTAGCCCACCGGCACCTGCGCAACCGCGCCCGCGAGAACGGGAAGCGAGGCGAACAAGGCGATGGAGGTCAGGCCCAGCCCCACGCGCTCGGCATAGACTGCGCTAAGCGTGCCGAAGGCGCTGTTGGAGATGCCGACGAGGAACACGCCGAACAGCGCCACCGGTGAATTGCGCCACAGCCCGCGCAGGTCGATCTTCACGTTGACCAGCGGCTTGGGCGAGGCGCTGGACGAGATCGCGGTGGGCACCAGCGCCATGCAGTAGAAAATCGCGCCCAGTACGAAGAAGAAGAACCCCCGCGTGTCGCCCAGCGTCAGCACCATCTGGCCGGCGGTGGACGAGAACAGGTTGACCATCGTGTAGATGCCGAACACCCGGCCGCGCTCGGAGGGGGCGGCGCGCTCGCTCAGCCAGCTTTCCACGATCATCGCGGCGCCCGCGAAGCAGAAGCCCGAGATCGCGCGAAGCGGCACCCAGGCCCAGGGCGACAGCATTAGCAGCGAGGCGAGAATCGAGATCGCCGCCAGCGCCGCCATCACGCCGAAGGACCGGATGTGACCCACCCGGGACACCAGCCCCGGCGTCGCAAGGCAGCCCGAGACATAGCCGATCGCCCAGCCGGTGCCGAGCAGACCCAGCGAGAAGCTCGAGAACCCTTCCGCCGTGCCGCGCACGGGCAGGATCAGCCCGTTGACCCCGCCGGCGAACAGCAGGAAGGCGGACCCCAGAAGAAGGGCGGAGATCGGTAGGAACTGGCGCATCGGGGCTCCGGCGGTATCTGGACGCGGGCCCCAGCATAGGGGCTCGGTCCCGGCATTTCACGGTCGACTTGCCCTCGCTTACCATCGGCGGCGGCGGTCGTCTGCCCTGACATTGGGCGCGCGCGGAAATTTGCGGCCTGCCGCAGATACCCGGTTTCCAAAAGCGAAATCCCATGGTTAGCTGCCCGCAAAAGCCAGTCGAAAGCTACCAGGGAGGAACCCAGATGCCGACAGTTTCCATGACGGTGAACGGCAAGCCCACGACAGCCGAGGCCGAGGGCCGGACGCTTCTCGTCGAATTTCTGCGCGGGCCTCTGGGCCTGACAGGAACGCATGTCGGTTGCGATACGTCCCAGTGCGGCGCCTGCGTCGTGCACGTCAACGGCGAGGCCGTGAAGGCCTGCACCATGTTCGCGGCCGAGGCCGAGGGCGCCGATGTCCAGACCATCGAAGGCATGGCGAATGCCGATGGCTCGCTGGGTGTGATCCAGCAGGCGTTCCAGGATCATCACGGGCTTCAGTGCGGGTTCTGCACGCCCGGCATGGTGATGTCCGCCGCCGCGCTGCTGAAGGAAAACCCCAAGCCGACCGAGACCGAGATCCGCGACTATCTCGAGGGCAACATCTGCCGCTGCACGGGCTACCACAACATCGTCAAGGCGATCATGGCGGCCTCGGGGCAGGACGTGACGGCCATCGCCGCCGAATAGGCGGCGACCGCGACACGGTGCTGTCACGCACTCTTCCGCGCCGCCCGCCGGGCGTCGCGGGGGCCACGCAGAGGAGGCGGGGCCCGCAGCATACCCAAGGCACATAACGCGGCGCGTCTGCGGACGCTTTGCACCCCAGGGAGGAGATCAAGATGCCGAAGGATCATGGCATTGGTGCCGCCAACAAGCGGCGCGAGGACGTCCGGTTCCTGACCGGGAAGGGACGTTACACTGACGACATCAACATCAACGGACAGGCCTACGTTCACTTCCTGCGCTCGGACGTGGCGCATGGCAAGCTGACGAAGGTCGACACCTCGGCCGCCGAGGCGGCGCCGGGCGTCCTGCGGGTGTTCACCGGCAAGGACTTCGAAGGCATCGGCGGACTGCCCTGCGGCTGGCAGGTGACCGACCGGCACGGCAACCCGATGCAAGAGCCGGCGCACCCGGTGCTGGCGCAGGGCAAGGTGCGCCACGTGGGCGACGCCATCGCCGCCGTGGTGGCCGAAAGCTATGCGCAGGCGCGGGACGCGGCCGAACTGATCGAGGTCGATATCGAGGAGTTGCCCGCCGTCATCGACATGAAGGCGGCTTTGGCCGACGGCGCGCCCAAGGTGCATGACGACCTGACCTCGAACCTGTGTTACGACTGGGGCTTCGTCGAGGAAAACCGCGAGGCGGTGGATCAGGCGATCAAGGGCGCGCATCACGTCACCACGCTGGAACTGGTGAACCAGCGCCTTGTCGCGAACCCGATGGAGCCGCGCGTGGCGGTAGGGGACTATGCGTCTCACAGCGACGAGTCGACGCTGTACACCACCAGCCAGAACCCGCATGTGATCCGCCTGCTGATGGGCGCCTTCGTGCTGGGCATCCCCGAGCACAAGCTGCGCGTCGTCGCGCCGGATGTGGGCGGCGGCTTTGGCTCGAAGATCTTCCACTATGCCGAGGAAGCCTTCTGCACTTTCGCCGCCAAGCAGTTGAAACGCCCGGTGAAATGGACGTCGAGCCGGTCCGAGGCCTTCATGACCGACGCCCATGGCCGCGACCACGTCACCAAGATCGAACTGGCGATGGACGAGCAGGGCAACTTCTTGGCGCTGCGCACCGACACCCACGCCAACATGGGCGCGTATCTGTCGACCTTCTCGACCAGCGTCCCGACGTGGCTGCATGGCACGCTGATGGCGGGGAACTACAAGACGCCGCTGATCTACGTGAACGTGAAAGCGGTGTTCACCAACACGGTGCCGGTCGACGCCTATCGCGGCGCGGGCCGTCCCGAGGCGACGTTCCAGCTGGAGCGGGTGATCGACAAGGCGGCGCGCGAGATGGGGATCGACCCGGTCGAACTGCGCCGGAAGAACTTCGTCACCGAGTTTCCCTATGCCACGCCGGTCGCGGTGGAATACGACACCGGCGACTACAACGCGACGCTGGACAAGGCTTTGGAGCTGGCCGACGTGTCGGGCTTCGACGCACGGGCCGCCGAGAGCGCGAAGAACGGCAAGTGGCGCGGGCTGGGCATGAACTGCTATATCGAGGCCTGCGGCATCGCTCCGTCGGCCTTGGTGGGGCAGCTGGGCGCGCGGGCGGGTCTGTACGAATCCGCCACTGTCCGGGTCAACGCCACCGGCGGTCTGGTCGTGATGACCGGCAGCCACAGCCACGGGCAGGGGCACGAGACCGCCTTCCCGCAGGTGATCGCCGAGATGATCGGTATCGATGAAAGCCAGGTCGAGATCGTGCATGGCGACACCGCCAACACGCCGATGGGCATGGGCACCTACGGCTCGCGCTCGCTGGCGGTGGGCGGGTCCGCGATGGTGCGGGCGACCGAGAAGATCATCGCCAAGGCGAAGAAGATCGCGGCGCACCTGATGGAAGCCTCGGCGGATGACGTCGAACTGAAGGACGGCGCGTTCTCGGTCGCGGGCACCGACAAGTCGGTGGCGTGGGGCGACGTCTGCCTTGCCGCCTATGTGCCGCACAACTATCCGCTGGACGAGATCGAGCCGGGGCTGGAGGAAACCGCGTTCTACGACCCGGCCAACTTCACCTATCCGGCGGGCGCCTACATCTGCGAGGTCGAAGTCGATCCGGACACCGGGAAGGTGACGGTCGAGCGCTTCACCGCTGCCGACGATTTCGGCAACGTGGTCAACCCGATGATCGTCGAAGGTCAGGTTCACGGCGGTCTTGCGCAGGGCATCGGGCAGGCGCTGCTGGAGAATTGCGTCTACGACGAGAACGGCCAGTTGGTGTCCGCGTCCTTCATGGACTACGCCATGCCGCGCGCGGCCGACCTGCCGAATTTCTCGGTCGATCATTCGTGCCAGACGCCCTGCACCCACAACCCGCTTGGGGTGAAGGGCTGCGGCGAGGCCGGGGCGATCGGGTCTCCGCCTGCGCTGGTCAATGCGGTGGTGGACGCGCTTCAGAGAAACGGTAAGGATGTGAAGCATATCGACATGCCGCTGTCGCCGGCTCGGGTCTGGGCGGCGATGAACGGCTGACCCCTCCGGCGGTGTCCCACGTGGCCGCCGCCGGTTGCGCGAAATTGGACCAAGATGAAGACCAGCGGGTCTTCGCAAGGAGAAATGAGATGTACGACTTCGAACTGGTGAAACCAACGACGGTCGAAGAAGCGGTCGCGGCGCTGTCCGGCGACGAGGCGCAGCCCCTTGGCGGCGGCCAGACCCTGATCCCGACGATGAAGCAGCGTCTGGCGATGCCGGGCACGCTGGTGTCGACCTCGGGTATCGCGTCGATGAAGGGCGTCAGCGCTTCGGGCGGCGTTCTGACCGTTGGAGGTGCGACCACCCATGGCACCGTGGCCGCCGAGGCTGCGTCGAGCTATCCGGCGCTGGCGGCTTTGGCTGGCGGCATCGGCGACCCGGCGGTGCGCAACCGTGGCACGGTGGGCGGCAGCCTGGCCAACAACGACCCGGCGGCGTGCTATCCGGCTGGCCTGCTTGGCTCGGGCGGCGTGGTGGTGACCAACACGCGCGAGATCGCGGCGGACGACTTCTTTCAGGGCATGTTCACCACGGCGCTGGAAGAGGGCGAACTGATCACGGCGGTCAAGTTCAACATCCCCGAGAAGGCGGCCTATGCCAAGTTCGCGCAGCCCGCGTCGCGGTTCCCGCTGACGGCGGCCTTCGTGGCGAAGACCTCGGACGGGGTGCGGGTGGCGATCACCGGCGCGTCGGAAGAGGGCGTGTTCCGCTGGACCGAGGCGGAAGAGGCGCTGTCGTCGAACTTCTCGGCGGGCGCGGTTGACGGGCTGTCGGTCGATGCCGATGGCATGATCGGCGACATCCACGGCACCCCGGCCTACCGCGCGCATCTGGTGAAGGTGATGACCAAGCGGGCCGTCACCGCCGCCGGGTAAGCCCTGCCTTCAGATGAATGAAAATGGCCCGTCAGCAAAAGCCGGCGGGCCGTTTTGTGTCTCATGTAGGCCGCGCATCGCCGAAGCGCGGCGACCCCGCGCGGCGGCTACCGCCCACCGCTGACGTCGAAGGTGGTGCCGGTCGCATAGCTGGCCTTGTCCGACAGCAGCCACAGCACCGCCTCGCCGATCTCTTCCGGCTCGCCGATCCGCTGCATCGGGATCGTGTGGGCCAGTTCCTTGGGCCGGTCGGCATAGCCGCCCTTGGCGTGGATCGGCGTGTAGATCATGCCGGGGCGCACGCCGTTCACGCGGATGCCCTCTCCGGCGACTTCCAGCGCAAGGCCGCGGGTGAAGGTGTCGATGGCGCCCTTCGAGGCGGCGTAGTCCACGAACAGACCGGGCGACCCGATCTTGGCGGCCACCGAAGAGATGTTGACGATCGCGCCGCCCGTGCCGCCGTGGCGGGTGGACATGCGTTTCACCGCGCCCTGCGCCACCAGCATCGCGCCGGTGACGTTGACCGCCATCATGCGCGCGATGCGCTCGGGCGACATCTCGTCCAGCCGCGCGCTGACATCCACGATGCCCGCGTTGTTGACCAGACCGCTCATCACCGGGAAAGCGGCGTCGAACCCGGCATAGACCGCCTCGATGCCGGCTGGGTCCGCGACGTCGCCCTGCAACAGAACGGCGCGGCCCCCGGCGGTCTCGACAGCCTCTGCCGTCGTCTCGGCCCCGGCGCGCTCGCTGCGGAAACCGATGCCCACGTCCCAGCCCGCCTCGGCGCACAGCCGCGCCGTCGCCGCACCGATGCCCGAGCTTGCGCCGGTGATCAGAACCGCGGGCCGGGTCATGCCGACCCCAGGATGCGGCCGACCATCTCGGTCGTGTCGCGGCTCAGGCCGGGGGTGGCTGCGATCCGTTCCAGCGCGCCGCGGATCAGCGCCTGCCGGTCGGCGTCGTAGCGTCTCCAGGTTTCGAACACGGTGCTCATCCTTGCGGTCGTCTGCGGGTTCATCGGATCAAGCCGGATCAGCCAGTCGGCCACCAGTTCATAGCTTGCTCCCGACGGATCGTGGAACCCGGCGGCGTTCATCGCAAGCCCGCCGATGACCGAGCGGAAGCGGTTGGGGTTCTTCCAGTCGAAATCGGGATGCCGGGTCAGCGCCAGCGTGGTGTCCGCCGCCTTGCGGGGGGCGGCGGTAGAGCTTTGCAGTGCGAACCACTTGTCGATCACCAGCCGGTCGGACTGCCACTGGCGGTAGAAGGTGCCCAGTTCTTCCTGCCCGTGGCCGACGCTCAGCAGCACACCCAGCGCGCCCAGTTGCTCGGTCATGTTGTCGGCGTCGCGGAACTGCTTCGCCGCCGTCTTGCCGTCGTCGAGCCGGGCCAGCATCGCCAGCGCGGTCTGGCGCAGCGCGCGGCACCCGGCGGCCTTGCTGTCGGGCGAGTAGGGGCCGGGGATGTTCATCGCCTCGTACAGGCGGGGGAGCGACGCGGACAGATGCTCGGCCAGCGCCAGCATCAGCTTCTCGCGGGCATCGTGGATCGCCAGCGGGTCCGGCGTCACGCCCGCGTCGAACAGCGTCTGCGCCATGTCGTCCTCGGACGGCAGCCGCAGGGCAAGCGCGCGGAACGCCGGGTCGAGCGTGTCGTCGCGTGCCACGCGTTCCAGCGCGTTGAGGTAGGCGGGTCCGGGCGCGGCGCGCTCGGTCACCATGCGGGCCAGCACGTCCTTGGCCAGCGCGCGGCCCGCTTCCCACTTGTTGAACGGGTCGGTGTCGTGGGCCAGCAGGAAGGCGCGTTCCTCGGTCGTGGTCTTGCGGTCAAGGATCACCGGGGCCGAGAAGCCGCGCAGGATCGACGGCACCGGCTTGGCAGAGAGGCCGTCGAAGGCGAAGCTTTGCTCGGCTTCGGTCAGTTCCAGCACGGTGGTCGGCTGCACCTCGTCACCGTTGGGGTTCAGAAGCCCCACCGCCACCGGGATCACCTGTGGCTGCTTCGCCGGCTGGCCGGGAGTGGCGGGTGTTTCCTGTTTCAGGTGAAGGGTATAGGTGCCGTCCTTGAAGTCGTCCGTCACCGACACGCGCGGAGTGCCTGCCTGCGTGTACCAGCGTCCGAACTGCGACAGGTCGCGGCCCGTGGCATCCTGAAACACCGCCAGCCAATCCTCGATCGTGGCGGCGTCGCCATCGTGGCGGTCGAAATACAGGTCCAGCGCCTTGGCATAGCCGTCATCGCCCACCAGCCGCTTGAGCATGCCGATCACCTCGGCGCCCTTTTCGTAGACGGTGGCGGTGTAGAAGTTGTTGATCTCGATATAGGACGAGGGACGCACAGGGTGCGCCAGCGGGCCGTTGTCCTCGCGGAACTGGCGGGCGCGAAGCTGAAGCACGTCCTGAATGCGCTTGACTGGCTTCGACCGCATGTCGCCCGAGAACTGCTGGTCGCGGAAGACCGTCAGACCTTCCTTCAAGCACAGTTGGAACCAGTCGCGGCAGGTGATGCGGTTGCCGGTCCAGTTGTGGAAATACTCGTGGGCGATGATGCCCTCGATGTTCTCGTAATCGGTATCGGTCGCCGTGGCGGGGCTGGCGAGGACGTATTTGGAGTTGAAGATGTTCAGCCCCTTGTTCTCCATCGCGCCCATGTTGAAGTCGTCGACCGCCACGATGTTGAACACGTCGAGGTCATACTCGCGGCCATAGACATCCTCGTCCCACTTCATCGACCGTTTCAGGGCGTCCAGCGCATAGTCGCACTTGCCCTCGTCGCCGGGCCGCACCCAGATGCCCAGTTCGACCGGCGTGCCGGAACGGGTGGTGAAGCTGTCCTTCGCGGCCACCAGATCGCCCGCGACCAGCGCGAACAGGTAGGCGGGCTTGGGCCACGGATCGGTCCACTCGGCAAAGCCGTCGCCGCTGTCGCCGGGGTTGCCGTTCGACAGCAGCACCGGCATGTCCGACTCGATCCGCACATGGAACGGCGCCATCACGTCGGGGCGGTCGGGGTAATAGGTGATCCGGCGGAAGCCCTCGGCCTCGCACTGGGTGCAATACATGCCGTTCGACATATACAGGCCCTCCAGCGCGGTGTTGGCGGAGGGGTCGATCTCGACCTCGGCCTCGAACACGAACGGGCCGTCGGGCAGACGGCTGGCCGGAATCGTCAGGGCGGTATCGGTCAGGGAATGCTCGCCGTCCTGCAGCGCTTCGCCCGCAACCGCCGCGCCGATCAGCTTCAGCTTCTCGCCGTCAAGTTTCAGCGGCTGGCCAGAGGCGGCGTCGGGGTTCGGGCGGAACTCGATCCGCGACAGAACGCGGGTGGCCGCCGGGTCCAGCCGGAACACCAGCGAGACCTTGTCCACCAGATAGGCGGGCGGTGTGTAATCCGAGAGATAGACCGCCTGCGGGCTTGCGTCCTTCATGCCGTATCCTGCCTTCATCCGTTCCGGTTTCGGGGCAAGGTAGTCGGCGGACCGGCAGGCTTCAATGGCCGTAGGCGGGTGGCGTCGCGGGAAGGTGGCGGTCTCAGACCAACCCGTCGAGCAACCGCTTCGCCTCGTCGCGCGGATCGGCCAGCGCGCTGCGGTCCTCGCCGGGGAAGAACCGGGCGCGGACGGCGGTGGGCATCGGCTGCGGCTGAAGGATGCGGACGGTCAGGTCCATCGCCTCGGTCTCGGCCTGCCACGCCCGGGCCAGCGCGATCTGCGCCTGCTTGGACGCGGCATAAGCGCCGAAGAACTTCTCGCCCGCGTGGTCGTCGGCAAAGAACAACGCCTGCGCGCCGGGACGGTTCAGCAGGGGCGAGACGTATGGGATCAGCACCGAAGTGGCGGTGACGTTGACCGTCATCGTCTTGGTGAAGTCCTTGCCGTCGACATGATCGGCGGGGGACAGCGGCGGCGCGTGGACCGCGGTATGCGCCCACAGGTCGATGCCGCCCCAGCGGTCGTAGACCGAGCGGCACAGGTGCGCCATGGCGTCGGGCACGGTCACATCCATCGGCGCAAGCGTGGCCTGATGCCCGGCGGCCTGAATGCGGTCGTCAAGTTCCTCCAGCGCGCCCGTCGTGCGCGCCACGGCGATCACGTGATGGGTGGCCGCAAGGGCTTCGGCCAAGGCAGCGCCCAGCCCGCGGGAGGCGCCCGTTACGAGCGCGATTTTTTCGGCTTTGTCAGTCACGCGCGTGGTGTGTCGCGGGGCGGGGGAAAGGTCAAGAGAGGAACGCGGCCCCGCGACGTCGGCGCCGTTTCACGGGGTGGAACGCGGGGGCGGCGGGCCTCGACAAGGGGCGCATCGGGACGGATCATGGCAGGCAGGAAACCCGCGCCGTGCTTGACTTGCCTCGCGCCGCGCCGCAGAACGTCCTTTAACCAAGAGACACTTGCAACGAGGAGTGCCCCATGACCCTTACCCAAGCCGCGCTGGGTGAACGGACCCTTCTGAAGAACATCGCCCTGATCGTGGGCGGGTCGGCGTTCATCGGTATCGCCGCGCAGATCGCCGTGCCGATGTGGCCGGTGCCGATCACCCTGCAGTCGCTGGCCATCCTGATGGTCGGCCTGACCTTCGGCGCGCGTCTTGGCGCCGCGACGCTGGTGGCCTACCTCGCCGAGGGTCTTGCCGGTCTTCCGGTGTTCTCGAACGGTGGCGCGGGCGCCGCCTACTTCTTCGGCCCGACCTGCGGCTTCCTGCTGGGCTTCGTGCTGACCGCGTGGATCGCGGGCTTCGCCGCCGACCGTGGCTGGACCAAGGGCTTCCTGTCGACCTTCGCCGTGGCGCTGGTCGCCGGCGCCGCGATGTACCTGCCGGGCGTGGCCTGGCCGATGGGCGTCGCCTCGGTCTTCGGTGTGGACGCCGCCTGGGTCGGCACCTCGGCCGCCAAGATCTGGGCCGGCTGGGTCAGCCCGTTCCTGCTGGGCGATGCGATCAAGGCCGCCATCGCCGCGATGGTCGTCTCGGGCGCATGGGCCGCGCTGAAGTCGCGCAAGGCCTGATCCAACGTCAGAAATTCGGTGAAAGGCCCGTCGGTTCCGGCGGGCCTTTTGCGTTTCAGGCGGGCGACCCGGCGCCGCCCTGGCCTGTCTACTCTGCCAGCGTCAGCGCCAGAACGTGCCCGAAGCTCGTCTTCAGCTGCACCTGATCCGCGCCGATGGCCAGCACCGTTCCGCTGGGCGTGCGGTCGCCGCGGCCCGCCCGGATCACCTCGCCGGTCTTCATCAGAAGGATCGCCCGCGGGTCGGTCGTCTTGCCGGCGATACCCAGCAGGAACGGGCCCTTGCCCTGCAACACGTCGCTTCGGGTGGCGGTGGCCCCTGCGGGCGAGGTGACTTTGGACTGCGGATACCCGGCGTCCCGCGCCAGTTTCGGCGTCGTCATGAGTCTGTCCTGTACGTTCCGTGATTGGTGGTGCCCGGCCGAAATGCGCCGGGAAGCCGCGCCACCTAGACCCGCGCCGCGCGGGTGTAAAGCGCGTCCGGCGGAAACCCGCCGCGCCGGGGCGCTTGCAGCCGCCGCGCGGGGCGGGCAGAAAGCGGCCATGGCCAAGTCTCCCGCCTTCGTTTGCGCCAACTGCGGCGCGTCCTACACCAAGTGGTCCGGCCGCTGCGAAGCGTGCGGCGAATGGAACACGATCCAGGAAGAGGCGCCGCTGTCGGCGGGGCCCTCGGGCAAGTCGCTGGGCGCCTCGCGCGGGGCCTCGGTCGTGCTGACCGACCTTGCCACCGAAGAAGCGCCGCCACCGCGCGCCACCAGCGGCATCGAGGAACTCGACCGCGTGCTGGGCGGCGGACTGGTGCCCGCGTCGGCGATCCTTGTGGGGGGCGATCCGGGCATCGGCAAGTCGACGCTGCTGCTGCAGGCCACCGCGGCCTTCGCACGGCGGGGGCTGAAGTGTCTGTATATCTCGGGCGAGGAAGCTTCGGCGCAGGTGCGGATGCGCGCGCAACGGCTGGGGCTGGCCGAAGCGCCGGTGCGGCTGGGGGCCGAGACGAACCTGCGCGATATCCTGACCACGCTGGAAACCGAAAAGCCGCAGCTGGCGATCATCGACTCGATCCAGACGATGTGGGCCGACAACGTCGACAGCGCGCCGGGCTCGGTGACGCAGGTGCGCGCCGCCGCGCACGAGCTGACCCAGTTCGCCAAGCGCCGGAACACCGCCGTCATCCTTGTGGGCCACGTCACCAAGGAAGGCCAGATCGCCGGCCCCCGCGTGGTCGAGCATATGGTCGACACGGTGCTGTACTTCGAGGGCGAGCGCGGCCACCAGTTCCGCATTCTGCGCGCGGTGAAGAACCGCTTCGGCCCCGCCGACGAGATCGGCGTGTTCGAGATGACCGGCGGCGGGCTGCAAGAGGTCCCGAACCCCTCGGCGCTGTTCCTGTCCGAACGCGGCGAGCCCGCGCCGGGCTCTGCCGTTTTCGCCGGGATCGAGGGGACGCGCCCGGTGCTGACCGAATTGCAGGCGCTGGTCGCGCCGACGCCCCACAGCCAGCCGCGCCGTTCGGTCGTGGGCTGGGACGGCGGGCGGCTGGCGATGATCCTTGCCGTGCTCGAGGCGCGCTGCGGCATTCCCTTCGCGGGTCTCGACGTCTATCTGAACGTCGCGGGCGGCATGAAGATCGGCGAACCGGCCGCCGATCTGGCGGTTGCCGCAGCGTTGCTTTCTGCGCGGGAAGACGCGGCTTTGCCCGCAGATTGTGTCGTTTTCGGCGAAATCAGCCTATCCGGAGCCCTGCGTCCGGTCAGTCAGGCGGAAAACAGGTTGAAAGAAGCGGCGAAACTTGGTTTCAGCACCGCCATCGTGCCCAAAAGCAGCAAGGCCGGCGGTACGGGTATGCAATTGCGGCCGATGGCCGACCTTGCCCAGGTTGTGGGCGAGATTTTCGGAGCGGGCTGACGCCCCAGGAAAGACGGGCAGGAGAAGGCATGGACGGCTTCACTATTGTCGACGGCGTCGTCGCGGCTGTGATCATCATTTCGGCCATTCTGGCCTATTCGCGGGGCTTCGTGCGCGAGGCCATGGCGATCATCGGCTGGATCATCGCCGCCGTGCTGGCCTTCCTCTTCGCCGCCAAGGCGGAACCGCTGGTCAAGGAAATCCCCTACGTGGGCGACTACCTGCGCGACAGCTGCGAGCTGTCGATCATCGCGGCCTTCGCGGCGGTCTTCGCCATCGCGCTGGTGCTGGTATCGCTGTTCACGCCGCTGTTCGCCAGCGTCGTCCAGCGCTCGGCGCTGGGGGGGCTCGATCGCGGGCTCGGTTTCTTCTTCGGCGTGCTGCGCGGCCTTCTTCTGGTCGCTGTGGCGCTGGTGGTCTACGACCGCGTCGTCGTCAGCGAGGAAATCGCGATGGTCGACAACAGCCGCACCGCGAAAATCTTCGAGCGGGTTCGCGGCGACATCGACAACCAGATCCCCGACGACGCTCCGGGCTGGATCGTGTCGCGCTACGAGACGCTGGTCTCGAACTGCACCGAATAAACCCCGGGGCTTCTTCTCTTCCAAAATACCTCGGGGGAGTCGCGGAACGCGACGGGGGCGGAGCCCCCATCGCTGTCTTCTTGGCGCACCTGCGGTGCGACGGGGGCAGAGCCCCCATCGCCGTTGACTAGGCGCACCTGCGGTGCGACGGGGGGCAGAGCCCCCCATCACAGCTCCAAATTGGCTAGACCAGCAAGACCGCCCACTCAGCCGGCGACGGTCTCCGCGGCAAGGAAGCGGTCCACTTCCTTGGCGCAGCGCGCCCACATCGGGTCGCTGGGCACCAGCACGTGATTGGGCGAGTCGAGCAGCTGGTATTCGGCATCCGGTAGCCGCCGCGCCAGCAGTTTGGACTGTTCCGGATCCTGCACCGAGTCGCCCGACGAATGCATGACCAGCACCGGACAGGTGACCTTTTCCAGCCTGTCCCGCACGTCGATCTCTGCGATGACGGTGCGGATGTCCGCGGCGATGTCGGCGCTGGCGGACAGGCCCTGCATTTCCTCGAAACTCGCCAGTTCCTCGGGGGTGGCACGGGGCATGAACACCGTGGCGACCGCCTTCATGAAGGCCGAGCCGGGCACCGCCCAGCCGCTGCGGATCATGCCGACGATGGTGTCGGTCCGGGCCTTGTCGCCGGCGGCGGTGCTGCCCTGCACCAGCCCGTTGACCAGCACCATGCGGCTGACGCGTTCGGGCCTGCGGGCGGCGAAGGCGATGGCCACCGGCACGCTCTGCGAGATGGCGTACAGCGGGAAGCGGTCCAGCCCGGCGGCGTCGGCCACCGCTTCCAGATCGTCGGCCAGTTTCTCGACATCCGCATCGTTCAGAACGCGGTCGGACAGGCCGGTCCCGCGCGGGTCGTAGCGGATCAGCCGCCGGCCGCGCGACAGGTCGTCCAGCACCGGCTGCCAGACCGGGCTGTCCCAGTCGTATTCGAGGTGGCTCAGCCAATGGCCGCCGCGCAGCAGGGGCGGGCCCTCGCCGGTTTCGGACCATGCGATTGCGGTGCCGTCGCGCGAGGTGGTGTAGCGGATCGACTGCCGCCGCGCGGTCGCGCCCTTCGGCGAATCGCCGCCCGCCACCGGCACCGCCAGTTGCACGCCACGGCGGGGCAGGGTGCGGATCACCGCCTGCCGCCGCCCGTCGTCGCCCACCGCCGCCCGCGCCGCGCTGATCCGGGCGGCCATGGTGGCGTCGGACACGATGCGGCCCTGCCAGACCTGCGCGATCAGGTCGTCATAGGTCACCAGCGCGCCGCGCGCGGCGACAAGGCAGGCGATCAGATCGAAGACCTGCGGCTCGACATGCACCGGCGCCCCGCCGCGCAGCAGGCTGTGTTGGGCGAGGTCCAGCTCGCAGTCGGCGAAACTCATACGCATGGGGGCAGAATGCGTGGGGCGGGCGGGGGTCTCAAGCCTTTCCGGGTGCTTCTTCAGACATCTAAAGGGAATCCCAAGACCGTCTTCAAGCGCGCGGGGCGGGAAAGGCGCAGGGTTGTTCCCAGAGCAAAGGAGATTTGCGATGACCGACCAGATCAAAATTCGCCGCCGCCCCGACGGGTCCATCGACACCGCCTACCACATGCAGCAGGGCCGCATCGCCCGCAGCCGCGCCGCCACCGGGGCTGCCTCGGGGGCCGCCGCCGGGGCCGCGTCCGGCCTTGCCCACAAGGGCCGCGGGCCGTTTGCGCTGTTGGCCGCGCTGCTGGTTCTGCTGCCCGTCTTCGGCGGCCGCGCCTGACGCGCGCGGCGGTTTCGGCAGTAGGCCGCGGGGGCCACGATTGTCGTAGAACTGTCGCAATTCGGTGATCGCACCGTGACAGGCTCGTCCTGAGCCTCTATGTGAGGGGCAACCGCTGCCACCGGATTCGGAGCCCCGCTGAGATGCGTGAGACCTCCCGCCCCCTGTCTCTTGACGACAGGATGCCTCGCCACCCCTTCGACGACGACAAACTGCATGAAGAATGCGGCGTGTTCGGCGTGATCGGCGTGGCCGACGCCGCCAACTTCGTTGCCCTTGGCCTGCACGCGTTGCAGCACCGGGGTCAGGAAGCCGGGGGCATCGTCAGTTACCATCCCGACAGCGGATTCAATTCCGCCCGCCGGTTCGGTTATGTCCGCGACAATTTCACCAAGGCGTCGCTGATGGAGACGCTGCCGGGCGCGCTGTCGATCGGGCATGTGCGCTACTCGACCAGCGGGTCGAAGGGCGCCACGCAGATCCGCGACGTGCAGCCGTTCTTCGGCGAGTTCTCGGTCGGTGGCGTGGCGATTGCCCATAACGGCAACATCACCAACGCGGACGCGCTGCGGCGCGAACTGATCGAGCGTGGCTCGATCTTCCAGTCTTCGTCGGACAGCGAGTGCATCATTCACCTGATGGCCCGGTCTCTGCAACGCACCATCCCCGAGCGGATGAAGGATGCGCTGCGACGGGTCGAGGGGGCGTTCTCGGTCGTCGCGATGACCCGCACCAAGCTGATGGGCGTGCGCGACCCGCTGGGCGTGCGGCCGCTGGTTCTGGGCAAGGTCGGCGACGGTTATGCGCTGTCGTCCGAGACCTGCGCGCTGGACATCATAGGCGCCGAGTTCATCCGCGAGATCGAGCCGGGCGAGATGGTGGTCATCACGTCGAAGGGCGTGGAAAGCTTCCATCCGTTCGAGCGCAAGAAGTCGCGCTTCTGCATTTTCGAGCAGGTCTACTTCAGCCGCCCGGATTCGATCCTGGGCGGCCGTTCCGTCTATGAGACGCGCCGCCAGATCGGCATCGAACTGGCCAAGGAAGCACCGGTCGAGGCGGATCTGGTCTGCCCGGTGCCCGACAGCGGCACGCCCGCGGCCATCGGCTATTCTTTCGAAAGCGGCATTCCCTACGGCATGGGGATCATCCGCAACCAGTACATGGGCCGGACCTTCATCGAGCCGACCGAGCAGATCCGAAACATGGGCGTGCGGCTGAAGCTGAACGTCAACCGCGCCCTGATCGAGGGAAAGCGGGTGATCCTGGTCGACGACTCGGTGGTGCGCGGGACCACGTCGCTGAAGATCAAGCAGATGATCCTCGACGCAGGCGCGAAGGAGGTCCACTTCCGTATCGCCTCGCCGCCGACCGCGTGGCCCTGCTTCTACGGCGTGGACACGCCCGAACGGTCCAAGCTGCTGGCCGCCACCATGAGCGAGGACGAGATGCGCGACCACCTTGGTGTGGATTCGCTGCGGTTCATCTCGCTGGACGGCCTGTACCGCGCCGCGGGCGAGGTGAAGGGCCGCGACCCGGCCTCGCCGCAGTTCTGCGACGCCTGTTTCTCGGGGGAGTACCCGGTCGAGCCTGCGGACATGATCGAGCGGGGGTTCGAGCTGAAAGCGGCAGAGTAGGCGGCTTCAGCTTCAAAGATCAGGGCGCGCCCGGTTCCGCCGTGGCGCGCTTTTTGTTTGGCTGTGTGTTTGCTTCGGCGCGAGACAGCGGCCCGCAGGGCCGCCGCGCATCGTCGGGCCGCCCCCCGGCCCGGCGATTTGGCCGAGTGCATCGCGATACTGAATGGTCAGAGGGTCTTGGCGACCATAAAGTGCCATATCTCCGGGTCAGATCGCCGAACCGCGGCCCGACGCTGCGCGGCTTCGCAGACTACTCCGCCCGTTCCAGCGCCTCGATGATCCCGCCGAAATCCGCCGCCTTCAGCGAGGCGCCGCCCACCAGCGCGCCGTCGACGTTCGACACGCCGAAGATCTCGTCCGCGTTCGAGGGCTTCACCGAGCCGCCGTACAGAAGCGGAATGCCAGCACCCTCGGCGCCGAAACGCTCTTCCAGTCGCGCCCGCAGGAAGTCGTGAACCTCGGCGATCTGGTCGAGTGTCGGAACCTTGCCGGTGCCGATGGCCCAGACGGGTTCATAGGCGACCACGGTGTTCGCGGCGGTGCAGCCGTCGGGAAGCGAGCCCGCAAGCTGGCCGCCGACGATGTCCAGCGTTTCGCCATCCTCGCGCTCGCCCAGCGTCTCGCCGATGCAGACGATGGCGACGAGGTCCGCCGACCACGCGGCCTGCGTCTTCAGGCGGACGCTGGCGTCGGTCTCGTAGTGATCGGTCCGGCGTTCCGAATGGCCAAGGATGACGTTCGTCGCGCCCGCGTCCGCCAGCATCTGCGCCGAGATGTCGCCGGTGTGCGCGCCTTTCTCGACGGCGTGACAGTCCTGCCCGCCGACCGCAATGGCGGATCCGGCGATGCGGGTGCACATCGGCGCGATCAGCGTCGCGGGCGGGCAGATCAGCACGTCGACAGCGGGCGAGGGGTGGGCCTTGGCCAGGGCCTCGACCTCGGCGAGGTCGGCGGCGAGGCCGTTCATCTTCCAGTTTCCGGCGGCGAGTTTCCGTGCGGTCATGTGATGGCTCCCTGCAAATGCTCGCGTCTTGGGTAGCCGGTTAACGGTCGGGTCGGAAGGGGGAAAGGTGCCGCAGAGCGCGGTGTGTCAGAGATGGGCGAGCGACCGCCGCGCCCAGTCGCAGGCGATCTCGGGGTCGTCCAGCGCGGCGTCGGGCAGGGTCCAGTAGGGCATCGCGGTGGCGGTGCCGTCCTTGCGGGTGTGGGTCCAGCGCTCGCAGCCCTCGGCCTCCAGCACCTCGCCGAAGCCGTTCGCGCCCTTCAGCAGCAGAACGCCGTCGCTGCGCATCAGCGCGAAGATCGTGCCTTCGTGGTAGATCCCCATGCCGCCGAACATGCGGCGGGTGGTGACGTCGCCCAGACCGGAGAAGAGTTCGCGTGCGAAGGCGACCTCTTCGTCCGACAGGCTCATTCGGCGGCGCGCTCGGCCGCCAGTTCGTCGACGTCCTTGAATTTGATCGACTCGCCGCAGCCGCAGGCGTCGGCCACGTTCGGGTTGCGGAACTTGAAGCCCGCCTCCAGCAGCGAGACCTCGTAATCGATCTCGGTCCCGAACAGGAACATCTGGGCCATCGGTGCGATCATCACCACGGCGCCGTCCTGTTCCACGACCTCGTCGTTGGGGTCGACGTCGGCGACGTATTCCATGGTGTATTCCATGCCCGCGCAGCCGCCCTTCTTGATGCCGATCCGCAGCCCCTTGGAGCCGTCCTTCGCCATCAGCTTGGAGATCTGTGCCGCCGCCTTCGGAGTGATGCTGACAGCCTGTTTGCCGGGAATGCCGAACATGTCGCGCCTGTCCTTTCCTATTCTGCCCCTGAACCTAGGGCTTCGGGGCCGCGATCTCAAGCGGGGGCAGGTATGCGCGAAGGCTTTCGCACAGAAGGGTGACCGCGATGGCCCAGCCGAACGACGCCAGCGTGCCGATGATCACGTATTCGCTGGCGGCGCGGTTTTCCTGCACGGTGCCGAAGCGCAGCACCGACTTGGCGGCGATCAGAAAGCCGATGGCGGCGGGCTGGCCGGCGGCGAGCAGGATGAAGATCATCGCCCGTTCCAGCAGGCCGATCACCAGACCGCCACCGGGCAGGCCCTTTGCGTCGGTCGCGTCTTCCGTGGGCAACGGGATCTCGATGTCCTGCATCAGCGTCGCGACGAAATACCGGCCACCTTGTGTGACAAGCACCAGTGCCGCCACAAGGGTCGCGATATGCAGCGCGATGGGCGGCGCGGCGGACCACAGGCCGGTGTCCCACAGGTCCGGCGCCCAGACGGCGATGCCCGCAAGGGTCGCAAGATGCGCGGTCTGGTCCAGCAGGAAGCCCAGCGCGCCGCGCGCGGCGGGGATCCACGCCTTCGCGATGTCGATCAGCGCGTGCAGGACCACCAGCGCCAGAAGCGCGGGGTGCGCCGGTTGGCCGGTTGCGATGGCGGCGGTGGCCAGCACCACGGCGGCGTGGGACAAAAGCGGCAGGGGCTGGCGCTTGTTTTCCGCCATCCACCCGGTCTGCAACAGGAAATCCGCCGCGACATGGGCCGCGAACAGGGCGGCGAAGGTCTCGATCATGATGCGGCTTCCCCAAAATCGTAGGTTCTGAAAGCGTGTAGCGCGTCGTGCAAAAAGGCATAGCCTGCGGCGGCAAGGCGGGACTGCACCGCTTGCCGGGTGATGCCCAGCACTTCGGCGATGTCGTCCTGTGTTGCATAGCGCTCTGTCATCGCCATGGCGACAGCCTCCGCCTGCGCCGGGGACCAGCCGGCGGAAATATGGTCCACCAGTTCAAAGACAGCGGCTTGGAAGGGGCCGATGCCTTTGCCTGCCACCACCATGCGCTGCCGCTTGCCGATGATCTCGAGGTGATCGCCCGAGATGTAGAAGGCGTCTCCGTCCGCGTCGGACAGGTCGTTGGTTCCCGTCGTCACGACAGGGCCGATCCCGGCCGATAGGCGCGTCTCGACCTCGGTCGCCTCGCCGCGCAGGCGGGTGATCAGGTAAAGCGCCGCGTCCAGCGCGTAGGTCGGGTCTGAAAGGTAGACCTGCCAGCCGTCGCCCCGGAACCGGGTGAAGCGCAGGTCCATCTTGCGTGACGTCCCAAAATCGCGAGCCGCCTCTGACAGCGCCGCCATGGCTCGTTCCGCCTGCGCGCGGCTGGCCTTGCGCGAGGCGACGAGGTCGCCCGTCAGGACGGCGGAGAGGGGCGTGGCTGCCATGAAAGCAAGTTATAAAGCTTGCTATCGAAAAAGCAAGTTATTTGACTTGCTATACTGAAAAGCAACCGTCAGGGCTTGCATTAAGGCGCGGGTCGCAGCGCCGGATCGCTCAGCAGGGTGAACAGCGCGTCGATGGCGGCGCGGACGGGCGGATCGTGGCGCGCGTCCTGATGCATGACCAACCATTCATCGTGGGCGATCTCGGCAATCGGCGGCGACAGGCGCGCAAGCCCCTCGACCGCGTCGCCGGCAAAGGTCGGCATGACGATGCGCCCCATGCCAGACAACGCGAGGTCCAGCATCAGACGCGTGTCCGAGGCGCCGGTCACGATCTCGTCGCCGTGGTGTCGGCGCACCCAGCGGTCCGAGGGCGTCGTCGGATAGCCGTCGGGCAGGGCGAGGAACTCCTGCACCTGCGGATCGACGCCGTAGACGGCGTAATGGACGGGCAGGGTGACACGGGCGGCGAGCCAGTTCTGTTCCGGCCTGCGGTTCCGGACCCCGATATCCGCCTCGCGCCGGGCGAGGTCGACATTGGCGTTCGAGGCCAGGAATTCGGGCACCCACGCGTCCCCCGGCGACCAGACGCGGCGGATGTGGCGGGCGAGAAAGCGCGAGGTCCAGTGGCCGGTCGTGATCCGCACACGCGGCGTCGGGTCGGCACTGGCCCAGCGGGTCAGCCGCTGGGCGACGTCGCGCAGCGGTTCCGCCTCGGCCAGCAGCTCGCGCCCGGCGGCGGTAAGGGTGTAGCCCCGCGCGCCACGCTCGAACAGGCGGCGGTTCAGGTCGCGTTCCAGCGCGGTCATCCGGCGGCTGAGGGTGGCGGCGCTTTGCCCCGTGGCGCGCGCGGCACCGGCCAGCCCGCCGGCATCGGCGATGGCGAGGAACAGGGCGAGGTCGTCAAGGCTTCGTTGCATTTATGAAATGATGGTTGCGGCGGTCGTAGCTTATAGGAGCAGCATGGCAGGCATAGAGTCCATGGTGAATTCCGAAAATGAAACGATGGAGGATATCATGCTTGATGCTGACCAGTACATTCTTATCAGCCGGATGGCGCTGAACCAGACGGCAGCCACGGAGCGACCCGAACGCCGCATCATCGCGGGGCGGGTCGCCAGCCATCGGAAATGGAACCGGCGGCGGAAGGCGTTGCGGTTGCGCGCGGCGCTGTTCGGTCGTCGGAAGCTGGCGGCGCGTTGCGGGGCAGGGCGTGCTGTCCCGGCCTTCGCGGGAGCGCGTGTGGCTCGATAATTTTACCCGGGTTTTATTGACGTGAATTAAACCCGGGTATAAATGCGCCGTGCAGACGTGAAGGATGGCGCGCATGATGCTGGCGAAGACGATCGGTTTGGAACTGGCCTACGAGACGTTCGGGGAAGGCGAGGCGATCTTGTTGATCTCGGGGCTCGGAACCCAGATGATCCGCTGGGACGACGCGTTCTGCGGCGCTTTGGCGGCGCGGGGCTACTGCGTGATCCGGTTCGACAACCGCGACGCGGGGCTGTCCACGCACCTGAGCCACGAGCCCGCGCCGGATTTCGGCACCTTGGCGGCCGCGCTGATGGCGGGTGAGCGGCCAGCGGTGCCCTATTCCTTGCTGGACATGGCGACGGATGCGGTGGGTCTGCTGGACGCGCTGGGGGTCGAGCGGGCGCATGTGGTTGGACGTTCGATGGGCGGGATGATCGCCCAGTGCATGGCAACGGAATTTCCGGACCGGGTGCTGTCGCTGACGTCGGTGATGTCGGGCACCGGCAACCCGGCGATGCCGCAGGCCGCGCCGGACGTGATGGCGCTGATGCAGCGGCCCAAGCCGGACCCGGCGGCGGACCCAGAGGGTTTTGCCACCGCCAGCCTCGCGTTCGCGCGGCGGATTGCGGGCGGCGGGGCGGAGTTCGACGCGGTGGCGCAGAAGGCTTTGGCGCTGGAAGAGGCGCGGCGCGCGCATGATCCGGCGGGGTTCGGGCGTCAGCTTGCCGCGATGGCGACCGCCGGAGACCGCCGGGCGAAGCTGGCGACGCTTACCCTGCCGGTGCTGGTGATCCACGGAGCCGACGACCCGCTGATCCCGCCAGAGTGCGGCGCGGACACGGCGGCGTCGATCCCTGGGGCCGAGTTGCTGCTGGTCGAGGGGATGGGGCACGACATTCCGCAGCCCTTCCACGCGCGGATCATCGACGCCATCCAGGGTGTCGCGCGCCGCACGGCGTGACGCGCCGCCGGGGTCAGGCGGCCTCGGCGGGGTTCGCCTCGGGGAACATGCGGCTTTCGTCCGCGTTCTCGATCTCTGCCGCGGCGGCAAGGATCTTCTCGCGCGCGAGACAGGCCATGTCCCACGAGGTGTTGGGGTCGGCGCAGGGCAGGCAGAACCAGACTTCCTTGCCGAACACGTCCTGCTCGGCGACGCGCACGGATACCTCGTCGAGGTTGCCCAGTTCGTCGGGGTCGAGATCGGCCACCACCCTGTCGAACTCGGCCCGAAGACGGTCGACATCGGCGCCATGGGCGAGCTTCAGCTTGATCACCCGCAGCATCTCGGGCTCTTGCATCGTCCAGTTCTCGAACGGTTCGGACACGAACTGTTCGACGGGCACGACTAGCCGGGTGCCGTCCCAGTCGCGCAGTTGGACGTAGGTGAAGTTGATCCGCTCGACGTGGCAGAGGTGGTCTTTGTAGACGATGCGATCGCCGATGCGGGCGGACTGGTTCATCGCGATCTGTAACGACGCCATGATGTTGCCCAGCACCCGGCGGGCGGCGAAGCCGAACACCAGCGTCAGGGCGCCGGCGGTGCCGATCAGCGACAGGCCGAGGTTCTGGTAAATCGTCGTCGAACTGAGCGCGATGCCGAAGGCGGTGGCGACGAACACCACGATCAGCGCGCGGCGACCGGCGGCGACCTTGGTGGCCAGCGCGCGCTGTTCCTGTTGCTGGCGGTGGGACAGGGTGTCGGAGGCCGAGATCACCAACCGGTCCAGCACCGCGTCGATGGCGTTGACCACCAGCCACAGGATGCTGGCCGCGATGCCCAGCGTGATGATCGGCGTCAGAACCGTATCGATCCGGCCCGAGAAAACGAACAGTCGCGTCGTGGCGAAGGCCATCAGCGTGACGACCGTTCCGAAGATCGCGGGGCCGCGGATCGCCCGCAGCACATCGGTCATCGTCTTGGTCTTCGCGCGTCGCGACGCGAAGTCGAGCGCGTAGCGGACCATCAGCCCCACGACCGCCGACAGCGCCAGCAGAAGTGGCAGGCCGATCAGTTCCCATAGCATCAGACCGAACGCGATCTTCTGCTTCATGAAGTCGGGGAAGGTCTCTTCCAGCGGCGAGGGGCCATAGATCGCGTAGAGCGCGCCGATGTTCTGCACCGTCTGAGGCGGGAAGATCCACACCGGATCCTCGTCTCCGACCTGCACGCGTTCAAGCCGCAGGGCGGCGGGGCGGCTGTCCAGCGGCAGGGTCCACAGAAGGATGGACCGGCGCGTCATTCCGGCGGTCGCGCTGTTGCTGCTTTCGTTGGCGTCCAACGCGTCGGGCCGGTCGATCAGGTCGTTCCAGTTGATGACGGCCTTGCGGTCGATCACCGCCTCGAGCATCCGGGCAAGCTCGGCGCCGTAGTTGGCCTGTTCGTCCTCGGCGACGCCGTTGAGGTTTAGCAGGTGCGCGGCGTCGACCCAGCGTTCGTCTTCCGCCGCCTCCAGCAGGGACTCGAGCGTGCCGCGCGGGGTCGAACGGTCGATGCGGCCCTCGGGTTTGGGTAGGCCCTCGTTCAGGACATCCAGGGGGAAGACGTTGTCAGGTTGCTGCTCCTGCGCCGCGAGGGGCGAACAGGCGAAAAGCGCCAGCAGGACAGCGGCGATCAGACGGGCAAAGGCGCTCGGAACCATGCAGGCCGAACGCCGCAGTGCGGAAATGGTTCCGCGACAGTCTGTTTCTACATAAACCCGAGTTCCAGCCGGGCCTCGTCGGACATCATGTCCATGCCCCACGGCGGATCCCAGGTGATCTCGACGTCGATGCTTTTGACACCGGGCAGCGGGCCGACCGCGTCGGCGATCCATCCCGGCATTTCGCCCGCGACGGGGCAGCCGGGGGCGGTGAGGGTCATGATGACCTTCACGTCGTTCTCGTCCGAGATCTCGATCGTGTAGACCAGACCGAGGTCGTAGATGTTCACCGGGATTTCCGGGTCATACACCGTGCGGCAGGCGTCAACGACGCTGTCGTAAAGCTCGTGATCGGTGCTTGACGGCTGGATGAGGGGCTGCCCCTCCATCGGCGCGGTATCGGGCATGGTCTTTCCCTGGCTATTCCGACCGAAGATATAAGGTTTCCCCCCGAAGGCGTAAACCCCGGCGGCGAACTGCTCGCCGCGGAATGTCCGGTCAAAAGAGTTGATACCAACATTAATGCGTGTCAGCCTGCGCGCATGGATTGAGTCATTCGGGAGAAGGCAATGAGTTACGTTCAAGGGTTCCTGTTGGCCGTGCCAGAGGCAAACAAGGAGGAGTACCGCAAGATGGCCGCAGCCGGATGGGACATGTTCAAGCGCTATGGCGCGCTGTCCATGCAAGAGAACTGGGCCGTCGACGTTCCGGACGGCAAGGTGACGTCTTTCCCAATGGCGGTGAAGCTGGAAGAGGGCGAGGCCGTCGTGTTCTCGTGGATCGTCTGGCCGGACAAGGCGACCTATGACGCCGCCTGGGAGAAGATGATGACGGACCCCGAGATGGCGAACATGACGATGCCGTTCGACGGGATGCGGATGATGTGGGGCGGGTTCGAAGAAATCTTCCGCTCGTAAGGGGGCGTGGAACCTGCCGCCTTCGCAGGGGTCCTGACGGCGCGGTTGGCCGACAGAACCCACTAGGCAAGCGCCATGCGCCGGGATAAGTCCCGGCGCATGTTTTCGTTCGACCTGCAAGCCACCGACGGCGCCGCGCGCACCGGCGTCATCCGCACCCCGCGCGGCGATATCCGCACGCCCGCATTCATGCCCGTGGGCACCGCCGCCACCGTGAAGGCGATGATGCCGGAAAGCGTTCGTGCGACGGGCGCCGACATCCTGCTGGGCAACACGTATCACCTGATGCTGCGGCCCGGGGCCGAGCGGATCGACAGGCTGGGCGGACTGCATCGCTTCATGAACTGGGACCGGCCGATCCTGACGGACTCGGGCGGGTTTCAGGTGATGAGCCTCGCCGAATTGCGCAAGCTGACAGAGAAGGGCGTAACCTTCCGCAGCCATATCGACGGCTCGAAGCACGAACTGACGCCAGAGCGGTCGATGGAGATCCAGAAGCTGCTGGGCTCGGACATCGTGATGTGTTTCGACGAGTGTCCCGCATTGCCTGCGGACGAAGCGCGGGTGGCAGAGTCGATGCGGCTGTCGATGCGCTGGGCCGAGCGGTCGCGCGAGGCTTTCGGCGATCGTCCCGGCCACGCGTTGTTCGGCATCCAGCAGGGCGGCGTTACGGAAGAGCTGCGCGCGGAAAGCGCCGAGGCGCTGACCCGCATCGGCTTTGACGGCTACGCCATCGGCGGGCTGGCTGTGGGCGAGGGGCAGGAGGCGATGTTCGGCGTTCTCGACTATGCGCCGGCCATGCTGCCTGTCGACAAGCCGCGCTACCTGATGGGCGTCGGCAAGCCCGACGACATCGTGGGGGCGGTGAAGCGCGGGGTCGACATGATGGACTGCGTGCTGCCCTCACGGTCGGGGCGGACGGGGCAGGCCTTTACCCGGCGGGGCGTCGTGAACATCAAGAATGCCCGCCATCAGGATGACCCGCGACCGCTGGACGAACACTGCACCTGTCCCGCCTGCAGCAACTACTCCCGCGCGTATCTGCACCATGTGTTCCGGTCGCAGGAGATCATCAGTTCGATGCTGCTGACCTGGCACAATCTGCACTACTTCCAAGAGATCATGGGGGGCATGCGGGCCGCGATTTCCGAGGGAAGATTCGCGGATTGGGAGGAGAAATTCCACGCCGACCGCGCGCAGGGCGACATAGAGTTGCTGTAGAACATGCAAAGCTGACTCCAGCCCGCTGGCATTGTTCACTGTTCAACCATGGCGCGTATTTTGCGCGTGCAGCACGGTCCCTATTCCGCGCCGAATCTAAGTGTGGTAGATACCAAGCATAATTAACACGAGCAGGGCTAAAGGGGGCTCTATATTGGGTATCTTTAAGAAGGGTCTGATCGCCGCCGGCTTCTGTCTTTTGGCAGGTGCGGCATCGGCTACGACCGTTTTCGACTTCCGCAACCCCTATGTGGGTGGCAATGGGGTCAACGCCTGGAATGGCGATTACACCATGTCCGTCGACGGGCTGACCGTCACGGCGACCGCCGGGGTCTACACGTCCCTGGGCGCGGTGGACAAGATTCTGACGTCCGACTGCGCCAGCACGTCGGGCTGCTTCAAGAAAGTGACCGAGACCAAGGGCGGCCTTGGCGTGGGCTACGGCCTTCGTGGCGGCGCGGCTGTCAACGGGATGCCGTTCTCGTTCGGTGAGCTGATCACCCTGACCTTCGACCAAGAGGTCGCGTTCGACGAGGTGTTCTTCACGACCTTCGGCAGGCGGGCCGGCAAGGGAAGCGACTTCGACCTGTTCATCGACGGGAAGAACGTTGCGATGGAACAGCTGATCGGTCCGGGTAAGTCGTACTCGCTGACCGGCCTGACCGGCACCTCGATCAGCTTCGGCGCTGACAAGTTCCGCCTGCCGTACTTCGGCGGCAAAACGGACAAGTTCATGGTCGCTGGCCTGAAAGTGTCGGAAATCGCCAAAGCGGCTGAAGTCGCCGCGGTGCCGCTTCCGGCCTCTGCGCCGCTGCTGGCCGCGGGCCTTCTGGGCTTCGCCGCCCTGCGCCGCCGCCGCAAGGCCGCCTGACGCGCCACGGCAAGACAGTAACGGAAGGCCCGCACATCCCGTGCGGGCCTTTCGCGTTTCGGGGCCCTGGTGGGCGGTGCTGCATCCGGCGATTGCCCGCCATGCGTCACGCGCGGGGCGGGCGCCGCAAAGGTTAGCGTTATCAGCGGTTTTGCAGGAATGCACAGGTGCCTTGCGGCGGGGAATGGCGCGGTTGGGGTTGCACCGGGCCGCCGGTGCCATAGCTCGGACGGGCAAACGCAATCCCAGGAGACACCTTATGTCCCATCCGCTTTTCTCGCCCTTCGATGCGGGCGACTTGCATCTGAGCAATCGCATCGTGATGGCGCCGCTGACCCGCAACCGGGCCGACAACGACACCGGCGAAGTCAACGACCTGCATGTCGAGTACTACCGCCAGCGCGCCGGCGCCGGCCTGATCATCACCGAGGCGACGCAGATCAGCCCCGAGGGCAAGGGCTATATCAGCACCCCCGGCATCCACACCGAGGCGCAGGCCGAAGCCTGGAAGAAGGTGACGGACGCGGTGCATGCCGAAGGCGGCAAGATCGTCGTTCAGCTTTGGCACGTTGGCCGGATCAGCCACACCTCGCTGCAACCCAACGGTCAGAAGCCGGTCGCGCCATCGGCGATCGCCGCTGACGTAAAGACGTTTACCGCCAATGGGTTCGAGGACACTTCCGAACCGCGCGCACTGGCGCTTGAGGAGCTGCCGCGCCTGATCGACGACTATCGTCACGCCGCGCATCTGGCGATGAAGGCCGGGTTCGACGGGGTCGAGATCCATGGCGCCAACGGCTATCTGCTGGACCAGTTCCTGAAGACCGGCTCGAACAAGCGTGACGATGCGTTCGGCGGTGCGGTCGAGAACCGCGCCCGCCTGCTTCTGGACGTGGTCGAGGCTGTCAGCCACGCGATCGGCGGCGGCAAGACGGGCCTGCGCTTGTCGCCCTTCAGCCCGGCGAACGGCATCGACGACGCCAATCCGATGGAAACCTTCGGGTATGTCATCCCCAAGTTGAACCGCTTCAACCTCGCCTATCTGCACATGGTCGAGGGCGCCACGGGCGGCAGCCGCGAACTTGCCGAGGGCGAAAGCGTCGCCAAGCTGCGGCAACTGTTCGATGGCGCCTACATGGCCAACAACGGCTATGACCGCGACCTTGCGATGGAGACCGTGGACAGCGGCGCGGCGGATCTGGTGGCCTTCGGTCGCCCGTTCATTTCCAATCCCGATCTTGTGAAGCGATTGGAAACCGGCGCGGCCCTGAACGAGGGCGATCGTGACACCTTTTACGGCGGTGGTGCCAAAGGTTTCACCGACTATCCCACGCTGGACGCGGCCTAGCAAAAAAAGGCGGCGCAGCGTCCCGTGCGTTGCGCCGCGTATAATACCGCCCTTGCCGAACCGGGCGGGGACAGGCACAGTGCCTCAACGCAAGTGCCGGTGTGGTTGAACAAGAGGGGCAGAACCCCCAAATCCAGAGGCCAAGACCGGAGATGGCCGAGCGCTGCCGAGAATCGGGGCCAGCGCCATCTTGCCAGAGCAAGGAAAGAGCATGTCTGAACAATTTCCGTCCTATCCAGTCCTTCCGCTGCGCGACATCGTGGTGTTCCCCCACATGATCGTCCCGCTCTTCGTCGGGCGCGAGAAATCGGTGCGCGCGCTGGAAGAGGTGATGCAGGACGACAAGCAGATCCTTCTGTCCAGCCAGATCGATCCCTCGGTCGACGATCCGACCCCCGAAGGTATCTTCGAGGTTGGCGTGCTGGCGAATGTGCTGCAACTGCTGAAACTACCTGACGGGACCGTGAAGGTTCTGGTCGAGGGCCGCAGCCGCGTGAAGATCCGCGACTACGTCGAAAACGAAAGCTTCTTCGAGGCCCATGCCGAGCCTCTGGACGAGGTTGACGGCGACGCGGCCACGGTCGCGGCGCTGGTCAAGTCCGTCGCAGAGGACTTCGAACGCTACGCGAAGGTCAAGAAGAACATCCCCGAGGAAGCGCTTGGCGCCGTGGCCGAAACCCGCGAGCCGCAAAAGCTGGCCGACCTGGTGGCCGGTCACCTTGGCGTGGAAGTGGCCCAGAAGCAGGAGCTTCTGGAAACGCTGTCGGTCGCCGAGCGGCTGGAGAAGATCTATGGCCTGATGCAGGGCGAGATGTCGGTCCTGCAGGTCGAGAAGAAGATCAAGACCCGCGTCAAATCCCAGATGGAGCGCACTCAGCGCGAGTACTATCTGAATGAGCAGATGAAGGCCATTCAGAAGGAGCTGGGCGACGGCGAGGACGGCGCGAACGAGATCGCCGAACTCGAAGAGAAGATCGCGGCCACCAAGTTCTCCAAGGAAGCCAAGGAGAAGGCCGAGGCCGAGTTGAAGAAGCTGCGGTCGATGTCTCCGATGTCGGCGGAAGCCACGGTTGTCCGCAATTATCTGGACTGGATGCTGTCGATCCCGTGGGGCACGAAATCCCGCGTGAAGAAGGACCTCGGCCGCGCCGAAGAGATCCTCGACAACGACCATTACGGTCTTGAGAAGGTCAAGGAACGCATCGTCGAGTACCTTGCCGTGCAGCAACGCTCGAAGAAGCTGAAGGGCCCGATCATGTGCCTTGTCGGCCCTCCGGGCGTGGGTAAGACCTCGCTTGGCCGTTCGGTCGCGAAGGCCACCGGACGCGAGTTCATCCGCATCTCGCTGGGCGGCGTGCGCGATGAATCCGAGATCCGCGGCCACCGCCGGACCTACATCGGCTCGATGCCGGGGAAGATTATCCAGGCGCTGAAGAAGGCCAAGACCACGAACCCGCTCATCCTGCTCGACGAGATCGACAAGATGGGGCAGGACTTCCGTGGCGACCCGGCCTCTGCCATGCTGGAAGTGCTTGATCCGGAACAGAACTCGACCTTCGTCGACCACTATCTTGAAGTGGAATACGACCTGTCGAACGTGATGTTCCTGACCACGTCGAACAGCTACAACATGCCCGGACCGCTGCTTGACCGGATGGAGATCATCCCGCTGGCCGGCTACACCGAGGACGAGAAGACCGAGATCGCCAAGCAGCACCTGCTGCCGAAGCAGATCAAGAACCACGGTCTGCGCAAGTCCGAGTTCGAGATGGCCGACGAGGGCATTCAGGACATCATCCGCTATTACACCCGCGAGGCGGGCGTGCGGAACCTGGAACGCGAACTTGCCAAGATCTGCCGCAAGGCGGTGACCAAGCTGATCAAGAAAGAGGTCGAGACCGTCAAGGTGACCTCGGACAACCTTGGCGATTTCCTTGGCGTGAAGAAATTCCGCTATGGTCTGGCCGAGCAGGAAGATCAGATTGGCGTCGTCACGGGGCTGGCGTGGACGTCGGTGGGCGGTGATCTGCTGTCGATCGAGGCGCTGCGCCTGCCGGGCAAGGGCCGGATGAAGACCACCGGCAAGCTGGGCGACGTGATGAAAGAGTCGATCGACGCGGCTTCGTCCTACGTTCGCGCCATCGCGCCCTCGATCGGGGTGAAGCCGCCGCGCTTCGACCGGATGGACATTCACGTGCACGTGCCGGAAGGCGCGACGCCCAAGGATGGCCCCTCGGCCGGTATCGCGATGGTGACATCCATCGTGTCGGTGCTGACGCAGATCCCGGTCCGCAAGGACATCGCCATGACCGGCGAGGTCACGCTGCGCGGCCACGTCCTGCCGATTGGCGGCCTGAAAGAGAAGCTTCTGGCGGCTCTGCGGGGCGGCATCACCAAGGTGCTGATCCCCAAGGAGAACGAGAAGGACCTGGCCGAGATTCCGGACAACGTGAAGGAAGGCCTGACCATCGTTCCGGTCGAGACCGTTCAGCAGGTTCTGGAGCACGCGCTGGTGCGCAAGCCCGAGCCGATTGAATGGGACGAGGAAGCCGAGGAAGAAGCCGCCGCCGCGCGTGCGGCGATGAACCCGGCGGCCGGTGCATCCGGCGCGATCGCGCACTAGGCTGCAAGCCGCTTGAGAAACGAGGGAAGGGCGCTTTTCGAAGCGCCCTTTTTTCATTTCAGCGCTGCCGCACGAGGGGGCGACGGCCTGCGCCATATTTGGGCGGTTTTCGCATATCGAAATGTGGAAACCCCCGGGGGCCTCGTGTACCGTCGGCTCAGGTCGAATTCAGGGAGCGAAGCACGGGGACATGGCCGCAGGGACCACGACGCGCAAAACCACGAAATCCTCTGTCACCGACAATGCACCGGCCGACGCCGGCACCGGTGACGACACCGGCCCGGTCAAGGTCTTGGGCAAACGCGAACTGCTGGAGCGGGTTGTGCTTGCCTCTGGCATCAAAAAGCGCGCCGCGAAACCGGTGGTCGAGGCGATGCTGAAAGAGCTTGGCGACGCCTTCGCCCGCGGCGACACGGTGAACCTTCAGCCCTTCGGCAAAGGCATCGTGAAATCCGTCAAGGATCTTGAAAACGCCGAGGTGGTCGAACTGCGCCTGCGCCGGTCGAAAGTGGCGATCCGGGCGGCCGAAAGCGGCCCCAAAGACCCTCTTGCAGAGGCTGCGGAGTAGGGTTATACGGCGGCTCCGGCGGGTGATTAGCTCAGTGGTAGAGCGCTTCGTTCACATCGAAGATGTCGGGGGTTCAAATCCCTCATCACCCACCATTCCCTTCCGCCTGACGGGCGAAAGTTGACGCAAGGCGCCGCCCGATGGGTCCGGCGCCTTCCTTATTATCGTTTGATCTCAATATGTCAGCCCGCGATCTGGATGTTGCGCGTCAGGTCACGGCCAATGTGACCTGCGACGGACGGGCGGGCAGTCCAACCCGATGTCGCGGCGGATGTGGCAGGACAGGTTGGCCGCGGCGATAACCCGCGGTGGATCGGTGGGCCGGCGGCGGGCCGTCGGGACCTGCCTGTTTAGCCAGGCAATCAGGACGGCCAACGGCGTGCGGGTTCGGGTCTGGAAGGTCATCGGTGTCATCCTTGATTCGGCGTGGATGACGTGTGAAATACGTCCTGAAGTGCACTTGAGGTCAAGACACGCGGGACAGCCATGGCAAGCGATCTGAGCGTCGGAGAATTCGCGTCACGCGCCGGCATCCCGGTCTCGACGGTCCACTATTACGAGGCCGAGGGGCTGATCCAAAGCTGGCGCACCCCGGCCAACCATCGGCGCTATGACCGACGCGAGTTGCGCCGCGTTGCCATCGTCCGCGTGGCCCAGTCCGTCGGCATCCCATTGGCCGAAGTGCGCGAGGTCCTCGACCGCATTCCCCGCAACCGCGCGATCTCGGCGCGGCAATGGGCCGAGGCCGCGGCGCCATGGCGAGAGGCGCTGGACGAGCGCATCGCCCTGCTGACTCGCATGCGCGACCAGATGGGGTTCTGCATCGGCTGCGGCTGCCTGTCACTGGACAGTTGCCCACTGTACAACGCCGGCGACCGTCTGGGTCGCAACGGCGCCGGCGCCCGCCGCTGGGTCGGCGAGGGCGAAGAGCGCTCGACGTTGGATTGAAAGGACTGTCGGGGGCTTTCGGTGATGGCGGTCCGGCAGTCCGCGGGTGAATGGTCCGAGGCGGCGATGCGCTTCGGGGCTTTTGTTCGAGGAAGGACGCGGCCCGGACTTGCCGAAATGTGGTCCCGGCCGGATCCTGTCGCTGCCCGCTGCCCGCTGCCCGCTGCCCGCTGCCCGCTGCCCGCTGCCCGCTGCCCGCTGCCCGCTGCCCGCTGCCCGCTGCCCGCTGCCCGCTGCGCGTTTCCGATAGCTTGGGGCTGCCGAACGCACTCGCCAGAGAACTGAACGATCCTGCGCGTTCCGCGATGAAGATGTGGCCCACCTCTAGGCTTGCTGGTCGCCAGCACGCGCTGGGGACTTGCGCGGCGCGAGTGCCTTCGCTATCAGCCCTGCGACGGCGGGTGATTAGCTCAGTTGGTAGAGCGCTTCGTTTACACCGAAGATGTCGGGAGTTCGAGTCTCTCATCACCCACCATCCTGACCTATCAACATAATCAGCCACTTGGCGTTTGGCATCCACAGCTTTGCAAAGCGGTACGCGGCTCAACGAAGCCGGGTGGTCCATATCGAGCACGGGACGATGGTTGAGATTCCGTCAGTGCCGGCTGACATTGGCCCTAAGTCGGCTGAGATGCAGTGATCTTGCATTCGTTCAGCCCGCCGGCCGCGAGGTCCGAGCACCGGTAACCGGCCGGGTTCCTTCAATGGCGGGCAACCTTTCCCATGAAAGCCTCTTCTTTCTCCTGCTACATGACGCCCCGGCGGCAATGGGGGTACCGTGGCATCTATCTGGCTGCGCCATCTCGAATGATACACGCGACATTGCTGTTTCCTCGGTCGATTGGTCTTTTGATGTCTTCGTCAGGGTAACCCCGCTGCCTTGCATCTCGGGCTTCACGACCAGCGCCGTCGTGCTTCCAGCCAGCCACCTCACCCACCTAGTTTGCTGCGGACAACCGCCCGCAGCGCAGGCTCATGGGGACATGACTACAGCAGGTGCTGCGCGTCGACGCCGATCGTGATTGCTCCGATCGGCGCACCGGTGTCCGGGTCGACGATGGTGATCGAGATCTGGCCTTGGTAGGTCTCGCTTGATGCGTCGAACTCGATGTCGCTGATGTGTACGGCGTCCGGGCCGATGTCGAACGTCATCTGGAACTTGTCCTCGTCGCCCTGCCAATAGTCGGAAGTCGCGGCACTTGCGGCCACGTTCAAGCCACGGTTGTCCATGACGAAGGCCTCAGAGATCGCGCCGCCTGAAGCCTCGACCTGCGCGCGCAGGAAATCCGCCGGCGCTCCGTTCAGAACACCGTCGATCAGGTCGGAGCCACCCGCGTCCACCGCCGCGCGCCAGTCTGCATCCAGCGCGTCGATATCCGACGGTGTCAATTCCGCGGAGCGGGTGTTTTGCGCGCGGATCGCGTCGATCAGGACCGGGTCGTCGATCCATGGTCTCAGATCGCTTTCCAGGAACAACTGCATGGCCATCTGGAATTCGTCGGCCTTGGTTTCGGACGCCGTCGCTGACAGCATCACGGCGAGAAAGCCTGCCAGCATTGCATTCACTCGCCGAACTCTAGCCTCATGCATAGTTCCAAAAGGGTGTCGCATTCAAAAGATCTCCACTTCTCCGGCATGTGTCGATGGGTCATTCTCGGAATCGCGCCCGTGCGTCAGGCGCGACCGAAGGTCTTCCAGAAACACGTTCCTCAACACGACATTCAGATCGTATTCGCGGTGGGCGATCGGCAGTTCCGACAGCCCATCCAACGCGGCGCCCAGGCAGACGAGGCTTTGTGTCAGCATATCCGCGGACTGCAGAACCCGCCGGGTCTCGGCGCTGCTGTGTTCCAGCGGCAGGTTGTGGATCGCCTCCTGCAGACCAGAGGACAGCGTCCCCAGCGCAGACAGTTCCTCGGCCAATCGCGTCAGAAATATCGTCTGCGGGACCATGACGGGGGGCGCGGTCGGGGGTGCTGTCATCAGAGCCGCCCAAACACTTTTTCGATGCATTCTCGCAGGTTGGCAGCGGTGAATGGCTTCTTCAGAAAGTTGTTCATCCCCAGCTGCGCGCCTTGCTGGATCACGGTTGCGTCCTCGGAGCCCGTGACCATGATGAAACCCGTTTTCGCTGTAGCGGCGGTCGACCGGATCGCACGCAGCAGGCCCAGACCATCCATCTCCGGCATGTTGTAATCCGATATCACCAGATGGACAGGCGTGCGGCCAAGATACTGCATCGCTTCCTGACCGTTACTGACATAGTCGTAATTTCGGATGCCGAGCTGATCGAGCGCCTGGGTCAGCAGGCCCCGGCTGACGGCCATGTCGTCGACCACGAGGATCTTCAGTTTTTCCCTCAATGACATGTGGTGTCTTCCTTCGGCTTTGCGCTGGCGGTTCGCCGGCGATAGGTCGTCGTGTGAATGAGTTCGGTCCGGTTTGCCGCATCGTCGGTCAGGCGTTCCGAATGGCCGGTGATCAGCCAGCCATCCGGCTTGAGCTGGTCTACGAAACGGGCCCAGATTTCGGCCTTGGTTTCCGCGCCGAAGTAGATCACCACGTTGCGGCACATGATCACGTCGAACGGACGGGTGAAGGGCCAGGGGCCGATCAGGTTGAGCCTTCGGAATGCGATCAGTTCCCGCATCTGCGGGCCAACCGACCAAAGGTCGGCATCGGTGTCCGCGCGGGTGAAATAGGCGCGGCGCTGTTCTTCGGGGACCTGCGACAAGGACCGTTCGGGGTAAAGGCCAGCCGCCGCCGCCCGCAGGATCGTGGGATCTATGTCACTGGCAAGAATGCGGAAATCGTACCGTGCAATGTCCGGAATCTCTTGCAGAAAGGTCAGGGCCAGCGAATAGGGTTCTTCCCCGGACGCGCAGCCCGCGGACCAGATCCGAACGGGGGCGCCGCGTTTCAGAATGTCGAGCAGTTCTGGGATCCTCGTCTTGCGCAGGAACTCAAAGTGATGGGGCTCGCGAAAGAAACGAGTGACATTCGTCGTGAGGACGGACAGCATTTCCAACCGTTCGGGCTTGCCGCCATCGCTTTCGATATAGTCGCAGTACTCTCCGTAGCTCTTCATGCGCAGACTGCGCAAACGGCCGCTGAGCCTGGAGTGGACAAGCGGCAGCTTGCCTTCCGTGAGCTCGATGCCGGCTTCGCGAAGCAGCAAGGCGGCGATGCGCTGGAACTCTCCGACCGAGAGTTCGCGCGCCGCGCTTCGCCCCTGCGCGACGTGCCCGGAGACAGACGTGGCCGTCATGCAGCGACGCCTGCCTTTTCGGGCACGATGGCGCCGAGGTTCAAAAGGCGGATCATGCGGTCTTCCCGTGTGATGATGCCGGACAGGAACTCGCTGCCGTTCGAGGCGACGTCCGGGGTCGCCTGCACTTCTTTCTCGGACACGGACAGGATGTCCGAGACCGCATCCACCAGAAGACCGACGATCGGGCCGTCAACCTGGGTGATGATGATCACGTTGCGCGCGGTGGGTTCCGGGACCTCCAGCCCGAGCCGCGCGGCGAGGTCGACGATCGGCACCACGGCGCCGCGCAGGTTGATGACGCCGCGCACGTAGCTTGGGGCGTGCGGGATGACCGTTGCGGGAGTCCAGCCACGGATCTCGCGCACGGACATGATGTTAAAGCAGAAATCCTGTTCGGCGATGCGGAAGGCGATGAGTTCGTTGACGTCTTCGGCGTCGTTTTCGGTTTGGTCGGTCATGGGGTCACTCCGCAGCAAGGGGGGTCGTAAGAACGGCGGCGCCACCGGCGCCGTTGTGGCCGACGATGGCCGAGGGATCGAGGATCAGTGCGATACGGCCGTCGCCAAGGATGGTCGCGGCGGCCACGCCGGGAACCTGGTCATAGTTGTCCTCGAGCCCCTTGATCACGACCTGCCGTTGGTCGTGGATCACGTCGATCAGCAGGGCGGCGCGGACGCCGTCGGCGGTTTCGACCAGCAGGATCACGTGGTCGCCGGTCGGATCGACCGCGGGCCGGTAGCCCATGACGGCGCCCACGTCGACGATGGGCACATAACTGCCGCGGATCCGGACGACCGCGTTCTGCGTGCCGAGCTGGAACACCTGTTCGGTCGGGACGCGCATCGTCTCGATGATTGCTGAGATCGGAACAACGACCGTCTGGCCGCCAACCTCGATCACCATGCCGTCGAGCACCGCGAGCGTCAGGGGCAGGACGATCGAGAAGGTGCTGCCCTTGCCGGGCTCCGAGGCGATCGAGACCCGGCCGCCAAGCGACTGGATGGACCTTTTGACCACGTCCATGCCGACGCCGCGGCCCGAAAGGGCGGTCAGCTGGCTGGCGGTGGAGAATCCCGGCTGGAAGATCAGGTTGTCGATATCGTTCGCCGTCAGCTGCGCGTCGGGCGGGATCAGGCCCTTTTTCTCTGCGATGCTGCGGACCCGGTCGCGGTTGATGCCAGCACCGTCGTCGGTGATCTCGATCACAACCCGGCCGGACAGGTGTGCGGCTGACAGGCGGATCGTGCCCTCGGCGGACTTGCCGGAGGCGAGCCTGTCCTCGGCATTCTCAAGCCCATGATCCACGGCGTTTCGGATCATATGGGTCAAGGGATCGGCGAGTTTCTCGATCACCGTCTTGTCGATCTCGGTCGCGGCGCCTTCGGTCACCATGCGCAGCGTCTTGCCGGTATCTGCGCCAGCTTCGCGCGCGATGCGCGACATGCGCTGGAACAGGGCTTTCACCGGCTGTGCGCGGATCGCCATGACGCTGTCCTGGATCTGACGTGTCAGGGTGCGCAGTTCCTCCAGGCCGACGTCGATATCGCTGCCTTGGGCGATGCCATCGCGTTTGACGGCCTGGGTCAGCATGGCCTGGTTGATGACCAGTTCACCGACCAGGTTGATCATCCGGTCGATGCGGTGCAGGTCGACGCGGATCGTCGAGGCGACCGGCTGCGGCGGTTGCGATTTGGCGGGCGGTTCGACCTTTTGCGGTGGTCCGGCCGGAGTAGCGGCGAAGGAGGCGGCCGGCCCAGGGACGGGGGCAGGGGCGGCAGCCTTCGTGGCCGCGTCATCGGCCGCCGCGGGGTCCGACGAAGGCGGCGTGTCCGCGGAGGGCAGGTCCGGCAGGTCCGGAAGTCCGCCGCCGGCGCTGTCGCCACCGACCTCTTCGATCCCGAGAACGCAAAGACCATCGACGAACTCGAAAACCTCCCGCACCGCGGTTTCCGAGGCTTCGGTCCGCAGCTCCACCTTCCAAGAAAGGTAGCTCGCCTCGGTGTCGAGCGCGTCGAATTCGGGCAGGGCAGAGGTGTCGCAATCGACTTGCGCTTCACCCAATGCGCAAAGCTCGCGCAGCAGGAACACCGGCTCGTTGCCGCTTTTGAACAGATCGTCCTGCGGTTGGAAGTCGACCCGGAACTGCATCTCCGCCGGGGCGGAAGCGCCGAAGTCGCCGAGGTCCAGCGTCATCGGCTGAAAGTTCACCTCTGCTTCGGAGGGGCCCTCGTCGGCCTCTGCGCCGGTCAGGGCCATCAGTTCGGCCAGAAGCGGTTCGCCCGCCGGATCGCCGTCGTCGGGGACCCCGTCGCGGGCCTGTTCGAGCAGCACGGTCAGGTGGTCGGAGCTGCGCATCAGCACGTCCAGCACCTGGCCATTGACCGCGAGTTCGCCGCTGCGCAGGGCGTCGAGCACGTTCTCGAACCGGTGCGCGAAGCGGACCACCGCATCCAGCGCGAAGGCGCCGGCGCCGCCCTTGATGGAATGGACCGCGCGGAACACCGAGTTTACGGTTTCGCTGTCCGCCTCACCGCCGGACATCTCGTCAAGCCCGTCGGTCAGCTGTTCCAGCAGATCCTCGGATTCCTGAAAGAACGTGGCGCGCAGTTCGTCTGTCTTGCTCATCTGCGCACCTCAGACCGCACTGACACGGCGGATGGCCGAGGCCAGCGCGACGTCGTCGAAGGGTTTCACGATCCAGCCCGTGGCGCCCGCGTCGCGGGCCCGGGCCTTCATCGCGGGCGAACTTTCGGTGGTCAGCACCAGGATCGGGGTTGCCCGGTAGTCCGCCTTGGCGCGCACCGCCTCGATCACGCCGAACCCGTCGAGCCGCGGCATGTTGATGTCGGTGATCACCACGTCCGGCTGCGCCGCTTCCAGCTTGTCGAGCCCGTCGATCCCGTCTTCGGCGAGGGTGATGTCGAAGCCGGACTCGGTCAGCGAGACCTGAAGCAGGTCGCGCATCGTTCGGGAATCGTCGATTGCCAGCACCTTGAGTGTCATTCCTGTGCCTCCTTTGCGCCAAGCTGCGACGGCGGCAGCCCGCACAGCAGCAGCCCGTCCCGAACCTCGGCGGACATGTTCTTGATCTCGAATGCGGTGCCTTCCGCCTGCCACACCTTGTTCGCCGCCAGCAGCACCTGCAGGCACTGGGCGCCCACCTGCGTAACCTGGCCGAAGTCCAGTGCGACGGGGCGGCCGCGCCGTTCGGCGAGCATCGCCTTCAGGCCTTCAGCCTCTGCGCCCTTCAGCTTTGCGGGCACCTTCAGCACCGTCAGTTCTTCTGTTCCGGCCATCAGTGGCTTTCCCTTTCTGTTCCGGCATTGCGGCCGCGCGCGCCGACGGGGCGGGGCAGGGCCGAATCGCCGGGTATCCGTGGCGTGGGTCGCATCGTCTTCGTCTTTCTCTTCTGCGGGCGGATGGTTGATATTTCCTTCAGAACAGCTCGACTTCGCCGGAACCGCCCGGCGGAACCGCGGGTCTGCGGCCAGGCACCGGCTTTGGCGGGCGCGGCGCGTCGACTGGAACGGCCTCTGCCGTGAGCATTTGCTTGGCGTTGCCGGTGGTCGGGAAGAACCGCACCCGGCGAGCCTGTTTGCCGCCAACGCTTTCGGCGGCGATCGGGATCGCTTCGGTGTCGAGGAAATCGCGGACAAAGGCGGCGTTCGACTGCCCGATGGCAAGTCCGTTCTCGAAGGTGCTGGCGCCGCCGAAGATCTTGGCGATCAGGTTCGACTTCCGCGCACCCTTGTGCATCAGCTCGTTAATCAAGGCTTCCATCGCGAAGACGCCGAACTTGTTATGCGCGACGGCTTCGCCCTTCCGGCCCGGCAACAGGATGTGGTTCATGCCGCCGACACGGGCCTTGGGATCATAAAGACAGGTCGCGATACACGAGCCGAGGATGCAGCTGAGCACGACATTCGGGTCGTCCGACACCGACAGTTCGCCCTGCAGGACCGGGATGACCTTCGGCGCGCTCATTCCGGTGCCCCCCCGACGATTGCGGCAGGCAGCGCGGGCCCGTTCATGATCCTGTAGCGGGTGCGATGCACTGTCTTCTCCGTTCCGGGGCCTGCGATGTCGAATCGCGCTGCGTTCGAAGTGAAACTGGCACGCCCGGGTGAAGCAGCCCTTAACGCCGCCCGTCCTTCCGGATTTCGGCTGGCATCGCGGGCGAAACCGCCCCAGAAACGAAGATCAGGGACAGGAGGAACCGGCATGGACATTCACATCAGACCTGCGACGCAGGCCGATCTTGGCGCGATCCGAGACCTTCAGGTGGACAGCTGGCGCGGCGCCTATCGCGGCATGCTGCCGGACAGCTTCCTGCAGGACGAGGTCGTCGAGGTCCTGTCGGGCCGGTGGGCCGTGCTGCCGGGCGACAGCTGGATCGTCGACACGGCATGGGACGGCGACCGGCTGGCGGGCTTCATCTCTGTCGATCGCGAAAAAGGGCCGGGGGCCTATGTCGACAACCTGCATGTGGCGGCGCGGGCGAAAGGCGCAGGCGTCGGGCGGCGGCTGATGGCGAACGCGGCGCGGGCGCTGGCTTTGGATGGCGTGAGCCGCCTGTGGCTGACGGTGATCGACGAGAACACGCCCGCGCGCGGCTTTTACCGCCGGATGGGCGGGCAGGAACTGCAGCCGTTCGACGAGCTGTTGTACGGCCAGCCGGTCACGGCGATTCCGGTGGAATGGAATGATCTTAAGGCTTTGGCCACGCTTGGCGGGCCGGGCGAAACGGCGACGCCGGGGCAGACGGCGCGGGCGACGTCGGGGTAGGCAAAAAATCCGGCAAACTTCGCCGCAATTCCGCTTGACGCTCCCATGTGACTCGCTTATCCCCCGTCGGCACGCGGTTGTAGCTCAGTTGGTTAGAGTACCGGCCTGTCACGCCGGGGGTCGCGGGTTCGAGCCCCGTCAACCGCGCCATCCACCCCAGAGTGGATCGAAAAAGCGACCTTCGGGTCGCTTTTTTCGTTCGCGCTTCCTTAACCCAGATCGGCTTTTCTTCGGGCAGAGCAGTCATCCCGAGAAGGTCGCTAGAATGGTGAAACAGGCGCGCAACGAATTCTTTGCAACGATGCAGATGCAGGACCAGCCGCAGGGCGACCGGGTCGGCCGCCTGATGCGCCGGACGCAGCAGGTCGTAGCGGGCGTCAGGGCGCAGATGCGAACCGGGCGGCGGGCCGGAATGCGCGCCGCGCTGGAGGAGGTGCGCGCGCTGCTGGGCGACGCGACCGACGCCGCGGCAGACGGCGGCGGCGGCCCGCGGCTGGAGGCTGTGCGCATGACGCTGGAGGCAGCGGAAAGCGCGCTTCTTCAACGGATTATCGAGACATGGCGGATCGCTACTGCGGGGCATGTCGACAAGGGAACGGCCCGGACCGGCGCGCAGCAGACGCTGGATGCGGAATGCGTGGTGACCGGGTTCGAGCGCGAGGCGCTGGATCTCGAGGCGCTGCGCCCGTGGCTCAGCGAGCGGGCGATTTTCGAGGCCCTGCGCCAGCAGAAGCAGACGCAGGGCGGAGAGGTGAGCGGCGCCCGCTACGAGATGCGGGTCACCGGCGGCAGGGGGTGAGCGGCGCTCAAAGCAGGCCGGGTGGAACGGCCCGCCTGAACGACGCAGGCGTCACGCCAGCGCGTCAAGCACGCGGGCCCAGCTGCGAATGCCCTTGTGGAAGCTCTCGAGCGCGTATTTCTCGTTCGGGCTGTGGATCTGGTCGTCGTCGCGGCCGAAGCCGATCAGCATCGAATCGACGCCGAGGATCGTCTTGAAATACCCCGCGATCGGGATCGAGCCGCCGCAGCCGATAAAGGCCGCCGGGTTCGGCCATTCTTCGGACAGCGCCAGACGCGCCTTCTCGAACGCCGGGTCGTCGGTGGACATCACGCTGGCCGGGGCGCCGTTGGTGATGGAGAACTCGACCGAGCAGTCGGCGGGCAGTTGCGACCGGATGAAGGCGCGGAAGGCATCGCTGATCGCCTTCGGATCCTGCTGGCCGACAAGACGGAAGCTGACCTTGGCGCTGGCCTCGGACGGCAGCACGGTTTTGAACCCGGCGCCGGTGTAGCCGCCCCAGATGCCGTTCACCTCGCAGGTTGGACGGGACCAGATCATCTCGAGCCCGGTGCGGCCCTGTTCTCCGGCGGGCACCGACAGACCGACGCCGCCAAGGAAGGCGGCCTCGTCAAAGCCCAGCCCGTCCCATTGGGCGCGCAGTTCGTCGCTAAGTTCCGGGACGGCGTCGTAAAACCCGGGAATCGTCACGCGGCCCTTATCGTCGTGCAGCGCCGCCAGCGCCTTGGACAGCACGTGGATCGGGTTTGCCGCGATACCGCCGTACATGCCCGAATGCAGGTCCTTGTCGGGGCCGGTGACGGTCAGTTCCTCTTTCACCATACCGCGCAGCATGGTGGTGATGGCGGGGGTGTCGTTGTCGAACAGACCGGTGTCGCAGATCAGCGCAAGGTCGGGGGCCGAGAACTCGGCAAGGTTCTCTTCGAGGAAGGGCACCAGCGAGGGCGAGCCGGATTCCTCTTCGCCCTCGAGGAAGAAGGTCATCTTGCAGGGCAGGGCGCCATGCACCTCTTTCCACGCGCGGCATGCCTCGAGGAAGGTCATCAACTGGCCCTTGTCGTCGTTCGCGCCGCGGCCGCGGATCACCTTGCCGGCGGGGGTATCCTCGACCTCGGGATCGAAGGGATCGCGGTTCCACAACTCCAGCGGATCGACAGGCTGCACATCATAATGGCCGTAGAACATCAGGTGCGGGCCGTCGCCATCGATGTGGCCCACGACCATCGGGTGGCCGGGGGTCTGGCGGGTCTCGGCCTTGACGCCAAGCGATTCCAGATCCTCGACCAGCCAGTTCGCGGCGCGGGCGCATTCCGCCTTGTACGCCGGGTCGGTCGAGATCGAGGGAATGCGCATCAGCGCCTTCAGGCGGTCCAGCGCCGCGGGCAGGTCCGCGTCGATGCGGGAAAGGACGGCGTCGAGACTCATGGGAGGGCTCCTTTGGGTGGTCTTTCGGCGCCGGAGGCTAGCAGCCTCGTGACCGCTGTCCAGAGCGGGGCGGGTGGCTAAAACCCTCTGGGCGCGCTAGGTTGCCCGGCGACAGAGACAGCCAAGACCGACGGAGCGCACCATGCGATCAACCGCCCTAGCCATTCTTGCCGCCGCAGCCCTTCCGGCGGCCGCCGCGGCGCAGCCCATCGGTGGCGATGCCGCCGAAGAGATGCTGTTCAGCGCGGACGCGGCGCGGGTGGCGATCAACCCGCGGGCAGGGCTGTCGCCGGAAGAAGACCAGACGCTGCGCCTGCTGGTGGAAAGCAACGGTTTCACCTACTACGGCGCCATCGCCTTTGCGCCCGGCGACGGGATCATGTCGGAATCGCTGCAGGGCGCGTTCAATTACCACGACGTCGAAACCGCCAGCCGCACCGCTCTTTTGGCCTGCGAGGCGATGCGCAGCCCCGACGCCGGGGCCTGCATCCTGGCCCTGCAACTGTTCCCGTCAGGGTATGCGCCGCGCGCTTTCCAGCTGTCGCAGGACGCGACGCGCGCCTTCGCCAAGATGCGGGCCGCAGGGGAAGAAACCGCTTTCGCGATCTCGGCAACCACCGGCGCCTTCGGCGTTGGAACGGGTCAAGCTGCTGATCTGAAAGCGCTTTCTGCCTGTCAGGACACGGTCGGCGCCGACGATTGCGCCGTGGTCGTTTCGGATTGATCCAGATCAGGGTGGCAAATGGTATCACCCGCTAGACCTTTTGTTGGATTATGGGCCGCGAGCCTTTAATTAGAACAAAACCAAGAAGACCCGAGGGGAATCACGTTGGACTACTCGGCCCACATCGACGCAGCGCTGCAGCGGCTTCACGATGAAGGACGGTACCGGACCTTCATCGACATCGAACGCAAGCGGGGGAACTTCCCGCACGCCACATGGACGAAGCCGGACGGATCCGAGCAACCGGTCACCGTGTGGTGCGGCAACGACTATCTTGGCATGGGCCAGCACCCTGTCGTGCTTCAGGCGATGCACGAAGCCATCGACGCCACCGGCGCCGGGTCGGGCGGCACGCGCAACATTTCGGGCACGACGGTCTACCACAAACGACTCGAGGCCGAGCTTGCGGACCTGCACGGCAAGGAAGCCGCGCTGCTGTTCACCTCTGCCTATATCGCGAACGATGCAACGCTGAGCACTCTGCCCAAATTGTTCCCGGGCCTGATCACCTATTCGGACGAGCTGAACCACGCCTCGATGATCGAGGGCATCCGCCGCAACGGCGGGGCGAAGCGTGTCTTCAAGCACAACGACCTTGCCGATCTGCGCGCCAAGCTGGAAGCCGACGACCCCGAGGCGCCGAAGCTGATCGCCTTCGAGTCGGTGTATTCGATGGACGGCGACTTTGGCCCGATCGAGGCGATCTGCGACCTTGCTGACGAGTTCAACGCGCTGACCTACCTCGACGAGGTGCACGCGGTGGGCATGTACGGCCCGCGCGGTGGCGGCGTCGCCGAACGTGACGGCCTGATGCATCGGCTGGACATCATCAACGGCACGCTGGGCAAAGCCTATGGGGTGCACGGCGGCTATATCGCGGCCAGCGAGAAAATGTGCGACGCCATCAGGTCTTATGCGCCGGGCTTCATCTTCACGACGTCCATTCCACCGGCGGTTGCAGCCGGGGCGGCCGCGTCGGTCCGTCACCTGAAGACCGATCAGGCGCTGCGCGACAAGCACCAGACACAGGCGAAGATCCTCAAGACCCGCCTGCGCGCGCTGGGGCTTCCGTTCATCGATCACGGCAGCCACATCGTGCCGGTCATCGTGGGCAACCCGGTCCACACCAAGATGATCTCGGACATGCTGCTGGAAGACCACGGCATCTACGTCCAGCCGATCAACTTCCCCACCGTGCCGCGCGGCACGGAACGGCTTCGGTTCACCCCGTCGCCGGTCCACGGTCCCGACGAGATGGACCGCCTTGTCAGGGGGCTGGACGCCCTCTGGTCCCACTGTGCGCTGAATCGTGCCGAGCTGTCCGCCTGAATGTTCTAATTGTGCATTGCTCGCGAGGATGTGTTAGCGTGTAACCAAGGCGGGACTACTGGGGCGAATCAGGGTGGTCCGGGAAACGTCAAAAGGACTATAACGGGGCATGATCGGGCGGCGGACAGCTCCACCACCGGGTGAATCCAACGAAGCGCTAAACGGCCCACGCGGGTTTGACGACTTCGAGGTTCGCCTGGGCGACGTGATGAGAGGCGAGCGGGCAACGCTCGGCAAATCGCTTCTCGACGTCCAGCGGGAACTCAAGATCAAGGCAAGCTACATCGCGGCCATCGAAAACGCCGATCCGTCGGCGTTCGAGACGCCGGGGTTCGTGGCTGGCTACGTGCGGTCCTACGCGCGGTACCTCCAGCTTGACCCGGAGTGGTGCTATGCCCGCTTCTGCGAGGAAGGGCATTTCGAGGTTACCCACGGACTCTCCCCTAAGGCGAGCGCTCCGAAGGCCCGCAAACCCGAAGGCGCGGTGCGCGGCACCGTATCCGCCGATCCGTTCAAGAACCCCAACACACCGTTCACGCCGCATGCCGAGGGCATCCTGTCGCGCGTCGAGCCGGGCGCGCTTGGGTCGCTGACGGTGCTGGCGCTGCTGGTGGCCGGGCTTGGCTATGGCGGCTGGTCGGTGCTGCAGCAGATGCAGAAGGTGCAGCTGACGCCCGTCGACCAGACGCCCGGCGTCGTGGCCGACGTGGACCCGCTGGCGCCCACGATGTCGCTGCCGGAAACCGAAACCGCCGGGCTGGAACCTCCGCCCGCCGACGCGCTGGACCGTCTTTACCGTCCGCAGGCGCTGGAAGTGCCGGTGCTGACCGCACGGGACGGGCCGATCGCGACGCTCGATCCGCGCAACACCGGCAACTACGCGGGCCTCGTGTCCGAGAAGCCCGCCGAACCCAGCGCGCCGGTCGTGGCCGAGGTGAAGAACCCGGTGCCGACCTCTGCCGAGCCGGTGACCGTGGCCGATGCCTCTGGCGTCAAGGTGGTCGAAGACGTGGCGCCCGCCGTGGTGATGTTCGCCGTCACCCCGTCGTGGGTGCGGGTGCGCGGCGCAGATGGCACCGTCCTGTTCGAGAAGATCCTCGACGCGGGCGAACAGTACGTTCTGCCGCAGACCGAAGAGGCGCCGACGCTGCGCGCTGGCAACGCTGGCTCTGTCTATTTCGTGGTGGCGGGCCAGACCTACGGACCGGCCGGGCCGGGCGGTGGCGTTGTGAAGGGCATCGCGCTGGGGGCCGGCGATCTGACGGCGACCTATGCCGTGGCCGACCTGACCCGGAACAGCGAGCTTGCCCGCATCGTGGCCAGCCTTGAACCGGTGGTCGCCGCCGACTGACGGACCAAGGGGCGGCCCCGCGGTCGCCCGCCGTCGCATTCACGCCATTGTCCATTGCGTCACAGGCGCATCCGTCCTAACTCAGGCGTGAATTCCCGGGACCAGAGGACCCTTTCCCATGTCGCTGAACCCCGTCCGCCCCTGGCGGAACATCTATCGCCGGAAATCCCGTCAGATCATGGTCGGCACAGTCCCCGTCGGGGGCGACGCGCCGATCTCGGTCCAGACGATGACGAACACCGACAGTTCCGATGTGAAGGCGACCGTCGCGCAGGTGCTGGCCTGCGCCGAGGCGGGCGCCGACATCGTGCGCGTCTCTACCCCCGACGAGGCGGCGACGGCCGCGCTGCGCGAGGTGGTGAAGGAAAGCCCGGTGCCGATCGTCGCGGACATCCATTTCCACTACAAGCGCGCGATCGAGGCCGCCGAGGCCGGCGCCGCCTGCCTGCGGATCAACCCCGGCAACATCGGGGACGAGAAGCGGGTGAAAGAGGTGATCCGCGCCGCCAAGGACCACGGCTGTTCGATCCGCATCGGCGTGAACGCCGGGTCGCTGGAACGGCACCTGCTGGAGAAATACGGCGAGCCGTGCCCCGACGCGATGCTGGAGTCGGGCATGGATCACATCAAGATCCTTGAGGACAACGATTTCCACGAGTTCAAGATCTCGGTGAAGGCGTCGGACGTGTTCCTTGCCGCTGCCGCCTATCAGTCGCTGGCAGAGGCGACGGACGCGCCGATCCACCTTGGCATCACCGAGGCGGGCGGCCTGATGTCCGGCACGATCAAGTCGGCCATCGGTCTGGGCAACCTGCTGTGGATGGGCATCGGCGACACGCTGCGCGTCTCGCTGTCGGCCGACCCGGTGGAAGAGGTGAAGGTCGGCTACGAGATCCTGAAGTCGCTGGGCCTGCGCCATCGCGGCGTGAACATCATCTCGTGCCCGTCCTGCGCGCGGCAGGGCTTCGACGTGATCAAGACGGTCGAGGTGCTGGAAAAGCGGCTGGAACACATCAAGACGCCGATGAGCCTGTCGATCATCGGCTGCGTGGTGAACGGCCCGGGCGAGGCGCTGATGACCGACGTCGGGTTTACCGGCGGCGGTGCGGGCAGCGGCATGGTCTATCTTGCCGGCAAGCAAAGCCACAAGATGTCGAACGACCAGATGGTCGATCACATCGTCGAAGAGGTCGAGAAGAAGGCCGCCCAGATCGAGGCCGAGGCGGCGGCAGCGGAACAGGCGGCAGAGTAGGGTGCGCGGCTAGCGAAGGAACTTCCGCCGCGCTTCCTGCGCGATGGAATGTTTCATCTGCAATTCGGCCAGCTTCGCCATCGCCGTCTTGCGCTGGTCCGGATCGGTGATCGCCGCCAGCTCTTCGCGCGCGGCGTCGACCAACCGCTTCAGTTTCAGTTCCTCGGGAAGCGCACCGGCCTCGGCCATGATGCGGTGTCCCACCGCGTCGCCGGGGTCGATAAAGGCGTCGCCGGGACGGTCGGGAAGCGGCTTCCCCTCGCCGGAGAGACCCTTCAACTGGCCCTCGGCCTCTGCCTTGCGGATACGTTGCTCGGCCAGATCGGCCCAGTTTCTCGGCATGGGATGGTCCCCCTTGCGGTCATAGGGAAGATGACCGCGCCAAGGGGCGATTGCAAGGACGCGCCCTGCAAGGCGGACCCGGACGCCACGCATGGCGGCGTCCGGTCCGTGTGGATCAGGCGACCTCGGCCAGCCGCGACAGCGCCTCGCGCAGCTTGGCGGCCTCGTCCTCGCGGGCGGCAAGGTTGTCCCGGGTTTCCTCGACCACCTCTTCCGGCGCGCTTTCGGCGAACTTGGGGTTCGACAGCCGCCCGGCCAGCCCGCGGATTTCCTTTTCCAGCTTGCCCAGCGTCTTTTCCAGCCGCGCCTTTTCCTCGCCCACGTCGATGATGTCGGCCAGCGGCAGCCCGAACAGGCCGCCCTCGACCGCGATGGTGATCGCGCCCTTGGGCATCTCGGCCACCTCGGTCAGCGAGTCGATGCGCGCGAGCTTGGTGATTAGCGCCTCGTTGTTGGTCCACGCGGCGCGGCCCGCGTCGTCCAGTTGAACCTGCAGGATCGGCACCTGCAGACCGGCCGGGACGTGCATCTGCGCGCGCGCGGACCGGACCGCTTCGATCAGCGAGATCGCCCAGTTCATCTCGGTATCCGCTGCCGGGTCCAGAAGCTCGGCGGTGCTGTAGGCCGGCCAATCGGCGTGGACGAGCATTCCGTCGCGCTTGACGGTCGACTGCCACAGTTCCTCGGTGATGAAGGGCATGATCGGATGCAGCAGGATCAGGCACTGGTCCAGCACCCAGCCCATCGTCGCGCGGGTTTCGGCCACGACAGCGGCGTCCGGGCTGTCCAGAAGCGGCTTGGCAAACTCGACATACCAGTCGCAGACCTTGCCCCATGTGAAGGCATACAGCGCGTTTGCGGCGTCGTTGAAGCGGAACGCATCCAGCGCGGCGTCGACGGTCTCGCGGATACGGGCGGTCTCGCCGATGATCCAGCGGTTCGCGGTGGCTGTCGCCGTGGGGGCGGCGGCCAGCGGGACATAGTTCTCGTACACGCCGTTCATCTCGGCAAACCGGACCGCGTTCCAGATCTTCGTGGTGAAGTTCCGGTAGCCCGCGATGCGAGAGGTCGACAGCTTCAGGTCGCGCCCCATCGCCGCCATCGAGGTCAGCGTGAACCGCACCGCGTCGGCGCCGTACTCGTCGATCAGTTCCAGCGGGTCCAGCACGTTGCCCAGCGACTTGGACATCTTCTTGCCCTTCTCGTCGCGAACAAGCGCATGGACATAGACGGTGTCGAAGGGTTTCTGCCCGACCACGGCGTATTGCATCATCATCATCCGGGCGACCCAGAAGAAGATGATGTCGAAGCCGGTGACGAGAACCGAGGTGGGGAAGTATTTCTTCAACTCGTCCGTGGGTTCCGGCCAGCCCAGCGTGCCGATCGGCCAAAGCCCGGACGAGAACCACGTGTCCAGCACGTCCGGGTCGCGCCAGATCGGATAGACCAGCTTGGTCGGATCCTGCGTGACGTTGTATTCCGCAAGGCTTTCGGCCAGCAGCTGACGCGCCGAGGCGCGGTCCTCGACCTCGACCACGATGGCGTGGTTCAGCGGCGTGGGCAGGGTGGCCAGCACATCGTTGAACTGACCCTGGACGTGGGCGAAGTCCGGGCCGCAGTGGTGACGTTCGTCACCGCGCAGCAGGGCCTGCTCGATCAGCAGGCGGCCGATCTCGACCTCGTCCAGCGCGCCGTCGCTTTCGTCGTCGCGGAAGCCCTCGCCGGACAGGTCCAGCCCGTACCAGACCGGGATCTGGTGGCCCCACCACAGCTGGCGCGAGATGCACCACGGTTCGATGTTCTCAAGCCAGTTGAAATAGACCTTCTTGTCCTGTTCCGGCAGGATCTCGACCTCGCCGGTGCGCACCGCGTCGATGGCCGGGCCGACGATCTTCTCGGCGTCGACGAACCACTGGTCGGTCAGCATCGGCTCGATGACGACCTTGGAGCGGTCGCCGAAGGGCTGCATGATCAGCTTCGCCTCGACCAGCGGGACAGCCTCGTTCGCGCCTTCGTCATCCGGCTTCACCGCAGGCTTGCCCAGCCTCGGGTCGCTGGCGACGGTCATCACCGCAAGTCCTTCCGAGGTGATCTGTTCGACCACCGCCTTCCGTGCCTCGAACCGGTCGAGACCGCGCAGGTCGTCGGGGACAAGGTTCAGCGTATCGACCTCGGCGCCGGTGAAGGCCGCGCCGTTCGCGATCTCCTGCGCACGGGTCGCGCAGGCGGCATAGTCGTCGCCGTCGTTGCGCATGTGGCCCTTGGTGTCCATCAGGCGGTACATCGGGATGTTGCCGCGCTGTGCGACGCCATAGTCGTTGAAGTCGTGCGCGCCGGTGATCTTAACCGCGCCCGAGCCGAACGTCGGGTCCGGGTACTCGTCGGTGATGATCGGAATCAGGCGGCGATGTTCCTTCGGGCCAACCGGGATTTCACAGAGTTTCCCGACGATTGAGGCGTAACGTTCATCCGATGGATGAACCGCGACAGCGCCATCGCCCAGCATCGTTTCCGGGCGCGTCGTGGCGATCGAGATATAGTCCCGCGTCTCGCGCAGGGTGACGTTTCCGTCCTCGTCCTTCTCGACGTACTCGTAGGTCTCGCCACCGGCCAGCGGGTACTTGAAGTGCCACATATGACCGTTGGTTTCGGTGCTTTCGACCTCGAGGTCCGAGATCGCGGTCTCGAAATGCGGATCCCAGTTCACCAGCCGCTTGCCGCGATAGATCAGGCCCTTGTCGTACATGTCGACGAAGACCTTGATCACGGCGTCGTGGAAGTTCTGCTCGGTCGGCTCGGGATCGCCCGGCGCGCCGCCCATGGTGAAGGCCTCGCGGTCCCAGTCGCAGGACGCGCCCAGCCGCTTCAACTGGCCGATGATGGTGCCGCGCGATTTCACCTTCTGCTGCCAGACCCGTTCAAGGAACTTCTCGCGGCCCATCTCCTGCCGGGTGGGTTCCTGGCTCAGCGCCATTTCGCGTTCGGTCACCATCTGGGTGGCGATGCCCGCGTGGTCGGTGCCGGGCTGCCACAGCGTGTCGAAGCCGCGCATCCGGTGCCAGCGGATCAGGATGTCCTGAAGCGTGTTGTTGAAGGCGTGGCCCATGTGCAGGGCGCCGGTCACGTTCGGCGGCGGGATCACGATGGAGAAGGTCTCGGGCCGCGACGCGTTGGCGCCGGCGGCGAAAGCGCCGGTCTGTTCCCAAGCGGCGTAGATCCGGGGTTCCGCGTCGTTGGCGTCGAAGGTCTTTTCCATGGGCATCGTGGGCATCCCGCTTTCCGAAAATCGGCCATCACTTAGCGCGGGTGCGGGCCAAGGGGAAGGGGAACGCGGCGCTGTGGCGCGCCTTACATGCGCCATCCGGGTGGTCTAGGCTGTCTGGCAGGACGGTGCGGGCCACAGAAAGGGTACGCAAGATGACGATGGCGGCGGATCCGGCGGGCGGGATCGTGGGGCGGCGGGCGCTTATGACGGGCGTCGGCGCGCTGGCGGGGATGGCGGGATGGTTCCTTGTGGACGAGCTTCCCGACCTCGTGGACAGCGACCGGCTGGTGCTTTTCCTGACGGCGGGGTTCGGGGCGTTCTTCTTCGCGCTGCTGGCGGCCTCGGGCGCGCTGGCGCTGCGGGCGGCGGTGGCGGTGGCGGCGCTGGTCTCGGTGCCGGCGGCGGGGCTGCTGACATGGGCCAGCCTGCGTCACGCCGAGATCGACGATTTCCTCGAACCTGGGCATCCGCTGGTGGCCTTCGGTCTGATCGTGTTCCTGACGCTGCCGTTCCTGATCGTGGGGTTCCGCCCCGGAGAGCGATGGCGCAGCTATCCCGCGCTGTTCCGGCAGTCGTGGGACATCGCGGTGCGCTATGCGGCGGCGTGGATCTTCACCGGCGCCTTCTGGGCGGTGCTGTTCCTGTCGGACGCGCTGCTGGGGCTGGTCGGGCTGGAGATCATCGAGGACATTCTGGACATCGACTTCATGCCCCCGGTCCTGACCGGTGCGGCGCTGGGACTGGCGCTGGCGGTGGTGGCGGAGCTGTCGGACTATATCTCGCCCTTCCTGATCCTGCGGCTGCTGCGGCTGCTGGTGCCGGTGGTTCTGGTGGTGACGGTGGTGTTTCTTGGCGCGTTGCCGCTTCGGGGGCTGTCGGACCTGTTCGGCGGGCTGTCGGCGGCGGCGGTGCTGCTGGCGATGGCGGTGGGGATCGCGACGCTGATCACGGCCGTCATCGACCGCGAGGATGCCGAGGCGGCGGACGCGGGCCTGTTGCGCCTGTCGTCGCAGGCGCTGGCGGTGGCGATCCCGCTGCTGTCGGGGCTGGCGCTGTATGCGGTGTGGCTGCGGGTGTCGGATTATGGCTGGAGCCCGGACCGCATCGCGGCGGCCTGCGCCGGGGCCGTGGGGATGGGCTATGGCGTGCTGTACACCGCCGCCGTGATCCTTCGCCGGGACTGGATGGAGCGTATCCGCCGCGCCAACATCGCGATGGCGCTGGCGGTGATCGGGCTGGCGGCGCTGTGGCTGACCCCGGTGCTGAACGCCGAGTCGCTGTCGGCCCGCAATCAGGTGGCGCGCTATGCCTCGGGCAAGGTCGGGGCAGAGGCGCTGGACCTGTGGTTCATCGGACGCGAACTGGGGCTGGCGGGCGAGGCGGCGCTGGACCGGCTGCGGGCGGCGGCGGGTGACGACGCTGACGTGCTGGACGCGCGGCTGGCGCGGCTAGAAACGGCGTCGTACCGCTGGGACTTCGACGCGGCCGACCGCGAGACCACCGCGACCGATGCGACCAATGCGCGGATCGTAGAGATCGTCTCGGCCGTGGCCGTGGCGCCAGAGGGGCGGCGGCTGGACCCGGCGCTTCTGGCGGGCGCGGCGATGCCGCAGTTGTCGACGTGGCTATCGGCCTGCGGACGCCGAACGCCGGGCGGCAATCCGGGCTGCGTGGTGCTGTTCGCGGACCTGCTGCCGGAGGTGCCGGGCGACGAGGCGATCCTGTTCACGATGAACGCGGCGGGCAACATCAGCCTGACCGCGCTGAACGCCGAGGGGTTTCAGGCGCTGCGCTTCCTGCGGGGCGCGCCGGTCGACCTTGCGCCCGCCACGCTGGACCGGGTGCTGGATGGCTCGGTGACCGTGGGCGAACCGGCGTTGCGGTCGCTCGATCTGGGCGGGGCCGAGGTGCTGATCCTGCCGTGATCGGGCCGGGGCGGGACCGGATTGAAGGTTTGTTAAATCCTGTCGACTAGCCTTGCCGCGACAGACGATGCGAGGCGTGGCGATGCACGGGATGATCATCCGGTCGATCCAGTGTTTTCTCGAAGACACCTATGGCCGCCCGGTGTGGGAGGATGTGGCGAAGGCCGCGGGGCTCGACCCCGAGGGGTTCGAGGCGATGATGCCCAACCGCGAGACCCGCACGCCAGAGGTGCTGAGCGCTGCCAGCCAGCATCTTGGCAAGCCGCGCGAGACGTTGCTGGAGGATCTGGGAACCTACCTTGTCGCGCACCCGGCGATGCAGGTGGTCCGCAGGCTGTTGCGGTTCTGCGGCCCGGACTTCCACGACTTCCTGTACTCGCTTGAGGAATTGCCCGAACGCGCGCGGCTGGCCGTGCCCGACCTTGAACTGCCGGTGCTGGACCTGCGCGAACATGACAGCGGCGACTATACGCTGACGGTCACCCACTATGTGCCCGGGTTCGGGCATGTGATGGTGGGTATGCTGCGGGCGATGGCCGACGATTACGGCGCGCTGGTCTTGCTGGAACACAAGGGACGCGCCGCCGCCTGCGAGATCGTAAGCATCCGGCTGGCAGAGCCCGCGTTCAGCGCGGGGCGGCGGTTCGATCTAAGGCTGAAGGCGGGATGATCCCCTCGGTCCAGGGTCCTGCACCGGACGGGGCCGTGGTGCTGGACGCCGACGCGGTCGACCTGTTCATGCCGATGTCGCTGACCGTCGCCGCTTCGGGCCACATCCGCCACGCTGGGCCGACGCTGGCCAAGTTAAGGCCCGACGCGCCGCTGGCAGGGCGCCGCCTGCTTGAGGTGTTCGAACCGCGCCGCCCGCGCGGCGTCGGGTCTTTCGCCGACCTGCGCGCGGCCTGTGGCGCGCCGCTGGTGATGGCCTTCCGCGACCAGCCGCGCACCGCGTTCAAGGGGCACGGTCAGGCGCTGCCCGACGGCGGCATGCTGATCAACCTGTCCTTCGGCATCGGCGCGGTCGAGGCTTTGGCGGCCTACGATCTGACCGGCGCCGACTTCGCGCCCACCGACCTGACGGTGGAAATGCTGTATCTGGTCGAGGCGAACGCCGCCGTGCAGGCCGATCTGCGCCGCCTGACGCTTCGGCTGGACGGGGCGAAAAGCGCGGCGGTGGAACAGGCGCACAGCGACACGCTGACCGGGCTGCGGAACCGGCGCGCGCTGGACATGGCGTTGCAGCGCTATGCCGCCTCGCGCGAGGCGTTCGCGCTGATGCATCTCGACCTCGACCGGTTCAAGGCGGTGAACGACACGCGCGGCCACGCCGCGGGCGACCATGTGCTGCAACAGGTCGCCGCGATCCTGCGCGAGGAAACGCGCGAGGCGGACACCGTGGCGCGTGTGGGCGGGGACGAGTTCGTGCTGATCTTCTACCGCCTGACCGAACGCCGCCGGCTGGCCCGCATCGCCTCGCGCCTGCTGCGGCGGCTGTCCGAGCCGGTGGAATATGACGGCGCCCGGTGCGAGATTTCGGGAAGCATCGGCATCGCGCTCAGTCAGGACTATCCGCGCCCCGATCCCGACCGGATGCTGCAAGACGCCGACGCGGCGCTGTACCGGTCGAAACGGGCGGGCAGGGCACGCTATGGCTTCGCCGGTGAAGACGCGACGCACAGGCCGGAAGCAGGCGAACCACCCGCCCGGATCACTCCGCCTTCGTGATCGCCAGCGGGATCTCGAATTTGAAGCTGAAGCCCAGCGTTTCATAGTCGTCGCGGAACAGGCCGTCATAGCTTGCGCCCAGCGACAGCGACGCGCCCTCGGGCATCGCGAAGCTGACGCCGGTCTGGAACCGTCCGCGCCAGCCGTCCGAGTTGGGCGAGTCGTCGGCCAGCGTGACACCCATCGTCGTGCCCATGTTGTAGATCGCTTCAAGCGTGAAATAGGGGCGATAGGACAGGCCGCCGTCGGTGACGAAGTTGCCCGCGATGGTCGGCCCGAACCGCGCCTGACCCAGCGCGATGGTCTGGCTGGGGATCGTCACGCCCAGCCCGTCGACATAGCCGTCCTGTGTCTCCTGGAAATAGGACAGCGAGGCGTTCGGGCGGATCGTCCACGGCCCTTTGCGGTAGTCGCCGGTCAGGCTCATCTGCGCCATCCAGCGCGACGTGCGGAAGCTGTCGGTGTAGGTGTTGAACGGGCTGATCTTGTTGGTCGACGTCCCCGCCGCGACGCGCGCGTCGAAATACAGGTTCGGCGCCAGCCGCGCGGTCATGTAGGGGCCCATCATCCAGCCGCCGCCCGAGACGGTGGTGTCGTTCGCGGGCGATTCCTCGGTGATCATGTCGATGCTGGTCATCAGGCCGACCAGCACGCTGTCGGTCACCAGATAGTCGGCGCCGAAGTAGACGACTCCAAAGCGGCCCTCGCCCTCGCTGTCGTCGAATTTCTTGAACTGCGCCTCGAACCACGCGTCCCAGCGGTAGTTCGACACAAAGGCGGTGTCGCTGGTCGCGCCGTGGGCCAGTTTCAGGCTCGCTCCCGCCTGCCGCATCGTCAGCAGGCTGCCCGAGACGTTGATGGTGTCCGACCGCAGCGACATCGGGTCGAAGTTGAAGGGCGAGAAGGACATCACGTCGCCCGTCGCGAAGCGCAGCGCGCTGGCGTTGCCGAAGCCGCGGGTCAGCCGGTCGATGCGGCGGGCCATGTCCGGTTCAGAGGCCAGCAGCAGGTCGGCGCGGCGGAACAGGAACCGGTTGATGGTCTCGACGGTCTTGGTGTCGGTCTGGACCGAGGTGAGGGTGCAGGTGATCGCCTCTCCGGCCGCGACGTCCAGCACGATCTCGCCGCTTTGCGCGGTGGCGGAGCTGTCGGCGTCAGAGCAGGAGATGGCCGAGTTGCCGAAGCCCGCGGGCCGCGATTGCACAACGGTGTAGCTGCCGGGCGCAAGGGTAACGGGGCCATAGCTGCCATTGCCGCCGCTGGTGACGATCGAGAAGTTCAGCAGCGCCTCGGCCGAGGTAAAGCTGAAGGTTCCGTCCGGGTCGGCGCGCTGGATGAAGGTCACGGTGCCGCCGGTGACGGCCTCGACCTCGAGCGTTGCGCTCGCGCTGCCGCTGGCGCCCAGCGACGTGGTCAGCGGCCCGGCGGTTTCGGCGAAGGTGCCGACCGTGGTGCCCGTGACGGTGACGCCGATCTCACAGCTGTCGCCCGCCGGGATCGTGGCGCCGGACAGCGACAGGCTGCTTGTGCCCGCCGCAGCGGTCACGGTGCCGCCGGTGCAGCTGTTCGAGACGGCCGGATCGGCGGCCAGCACCAGCGCGCTGTCGAAGGTGGCGGCGAAGGCGGCGGTGTCGGCGTCGATCAGCGCGCCGCTGTTGTCCAGCGTGAAGGTCACGCGGGTGGTGCTGCCCTGCGGAATGATCGCGGGCGAGAAGGCCATCGCGAAGCCCGGCGGCGGGGCGGCGGTGACGGTCAGCGCGGCGCTGGCGTCCAACGCCGTCGGGAAGGTGGTCGTGGTGACAGAGGCGGTGTTGGTCAGGTCGGTGGTGCCCGTCACCGTCACCTCGGCGGTCACGGTACAGGTCGCGCCGGTGGCCAGCGTGCCGCCGGTCCAGCCGATCGCGGTTTCGCCCGCGGCGCCGGTCAACGTGCCGCCGGTACAGCCCGCGTCCGCCGTGGCGTCGGTGGCCAGCACAAGGCCCGCCGGGAAGGTGTCGGACAGCGCCACGCCGTCCAGTTCCGAGAAGCTGTTCGGGTTGGTGACCGCAAGGGTCAGCGTCAGCGTCTCGCCCTGAACCGCAGCCGAGGCCGAGAAGGTCTTGGTCAGCTCGGGCGGCAGCTTGTCGACGAAGGTGATCGTCGCCAGCGCCTGCGTGGCGGCGGCGTTGTAGATCGACGTGACTTCGGCAGAGTTGGTGACCGACCCGGTGGCGGTGCCGGTGACGCCCGCGGTGATGGTGCAGGTCTCGCCGATGCCGATGCTGCCGCCGCTCCAGTCGACCGAGGTGCCGCCCGCCACGCCGGTCAGCGTGCCGCCGGTGCAGCCCGCGTCGCCCGCAGCACCGGTGGTGATCTCAAGCCCGGCGGGGAAAGTGTCGGTCAGGTCGATGCCGGTCAGGTCGAGGAAATTGTTCGGGTTCGACAGGGTCAGGGTCATCGTGACTTCCTGCCCGACCTCGGCGGTGGTTTCGGAGAACGCCTTGGTCAGGTCCGGGCCGCTGCCGCCGGTCACGGTGAGGCTGGCGTTCGCGCTGACCGGGGCGGCGTTCGCGCTGGACGTCATCTCGGCCGTGTTCGTAAGGTCGCTGCCGCCGGTGACGGTGACGTCGGCGGTGATGGTGCAGGTCTCGCCCGGCGCAAGAACGCCGTCGGTCCAGTCAAGCTGGGTGTCGCCCGCATCACCCGCCAGAGTGCCGCTGGCGCAGGTCGCGTCGCCCGAGGCGGCGGTGGCGATCTCCAGCCCGGCGGGGAAGGCGTCGGTCAGGTCGATGTCGGTGACAGTGGCGAAGTCGTTCGCGTTCTCGACCGCCAGCGTCATCGTCAGCGTCTCGCCCTGCGTGGCGGTGCCCTGCGAGAAGCTTTTGGTCAGCAGCGGCGCGCCCGCCGGAGACACCGCCAGCGCGGCGGTGGCGGGGATCGCGGTCGCGTTGCGCTCGGACACCAGTTCGGCGGTGTTGCTCAGGCTGCTGTCGCCGGTGACGGTGACGCCCACGGTGATGGTGCAGGTCTCGCCCGCCGCCAGCACGCCGCCGGTCCACGACAGCGCGGTATCGCCCGCCGCGCCGGTCAGCGCGCCGGTCGAACAGGTGGCGTCCCCGACCGCGTCGGTCGAGATTTCCAGCCCGGCCGGGAAGGCGTCCGTCATGTCGAGGTCGGCGATGTCGACGAAGGCGTTGGGGTTGCCGATCTCGACCGTCATGGTCAGGGCCTCGCCCTGCGTGACGCCGGTTTCCGAGAAGCTTTTGGCCAGCGTCGGCAGCGCGCCCGCATTGACCAGCAGCGTGTCGCTGGCGTCGACCGGGGTGGCGTTGGCGTCAGAAGTAAGCTCTGCCGTATTGGTCACGTCCGCGGTGCCGGTGACACGGACCGCGACGGTCACGGTGCAGGTCTCGCCCGCATCGATGCTGCCGCCGGTCCACGAGATCGCAAGGTCGCCGTCGCCGCCCGCAAAGCTGCCGCCGACGCAGAAAGCGTCGCCCGAGGGTGCTCCAGCAGCTTCCAGCCCGGCGGGGAAGGTGTCGGTCAGGCTGATGCTGCCCACCGCGACAAAGGCGTTGGGGTTGGCGACGGTCAGGGTCATGTTCACCGTCTCGCCCTCATCCGCGCCCGAGACCGCGAAAGCCTTGGTCAGCGTCGGGGCGATGGCGGCGTTGACCGTCAGCGTCGCGCTGGCCGCGCCAGAGTTGCCAAGGCTCGACGTCAGATCGCCTGTGGTGTTCGTCAGGGCGCCCGCCGTCGTGCCGGTGACGTCGACCGAGACGGTGCAGGCCGCCGCGCCGGCCACCGTGCCGCCGGAGTACGACAGGGTTCCGGCCCCCGCCACCGCCGTCAGCGTGCCGCCGGTGCAGGTGGTCGAGGCGTTGGGCGGGGTGGCGACGACCATGCCGGCGGGCAGGTTGTCGGTGACGTCCAGCGCGGTCGCAGCATAGCCCGATGCCGCGTTGTCGATGGTCAGCGTCATCGTCGTCGTCTCGCCCAGATCAACGGTCGCCAGTGCGAAGGCCTTGGCGAAGGAAGGCGGCGGCAGGATTTCAAGGCTGTCGGACGCGCCCGACGCGATGGTCAGGCCGTTGCTGGTAAGGTCGCTGGTGGTGTTGCCGTAACTCCCGGGCGTGGCACCGGCGGGCAGCAGCAGCGAAACCGTGAAGGAACACGTGCCCGACGCCGCCAGTGTGCCGCCGGTCAGGGTCAGCAGCGACGTACCCGAGATGGCGGACCCCGCGCCGCAGGGCGTCGACGGCAGCGAGGTCGCGACGGTGCCCGACAGGAAGGCCGACAGATCGTCGCTGAATGCCAGCCCGGACAGGGGACTGGCGTCGTTGTTGGTGATCGAGAAGGTCACGTCGACGGCTGCCCCGGCGGCCTCGGCCTCGACCGAGAACGCCTTGGTGAAGGTCGGCGCGACGAAGTCGGTCACCGTCAGCGTGGCGCCGCCGGGCGTCGCGGTCAGCGAGGCGCCGCCGAAGTCGTAGCTCGCGGTGGCGGGGGTCGTGCTGTAATCGCCCGTTGCGGTGCCGCCGGGAACCGTGACCTCCAGCGTAACCGTACAAGTCGCCGAAGCCGCAAGGTCGATGCCCGAGAAGCTTGCCGTGCCGCTGCCGCTGACCGTGCCGCCGCAGGAGTTGCCGGCGACCGAGAAGCTGGCGCCGGGGATCGCCGTCGAAATCGCGTCGGTGAAGGCGGCTCCGGTGATGCCCTGCGCGCTGCTGGTGTTCTCGAAGCTGTAGACCAGCGTGGCCGTGTCGCCCGCCACGACGGGGCTGTCGGTGAAGTCGGACAGGATCGACAGCGGGTCCGCCTCGACCACCAGCTGATCCGAAGCCGCCGCGCCGGTATAGGCCGCGCCGTCGATGGTGGCCGCGATGCCGCTGGTGGTGTTGCCATAGGTTCCGGACGTCGCGCCCCCGGGCACCGAAAGGGTCACGTCGAAGCTGCAGCTTGCGCCCGGCGCCAGCGATCCGCCGCTGAACAGAAGCGAGGTGGTGCCCGACACGGTGCCGCCGCAGACGCTGGCCGGAAGCCCGGTTGCGGCAAGCCCGCTCATGGTGTTCGACAGGTTGTCAGAGAACACGATGCTGCTGGCTGCGGCGCCTGCATCGCTGTTCGGGTTGGTCAGCGAGAACCGCAGCGTGACGGTTCCGCCCGGAACCGCCGGATCGTCGATGAACTCCTTGGTCAGGTCCAGCGCCGAGTAGGTGGTGATCGTCAGGCTGTCGGACGCGGTGGTGCCCGTCAGTTCCGAGGCCGCGCCACTGTCGGCAGCGGCGGTCAGGTTGCTGGTCGTGTTTAGGAAACTTCCGGTGCCAGAGGTGCCCAGCGACAGCTCGACCTCTATTTCGCAGGTGGAATCGGGGGCGACGGTGCCGCCGGTGTAGCTAAGCGTCGAACTGCCGCCGACCGAGCCGCCGCAGGTGTTGGTCAGCACCGATCCCAGCGTCGTGCCGCTGTAGAAGGCATCGAGGTCGTCGGTGAAGGAAAGCTGCGTCGCCGACACCGTCTCGGAGCTGTTGTTCAGCACAAGGCTCATCGCGACGGTGGTGCCCTCGCCAGCGGAAACGGCGTTGAAGGTCTTGGTCAGCGTCAGTCCGGCAAGATCGCCGCCCGGACCGACCAGCACGGTGCCCGAGGCGGCGTTGCCGGCGAAGCTCGAGGTGTCGGGAAAGGTGCCGGTAAGCGCCGAACTCGTCCCGCCATAGGTTCCGTTCGGGGTCGAGGCCGAAAGGCTGAAATCCAGCGTCACCGTACAGGTGGCACTGGCCGCCAGTGCGCCCGAGACCAGCTGGAACTCGGTCGCCGAGGTCAGCGCGGCCGAGCCGCCGCAGGTCGTGGCGATCCCGGTGACCGTCACGTTGGCCCCGAAGTCATTGACGTTGTCCGAAAAGGCGAGGTCGCCCAGCGCCAGCGACCCGTTCGGGTTGGCAAGGGTATAGACAAGCTGACCGGTGTCGCCGGCCGCCAGCGTGTCGGGCGAGAACGCCTTCGCCAGCGTCCCGGGCTGGCCGCTGAGCACGGTCAGCGTGTCGCTGTCCGCCGGGCCCGAGGTCGCCGCGCCGTCGATCGTGGCGCTGACGGTGCTGGTGGTGTTGACATAGTCGCCCGCCGCCGCGCCGCCCGGCACCTGCACCGTCACCGTGAAAGAGCACGCATCCCGCGCGCCAATGGTGCCGCCGGTCAGGGTCAGCAGCGAACTGCCGCTCAGCGCCGATCCTACGCCGCAGGGATTGCTCGGCAGCGCCCCCGTCACCACCGCGCCCGACAGCATCGCGTCGAGATCGTCGGTGAAGGTGACGCCGGTGGCGTCGCTGCTGCTGCTGGGGTTGGTCAGGGTGAACGCAAGCTCCACCGTGCCGCCCGGCGCGACGGTGTTCGAGGTGAAGTCCTTGATCAGGCCCACGACACCGGCGGGCGGCGTCGTCACCGTCAGCGCCGCGGTCGAGGCCCCGGCCTGCATCTGCGACCCGCTGCCGCTGATGCCGTAGGTCAGGCTGGACGAGGTCAGGTCATAGGTGCCGGAGGCCGAGGTCTTGATGTCGAAGCTGACGGTACAGCTGGCGCCGGCCGGCACCACGTAATAGGCGGGCGTGTTCAGACCCTGCACAGCCGCGCTGAAGGTGTCGCCGCCCGCAGGCGCCGAAATGGTGGAGCTGAAACCGCCGCAGGTGTTCGTGACGTTCGCAGGCGACTCGATCACAAGCCCCGCGGGCAACGTCTCGGAAAATGACAGATAGGTGACGGCGGTGGCGCTTGCGGTGTTGTCGAAGGTGTAGGTCACCGTGCTGGTGTCGCTCAGCCCGACTGAGGCGGGCGACAGCGTCTTGGTGAATCCCGGCGCCGAGGCGCTGACGGTCAGGTCATGCGCAAGGCTCGCCGAACTGCCTGCCGAACTGCTGAGCGTGACAGAGGGGTTGGTGTGGTCGCCGATGGTGGTGGCGGTCACCTGTACCGTCACGGTGCAACTCCCGCCGCCCGCAACCGTCCCGTCCGATAAGGTCACGGTGCCGCCACCCGCAGGCGCGGTCAGGGTCCCGCCGGTACAGGTTGTCGCGGCGCTTGCCGGGGTCTGGATGGTGATCGCCGCCGGGAAGGTGTTGGTGAACGCAAGATCGGTGACCGGGCTGCCCGAGCCGTTGGTGATCGTGTAGGTCAGGGTCGAGGTGCCCCCGGCGCCGATCTCGTCCGGCGAGAATTCCGTCGCCAGCGTCGGCTGCGCCGCGGCCGTCTGCGCCGAAACGGCGGCGGCAAGGCACAGCACGAGGGCGGAAAGGCATTTCGCGAGTACACAGATGCGCATCGGGGTCCCCGGCAAATCATCAACGGCGCAAGGGGAGGGCGCGGATCGGGTGCGCGACGCACGGGTGGCATGGCCCGGATCAGGCCGCCACCTTAACAGGGTTCAATCTCTACCCTATCCGCATGTCTCCCCAGACAACCGGAACTTGCCCCGCCACTGCCGATTCCGGAACGGTTAACGCCCTGTCGCGGGGCCGTTTTCAAAGGGCGCATGCAAAAATGCGACACCCGGACGGGCCCGCCGGCGCCGGGTCAAAGGGAGACCGGGCGCCCGGTTTCGGCCGAGCTGCGGATCGCCTCGATCACCGCCATGTTTGCGATACCATCGGCACAGCTCACCAGCGGCTCGGCCTCGCCCCGCGCCAGCGCGCCGAAATGCTCCATCTGGCCCACGAACGGGTCCGACGGCGCGAAGTCGAGCCGCCCGCGCTCCATTTTCTGGAACCAGTCCGGCGCTCCGGGGTGGGTCCAGAACGCGGCGTCCGGCAGCGACATGCCCGCCTTCGTCCCGGCATAGCTGTGGGCGTAGATGTCATGCACCGGCAGCCGTGGGCTTTCGCCCGAGCCAAGGTCATAGGTCCACGGCCCGCAGCCGGCGTCGGTGGTCACCACGCTGGCGATGCCGCCATCGGCGAACTCGAGGATCGCGGCGGCGCTGTCTTCCACCTCCAGCCCGCGCGCGGCGCTGGAGATCGTGCCCTGCACCCGCGACACCTCGCCGAACAGGTGACGCAGCAGGTCGATCTCGTGGATCAGGTTGATCGCCATCACCCCGCCCGCGCCGGGCTGGGTGCGCCATTTCACGTCGAAATACGCCTGCGGTTTCGCCATCACCGCCTGCACGTTCGCGGTCACCAGCGTGCCGAACCGGCCCTCCGAGATCGCGGCGCGGGCGGCTTTCACCATCGGGTTGTGGCGCCGGTGATGGCCCACCAGCAGCGGCACGCCGGTCTGCTCTGCCACCGCGCGCAGCGCCTCGCCCTCGGCCACCGTGTTCGCGACGGGCTTCTCCAGCAACACCGGAATGCCCGCCTTCAGCAGCACCGTGGCGATCGGAACATGGGTGTGGTTCGGCGTGGCGACCACGGCGGCGTCGGCGCCACCCGCTGCAAGCATCGCCTCGACATCGGCGTGGTGCGGCACGCCGCGCTCGGCGGCATGGGCCGCGCCGGCCTCGGTCGGGTCGACGACGCAGCACAGCGCCATGCCCCGGCTTCGCCCCAGCGTCGCGATGTGGGTGCCCCCGATGATCCCCGCGCCGATGACGGCAACGCGCAAGTCAGCCATGTCCGCTCCTCCCTTCAGACGGGCGGACGCTAGCGGCGCGTTTCCGGATTTGAAAGCGCCCAGTCTTCTTTGGTCCGAAAATATCCTGGGGGGAGGCCCGCAGGGCCGGGGGGCAAAGCCCCCCAGCAGCCGAATATCCGCGCCTCAGCGCCCGTAATAGTCGCGATACCACGCGACGAAGGCCGCGATCCCCTCGCGCACATCCGTTTGCGGGCGATACCCCGTCAGCCGCTGCAACAGCGTCGCGTCGGCCCAAGTGGCGGGCACGTCGCCGGGCTGCATTTCCATCATGTTGCGCCGGGCCGGGACGCCCAGTTCCGCTTCGATGGCGTCGACGAAGTCCAGAAGCCGCACCTTGTCCGAATTGCCGATGTTCACCACCCGCCACGGCGCGACGGGGGACAGGCTGTCGCCGTCCTCGACCTCGGACGCGTCGGCGGGCCGTTCGGGCGGCGTGTCGATCAGCAGGCGGATGCCGCGCACGAGGTCTTCGACATAGGTGAAGTCGCGGTACATCTCGCCGTGGTTGTAGATGTCGATGGGCCGGTCGTTCAGGATCGCGTCGACGAACTTGAACAGCGCCATGTCGGGCCGGCCCCAAGGCCCGTAGACGGTGAAAAAGCGGAACATCGTCGTCGGTATGCCGTGCAGATGCGCATAGGCGTGCGACATCGACTCGTTGGCTTTCTTGGTCGCCGCATAGATCGTCAGCTGGGTGTCGGCCTTGTCGGTCTCGGCATAGGGCATATCCTCGTTCGCGCCGTAGACGGACGAGGTTGAGGCCATCAGCAGATGGTCGACCTTCAACTCGCGCGCGGCCTCCATCACATTGAAGGTGCCGATCACGTTGGCGTCCAGATAGGCGCGGGGGGCTTCCAGCGAATAGCGCACACCGGCCTGCCCGGCGAGGTGGACGATCACGTCGGGCGCGAAGTCGCGCGCGACCTGCCACAGCAGCGTCTCGTCTTCCAGCATGCCCTCGGTGGCGGAGAATCCCTCGTTCTGCAGCAGGATCGCGTGGCGGCGGCGCTTGAGGGCGACGTCGTAGTAATCCGTCATGCCGTCGTAGCCATGCACGCGGAAGCCGTCCTTCAGCAGAAGCTGCGCAAGGTGGAAGCCGATGAAACCGGCGGTTCCGGTGATAAGGACGCGAGGCACGGGGCAGGGCTCCTGACTGGGGCGTTTCGCGACAGTTAGCGTGATCCGCCGCCGATGCCTACCCGCCGACTAGCGCGCCGACGCCAAAGGCCACCGCCGCGCACAGCGCTCCGACGCCCACGGTTTCGACCACCGCGACCAGCGCGCCGACGCCCGTGGTGCGCCAGCGGACGAGGCCAAGGCCAAGCAGCGCGCCGAAGGTGGCGACCACCGACAAGATCAGGGCGCGGTCATGGTCGTCCTCGAGCATGAGGTAGGGCAGAAGCGGCACGATGCCGAACACGAGGAAGGCGGCGAAGGTCGTCAGCCCCTCGTACACCGGGCGGGCAAGCCGCATGTCGGCGATGCCTTCGCCGTAGGACAGGCGGATGTCCTCGATCAGTTCCGGGCTGCGCGACAGATGCCGCGCGGCGGCGGCGGCGTCCTCGGACGGCAGGCCGCGCGCGGCGAGCAAACCGGCGATCTCGTCGCGCCCGGCGTCGGGATCGGCGCGGAACCGCGACAGCCCCGCCGCGCGGCGGCTGCGGTACAGGTCACGCTGCGACCGGGTGGACAGGAACTCGCCCATCCCCATCGACACGCCGTCGGCCACGAGGTTCGCCAACCCGAACACCAGCACCGCCAGCGCGCCGATCTTCTCGGGCCCCTCTGCCGCGGCGCCCGCATAGCCCGCGACGATCGCGAAGGTCGTCACGATCCCGTCGTTGCCGCCGTAGACGATCTGCTTGAGCAGGTGCTGCACCCGCCCGAGCCGCCGGGTCGCGGGTGTCGTGCTATCGGACATGCTGGCTCCTTCTCGGTGGCTGGCGAGGCGAGGCTGCCGCAAAGCGGGCGCGAGGGGAAGGCCCGATGACCTGCGCGCCGGCGTCGCAGGCAGGCGGATTGCGCTTGGAGCCGCTGGCCGCAAGGTGCAGGGTCGCGGGCGCGAACAGGACGGCACCGGATGACGGACACTTCCAGCAAAAGCCCGCAGGCGCGGGCCACGGCGCGGATCATCGCGCCGGTCAAGCGCAGCCTTGGACGGGCGGGCGCGCTGGCGGTCGTGGCCGGGCTGCTGTGGCCGGTGCAGGCGGCCTGCATCGCGTGGGTGATCGCCGGCTGGGCGGCGGGCGAGACCGCCCTGACGCGGACCGCGCTGGGCGCGGCGGGGTTCCTGCTGGCGGGGCTGGTCCGCGCGGCGCTGGACGCCCGCGCGGGCGCGCTGCTGTTCGATGCCGCCGACCGCACCATTGCCCGCGAGCGCGCCGCGCTGCTGGGCCGCGAGATCCGCGCGCCGGGGCCCGACAGTTCCGCCGCTGTCGCCGCGCTGGTGGTGCAGAAACTGCCGATGCTGCAGCCGTGGATCACCCGCTATCACGTCGCCATGACGCGGACCCGCGTGCTGCCTTTGGTGCTACTTGCGCTGGCCTTCTCGCAAAGCTGGGCGGTGGGGCTGGTGCTGCTGGTCGCCGGGCCGCTGATCCCCTTGTTCATGGCGCTGGTCGGCATGGCGGCAGAACAGGCCTCGCGCCGCCAGATGGACGAGATCGGCAGCATGAACGGCATGCTGATGGACCGGCTTTCGGCCTTGCTGGACCTGCGCCTGCTGGGCGCCGCCGACCGCGCGGCAGAGGATTTCCGCGACCGGGCCGAGGCCCTGCGTGAGCGCACCATGGCCGTCCTGCGCATCGCTTTCCTGTCGTCCACCGTGCTGGAGCTCTTCGCCGCGCTGGGCGTCGCGATGGTGGCGGTGTTCGTGGGCTTCTCGCTGTTGGGAGAGATCGGCTTTGGCACCTGGGGCGGGCAGATGACGTTGGCGCAGGGGCTGTTCCTTCTGCTGATCGCGCCCGAGTTCTTCCAGCCTTTACGGGACCTTGCGGCAGCCTGGCACGACCGGGCGGCGGGGTTGTCGGTGGTGGCCGAACTTGACGCGCTGGACGCGGCGGACCGGATCGCGCTGATCGGCAGCGGCGCGGCCGCCGAACCGCTGGCCGGGCCGCTGACGCTGGCGGTCGAGGGCGCGGCGGCGCTGCCGGGGCGGGCGGTTCCGCTGCCGTCGCTGGATGTCGCCGGCGGCGAGGCGGTAGCGCTGACCGGCTCTTCGGGCGTCGGCAAGACCACGACGCTGGCCGCCGTCGCAGGGCTGGTCCCGATGGCCGGCGGCCGCGTCACCGTCTGCGGTCAGGCGCTGGACGCCGGGACAGCCGACGCGTGGCGGGCGCGGCTTGCGTGGCTGCCGCAGGTGCCGCATTTCCCGGACGTGACGCTGGCCGAATTCCTCGACCCGCGCGGAACCGGCGCTGATCCGTGGCCCGCGCTGGACCTCGCACAGGCGCGCCACATCGTCGAACGGCTGCCCGAGGGGCTGAACACCCGGCTTGGCGAAAGCGGCGGCGGCGTCTCGGGGGGCGAGGCGCGGCGGCTGATGCTGGCCCGCGCGGTTGCGACGGGAGGCGACCTGATCCTTGCCGACGAACCGACAGCAGACCTCGACCCCGAGACGGCGGCGCTGGTGATCGCGGCTCTGGTGCGCCTGAAGGACGAGGGCCGCACGCTTCTGGTCGCCACCCACGACCCGGCGATGGCGGCGGCGATGGATCGCGAGGTGGCGCTGTGAGGCCGCTTCTGAACATCCTCCGCCGTCTGCTGACCGCGTCTCCGGGCGCGATGGCGCGGGGCGCGCTGCTGGCGGTGCTGGTGCTGATCATGGGCGCGGCGCTGCTGGGCCTGTCGGGCTGGTTCATCACCGCGACCGGCGTGGCGGGGCTTGCGGGCATCGGCATCGCCTTCGACGTGTTCCGCCCCTCGGCAGGCGTCCGGCTGCTGGCGCTGGGACGGACCGCGGCGCGCTATGGCGAGCGGCTGCTGACCCATGACGCGACGCTTCGGGCGCTTGCGGTGCTGCGGGTGGACCTGCTGCGGCGGCAGGCGGGGCAGGGCGCAAGACCGCTGATGCGGCTGCGGGGCGAGGCCGCGCTGACCCGGATCGTGGCGGATGTGGATGCGCTGGACGGGCTGGTGCTGCGGTTGTTCCTGCCCGCGCTGGCGGCGCTGGTCACGCACGCCGTGGCCTTCGCGATGCTGGCGTGGCTGTCGGGCCTGCCGGTCGCGGTGGCGGTCGCGGCGGGCTATCTGCCGGGGGCGGCGCTGGCGTTGTGGTGGTTGGGCCGCCGGGCGATGGCGCCCTCTGAAACGGGCGAGCGGCAGGCGCAGGCGCTGCGGACCGGGCTGATCGACGCAATGCGCGACCGGGCGGCGCTGGTGCTGTCGGGCGGGCTGCTCGGGCGCGAGGCGGCCTTGGCTGGGCATGACGCCGACGCACGGGCGGCGGCGCGCGAACTGGACCGGTTGGACCGCCGCGCCGGGGTGGCGCTGGCGGCGCTGTCTTCCGTGGCGGCGACGCTGGCGTTGCTGGCGGGCGGCTGGCTGGTGTCGCTGGGCGGGTCACCGGCCCCCGCCGCGATCGGGTTCTTCGTCGCGCTGGCGCTGGCCGAGGCGCTGCCGCCGCTGCGACGTGGCGTGGGCGAGCTTGGCCGCATGGTCGCCGCCGCGCGGCGGGTGGATATCACCGCGCCCGAGACCGGCGGCGGTGCCGCGCCCGCGTCCGATGGGCCACTGCTGGTGGTGGATGACGGCGCGCTGTCCGTCCGGGTGGAGCCCGGCGACGGCGTGGCCCTGACCGGCCCCAGCGGCGCGGGCAAGACGACGCTTCTGCTGAAGATCGCCGGGCTCTGGCCCGCGGGCGGCGCCCGGATCGCCATTGCCGGAACCGCGCCCGCCGACTGGCCCGAGGCCGCCTTGCGCGACACGCTGACTCTGGTGCCCCAGCGCAGCGTTCTGATCGGCGGCACGATCCGCGACAACCTGACCCTCGCCGCGCCGCCGGGCACCACGGACGACGCGTTGTGGCAGGCGCTCGACGCGGTCGATCTGGCACCGGCGCTGCGGGGACGCGACGGGCTGGACACCCTGCTGGGCGAGGGCGGCGCCGGTCTGTCCGGCGGGCAGGCGCGCCGATTGACCCTTGCCCGCGCGATCCTCCGGCGGCCGCGCCTGCTGCTGCTGGACGAGCCGACCGAGGGGCTGGACGACGCCACCGCCGCCCGCGTGCTGGACGGCCTGCGCGCGGCGCTGCCCGATACGGCGATCCTTGCGACACTCCACCGCAACGCCGGTCACCGGGTATTCGCTGAGTGCAAGCGCGTCGTTTTGTGACGGGGCACGTAAACACGCATCTCTGATATGTGTTAGCCATCCGGCATCGCGGCGCTATGTCCCGCGGTGCGTGCTTGGGAGAAATTGGGTATGGAACTCGACGTCGTAGAGCTGTCACGGCTGCAATTCGCCCTGACCGCGATGTACCACTTCCTCTTCGTTCCCCTGACGCTTGGCCTGTCGATTCTCGTCGCGATCATGGAGACGGTCTATGTCATGACCGACCGTCCGATCTGGCGGCAGATGACCAAGTTCTGGGGCACGTTGTTCGGAATCAACTTCGTGCTCGGTGTCGCCACCGGGATCACCATGGAATTCCAGTTCGGCATGAACTGGTCGTATTACTCGCATTACGTGGGCGACGTGTTCGGCGCGCCGCTGGCGATCGAGGGGCTGATGGCCTTCTTCCTCGAGGCCACCTTCGTCGGCCTGTTCTTCTTCGGCTGGGACAAGCTGTCGAAGACGGCGCACTGCGTCGTGGCGTGGCTGGTCGCCATCGGGTCGAACTTCTCGGCCCTGTGGATCCTGATCGCGAACGGCTGGATGCAGAACCCGGTCGGCGCCGAGTTCAACCCCGACACCATGCGGATGGAGATGACTTCGTTTTTCGAGGTCATGTTCAACGAGGTGGCTCAGTCGAAATTCGTACACACCGTTTCGGCAGGCTACGTCACGGCTTCGGTCTTCGTGCTGGGCGTGTCGGCGTGGTACCTGCTGAAGGGCCGGCATATCGAGCTGGCGAAGCGGTCGATCACGGTCGCCGCGTCCTTCGGTCTGGCCTCGGCGCTGTCGGTCGTGGTGCTGGGCGACGAGTCCGGCTACGAGACCTCGCACAACCAGAAAATGAAGCTCGCCGCGATCGAGGCGATGTGGGAAACCCACGAGGCCCCCGCCGCCTTCACGCTGGTCGGCTTCCCCGATCAGGAAGCGCGCGAGACGCATTACGCCATCGAGATCCCGTGGGTCATGGGCCTGATCGGCACCCGGTCCCTGACCACCGAGATCCCCGGCATCGCCGATCTGGTGGCCGAGGCCGAGGACCGCATCCGGTCGGGCATCATCGCCTATGACGCGCTGATGACGATCCGGGCAGAGCGGGACGCGACCCCGCCGGACGTGCGCGCCACGTTCGAAGAGCATTCCGACGATCTTGGCTATGCCATGCTGCTGAAGCGCTATGTCGACGACCCGCGCGATGCGGATGACGCACTGATCGAAACGACCTCGTGGGACACCGTGCCGACCGTCTGGCCGCTGTTCTGGGCGTTCCGGATCATGGTCGTGCTGGGCTTCTCGTTCATCGCGGTGATGGCCTATTTCTTCTACCGCTCGTCCTTCAAGGGACAGACCTATCCCCGCTGGGCGCTGCGCGCGGCGGTCTGGATCATCCCGGCGCCGTGGATCGCGGCCGAGATGGGGTGGATCGTGGCCGAGTTCGGCCGCCAGCCGTGGACGGTGGACGGGGTGCTGCCGACCGCCTTGTCGGCCAGCAACCTGTCGGTCACCGACCTGCTGCTGACGCTGGCCGGTTTCATCACCTTCTACACCATCCTCTTCATCGTCGAGATGGGCCTGATGCTGAAATACATCCGCAAGGGCCCGTATCAGGACGTCGACGTGACCGACCAATGGACCGCGCGGCATGAAAACCGCCTGCGCGGCCCTGTCGGCACCCCCGCGGAGTAAGCGCCATGATCCTTTACGAACTGTTCAGCTACGACTTTCTGAGGGTCGTGTGGTGGCTGCTGCTGGGCGTGCTGCTGATCGGCTTCGCGCTGACCGACGGCTTCGACATGGGCGTGGGTGCGCTGCTGCCTTTCGTCGGACAGACCGATACCGAGCGGCGGGTGGTGATCAACACCGTGGGCCCCGTGTGGGAAGGCAACCAGGTGTGGTTCATCCTTGGCGGCGGGGCGATCTTCGCCGCCTGGCCGCCACTGTACGCCGTCAGCTTCTCGGGTTTCTACCTGGCGATGTTCCTGATCCTCGCCGCGCTGATCCTGCGGCCGGTGGGGTTCAAGTACCGCTCGAAGCGTGACAGCGCCGCGTGGCGGTCGGGCTGGGACTGGGCGCTGTTCGTCGGCGGCGCGGTTCCGGCGCTGGTGTTCGGCGTGGCGGTGGGCAACGTGTTGCAGGGCGTGCCGTTCGAGCTGACCCCGGACCTGTACCCGCTGTACCCCGGCTCGGCCTTCGGCAAGTTGTTCGGCCTTCTGAACCCCTTCGCGCTGCTGTGTGGGCTGGTGTCGCTGTCGATGCTGCTGACCCACGGGGCGGCGTGGCTGTCGATCAAGACCGAGGGCTTCGTGCAGACCCGCGCGCAGAACATCGGCGGGATCACCGGGGTCGCGACGATCGTGCTGTACGCGGTCGCCGGGCTGTGGCTGGCCTTCGGCATCGACGGCTACGCGCTGGTGACCGAGGCGGCGCCGGACGGCCCGTCGAACCCGCTGTACACCGAGGTAACGCGCGGCGTGTCGTGGATGGCGGCCTATGCCGACCGTCCGTGGATCGCCATCGCCCCGGTGCTGGGATTTCTCGGCATGGCGATGGCGGTGCGGGCGATCCGCTCGGGCGGCGAGGTCTCGGCGCTGCTGTGGTCCAAGCTGGGCATCTTCGGCGCGATCTCTTCCGTCGGCCTGACGATGTTCCCGTTCATCCTGCCGTCGTCGCTGTCGCCCGACAGCTCGCTGACGGTGTGGGACTCGTCGTCCTCGCACCAGACACTGTTCGTGATGCTGGTGGCGACGGTGATCTTCCTGCCGCTGATCCTCGCCTACACGGCATGGGTCTACCGCGTCCTGTGGGGCAAGGTGACCGAGGACGACGTGGCCGGCAATTCCGAAACCCTGTACTGAAGGAGACCTGACGATGTGGTATTTCGCATGGATCCTCGGCCTGCCGCTTGCCGCCGTCTTCGCGGTGATGAACGCGATGTGGCTGGAGCTGCAAAGCGACCGCAAGCTGGTCGCGCGCGGCAACGAGGACGACCCCAGCCTGCGCGACTAGGCGCAGGTCCATAACAGCACCGACATTTCCCGGACGTTGCGGCAGCGCAATGTCCGGGGGAATGGTCATTTGGTCTGAATGGGTCTAGCCCTTTGGCATCAGCCACCGAGGACTTCCCATGACAGCGCCCAACACGCCCCCCATTTTCGACGGTCACAACGACCTTGTCCTGCGCCTGCTGCGCGGCGCGGTCACGCCCGAAGGCGTGGTCAAGGGCCTCGACGACGGGCACATCGACCTGCCGCGCGCGCAAGAGGGCGGCTTTGGCGGCGGGTTCTTCGCGATCTTCGTGCCCAGCCCGTCCGAGAAGTCGATCCGCTACGAAGAGATGCAGAAGCCGCAGTACGACCTGCCGCTGCCGCCGATGCTGGATCATGGCGAGGCGCTGACCACCACGCTGGACGGGTTCGGGGTGATCGAGGCGCTGGAGGATGCGGGCGCGTTGACCATCTGCCGCACCGCCGCCGAGATCGAAGAGGTGCTGGCCCGCGGCGACCGCATGGCCGCCGTCATGCATATCGAGGGCGCCGAGGCGATCGGGCCCGACCTGAAGGAACTGCACGAATTTCACGACCGCGGCCTGCGGTCGCTGGGCCCGGTCTGGTCGCGCCCGACGATCTTCGCCGAGGGCGTGCCGTTCCGCTATCCGTCCGACCCGGACATCGGCGGCGGGCTGACCGATGTCGGCAAGGCGCTGGTCAAGGAATGCAATGCGCTGAAAATCATGATCGATCTCAGTCACTTGAACGGGGCAGGGGTCGATGATGTGGCGGCGATTTCCGACGCTCCGCTGGTCGCCACCCATTCGAATGCGTGGGCTGTCTGCCCGCATGCGCGCAACCTCACCGACCGCCAGCTTTCGATGATCGCAGACAGCGACGGGATGGTCGGAATCAACTTCGCATCGGCCTTCCTGCGACCCGATGGCAAGATGGATGACGATTTCGGGCTTGACGTCATGATGCGTCACCTTGACCATCTGATCAAATTCCTGGGCGAGGATCGGGTCGGTATGGGCTCGGACTTCGATGGGGCGCTGGTCCCGAAGGGGATCAAAGATTGTGCAGGTCTGCCCAATTTGCGGACGGCGATGCAGGAGCATGGGGTAGACGACGCACTGATGAAGAAACTGACTCACGGAAATTGGTTGCGCGTGCTGCGCAAGACGTGGGGACAGTAAACCGGACGCCCGGTCGCCAACGTGTGGCCGGGAAGATCGAAAAACCAACTGGGAGTAAGAAAAGTGAAACAATTCAAGACGTTCAAGGTTGCGGCCCTGACCGCGCTGATGCTGGGGACCTCGCTGACCCCGGTGATGGCCGAGACGCCGCCGAACATGCTGGTGATTGCCAACCGGATCGACGACATCAAGACCTTCGACCCGGCCGAAAGCTTTGAATTCGCGGGCGCCGACGTGTCGCGCAACGTGTACGAGAAACTGGTCAACTTCGACCCGCTCGACCTTGATGCCGGCTTTGGCCCGCAACTGGCCGAAAGCTGGGAAATCTCGGAAGACGGCAAGACCATCACCTTTACGATGGCCGAGGGCCACGTGTTCTCGTCCGGCAACCCGGTGACCGCCAAGGACGCCGAGTTCTCGCTGCGCCGCGCGGTGCTGCTGAACAAGACGCCGTCGTTCATCCTGACGCAGTTCGGCTTCACCCCCGAAAACGTCGAGGAAACCATCGTCGCCACCGACGACAAGACGCTGGTGATCACGCTGGACCAGCAGTACGCGCTGTCCTTCGTGCTGAACTGCCTGACCGCCACCATCGGCGGCATCGTGGACATGGAAACCGTGATGGCCAACGAGGTCGACGGTGACATGGGCAACGCCTGGCTGCGCACCAACACCGCCGGGTCCGGCCCCTACAAGGTCGTCGAGTGGAAGCCGAACGAATCGGTTCTGATGGACCTGAACCCGAACTACGGCGGCGACGCGCCGGCGATGGAGCGGGTGATCGTTCAGCACATCCAGGAATCGGCCACCCAGCGCCTGCTTCTGGAGCGTGGTGACATCGACGTCGCCCGCAACCTGTCGCCCGAGGACATTGCTGGTCTCGAAGGCGTGGACGGCGTGAAGGTCATCGACGAACTGCGCGGCCGCCTGATGTACTTCTCGGCCAACCAGAAGGTCGAGATGCTGGCCGACCCGAAGGTGCTGGAAGCGCTGAAATACGCGGTCGACTACGAAGGCATGGCGAACTCGTTCCTCAAGGGGCAGTACACCGTGCACCAGGCCTTCCTGCCGCTGACCTTCCTCGGCGCGCTGGAAACCAAGCCGTTCACCTACGACATGGACGCCGCCAAGGCCGCGCTGGCCGAATCCGGCTATCCGGATTGCGGCCCGATCAAGATCTCGGTCCGCGATGCGCAGGAGCGGATGGACATCGGCCAGTCGCTGCAGAACACCTGGGGCCAGCTTGGCTGTGACATCGAACTGATCGTCGGCACCGGCGCCCAGACGCTGGACCGCTATCGTGCCCGCGAGCACGACATCTACCTCGGCGCGTGGGGCCCGGACTATCCCGACCCCAACACCAACGCCGGCACCTTCGCCTACAACCCCGACAACTCGGACGAGGCGGGCGCGACCGGTCTTCTGGCCTGGCGGAACGCCTGGGGCATCCCGGAAATGAGCGAGGAAACCCTTGCCGCGGTGGTCGAGAACGATACCGACGCCCGTGCCGAGATGTACATGGCGCTGCAGGAAGAGCATCAGCAGATCTCGCCGTTCGGCGTGATGTTCCAGCAGATCGAACAGAACGCCATGGGCGCCAGCGTCGAGAACTTCGTGGCCGGTGGTGCGACCACGGCGGTGTCCTACTGGGTCATCACGAAGTAAGCGCCGCACAGTGGTAGAACAGGTCAACATTCCGGGCGGGCGGCGAAAGCCGCCCGTTCCGCCTTGGGCAAAGAAGACGGGCGCGACGCTCGCGACGGTGGCGGCGACGCTTCTTGGGCTCCTATTCGTGACATTCATGATCGGCCGGGTAATGCCGATCGACCCGGTTCTCGCCGTCATCGGCGAGCGGGCGACGCAGGCGCAGTATGACGAGACCTTCCGCGAGCTTGGGCTGGACAGGCCCCTGATCGTGCAGTTCGGGATCTACGTTGGAAACGTGCTGCAAGGAGATTTCGGCACCTCGATCCGCACCGGGCAGCAGGTGGCCGACGACATCAAGCGCGTGTTCCCGGCCACGCTGGAACTGGCGACGCTGGGCACGCTGATCGGCGTGTTCCTTGGCGTGCCGCTGGGGGTCGTGGCCGCGGTCCGGCGCGGCTCGTGGATCGACCAGGTCAGCCGTTTCGTCGGCCTGATCGGGTACTCCATGCCGATCTTCTGGCTGGGCCTCGTGGGGCTGCTGCTGTTCTACGGCATCCTCGCATGGGTGGCCGGACCGGGGAGGGTCGGGATCTTCTATCAGGGGATCGTCGAGCCGATCACCGGCATGTTGCTGGTCGACAGCCTGCTGCGCGGCGAATGGGCCGTGTTCAAGGACGCGTTCAGCCACATCATCCTGCCGGCCTCGCTGCTGGGGTATTACTCGCTGGCCTACATCAGCCGGATGACCCGCTCGTTCATGCTGGAACAGCTGAACTCGGAATACGTCACCACCGCGCGGGTGAAGGGGCTGTCGGAATCGACGGTCATCTGGAAGCACGCCTTCCGCAACATCCGCATCCAGCTGATCACCGTGATCGCGCTGGCCTACGCCAACCTGCTGGAGGGCTCGGTGCTGACCGAGATCATCTTCGCATGGCCCGGCATCGGCCAGTACATCACGACCTCGCTGCTGGCCAATGATATGAACTCGGTTCTGGGCGGAACCATCGTGATCGGGACCATCTTCGTGTGCCTGAACATCTTCTCCGACCTTCTGTACCGCTTCTTCGATCCGAGGTCGAAATGACCGCAACCGCAGACAAACAAAGCATGCGCGAATGGCTGCTGGCCGAGGAACCCACCTCGCGCCGGCAGGCCCGCGCCGCGGCCTGGTATCAGGGCTGGCTGTCGTTCCGTTCGAACACGCTGGCGATGGTCGGACTGATCATCCTTGTGTTCCTCATCCTGTGCGCCATCTTCGCGCCGCTGCTGGCGACGAACGATCCCTTCGCGCAGGATCTGGCCGCGCGCCTGAAGCCGCCGGGGTGGGAGGGGCATTTCTTCGGCACCGACAGCCTTGGCCGCGATATCTACTCGCGGCTGCTCTACGGCGCCCGGATCTCGATCTACATCGTGCTTCTCGTCGCCATGGTGGCGCCGCTTCTGGGTCTCGTGATCGGGACGATCTCGGGCTACATGGGCGGCTGGGTGGACGTGCTGCTGATGCGCTTCACCGACATCTTCCTTGCCTTCCCGCGCCTGATCCTTGCGCTGGCCTTCGTGGCGGCGCTGGGGGCGGGGATCGAGAACGCGGTACTGGCGATCTCGCTGACGGCGTGGCCGCCCTATGCGCGTATCGCGCGGGCCGAAACGCTGACCATCCGAAACTCGGACTACATCCACGCGATCAAGCTGCAGGGGGCGGGCACCGCGCGGATCATCACGCGCCACATCTGGCCGCTGTGCATCTCGTCGCTGGTGATCCGGGTCACGCTGGACATGGCGGGGATCATCCTGACCGCGGCTGGCCTTGGCTTCCTTGGCCTCGGCGCACAGCCGCCCTCGCCGGAATGGGGCGCGATGATCTCGGAAGGGCGCAAGTACATCCTCGACTACTGGTGGGTGGCGACCATCCCCGGTCTCGCGATCTTCGCCATCTCGCTGGCATTCAACCTGCTGGGCGATGGCCTGCGCGACGTCCTCGATCCGAAGGAGGGCGGCCAGTGACCGACGCGTCGACCAACCTTCTCGACATCGAGAACCTCTGGGTGCGCTTCCCGACCCGCAACGGGATCTTCGACGCGGTGCGCGGGATAAGCTTCAGCCTTGGCCGCGAACGGCTTGGGATCGTGGGCGAATCCGGTTCTGGCAAGTCGATGACCGGCCGCGCCATCCTGCGCCTGATCCGCAAGCCCGGCTTCATCACCGCCGACCGGATGGAGATGGACGGCGAGGATATCCTCAACGTGCCGGAGACCCGCATGCGCAAGCTGCGCGGGCACAAGGCGTCGATGATCATGCAGGACCCGAAGTTCTCGCTGAACCCGGTGATGACCGTGGGCCAGCAGATCACCGAGGCGCTGCGCACGCACGAGAAGGTGTCGAAGGCCGAGGCCCGGAAGCGCGGCCTCGCGATGCTGGACCGCGTGGCGATCCGCGAACCGGAACGGGTCTTCGACCTGTATCCGCACGAGGTTTCCGGCGGCATGGGGCAGCGGATCATGATCGCGATGATGCTGATCCCGGGCCCCGAGATCCTGATCGCGGACGAGCCGACCTCGGCGCTGGACGTCAGCGTCCAGTTGCAGGTGCTTGAGATCATGGACGAACTGGTGCGGGAACGGGGCATGGGGCTGATCTTCATCAGCCACGACCTGAACCTTGTGTCGAAGTTCTGCGACCGCATCGTGATCATGTACGCCGGCCGCATCGTCGAAGTCTGCGAGGCGGGCAAGCTGCACGAGGCGACCCATCCCTACACGCGGGGGCTGCTGAATTCGGTCCCCGATCTCGAACACCCCCGCGACCGGCTGGAGGTGCTGCAACGCGATCCCGCCTGGCGCGAGGCCCCATCCGTGAGTGCCCTGCTGTGAACGCGCTAGAGATCAAGGACCTGAACGTCTGGTTCGGCGACGGCGCCGCGCGCACCGACGCCGTGAAACACGTCAGTTTCGACGTGGCCGAGGGCGCGAGCTTCGGCCTTGTGGGCGAAAGCGGCTCTGGCAAGTCGACGGTGCTGCGCGCCATCGCCGGTCTGGTGCCGACGTGGAGCGGCGAAATGCGGGTGATGGGAGAGCCTTTGGGCCTGACCCGGACACCCAAGTTCTACAAGACGGTGCAGATGGTGTTTCAGGACCCCTATGCCTCGCTCCACCCGCGCCAGACGGTCGACCGGGTGCTGTCCGAGGTGTTGGGGCTGCACGGGTTCAGGGACATCGACTCGCGCATCGACAAGCTGCTGCGCGACGTGGGGCTGGGGCCGGGCTTCCGCTTCCGCTATCCGCACCAGCTGTCGGGCGGCCAGCGTCAGCGCGTCGCCATCGCCCGCGCCCTTGCGCCCGAACCGCGCGTTCTGCTGCTGGACGAGCCGACCTCGGCGCTGGACGTCAGCGTGCAGGCCGAGATCCTCAACCTGCTGGCCGACCTGCGGGCCGAGCACGGGCTGACCTACATCATGGTTTCCCACGACCTTGGCGTCGTCGGGCACCTGTGCGGCGAGATCGCGGTGATGCAGACCGGCGAGGTGGTGGAAGTGCTGGGCGTCGAGAAGATGCGCGCGCTTCAGGCAGAGCACCCCTACACCAAGCACCTGCTGGAAAGCTCGATCGGGGCGGTGCGGTAGCGGCCCGATCTTTCTTGTCCAAGTCCTGACGATCGGCCTTAGTACTTAGACTTCCTCTGGCCAGAGCCTAAGTGCGTCGTCTCGCAGTCCGTGGCGCCAATCGCGAGCGAAGCTCTGACACTGACCAATCATCCATTGATGTTGACGCTCCCAATCGCCGTCGTCCAATGGGTCGCCATCGGTGGTCTGATAGCATCCGTAGATACCATTCGTTGCGCGCGACCACTTGCCCGCCTGCAGCGATGGATAACTTTTTGCTTCGATACTCTTCAGCCAATCCGAGAAAACGTCGGGGTCATGTCGGCCTATCGACAAATAGACCCCCAGCCTGTTCTCAGCGACCAATCGGTAGGCGTAAACACCACCGCTGCTTGGTATCTTCAGGCCCGATGCGAAAGGCAGTTTTACCCATCCGTGGTTGGGCGCTTTCGGTGGCTGAGTCAGTCCTTCTATCGCCGGTAACTGTCGGAGAAATGACGCCCAGTATTCTATTCGGCGGTGCGAATCCTCTTCTTCGGGCTGCCTCGCGGTCTGCTTCTGCTGACGCTCCCAAGTGTTTGGCTGCGAAACGATTTCAAACTTCGGTGCAGGTAGACTGTCACCAATCCTCCAGACCTCAATTTCCACACCAAAGAAGGCATACTCCAAACTCGTTGCCTCATTCAGCCAGTCGATGACGGCGCGATGTTCTTCCTTGATGCGTTCTGCAATCCAGATGATGCACTTGGCTCCCTTACCCGCCAAGTAGGTAAGGGTTTGGCCCAGATGCTTGTGATCACTTGCGCCGTACTGGTTCTCGATCAGGACCGTGTTGTCCATGCTATCCACGCAGATGATATCCGCGCGGAACGAGCCGACGGGCACTTCGGTGTCCACCTTGTGGAGTTGACCGAGCCCCAAGGTGTCCGCCAGTAGTTCCAAGTTCTCGGGCTGAGATAGCCAAGGGGTAAAGTCAGAAGGCTCATACGGCCAGACCAGCCGTATGTCCTGTTTCACTAGACGTCCAATAGTCAAAATTTTCTTCCGGCAGATGCTATTTCAAGTTCGTTCGCAGCAGGCACGTTAATGCTGATTCAGCACCAAGATACTGCATAATTATTTGATTTACATGAACTTTTTAACCGACCTTCACCCAGTGCATCATGCCGCTGGCCGAGTGCTCAAGCATGTGACAGTGAAACAGCCAGTCGCCCGGCTCTTCGGCGCGGAAGGCGATTTCGGTGCGGGTGTCGGGCATCACGAGGACCGAGTCCCGCCACGGCCCGGCGGGGCGGTCACCGTCGATCACACGGAACGGGTGGCCGTGCAGGTGCATCACGTGCGGCCACGCGGTGTCGTTGATCAGCGGCATCCGCAGCGTCTCGCCCGGGGACACGGTCGCGATTGGCGCGGCGGGCATCCCGGCGGCGCCGTTCAGCGCCCAGACAAGGCCCATCTCGACCAGGTCTTGCATCGGCCTCTCGACGCCATCGGCGCGGGCGGCGGTCATGCCGCCCATCGCGCCGCCTTCGATCCGCACGTCGGCGGCGCGGGCGGCGGCGAGGTCGCCCAGCGGCGGCAGCGGGTTGGGCGGCAGCGGGGCCGGCGCGGCAAGGGCTGCATCGCGTTCGGCCGCGGTTGGCGTCACCTCGTACAGCACCGCCGCGCTGTCGCCCTCGATCAGGCCAAGATAGGCGGTGGCGTCGCCCGTTGCGGCCACGTCGACGATCAGGTCGATCCGCTGGCCGGGGCCAAGCACCAGCACATCCGGCAAGGCCACGGGGGCTTCAAGCGGATGGCCGTCCTCGGCCACGGTCCAGCCGGCGAACCCGCTGTGGACGATCTGCATGATGCGCGCGGAGGCGGCGTTGATCAGCCGCAGGCGCAGACGGGCGTGAAGCGGCAGGTCCCGCTCGATATAGGATTGGCCGTTGGCGGTGACGTAATTTCCGATCCGGCCCGCGTGGGCCATGTCGTGCAGGGCGCCGAAATCCTCGACCATCTCGCCGGTGGGCTGCATCCGCCAGTCTTGCAGCACCAGCGCTTCGTCCCGGTCGACCTCGGGGGCGTCGGCCTCGGTCACGATCAGCGCGCCGGCCAGTCCGCGGCCGACCTGTTCGTAGCTGCGGTCGTGCGGGTGGTACCAGTAGGTGCCCGCGTCCTTCAGGTCGAAGCCATAGTCGAACGACCCGCCCGGCGCGACGCTGTCCTGCGTGACGCCCGCCACGCCGTCCATCGCATTGGGCAGCCGCAGACCGTGCCAGTGGATCGTGGTCGGCTGCGCCAGCCCGTTGACCAGCCGCCGGTCCAGCCGCGCGCCCTGCGGCAGCCGGATCTCGGGACCGGGCATGCCGCCATAGCCCCAGACATCGGTGGTGGGATAGTCGGGCGGCAGGATCTGAAGGTTGACCGGGGCGGGCCGCAATTCCTCGACCGCCGCATGTCCCACGCGCGGCAGCGCCAGCGTGGCGGCGGCAGAGCCAAGGAAGGTGCGGCGGGTCAGTCTCATTCGTCGAGGCTTCCGTGGATGGCGAACTGGTCCAGCCCGGCCTCCTGCGCCTCGATCACGCGGTAAGCCTCGCGTACGCCGGCCTCGGTCAGTTCGCGGGCGACGGTCAGGACGGTGTTGGGCGCGTGGTCCTCGCACAGGTCGATCATCTGCGCCAGTTCCTCGCGGGCGACGGGCAGGGCGGCTTCTTCCGTGGGCGCGCCGTAGTAGGTGACGAAGTGGCGCGCGAGCCCCCGGGCCAGCGCCTCGTGCTCGGCGGGTTCCAGAGTGGTGACGGCAACGAAAGTGACGCGGCCGAAGGTCTCCAGCCCCATCCAGCCGTTCGCGAAGGCCTGCCGGGCCTTGCCGGTCAGGTCGGCCTCGGTCCAGTTCGAGAACTCGAACCCGCCCGAAATGCACCACTCGCCGGTCCGGGCCGGGGAATGGAACACCCGGCTGTCGCTTTCGTCGAAATGGATGGCGCGGGCCAGTTTCATGCGGGGTCCTCCAGAAGCTCGGTCAGCGGGATCAGCCGGGTCGTGCCGCCGGTCTTCAGCAGCATTCCCAGCCGTTCGTCCACGCCGGTGAATGTACCGGTGACGCCGTCCTGCGTCACCTGTTCCTCGATGCCGTGGGCGATGCCGGTCCATTCGCGGTGAACCGGGCCTGCGCCCTCGTCCTCCCACCGGCCCAGCCAGACCAGCGTGTGCCGGGCCCAGGCTTCCAGCAGTTGCGGCAGTTCGATGTCGCCGCACCCTTCGTTGTACAGCGCCGTGGTGTCGGGCGTTTCGCCCGGGTCCTCGGTGGCGTCCAGCACGGTCAGGTCCAGCCCGATCACCAGCCAGCCGGGCACCGTGTCGGGGTCTGCCGTTTCCGCCGCCATCCGCAACCGCCCGCACAGCCCGCCGTTGACGCGGATACCGCCGTCCCAGTCGAGGTAGACCCCGACCGAAGGCGGCGCCAGCGCGCCAAGCGCGTTCTGGAACCCGATGCCGCAGACCGGCAGGGCCAGCACCGCGTCGGCCAGCGGCACCTCGGGGGCGAAGACGATGGCCGCCTCCAACCGGTCGGGGGCGGGGCGGTAGGTGATCAGCCCGGCGTCGCATCCTTCTGCCGCACGGGCGCGGGCGGCGGTGAAGGGGTCGCCCGTCACCGCCTCGCCCGTGAACAGCGGCGGGAAGGACAAATCGCTCACGCGACGCCCTCGGCCACCAGTTTCGACGCGATGTCCTGGAACGCCTTCGCCTGTGCGCTGTCGGGCTGCGACACCACGATGGGTGCGCCGCCGTCGGACGCCAGCCGGATGTCGAGGTGCAGCGGCACCTCGGCCAGCAGCGGCACGCCCAGTTTCTCGGCTTCCGCCGCGACGCCGCCGTGGCCGAAGACGTGTTCCTCGTGGCCGCAGTTGGAACAGATGTGGGTCGACATGTTCTCGACCATTCCGACGATCGGCACCTTCAGTTGCGTGAACATGTCGATCCCCTTGCGGGCGTCCAGCAGCGCCACGTCCTGCGGCGTCGACACGATCACCGCGCCGTCCACATGCGCCTTCTGCGCCAGCGTCATCTGCACGTCGCCGGTGCCGGGGGGCAGGTCGACGATCAGCACGTCCAGCGCGCCCCACTGCACCTGCGTCATCATCTGTTGCAGCGCGCCCATCAGCATCGGGCCGCGCCAGACCACCGCCTGACCTTCGTTCGTCAGCAGGCCGATGGACATCAGCGTGACGCCATGGTTGCGCAGCGGCAGGATGGTCTTGCCGTCGGGCGAGGCGGGCCGTCCCGAGACGCCAAGCATCCGGGGCTGCGAGGGGCCATAGACGTCGGCGTCCAGCAATCCGACGCGGCGGCCCTGTTGCGCCAGCGCGCAGGCCAGGTTCGCGGACACGGTCGATTTGCCGACGCCGCCCTTGCCGGACGCGATGGCAAGGATGCGGTCGACGCCGGGGATTTTCTGCGGGCCTTGCGGCTCGGCGGCGCGGCGCGGCTTCAGGTCCGGCGGCGCCTCGGGCGTCGCGGTGGGGCCGGTCATCACGATGGAAACCTTGGCCGCTCCCGCCTGTTTCAGGGCCGTCTCGGCGGCGGCCTGCACCGCCTCGTAATCCTTGGCCCGCTTCGGATCGATCTCCAGCACGAAGCGCACGTCGCCGGCATCGCCGACGTTCAGCGCCCGCATCACCCCGGCGGCGACGATGTCGCTGCCGGAAACCGGGTCGTCGATCTGTTTCAGCAGGCCAAGGACGGTGTCTCGATCAAGTGCCAAGTCTCAGTCCTGCCCCTTGATGGTGCCGGTCACCTCGTGTTCGAGCCCCAGTTCCGGGATCGAGATGACCGCCTTCGCGGTATAGTCCTTGCCCGCCGTGGAGGCGTCGCGCATCGCTTCCTCGATGGCCTGCTGCGAGGTGACGCCCACCTGCTTCAGGAACTTGCGCATCGACATGTTGAAGTCGTCGCTCATGGTCTGTCCTTCCCTTGGTTCATGACTTCTTGACGGTTCGGCACCGCGCTTTCTAGGATCGGTCCATGCGCGGCATCCGGCAGATACTGGTGGCGGCGATCGTTGTGATCGTCGCCCAGGCACAGGCCACCGCACCGGCTTTGGCACAGGACCGGACGGTCCGTCTGTCCGCGCCGGCGGCCTTGGTGGACAGTGGGCTGCTGCAATATGCCTTGCCGCGCTTCTCTTTGAAAACGCAGGTGAAAGTTCAGATCGTCGCGCCGGGAGAGCCGGCCGAGCTGGCGCTTGGCGATACCGGGCGCGCGGTGTTCACCGGACCGGCGCAGGTCTGGCGCGTCGAGGTGCTGGACGCCGACCACGCGGGTGCGGACCGGCTGGCGGACTGGCTTGCCTCGGACGTGGGGCTGGCCACGATCACCGGCTACGCGCCCGACGGCGCGGCCGCCTTCGGGCCGCCCGAAGTGGTCGAGGCCGCGCCGGAAGAGATCACCGTCGATACCGAACTTGCCCGTCTTGGGCTGGCGGCGTCCGAGGAACATTGCGGGCGCTGCCACGTCATCTCGGAAGAGACCCGGATGACCTCGATCGACAGCACGCCGTCCTTCTTCCTGCTGCGCGCCTTCGAGGACTGGCAGTACCGGTTCGAGGTATTCTACGTCCTGAACCCGCACCCCGCCTTCACGCAGGTCGAAGAGGTGACCGAGCCATTCCCGGTCAGCCGCCCGTCGCCCATCGTGCCGGTCGAGATGACGCTCGACGAGCTTGAGGCCATCGTGGCCTATGTCGCCGGGCTGGAGCCCGCCGATCTGGGGGCGCCGCTTCAGCATCAGTGATCCCGGCGCTTCGACAGGTAGTCGTCGGTGGTGCGCACGCGGGGCCGGTCGGGGCCGCGCAGGGGCGAATTGTCGGCGTGGTACTGGGCATTCACCCGGCAGTCGTCGCACATCTGGATCATGCGGATCGCCTGCGGGTTCTTGTACATGGAATGTCCTTCCAGCTTGGCCGTGATCCGCTCGATGGTGGATTTCACCCCGAACAGCGTGCCGCATTCGATGCAGGGGAAAGGCTCTTCCTCGTGCAGCACCACCTGTTCCAGCGCCTGCGGCGTCAGGTTCAGGCGAGGCTCCAGCGTGATCGCGGTCTCGGGGCAGATGTTGACGCACAGGCCGCATTGCAGGCAGGCGTCTTCCTGGAAGCGAAGCTGCGGCAGGTCCGGGTTGTCGCCCAGTGCGCCCGAGGGGCAGAGAGAGACGCAGGACAGGCACAGGGTGCAGGCGTCGGTGTCGACCAGCACGGCGCCGTAGGGCGCGCCTTCGGGCAGGGCCAGCATCTCTGCCTCGGGGCGCAGGGCCTTGGCGGTGGAACGGGCGATCTGGCGGCGGCTACCCAGCGGGCGCACCGGGTTGGCGCGCGGCGCCGGGGGCTCTGCGCCGTACAGCGCCTCGGTCATCGCGTCGGGGTCGGGGGTGTCGAGGACGGAAACCGCGCCGTCCACGATCGCCGTCACCAGCGCGACCTGCGCGGCCAGCGCGTCGCGGTCGGTGCCGGGCGTGGGCATCACGGTGACATTGGCGAAGCCTGCGGCCAAAGCGGCCAGCATCTCGGCATGGCCGAAGCTGTTCACCGCGTCGACCTCCATCGGGATCACGTCGGCGGGCAGGCCGCGTCCGTGGCGCGCGGCAAGGCGCACCATCTCGGCCCCGTGTGCGCCGGTGACCAGCAGGCGCGGTGCGTTGCCGCCGGCGTCCAGATAGGCCTTCGCCAGCGTCTGCACCCGGCGCATCGTCAGGTCGACCGGCGGAGCGTCGTAGCTGATCGCGCCCGAGGGGCAGGCCGCCGAACACGCGCCGCAACCGGCGCAGACCATCGGATCGACCGACACGTACTCGCCCTCGGGGCTGATGGCGCCGGTGGGGCACAGGTCCAGGCAACGGGTACAGCCGGTCTGACCGGCGCGGGAATGGGCGCACAGCAGCGGCTCGGTCCGGACGTAAAGCGGCTTCTCGAAGGTGCCGACAAGATGCGACGCGGCCATCACCGCGGCGGCGACGGCGGCCGGGCTGCCGGGGTCGGCGCGCAGGTAGCCCTCGCGCTTTTCGTGCGCGGGGAACAGCGGCGGATGCGCGGGGCCGCGCAGGTCGAGGATCATGTCGCAGTCCGACTGCGCGCCGTCACGCGGCGGCGTCAGCGTCAGCGGCCCGCGCCCGGCGGGTTCGACCTGCCGCAGCCCGTCGAAGGTCACGCGGAAGCCCCCCAGCGCCCCGGTCGCGCTGCGCAGCATTCCGGTCACCGCGTCATAGTCGCGACTGTCGGGCACGTCCTGCGGGTCGGCCAGCAGCACGGTCACGCCAAGGTGGTCCTTCAGCTGCTCGGCGGCGGCCAGCGCGGTTTCGGCGGGGCCGAGGATCAGGCACAGACCTTCTGAAATCACGTCCACCGACTTTGCCGCGGGGGCGGGCAGGGTGGCCTCGGCCACGAGGGCGGACATTTTGGGTAGCTTCGGGGCGGGATCGTCGGACCATCCGGCCCGGTCACGCAGGTCGAGGAAGGCCGGTTCGTCCAGCCCGAGTTCCTCTGCCAGTTCGGTAAAGACGCGCGTCTCCTGACCGCAGCAGATGATCGCGTCACCCTCGGTCATGGCCTTCGCGGCGGTCTCGATCTCGCGGGTACACAGCGCGGTGCAGGGGCGTTTAACGCCCAGGCCGGTGGTCTGTTCCAGCCCGTCGGCGTCGATGGCCTGCGAGCCGCCACAATCACACGTTATCAAACACTTGGACATCGCTTTCCTCAGGCTCCCCCTGCCTTTTCCGCGGCTGTTTCCGGACCGATTTAAGCGGGGTCCGAACCCGTTTCCGCGCGGCGTCCGACAAGCCTAGGCAGGATTTTCGGCTGGCGTAAAGCGGGTTTCGTGGGGGCGCAAGGGGGCGATCAGGCGCTTGTGACCACGAACCCTCCGGCGCCTTCAAGGGTGATTCACGACCGCCGAATTCCGACTAAAAAACTCGTGATGGACAAAACGTCCACTCGCCCGTTCCGGCAGCCGCAAACCTGCCCAAACTGTCCAGTCATACGGTCTTTTGACACCGGACCGATTGAATTCGCTTCCCTTCCCGGTTCGCAATGCGCTTAGAATCCGAGCACAGTGGAGGACAGCCAGACCATGAAATCATCTGGGCGGAGCCAGAGCCTGCCAGTCGGAGTCGTGTTGCGCCGCGCCCCGGGGGTCACCCGTTGGGCGAAATGGTCGTGGAAGGCTGTCGACGTGCTGCCCGGCGCCGGGCCCGCGGACTGGCGGATGCTGCGCAGCGAAGGCGACGTCACCGACTACCATGCTTTCACCGGCACGGTGCATCTGCACGCGACCGACACCGAGGCGTATATGGTCGCGCTGAACGACACGCCCTCCAGCCTTTACGTGATCATGCGCCGCGAAGGCACGGGCGATTGCCCCCTGTCGCTGGTTTCGGTCACCGCGTCCCCCTACGAGGCGCAGGACTACGCCGACAGCGGCGAGGAAATCGTCGAGAAGGTGCCGATGCCCGACGGCTTCGCCGCATGGGTCGAGGCGTTCTGCGACGCGCACCACGTCGAGCACGAATTCAAGAAACGCCGCCGCGACCGCAAGCGGATCGACCTTGTCGAGGACGGGGTGGGCGACGCGCGCATCGTGCAGACCACCGATGTCTACCGGTCGCCGCGCTCGGCGCGGCAGGGGAGGCTGAATTGAGCTTCTGGGCCAACCGCCGCGCCGCCGTCGCCGCCGAGGAAAAGGCCGACCGCCTTGCCGCCGAAGCGCGCGAGGTCGCGGCGCAGGAAGTGGCCGACGCCGACAAGACCGATGCCGAGTTGCTGGCGCAGTTCGGGCTGCCCGACCCCTCGACGATGAACGCGGGCGACGACTTCCGCGCCTTCATGGCCCGCGAGGTTCCCGCCCGCCTGCGCCGCCTTGCGCTGCGCAAGATGTGGCGGACCAATCCGGTGCTGGCCTGTGTCGACGGGCTGAACGACTATGATGGCGATTTCACCAACGCCGCCACCGACGCGCCGGGGGTGAAGACCGCGTATCAGGTCGGCAAGGGGCTGACGGCCCATGTCGAGAAACTGGCGCGCGAGGCGCTGGGAACCGACACCCCCGAGCCGGTCGCCGCAGCGGCAGAGGACGAGACCGAGGAGGTCGCCGCCCTGACGCCCGAGGCGGCACAGCCCGAACGGACCGAACAACAGCAGGTACAGCCGCAGGAGGCAGCCGCACCCGAGCCCGAGGCGGTATCGCTGCGCCCGCGCCGGATGCGCTTTGCCTTCGACGAGACGGCGACACATGGGGAGCAACAGACAGCATGACCGCCACCGCCCAGCCACAGAGCCCGGCGATCGCAGAGGAAGACCGCCTGCGCGCGGATCTCTACAACTTCCTTGGCGTGCTGCTGGCCGGCCCGCCGGACCAGATCCTGCTTGACCAGACCGCCGGGCTGACCGGCGACGACACTCCGCTGGGGCAGGGGATCGCGGCGCTGGCCGCCATCGCCTCGAAAAGCCGCCCCGCCGCGGTGCAGTCCGAATTCAACAAGCTGTTCATCGGCCTGGGCCGGGGCGAGTTGCTGCCCTACGCCAGCTATTACCTGACCGGCTTCCTGAACGAGAAACCGCTCGCCGTGCTGCGCGAGGACATGCAGGCTCGCGGCCTGAGCCGTGCGCCCAACGTGTTCGAGCCCGAGGACAACATCGCCTCGCTGATGGAGATGATGGGCGCGATGATCGTGGGCCGCTTCGGCGTTCCGGCGACGCTGGAACAGCAAAAGACGTTCTACAACAAGCACATCCGCCCGTGGGCGGGACACTTTTACAAGGATCTCGAAGGCGCGAAGAACTCGGTGTTCTACGCTGCCGTGGCCCAGGTGGGCCGCGCCTTCATGGAGATCGAGGCGGAAGCCTTCCGCATGACATGACCGCGGCCCGCAACGGCCGCACCCCCGCCAGCCAGACAGAAAGCCAAGAGGAGGGAACGACATGAAGAAACAAGACGAACCCAAAAAGAGCAGGCGCGACTTCCTGAAGCTCGCGGGCACCACCGCCCCGGCGGCGGCTGTCGCTGTGGCGACCGGCACCACCGCCGAGGCCGGCCCGGCAGAGCCCGACCTGTCGTCGGACCGCATGCAGGATACCGCGCACACCCGCGCGTATTACGAAAGCGCCCGGTTCTAAACCGGACGAGGTGACCGCCGGCCCCGGGGAAACGACTGGGAACGACAGGGCCGGTCAACAGCGTACCAAGCGCGCGGCATCCAGAAGCGGGCCGCAAGCCAAGGGAGAAGAAGAATGCTGAGGAAAAAGACCAACGGGGTGGCACGGCGTCCGCAAAGGACCAGCATGCTATCCGAGGTTGCCAACACCTCGGTCGACCGCCGCGCGTTCCTGCGCGGATCCGGCCTTGCCATCGGCGGTCTCGCCGCGATCGGCGCGACCGGCGGCACGGTGACCCAGGCGCAGGCCCAGGCCACGAACGAAGCCGTCGACATCAAGAAATCCGTCTGCACCCATTGCTCGGTCGGCTGTACCGTGATGGCAGAGGTCCGCAACGGCGTCTGGATCGGGCAAGAGCCCGGCTGGGACAGCCCGTTCAACCTTGGCGCCCACTGTGCCAAGGGCGCCTCGGTCCGCGAGCACGCCCACGGCGAGCGCCGCCTGAAGTACCCGATGAAGCTGGTCGGCGGCGAATGGACCCGCATCAGCTGGGACGAGGCGATCAACGAGATCGGTGACAAGATGCTGGAGGTCCGCGAGGAAAGCGGCCCCGACAGCGTTTATTGGCTGGGCTCGGCGAAGCATTCGAACGAACAGGCCTACCTGTTCCGCAAGTTCGCCGCCTACTGGGGCACCAACAACGTCGACCACCAGGCCCGCATCTGCCACTCCACCACCGTGGCGGGCGTTGCGAACACCTGGGGCTACGGCGCCATGACGAACTCGTACAATGACATCCACAACTCGAAGGCCATCTTCATCATCGGCGGCAACCCCGCCGAGGCGCACCCGGTCTCGCTGCAGCACGTCCTGCGTGCGAAAGAGCAGAACAACGCGCCGCTGATCGTCTGCGACCCGCGCTTTACCCGCACCGCCGCGCATGCGGACGAATACGTGCGGTTCCGTCCGGGCTCGGACGTGGCGCTGGTCTGGGGCATCCTGTGGCACATCTTCGAGAACGGGTGGGAGGACAAGGAGTTCATCCGCACCCGTGTCTGGGGCATGGACCAGATCCGTGAGGAAGTCGCCAAGTGGACGCCCGAGGAAGTCGAGCGCGTCACCGGCACGCCCGGCTCGCAGCTTCAGCGTGTTGCCCGCACGCTGGCCGACAACCGTCCCGGCACCGTGATCTGGTGTATGGGCGGCACCCAGCACACCAACGGCAACAACAACACCCGCGCTTACTGCGTGCTTCAGCTTGCGCTGGGGAACATGGGCACCGCCGGCGGCGGCACCAACATCTTCCGCGGCCACGACAACGTGCAGGGCGCGACCGACCTTGGCGTTCTCGCCGATACGCTGCCGGGCTACTACGGCCTCAGCGCCGGCGCATGGGCGCACTGGGCCCGCGTCTGGGACGAGGATCTCGACTGGCTGAAGGCGCGGTTCTCGGATGCGACCTTCGACGACACGGCGATCATGAACCTGAACGGCATCCCGGTGTCGCGCTGGATCGACGGGGTTCTGGAAGACGCCGAGAACATCGACCAGCCCGACAACACCCGGGTCATGGTTCTGTGGGGCCACGCGCCCAACTCGCAGACCCGGATGCCCGAGATGAAAACGGCGATGGAAAAGCTCGACATGATGGTCGTGGTCGATCCGTACCCGACCGTCTCGGCGATCCTGTCGGACCGCACCGACGGCGTGTACCTGCTGCCGGCGGCGACCCAGTTCGAGACCTACGGGTCCGTGACCGCGTCGAACCGCTCGCTTCAGTGGCGCGAGAAGGTGGTCGAGCCGCTGTTCGAGTCGCTTCCCGACCACGTCATCATGCACAAGTTCGCCACCAAGTTCGGCTTCGCAGACCGGATCTTCCGGAACATCGAGGTGAACGGCGAAGAGCCGCTGGTCGAGGATCTGACCCGCGAGTTCAACCGCGGCATGTGGACCGTCGGCTATACCGGCCAGTCGCCGGAGCGCCTGAAGATGCACATGGAAAACCAGCACACCTTCGACCGCACCACGCTGCGGGCGCTGGGTGGGCCGGCCGACGGTGACTTCTACGGCATGCCGTGGCCCTGCTGGGGCACGCCCGAGATGAACCACCCGGGGTCCGCCAACCTCTATGACGTCTCGCTGCCGGTGGCAGAGGGCGGCATGGGCTTCCGCGCCCGTTTCGGCGTGGAACGCGACGGCGACAACCTTCTGGCCGACGGCGTTGCGCCGGTGGGCTCCGAGATCCCGGACGGGTACCCGGAATTCACCATGCAGATGCTGATCGACCTTGGCTGGGACGGCGACCTGACCGACGAGGAACGGGCGGCGATCGAGCGGGTTGCGGGCTATCAGGCTCCCGAGGAGGCCGGCGACGGCACCGAGGAAGTCGGCGAGACCTCGCAGACCGGCGAACGTCCTTCGGACTATGCCGAGCAGGTCGGCGGCGTGAACTGGAAGACCGACCTTTCGGGCGGCATCCAGCGTGTCGCGATCGCCCATGGCTGCGCCCCCTACGGCAACGCCAAGGCGCGCGCGGTGGTCTGGACCTTCCCGGATCCGGTGCCGCTGCACCGCGAGCCGCTGTACTCCAACCGCCGCGATCTCGTGGCCGACTACCCGACGTATCAGGACAAGAAGTTCTGGCGGGTGCCGACCATGTACGCGTCGATCCAGGAGAACGACTTCTCGGAAGAATTCCCGATCATCCTCACCTCTGGCCGTCTGGTCGAGTACGAGGGCGGCGGGGACGAAACCCGGTCGAACCCCTGGCTGGCCGAACTGCAGCAGGACATGTTCATCGAGATCAACCCGCGCGACGCCAACGACCTTGGTGTGCGTGACGGGGCGCAGGTCTGGGTGGAAGGTCCGGAAGGCGGCAAGGTCAAGGTGATGGCCATGGTCACACCCCGCGTCGACGCGGGCGTGGCGTTCATGCCCTTCCACTTCGGCGGCTACTACCAGGGCGAGGACCTGAGGTCGAAATACCCCGACGGGGCCGACCCCTATGTCCTGGGCGAAAGCACCAACACCGCGCAGACCTACGGCTATGACTCGGTCACCCAGATGCAGGAGACCAAGGCCACCCTCTGCAAGATCATGCCGGCGTAAGGAGAGAACGACATGGCACGAGCTAAATTCCTCTGCGATGCCGAACGCTGCATCGAGTGCAACGCCTGCGTGACCGCGTGCAAGAACGAGCACGAGGTGCCGTGGGGCATCAACCGCCGCAGGGTGGTGACCATTCAGGACGGCCAGCCGGGCGAACGCTCGATCTCGGTCGCCTGCATGCACTGCTCGGACGCGCCCTGCATGGCCGTCTGCCCGGTGGACTGCTTCTACCAGACCGATGACGGTGTGGTGCTGCACTCCAAGGACCTGTGCATCGGCTGCGGCTACTGCTTCTACGCGTGCCCCTTCGGCGCGCCGCAGTACCCGCAGGCCGGCAACTTCGGGTCGCGCGGCAAGATGGACAAGTGCACCTTCTGCGCCGGTGGCCCGGAAGAGAACAACTCCACCGTCGAGTTCCAGAAGTACGGCCGCAACCGGATCGCGGAAGGCAAACTGCCGATCTGCGCCGAGATGTGCTCGACCAAGGCGCTGCTGGCCGGTGACGGCGACGTGGTGTCGGCGATCTACCGCGAGCGCGTGGTGGCCCGTGGCTTCGGCTCGGGCGCGTGGGGCTGGGGCACGGCCTACGACCAGAAGGGCGGCTGACGCCTTTCCCGGTTCGAACCAAAGCGCGCGGCCCCCGTCACGGGGCCGCGCGACGTACAAGTAACTCCCTGGCGCGAAGGGGAAATCCGATGATCCGCACGATCCTTGCCCGTCTGATGGTGGCAATCGTCGTCTCTGTCACCATGCTTCCTTTCGCGCTGCCGCTGGCGGCGCAGGAGGTCGAACAACCGGCGCCCGAGGGCAGCCCGACCGGCGGCGCCCCGACGCTTGAGGACATCCTCGCCCGGCAGCGCGGCGAAAAGGTCGACGACAGCGCGCGGCGCGCCAATATCGGCGACCCGGACAGCGCGGCGGGCATTGCCGAGCAGCTTGGCACCCTGGGCGGCGCGTCCGATCCCGACCTGTGGCGCTCGATCCGGTTCAACGAAGAGCCGAACATGTCCGTCTCGGCTGGTGGCGACGTGGCCAAGACGCTGGTGCAGGATGGCGGCATGGCCTGGTACAACTTCCGGCAGGGGCCGCTGCGCGCCTATGGGGCGTGGCTTCTGATCGGCACGATCGGTCTGCTGGCGCTGTTTTTCCTGATCCGCGGCCGCATCCGCATCGACGGCGGCAAGACCGGCCGGACCGTCACCCGGTTCCAGTTCGTCGAGCGCATGGCGCACTGGACGCTGGCGGGTTCGTTCATCCTGCTGGGCCTGACCGGCCTGCTGACCCTGTTCGGCCGGGTCGCCATCGCACCCTACCTCGGGCTGGAGGCGAACGCGTGGCTGCTGCATATCTCGAAGCTGATCCACAACAACGTCTCGTGGGCCTTCATGGTCTCGCTGGTCGTGGTCTTCGTGATGTGGGTCGCCCACAACATCCCGAACAAGACTGACCTTGTCTGGATCAAGCAGGCGGGCGGCATCATCGGCAAGAACCACCCGCCCGCGAAGAAGTTCAACTTCGGCCAGAAGATCATCTTCTGGTCGGTGATCGTGCTGGGCGTCTCGGTCTCGGTCTCGGGCCTGTCGCTGCTGTTCCCGTTCGAGCTGCCGCTGTTCGCCAAGACCTTCGCCATCCTGAACGACACCGGTCTGCCTCAGTGGGTGGGCTATGGCCCGCTGCCGACCGCGCTGGCGCCGCAGGAAGAGATGCAGTTCGCGCAGCTTTGGCACGCCATCGTGGCCTTCGTGATGATGGCGATCATCCTTGCCCACATCTACATCGGCACCATCGGTATGGAAGGCGCCTTCGATGCCATGGGCTCGGGCGAGGTGGACGAGGAATGGGCGCACCAGCACCACTCGATCTGGCTTGAGAACGTGAAAGAGCGCGAGGCCGCATCGACCGCGCCGGGCGCGACCACGCCGGCCGAGTGATGCGCAGGCTTCTGGCCGCTGCCGCCCTGACCGCCGCGATGGCGGGGCAGGCGGCGGCGCAGGACTTCACCACGCTGAAGGGACATGGCGGCCCGGTCATGGGCATCGCCGTCTCGGGCGAGGGCACCGTCGCGACCGCCAGTTTCGACAACTCCGCCGCGCGCTGGACCGACCGCGCGCCGGCGTGGCTGGAAGGGCACGCGGCGGCGGTGACCGCCATCGCCTTCGTCGACGAGGCGCGGATCGTGACCGGCAGCGACGATTTCACCGTGCGGCTGTGGCAGGACGGCGCGGGCGCGACGCTGGGCGAGCATCGGGGAAAGGTCACGACGCTTGCGGTCTCGCCCGACGGCTCGACCGTCGCCAGCGGCAGCTGGGACGGCTCGATCCTGCTGCACCCGCTGGCCGGTGGCACGGCGCGGACGCTGGCCGACCCGCGCAGCGGAGTGAACACGGTGGCCTTCTCGACCGACGGCGGCACGCTGTTCGCGGGCACGATGGACGGCGCGCTGCTGGCCTACGACCTTGCCACCGACGACACCCCGACCACGCTGGTCGAGCACGGGTTCGGCGTGAACGAGATCGTGGTGGGCGACGGCTGGCTGGCCTATGGCGCGGTGGATGGCGGCACCCGGGTGCTGGACGCGGCGACGGGGGCGCAGATCGCCGATTTCACGCTCGACCGCCGCCCGATCCTGTCGATGGCGTGGGACGCCGCGACCGCGCAGCTCGCGGTTGGAGACGGGCAGGGCTATATCATGGTGGTGAACACCGCCGAATGGACCATCGCCCGCGACTTCCGCGCCACCCGGCAGGGGCCGGTCTGGGCGCTGGCGTTCTCTCCCGACGGTCAGACGCTCTACGCGGGCGGGCTGGACGACGTGGCCTATGCCTGGCCGGTCGCGGCGCTGGACACGTTCGAGCCCGCGATGGGTCAGGACCGCAGCTTTCTGCGCGACGCCGAGACCATGCCCAACGGCGAGCGCCAGTTCATGCGCAAGTGCTCGATCTGTCACGCGCTGGAACCGGGGCCGTCGCGCAAGGCGGGGCCGACGCTTTACGGCGTGTTCGGCCGGCGCGCCGGCACGGTCGAAGGCTATCCCTATTCGCCGAGGCTTGACGGATCGGATATCATCTGGACCGAAGACACCATCGACGATCTGTTCGAGATCGGTCCGGACCACTACATACCGGGCTCGAAGATGCCCATGCAGGTGATCGCGGGCGCCACCGACCGGGAGGACCTTGTCGCGTTCCTCCGGCAGGCGACCGCAAAGGAGGAAGACGAATGAAGGCAATGTTCACCGGTTTCGTGGCCATCGCGGTGATCGCGGTCGGCGCGCATTTCGCATTGGAGAACGCGGGGTTCTCTTCGCAGGACCGCAACAGCAGCTCAAACGTGCGGCTGGACTAGGGGCGTGACGGCAGAGCCGATCACCTACGGCAGCGAAATGGCCGATGCGTCGATCCTCGTGATCGACGACGAAATCGGCATGCGCAACTTCCTGACCAAGATCCTTCAGCCGCGCTGCAAGCATGTCGAGCAGGCGGGCTCTGCCGCGCAGGCCGAGGAACTGATGGACCGGCGTCACTTCGACCTCGTGATCCTCGACAACGTGATGCCCCGGAAATCCGGGCTGACGTGGATCGCGGAGCAGCGGCGCGTGGGGTTCTATGCCGACGCGATCATGATCACCGCCTATGCCGATCTTGAAACGGTGATCGAGGCGATGCGCGCCGGGGTGTCGGACTTCGTGCTGAAGCCGTTCCGGTCGAACCAGATCCTGACGGCGGTGGCGCGGGTGCTGGACCGCAAGAACCTGCGCCGCGAGAACTATCTACTGCGCCACGAACTGCTGGCCGAGGGCGCGCATGTGCGCGGCAAGCTGGTAGGCACCTCGCCCGCGCTGGAAGAGGTGCGCGGGATGCTGGGCAAGCTGTCGGCGTTGCCGACCCCGGTGCTGTTCACCGGCGAAAGCGGCACCGGCAAGGAACTGGCCGCGCGCACGTTGCACCAGATGTCGGACCGGGGCGAACGGCCCTTCGTCGCGGTGAACTGCGCCTCGATCCCGCCCGACCGCATCGCCGAGGAACTGTTCGGTGCGATCGGCGCCGATGGCCGCCCGCGCGACGGGCTGCTGCGCCACGCCGACGGCGGCACGCTGTTCTTCGACGAGGTGGCGCAGATGCCCGAGCCGCTGCAGGTCGCGCTGCTGCGGGTGCTGGAAGATCACCGCGTCCGTCCCGTGGGCGCCGAGCGCGAACTGCCGCTGGACCTGCGGTTCCTGTTCGCCACCAACGACGACCTCGACCGGCTGGTGGCCGAGGGCAAGTTCCGCGCCGACCTCTATCACCGGATCAACGTGGTGGGCATCCGGATGCCGTCGCTGCGCGACCGGGCCGAGGACATCGTGGAACTGGCGACGCTGTTCATGATGACCTTCGCCCAGTCGATGGGAAAACCCGAACTGGCGCTGGATGACGAGACGCTGCTGAAGCTGCGGCTTTACGACTGGCCCGGCAACGTGCGCGAGCTGCGCAACCTCGTGGAACGCTCGGTGATCCTTGGCCAGTTCCCGGAAGAATTCCGCGGCGCCGGCGAGATCACCGGCGCGAAGGCGGTCGAGGACCTCGATCTCGTGGTGCAGCGCCACATCCTGCACATGCTCGACCGCTGCGGCGGCAACCGCGCCGAGACCGCGCGGCGGCTGGGAGTGTCGCGCAAGACCATCGACCGCAAGCTGGCCGCCTGGGCGGTGGACTAGGCGCTGCATCGCAGGAAAGAGGTGGCTCTGCCCCCGCCGCTGCGCGGCTCCCCCGAGGTATTTCGGAAGAGAAGAAGGGCGGGCTTTTCATCCTTCGGATGCGGGCGCGGCCGGCAGCCAGACGGTGAAGCGCGCGCCCTCGGCGTGGTTCTCGGCGGTGATGATGCCGCCGGTTCGCTGTACGAGGCTTTGGCTGATCGACAGGCCGAGCCCGGTGCCCTCGCCGTGCTTGGTGGTGAAGAACGGGTCGAACACCGAGGGCAGTCGGTCGGGCGGGATGCCGGGGCCGGTGTCCTCGACCGCGAGGCGCACGCCGTCCGTGCCGTCGCGGGTTTCGGGGCCGAGTTCCAGCGTCAGCCAGCCCCGGTCGCCCATCGCCTGCACCGCGTTGACCACGAGGTTGATGACAACCTGCTGCAATTCTCCGGGTTCGATCTGCACGTCCGGGCAGGGGTCGAAGCGGGTGATCACGGTGATGTCCTTCTTCGCGAAGACATGCTCGACCAGCGTCAGGCAATCGGCGACCAGCGGGCCGGGGTCCACCGCGTTGTCATAACCCGCATAGTCGCCGGGGCGGGCGAATTGCAAAAGCTTGCCGACGATGGCGCCGATCCGCATCACCTGCCGGTCGATCAGCGCGAGTTCTGTCTCGACCGGCTTCGCCGCGTCGCCCAGCGTCTCGCGCATGACGTCGACATTGCCCTGGATCACCGCGACGGGGTTGTTGATCTCGTGCGCGACGCCCGCCGTAATCTCGCCGATCGAGGCGAGTTTCTCGGACATCACAAGCTGGCGGTAGGTTTCTTCCAGCTTGGCGTTGGCGGCGTGAAGCTCGGCGGTGCGTTGTTCCACGCGGCGATTCAGTTCCGCGTCGCGCTCTTGCACCTGGTCCAGCAGGTCGTCGAGGTGACCCGCCACGCGCCCGATCTCGTCACGCGCGCGCATCGGGCCGTTGCGCGCCGACAGGTCGCCGTCCTCGACCCGGCGGATCGTTTGCGCCATGCGTTCCAGCGGCGAGAAGATGCCCTTGGCCAGCCACAGGAACAATGGGATCGAGACCGCCAGAACAAAGGCGAAGGCGGCGAGCATCCACAGGTAGGCGGCGCGTTTGGCGACGTTGAAGGGCGCTTCGAGGAAGCCCACGTACAGCATCCCGACGCGGCGGTCGAAGCTGTCGAGGATCGGCACGTAGCCCGAGATGTACCAGTCGTTCACCACGAAGGCGCGGTCCAGCCACGTGCGGCCCTCGTCCAGCACCGCGCCGCGCACCGCCGCCGACACGCGGGTGCCAAGGGCGCGGACGTCCTCGAACAGGCGCACGTTGGTCGAGACGCGGACGTCGTCGAGAAACAGCGTTGCGGTGCCCTGACGGTCGCCGCCGGTGATGGCGTTGAGGAACACCAGTTCGTTGATGGTGTCGATGAATTGCAGGTTGCGGTTCAGCAGGATGCCGCCCACCAGCGCGCCGCCGCCGCGCACGGGGCTTGCGGTGTGGACCACCATGCCACGGTCTTCCTCGGTGCGATCGGTGGGCACGGCGGCCTCGGTCGGGATCAGCTCGATCCTTGCGCGGTCGGCAAGGGCCGGGTCGATGGCCGACAGGTCGTCCGGGCCGAAGAGGTCGATCCGCGTGGCGACCCGACCGTCCAGCGCGGCGTCGATCACCGGCCAGTCCGAGACGGCGTTGCCGGGCAGATAGTACAGGAAATCCAGCCGCAGCGTCTGCATCTGCGCCGCCAGCAACGGGGCCAGCATGTCGCCGCCCATCGCCAGCGCGGTGCGGAATTCGGTGGAGCGCGAGAGGCTGCGCACGTCGGTGCCGGTGCGCTCGACCAGCGTGGACAGGTATTGTTCCGCGATCTTCAGGTCGCTTTCCACGTTGGCGATCAGCACCCGGTCGTAGTCCGCGGTCCAGCGCGCGAAGCCCAGCATCAGCAGAAGCGGCATCAGCACCACCAAGGGCGCCAGCGCCAGCGTCAGCAGGCGCAGGCGGACCGAGCGGAAGCGGCTGAGATCGAGGCGGGCCATGGCCCTTGCTACCCCGTGCGGGCGGGCGGTGTCACCCTTCGACCCAGGGCGCGGGGCGGCGGTCGAAGAAGGCGGCGATGCCTTGCATCGCCTCGGGCATTTCCCACTGGTCGGCCAGCGCGGCGACGGTGCGGTCCAGCACCGCGTCGTCGATCGGGTCCGCGAAGCCCGCAAGCAGCCGTTTCGCCGCGCCCACCGCGCCGGGGGCGCAGGACAGGAACGCCTCGGCCTCTTCCAGCACCATCGCGTCCAGAGCGAATTCGGGCACCACGCGCGTCAGCAGGCCAAGGCCCTGCGCCGTCTCGGCGTCGAAGCGGCGGCCCGACAGGAAGACCGAGCGGGTGCGGCCCGGACCGACGCGGGCGGCGACATAGGGGCCGATGGTGGCGGGGATCAGGCCAAGGCGCGTTTCGGTGAGCCCCATCACGATGTCGGGCGTGCCAAGCGCAAGGTCGCAGACCGAGATCAGTCCGACACCGCCGCCAAAGGCGTTGCCCTGCACCCGCGCGATCAGCGGCTTCGGCATCCGGTCCAGCGCACGCAGCATCACGGCAAGCTTCTTCGCCTCGGCCATCCGGGTGGCGCGGTCGGCGTCGACCTGATCGCGCATCCAGCCAAGATCGCCGCCAGCGCAGAAGGTGGGCCCGTCGGCGGCGAGGATCACCGCGCGGACGCCCGGATCGGCACCCAGCACCCCGGCGGCCTCGGTCAGTTCGGCGATCATCTTGCCCGACATCGCGTTGTGCTTGGCCTCGCGCGCCAGCGTCAGCGTGGCGATGCCGCGTCCTTCGATGTCGACCCGGATCGTTTCCATCATGAGCTGCCCTTTCGCATTTGCCGCGCCATCGCTTCTGCCTCGTCCAGAAGGGCGGCGTCCAGTCCGGTGTCGAACCCCATCGCCTCCAGCCGCTGCCGCACCAGCCCGGTGGCCACGTTGCCCGCCGCGCCGGGCGCGAAGGGGCAGCCGCCAAGCCCGCCCGCCGCAGCGTCGAACACGCGCAGGCCCTTGTCCACGGCGGTTTCGATATTCGCCAGCGCCATGCCGCCGGTGTCGTGGAAATGACCCGCAAGCTTCGTGGCCGGCACCCGGGCCAGCACGGCATCCAGCATGGCGCCGGTCTGGGCGGGCGTGCCGCGTCCCAGCGTCTCGCCAAGGCTGATTTCATAGCAGCCCATCGCGTCCAGCGCGGCGGCGACGCGGCCCACCGCGTCGGGCGGGGTGTCGCCGTCGTAGGGGCAGACCGCGACGCAGGAGATATAGCCGCGCACCGGCACCGTGGCTGCCGCCGCGACCTCGGCATAGCGGGCGAGGCTTTCGTCGATGGTGGCGCCGATATTGGCCTTGCTGAACCCTTCCGAGGCGGCGGCGAAGATGGCGATCTCGTCGACGCCCGCGTCTGCGGCGGCTTGCAGTCCGCGCATGTTGGGTACCAGCGCGGCATAGGACACGCCGGGCGCACGGATGATGCCCTGAAAGACCGCACCGCTGTCGGCCATTTGCGGCACGCGTTTCGGGTTCACGAAGGATCCGACCTCGATCCGGCGGAAGCCGGTGCGGGACAGCAGGTCGACGAAGGCGATCTTGGCGGCGGTGGAAATCTCGGCCTTCTCGTTTTGCAGTCCGTCGCGGGGGCCGACCTCGAAAATCTCGGCGCGGTCGGTCACGCGTCTTCCTCCTGAAACCGGATCAGGGGCGCGTGGGCTTCGATCTGGGTGCCTTCGGGCACCAGCACCTCGGCCACCACCGCGTCGCGCGGAGCGGTCAGGGCGTGTTCCATCTTCATCGCTTCCAGTACGGCAAGCTTCTGGCCCGCCGTGACGCTGTCGCCCGCCGAGACGAGCATCTGCGCCAGCATACCGGGCATCGGCGCCTCGATGATGTCGGAACTGGCCGCGTCCGCCGCCGCCCGGTCGAGCGGGTCGAGGATGCGGGCGGTGAAGCCCTCGGGGCCGAACAGGGTGACGGTGCCGCCGCCCACGTGACAGGCCGCCGCCGGTGCTCCGTCGAAGGTCCAGCCCGCCATGTCGCGGGCGGCTATCGTGGTGTCGGCGATCTCGACCTGCGCGCTGTCCGGCCCGGTGCGGGCGATGCGCGCGGCGATCTCCGTGCCGTTGTGGTCCAGTGTCACGGTGCGCCACAGCGGCCCCCAGAGGGTGAAGCCGGTCAGCGCGTCGGCCTCGGCCTCGGTCCCGGTCGCGGCGAGCGCGGCCTGCGCAAGACGGGCGGGCGAGGGGGCGGTCACCTCGGTCAGCGCATCGAGGTCACGGGCAATCAGCCCGGTGTCCACCTCGCCGCGCCCGAACCCCTTGTGCCGCGCCAGCGCGCCGAGGAAGGACAGGTTGGTGACGCAGCCCACGACCTCGGTCGCCTCCAGCGCGGCCGCGAGTTTCTTCAGCGCGATGGCGCGGGTCGCGCCGTGGGTGATCACCTTGGCGATCATCGGGTCGTAGAATGGGCTGATGGTGTCGCCCGCGCGGACGCCGCTGTCGATCCGGGCGGTGGCGGGGAAGGACAGGTGCGACAGGGTGCCGGTGGCGGGCAGAAAGCCTGCGGGCACGTCCTCGGCGTAAAGCCGTGCTTCGAAGGCATGGCCCGTCAAAGGCACGTCGTCCTGCCGCATCGGCAGCGGCTCGCCCGAGGCGACGCGCAACTGCCACTCGACTAGGTCCAGGCCCGTGACCGCTTCGGTCACCGGGTGTTCGACCTGAAGGCGGGTGTTCATCTCCATGAACCAGAAGCCGTCGGGGCGCAGGCCGTGGGCGCCGTCCACGATGAACTCGACCGTGCCCGCGCCGGCGTAGCCTATGGCTTTGGCGGCGCGCACGGCGGCCTCGCCCATGGCGGCGCGCATCTCGGGAGTCATGCCGGGGGCGGGGGCTTCTTCGATGACCTTCTGGTGGCGGCGCTGAAGCGAGCAATCGCGTTCGTAAAGGTGGATCGCGTCGGTGCCGTCTCCGAAGACCTGAACCTCGATATGGCGCGGCTGTTCCACGAATTTCTCGATCAGCACGGCGGGGTTGCCGAAGGCGGACTGCGCCTCGCGCTGCGCGGCGGCCAGCTGGTCGGCAAAGTCCGAGGGCGCGTCCACCCGGCGCATCCCCTTGCCGCCGCCGCCCGCGACGGCCTTGATCAGCACCGGATAGCCCACGGTGTCCGCCGCGCCCGACAGGTGCTCGGGGTCCTGATTTTCTCCGTGGTAGCCCGGCACCACCGGAACGCCCGCATCATGCATCAGCGCCTTGGCCGCGTCCTTCAGACCCATGGCGCGGATCGCCTTGGCCGAGGGGCCGATGAAAACCAGCCCGGCGGCTTCCACCGCTTCGACGAAGGCCGGGTTCTCGGACAGGAAGCCATAGCCCGGATGGATCGCCTGCGCGCCGGTCTCCAGCGCGGCGGCGATCACGCGGTCGCCCTGCAGATAGCTGTCGGCGGGTGCCGCGCCGCCGATGTGGACCGCAAGATCCGCCATCGCCACGTGGCGGGCCGCCCGGTCGGCGTCGGAATAGACCGCCACCGTGGACACGCCCATCGCCTTCGCCGTCTCGATCACCCGGCAGGCGATCTCGCCCCGGTTCGCGATCAGGATCCTGTCAAACATCCGCCAGATCCTCGACCATTCGGAACCGTTCGCAGATCAGCATCATCTCCGGGTCCCAGCCGCCGTGCCGTTCGAAATAGGCGCGGTGGTCCTGCCACCAGCCGTCGAACGTCTCGTTCTCACCCTCGGCCAGCGCGAATTCCTCGTCCATGTCGCAAAACCGCTTTTCGGTCACCGACAGAGTCTCGATCACCACCGCAGGAGTCCCGTCCCAGTTCAGCGAGATGTCGCGGCGGCCGACCACGGGCTTGGGCTCGCCGCCTTCGCCGAAGTCGCGCAGCGCGCCGCAGGTCGCGGTTTTCGCGCCGCTGCGCACCAGCGCCAGCAACTCGGCGCACATCTCGGGACCGTCGCCGAAGCGGAAGGTCACGGCGTCGGGATATTTGCGCATCGCTTCTTCAAGGGTCATGGCATCCTCACATCCTGAACACGCCAAAGCGCGTTTCCTCCACCGGCGCGTTCAGCGCCGCCTGCAGCGACAGCGACAGAACCTGCCGCGATTTCCTTGGGTCGACGATCCCGTCGTCCCACAGCCGGGCCGAGGCATACAGCGGGTGCGACTGCCTCTCGAACATCTCCAGCGTCGGGCGCTTGAACTCGGCCTCTTCCTCGGCGGACCACGTGCCGCCCTGCCGCTCGATCGCGTCGCGCTTCACGGTGGCCAGCACGCCCGCCGCCTGCGGGCCGCCCATCACCGAGATCCGGCTGTTGGGCCATGTCCACAGGAAACGCGGCTGATAGGCGCGGCCCGCCATGCCGTAGTTCCCCGCGCCGAACGAGCCGCCGACCAGCATGGTGATCTTCGGCACCGAGGTCGTCGCCACCGCCGTCACCATCTTGGCGCCGTGCCGCGCGATGCCCTCGCTTTCGTATTTTCGTCCGACCATGAAGCCGGTGATGTTCTGCAGGAACACCAACGGGATACGGCGCTGGCTGCACAGTTCGACGAAATGCGCGCCCTTGGCGGCGCTTTCGGAAAACAGCACGCCGTTGTTGGCGACGATTCCCACCGGCCAGCCATCGACATGGGCGAAGCCCGTCACCAGCGTCTCGCCGAACCGCGCCTTGAACTCGTCGAAGCGCGAGCCGTCCACGACGCGGGCGATCACCTCGCGGATGTCATAGGGCGTCGACAGCGATGCCGGCACCACGTCGAGGATCTCGTCCGGGTCGTAATACGGATCTTCCGGCGACTGTCGTAGGATGGGGTTCACCCCATCAAACCGATCCAGCCCCAGCGACCCCACCGCGCGCCGCGCCAAGGCCAGCGCATGTGCGTCGTCTTCTGCAAGGTAGTCCGCGACCCCCGACAGCCGGGTGTGGACGTCGCCGCCGCCAAGGTCCTCGGCGCTGACGACCTCGCCTGTGGCGGCCTTCACCAGCGGCGGCCCGGCAAGGAAGATGGTGCCCTGATCCTTCACGATGATCGTGACGTCCGACATCGCGGGCACATAGGCGCCCCCGGCGGTGCACGAGCCCATCACGACCGCGACCTGCGGGATGCCCGCCGCGCTCATACGCGCCTGGTTGTAGAAGATGCGGCCGAAGTGGTCGCGATCGGGGAAGACCTCGTCCTGATTGGGAAGGTTCGCGCCGCCCGAGTCCACAAGGTAGACGCAGGGCAGGCGGCATTCCTCGGCGATCTCCTGCGCGCGCAGGTGCTTCTTCACCGACAGGGGGTAGTAGGTGCCGCCCTTCACGGTGGCGTCGTTGCAGACCACCATCACGTCGCGACCCTGAACCCGGCCGACGCCCGCGATGACGCCCGCCGCCGGGGCCGCGCCGTCGTACATGCCATGCGCCGCGGTGGCGCCGATCTCGAGGAACGGAGAGCCCGCGTCCAGCAGGTTCGCCACCCGCTCGCGCGGCAGCATCTTGCCCCGCGACAGGTGCCGCTCGCGCGCCTTGTCGCCGCCGCCCGCCGCGGCCATCGCCGCCGCTTCGGCCACGGTGTCCAGCGCGCCCAGATGCGCCGCCCGGTTTGCCCGCGCCTCTTCCGACGCGGGGATGAATGCCGATCTGATCCGCATGCCGTTCCTCAGCCTTCCTCTGCCGCGACGGTATCCCGCAAGGGCACCGACGCCACCCCGCCTGCGACCAGTTCTGCGCAGGCCGCGGGGTCCATTCCAAGTATCTCGCCCAGCACTTCGAGCGTATCCTCGCCCAGCAAAGGCGGGGCTCTGCCCACCGCCGGGGCCTTGCCGTCGAACCGAAGCGGGCCGCGCACCACGCGCATTTCGCCCGCCTCGGGGTGCGTTACGGTCTGCACCAGCCCGCGCGCCGCGACGTGCGGCTGTTCCAGCGCCTCGTCCACGTCAAGGATCGGGGCGTTCGGCACGTCATGCGCGTCAAGCCGTTCCAGCCAGTAGGCGGTCGTCTCCTGCCGCATCCGCGCGTCGATGATCGTCTCCAGCGCGTCGCGGTTCGCCAAACGTTCGTCATAGCGGGCAAAGCGCGGGTCTTCGGCCAGTTCAGGCAAGCCGAGACAGCGGGCGAAGCTTTTCCAGAACGTCTCGGTCAGGCAGGCGACGATGACGTGGCCGTCCGAGGTGGGGAAGGCGCCGTAGGGCACGATGCTGGGATGCTTGGTTCCCACCGGCTCGGGCTTCTTGCCGGAGACGAAGTAGATCTGCGCAAGGTAGCCCAGCATCGCCATCAGCGAATCCAGCATCGCCACGTCGACCTTCTGGCCCTTGCCGGTCTCGCCGCGCTGGTGCAACGCCGCCAGCACGCCGAACACCGCGAAGATGCTGCCCGCCATGTCGCCCAGCGGTAGGCCCAGTTTGTTGGGCGGCTGGCCGGGGGCGCGGTTCAGGCTCATTGCGCCGGACAGGGCCTGCGCCACGATGTCGAAGGCGGGCTTGTCGGTCAGCGGGCTTTCCGCGCCGAAGCCCGATATGCCGCAGTAGATCAGGCCGGGGTTGGCTTGCGACAGCACGTCATAGCCCAGCCCCAGCCGTTCCATCACGCCGGGGCGGAAGTTCTCGATCAGGATGTCGGCCTGTGCCGCCAGCGCCTTCGCCACCGCCACGCCGCGCGGGTCCTTCAGATCCAGCGCGATGCTTTTCTTGCCGCGGTTCAGGGCGATGAAATAGTGGCTGAGCGGCCCCTTGAACGGCGGAAAGCCCCGCGTCTCGTCGCCCTTGCCCAGCGGTTCGACCTTCACCACATCGGCGCCCATGTCAGCCAGCGTCAGCGTGGCGTAGGGCCCCGACAGGATGCGCGAGAAATCCAGCACCTTCACGCCCGCCAGCGGTCCGCCGCGATCCGTGGCTCCCCATGCGGTCATTCTTCCCTCCCTTGCGGCGTCCACCGCTTCATCACCGCCGATCCCGCCGCGACCGTGCGGCCCTCCACCTCGATCCGGCAGTCGAGGAACACAAGGCTTCGCGTCAGTTCGCGCAGGGTGGCGACCGCCTCCAGCAACGCGCCCGGCCGCGCGCTTCCAAGGAATCGCGTCTCCATCTGTACCGTCACCGCAGGCTGACGCTCGCAGGCCGCGTATGCAACCAGCGTCATTGCGTGATCGGCCAGCGACGTGACGGTTCCGCCGTGGATCAGGCCCAGTACGTTGGCGTGGCGGTCATCCGTTTTCAGGCCATAGCGCCATCCGTCGCCGTCCTTCCGGGACAGCAGGGGGCCGATGGTGTCCCACAGCCCGCCGATCTTCATCGGCTTCCATCCATCGGGGATCATGCGCCGCCTCCGGGAAGCAGCATGCCAGCCGCCTCGTCGCGGACCTTCATCATCGCGGTGGCCAGCCGGTCGGGGCCGATGGCGTCCACCCGCTCGGTGATGCCGATGGCGACCATGGAATGCACCATCCGCCCCGCACCGTCGAAGAACGGCACGGCGGTCACGGTCACGCCCGAGATATAGTCGCCCCGGTCCACCGCGTAGCCGCGCGCGCGGGTCTCGGCCGCTTCGGACTGCCAGCGGTCGTAGTCGGGCGCATGGTCCCACACCAGCCGGTCGAAGCGCGCGCGCAACTCGGCCGGGTCCATCGGGTTGAAGGCGGCGAAGCAGCGCCCGGTGCCCGAGATCATCGCGGGAAAGCGGCTGCCAAGATCGACCTGAAGGCGGAACGGCAACTGCACCTGGCTGAGGGCGACCACCACCATATGCGTCGGGTCGGTGAACTGGGTGGCGATGGTCGTCACGCCGAACTCGGTCGCCAGCGCATCCAGCCGGGGCTGGATCACCGCAACGAAGGCGTTCTTCTGAATGGCGCTGCGGGCGAGGGCGAGAATGCCCACGTCGACGGAATAGCGCTTGGTCCGCGAATCGAACGCGACCAGCCCCTCGTCGGTCAGGACGCGCAGGATGTGCAGCACCGTGGACGGCACCAGATCCAGCTCGCGCGCCAATGCCTGCACGCCCATCGGCTCGTCCGATTTTCCCAACGCACGAAGGATCGCGACCGCCCGCGTGACCGCGGGGACAGAGCGTTTCTTCGGGCCGTCCTGAGCCTCTTCCATCGGTGTGTCTCCTCCCGTCGCCTGTTCCATTTTGTTGTCTATATACAATGAAATAGGCGTATTGACAATAAAGGCGAGTCGCCGCAGCCTTGTCAATGCGCCGGATGACGAAAGCCATCCCGGTGCTGGAGGAGACTGGAGGAGACACCCCCGCGATGCCGAAGCTCACGGATTACACGTCCTATGCGGATGCCACTGCGCAGTATTCGAACGCCGCGCTGTGGGACCTGTTCGACGGAACCCGCGAGCGGTTGAACATCGCCCACGAATGCGTCGACCGGCACGTGAACGGCGGCAACGTGGCGGTGCGGGTGGCCCATGCCGACGGGCGCGACGAGATCGTGACCTTCGCCGAACTGTCCCGCCTGTCCTCGCAATTCGCCCATGACCTGAAGGGCAGGGGCGTTGTCCCCGGCGACCGGATCGCGGTGATGCTCGAGCCGTCGCTGCCGTTCTACGTCGCCATGTTCGGCGCGATGAAGGCGGGCGCGGTGGCGGTGCCGATGTTCACCCTGTTCGGCCCGGACGGCATCCGCCTGCGGGTGCAGGACTGCGGCCCGAAGATCGTCTTCACCAACGCCGAGAAAGAGGCCGATGCCCGCGCCGCCGGCGGGGCAGAGGTTATCGTGGCCGATGACGCCTTCCTTGCGACGCTCTCGGGCCATCCCGAAACCTTCAAGGTGGATACGGTGGGCGACGACCTTGCCGTGCTGCAATACACCTCGGGCACCACCCGTGCGCTGCCCGCCGCCGTCGAACATACGCACCGCTCGATCGTCACGCTGATGGTCGCGGCGCTTTACGCCACAGGCGTGCGCCCCGGAGACCGGTTCTTCTGTCCGTCCTCCCCGGCCTGGGGCCACGGCCTGTGGCACGGCACGCTGGCGCCGCTGGCGCTGGGCGTCTCGACCGGGACCTTCTCGGGCAAGTTCGATCCGGTGCGGCTTCTGAAGGCGTTGCAGGACTTCGAGATCACCAACCTCTCTGCCGCCGCCACGCATTACCGGATGATGCGCAACTCGGGCGCGGCCGAGGATTTCACCTATTCCATCCGCAAGCTCTCGTTCACCGGCGAGCCCATCGACAGCGAGACCGGCGTCTATGTCGAGCGCCTGTTCGGCACGCCGGTCTGTTCGATGTACGGCACTACCGAGATCGGCGTGATCCTCGCCAATTATCCCGGCGCCACGGATTTCGAGGTCCGCGAGGGCTCGCTTGGCAAGGCGGTGCCCGGTGTCGAGGTGCAGGTGCAGGACCCCGAGGGGAACGTCTGCGCGCCCGGCCAGATCGGCGAGTTGATGGTGCGGCGACGGGGCGAGTGGTTCCCGACCAAGGATCTCGGGAAGACCGACGAGGACGGCTATTTCTACCACGGCGGCCGGGCCGACGACGTGATCATCTCGGCAGGCTGGACCATCGGCGCGGTCGAGGTCGAGGACGCGATCCTGAAACATCCCGCGGTGGCCGAAGCCGCCGCCATCGGCGCGCCGGACCCGGTCCGGGGGCAGGTGGTCAAGGCGTACATCGTCCTGAAGGGCGACGAGACCGAGGGCCTTGCCGAAGAGATCCAGGAAACAGTGCGCCAGAACCTCGCACGGCACGAATACCCCCGGCAGATCGCCTTCGTCGACGACCTGCCGAAGACGCCTGCGGGCAAGGTGAACCGGAAGGCCCTGCGCGACGCGCAGGCGAAACAGACAGAAAGCACGGCCTGAGAGGCCGGCAGCGACACGACGGAGGAGACAAGATGAACCAGACCACGCACCGCGAGTTCCCGCGCATCACGCCGGAGGGGCTTGATGACCTGCGCCAGCGCATCGGCGTGAAGATCGAAAAGACGGTCGAGCCGTGGTGCTATGAGGCGACGCGCGACAACATCCGCCACTACGCCCACGGCATCGGCGACGACAACCCACTGTGGTGCGACCCCGAGTATGCCAGGGGCACCAAGTACGGCGACGTGATCGCGCTGCCGTCGTTCCTGTTCGCGACCAGCCGGATCATCTCGGGCTACGTGGGCGGGCTGTCCGGCGTCCACGCCATGTGGTCGGGGGCGGACTGGACGTGGCACAAGCCGATCCCGCGCAACACCGAGATCCGGACCGAGGCGCATCTGAAAGACCTGATCGAGCATGACACCCGTTTCGCGGGCCGCGCGGTCCAGCAGATCTATCACGTGGACTTCTACGATGCGGCCACCGGCGACATGCTGGCCGAGGCGGACAGCTGGTGTTTCCGCACCGAGCGCAACCACGCCAGCGAGAAGGGCACCAAGTACACCGACGTGAAAAGCCGCGAGCCGCGCGTCTACACGCAGGAAGAACTGGACAGCTACACCAAGTACTACGAGCAGGAAGAAATCCGCGGCGCCAAGACCCGTTACTGGGACGACGTGACCGAGGGCGAGGACCTGCCGACCATGGTGAAAGGCCCGATGACCGTCACCGGCTTCATCGCCTACGCGCAGGGCTGGGGCGGGCTTTATATCCGCGCCAACAAGCTGGCGTGGCAGCTTCAGCAGAAACATCCCGGCGCGGGCATCAAGAACCGCTTCGGCATCCCGGACTGCCCCGAGCGGGTTCACTGGGAAGAGGACTTCGCGCTGGAGGTCGGCGCGCCCGGTGCCTACGACTACGGCCCGGAACGCTGTTCGTGGCTCACGCATCAGCTGACCAACTGGATGGGCGACGACGGCTTCCTGCGGCAGGCCAAGTGCCAGGTGCGCCGCCACAACCCCGAGGGGGACATCGTCCTGATCAACGGGCAGGTGGTGCGGAAATACGAAGAGGACGGCAAGTACCTCGTCGAGATCCGCCAGCAGGCGGTGCAGCAGGACGAGGAGTTGTCGGCCATCGGCTCTGCCATCGTGGAGCTTCCGAAGAAGTAATCGCGGACAAACCGGGGGAGGACGGGGTGAACGCATTCGAGAAGGTACTGGAGACGGTCGAGGACATCCTGCACTGGGCAGGGTGCCTCGCGCTGGTGGCGGTGGCGGCGTTCATCAACGCCGACATCTTCATGCGGCTTCTGTTCTCGAACCCGGTCGAGATCCAGTTCGAGCTGACCGAAATCTACCTGATGCCCGCGCTTGCGGTGCTGCCCTTGGCGCGGGTGTACCGCAAGGGCGGGCACCTTGCGCTGGAGTTTCTCCCGCGCGAGGCGCTGGGCGCGGCGGGTCCGCTGGTCGAACGGGCGATCCTGTTGCTGTCGGCGACATTCTTCGCCGCCGTCACGTGGAAATCCGGAGAGTTCGCCCTACGCGCATTCCAGCGCGGGGACGTGGAATGGGGGGCGGTCGACTGGCCCCTGGGATGGGCCTATGCGGCCATCCCGCTTGGCTGCGGCGTGCTTGTCCTGCGGCTGCTCATCGACGTGATCCGGCCGGAGGAGACGCCGGATATCGAAGCACAGGCAATGGGAGGAGAATGACAATGAACATGAAGGCATTCGCGCTCGCCTCGGCGGCGCTCGTCGGCCTCGCGGGGACCGCGCCGGCCGAAACCCTCAGCATCGGCGACTGGCAGTCGACCACGCATATCGTGTCGGTCGAGGGCACGACGTGGTGGATGAAGAAAGTCGAGGAACTTACTGACGGCGCTGTCACTTTTGAGCATTTCCCGGCAGAGCAGGCGGCCAAGGCCAACGCGCTTCTGGACGCGGTCCGCAACGGCATTCTCGACGCCGCGCTGATCGGCCCAAGCTATCATTCCGAACTGATGCCGATGAACTCGGTCATCGGTCTGCCGGGGCTGTACGGCTCTGCCGTCGACGGCACCGAGACGCTGCAGGCGATGTTCGAGGAAGGCCCGCTGCGCGACGAGTTCACCGCCGAGGGCGTGGTGCCGATCTTCGCCTTCACGCTGCCGCCCTATCAGGTGCTGGCCAAGGAACGTCTCGGCGGGCCCGCCGACTGGGCTGGCATGGACCTGCGCACCAGCGGCTCGACGCAGGCGCTGACCGCGCGCTCGCTGGGGGCGGTGGGCATCTCTCTGCCGGGGCCCGAGATCTACACCGCCGTGGAACGGGGACGTCTGGACGGCATCCTGTTCCCGCTGGCGTCGGTGCCGGCCTACAAGCTGAACGAGGTGGTCAGCCACATTTCCACCAACGGCTCGTTCGGCGGCTACAGCTTCGTCGTGGTCGTGGGGCAGGACGTCTGGGACGGGCTGTCCGAGGACGTGCAGGCCGCGATGATCGAGGCCGGCAAGGAAGCTGCGATGAACGTCGCCAAGGCGCAGGACGACTCGATCGGCGCGCTTGTCGACGAGTGGAAGGCCGCGGGCGTCGACACCTATGCGCTGAGCGACGAGGAACTGGCCGAGGTCAACGCGGCGCTGGAAGAGGTCAGCGCCGACTGGCTGGAGCGGATCGGCGGCGGCTCGGACGCGGCGAAGGCCGTGCTCGACGGCTTCAAGTCGATGGAAATGAACTAAGCCGGATCCCAACCGGCCACGAACAAGGCGGCGCGGGGCAGTCCCGCGCCGCAGGTTTCAGCGGGCATACCTCATGACTTCCTTCGCCGTCGTCCTCTTGATCCTTGCGGTCCTCATGGTCCTGCGCACGCCCATCGCTTTCGCGATGGGGATCGCGGGCACCGTAGGGCTGGCCGTGCAGCTTGGGCCAAGGCCCGCGCTGGGCGTGCTGGAGCGGGCCTTCTACGACAACACCTCGTCCTTCGTCCTCGTCGCGATCCCGCTGTTCATCCTGATGGCAGAGATCCTGACCGCGGGCGACGTGACGCGCCGCGCCATCGTCGCGTGTCAGGCGTGGATCGGCCACCTGAAGGGCGGGCTGGCGATGGCGACCATCGGCGCCTCGGTTCTTCTGGCGGCACTGGTCGGCAGTTCCACCGCCTCGACGGCGGCGATGTCGTCCTCGGCCTTCCCCGAGATGCGCCGCCACGGCTATGACGACCGGCTGTCGGCGGCGGTGGTCTCGGTCGGCGGCACGCTGGCGGTGGTCGTGCCGCCGTCCATCGTGCTGGTGGTCTATGGTGTGCTGACCGAGACCTCGATCGGCAAGCTGTTCATCGCGGGGGTCATTCCCGGGATCCTGACCGCGCTGGGGCTGGCGACGGTGGTGAAGATCATCGCCCACCGCACCGACTATGCGCCGCAGGGCGATCCGTTCCGTCTGGGCCACGCGATGCGCGCCAGCCGCCACGTGCTGCCGATGATCCTGCTGATCGTCGCGGTCATCGGAGCGATCTACGGCGGCATCGCGTCTCCGTCAGAGGCCGCCGCGCTTGGCGTGTTCGGCGCGATCGTCGTGTGCCTTGCACAACGGACGTTGCGGGTGGCCAGCTTTGGCGGTTCGGTCGGCCGGGCGATCACAGCGACGGCGATGATCGTGACCATCGTGGCCTGCTCGGCGATCTTCTCGAACTACCTCGCCTTCACCCGTGTGACCCATTCGCTGCTGGAGATGGTCGCGAACTCGGAACTGCCCCGGGCCGCGATCCTTGCGATGATCGTGCTGACGCTTCTGGTGATGGGCATGTTCATGGACCAGCTTGCGATCCTGTCGCTGGCGATGCCGCTGGCTTTCCCGGCGGCGATGGAGCTGGGCTATGACCCGGTGTGGTTCGGCATCATCGTGACCAAGTCGGTCGAAATCGGGCTGCTGACGCCACCTTTGGGGCTGAACGCCTATGTCGCCGCGTCACAGACCAAGGTGCCGCTGAAGACGATCTTCTCGGGGCTCTTGCCGTTCATCGCGATGGAACTGTTCGTGCTGGTGGTCCTGATCCTGCTGCCGGACCTGTCGCTTTGGCTGCCCTCGCTGATGTAGCGGGGGCGGACCCCCTGACCGAAGTCCCGCCCCGCGCGCCTTAGACCATCTCCACCGCAACCGCCGTCGCCTCGCCGCCGCCGATGCACAGCGACGCGATCCCGCGCTTCAGCCCCTGCGCCTGAAGCGCATGCACCAGCGTCACGAGGATGCGCGCGCCCGAGCAGCCGATGGGATGCCCCAGCGCACAGGCGCCGCCGTTCACGTTCAGCCGGTCGCGCGGAATGTCCAACTCGCGCATCGCCGCCATGGCGACAACCGCGAAGGCCTCGTTGATCTCGTAAAGGTCCACGTCCTTCGACGTCCACCCCAGCCGGTCCTGCAGCTTTCGGATCGCATGAACCGGCGCGGTGGTGAACCAGCCCGGCGCCTGCGCGTGGCTGGCGTGGCCAAGGATGCGGGCCATCGGCGCCATGCCCTTCGCCTCGGCGATGTCGCGCCGCGCCAGCACCAGCGCCGCCGCGCCGTCCGAGATCGAGGACGAGGTCGCCGCCGTGACCGTGCCGCCCTCGCGGAAGGCGGGTTTCAGCTGCGGGATCTTCTCGGGCCGGGCGCGGCCGGGCTGTTCGTCGTCCGAGACGTCGCCCAGCACCACGATCTCGGACGCAAAGCCGCCACCCGCAATCGCCGCCTTGGCGCGGTCGAGGGACTCCAGCGTGTAGCCGTCCTGCGCCTCGCGGGTGAACTGGTAGTGCTCGGCGCAGTCCTCGGCGAAGGTGCCCATCGAGCGGCCCTTGTCATAGGCATCTTCCAGCCCGTCGAGGAACATGTGATCGGCCACGCGGCCGTGCCCCATCCGGTAGCCGCCGCGCGCCTTCTCCAGCAGGTAGGGGGCGTTCGACATGCTCTCCATGCCGCCCGCGACGACGATGCCCGCGCTGCCGGTCAGGATCGCGTCATGCCCCAGCATCACCGTCTTCATCCCCGAACCGCAGACCTTGTTCACGGTGGTGCAGGGCACCGCCTCGGGCAGCCCGGCGCCAAGCGCCGCCTGCCGCGCGGGGGCCTGTCCCAGCCCGGCAGGCAAAACGCAGCCCATCAGCGCCTCGTCCACGTCCTCGGCTGCTGCCCCGGCGCGGTCCAGTGCCGCCCGGATGGCGGCCGAGCCAAGCGCGGTCGCGGTCTGTTTCGACAAGGCGCCCTGAAACGCGCCCATCGGCGTGCGCGCGGCCCCGGCAATGACGATCTCGGTTGTCATAGTGTCCTCCCTTTGCGCCGAGACTGCCTGCCCCGGACGGGACAGGCAAAGGGTTTCGGCGCGGAAGGCGCGGGTCAGACGAGGAAATCGCTTTCCGTAACCCCGGTCGTGCCCGCAAGCAGGATGCGCATGTCGGTGCTGCCGTCACCGTCGGCATCGACCCAGACGGTGGTGTTGCCGCCGCCCTGCGTGGTGCGCAGCCCCGGACCGCCGGAATAACCGCCAAGGATACTGACCGACAGCGTGCCCGCGATGAGACCGGTGAAATCCAGCACATCCTCGCCCACGGTGAAGTCGAGGATGGTGTCCTCGGCCCCGGACGCGCTGTCCGACACGCGGCAGAAGACGAAATCGTCCTGCCCGCTGCCGCCGGTCATCTCGTCGATGCCAAGCCCGCCCTTCAGGGTGTCGTTGCCGTCGCCGCCGTCCATCGTGTCGTTGCCGATGCCGCCGAACAGCAGATCGTCGCCTTCGCCACCCTCCATGATGTCGGCACCGGCGCGGCCCGCCATCTCGTCATCGCCAGTCTGGCCATAGATCAGGTCGTTGCCGCGACCGCCGTCCATGGTGTCCGACCCGGCGCCGCCTTCCATCGTATCGCGCGAGCCGTCGCCGAACAGCATGTTGTCGCCGGAGTTGCCATAGACCCCGTTCTGCGAGCTGTTGCCGGTGCCCGCGAAGTCACCGCTGCCCAGCAGGCGCAGGTTCTCGATGAAGCCGCCAAGGGTAAAGTCCGTCTCGGCGCGAATCTCGTCGACCCCGCCGCCCGGGGCCTCGACGATCTCGGCGCTGCTGTCGTCGACATAGTAAAGATCGGCGCCGCCGCCGCCAAAGACCTGCCCGACGACGCTGCCGCCGCGCCCGTCGTACACGTCGGCGCCGTCGCCAAGCTCGACATCGCCGACGATCGTGCCCGCGTTGATCAGCGTGTCGTCGAACTCGTCCAGTGCGACGGCCAGACCGACACCCGCGATCAGCCCCGTATTCACGATGTCGACGACGCCGTTGGAGTTGTTGGCCTTGATCGCCGCGTCGGTCGCCCTTGTGCTGCGGATCTCGCCGCTGTTGTGGACCGAACCGGACGACACACTGAATTCGACGCCCGCGATGCCGGACACGAGGCCCGTATTGGTCACGCTGGCATTCACGGAACTGGTGAAGTAGATGCCCGCTTCGTAGAAGCCCAGCATCTTGCCGTGGTTTTCGACGATCCCGCTATTATAATCTTGAAGGTACGCGCCCCAGTTGCCAGAGACGTCACCGGCGTTCTGAAGCACGTTCCCCGATCCCTGCATCCAGATCGCAGAGTTGCCGGTGATATTCAAAGACCGCACTACGCCGTTCGACCCGATGTCGAGACGGTTGCTTCCATCGCCCAGGGCATCGTCGAACAGTTGGATCGCGTTGCTGTTCAAGGCGACGATGCTGCCGTCGACGCCGACTTCGTGCCCGTTCGCGACCGGGTCGGTCGCAAAGACCGCCGTTCCGGATTCGACAACCAGTTCCGCGTCGGACGAGACGTAAAGCCGTTCAGCGTCCAACAGATCCACAGCCACGCTGCTGTCTACCGTTATGATTCGAGTCATATCAATTTCTCCAAAGAATGCGGGCATTTGCGCCGGAAAATGGCGGGCCCGAGCGAGAGTTTAACATCTTTAGAAGGGTTTTATTACTTTAGCGCGATTATAGGCGGATTTATGCAAGCCAAAGATGTTGCAAGTGCAGCATCGCCCATCCACCGATCCGCCCGCAGCACAGACCCCAGCACCGCCCGCCGCGCGCAGCAACACCCACGGCGCCCGGGCCTGGCGCGGCAGGTGATGCAGCGAAAACCGACGCAGAACAGCCTGCAGCCACACCGCGATCAGCCCATCCCAAACGACGGAAGTCAGCGGCGAAAAGCCGCGTGATCAGAGCATGTTGGCTGGAAAAGTGGCAGCCCGTAGGGGAATCGAACCCCTCTTTCCAGGTTGAAAACCTGGCGTCCTAACCGATAGACGAACGGGCCATGCCGTGGCGTGGGGAGCTATCTAGTTGAGGTCCGCAGTCGCCGCAAGAGGATTTTTTCGCCTTTCGGCACCTTTTTCATTCTGCCCTTGCGGCATCCTCCAGACGCAGCTGAACCGTCTGTCTTCCTTGCCAATGATTGACCTCCAGACGTCCCGCAAGGTGGAAGCGGGCGCCGCCGTGGTCCTCGAGCGCGGGGCCCAGCGGGCCGTCGAACGCGCCGAAACAGATCGAGTCGATCTTCGCGCCCATCCCGTCGTTGAAGCTGAGCTTCAGGTGCGATTCTCCGACGCGCTTGCGAAAGCCGATGGCGACGTCCGGGAAGGCGAAACGCGGGGCAGGGGCGCCGGCTCCGAAGGGGCCCGCGGCCTCTAGCTGCTCGATCAGGTCGATGGTCGCCGCGCCGGGCATCAGGATGCCGTCGACATTCAGGTCGCGCGGACCGATGTCGGCGGCGCCCTGTTTCGCCAGCATTTCGCCCAGCCGCTCCATCGCCGCCTCGATCTTCGGCTCGGCGACGGTCAGGCCCGCCGCCATCTTGTGCCCGCCGCCCTTTTCCAGCAGCCCCTCGGCGGCCAGACGGTGGATCGACGCGCCAAGGTCGATGCCCGAGACCGAACGCCCCGAGCCCTTGCCGATGCCGCCCTCGGTGCCGATCACGATGGCGGGGCGGTTGGTGGCCTCTTTCAGGCGCGAGGCGACGATCCCCACCACGCCGGGGTGCCAGCCTTCGCCGGCGGCCCAGACCAGCGGCCCGTCCAGCCCGCGCTCGGCCGCCTGTTCCAGCGCCGCGTCGCGGACGCGGTTCTCGATCTCGCGCCGTTCGGTATTCAGCTGGTCCAGCCGCTCGGCCAGCGCCTGCGCCTCGTGCGGGTCGGCGGTGGACAGAAGCCGCGCGCCAAGGTCGGCCGCGCCGATCCGGCCGCCCGCGTTCACCCGTGGCCCCAGCAGGAAACCAAGGTGGTAGGGCGTCGGCGCGGTGTCCATCCGCGCCACGTCGCCAAGCGCCACCAGCCCCGGCCGCGCGCGCCGGGCCATCACCTTCAGCCCCTGCCGCACCAACGCCCGGTTGACCCCGATCAGCGGCGCCACGTCGGCCACGGTGGCCAGCGCCACGAGGTCGAGAAAGCTCATCAGGTCCGGCCCCTTCACGCTTTCGGCGCGCAGCAGGCGGTTCGCCTCGACCAGCATCAGGAAGACGACGGCGGCGGCGCAGAGGTGGCCGAACTCGCCGTCTTCGTCCTGCCGGTTCGGGTTCACCACCGCCAGCGCGGGCGGCAGCGTTTCCGCGCCAAGGTGGTGGTCCAGAACCACGACGTCCGCACCCGTCGCCGCCGCGATGGGCTCGTGGCTGAGGGTGCCGCAGTCGACGCAGACGATCAGGTCGTGATCGCGGGCCAGCGCCTCCATCGCGGGGACGTTGGGGCCGTAGCCCTCGTCGATGCGGTCGGGGATATACAGCGTCGCGGCCAGCCCCATCTCGCGCAGCCATGTCACCAGCAGCGCCGCCGAGGTGCCGCCGTCCACGTCGTAGTCGGCGAAGACCGCGATCCGCTCGCGGCGTTTCACCGCGGCAAGGAAGCGCGCGGCGGCCTTGTCCATGTCTTTCAGCTTCAGCGGATCGGGCAGCAGGTCGCGCAACGCGGGCGCAAGGTAGCCCGCCGCTTCCTCTGCCGGGACGCCCAGCCGCGCCAGCGTGCGGCAGACCGGCAGCGGCAGTCGCGAGCCCTGCGCCATCGCTTCGGCCAGCCGTTCGGCCTCGACCGACAGGCCGACCCAGCGGCGGCCGGTCAGCGATGCGGATACGTTCAGAAAATCACCCATGACAGGGATGTCGCAAGCCGCGCGCCGATTGGCAAGCCGGGGGCTTCCCCGACGCCCCGTTCCGGCGCACCATGCGAAGGGGGGAGGACGTTGCCATGTCAGAGATGACGATCCGCGAGGCGCGGGTGCGCCTGTTCCGCGTGCCGCCTGCCACGGCGCTGGAAGATGCGACCCACGTGGTCACCCATGTCGAGCTGATCACCGTGACCCTGCGGACCGACGCGCACGAGGCGACCGGGCTGTCCTATACCGCCGGGGTCGGCGGCTCGGCGGCGGCGGCGATGCTGCGCGACGATTGCCTGCCGCATCTGGTGGGGCGCGACGGCGGCGATGCGCAGGCGCTGTGGGCGGCGATGCGCGGGCATCTTTACCGCACCGGCTTTGGCGCGACGACGACGCTGGCGCTGGCGGCGATGGACACCGCGCTTTGGGAGTTGCGGGCGCAGGCCGAGGGGCTGCCGCTGTGGCGGCTGGCAGGGGCCGGGACGCCGGGCATCCGCGCCTATGCCTCGCTGATCGACCTGTCGCCGCCCGACTCTTTGGCAGAGCGGCTGACGCAATTGCGCGAGCAGGGCTACCGCTGGTTCAAGATCAAGGTCGGGCTGCCGGACATCGCGGACGACCTTGCCCGCCTGACCGCCGCGCGCGAGGCGATCGGGCCGGACGACCGCCTGTCCATCGACGCAAACATGGGGTTCGACCTTGAAGAAGCGGTGCGCCGGGCGAAGGCGTTCGACCGCTTCGGGCTGGAATGGCTGGAAGAACCGCTGCCCGCCGAGGACATTGCGGGCCACGCCGCCCTTCGCAAGCGCTGCGGCATCCCGGTGGCGGTGGGAGAATCGCTTTACACGCCCGAAGAGGTCGCCCGCTATCTCGAGGCGGGCGCGGTCGACATCGTGCAGGCCGACATCGCCCGGATCGGCGGCATCACCCCGTGGCGCGCGGTGGCAAGCATGGCAGAGGCGGCGGGCCGCCCGGTCGCGCCGCATTACATGGCGGAATGGGCGGTGCACCTGTTGCCAGCGGTGCCGAACGCGCTGGTGCTGGAAAACGTGCTGGGCGCGGGGCTGGCGGAACTGGGCATCGCCAACCCGCCGCTGCATGTCGAGAAAGGCCGCGCCCTGCCGCCCGAGGGCGCGGGGCACGGGTTGCGGTTCCGTCTTGACGGTAACCCGCACGAGGTGCCGCTGGGACCGCCGCTGTTCACGCCACAGCGAAGCCGGAAGTGACCTCCGCGGGCAGGCAGCCCAGCCCTGCCAGCGCGCGGCGCAGGGCGGTGTCGATACCGGTGTGCGGCTCTTCCCCGACAAAGGCGACCAGCGCGCTGTTGTCCAGCCGCACCGGCACCTGCCAGAGATAGCGCATCTCGCGCAACTCGCGGAACGTGGTCGAGACCGGTGCCAGCAGCGGCAGCAGCGCCCACGGCATCCCCCGGATCGGCGCGTTCGGCGCGCCTGCCACAACGCGCAACCGCTCTGCGATCTCGACGCCGCGCTCGAACCAGTGGCCGCCGAAATGGAACCGGGTAAAGCGGGGCAGGTCCGGACGCTCCAGCAGCCGCGCGACGGTCTCGGCGAAATCCGGCAGGTAGGCCCAGGCGTGGCCCACATCCCGCGCCCCGGGATAGAGCACCGAGCGCACCGGTTTGCCGGGCTTCACCAACGCGTTGGAAAACCACGAATTCTGCGCCAGATGCGGGCCGAAAAAGTCACCGCCGCGCAGGATCAGGACCGGCACACCCTCGGCCCATGCGGCGCGTTCCAGCCGCGCTTCCAGCGCCACGCGGATGCGGCCCTTCTTCGTGACCGGGTCCTGCCTGTCGTCCTCGCGCAGCAGCGGGAAGGCGTCCGGCCCGTAGTTGTAGACCGTCCCCGGCAGCACCAGCCGCGCGCCGTTCTCTTTCGCGGCGGCAATCGAGCTCTCGGCCATCGGCAGCACCCGCTCGGCCCAGTTCTTGTAACCGGGCGGGTTCACCCCGTGAAAGATCACGTCGCAGCCGGTGGCCGCCGCCATCACATCGGCGCGCAGCATCGCGTCGCCCCGGACCCAGTCCGCGCCGGGCAGCAGCGCCTTCACCCGCTCCGGATCGCGGTGCATCGCGCGGATCCTGTAGCCCCGCGCCGCCAGCGCCCGCGCCGTCTCGAACCCCACGCCGCCGGTCGCGCCAAGGATCAGGGCTGTTTTCGTCGTCGTTTCCATCATCGCCTCCATCAGGTTGATGCGAGCGAGGATGCGGCCTGGTAGACCTCAAGAAAATTGCGATAATCCGTGGCTCTGCTATACGGAAATTTATGAACCAGACACCCGCATGGGATCACTACCGCTCGTTTCTCGCCGTGGTCGAACACGGCAGCCTTTCCGGTGCGGCGCGCGCGCTGGGGCTGACCCAGCCGACGCTGGCGCGGCACGTGGAACAGCTGGAGGCGGCGCTTGGCGCGCGTCTGTTCACCCGCTCGCCGCAGGGGCTGGACCCTACCGATCCGGCGCAGCGGCTGGTGCCGCATGCAAAGACGATGGCGGCGGCGGCTGCTGCGGCGTCACGGGCGGTGGACGGCGATGCCGCGACGCTGACCGGCACGGTGCGGATCGCTGCCAGCGACGTGGTGGGGGCGCTGGTGCTGCCGGGGATGCTGCGCGACCTGCGGGCGGTGCAGCCCGGCCTGAGTTTTGAACTGGCCCTGTCGAACGAGGCAAGCGACCTTTTGCGGCGCGAGGCCGATATCGCGATCCGCATGATGCGTCCCGAACAGTCGGCGCTGGTGGCGAAACGGGTGGGCGAAGTCATGCTGGGCGCCTTCGCGCATCCCGACTACCTCGCGCGGCACGGCACGCCGGACCTGCCGGACGACCTTGCCGGGCACGACCTGATCGGCGTCGACCGGGATCTTTCCGCGCTGAGGGGCCTCGACGTCACCGGCTTCCCGCTCGACCGCGCCAGCTTTGCCTACCGGCTCGACAACCAGATCGCCCATATCGAGGCGATCAGGCAGGGGCTGGGCATCGGCATCTGCCAGGTGGGCCTTGCCGCCCGCGCGCCGCGGCTGACCCGCCTGTTCGCCGACCGGGTGGCGATCCCGTTGGAAACCTGGGTCACGATGCACGAGGACCTGCGCGGCGACGCGCGGATGCGCGTCACCTTCGATCATCTGTGCCGGGAAATGGCCGCCTACTGCCGGATCGCCTGACCGCGCTTCTTTGGTCCTCAAATATCCCGGGGGAGGCCCGAAGGGGCGGGGGGCGGAGCCCCCTTATCCCTTAAATGCGCCCCTTTGGGGCGACGGCAGAGTCCCCTTATCCCTACAATGCGCCCCTCTGGGCCGGGGGCAGAGCCCCCCTCAGCGCCCCGTCGCGGGACGCGAGACCGGGTTGCGGTAGCGCATGCGGCGCACCGAGCCTGTCTTCGACCGCATCAGCAGCGTTTCGGCTTCAAGGAAGTCCGGCTCGCGCTTCAGCCCCTGCAGGATCGAGCCGTCGGTGACGCCGGTGGCGGCGAAGATGACGTCCTGCGTGACCATGTCGTCGCGGGTGTAGATCCGGTCCAGATCCTCGATCCCGGCCTTCGCGGCGCGGCCCTTCTCGTCGTCATTGCGGAACAGCAGCTGGCCCCACATCTGGCCGCCCATGCATTTCAGCGCCGAGGCCGCCAGCACGCCCTCGGGCGCGCCGCCCGAGCCCATGTACATGTCGATCCCGGTGATATGCGCCTCGGCACAGTGGATCACGCCGGCCACGTCGCCGTCGGTGATCAGCCGGATCGCGGCGCCGGTGGACCGCAGTTCCGAGATCATGTCCTCGTGGCGCGGGCGTTCCAGCACACAGACGGTGATGTCCGACTGGTCGCAGCCGCGCGCCTTGGCCAGCGCCTTCACGCGTTCGGCGGGCGACATCTCCAGGCTGACGACGTCTTCCGGATAGCCGGGTCCGACCGCCAGTTTCTCCATGTACACGTCAGGCGCGTGCAGCAGGGTGCCGCGCGGGGCCATGGCGATCACGGTCAGCGCGTTGGGCATGTCCTTGGCGGTCAGCGTGGTGCCTTCCAGCGGGTCCAGCGCGATGTCCACCTCGGGCCCGTTGCCGGAACCGACTTCCTCGCCGATGTAGAGCATCGGCGCCTCGTCGCGTTCGCCTTCGCCGATCACCACGACGCCCTTGATATCCAGCAGGTTCAGCTGATCGCGCATCGCGTTCACCGCCGCCTGGTCGGCGGCCTTCTCGTCACCGCGGCCGATCAGCTTGGCCGAGGCCATGGCGGCGGCCTCGGACACGCGGGCGAGGCCCAGCGAAAGCATGCGGTCGTGGAAGACGATGTCGTTGTTCTTGTTGGGCATGGGAAACCTGCGTTATTTCAACTTGTTCAGATGCATTCGTAGCAGCAATGCATGACAGGACAAGGCGCAGGGGCGCCAGTTTCGTCGCTAACATTGGCAACAATCCCTGTTTGGACCGTGCAAGATGCCGCAGGGGCACGCCCGGCGGCGGTGCCGGGCGGGGCTCTGCCCCCGCCGCGCTTTGCGCGGCTCCCCCGAGGTATTTGCGAAGAGAAGAAGCAGCGGCCCCGGATGCCGGACCGATGCTGGACCGGTGCTTGACCAGTGCTGGACCGGTGTGGCGCGCGGGCTATTGTCGCTGGCGAAGCGGAGGGCGTCCCGGATGCAGCGAGCGGTCGATTTCGTGTCGCGTCACCTTGTGGCGGTCTCCTGCGCAATGTTCGCGGCGGGCGCGGGCGAGCGTGTGGTCGCGATGCTGCGCGACGGCGCGCCGGACACGTGGCGCGCGTTCTACCTGACCCACTACGCGGTGAACTACATCGACCACGGCTTCGCCAAACGGGCGGTGGTGGGGACGCTGCTGCGCCCGCTTGTCGGGGCTTTGCCGGTTGCCGGGCTGGTGGCGGTGATGGTCCTGCTGGCGGCGGCGGCCTTGGTCGCGCTGGTGTTGCTGCTGGACCGGGCCCTGCCGCATTGCGGGACGCCGGGGGGGCTGGCGAACCGGCTGCGCTGCGCCTTCGCGGTCGGCCCCCTCGGGGCGGTGCAGTTCGGCATGGAGGCGGGGCGCTTCGATCCGTTCCTCTACCTGTTGCTGGCGTTGGCGCTGTGGGCCGTCGCGCGGGGGCGCGCATGGGTTTCAGGCGCGGTTTGCGCCTTCGCGATCCTGCTGCACGAGGGGTTTGCCGTTTTCGGGGTGCCGCTGGTGTTGGCGGGCGGCTGGGCGCTGGGGCAGCGGGGGCGGCTGGTTCCGCCCTTGGTTCTGTCGGGTCTCGCGGCAGGGGCGGTGGCGCTGTTCGGGAACTCGGAGGCGGCAGAGCACATGGCGGCGGGGATCGCTGGCCACGTGTGGGGCAGGGGGTTGCTGGACCCGAACCTTGGGCTGGCGGCGTGGCAGTACGGGGTGCTGGCGCTGTACTGGGCGGCGCTTGGCGCGGTGCTGGCGGTCTTCTACCGGGGGCGGCGGCTTGACCTGCTGGCGCTGGCGGCGCTGTGTCCGCTGGCGCTGAACGTGGTGGGCTGGGATGTAAGCCGCTGGGTTGCGCTGGCCTTCGCGGGGCTGCTGGTCAACCTTGGCTTCCAGCGGCTGGCGCTGGGGCGGGACTTGCCCGAACGCGGTGCGACGGCCGCGTTGCTTCTGTGCGTGCCCGCCGGCCCCATCGGGACCGGCGCGCCGTTTCCGTGGTGGTTCTAGACCTCTTCGATACGGATCGCGATCGGTTCGCCTTCGACCACGCCGGTCTTGCCCATGCCCGCAAGCGCCGCATCCAGGGCCGCACGGGGGCATTTGTGGGTGACGAACAGCACCGGCGCGGTGCCTTCGGCGTGGCTGTACTGACGCATCCGGTTGATCGAGACGCCGGCCTCGCCCAGCACCGCCGCGACGCGGGCCAGCGCGCCGGGTTTGTCCTGCAACTGCATGCGCAGGTAGAAGGCCGCAGGGGCCGCCGCCTTTGCGGGCACCGGCTTGACCAGCGAACTGGCGGGCTGACCGAAGGTCGAGACCCGGATGCCGCGCGCGATGTCTAGAATGTCGGACAGCACCGCGCTGGCGGTCGGGCCTTCGCCCGCCCCGGCGCCGCGCATCACGATCTGACCCACCGCGTCGCCTTCCAGCACCACCATGTTGGTGCCGCCTTCCAGTTGCCCCAGCGGGCTGTCGGCGGGGACGAGGCAGGGCGACATGCGCTGTTCCAGACCGCGGCCGGTCATCTGGGTGACGCCCAGAAGCTTGATGCGATAGCCCATGTCGCGCGCCTGTTCGATGTCGGCGAACTCGATCCGCTGGATGCCTTCCAACTCGACCGCCGCGAAATCGACCTGTGTGCCGAAGGCGATGGAGGACAGCAGCGACAGCTTGTGCCCGGCGTCGATGCCGCCCACGTCCAGCGTCGGATCTGCCTCGAGATAGCCAAGCGCGTTGGCTTCCTCGAACACCTCGTCATAGGGCAGGCCCGCGCTTTCCATCCGCGTCAGGATGTAGTTGCATGTGCCGTTCATCACGCCCATGACGCGCTGCACCTCGTTGCCGGCAAGCCCTTCGGTCAGCGCCTTGACCACCGGGATGCCGCCCGCGACGGCGGCCTCGAACCGCAGGGCGACGCCCGCGTCCTCGGCGGCGGTGGCCAGCGCCTGACCGTGCAGGGCCAGCATCGCCTTGTTGGCGGTGACCACGTCCTTGCCGGTGGCGATGGCGGTCTCGGTCGCGACCTTGGCCGGGCCGTCCGAGCCGCCCATCAGTTCGACAAACAGGTCGATGTCGTCGCGGCGGGCCAGCGCGACGGGATCGTCTTCCCACGCGTAGTCCTTCAGCCGGACGCCGCGGTCCTTGTCGCGGTTGCGGGCAGAAACGGCGACGACCTCGATCTCGCGGCCGGTGCGGGCGGTCAGCAGCGCCGCGCGGCGCTGGATGATCTTGATGACGCCGGCGCCGACGGTGCCGAGTCCCGCGATGCCGAGGCGAAGGGGGCCTGTGCCGTGCGAGGTGGTCATGGTGCCGGTCTCCCGTGTCCGTTGTGCAGTTAGACGGCACCGATAGCCTTATTGCGGATAGGGTGCAACGGGACGCCGCGGCGCGGCGAGCGTTACCGTACGGACTCGATCGGTCCCTCGGCCGAGCCGGTGATGAACTGCCGCAGGTACGGGTCGTCGGCGCTGTCCATTCCAGAGACCGGGCCGGTCCAGTGGATCGTGCCGCCGTGCAGCATCGCGACCTTGTCGGCGATGGCGCGGACGCTGGTCATGTCGTGGGTGATGGTCATCGCCGTCGCGCCCATCTCGACCACGATCTCGCGGATCAGCTCGTTGATGACGCCGGACATGATCGGGTCGAGCCCGGTGGTCGGCTCGTCGAAGAAGATGATCTCGGGTTCGGCGGCGATGGCGCGGGCAAGGCCCACGCGTTTCTGCATGCCGCCCGAGAGTTCCGCCGGGAACTGGTCGGCCACGTCCGGGGTCAGGCCGACGCGGCGCAGTTTCTCGATGGCGATCTCGCGCGCCTCGTCCTTGGGGCGTTTCAGCGAGCCGCGCATCAGGCGGAAGGCGACGTTTTCCCACACGGTCATGGAATCGAACAGCGCGCCGCCCTGGAACAGCATGCCGAAGCGGGCGAGAAAGGCGTCGCGCTCGCGGCTGGAGCGGGCCTTGGTGACATCCTCGCCGTCCAGCAGGATCTGGCCGCTGTCCGGGGTGACCAGACCGAGGATGCACTTCAGCGCCACCGACTTGCCGGTGCCCGAGCCGCCGATGATCACCATCGACTCGCCCCGGTCGATCGTAAGGTTGACCCCCCGAAGGACCTGCTTTGGCCCGAAGGCCTTGTGGACGTCGCGAAGCTCGATCATTCGGTGAAGAACAGCCCTGTCAGCAGGAAGTTGGAGGCGAGGATCAGCACCGAGGCGGACACGACGGCGTCGGTGGTGGCGCGGCCGACGCCCTGCGCGCCTCGGCCCGACCGCATGCCGTGATAGCAGCCCATGGTGGCGACGATGAAGCCGAACACGGCGGCCTTCACGAGGCCCGAGATCACGTCATCGGCCTGCAGGAAGTTCACCGTGGTCTGCACGTAGGTGGCGCCGTTGAAATCCAGCCGCGTCACCGCGACGAGGTAGCCGCCCATGATGCCGATGGTGTTGCCCACGGCGGCAAGGAACGGCAGCGCGATGGTCGCGGCCAGCACGCGCGGAACGGTGAGGTATTTCATCGGGTTGGTCGACAGGGTGACCAAAGCGTCGATCTGCTCGGTCACTTTCATCGTGCCGATCTCGGCGGCGATGGCGGCCGAGACGCGGCCCGCGACCATCAGGCCGCCCAGCACCGGGCCGAGTTCCCGCACCATGCCAAGCGCCACGATCTGCGGCACCACGGCCTCGGCGTTGAAACGCGCGCCGCCGGCGTAGATCTGCAGCGCCAGCGCGCCCCCGGTGAACAGGGTGGTCAGGCCGACGACGGGCAGGCTGAAATAGCCGATGAACATCAGCTGCGACAGGAATTCGCGCCAGTAGAACGGCGGGCGGACGAGGTGCGACAGCGTGTTGCCCACGAAGATCGCCAGCCGTCCCAGCGCGGCGACAAGCGCCAGCGTGGACCGGCCGACGGCCGCGACGGGCGACAGGACGCTCACGCGGTCACGCTGGTATAGCGGCGGACGTAACGCGGGCCGAGCGCGGTCAGGATCTCATAGCCGATGGTTCCGGCGGCGTCGGCGATGTCGTCGATCCGCTGCATGGTGCTGAGCAGGTCCAGCGCCTGCGGGTCGCCGTCAAGGTCGGTCACGTCCACGGTGATCAGGTCCATCGACACGCGGCCCACGACCGGGCAGGGGGCGGCGCCGTGATACATCGCGACGCCCTTGCCGCTGAGCGCCCGGTGAATGCCGTCGGCATAGCCCGCCGAGACGGTGGCGATGCGGCTGGGCCGTTCCGCGATCCAGCTGTTGCCATAGCCCACCGGCTCGCCCGCCTCGACCTCGCGCACCTGGATCACCGGCAGCGACAGGCGGACGACCGTGGCGGCGTGCTCGAACGGCATGCCGCCGTAAAGGCCGATGCCGGGCCGCACCATGTCGAAATGGTAGTCGCTACCCAGAAGCGTGCCGCCGGTGGCCGAGATCGACCGGGGCACGCCAAGGCCGCGGGTCATCTCGTGGAAATTCTCAAGCTGGACGCGGTTCATCTCGTGGTCCGGCTCGTCGGCGCAGGCAAGGTGGCTCATGACCAGCTGCGGGCCCTGACGCATCGTGATGTCGCGCACCGCCGCCCATTCGGCGGGCTCCATGCCCAGCCGGTTCATGCCGCTGTCCAGCTGGACGCCGAAGGGCGCGCCCGGCAGCGCCTCGAAATGGCGCGTCATCTGCTCGATCGAGTTCAGCATCGGCACCAGCCCGAGGTCGGCGATGATGTCGGTGTCGCCCGCCATGTGGCCGCCGTAGACGAAGATCCGCGCCGCGGGGCCCAGCGCCTCGCGCACCGCCGCGCCTTCCTCGGCGACGGCGACGAAGAAGGTGCGCGCCCCGGCAGAGGCCAGCGCCCGCGCGACGGGGGCCACGCCCAGCCCGTAGGCATCGGCCTTCACTGTGGCTGCGGTTTCCACCGTCGAGGGGCTGAGCGCGTCCAGCGCGCGCCAGTTCTCGGTGATGGCGTTCAGGTCGATGGTCAGGCGTCCGGTGCTCATGCCCCGCCTTTTGCCGAGGCGCGCGCGCCTGCGCAAGGGCCGGTTGTGCGGCGGCGTCGGGTGATCGCGGGATCGTGCCGGGATCGTGCCGGGGGTGTGCCGGAAATCAGGGCATCCAGGCGCCGTTCCGTTCCTGCCACATCTTCTCGCCGATAAGGCAGTCGGTGCCGTCCTCGACCGCCTTTTCAAGCCTCGGTGCCGCGGCCGGCGGCGGCGCCGAGACCATTTCCAGCACCAGCTTGCGGCGCACTGCGTCGGCGAAATCGTCCCAGTCCCAGACCGGGATGACGAAGGAACCGGGCCCGCCGATCACGCAGTCGCGGTAATAGGCGTCGAGGTTGTCGATGTTCCAGTTCGCGCCCATGCCTTCGCGCGTCATCAGCGGCAGGCCGTTGATGATGATGCCCTGCATCAGCACCTCGTCGCGGGCGCGCAGGACCTCCCAGCCTTGATTGTTCGGTCCATCACCCGATACATCAATAACCTGTCGTAATCCCATGAAATTGTTGTCGTCCAGACTGTCGCGAGCATGAAGAAGCGCGCCCGAGATCGAGGTGCGCCGCAGCGAGGGATTGAAGGACGAGGTGAGGGTTTCGGAGAACGCCGTCAGATCCTCGCGGGTTTCCAGCAGGCGCCAGTCGACGATGATCCTGTGCGCGCCCCAGCCGGCCCATTCCACGTAAGCCAGCGCCACCCGCTGCAACAGGCCGGACTGCATCGCCTCGAACACCTCGTCCGAGTTCAGCGCCTCGGCATAGCCGCGCCGCTGGATCTCCAGCTCGCGCGGCGACATCGAGCGGCTGACATCGACCATCAGGATCAGTTCGAGATCGACCTCGGTCTTGCCGTCCGTCCAGTCCTGCGCCTGCGCGGGGGGCGCGACGGGCGCGGCGAGCAGGGCGAGGAGGCACAGGAGGTATCGCATAGGATGATCCTGCAAAGCCGCGCTGCAACCTGTCCAATCACAAACGCCGGAGCCGGGCCGGACAGGCTGCCGCAGCGGCAGCCCGCCTGTTTCGCAGGCAGACTGCGGCGGATCGGGCAGGCGGACAAACGCCGCTTGCCGGGCGCGGGATCACTCCACGGTGTCGGACAGCGGGCGCAGCTGCCGCAGATAGACCACCACCGCGTCAAGGTCGGTGTCCGTCATCATGGCGAAATGGCCGTAGGGCATCGGCGGACGCATCGCGCTGCCGTCCGGGCGAACGCCTTCGGTGATCATCGCCTTCAGCTCATCGTCCGAATAGCCGGCAATCCCGTCTTCATGCGGCGTCAGGTTCGACGCGACCGAGGTGCCCCACGGCCCGTGAAACTCGAACCCGCCGCGCCCGAGATCGGTGTCGATCATCGGACCCTGCGGCCCCATAGGCGTGTGGCATTCCATGCAATGCGCCATCGGCCCCGCGACATAGGCGCCGTATTCCGCCGTGACGGCGGCCTCGGGCGGCGTCACGCTTTCGACCGGCGGCCCATAGGCCGGGGCGAGGGGGATGTTGTAGGCGGACTTTCCCGCGTCGTTCTCGACACCGGGCAGGGTGCGCAGGAACATCACCACCGACATCAGGTCGTCGTCGCCGATCCCCTTGTAGAAGGCAAACGGCATCGGCGGACCGATCACCGATCCGTCGGGGCGTATCCCCTCGCGGATGGCGCGGGCGAGTTCGGCGTCGGACCAGTCCTGCACGGCTCCGGCGGGGGTGATGTTGGGGGCGATGGCGGTGAACATCTCGTTCTGTTCCACAAGGCGCCCGGCAAGCTCCATGTCGGCGATGAAGCCTTCCGGCCCCATCGGCGTGTGGCAGTTGCCGCAGCCCATCGGGCCGCGCACGAGGTATTCGCCCCGTTCGACGCTTGGTTCGGCATTGGCTGTCCCGGCGGTCGCCGCAAGGCAGACCGCAGCCAGGATCCGGCTGTGCATGTCAGACTCCTCCCAAACCCGCAGGCCCGGAATGCCCGGACCTGCGGTATTATTCTTATAATTTACAGTTGTTTATGGCAGGAGGATAACGCGAAATATTACCTTACGTCAATGTGGTTCAAAGTGCCCCTCGCGTCCGTCGACGCGAGGGGCGGCCCCGGGGAGTTGTTGTGAGTGGTGGCCCCCGGAAGACAATCGGCAAGGACGGCAGGCAACCGTCGAAGAACCGGACGGATCCGTCCCTTCCTTTTCTTCGCGCGCACCCCGGTATCCGGTTGGTCCGCGCGACCATTGTCCAAAAACGGCCGCTCTGCCGCCTTGCCGGCCGATGCGAAGAATGGGTTGGGTATTGGGTCCTTCGCATCGACACCGTGTAGATGGCACATGGCGGGGCGCCGGACTTTTTCTTACCGGCCAAAAATTTCGCCGCGTCCGCCAAACGCCGAGAAATCGCGCGCCGGACCGGGAAAATCCGCTTGGCGTGGGGTGTTGCGGCGGAAAAACCGTGGCCCCGTCTTGCCTTGGCGCGCCGGATCGGCAAGCTGACCGGCAGCATCCTGACGCCGGCTGGTCGCCGGTGGCTTCCCGATGCCGCCTGCTACGAGGAGAGACCATGCCCGCCCGTATTTCCCGCGCCGCCTATGCCGACATGTACGGCCCCACCACCGGAGACCGGGTGCGCCTGGCCGACACGGACCTGATCATCGAGGTCGAGAAGGACCTGACCACCTACGGCGAAGAGGTGAAATTCGGCGGCGGCAAGGTGATCCGCGACGGCATGGGGCAGTCGCAGGTCACCCGCGCGGGCGGGGCGGTGGACACGGTGATCACCAACGCGCTGATCGTCGACCACACCGGGATCTACAAGGCCGACGTCGGCCTGAAGGACGGCCGCATCACGGCAATCGGCAAGGCGGGCAACCCCGACACCCAGTCCGGCGTCGATATCATCGTCGGTCCCGGCACCGAGGCCATCGCGGGCGAGGGGCGCATCCTGACCGCCGGCGGTTTCGACAGCCACATCCACTACATCTGCCCGCAGCAGATCGACGACGCGCTGCACTCGGGCCTGACCACGATGCTGGGCGGCGGCACCGGCCCCGCGCACGGCACGCTGGCCACCACCTGCACCCCCGGCCCGTGGCACCTTGCCCGGATGATGCAATCCGCCGACGCCTTCCCGATGAACCTTGCCTTCGCGGGCAAGGGCAACGCCAGCCAGCCCGGCGCGCTGGTCGAGATGGTCGAGGCCGGCGCCTGCGCGCTGAAGCTGCACGAGGACTGGGGCACCACCCCCGGCGCCATCGACTGCTGCCTGTCGGTGGCGGACGACATGGACGTGCAGGTGATGATCCACACCGACACGCTGAACGAAAGCGGCTTCGTCGAGAACACCGTCGCCGCCATGAAGGGCCGCACCATCCACGCCTTCCACACCGAGGGCGCGGGGGGCGGGCACGCGCCCGACATCATCAAGGTGGTGGAACAGCAGAACGTCCTGCCGTCCTCGACCAACCCGACGCGGCCCTTCACGCAGAACACGCTGGAAGAACACCTCGACATGCTGATGGTGTGCCACCACCTGGACAAGGCGATCCCCGAGGACGTGGCCTTCGCCGAAAGCCGCATCCGCCGCGAGACCATCGCCGCCGAGGACATCCTGCACGACATGGGCGCGTTCTCGATCATCGCGTCGGACAGTCAGGCGATGGGCCGGGTCGGCGAGGTGATCATCCGGACGTGGCAGACCGCCGACAAGATGAAGAAACAGCGCGGCCGTCTGGCCGACGAGACCGGCGCGAACGACAACGTGCGGGTCAAGCGCTACATCGCCAAGTACACGATCAATCCGGCCATCGCGCACGGCATCTCGACCCAGATCGGCTCGATCGAGCCGGGCAAGCGCGCCGACCTCGTGCTGTGGTCGCCCGCCTTCTTCGGTGTGAAGCCCGAGATGGTCTTGCTGGGCGGCACCATCGCGATGGCGCAGATGGGCGATCCGAACGCCTCGATCCCGACGCCGCAGCCGGTCTACTCGCGGCCCATGTGGGGCGCCTTCGGTCGCTCGGTCGAGAACTCGGCGGTGATCTTCGCCAGTCAGGCGGCCGTGGCGAACGGGCTGGGCGGCCAGCTTGGCATCGCGAAGGAACTGGTCGCGGTGGAGAACACCCGCAAGATCGGCAAGTCGGACATGGTGATGAACGCCGCGACGCCGTCGATGGAGGTGAACCCCGAGACCTACGAGGTCCGCGCCGACGGCGAGCTTCTGACCTGCGAGCCGGCGAAAGAGCTTCCGATGGCGCAGCGGTATTTCATGTTTTGATCCGGGGGCGTGGGGGGATGGGGTGGAATCCCATCCTTCGTGGGCGTCTGGCGGTTGTGGTGGCGTGATGGGGGGAAAGCCCATCCTGCGTGTGCGCCTGGCGGTTGTGGGGGCGTGATGGGGTGGAACCCCATCCTACGTGGGCGTCTGGCGGTTGTGGTGGCGTGATGGGGTGGAAGCCCATCCTGCGTGGGCGTCTGGCGGTTGTGGTGGCGTGATGGGGTGGAACCCCATCCTACGTGGGTGTCTGGCGATTGCGGTGGCGTGATGGGGTGGAACCCCATCCTACGTGGGTCACTGTGATGCGCTTGATGGGGTGAAACCCCATCCTACGGTATGGCGCTGGCATGATGGGGTAAGACCCCCGATCGTTCGGCACCGTTCCAGACCCACCTAACCAACAAGCGTAGGAAGGGGTTTCACCCCTTCTTGCGAAACCGATCAAAACCCGCCCCGCCAACATGCGTAGGATGGGGTTTCACCCCATCGTGCGATACCGACTATAACCCGCCCCGCCAACAAGCGTAGGATGGGGTTCCACCCCATCTTGCGAAACCGACCCAACCCACCTCACCAACAACCGTAGGATGGGGTTCCACCCCATCCCACCCACACCCCCACGACGCGATGCCGTTCCACCGCGCCCACTCCCACGCACAAAAACGTAAAAGGTCAGTAAATCTGCCATGTCTCTCGCGAATACCGGCTTCGCAGAGGCAGCATTTGTCGCTGCGGCGCAGCGAGGCTATTTGTTTGATCAAGGGAGGAAACCAGACTGTCACCCAGCGAGGTTTCCCATGGCAGACATCTACAGGCTGACGGGCATACCCCGTGAAACACCGGAAGAACGGAGCGCACGTGCAATGATGGACAATTTCTTCGCCAGCCTCGGACAAGGCTTCAACGCCTACCTGGCCTCTCGCTCGCGCATGGGCGAGATCCAGAAGCTGAATGCGAAAAGCGACAGGGAACTGTCCGCGATGGGCCTGAAGCGCGAGGATATTCCGCGCCACGTCTACCGCGACATCTTCTACATGTAAGGCCGTTTCGGCCTCTTGTGTCCGCGCCCGGATGCGCGGACACTCGCCCCGTCTGACGGGAGCGAAAACATGCGATACGACCTGGCCGCGGCCTTTCTCACCGCAGCCCTAGCCCTTGCCGCAGAGCCTGCCACCGCGCAGGGCGTGCGCCGATCCGGCCCGAGTTCCTCGACCGGACCAGAGACATCACCCGCCAATGCGCCGGACTGCCCGACCGCGGCCGATCTCGAAAAGGGGATTCGGCTGACCTCGGACGTGGGCGAGGTCGAGACGATCCGCCTCGACGATGATGGCAGCTTCGTCGTCCGGTTCGAGGATACCGAGGGCAGTGGCGTGGTGATGCGACTGGCGCACGGCCTGTACCTGACCAGATCGTGGTTCCTCGACGACGGGCAGGTCTCGTTCTGGCCCAGCCTGATCGTCAATTTCCCGGTCTCCGACGCCGAAATGCCGGACCCGGTGCCGGGCGAGGGCTGGGATGTCGACGTGAGACTCGGCGGCAGCGACTTTGCCGACGTGGCGGAAAGCCAGTCCTACCGCTTCGGCGAACCGGGCCGGATCAGCTATGGCGCGTGTTCCTACGACTATATCCCCGTCACCGCCGTCTACACCGGCAGCCAGGAGCCGTTTCAGGACGTTTACTATTACCTGACGGAATTTGGCGTCTCTTACCTTGCCGAAAGCGGCTCGGTCGGGGTGGAGCCGGACCTTTTCACCAATCATATCAAGATCGAGGCGGTGGAATGACTACGAGCCATGCAAGCCTGGCAAGGCGGGTATCCGCGCGCGCACCTAGCCAAGTCGTCGCGCACTGTGCAAATAGCGGGCAGTTTTCAAACTGCTTACGTATTGCGCAGGAGCGCCAAGATGAACACCACCTACATGCTGCCCTTCACCGCGCTGCGGCTGGGCCTCACCAACTTCCTCCGCCGCTTCGGTTCGACCGGCTACGAGGACCTGTTTTCGCTGTCCGACGAGCAGCTCGCTGTTCGCGGCTACACTCGCGAGGGCCTTGCCAAGCTGTCCATGACCGGACGCGCCTGGAACTGATCGCGTCGCGCCTGCGGGCGCGGAGCGATGTCCGGGGTTCGATCCGGACGACGGGAGGTGCGCGATGAGCGATGTCCTTCCAAAGGCGCTGGACATCCAGCGTGGGCCGCTTCAGGCTGAACCGTTCGACCGCGTGGTGATGACCTATGATGCGCGCCTTCTGCGCCGCAAGCGTCTCACCACTGCGGGCGGGTTTTCCTTCCTCGCCGACCTGTCTGAAGCCGTGAGCCTTGGCCATGGCGACGCTTTCGTGCTGGAAGACGGCCGCCTGATCGCGGTCGAGGCCGCCGCCGAGGGTCTTCTGTCGGTCACCGGCGACCACCTGCCGCGTCTGGCCTGGCACATCGGCAACCGCCACACGCCCTGCCAGATCGAGGCGGACCGCCTGCTGATCCAGCGCGATCACGTGCTGGCGGGGATGCTCGTCGGGCTGGGCGCACTGGTCGCCGAGGTCGACGAGCCCTTCACCCCCGAAGGCGGCGCATATGGCCACGGGCGGACGATGGGCCACGACCACGGCCATTCGCATGATCACGGTCACGCGCATTCGCATGTCCACCACCACGGGACACATACCCACGACGAGGATGACGACGCCGGGGAGGAGGAGTGAGCGGCCTTCTTACGCTGGTCCAGTGGATGTCGCCCGCGTTTCCGGTGGGCAGCTTCGCCTACTCGCACGGTCTGGAACAGGCTGTCGCTGCCGGTGAGGTGACCACCTCGGACGCCCTGGCCGCATGGCTGGGCGACGTGCTGACCCTTGGCGCGGGCCGGGCCGACGCGATCCTGCTGGCCTGCGCCTTGCGCGCAGAGGACGCCGCCAGCCTTGCCGCCACCGCCCGCGCACTGGCCGCGTCCCGCGAGCGCTGGGACGAAACCATCGCGCAGGGCCGCGCCTTCGCCGAAGCCGCCACCGCCACCGGCACGCCGGTCGATCCCTTGCCGTTCCCCGTCGCCGTAGGCGTCGCCGCGCGCGGGCTGGGCCTGCCTGCGGAACAGGTGATCGGCGTCTACCTGCACGCCTTCGCCTCGAACCTCGTCAGCGCGGCGGTCCGCTTCGTGCCGTTGGGACAGGCCGAGGGGCAGCGTGTGCTGTCGGGGCTTCACGCGATGATCGAGACCGTGGCGTCCGAAGCTGCGGGGCAGGGCGCGGACGACATCGCCTCTTTCGTCCCGCGCGGCGATCTGGCAGCCATGCGGCACGAGACGATGGACGTAAGGATCTTCAGGACATGAGCGGAAACGGACCCCTGCGCGTGGGCATCGGCGGCCCGGTGGGCGCGGGCAAGACGACGCTGACCGAGCAACTGTGCCGGGCGATGTCGGAAGACTATTCCGTCGCCGTCATCACCAACGACATCTATACCAGCGAGGACGCCGAGTACCTGATGCGCGCGCAGGCGCTGCCGCTGGAACGCATCCGTGGCGTGGAAACCGGCGGCTGCCCCCATACCGCGATCCGCGAGGATGCCTCGATCAACCTTGCCGCCGTGGCCGAGTTGCGGGCCAGTTTCGACGATCTCGACGTGATCTTCATCGAGTCCGGCGGCGACAACCTTGCCGCCACCTTCTCGCCGGAACTGGCGGACCTGACGCTTTACGTGATCGACACGGCGGCGGGGCAGGACATTCCGCGGAAGAAGGGGCCGGGGCTGACGCGCTCGGACCTGCTGATCGTCAACAAGACGGATCTGGCGCCCTATGTGGGCGTGGACCTTGACCAGCTCGAGGCCGACGCGCGGGTGGCGCGGGGAACGCGGCCCTTCGTGATGGCCGGGGTGAAGTCCGGCAAGGGCATCGCCGAGGTCGTGGCCTTCCTGAAGGAAGAGGGCGGGCTTTAGCGGCTCCGTCCGGCGCTGTCGGCAGCGGAAGCAACGCTCCCGCTGCCGGTTTCTTGGTCCGGCAAGCTCAGGCCGATTTCGCGTAACCGCCGTTGTAGGCGTCGCTTTTGCGGCGGACCTGCGAATGTTCCACGATCCGCTCGCGCGCGATGCCCCGGAACTCTTCGATGGACGAATAGCCCTTGCGCTCAAGGTAGTCGCCAAGATCGGTCGTCAGGTCCTTGATGAGATTGACGCCGATGCCGCCGCTGCCCTTTTCCTCCATCGCGGCGGTGCAGATCTGCAGGTTGCCCGCGCCGTGCGCGATGAAGTTGAACGCCTCGCGGAAGCCCTTGATGCCGCCGATGCCGGAAATCGCCTTGTCCGGGTAGGCGCGCGAGATGTCGGACACGCGCTGAAGCGCCTGATGCAGGATCGCCAGCCCGCCAAGGCCGCCGGACGTCACCAGCCCGTCCACCTCGACCTCGAACTTGAAGGTCTCGGGGTCCATCAGCGGCAGCGAGGGGAAGGTGTTGCACAGCGAGATGCAGGACGCGCCCGCGTCATAGGCCGCGCCTGCCGCATCGACGAGCGTCGAGGTCGCGGGCGTCAGCTTGACCCAGACGGGAACGTCCACTGCGCCGGTCACGGCACCGAGGATCGAGCGGATGATGTCCTCGTCATTGGCGATATGGGCGCCCATGTCCTTGCGATCCATGTGGGGGCAGGACATGTTCAGTTCCAGCGCGTCGCACCCGGCATTTACGACGGCCCGCGCAAGCTTGCGCCAGTTCTCCAGTTCTTCCTCGTTGCCCGCGCCCGCCATGATCGAGCCGATGACCATCCGGTCGGGGTAGGTGGTCTTGATTTCTTCCAGATCCGGAAGCCACTGTTCCAGCGGCTGGTCCGAGATCAGTTCCCAGTTCCAAGACGAATGCGACACGGTGTCGGCGCGCTTGTTGCGCGAGACATAGGGCTTCTCTTCGCTGGCGCGCTGGAAGATCGTCTTCGGCCCGGCGACGTTCTCGACCGGGTGCAGGCCGATCGTCTTGGTGACGACACCGCCCCAGCCGGCCTCGAACGCCTTGAGAATCTTGCGTTTGCTTTCCGTCGGCGGGGCCGAGGCCAGAACGAACGGGTTCACGAACTTAAGGCCGGTGAACTGTGTGGTAAGATCATACGACATGGCACATCCTCGGGTGGTTCTTGGTCAGCACCGTAATTTTTGACCAAGAAGTCAATAATTTTCGCGACGATCCCCGATCGCGACCCCGAAACGGGCTGAGTGCAGGCGCATGTTGATCGAAACATGGGCAGTTGCTCGATCCGGCATGCACCCGCGCTCCGGGTCCGAGCGGCTTGGGGTTTCCCGACCTTGGTCTGAAAGATGCTCAGACGTCCGCAGGTGCCCGCCGTCGCGGGGATGCTCCAGTATCGGGCATACCAGCCCAGGAGAAATGCGATGAAACTCAGCCACCTGCTTCTTACAACCTCGCTGTGTGCCGTTGCCGCGGTGCCGGCCATGGCCCAATCCCGCACGTTCAGCTCTGTCGATGCAAACGGCGACGGACAGCTATCGCGCGCGGAACTCGAGGCCGCCTTCGGCCGACAGGGCGCGGGAAATATACTGAGACGAAGTGACCGTGACCGGAACGGTTTCGTCTCGGCGTCCGAAATCCAAATGTCGCATGATGACGACTCGAACGACGACGAGTCCGATGACGACCGCTACGACCGGAACAACGACGACGACAGTTCCGACGACGAAGGTGATGATCGCAACGATGACGAGTCGAACGATGACCGGAACGACGATCGGTCGGGCGACGATGATCACGAGGACGACGACAGCAGCGACGATGACGACGACGATGACGGGGACGACGACGAGGGCGACGACGACTAGTCCGCTCCGCTTCTGACGACCGCGTGTCCGCGCGCCGAGTGCGCGGGCACGCCGCATCGTGAAAGGATCGCTCATGCAGATCGAACGAACGTCCTTCGAAAGACGGTTCTCGACTCCCATGTTTTCCTTCGAGGTCCACGGCCACGAAGCGATCAACGACGCCTTGATCGCAGACGGCAGGGCGTTGCGACAGCGGTGCGATGGCTCTGCGAAGTCGAACAGGGGCGGCTGGCATTCCAAGGGCAACCTTTTCACTGAGAAGGCCCCGTGCTTCGTGTTGCTGTCGGTCCTTGCCGAAGAGGCCGTGAAGCAGGCGACCGCTGCCATCGGCAAAGCCGATCTGGATCGCCTTCAACTGAAACTGTTCGGCTGGATGAACATCAACAGCGCCGGCGCCTATAACGCCCCGCACACACATCCCGGCGCGCATTGGTCCGGGGTCTACTATGTCTCGCAGCCCGAGGCAGAGGACGCTGACTCTGGCCGGATCGAGTTCCTGGATCCCCGCTGTGACCTCGCGCACTGGCGTATTCTCGACGCGTCGGCGTTTCGGCCGAAGAAAAGCGTTCGGCCGCGCGCGGGCGAGATGATCCTGTTCCCGTCGTACCTCGTGCACTGGGTCCATCCGAACGCCACGGACGCCGAGCGGATCAGCATCGCGTTCAATGCGACGTTCTCGGAACCGGACAACGCGCGCTGACCTCAGCCGTCCGTGCGATCCGCGAACGCCTTCTGCGCCATAATAGCGGCTTCAACCCGGTTGCGGGCGTGCAGTTTTTCCAGAATGGCGGTCATGTAGTGCTTCACCGTCTTTTCCTTCAGCCCCAGCGCCTCGGCGACTTCCTTGTTGCTCTGACCCGTCGCGACGAGCTTCATAATGTCTTCTTCCCGCTTCGTAAGGTCTTCCAGCGGTGATCGGTCCGCGTCGGTCTTGCCGCCCGTCATGAACGCCAGAAGCTTCGCGGCCAGTCCTGGAGAGACATGGGTTTCTCCGCGAACGACTTTCAGCAGGATGTCCCGCAGCTCGCGGGCCGAGACGCCTTTCAGGATGTAGGCCTTCGCGCCAAGGCGCAGGGCGTCCGACACGTCCTTGCCGTCTTCCGACACCGTCAGCATCGCCACATGCGCCGCCGTCTTTTCCGACGCGATCTGCGCGATGGCGGTCAGTCCGCCTCCGGGCATGGACAGGTCCAGCAATGCCACGTCCGGCCTGTGGGTCGCCGCCAGCCCGATGGCCTCGGCCGCGGACGAGGCGACGCCGACGACCGAGAACCTGTCATCCTCTTCAAGGCTTCGCACAAGCCCGTCGCGAAAGATCGGATGGTCGTCGGCCACGAGGATCGTGATGGTCACAGCGTTGCTCCTTCATGGGGGAGTGTGACGGACATGGTGGTGCCCTCGCCGGGCGCCGACCGTATGTCGAGGGCGCCGCCAAGCGAGACCAGCCTGTCCGTGATCCCGGTCAGTCCCTGTCCGCCGTCGGGCCGAAGTGTATTGGTGCCGGCGTCGAATCCGACCCCGTCGTCCGACACGGCAAGTATCAGGGCGTCCGGAGTCTGGCGCAGGGTCACGTCCACGGTGTCGGCCCGGGCGTGTTTGTACGAGTTTGCCAGCAATTCCTGCGTCACGCGGTACAGGGCGGACTTGGTCGGCAGACCGACGGCATAGGACGGATCGTCGCCTGTGCTGAAGGTCACCTTGGACCCGAACGCCTTGGTGTGATCCTCGATCGCCCGCGTGACGATATCCGATGGGGTCAGGTTGTCGATGTCCGGCAGCGCCAGCCCGCGCGAGATCGCCCTGAGTTCCGACATGGCGTTCACGACCGCGGTCCGCACGATCTCCGCATCCTCGGACTCGGCCAGCCCGGCCCCTTCGAGACGCAGGGCGATCAGCGACAGGTGCTGTGCGACGCCGTCATGCAGGTCCATCCCGATGCGCTGCATAACCCGGTCGGTCTGCGCGGTCGAGCGGCGGGCGGCTTCGATAACGCGGTCTTTCAGTTCCGTGTTCTCGCGAAGCTGCCGCCGAAGCCGCAGTTGCTGCGTCTCGATCAGCCGGCTTCCCGCGTGGACGATGCCGAACAGCAACCCGCCGCTTGCAAGGAAAACGGCGAATACCACCAGCCAAGTCTGACGACGGGCCCTAGCGATGTCTTCGATCAGCTCTTCCGCCCGCTGGTAGATTTCGAAAACCGACGTGACCTCGCCGGTGTCGAGGTTGCGGATGGGCACGTAGACGCCGAGCAGGGGCAGTTCGATACTGGCGCCATCTGTTTCAGCGTAAAGCTCCACGAACTCGTAATCTGCCGTCACCTCGCCGTCCCATGCGCGCGTCAGAGCGTCGGAGACCGGGAACGTCTGGTCCTCCAGCGTCCGGTCGAACGAGGCAAGGATGGTCCCGTCGCGAGACCAGACCTTGTAAGTCACGATCCTCTCCCGAAGGATACCGTCGACGAAGATCCGGGTCAGCTCGTCCTTGGCGTCCGGTGACAGCGTGTCGAAGGGGGTCTGCAGGAACGGGATCTGAGGAACGAGGCTTTCAAAATACAGCGCTGCAGCGGTCCCGTAGTTCTGCACGACCCCGGCCTCGATCTTGCGGCCCACCCACACCGCAAGAGAGATCGCCGCGAGCACGAGGATGACGCTGCCTGACTTCAGAAAGCGAAACGAGAGGGAAGCCTTGGCAAAAGCCTTGTTCAGGGCAAGCGACATGACTGGAAATATCCGCCACTTGCCGATGTGGGGCAATCGACCTTGGTCCGATGCTTGAGCGGCGAAGCTCTGCCAATCCCCCAGGGCCGTGTCGGCGTCGCGCTGGTCACGCGGCGCAAGGGGCAGAGGGTCAGGCCGTCAGGGCCAGAGCGCCACCGCCAAGCAGGGCCTGCTCGACCGGCGTGATGGTCCAGAAGGCTGGATATTCCCAGCCGCCGTTCTCATTGGTGAACCAGAAGCCGTTCTTGCCGTGGGCAAGGATCGAGGCGCCCAGCAGCGTTGGGATCAGCAGGATGGCCACAAGGCTGGTCTGGAAACCGAGGATCAAGGCGATGCCGCCAAGCGTTTCGGCTGCGATGGTCAGATGGGCGAACCAGCCCGGCACGCCCAGCGAGGCAAAGTAGCCGACTGCGCCCTTGGGCGTGAATACGAAGCTTTTCAGGTAGGCGCGGGCCAGGAACAGGCCCCCAGCACCGCCCGCAGCAGCAGGGTGGCCAGCGCGATGGCAGTTATGGAACCGGCGCCGAAGACGCCCAGGATGTTGGAAGAAAGGTCGACCATTGTCTTGTCCTCGTGTTTGCCGCTCTGTGCGACGTTTCTGAGGGCGGATGTACGGCTGTCTAATTGCGTATGAAATGGAGATTGTAGAGAATGAATTTCTCTGAATTATTCTCAAATGCGCGGACGTGGGCGCAGCCCTGCTCCGGTGGTCTGACGCAAGCTCTCTATCGCGGATGTCTGCCGAGGGTGTCCGCAGGCGCCCGAAGCCGATGCGGCGCGGACCCGTGTCTCCGACGCCATCCCCGGCGCCCGTTTCCCCGTCCGACCCTTGTTTTTTAACCACCTTCCGGCAATGATCCCGCCAACGCCGCCGGCAGAGCGGCCATCGCAGGCCCGACGCAGAAATGAAGAGTAGTTGCATGTCGCTTCCCATCGTCGCCTCCCTCTGGATCGGCGGCCGTCTCAGCTTTCTGGAACAGGTCTGTCTGAAAAGTTTCGTCGATCACGGGCACCGGACGGTCCTGTACACCTATGGCGAGGTTGGCGGCGTGCCCGAAGGGGTCGAGGTGCTGGACGCGAACCTCATCTTCCCCAATGAGAATTATATCCGGCACGCCAAGTCCGGCTCTCCTGCGGTACACGCGGACGCATTCCGCTACCGGATGATCGAGTTGCAGAACGTGATCTGGATCGACGCTGACGTGCTGTGCATGCGGCCTTGGGATTTCGAGGATCAGTGGGTCTTCGGCTGGGAGAAACCGGACAAGCTGGTGTGCAACGCCGTGCTGGGGCTGCCGCGCTTTTCTAAGACGCTGAAGAAGCTGAACGAGCTATGCGCGACCGAGTACCCGATCCCGCCATGGGCGCCGGACGAGGAACGCGCCCGGATGGAGAAGGCGGCGAAGGATGGCCGCCCCGTGCATGTCTCCGAGATGGAGTGGGGCGTGTGGGGGCCGGCTGCGGTGACCTATTTCCTCAACGAAACCGGTGAGATGGAACACGTCTTGCCGCAGATGGCCTTCTATCCGATCTCGTTCAAGGACCGCCGCGACCTGCTGGTTCCGGGCAGCGTGATCGACGACCAGCTGACCGACGGATGCTATGGCGTCCACCTGTGGAACCGCCGCCTGCGCCGCCGGATCGTGACCCATGAAAACGGTGTGCCCGATCCCGACAGTTTCGTGGGCCGCGCGCTCAGCCGTCACGGCATCGACCCGCGTGCCTTCCCGATCCCCGACGAGCCGCCCGCGCATGTGGTGGCCGAGCAGGCCGCCACCGCCCCGGCGCTGCCAGAGTCGCAGCCGGCCGCGAAGGCCGATCTGGTGTCGCAGACCGCGCATGTCACCGTCACGCCGCCCGCCGCGCTGGCGGACCTGCCGGTGATGGAAAACCGCCAGACGCCCGAGTACCAGCGCCGCACCGACGAGCTTGAAAGCCGCACCGGCACGATCACCGGCTGGCTGTCGCCTCCTAAGACGGCTCAGAAGAACGACAACATCCTGATCGTCACCTCGATGAAGAACGAGGCGCCGTTCATCCTTGAATGGATCGCCTATCACCTTGGCATCGGGGCCACGCATTTCCTTGTCTACACGAACGACTGCACCGACAACACGAACGCCATCCTCGACCGTCTGCAAGAGCTTGGCCACGTCACCCGCGCGATCAACCCGTGGGATCCGGCGTCGGGCAAGAAGCCGCAGCACGAGGCGCTTAAGGACGCGGTGAAGCAAGACTGCTACAAGGCCGCCGACTGGGTGCTGACCATCGACGTGGACGAGTTCGTCAACATCCACGTCGGCGACGGCACCTTCGCCGACCTGTTCCGCGCGACGAACGATCCGAACGTGATCTCGTTCACGTGGAAGTTCTTCGGCAACAAGGGGATCGCGGAGTACCAGGACCGCCCGGTCACGGAACAGTTCACCGCCTGCGCGCCGGAATTCATCCCCAAGCCGCGCCTTGGCTGGGGCTTCAAGTCGATGTTCCACAAGTCCTCGCCCTACACCCGCATCGGCGTCCACCGCCCGTTGGGCATCGACGAGGATGACGTGGACCGGGTGCGCTGGGTCAACGGGTCGGGCCGGGCGATGCCGGACCAACTGCTGACGAACAACGGCTGGCGTTCGACCAAGCGGTCGCTGGGCTACCGGCTGGCGACGCTGAACCACTACATCCTGCGCTCGGCCGACAGCTTTCTTGTGAAGCGCGAGCGGGGTCGGATCAATCACACCGAGCACGATCAGGGGATCGAGTACTGGGCCCGGCGCAACTATGCGACCGAGACGGACGACCGGATCGTGGCGCGGCATGCGCTGATGCGGCCGATCCTCGATGGCTTCATGGCCGATACGGCGCTGGCCGCCTTGCATTCCGAGGCGGTGGACTGGCACCGCGCGCGGATCGCGCATCTGAAGGGGCTGCAGGATTACAGGGCACTGTATGACGACCTGCTGGACGACAGCCGCCCTGACGCGCTGTTCATCGACAAAAGCACCGAGGATCTGGCCGATGCGCTGTCCGACCCCGAGGAAACGGCGCCCAAGTCCCGGAAGCCTGCGAAACCCACGCCCAAGGCGAAGCCCCTTGCGGGCCTGACCCTGCCGAAGCCGCCCGGAAGCGCGGCGAAGACGCCGTTGCACGACCGCTTCGACGAGGCCCGCGCCCATGCCGCCGCGAAGGGCGGCTTCCTGTGGGAAGGCGGCGAGAACGCCCTGATGTTCACACCGGGCTCGAAGCGGCTGATCGTCAGCTTCGACAACATCTCGAACGTGCAGGAAGAGGGTCAGCGCTGGCCATGGGGCTTCAAGCTGATGACCGGCGAGATGGGGGCGTCGGTGCTGGGCGTGATGGGAGCCAAACGGAACTGGTTCCGCAACGACTTTGTCCACGACGCATTCGAGACGCTGCGCGATCAGGGGTTCTTCGGGCAGTTCGACGACGTGCTGTTCTACGGCGCCTCGATGGGCGGCTTCGGCGCGCTGGTCTACAGCCAATGCGCGCCCGGCGCCAACGTGCTGGCCATCGCGCCGCAATCGACGTTGGACCGCCGCATCCTGCCCGATGACGACCGTTGGGGCTGGACCGCGCGGCTGGACTGGGACGGACGCTTTGCCGACGCGGCGGGGGCGGCCGGCACGGCGGGGCAGGTGACGATCATCGCCGATCCCTACTTCAAACCGGATTACGATCAGGTCTCGCGCATCACGGGCGACAACGTCACATGGCTGCACACGCCCTTCATGGGCCACCAGTTGCCCAATGCCTTCGTGATGATGGGGATCCTGAAGCCGCTGTTGTTCGCCGCCGCCGAGGGCACGCTGACGCCAAAGCTGTTCTACACGGCCTTCCGCGCCCGCAACGACCTGCCGCGCTATCAGCACGACCTGCTGATGCACGCCGAGGCGCGGGGCAAGCTGAAGTCCGCGATCCGGATCTGCGAATACACTCTGAAAAAGCGCAACGCGAAGAACATCGCGGCGACGCTCGAACGGTTGCGCGCAGAGCTTGACGCCAAGGCGACGGAGGCGGCGGAATGAGCGGCTCGCGCCTGATCGTCACCTGCATGAAGAACGAGGGGCCGTTCATCCTTGAATGGATCGCCTATCACCGGTCCATCGGCTTCGACGATTTCCTTGTGTTCACCAACGACTGCGACGACGGCACCGTCGAGATGCTGGAGACCCTGCAGGGCCATGGCATCCTGTCGACGATGGACAACCCGTACCAGCGGATCGAAGGCGGCATGAACCCGCAGAAGGGCGCGCTGTTCTATGCCAACGACACCGAGCAGGTGGCGCGGGCGGAATGGGTCATGGTCTCGGACGTGGACGAATACGTGAACATCCACGCGGGCGATGGCACGCTGGACGCGCTGTGGCAGGCGGCGGGCGAGGATGTCGACAACATCTCGATGCAGTGGCGGCTGTTCGGCAATTCCGACGTGGACGGCTATCGCGACGCATGGGTGACAGACCAGTTCGACCGCTGTGCGCCCGCGTTCTGCCCCAGCCCGGTTCAGGCATGGGCGGTGAAGACGCTGGTGCGCACGACAGGCGGCAAGTGGCCCTGCGGGCGCTACAAGCGGCTGGGCGTGCATCGTCCGATCGACCCCGGCGCGGGTGCGACGAAGCACACCAACTGGGTGGACGGCTCGGGGCGGCCGGTGCTGCGCAAGTTCCGCGAGGATGGCTGGCGCTTTGGTACGCATTCCTATGGCTACGGGCTGGTGACGCTGAACCACTACGCGGTGCGCTCGGCCGACAGCTTTCTGGTCAAGCGCGACCGGGGACGGGTGAACCACGTCGACCGCGATCAGGGGCTGGCCTATTGGCTGCGCATGAATTTCAACATGGAACGCGATACCTCGATCCGCCGCCACCTACCGCGCGCGAAGGCCGAACTGGACCGGCTGCTGGCGCTGCGTGGCGTGAAGACGCGGCATGCCGAGGCGGTGAAGGCGCACCGCGGCAAGATCCGCGACCTGAAGGCGCGCGAGGATATGGCGGCGTTTCATGCCGAGATCACCTCGGACCGGATGAAGCTGATCTCACGGCACCTGAACCTTCTGACCCGCGACCAGTTCAACACCGGCCCCGACGCCATCGCGCCAGAGGTGTTCGAGCGGATCGAACGGGTGCCCGAACTGCTGGCGGAGTGAGGCCGCGCAAAATTTTCTAGAAGATTGAATTTTCTAGAAAGTTCCGGTCCCCGGCCTCATTCGTCGTCAAGCCACAGCGGCAGGCGGCCTTCGGCGGCAAGCGAGGTCTTTGCCGCGTTCAGGCGGCGGCGGAAGGCCGGGGCGTTCATCCGTTCCAGCACATGCGCGCAATACAGCGCCGTCAGGTACGGGCGGTGCATATCGTCCATGTAGAACAGCAGGTTGCGCAGGTAACGCGGATGGTCGCGGCGGCGGCGCAGCAGGGCATAGAAGCCCGGCTCGGTCAGGCGGCCTTCTGCAGCGTCCTCGACCACCTTGTGCAGCATGTCCATGTCCAGAAGCGCCTGCGCGATGCCGTCTTTCAGGTGGCGGCACTTCAGCCGCACGACGTTGTCGCCACGGAACAGGCTGGCGTGGACGGAATCCAGCATCTCGATCGGGTCGTACAGCACAAAGGCCTGACCCGCGCCCTCGACCATGTCCGGGGCATAGCCATAGCGGTCGCGGAACTCGAGCAGGCGCGACGCGGGAAACCGGGTGTCCCACTCGGCGCGCTCGTGGTCCAGTGTGGCCTGCGGCGCGATGGCGACCACGGTGGCGCCGGGCGCCACTACCGAGAAAGCGGCGGCCGCGTAGGCGCCCATGCCGAGACCGAAGAAGGTGACGCGGTCGAAATCCTCGAAAAAGGCGTCGTCGACCATCTCGTCGAGGAAGTCGTACAGCGCCTGGCTGCGGAACCACGTGTCGTCATTGCCGGCGAAATGCAGGACGGACCAGTTCTTGTCCTCGGCGAAGTCCAGCGCCAGCGGCATCCCGGTGTCGCTGAGGTCGAGCGTATCCTCGACGCGTTCGAAGCTGACAAGAAGCTTGGCGCCGCGCGGCAGGTAGGTGACCGAGTGATCGCGGTCGAGTAGGTACTGAAACCCTTCCGAGCCGATCTCTTGCTTGAGACCGTCCAGCATCTCGTCGGCGCTGGTAACCGGGGGGTCGATCATAGAGGCGTCTGCCATTCTTTTCCTGTAGCTGCCTACCGCTTGTGAACCACCAGCAGTTGGTCCCGCCGGCCCTTTATATAATGGGCGGGGAACAGGAAGCACCCGGAAATATCGGCCCGCAGCGCGTTCAGCGCATCACGGGTGGCGGCATCCGGGTGATCGAATACCCCGGTTTCCTGATAACCTTGAAAAAGGGCCGCAGTTTTGACCGAACCTTGACCTTCCAACGGCGTGGGCTGAAAGCGCAGATCCTCGATGACGTATAGCCCGCCCGGCGCAAGCCGGGGAAACAGCACGGCGAAGGCGTTTTGCTGGTGGCGGCTGGCGTGTGTGGCGTCGTCGATGATCAGGTCCGGGGCCTGTTTCAAGGGCTTCGCCAAGGCGCCCGCATCCTCGAAATCGGTCGCGGTATAGGTGACGCGCGGGTCCGAGAAGGGCGCGTCTTCGCCCATGTCGAAGGCGGCCAGATGCGCCTTGGGGAAATACTGCAGCCACATCCGCAGCGTGGCCTCCGCCACCGCGGGGGCGGCGTCGGGGTCCTGCACGCCCAGCCCGCCGTCCAGCCCCAGAAGGGCGACGGTCATGGGCCGCTCGCGCAGGGGGTGGAACAGCATCTGGTACAGCTCGGTATAGCGGTGCTTGCGGCTGCCCCGGTCCGAGCCCGCGGCATCGGCGAGATCGGTCAGGTTCACCACGCCGCGCCCATGGCGGTCTTCCGGCTCCAGCGGTTCGGGCTCGGGGGCAAGGGCGGGCAGGGGGGCGTCCGCCGGGTCGATCCCGTGCTTCACCAGCAGCCGCCCGATCAGCGAGGCCGGGTCCGGCGTTCCGCCCTCGGATTCCTGCAACCGCTTGCGGATGCGGCGGCCGTAGAAATGGATCGACAGGGTCTGCGGGGTGATGAACCGGTCCGCCTCGTTGTCCGGGCGCAGCATGATCCGCCGCTCGCGGAAACTGATCGGATACAGCGCGGCGCGGGGCAGCGAGAACCGGATCTCTCCGGTTTGCTGCAGGAACCACGTCAGCGCGCGCGGCCCCCACGCGCCCCATTGCTGATCGCCCACGCCGACGGGGCTGCCGGCGTCCTTTGCCTCTTGCAGCTTGCGCCGCTCGTCGGCGGGCAGCCACGGCGGGATCGCGTATTCGTCCGAGGTGAACTCGACCAGCTGCCGCAGCGTCTCGCTGTCTTGCGGCAGGCCCAGCACGCCGTTGTTGACGTGCTGTTCGGATTCCCAGCCATGGAAATGGCCGCTGTCGGTGGTGAAGGGGCGCACGCAGTAGGCGTCGGTGTCGGCCCAGATGATGTCGTCGTGCTGCGCCAGCATGTGATAGCGGAACCGGTCCGCCTGCGGCGCGGGGCTGCCGGTGCGGGTGTGGCGGATGGCGGTGTCCATCGGCGGGACGGCGTTCGCGTCGGCGACCTCGACCCCCTCGGGGATGTTCTCGACCGTGCCGTAGGTGAACAGCTTCACGTGCTGGCCCGCGTCGAGGAACGACTTCAGGCAAAGCTGCTCCATGAAGCTGAGCGCCCCGCCGATCCACAATGCGCCGATCTGGTATTCGCGGGTCACTGGCCTGCCTCCTTATCATTCATCGGCGGGTATGCGATAAGGCCGACAACGGGCAGATGGATCGCAAATGCGCAGGGAAAAGGCAATCATTTCGGGGACAAGCGGGTGAGGGTTCTTCTGGTCTCGGCGGTCCGCGACGAGGGGCCGCATCTGCCCGAATGGGTGGCGCATCACCGCGCGCTGGGGGTGACGGATTTCCTGATCTTCTCGAACGCCTGCGGCGACGGCACCGATGCGATGCTGGATGCGATGGCGCCCCTTGGCGTGACCCATCTGCCCAACCACCCGCCCGCCGGGAAATCGGTGCAGTGGAACGCGCTGAAAGAAGCCTGGGCGCATCCCCTGCGCAAACAGGCGGACTGGATTCTCGGGATCGACAGCGACGAGTTCGTGAACCTGCGTGCGCCGCTCGAGACCGTGCCCGATCTCGTGGCCGCGGTCGGCGGGGCCGAGGCGGTGGTGCTGCCGTGGCGCATCTTCGGCAGCAACGGGCAGCGGCGACTGACCGAGGCGCCGACAACGGAAACCTTCACCCGCGCCGCCCCGCCGGGCTGCGCCTATCCGGTGGGCGGGCGGCAGTTCAAGACGCTGTTCCGCCGCGACGGTCCTTTCGCGCGCCCCGGCGTCCACCGCCCGCGCAACAAGAAGGGGCAGGCGGCGCGCTGGGTCGATGGATCGGGGCGGGCGCTGCCGGACTGGTTCGCCCAGAACGACCAGCGGATCACGCTGTTCGGGCTGCCCGAGGGGTCGGCGCTTGTGCAACTGAATCACTACTCGCTGCGGTCGGCCGAGGGTTTCATGCTGAAGCGCCTGCGCGGCTTGCCGAACCGCAAGCGCAAGGCCATCGACCTGATGTACTGGGTCGAACGCAACTTCAACACGGTCGAGGACGTCTCGATCTCGCGCCACGCGCCCGCCGTTCGTGCGGCGCTGGACGAGGTGATGAGCCTGCCCGGTATGGCGCGGCTGCATGCGGATGCGCTGGCGTGGCACCACGCGCGGTTTGAAGAGATGATGCGGGACGAGGCGGAGCTGAAGCTGTACGGCCGCCTGCTTCTGGCCGCCGACAGCGCGCCCCTGCCGGACGACGACATCCGCGACCTTGTCGCCCGGTTTCAGGCGTTGAATGGCTGAGCCGGTGGTGCTGACCCGCAGCCTGACGGGCGGACGGCTGGGACAGGCGCCGTTGCTTGAGGCGCTGCGCTGGCCGTCGGTCTTTGGCAGCGCGGTGCGGCTGTGGTTCGCGCGTGGCGTGCAGCCGGGGCTGACGCGCGACGCGGGCGACCTGCGGGTGCGCACCGCGACCACGGCGGGCGGCCATGTGATCGCGACCGCCGAGACGACGGTGGGCGACGGCCCGCTGCGGGTGCGCCTTGGCGATGTGACGGGTGAACTCACGCCTGCCGCGCCAGAGACCGACCTTTTCGCAGGGCTGAACGTGCTTCTGGCGCAGCGCCATCACGAAGCTGCCGAGGTGGTCGCGGACTGGTTGCGCTATCACGTCGCCACGCAGGGGGCGCAGGCCGCCTTGATCCTCGACCGCACTCCGCCGGGCGACGACCGAGACGCCTTCGCGGCAAAGCTGGCGCAGTTGCTGGACGATGTGACCGGGCTGGCTCGGGTGATCGTCGTGACCTCGGATGACCCCATGGGCATGGCCGACGCGCCGGGGCTGGGCGACCCGTTGTCCGCGCCGCGCCGGTGGGACGGCGCGCCCGCGCCGGACCCGTGGCGCGCGCCGCTGGGGCAGCCCTTGGTGTTCGACGCGCTGAAGTGGCGGTTTCTGGCGGACGCGCGGGGCGTCGTGACCCTGAACCCGCCCGACCTGCTGCCGCCCGCGCCCGAAGGCGACACGGTGTTCGAAGCCGCGCGCGGCTCGGACACCGGGCTGGTCGCGATCCGGGGCGAGCAGATCTTTCCGTGGCGGGTGCGCAAAAGCCTGCGGCCCGCGTTCGGCGACCACATCTGTCGCGCGCAGCCGCCAGAGGGGGCGGGCAACCGCTGGGCGGCCGATCCGCGCCGCACCGGGGCCGACGCGATGTGGCACCCCGGCGGCATCGTCGGGATGCGGGCCGACGCCGAGGACATCCGCCGCTTCGATCGCTGCCAGAACGTGCTGTTCCCCGACAACGCGGTGCAGGACCTGATCGTGAAGGACCGGCTGGTGGGCGACCCCGCCCTGATCCGCCGCGCGGCCGGGCAGTTCGGGGCCGACCCGGTCCTGCCGCCCCAGCGCAGCACACCGGCCAAGGCGGCGACACCGCTGCCTCCCGCGCCGTCCGAGCGCACGGTGGTCGTGACCTGCATGAAAAACGAGGGGCCGTTTCTGCTGGAATGGCTCGCTTGGCACCGGATGATCGGGGTGGACGATTTCCTGATCTATACCAACGACTGCGACGACGGCACCGACAAGCTGCTGGACCTGTTGCAGGCGCGCGGGATGGTGCAGCACCGGCAGAACCCGTTCCGCGAGACCGGCGACAAGCCGCAGAAGGCGGCGCTGCGGGCCGCGTCGGACGAGTCGGTGGTGCAGCAGGCGGGATGGATCCTGCCGATGGACGTGGACGAGTTCGTCAACATCCACGTGGGCGAGGGGCGGTTGCCCGATCTTTACGCCGCGATCGGCGGCGCCAACGCGATCTCGCTGACGTGGCGGCTGTTCGGCAATGCCGACATCGACGCGTTCGAGGACGTGCCAGTCACCCGCCAGTTTCACCGGTGCGCGCCGCATCTGATCCGCCGCCCGCATCAGGCGTGGGCATTCAAGACCTTGTACCGGAACCAGAATCTGTTCGGCAGGCTGGCGGTGCATCGCCCGAAGAAGCTGAACCCCGAACGCGCCGGGCAGGTGCGGTGGGTCAACGGCTCGGGTCAACCGATGCCGGAAAGCGTGTTGCGCACCGGCTGGCGCAGCACCGGCGAAAGCTATGGCTACGACCTCGTGACGCTGAACCACTACGCGGTGCGCTCGGCGGAAAGCTATCTGGTGAAACGCCGGCGCGGACGGGTGAACCATGTCGAGCACGACCAGCGCGAAGGCTACTGGTTCCGGATGAACAACAACGCCGAGGAAGACCGATCCATCCGCCGGCGCGACGCCGCGCTGGATGCGGAACTGGCGGCGCTGATGGCGGACCCCGAGATCGCCGCCGCGCATTCCGTCTCGGTCGCCCGCCACCGCGCGGTGATCGCCGACCTGAAGGCCGACCCCGATTACGCCGCGCTGTTCGACAGCCTGACGTCGCGGCGCATGAAACTTCTGTCCCGGATGCACCGTCACTTCGGCATGAACGTCTTCCTGAACGGCCCCTCTGTGATTCCAGACAGCGTGCTGGGTCCCGACACGCCGCCCGACTTCTTCTTCAACTGCGATCCGCCATCCGGACGGGCGGTGGACTGATCATGCCTCCGGTTGAAAAAAAGCCCGCAAGTTCCCCATGTTGCGTCCCGCCCGCGCGACGGGTATTTCCTGAATATTGCAGCGGATCGTGTTTCACCAAAGGAGGGGCGCCATGAAGTTCGGCAGCCCGGCCATAACGTTCGTCTATCACCTCGGTGTTCACTGCACCGATGACGATATGCTTGTGCGCTCGTTGCTGCAGGACGGGGTGGACCTTCAAAAGCGCAACATCATCGTTCCGCGCCCCCGGCGGTATCGCAAGACGGTCCGCGAGCACATGCACGAGTTCCGCGGCGACCCGATGCCCGACGCCCGCCAGCGCGAGTTGTACCAGTTGCTGCTGGAAGACTACCCGGTCGAGCGCGCGATCTTCAGCGATCAGGACTATCTGTCGCTGCCACAGGGCGTGTTCGAGAAGAACCAGCTGTATTCCAAGGCCGGGTTCCGGTCGATGTGGCTGCGGTACCTATTCCCCGAGAACCCGTGCGAATTCTTCATCGCGATCCGCAACCCGGCGACCTATCTGCCGGACGCGCTGAAGCTGAAGAACATGCCGGGCTACGAAGGCTTCGTGCGCAAGACCGACCCGCGCGAGATGCGCTGGACGGCGGTGATCGAGAAGATACAGGAATACAACCCCGACTGCCCGATCACCGTCTGGTGCAACGAGGACACGCCGATGATCTGGCCAGAGCTTCTGCGCGAGATCACCGACACCGACCTGACCGTGCCGTTCAAGGGCGACAACGACGTGCTGAAGGCGATCATGCGCGAGGACGGGTTCGAGAAGATGGAAAGCTATATCGCCACCCATCCGCCCGCGAACGAGATCCAGCGCCGCCGGGTGATCGCCGCCTTCCTCGACAAGTTCGCGCTGGACGACGCGATGGAAGAAGAGATCGACCTGCCGGGCTGGACGCCGGAACTGGTGGAGGAAGTGACCTCGATCTACGAGGACGACGTCTATCAGATCGAGCGGATGGCGGGCGTGACCTTCATCTCGCCCTAGGGCGGGTCAGACGCCGACGTCGGGACCCATGCAGGTCAGCGGCTCGGGGCTGTTGCGGACCTCGTACAACTCGCGACCGTTTTCGTCGCCCATGAAGATCGCCGACAGCTTGCCGCCGTCGTCGCTGAACTTCCAGCACTTGGGTTCCGGGCTGCCTTCGTAGACGAAGCAGATGTTGGCGTTCTCTTCGTACCAGTAGCCGTCCCAGCACTCGTCGCCGATATAGGCCCAGCGGACCTTGCGGCCGGGCAGGTACTGCTCGATCCCATAGGCTACGCCGCCGTCGTGGTAGGTCAGGGTGCGCCCCTCGACATAGGCCTCGAACTCGTCCGCGGACATGCTGTCCGCCGCCGCGGCCGGAAGGGCGGAGGCGAGAAGCAGGCAAAGCGTCAAGGTTCGGATCGGGCGATGTGTCATGGCGGCAGAATGGCAGATTGTCCGGGGTCAGGCCAGAGCCTCGGGTTCGCCTGCGGCGGCGCTCCGCGGATCGTGACCCGGTTCCGGATCGCTCGGTTGCCAGCGGCGGGCGCGGCGGTCCATCACCCGGCGCCACAGGGTCGGGAACAGCGCCAGCGTCGCCATCGCGGGCAGGCTGCGCGGCAGCATCGGCGCGACATCCGGCGCATCCAGTTCCAGTTCCGGATAGGGCCGCGACGGGTGCGCGTGGTGGTCCGAGTGGCGCGGCGCGTGCAGCATCATGTGGCCGGTCATCCAGTGCGGCGCGTTCCAGCTATGGCGCGGCCCCACCGGTTCGGGGCGGCCATCCTCGCGCAGGCGGCGGCGAAGTCCGTAGTGTTGAACGTAGTCCGACAGCAGAAGCTGCGACTGGGCGTAGCCCGCAAGCCAAAGGTGCATCACCACGCCCCAAGGCCCCGCGATCAGCCCGGACAGGGCCAGCATCGCCACCCCGCCGCCGATGTAGACCGTATAAGGATGGATCTTCTTCTGGCGCGAGCGGGACAGCCGCGCCGTCTCGGCCTTCATCCCGGCGCGGAACGATCCGACCCACGCCCTTGGCAGGAACCGGTAATAGCTTTCGCCCAGCCGCGCCGAGTTCGGGTCGCGGTCGGTGGCGACATGGATGTGATGGACCAGCGGATGCGCCGAGGCGTGGTGGCCGAACAGCAGCGAGATATACACCCACGTCCCCAGCCGCCGCAGGCCGCGCCCGCCCCGGTGGATCAGTTCGTGAGCGTTGGAATTCGACACCTGCCCCATGAACATTCCCGCCGCGAGGAACAGCGCCACCTTTTGCGCCGGTCCTGTCGCGTCACCGGCCAGCGTGCGGACAGTCAGGAACAGCACGACGAAATGGCCCACGGCCAGCACGACGGACAGCTTGTCATGGGCGGGAAACTCGACCCCCTCGGCGGGGGCCGCGGCGGCGATCAGTTCGTCCAGCAGGTAGGTGAGGCAGGCCATGTACAGCAGCGCGGCCCAGATCCACGCGCCGCCCCAGCGATCACCGAACACAGCCCCCGCCGCGAGCAGGAAGACGGGGGTCAGGCTCGTCCAGGCAAAGACGAACCCGGCTGTGTCCGGACCCGGGCGCGCGGGTTTACCCTCGCGCGACAATCCGGGGCTGTCGTCCGTATTTCTGGTCATTGGGGCAACAAGATGGCGTGGATAAGGGTTACGCAGCGCAAGGCGGCAGACAGGCTTCGAATGGCAGGCGCGGCGGCCCGGAACAAGTGGTTAAGGCGTCGCGGGGCTTCCAAACCCCGGCGGAACCGATTACCTGAAACATCGTATCAGGAAAGGCGGCACATGTCCTTTTTCAAGAAGTTGAAGCAGCGGCTGACCGGGTCGTCCTCGAAGATCGAGCAGGGGCTCGATGCGATTGTCGAGGATGGCGGCGAAGAAGAGGTCGTCACCACCGCGCCGGACGTGACGCCAGAGCCTGCGCCGCAGCCGGAGCCCGCACCCACACTCGCACCCGCACCGGAGCCTGCACCCGCGCCCGAACCGGCCCCGCGGCCCGAACCGCAGGCCGCGCCTGCGCCTGCGCCGGACCCCCGGCCGCAGCCTTCCCCCGAGCCGCCCGCCGTCACGCCAAAACCGCTGGAAGTCGAACGCGCCGCCGAAAGCGCGCCCGAGGCCGCGCCTGAACCCGCGCGGCAGGGCCTGTTCGGCCGCCTGATGGGGCGCGCGCCGGAAAAGACCGTGGTCCGCCGGGTGCTGGACGACGACATGCTGGAAAGCCTCGAAGAACTCTTGATCACCGCCGACATGGGCGTGGACACCGCGCTGCGCGTGACCGCCAACATGGCCGAGGGACGCTTTGGCCGGAAGCTGTCGGTGGACGAGATCAAGGCGCTGCTGGCCTCTGAAGTGACGCGGATCATGGAGCCGGTCGCCAAGCCGATGCCGCTGTACGCCAAGAAGCCGCAGGTGGTGCTGGTGGTCGGCGTCAACGGCTCTGGCAAGACCACGACCATCGGCAAGCTCGCCAGCCAGTTCCGCGCCGCCGGAAAGTCGGTGGTGATCGCGGCGGGCGACACGTTCCGTGCAGCGGCGGTCGAGCAATTGCAGGTCTGGGGCGAGCGCGCCGGAGTGCCGGTGATGACCGCGCCGCAGGGCACCGATCCGGCCAGCCTTGCCTTCGACGCGATGACCCGGGCCGAGGCCGAGGGCGCCGATCTGCTGATGATCGACACCGCGGGCCGCCTGCAAAACCGCGCCGACCTTATGGAAGAGCTGTCCAAGATCGTCCGCGTCATCCGCAAGAAGGATCCAGACGCGCCGCACAATACGCTTCTGGTGCTGGACGCGACCACCGGGCAGAACGCGCTGAGCCAGGTCGAGACGTTCCAGAAGATGGCCGATGTCTCGGGGCTTGTGATGACCAAGCTGGACGGCACCGCCAAGGGCGGCGTGCTGGTGGCGCTGGCCGACAAGTTCGGCCTGCCGATCCACGCCATCGGCGTTGGCGAGCAGATCGACGACCTTGCCCCCTTCGACCCCGAGGAATTCGCGGCGGCGCTGACGGGGCTGGACGTGCGCGGCTGATGTCCCGGGGCGCGCAGCGGGCCTTGCCATGAGGCGCTACCGCGTCCCGATCAGCCTTTCGACCAGCCGCAGCAACAGCAGCACGGCCAGCGTGATCGCCGTCGCCAGCGCCGCAAGCGGGATCTGCCCGGCGCCACAGGCCAGCCCGATGGCGCCGCACAGCCACATCGACGCGCCGGTGGTCACGTGGTGGACCTTGCCGCCCGCCGTGAACATCACGCCGGCGGCAAGAAAGGCGACGCCCGCCGTCACCGCCTGCACCAGCCGCAGGGGGTCGACCCGCAGCGCGTCGTTGCCGCTGTCCGGTGGACCGAAGGGCAGGGCGGCGATCTGCTGGCTGACAAGGATGAACAAGGCCGCCGCCAGCGAGATCAGGATATGCGTCCGCAGCCCGGCAGGCTTGCTGTGCCACTCGCGCTCCAGCCCGATCAGGCCGCCAAGGACCAGCGCACCGATCAGCCGGATCGTCGTGATGCCCCATGGCACCGCGTCGAAATTGCCGGAAAACTCGCGTTGCAGCTCGTCCCACATCGCCCTGCGCTCCTGTTGCCGTGACTACGATACCACGGCGCGCGGGTATTCAGGCGGACGAAGCGCCGCATGAGTGCGTGGCTGCAATCGCTGGAAGGGACCGAGGCGGGGCACACGCTGGCGCTGTGTCTCGCGTTGTTCGCGGCCCTGCTGCACGCGGTGTTCGGGGCATTGCAGAAGGGGCGGCACGATCCGTGGATCTCGCGCGGGGCGATCGACGCGAGCTATGGCCTGATGGCCGCGCCCTTCGCGCTGTTCGTGGTGCCATGGCCAGAGCCGCATATGTGGCCGATCCTTGGCGGGGCCTTCGTGATCCACGTGGTCTACAAGCTGGCGCAGGCCTTCGCCTACACCAAGGGCGCTTACACCGTGGTCTACCCTGTGGTCCGGGGCACCGCGCCGTTCTTCGCCGTGATCGGAGCCTACCTGCTGTTCGGCGAGGTTTTCACGCCGGTGCAGTGGCTTGGGGTCGGCGTGCTGCTGTCCGGGATCTTCGGCCTTGCTGTCTACAACCTTCGCACCCTCGTCACCGCGCGCGAGACGCTGCCCGCGGCGCTGACGCTGGCGGTGCTGACCGGCTCGACCGTGGCGCTGTACACGACCTACGACGCCTATGGCATCCGCGCGACGGCGGATCCGTTCACGTTCCTGGCATGGTTCTTCTTCATCGACGGTCTGTTCATGCCGGTGGTTGCGGTGCTGCGGCTGAGGACTATGTCCGAAAAGCCCGCCTTCGGCCCGCTGGCCGTTCGGGGCATCACCGGCGGTCTGGTCGGCTTCTTCAGCTTCGGCTCGGTCATGCTGGCCACCCGGCTGGACAAGGTCGGCGAGGCGGCGGTGCTGCGCGAGACCTCGACCGTCTTCGCGGCGCTGATCGGGTGGCTGGTGCTGAAGGAAAAGGTCGGGCCGCGACGTCTGATGCTGATGGCATTGATCGCCGCCGGGGCTGTGATAGTGGAGATGGGTGGCTAGGGCCACGTCGACGGAAAGGGACCGGAATGGCGGAAAAGAACATCTCGCAGGGGCTGAAGCTGGCGCTGGACATGGGGCCGATCCTTGCGTTCTTCGTGGGCTACCTGCTGTTGCGCGACCGGACCTTCATGATCGGCGGCGCGGAATATTCCGGCTTCATCGTCGTGACCGCCGCGTTCATCCCGCTGCTGGCGCTCAGCACGCTGCTTCTGTGGCGGCTGACCGGGACGCTGTCGAAGATGCAGATCGTGACGCTGGTCCTGGTCGTGGTGTTCGGCGGCATGACCGTTTGGCTGAACGACGAACGCTTCTTCAAGATGAAACCCACCATCATCTACGCGCTGTTCGCGCTGGTGCTGGGCTTCGGCCTGATGCGCGGCCAAAGCTACATGCAGTCGGTGATGGGCGAGATGCTTCCGATGGAGCCCGAGGGCTGGATGATCCTGACCAAGCGCGTCACCGCGTTCTTCGTCCTGCTCGCCGTTCTGAACGAGGTGGTCTGGCGCACCATGTCCACCGACGCCTGGGTGAACTTCAAGACCTTCGGCCTGACCATCGGTCTGTTCGCCTTCTTCATGTTGCAGGGCAAGCTGTTCCAGACCTACGGGATCGAGAAGAACGAAGCCGGCGAATAGCTGTCCGGATCCGTCCCGGACCGCCGATGACCGCCGGGTGATGCGGCCGCGAAGTCCCCACAGTATCCGCGCGACGGGATTGACGCGCAGGACCTGTGGGTCTAAGCCAAGAGCCGTGGCGATTTGTACACCGGATTGCGGGCCACGTTAAAAAATTCCGCTAAAGAGGTGTCGGACGGTATGAACCCCCGGCGCTGATTGCGGTGGGGGTTTTTCTGTGCGCGATTAGGAGGCGCAAGGGCATGAGCAAGAACTGGAACACGCGGACGAAACTGGTCCACGAAGGCATCCGCCGCAGCCAGTACGGCGAAGTGAGCGAGGCGATCTTCCTGACGCAGGGCTTCGTCTATGACACCGCCGAGCAGGCCGAGGCGCGGTTCATCGAGATCGGTGACGACGAGTTCATCTACGCCCGCTACGGCAACCCGACGGTCCGCATGTTCGAGGAACGCATCGCCGCGCTGGAAGGGGCGGAAGACGCCTTTGCCACCGCCTCGGGCATGGCGGCGGTGAACGCCGCGCTGACCTCGCTTCTGAAGGCGGGCGATCACGTCGTATCCTCGCGCGCGCTGTTTGGCTCGTGCCTCTATATCCTTGAAGAGATCCTCACCCGCTACGGCGTCGAGGTGACCTTTGTCGACGGCACCGACCTCGCGGCATGGAAGGCGGCGATCCGCGACGACACCAAGGCGGTGTTCTTCGAGACGATGTCGAACCCGACGCTCGAGATCATCGACATCGCCGGAGTGGCCGAACTGGCGCATGCCAAGGGCGCGCTGGTGGTGGCCGACAACGTTTTCGCCACGCCGATCTTCAGCCGCGCGGTCGAGCAGGGCGTCGACCTTGTGGTTTACTCGACCACCAAGCACATCGACGGGCAGGGCCGCTGCCTTGGCGGCGTGGTGCTGGGCTCGAAGGAACTGATCCGCAAGAAGGTCGAACCGTACCTGAAGCACACCGGCGGCGCGCTGTCGCCGTTCAATGCGTGGGTGATGCTGAAGGGCATGGACACGCTGGACCTGCGCGTGCGCGCCGCGGCAGAGGCTTCGCTGAAGCTGGCCGAGGCGCTGGAAGGGCACGAGAAGCTTGCCCGCGTCATCCACCCCAGCCTGCCGTCGCACCCGCAGAACGCGCTGGCCGCGTCGCAGATGGAAGCGGGCGGCACCATGCTTGCGCTGGATGTGAAGGGCGGCAAGGACGCGGCTTTCCGGATGCTGAACGCGTTGGAGATCTGGACGATCTCGAACAACCTCGGCGACTCGAAAAGCATCGCGACCCACCCGGCCACGACCACGCACCAGCGCCTGAGCGAAGAGCAGCGCGCGGCGCTGGGGATCACCGATGGCCTGATCCGCCTGTCGGTGGGGCTGGAAGACGCGGGCGACCTGCTGAACGATCTGACCACGGCGCTGGAACTGGCCTGAGCCGCAACCGGGCCGCGCCCCACGGGGCGCGGTTCAGCCGTCGAGGCGGCGCAGCAGGATCTCGTTCGGATAGGCCTCGTCGCCGATCCCGAAATGCGTGCGCCCGACGATGTCGAAGCCCTGCGCGCGGTAAAAGCCGAGGGCGGGCGTATTGTCCCACAACGTTTGCAGCCAGACCGAACCCGCTCCGCGCGCCTGCGCGACGCCCAGTCCTTGCGCAAGCAGCGCCTTGCCCAGTCCGCGCCCGTGATGGCGGGGCTGAACGTAAAGCGTCCGGATCTCGGTGTCCGAGGCTACGCCCTCGGGCGCGGGGCGGTCCTGCGTGACGCGGACGAAGCCGTCTATGCCATCGCGGTTCTCGGACACGATGACGCTTTCGCGCGGATCGCTCAGCAGCGTCTCGAACCGGTCGGCGGTGAATTCGGACAGCGCGAAGTCGGCGAAGAAGCCGTTCACGCCGTTGCGGATATAGGTGCCGATCCAGACTTCGATCGAGATGGCGGCAAGGCTTGAAGCGTCGGCGCGCGACGCTGGGCGGAACTTCATGGCGGGCTCGCTGTTACCGGATCAGCTGCGGCCGGACCCGCATGCGCTGGCGCCGCTCGTGCGGAAGGTGGCGGTTCAGGCGGACGTTGATGCGTCCGAACACGAAGATGACCGCCAGCGTCAGCAGCACGAAGTAGAAGGCCACGATCGGGTAGGGGATGAACGGGTTGAAGGTCTTGTCCGCGAAGTAGTTGGCGTAATACAGCGCGTCGCCCTTCTGCTGCCACGCCGGGAAGCCAGAGAAGAACACCAGCGTCGTCGCGTGAAACAGGAAGATCGCCTCGTTCGTATAGGCGGGCCACCCGAGGCGCAGCATGGTCGGGTAGATCACCCGCCGGAACTTGGTCCAGCCCGACATGCCGTAAGCGTCCGCCGCTTCGACATCGCCGCGCGGCACCGACCGGAACGCACCATAGAAGATCTCGCCGGAATAGGCGGCGGTGTTCAGGAACAGTACGATCAAAGCCCCCAGCGCCGCGCTGGTGAACGGGTCGAAGATGCTGTTCCACTGCTTCAGCGACAGGAACAGGAAGTAGGCGAGGAAGAACTGGATGAACAGCGGCGAGCCGCGGAACACGAAGATGAACCACTCGGCCGGCTTGCGGACCCAAAGGTTGTCCGACGCCTTCGCCACGGCCAGCGCGATGGCGAGGAAGAAGCCGATCGTCAGGGCGAGGACGCCGTAGTAGATGTTCCAGATCAGGCCCGAACCGATCAGGGTGAACTGCTCGCACAGGGTGAAATCGGTCCTTGGCAGAAGGCGCTCGCCATAGCCGATGCTGCGCAGGCCATAGGCCTGGAAGGTTTCCCAGCAGCTCATAAGAACGCCTCCGAAGATACAGATTTTTCTAGAAAAATCTGGAAATCAGGATCTTCGAGAAGATCCTGTCGCGTGACGCGCCGCCTCATGCTGCCTTCCCCTGACGGACACCGCCCAGCGTCCCCTGACCGTGGCTTAGCCGCCGGGTGATCCGGGCCAGAACGATCTCTGACACCCGCGTGAAGGCGAGGTAGAACACCAAAAGCCCGATGAAGTACCACAGCCGCCAGTCGGGGTGCGGGTAGGCGGTGAAGCGCGGGTTGGCCGAGCCGCCAAGCTCGCGCGCCCAATAGACGATGTCCTCGACCCCCAGCAGGAACAGCAGCGGCGTGGCCTTGATCAGGATCATCCACAGGTTCGACAGGCCGGGCAGGGCGTACATCCACATCTGCGGCACGAGGATGCGCCAGAAGGACTGGCGCGGCGTCATGCCGTAGGCTTCGGCGGTTTCCATCTGCGCGCGCGGCACGGCCCGCATCGCGCCGTAAAGGACGTTGGCCGCGAAGGCTCCGAACACGATGCCGAAGGTGAACACCGCCAGCGAGAAGTTGTAGACCTCGTGCCAGACTTGCGGCGAGGTGGACAGCGGCAGCTTCGCCTGGGCGCAGACGATGAAGTCGTTGCCCTGCCGGATCGGCGCGTCCCAGTCGGGGCACTTGATCTGGTGGCGGATCCATTCCAGCCCCTGATCCAGCGCGATGACGAAGAACATGAAATAGACGATGTCGGGCACGCCGCGAACCATCGCCACGTAGATCTTGCCGAACCAGCGCAGCGGCAGGATCGGCGAGCGCGCGGCCATCGCGCCGCCGAAGCCGAAGATCAGCGCCACGGGGGCGGTGATGAAGATCAGCGCCAGAACCGTCAGGAACGAACCGTAGAACAGGAACTGCTTTCCCGTCGTCAGGTAGCAGGCCATCCAGGGCAGGTTTGAAAGCGTCGAGGGGTCTTCGCAAAAGCCAAACATCGGCGCGGCCTATGTGAGTTCGGAAATCAGGTGAGCGGCGACGCGGTCCGGCGCCTCGAGCTGGGGCAGGTGGCCCAGCCCGGCTAGCGGTTGCAGCGGCACGCCGACAAGGTCGGCCAGCGCCTTGCCGCGGGCCAGCGGAATCCACGGGTCTTCCGCGCCCCACAGAACGGCGGCGGGACAGCGGAGGGTGCCGAACATCGGCTCGACCTCGGCGGTATAGGTTTCGTCGGCCATCGCGAACTGGGCGTAAAAGGCGCGCTGCCCGGTGTCGTCAAGCCAGGGCGCCTTCAGCGCTGTGATGTCGTCTTCGGGCAGCGGGCCGGCCAGCGCGCTGCGGACATAGGCATCGACCACCGCGGCATGAATATGCGGCGGCAGGCCGGTGAAGGCGTCGATGTGACGGCCGACATGGGCGAAGAACTCTGACCCCCACGGGCGCATCGCGACGACGTTCATCAGCACCAGCCGGTCGAAGTCGCGGTCATGCAGCAGGTGCGCGCGCAGCGTCACCGCGCCGCCGAAGTCATGCGCGACCACGCGGGGTGCGTCGAGGCCAAGCTGATCCAGCATCTCGGCGAAGATCTCGCCCTGCACGTCCAGCGACGCGGGGCGGGGGCCGTCCATCTGCGACCGGCCGAAGCCCGGCATGTCGTACCAATGGACGCGGAAACGGTCGGCGAGCGCCGGGATCACGCGGTGCCACGCATAGGACGACCACGGCCAGCCATGCGCAAGCACCAGCGGCGGGCCATCGCCCGCGGCACCGGCCCGGACCTGCCCGGCAGAGGTGTCGTATGTCCGGTCAAGCGTCCACATCGGCGGGCCCGTCGGTTGAAGCGGGGGCAGGCGCAGGGCCCGCCCCCGGCAAAGTGCCTCAGAAGGTCGAGGCGACTTCCCACTTGGTGATCAGTTCGTTCAGCGTTCCGTCGTCCTTCATGGACTGGATCGCCGCGTCGAACTTCTCGCGCAGTTCGGTGTCGCTTTCGCGCAGGCCCATGCCGACGCCGCCGCCGATCATTTCCTCGCGCTCCAGCAGGAACAGGTCGTCATTCTCGCCAGCCGCGGCGGCGAGGTAGGACTTGTCCGCCAGCACCGCGTCGGCTTCGCCGTTGCGGACGGCGGCGATGGTTTCCTCGGGCGTCGGGAACTCGACCAGCGTCCAGCCCTGCTCGGCCACGAAGGCCGCCTGGATGGTGTTGGTCTGGGCTGCGACGACACCGCCTTCCACGTCCACGTCTTCCGACAGGGCGAGGTAGGCCGACGGATCGGGCGGCGTGTATTCCTGCGTGAAGTCAATGACTTCGTCACGCTCGTCGGTGATCGACATGCCGGCGATGATGGTGTCGTAGTTGCCCGACACGAGGTTCGGGATGATCGAATCCCAGTCGTTCGTCACCCACTCGCAGGTCAGCTCGGCGCGGGCGCACAACTCGTCGCCCAGTTCACGCTCGAAGCCGTCGACTTCGCCGGCGTCGTTGATGAAGTTCCACGGAGGGTAGGCGCCCTCGGTGCCCATGCGCACCACGTCCTGCGCCATGGCCGAGCCGGCCGTGACGGCCAGTGCGGCGGCGGTGATCAGCAGCTTTTTCATTGCTTTCTCCCAGTTGAAGCTTGGTTTTCAGGCGGCCCGTGTGGCCGACAGAAACTGTTGCAGACGCGCGGTCTGCGGATTGCCGAAGACCGCGTCGGGCGGGCCTTCTTCCTCGATGCGGCCCTGATGCAGGAACAGGACGTGATCGCTTACATCATGCGCGAGCCGCATGTCGTGGGTCACCAGAAGCATCGTGCGGCCTTCCTCGGCCAGCGCCTTGATGACCTTGACGACTTCCTGTTCCAGTTCGGGGTCCAGCGCGCTGGTCGGTTCGTCGAACAGCAGCGCGCGCGGCTCCATGCACAGCGCCCGCGCGATGGCGGCACGCTGTTGCTGGCCGCCCGAAAGCTGCGCCGGCCAGACGTCGCACTTGTCGCCGATGCCGACCTTGGCAAGATATTCCCGTGCCTTCGCCTCGGTCTCGGTTTTGTCGCGGCCCAGCACCGTCACCGGCGCCTCCATGACGTTCTGCAGGATCGTCATGTGGGACCAGAGATTGAACTGCTGGAACACCATCGACAGGTTCGTGCGGATGCGCAGCACCTGATTGCGGTCGCCGGGGCGGCGGGTCGGCCCCGCGCCCTTCCAGTGGATCGGTTCGCCTTCGAACAGGATCTCGCCCGCCTGACTGTCTTCCAGCAGGTTGCAGCACCTGAGCAGGGTGGATTTGCCCGACCCGGACGAGCCGATCAGCGAGATGACATGTCCGCGCGGCGCCGACATGCTGACACCCTTTAGAACCTCGAGCTGACCATAGCTCTTGTGAAGATCGCGGATTTCTATAACCGGCGGTTGTTCCGTCACGCCTTGCCCTTGTTTCGGGTGTTCCCTGTCGTCTGATAGAGAATTAGGGCGCAATTCTTGAGCAAATGCAACGCGCAAAGGCACGCTCACGCCGGGGGATTGCCTGCGGTCAGTCGATTTTCCGGGCGGATGCCTTCGGAAAGGGCGGTGTCGGCACCGCGTAATAGCGGTCCGCGTCCAGAACCACGAAATCCTGCATGTCCAGCACGGCGCGGTCTTCGTCGGACAGAGAGCGGATCGCATCGGCCAAGGCCAGCCGCAGATCGCCCGCCGGATGTGTTCCGGCGGTGATGAAGGGCAGGCCCGGCGTCGGCGCGGTGCGTCCGACCTCGCGCAGGGCCGCGGCGACCTCCGGGTCCCAGCGGCAGATCATCCGCCACGTCTGCGCGTCGATGCCGGCCACGTCGGCCTCGCCCCGCGCGACCGCGTTGGCCGAGGCACGGTGCGCGCCGGTCAGCACGATGTCGTCGAAGCCCAGCCCCTCGGCGGCAAGGTGGTTGGCGGGCGCGGCCCAGCCGGACTGCGAGTTGCGGCTGTTGCAGGCCAGCGTCATGCCAGCCCAGTCCGCGGGCCGGTCGCGGCCGTCGTCGGCGCGGATCACAAAAACGCTGTTGTAGTGGCCGGGTGGACAATCGGGAAGGCCGTAGTCCGCGGTGCCGACAAGGGTCACGACATCTTTCAGGCGATCGCGAAAGGGCAGGCCGCAGGTTTGCGACAGGGTCAGACCGGGGTCCATCCAGTGTGACCAAAGATCCTCAGGTTGCGTCAGCCGGTCGGGCAGCGACCAACCGCGTTCCCCGGCGTCACGCCACATTTCGGACAAATTTGCACGAATCACACACCACAACTTCTGGTTGGCCGCCTCGGTTTCGGGGCGGTCGTACATCGGCAGGGCTGCGGTCATGCGTTGCGGGCTTCGACGCGCTGGCGGGCAAGGGCGCTGTCGCGGTCGTTGACGCCCAGAAGGTTCGCCACAAGACGCAGAAGCGAGGTCTCTTCCTCGTCCCGAACCCCGTCGGCAAGCACCACCGCCCAAAGCGCTTCGATGACCGCGGCACGGTCTTCGTACGCGACGGCATCCTTGATCGCGCGGGTGAAGCGGACTGTGTCGGGCGCTTCGGCCTCCAGCGCCTCGGCATCGGCGCGAAGCTTCGGGGCCTCGAACGGCGACAGCCCATAGCGCTCGGCCAGCAGGCGGTCGATCAGGCTGGCCTCGTCAGAGGCATATTCCCCGTCCGACCGGGCAACCCTGACAAGCAGCGCGGCAAGGGCCAGTCGCGCGTCGGGATCGGGAAGGGTCTGGGGCATCGGCTCTGTCAGCCGGCGAAGAAGATCTGCGAACATTCACCCGATATAGACCGCGAGTCACCGGCGGGAAAGTGCCTACACCGGGTCGTGAAAAGCGCTTTGAGTCGGGGATTCGTTTCGCAACTCGCCCTAAAAGCGAACAATCCGGGGAATTGTTGTTAGGGTCGTTAACTAGCGATGGGTCATCCGGATGGACATGCTCTGCAAAGCGTCCGTATCCGTTTTCGACAGCACCTGGATGCCGGCCGTGACGACATCAAGCTGTTGAAGTTTATCGCAAATTTCGTCGATCTCGACATCCAGATAATCACGGTCGGCGCGGGCGAAGCCACCCAGCGTCCGGCTGTGGTCGTTGTGGATGGAAGCAGTGAAACCGTAGTTCAGCCCGTAGTCACGTGACTGTTCCATGACGCCGCTTTTGTCCACGTGGCGCAGGTCGCGCCAGCGTACGAAACCGGTATTCTCGAAAGCCCAATGAACCGCCGGATCCTTGATAACAAAGCCATTTCTGGCATAGGCGTCCGTCCACTTCTCGGGGAAGGTCTGGAACAGGAAGGTGGGCGCGTTGTACTTAATGTGCAGGGCGATCGCGAACCCCAGGGGGCACAATTCGTCCAGTTCAGACAACAGGCCGGCGATGTTCGCTCTTTTGTCCACGTTTCTACCGGGAACTCTCTATAAAGTTGCGTGTCTGCGCGGGATCGGCGTATGGTCCTGCAAGACGATTCCTACCGTCTGTTAACACAAAATCGCAATCATTTAATAAGAGAGCGGGTCTTATGGGGATGAACATGAGCTTTGACGTCGAGACCGACGTCTTCAACGATCTGTCGCCGTCAGGACATTTCCTGGCGCTGCGGATCGGTTTCGCATTCCCAATGTTCGAACAGAACGTGCTGCCCGCCGAGTGGGTGCAGCGCTACTCCGCGATGGGGTACGTGCTGTCCGACCCGGTGATGAACTGGCTGTACGCTGCCGACACTGACGCGACCCGCTGGAGCGAGATTGCGCTTCCGGATCCGCGCGGCGTCATGGATGAGGCCGCGAATTTCGGTCTGTCCTTCGGCGTGGCGGTCTGCTGCCGCGACACCGGCCCGCAGGGTCAGCGTAGTTTCGGTTCGTTCGCGCGCTCTGATCGCGAGTTCACGGACCCCGAAATCGAGGCCCTGACGCACAACCTGAAGACGCTGCATGATTCGCTTCTGCCGCCCACGAACCTGACGAAAGCGGAGCTCGAAGCCCTCGGAATGGTCAAAAATGGCCTTTTGATGAAAGAGATTGCAGATTTACTTGGCGTCAGCGAGGGGGCTGTGAAGCAGCGTCTGAAGAACGCGAAATCCAAGCTTAACGCTAAAACTAGTACCCATGCGGCCACCATGGCCACAACTTATGGGCTTATCTAGGATCGTTGCGCGCTTCGCGCGTGAGCGATCGTTCATGACGCACTGTTGATTAGTCATTAACAACCGTTCACAGAACGGGTTAAATCACTCTCCAAGAAGGAGAGTGACCAATGCGCCATATCACGTTCGACTTGTCGACCATGCACGAGCATGGTTCGGCATTCTTCGACTACCTCGGTTTACGAAAACGATTTTTCGTCGATATCCTGAACTGGGACATCCCGCACAACGACAAGTTCGAGATGGACCAGTACGACAATCCGACCGCCTGGTACTCGCTTTGCATCCACGACGGAGAGGTCATCGGCGGCACCCGCGTGATGCCGACCACCGCCCGTTGGGGGAAACACAGCTACATGCTGAAAGACGCGCGCGAGGGTGTTCTCGACAGCATTCCGCATGACGCGATGCCGTCCGACATCATCTCGCCCCTCGTGTGGGAGATGACGCGTCTGGTGATCTCGCCGGATCTGCGCCGCGCCGAAGATCGTGCGCGCTGCCTGCAGTCCGTCGGGCAGGGCCTGTACGACATCGCCGAGGCGCAGAACGTGTCCGAATACATGGGCATCTCGGCGGTGGCGCTGATCCGCGTCCTGCGCCAGCTGGGTTTCCCGCTGGAACGCATGGGCACGCCCTATCACGATGCGGCAGACCGCCGGAACTACACCGTCATGCGCATGCCGGTGCATCTTCAGAACCAGCGGCTGCTTGCCGCCGAGTGAACGCCAGAACGACAGACAGGTACGAGTACACTCACGGTTAACACTCACGGAAGCGCTGCCCGGCGCGCAGGTCCTCCTTCGCATGGTCCCCTCAGACCTGCGCGCCGGCACGTTCCATGACTTATGACCAGCAGCACGAATGACGCGACCCCAAGGGGCCGCGCCCGGTCGCAACCGCCTCAGACGAGGCGGGACATATCCTTTGCCGCGCGCACGAAGTCCGCGAACAGCGGGTGCGGCGAGAACGGTTTGGACTTCAGCTCGGGGTGGAACTGCACGCCGATGAACCACGGGTGGTCCTTCCACTCGACGATTTCGGGCAGGCGTCCGTCCGGCGACATGCCGGAGAAGCACATGCCCTGCTCTTCGAGGTTCTTGCGGTACTTGATGTCCACCTCGTAGCGGTGGCGGTGACGCTCGTCGATGGCGAGGTTGCCGTAGATCTCGGCGACCCGGCTGCCTTCGGCCAGCGTGGCGTCATAGGCGCCCAGCCGCATGGTGCCGCCCTTGTCGTCGCCGACCTTGCGGCTGACGGTCTGGTTGCCCTGCACCCATTCCTTCAGGTGATAGACGACGGGGGTAAAGCGCTTTGCGCCCGCCTCGTGGTCGAATTCCTCGGAACCGGCGTCCTTCAGGCCGCCCACGTTCCGGGCCGCCTCGATCACGGCCATCTGCATGCCAAGGCAAATCCCGAGATACGGTACTTTGTGCTCGCGCGCGAACTGGGCGGCGCGGATCTTGCCTTCCGTCCCGCGCTCGCCGAAGCCGCCGGGAACAAGGATCGCGTGGAAGCCTTCGAGATAGGGCGCGGGGTCTTCGCGCTCAAAGATCTCGGCATCGATCCATTCGGACTTTACCTTCACCCGGTTTGCCATGCCGCCGTGCGTCAGCGCCTCTGCGATGGACTTGTAGGCGTCTTCCAGCTGCGTGTACTTGCCGACGATGGCCACGCGCACCTCGCCCTCTGCGTGGTGCAGGCGGTCTTCTACGTCGATCCAGCGGTCGAGGTTGGGCTTCGGTGCGGGCGAGATGTTGAACGCATCCAGCACCGCCTGATCCAGACCGACCTTGTGATAGGCCATCGGCGCCTCGTAGATCGACTTGAGATCGTAGGCCGGGATCACGCTGTCGGGGCGCACGTTGCAGAACAGGGCGATCTTGCCGCGTTCCTTCTCGGGAATCTCGTGTTCGGAGCGGCACACAAGGATGTCGGGCTGCAGGCCGATGGACCGCAGTTCCTTTACCGAGTGCTGCGTCGGCTTCGTCTTCAGCTCTCCCGAGGCGGCAAGGAAGGGCAGCAGCGTTAGGTGCATCAGGATGCAGTCGCCGCGCGGACGTTCTTGGCTGAACTGGCGGATCGCCTCGAAGAAGGGCAGGCCCTCGATGTCGCCGACCGTGCCGCCGATCTCGCACAGCATGAAGTCGACTTCGTCCTCGCCGATCGAGATCCAGTCCTTGATCTCGTTGGTGACGTGCGGAATGACCTGGATCGTCTTGCCAAGGTAGTCGCCGCGGCGCTCTTTCTCCAGCACGTTGGAATAGATCCGGCCCGACGAGACAGAGTCGGTCGCCCGCGCCGCGACGCCCGTGAAACGTTCATAGTGCCCAAGATCAAGGTCCGTCTCGGCGCCGTCGTCGGTCACGAAGACCTCGCCATGCTCGAACGGGCTCATCGTGCCGGGGTCGACGTTCAGGTAGGGGTCCAGCTTGCGCAGCCGTACGGTGAAACCTCGGGCCTGCAGCAGCGCGCCAAGCGCGGCCGAGGTCAGCCCCTTGCCAAGAGACGAAACCACGCCACCGGTGATGAACACAAAGCGCGCCATATGATGGAAACTCCCGTGAAAGCTCGTGAATCATGCAGGCGGAACGCCGTTGAAAAACGCTTACCCACGGGACTTAAGGTATAACCGATTCCCGCAGGTTGCGCAAGCAAACCGCTACATGGTGTAGAGGGGGAATTTTCCCCCTCAATCAGTTGTGGATATTGTCAGTCGGCGCGCGGCGGGGTCAGCGGGGCGTCGCCATCCGTCGGCGGCAGCAGATCGCTAGCCGGGGGCAGCGCAGGGCCGCTGTTCTCGTCAACCGGCGCGCTGGCGCCGCCGCCGATGCGGTCGATGATCGAGGTGTCGTTCGAGTTGCTTGCGCCGATCACGGTCAGGGCGATCGAGGTCGCGATGAACGCGATCGCAAAGCCCCACGTCAGCTTGCCAAGCGCCGTCGCCGCGCCGCGGGCGGACATCACGCCGCCACCGCCGCCGCCGCCCATGCCAAGGCCACCGCCCTCGGACCGCTGAAGCAGCACCACGCCGATCAGGCACAGGGCAAGGATCAGGTGGATGACGAGGATGACGTTTTCCATGTGTCGGTCTCGGGCCTTTGGGCTTTGCAACGGGGGGTATCTATTGCGCCCGGCGCCATACTGCAACCGATAAAACCACCTGTGATGATCGCTGCGGCCGCGTCAGCTGTCTTCGACGTCGTCCACGTCCAGCTGTCCCGACAGGCGGCGGCGGATGATCGACCAGCTGAGGCCGATTCCCATCACCGCCGAGACGGCGATGATTCCCAGCCAGACCATCGCGTCGGGATCCTCGACCGACAGCCAGCCCATGTCGATCAGCACCCAGACGATGGCGCCCAGCAGCGCAAGGATCAGCAGCGCGCCGAACACGCCGATGGACCGAAGCGTCGCGCGCAGGAAGATGATGTAGCCCACCAGAAGCACCAGACCCAGAAGCACGACGATGGACAGCCGCTCTTCGTAGGTCTCCAGCGCCCAACTGGTATAGTTCCACGGCGTCGGGTTGTAGGTCGCGATCACCAGCACGAAGGCGAATATCCAGCGGATCAGCAGGGGCATCGGTCGGAATTTCCTTTCGCATCCATGTGTGGGGGCGGGTTCAGGCTGTGATTGTCCGATTTGCGGCGCGGGTGTCCAGCGTCAACTGCGCGCTTGCGGGCAGGCGGCCCAATTATCGGTTTCGGTCCCGCGCGGCGGGCGCTATAGGGGGTCCGGTTTCTGACTCCGGTTTCTGATATCGAGGGGAATGGCTATGGCCAACGTCGTCGTCGTGGGCGCCCAGTGGGGCGACGAGGGTAAGGGCAAGATCGTCGACTGGCTGTCCGAGCGGGCAGACGTGATCTGCCGCTTTCAGGGCGGGCACAACGCCGGCCATACGCTGGTGATCGACGGCGAGGTCTACAAGCTGAACGCGCTGCCCTCGGGCGTGGTGCGCGGCGGCAAGCTGTCGGTGATCGGCAACGGCGTCGTGCTGGACCCGTGGCACCTGATCAACGAGATCGACTCGATCCGCGGGCAGGGCGTCGACATCACCCCCGAGACGCTGATGATCGCCGAGAACACGCCGCTGATCCTGCCGATCCACGGTGAACTGGACCGCGCGCGCGAGGCGCAGAACTCGGTCGCCAAGATCGGCACCACCGGGCGCGGCATCGGTCCGGCCTACGAGGACAAGGTGGGCCGCCGGTCCGTCCGCGTCGCCGACCTTGCCGACGACGAGACGCTGGAAAAGCGCGTCGACCGTGCGCTGGTGCACCACGACGCGCTGCGGCGCGGGCTGGGGCTGGAGCCGGTTGACCGTGCGCGCCTGCTGGCCGACCTGCGGGCGATCGCGCCCAAGATCCTCGAATACGCCGCCCCGGTCTGGAAGGTGCTGAACGAGCAGCGCAAGGCCGGCAAGCGCATCCTGTTCGAAGGCGCGCAGGGCGCGCTGCTGGACATCGACTTTGGCACCTATCCGTTCGTGACCTCGTCGAACGTGATTGCCGGGCAGGCCGCCACCGGCGTCGGCCTTGGCCCGACCGCCATCGATTTCGTGCTGGGTATCGTGAAAGCCTACACCACCCGCGTCGGTGAGGGCCCGTTCCCGACCGAGTTGGACGACGCCGACGGCCAGCGCCTTGGCGAGCGGGGCCGCGAATTCGGCACCGTGACGGGACGCAAGCGCCGCTGCGGCTGGTTCGACGCGGTTCTGGTGCGCCAGACCTGCGCCACCTCGGGCGTCAGCGGGATCTCTCTGACCAAGCTGGACGTGCTGGACGGGTTCGAGGAACTGAAGATCTGCACCGGCTACGAACTGGACGGCGAAACGTTGGACTATCTGCCGACCGCCGCCGAGGCGCAGGCACGCTGCACCCCGGTCTACGAGACGATGCCGGGCTGGTCCGAGTCGACGGCCGGGGCGCGGTCGTGGGCCGATCTGCCGGGCGAGGCGGTGAAATACGTGCGCCGGATCGAGGAACTGATCCAGTGCCCGGTTGCGCTGCTGTCGACCTCGCCCGAGCGCGAGGACACCATCCTTGTCACCGACCCGTTCGCCGACTGATGGCGCTGAGCTACAAGGCCCGGCGGCGGCTGTCGCTTTTGTGGCTGCTGGTGGGACTGCCGGTCTACATCGTGCTGGCGGTCACGCTTGTCGGCCTGTTCGACCGGCCGCCATTCCTGCTGGAACTGGCGATCTACGTCGGGCTTGGCGTGATCTGGGCCTTTCTTGCGCGGCCGATCTTCAAGGGTGTGGGCAAGGCTGATCCCGACGCCGAAGACTGATGCCGGCTCACACGATCTTCCAGAAGATCGTGTGGCGCAGAAATTTCTAGAAATTTCTGTGGCTTGCCGAGCTTTCCTGCGACCCTTGCGGGCGATCTGCGGGCAAGAAAAAAGGCGGAGTGTTCGCACACTCCGCCCAGTTGGCTTGTGATAACACAAGCACACGAACACCTTGAAATAGGTTGGATCAGCCGGCGGCGGACCGCCGCTGAGCGTCATTGAAGCGGCTGTTCGGCGCGACCGTGAAGCGGCCACGCTCGACCCGCAGGATGCGGCCTTCGCGCAGCAGCACGCCGAAGGCGCGCAGACCGTCTTCGCGGCTGAAGGCGCCGTCCGGCAGAAGGCGGGCGACACGGCTCATGATCTGCGGGCGCGAGTTCGAGCTTTCGCCCTGCACCGCGCCGGCATAGGCCGCCGAGGCTTCAAGCAGTTCCTGCAGCCCGTCCGGCGCGGTCCGGTCGACGAAGGCCTTGAAGCCGTCTTCCGATACGTCGCCCTGACCGGCAGCCTCGGTCGCGTCCACGTCTTCGGCGCGGACACGGCGCGGGCGCACCGGGCGCGCGGCCTGTTCGGCGTCGGCAGCTTCAGAGCGGTCGATGCGCTGTTCCGACACCAGCATCAGCGGCGCCATCGGGCGCTTGCGGCGCGGGGCGTCGTCGGACGTGCTGACCGTCGGACGGCGCAGCCCAGAGGGGCGGTCGGCGGCAGGCTCGGGCTTGAGCGCTTCGGCCATCGGCTCGGGCTGGCGGTCTTCGATCTCGGTCTCTTCCAGGCGCGGGGTCTCGTCCTGTGCGGTCTCGTCGGTCAGCGCGGGACCGGCCGGGGCGCGAACGGCGCTGGCAAGGTCGTCGCGGTACTGGTTCATCGCGCGTTCGGCTTCGCGCTCGCGCTTGTTGGCGGCGCGTCCGCCATCGGCGCGCACCGCGGCCACGGCGGCCTTCAGGTGGGCGATGGCCGAGCGGCGGCGCTTGCTGTCGTTGTTGCGCAGTTCGCTGTCGGCCTGCGCCAGCAGGCGGTCGACGGGCACGTCGCCGGTTTCGGCCTCGTGCGGGGTCTCGGTGTCGGTGCCTTCGTCGTCCGCGTGGCGCTGCACCTCGGCGGCGGCGGCGGCAAGGTCGGCGGCCACGGCGTCGCGGTGGCTTGCACCGTCTTCGTCGGTCGCCTCGTCGTCCTGCCCGGCGCGCATCAGTTCGTCGATCAGGTCGGCTTCGTCGTCCTCGGACAGGCCGGTGTCGCCAAGGGCGGCGCGGATTTCGTCGCGGTCGCTCAGCGGCGCGGCTTCGTCGTCGTCCAGCGAGGTCAGGTCCTGAACCTCGGCGTCTTCCTCGACATACTGGGCGTCGAATTCCTCGCGCGACATTTTCAGGACGCGGACGCGGGGCGCCTCGGCTTCATCTTCGTCCTCGGCGGCGTCTTCCTCGTCGATGCGCTCTGCCGGGGTCAGCGACAGCGGCGGCAGACGGTCGTCGGCTTCGGCGGTCTCTTCGACCTCGTCCTCATCCTCATCCTCGATCGCTTCCGCTTCGGGCGCGGCGCCGAGGATTTCGTTCAGGTCGAGTTCGATGTCGGCGAGGTCTTCGTCTTCCTCGTAGGCCTCGGCCACTTCGGACGCGGCTTCGGCAGTCTCTTCCTCGCCTTCGTCTTCGGTCGCGCCAAGGTCCAGCGTCTCGACGTCGAAACCTTCATCCTCGAACGAGGCTTCATCTTCGGCGGTCTCTTCTTCGGCCTCGGCCACGGCCTCGGGGAGTTCGATGCCAGCGGTTTCCGGCAGTTCCAACGCGATTTCTTCGGCTTCGTCCTCGGCGGTCTCGTCTTCGTCCGCCTCGACGGCGAAGGCTTCCGAGATGTCAGGCATGTCGGTCGCGGCGGGAATGTCTTCCGCCTCGTCCTCGGTCAGTTCGTCGTCGGGCATGCCGAAGGCGGCCAGCGCATCTTCGGTGGCGGGGTCTTCGGCCTCGGTCCACGCGTCAGAGACGGCGACGGCCTCGTCTTCGTCGTCCGCGTTGAGGTCCGGCTGATACTCGGGCGTTTCGGCCAGTTCGGCGGGCACGGCGGCTTCGGCCTCGAAACCCATGGCGGCGAGGTCTTCCATCGCCGGCTCGTCGTCGAGATCCCCGGCGACGTCATCGGCGGTTTCTTCAGCGGCGGTATCGTCCTCGGCGGCTTCGGACACGAGGTCTTCTTCGTCCGCCTCGTCCGCGGTCACATCGGCGGGGACAACGCCCAGTTCCGCGGCGGCGACGGCATCGAGCATGCCCTCGTCATCGGCGGCCGATTCGTCGGCGACGGCGGTTTCTTCCTCGTCAGTCTCTTCCTCGGCGGGTGCGGTCAGGATGTCTTCGACCGGAGCGTTCGACAGTTCCGGGCGCTCGTCCTCGGCGAAGGAGGAGGCAAGCTGCGGCTCGGTCTGGGCGCGGGCCACGGCGGCGCGGATGCGGCGCAGTTTCTCGGCCACCGTTTCGGCGTGCGGGTCGACGGGTTCGGCAGGTGTCTCGGGCGCTTCGGGTGCGGCAGCCGGCGCGGCGGTCGCGGCCGGCGCTTCGGGGGCAGCGTCAGCGCGGGCGGCGACAGAGGCGGCCACGGTCGCGGCGACCATCGGGGCGGCGCCCATCGCGGCGGGGGCGGGGGTGGCAGCGGGCGCGGCTTCGGCAACGTCCTGCGATTGCTGGGGGACATCGGTATCGGCGTCGTCCGCCGGGCGCAGCAGGATGCCGTTCTTTTCTACCCGCGCCTCGACCCGGCGCTGGATCTCACGCTCGGCGATGCGGTGCAGCATCTCGGCGTCCGGCGTCGGCGGTTCGGCACCGAAATAGCGGTCGTCCGCGGCCAGGTCGCGGAAATATTCCGCGATGGATTTCATCGTCGAGAACGGCTCGTCAAAGCCCTCGAGCGTGCAGGAAAAGGTCCCGTAGGATACCGTCAGGATTTTGCTGGCGTTAACCATAAGAGTATCGCTTTCTCCCCGTTCAACACGAACATATTTACCATGCGGTGGTTCCGAATTCGGAACAGAACAGAGGTTATTGCGGTATTTTTTCTGGGTCAGATTGTGGCCTAACCCCAAATATCCCATTAACAATCGCATGAAAAATCCGTTTGTCCAATCACAGGTGCCGGTAACTTTGGTGGGGGGCGCCCCGCTGGAAAGCGACCGGTTGCAGGAATCGCTTGCGCTTGCGCCGTTCCTTGTCGCGGCCGATGGCGGCGCGGCGCGCGCGATGGAGGGCGGGCATACGCCCCGGGCGGTGATTGGCGACATGGACTCGCTTGGTCCCGGCCTGCGCGCGCAGCTTGATCCCGCGACGGTTCTGGAAATCGCCGAGCAGGACAGCACCGACTTCGACAAGTGCCTTGCCAACATTTCCGCGCCGCTGGTGATCGCGGTGGGCTTCACCGGCGCGCGGCTGGATCACGAACTGGCGGTCTACAACGTGCTGGCGCGGCGTCGCGCGGGCGCGGGCGCGGCGGTGGTGCTGGGCACCCACGACGTCGCATTCCACGCGCCGCCCGCGCTGCGGCTGGACCTGCCCGAAGGCAGCCGGGTGTCGCTGTTTCCGATGGCGCCGGTGACGGGGCGCAGCCGTGGCCTGCGCTGGCCGATCGACGGGATCGGGTTCGCGCCCGCCGGACGGTCCGGCACATCGAACGAGGTCGCGGGCGGTCCGGTCGAGCTGGACCTGGACGGGCCGGGCATGCTGATGATCCTGCCGCGCGCGGCGCTTACACAGGTGGTCCGGACACTTTCGGGCGGCTGACCCGGTGTTCGCGGTAGATCACGTAAAGCCCCGCCGCGATGGTCACGAGGATGCCGGCAGCGGCCAGCCCGTCCGGCAGGTCGCGGAACACGATCCAGCCGATCAGGGTGGCGAAGGGGATTTCGAGATACTGCATCGGCGCGAGGGTCGATGTGGGGGCGAAGCGGAGCGACCACGTCATGACAAGGTGCGCCACGGTGCCGACAACGCCCATCGCCGCCAGCAGCCACATCTGGTTCCACGTGAGGTCGGCGGGGGCCACTCCCTGCGATCCCATCGCATCGGCGGCGACGATTACCGGGAACAGCACGACGCAGGCCATGACGCCGCTGACGGCCTGCAGCGCCACCGGGTCGGCGGCCTTGGCGATGGTGCGGGTCACCAGCATGAACAACGCGAAGATCACCGCCACCGCCAGCGGCCACAGGGCCGGGGCGCCGACCTCGGCAAAGCTGGGCTGCACCACCATCATCGTGCCCGCGAACCCCACCGCGCAGGCGGCTAGGCGGCGGGGGCCCACCTGTTCGCCCAGCACCAGCCAGCCCAGCAGCAACATCAGGAACGGCATCACGAAGGCGATGGCGATGGCGTCGGCCAGCGGCAGGTACCGCAGCGCGATCACCACCGCCGCGATTCCGGCCACGTGCAGCACGGTGCGCAGGGCGGTCAGCCACAGCACACGGGCGGGCAGGGCGAAGGGCGATCCGTTGCGGCGCGCCAGCGGATAGAGGATCAGCGCTTGCATCGCGAAGCGGGCGACAAGGATCTGCAGCAGGGGCACCACGCTGCCCAGCAGCTTGGCCAACGCGTCACCAAGCGGCGCGAGCAGGCAGAAGGCCAGCATCAGGAGGATGCCAAGAAGGGGGCGGTCGGGGTTCATGGGGGCAGGCTTAGGCGGCTGCTGCGGGGAAGGGAAGGGCGCTTGGGTCCGGGCGCGCGGTCAGTCCGACAGGCGGCGGGCGATGTCCTCGGCGGCGCGGATCGCGGGGGCGGCGAAGATCTCGGCCGCGGCCTCGCGCCGGAACACGCGGCGGGACCAGGTGATGTTGATCGCGCCCGGCACGTGGTTACCCAGCCGGATCGGAACGCCCAGCGAATCCCGCGCGTCGTCGACCTTGGCGCGGCCCTCGTCGAAATTGCCGCCGAAGTCGGGGTCGCGCATGCCGTAGCCCTGCGCGCGGGTTTCGGACAGGACGCGGGCCACGTAGTCCGGGCTGCGCGCCAGCCGGTCACCGGGCCGTTCCGAGCGGCGCAGGCGTTCAAGGATCGCCTCGCGCACTGCGTCCTCGCAAAAGGCGATATAGGCCCGCCCCGAGGCCGAGCGCAGCATGTTGACCTGAAACCCCGCCGGGCCAAGGGGGATGTCCCCGAAATAGGCGCGGCGGGCGTTCGTCTCGATGACCTCCATGTAGGACAGGCGCGGCACGGCTAGGACCGAGGGCCATTTGACCTCGTCCGACAGGGCCTCGAGGATCGGCGAGGCGACTTCCATCAGCTCGTGCTCGCGGTCCATGCGGCTGGCGAGTTCCGACAGCGAGTAGGATGGCACATAGGCCGCGTCGACCATGCGCTGCCAGATCATGCCCTTTTCCTTCAGCGTCTTCAGGATGCGCAGAAGCGAGGCCTTGGGGATGCCCGACAGCCGGTGCAGGTCGTGCAGGGTCAGCGCGCCCGAGCTTTGCAGCAGTTGCAGCACCTCGAGCCCGCGGGCGAGCGCGGCGATGGACTTGACCTGCGGTTCCTTCATCGGGTCCTCCTTGCGGCAAAGCATGGGCCGGGCGTTGCACCCTGTGCAACGGGAAAGCGGCGCGGGTTGTCCTGCGGTCGCCGGTGCGGTTGTCTGGAGCGTGGGCAAGGGAGGCGCGAATGGACGGTGATGCGGAAACGCACGAGGGCGGCTGCCACTGCGGCGCGATCCGCTATCGCACGACGGGGATGCCCGCCAAGACGGCGGTGTGCCACTGCCGCGACTGCCAGCTCAGGACCGGCTCGGCCTTCGGGGTGTCGGTCTATTTCGACAGCGACCGGATCGAGATCCTTCAAGGCGTCCCGCGCGGCTATCATTTCCAGTCGGAATCGGGGCGGTCTTTCGCCACACAGTTCTGCCCAGAGTGCGGCACCACGCTGATGTGGGTGCTGGAGCTGTTCCCGGGGCGAACGGGCGTGGCGGGCGGCACCTTCGATCCGCCAAGCTTCTGGTATGACGTGGGGCGCGAGGTCTTCACCCGCTCGCGCGCGCCGTTCGCGGTGCTGGGTCTGCCCGACAGCAGCGAGACATCGTCCAGCTATGCGCCCTGCGCCGCCGAGACGCCCTAGGCGTATTCCGGCTTTGGCTCGGTCAGCGGCGACAGGCCGGACGCGCCCCGGCGGAAACTGATCCGGTCGGCCTCGGCGAAGGCCAGCGTCGCGTCCTGAACCACCATCCGCGTGACGTCCAGCGTGTCGGCGGTGACGTCGAGCCGGGCGAAGTCGTTCACCTCGCCGCGCAGGCGGGACGACAGGCTGGTGCCGGAATGGACCTGCACCGGCCCCTCGGACCGGGTGCCGGTCAGGAACGGCCCGGCGCGCCAGCGGTGCAGGTGGCCGGAGAGCACGACATGCGTGTTGCACGCCGTCAGCCGCCGCAGCCCGCTGGCCGCGTGTTTCATCAGGGATTTGTCGACATCGTCTTCCTGCTCGAACGGGTGGTGGGCGAACAAGATGTTCAGCCGGTTGCGCGGGCCCTCGTCGAAGATCCGGCACAGGCGGTCCAGATCGCGGCTGCGGATCCGCCCGCGCTGGTGGCGGTGGGGGTCGACGGTGTTGCAGCCGACGACCGCGACCTTCTCGTTCACGAAGGCGGGCGCGAGGACCGGGCTGATCCAGCGGGTGTACTTGCGGTAGGGCCGCAGCACCCGCTCGCCAAGGTTATAAAGCGGCACGTCGTGGTTGCCGGGCACTGCCAGCCAAGGCGCGGGAATCCGGTCGAGGAACGCGCGGGCCTCGCGAAACTCGGCAGAGCGGGCGCGCTGGGTCAGGTCGCCCGAGACGATGACAAGGTCGGGGTTCGCGGCGGTGACGGCCTGCAGCAGGGGCGCCAGAAGCTCTGGCCGGGCGCGGCCAAAGTGCAGGTCGGACAGGTGAATCAGTCGCGTCATGGGGTATTATGTAGGACGGTTCCGCGCCGGGGCTATGACCTGCAACGCCGTGTCGTTGCGGGTAATCGTGAACGGCGCCTTCATCCGGGCGATCTCGCCGTCGCGGACGACGTGCCGGAAGGGCTTGTCGGTTTCGATGGTGATGTCGCTGCCGGTGAACAGCTCGAAGTCGCGGCCCTTGCGCATGCCGGTGACGACCAGCCGGACCGCCTGCTTGATCATGTGCCAGCGGCCCCGGTCGCGCGAGACGTAGACGGCGAGGCGACCGTTCTTCACCGCGTCCGAACCTTCCAGCCCGAACTCCTCGATCTGGTAGTCGCTGTTGGCCACGAAAACGAGCGCGCTTTTCAGCTCGTGGCGGACACCGTCGACGGTGACGGTCAGGCGCATCCGGCGGTACAGGCGCAACATCGCGGTGATCACCGACCAGTAGGCGGCGGCGCGGCTGCGGCCGAAGCGGCGGTAGATTTCTTCCCGCTGGCGGCGGATCATCGAATAGATGCCGATCGAGCAGTTGTTCAGGAACAGCCGCCCGTTGATCCGGCCGAAGGCGGCGGGTTGCGGGGTGCCGGTGCGCAGGACGTCGATCGCGCCGTCCAGATCCTCGGGGATGCCGAGGCCGCGCGCGAAATAGTTGAAGGTGCCCGCCGGGATCACGCCCATCGTGGTGTCGGTGCCCGCCAGCGTCTCTGCCACCGCCGAGATCGTGCCGTCGCCGCCCACGGCGATCACCGTGGCCGCGTTTTCGTCGACCGCGTCCTGCGCCATCTGCTGAATCGAGCGGCTGCCCACAAGGCGCAGCTCTCCGTCGGGAAGACTGTCGAGATAGGCTTTCAGCGCCGCGCTGACCTGATCTTCGTCATCGCGGCCGGATTTCGGGTTCATGATCGCGACGACCTTCCCGCGCGAGGCGGGTGCGATGTCGCCGGGGGCGAAGGTCTCGCTGCGGGGGAGTTCCAAGGCGGTGCCTTTCCATGGCGGTCTGTTTCCGGTTCTGGAACGCGGCGGCGCGGCGAGATGTTCCCGCGGGGTTGCACATGACGTCACGACCGGGGACACAATCGCGGGAGTGCTGACGAAGGGAATGCGCATGGCCGAGGACGGGCTGCCGGGGGTGGACCCGGCGCTGATCGAAGCAACGCACGGGTTTCGCGACCTCGTGGGGTATCGGCTGGTCGGCTGGGCCGAGGGCTATGCGCGGGTCGAACTGGATCTGGGCGACCAGCACATGAACCGCTATGGCATCGTGCATGGCGGGCTGCACGGCGTCCTGATGGATACCGCGATGGGCTTTTCCGGCAGCTACACCGGCGACCCGGACCGGCGGCAGCTGGTGATGACCCTGTCGATGACGGTGAATTTTCTGGCCCCCGCGACCGGGCGGACGCTGATCGCCGAAGGGCGGCGCACGGGCGGCGGGCGGTCTTCGTTCTTCGCCGAGGCCACCGTACATGACGACACCGGCGCGCTACTGGCGACCGCGACGGGCGTGTTCCGGTACCGGAAGGGCGGCGCGGGGTAACGGGGGGTTAAACCTTCGGGGCTAATCGGGGGACGTGTTCCGCGCCCTAGGAGGTCCCATGCCCCGTATCCTGACGACCCTGACCGTGATCCTTGGCCTTGCCGGCCTTGGACAGCCCGCGCTTGCCATCGGCGACTCGGTGGACGCCAAGCGCAAGATCAACATCGCAGGCGCACAGCGGATGCTGTCGCAGCGCATCGCGGGCAAGGTCTGTCTGGCCGCGCAGGGGATCGAGGTGGAAAAGAACGCCGACCTCGCCCGCGCCGCCGCCGACCGCTTTGGAACCGCGCTGGCGGGGCTGCGCCTTGGCGATGCCGACCTTGGTATCGCGGCAGAGGGGGACACTTCGGTTCTGATCGCGCTTGCCGGGGCGGACACGCTTTGGAAGGACTACCTGTCCGCGATGGAGGTGACGCTGGAAACGCCCGCCACGCTGGGGCAGGTGTCGGAAAAGGCGCTGCCGATGCTGCTGGCGACGCACAAGGTGGTCGTGGCGCTGGAAACCATGAACGCGGATACCTCGGTCGATCCTTTCCTTGCGCGTGCGCTGAACGTGTCGGGGCGGCAGCGCATGCTGACCCAGCGCGCGCTGGCAGAGGCATGTCTTATGTCGGCGGGCTATGACGCGCCGCTGAACGCGGCCTCGCTGAAAGCGACGATTGCCCTGTTCGACGACTCGCAGGTCGGGCTGATCGACGGCAACGGCGCGCTTGGCCTCGATCCGGCGCCGACGCCAGAGCTGAAGGCACAGCTTGAAAAGGTGGCAGGGCTTTGGGTCCCGATGCGCGAGATCCTGACCAAGGCCGCGAACGGAACGCCGCTGTCGGCCGAGGAACTGGGCGCGCTTTCGGCGAACCTCGACACCGTCCTGAAAGAGGCCAACGTGGCGGTCGGCATGTACGAGGCGCTGTAGGCACGCCAGCGGGTGCCGGAAACCGTTACCCCATAGGCGGTTGCAAGGCGTCCCGGCGCGGGTTGGCGGCGATGGTGGCACGCGGCCCGAGGACCGCGCCGGTCGCGGAATGCGGCGGGCCCGTGCGGGCAGGGCGCCATTGGCCGGATCGCGCGACATCGGCGCGGCCGGCGGCGGCGCGGCCCGGGCCTGAAATCGGCGGTCGCGCACCGGACCGGGAACGGGCCATTTCGACTTGCGAAGCTACCGCGCGGGGCCTATTAGGGCGTCTGATTTTGCGCGGGCCGCGACCCCTTTTCCGGCGGCCCCACGGGAGAATGAGGACGATATGCAGGTCACCGAGACCCTGAACGAAGGTCTGAAGCGCGGCTACTCGATCACGCTGACCGCCGCCGAGCTGGACGAGAAAGTCAACGCGAAGCTCACCGAGGCGCAGCCCGAGGTCCAGATGAAGGGCTTCCGCAAGGGCAAGGTGCCGATGGCGCTGCTGAAGAAGCAGTTCGGCCAGCAGGTCATGGGCGAAGCGATGCAGGAAGCCATCGACGGCGCGATGTCCAAGCATTTCGAGGACTCGGGCGACCGCCCCGCGCTGCAGCCGCAGGTCAAGATGACCAACGAGGACTGGAAAGAAGGCGACGACGTCGAGGTCGAGATGACCTACGAAGCGCTGCCCCAGATCCCCGAGGTCGACGCCAAGTCGATCAAGCTGGAAAAGATGACCGTCGCCGCCGAGGACGAGGCTGTCGAGGAAGCTCTGCAATCGCTGGCCGCCAGCGCGCAGAACTTCGAAGCCAAGGACGGCGCTTCGGAAGACGGTGACCAGGTCGTCATCGACTTCAAAGGCTCGGTCGACGGCGAGGAATTCGAAGGCGGCGCCGCCGAGGATTATCCGCTGGTTCTGGGCTCGAACAGCTTCATCCCGGGCTTCGAAGAGCAGCTTGTCGGTCTGAAGGCCGGCGACGAGAAGAACGTCGAGGTGAAGTTCCCCGAGGAATACGGCGCGGAACACCTTGCCGGCAAGGACGCCGTCTTTGCCTGCACCGTCAAGGAAGTGAAGGCCCCGGTCGCCGCCACCGTCGATGACGAGCTGGCGAAGAAATACGGCGCCGAAGACCTCGACGCGCTGAAGGGCCAGATCCGCGAGCGTCTGGAAGCCGAATACGGCCAGGCCGCCCGCGCGGTGATGAAGCGCCAGCTTCTGGATGCGCTGGACGAGATGGTGAAGTTCGACCTGCCGCCGACGCTGGTCGAAACCGAGGCGAAGCAGATCGCCCACCAGCTGTACCACGAGGATCACCCGGAAGATCACGGCCACGACCATGGCGAGATCGAGCCGACCGACGAGCACAACACGCTGGCCGAGCGCCGCGTGCGCCTTGGTCTGCTGCTTGCCGAACTGGGCCAGAAAGCCGAGATCCAGGTGACCGACGCCGAGATGACCCAGGCGGTCATGCAGCAGGCGCGCCAGTACCCGGGCCAGGAACGCCAGTTCTTCGAGTTCGTGCAGCAGAACCCGCAGATGCGCCAGCAGATCCAGGCGCCGATCTTCGAAGACAAGGTCGTCGACTACGTATTCGAACTGGCCGAAGTCTCGGAAAAGCCGGTCAGCAAGGAAGACCTGCAGAAGGCGGTCGAGTCGCTGGAAAGCGACGACTGATCTGCCTTAGGGCACATTGATCGCAAGGGGCCGTCCGATTGGGCGGCCCTTTTGCTTGGCGGTTGGCGTTTCGGCACGGTCGCCGGATCACGCGGCAATCAGCAGGCGCGGCGGCTGCGGGACCGGACCGGCGGCGATGCCGATTTCGACCGCGAGGCCGCGCGCCTCGGCAAAGGTCAATGTCGGGCGCGCGAAGGCCGTGGCCGCGCCCTTGGGAAGCAGGCTGTCCGGCAGGGCGCGGTAGGTACGGGCCAGCACCGCCGGAGTGTCGTCGCCAAGGTGCAGGCTCTCGGCCTCTGCCCCCTGCGCCAGCAGCACCTCGTGCCGGTCCAGCAGCAGATGGTGATAGATCACGTGCCGCATCGCCGCGATGTGGATGCTGCGGCCGTTGACCAGCGCCCCGGCGGGCACCAGAACCTCGGGGCTGTCGAAGCCCAATTCCGCCAGCGGATGCCGCAGCATCACGCGGTGGTCCTGCGACAGCACCAGCCGCGCGACATTGCCAAGCGCGCCGTGCTCCAACACGACCGGGGCAGAGACCCCAAGCCCGACCTGTCTGCGATAACCGCACCACAGCAACTTCTGGGGGCCGTTGTCCACGGTCAGAAGGCGGTCGCCGGGGCGCAGGTACTGGACGGGGATCGGCCCACGGGTCGTTTCCACACGGGTGCCGCGGGCAAAGCAGACGGGTCGCGGAGCCCCGGCGTCGCGCGAGCGGAACACTGGCGCGGGGCCGTCGTCCGCCTTGGCCGCGTACCAGCCGGCAAGGTCGAACCCCGGCGTCCAGACCACCTGCGCCGGATCGCCCTGCGGGTCGATGGCTTCGAACACCAGCGCGGGCGCGCCGCCCGACAGCCGGTCGGCACGGATCACCGTCGCGTCGGGGAAGGGCACGTCGCCCAGCGTCAGCCGCACGCGGTCGCCGGCGCCGAAGCCCAGCCGGTTCCGGTCCGGCAGGTCGATGGCCAGCCCATGCGTCGCGCCGGGCGGGGCGTCGAACGAACTGGTGCCGGTGCCGTCGTTCACGTTGCCGCCCGACGCCACGGCGAATTCGGTATCGAGCGCATAGACGGTGCGGGACATCGCGGGGCTCCTTTCCCACGCACAGTCGCCGATTTGTGCTTAACGCCCGATGAATGCGGATGGCCGCTTCTTGAGGTGGATCAAGGAAGCGGGCGGGGTGTGATCCTAGGCTGGGGACGACGCCGACAGATGGGGGATGCCATGCCTGTGAGCCACGAGCAGATTGCGCTGATCCGGTGGAGCTTCGACAAGATGCGACCGAAGCTGCAGCCGGCCTCGACCGAGTTCTACGAAAGACTGTTCGCGCTCAGGCCCGACCTGCGCGCGATGTTCCGCGAAGACGACATCGCCGGTCAGGGGATGAAGTTCATGACGACGATGGAGACGGTTCTGGACGGGATCGAGGTGCCGCAGGCGGTGGCCGGGCGCATCGAGGAACTTGGCCAGCACCACCGTCGGATGGGGGTGACCGCCGAGATGTTCGGGCCGATGGAAGAGGCCCTGATCGAGACGCTGCGCAGCGTCATGGGCGAGGACCTTGGCGCGGACGTCGAGACCGCCTGGCGCGCGGCCTATGCCGATCTTAAGGACGCGATGGTGAAAGCGGGCGACATTCCGGACTAGAGGCGGCTGTCGACGATCGGGTCAGCCAAAGAAAACGGGCCGCGCCTTGGATAAGGCGCGGCCCGTAATGTCTTGATCTAGAGAAGATTACTTGTCTTCGTCGAGATCCGGCTGGTCGTCGCCGGTCGAGTCGCTTTCCGGGGTCGAGACGGTCAGGTCGTCGTCGTCCGACGTGGCGGCGCCAATGTCTTCGAACAGTTCCGAAATCTCGAACTCGGCAGCGGCTTCCTCTTCGGCGGCCAGCTCCTGAATCGACTTGCCCGATTCCTGAAGCTCGGCTTCCTCGGTGGAACGCGCGATGTTCAGGGTGATCGTGGCTTCGACCTCGGGGTGCAGAACGACGGTGACGTCGCGCAGACCCAGTTCCTTGATCGGGTGACCGATGACGACCTGCTTGCGGCTGATCGACAGGCCTGCGTCGGCGGCCACTGCCTCGACGTCACGCGGGGTGACCGAACCGTACAGCGAGCCGGCATCGGAGGCGGAGCGAATCACGACGAACTTCTGGCCGTCGAGACGCGCGGCCAGATCCTCGGCCTCTTTCTTGGTTTCGAGGTTCTGGGCTTCCAGCTGGGCTTTCTGGCCTTCGAAGGCGGCGATGTTCTCTTTCGAGGCACGCAGGGCCTTCTTCTGCGGCAGCAGGAAGTTGCGGGCATAGCCCTCTTTCACGCTGACGACGTCGCCCATCTGGCCGAGCTTCGCCACGCGTTCGAGAAGAATGACATCCATTGTCTTGCTCCTTACTTCACGGCGTAGGGCAGCAGGGCGAGGAAGCGGGCGCGCTTGATGGCACGGGCCAGTTCACGCTGCTTCTTCGCCGAGACGGCGGTGATGCGGGAGGGCACGATCTTGCCACGCTCGGAGATGTAGCGCTGCAGCAGACGGGTGTCCTTGTAGTCGATCTTGGGTGCGTTCTCGCCGGAGAAGGGGCACACCTTGCGACGGCGGAAAAACGGTTTCGCGGCCATGGGTTAAGCTCCTCTCTTAGCGGCGTTCACGGCGACCTTCGCGGTCGTCACGCTTCTGCATCTGAACCGACGGGCCCTCTTCGTGGGCGTCGACCTTGATGGTCATGACGCGCATCACGTCGTCATGCAGGCGCATCAGGCGCTCCATCTCCTGAACGGCCGGCGCCGGGGCGTCGGTGCGCAGGAAGGCGTAGTGGCCCTTGCGGTTCTTGTTGATCTTGTAGGCCATGGTCTTCACGCCCCAGTACTCTTTGTCGACGACCTTGCCGTCGTTGTCGGTGAGTACCGATTCGAAGTGGTCCATGAGACCTTCGGCTTGCGCGTTGGACAGGTCCTGACGCGCAATGAATACATGCTCGTAAAGCGGCATGTTCACTCCATTTCTGTCGCGGGCGCATTTCATAGGTCCGGCCGGATTGTCCCTTCGCTGGCCGGTCCACGAGAGTCTGCGCCGATTAACGTGACGTTCGCGAAGGGAAGCCGCCTTATACAGCGCGGGGGGCGCGATGCAAGCCTTCCCGGAAAACCCCCGGACCGGTCGAAATGCCGCCCCAATCGGGTCTTAGCGCTGTCGAGGCCACTCAAGACGACTGACACGAGTACCTCGCTTGCCCGACTTCTCCATAAAGCTTCCGTCCAGCCTGACGCCAGACGCGCTTCGCCGACCGCCGCTGACCGTATCGGATACGGGCTGGGGCTACATCATCCGCTCGTCGCACCCCACCGGGGCGCTGCCGGAACGGGCGGTGTCGGGGATACGCGCCGGAGCGGTGGCGCTGTGCGCGGCGATCGCCTTGCTGTTGCCGGGCGGGCTGGCGCTGAAGGCGGTGCTGTGCCTGCTGGTGATGGGCGCGCTGCGGCTGGGGCTGCGATGGGTCAGGGTGCGCCGCGCCTACGAGGTTCAGGTGGACCTTCGCCGGCGCGAGTTGCGGTTCGGCTTCCATGACGGCGGCGGCGGTGCGTGGATTATCGACGACCTGCGGTTCGACGAGGTGGGCGGCAGCGCGATCCGGCGTGAGGGCGACATGCCGGGTCTGTGGCTGAAGCTGCGGTCGGGCGAAACGGTCGCCGTGGCGGTGGCGGGGCGCGAGGCGCTGATCGGCGTAAGCGACCGCCTGATGCGGGACGTGCTGCCGGTGGTGCGGCGCGAAATCGTCCCGGTGCAGGGCAACGGCGCACGGGCGCGCAGCGTGTTCCCGCCGCTGGCGCCGCAGGAAATGACCTGACCCAAGCCCGAGGCATCGCGGACCCGCGGATGACCGCCGAGATTGCATGGCGCGTCGTGGCGCTGTATTGGCGCGCGCAGTCAGACATTCAGCACAACCAGACGAGGGGGGCGGCATGGCGCGCGCATTCATCTTTCCGGGACAGGGAGCCCAGGCAATCGGCATGGGGCAGGCGCTGGCCGAGGCCTATCCGGCCGCGAAGGCGGTGTTCGACGAGGTGGACGCGGCGCTTGGCGAAAGCCTGAGCGCGCTGATCTGGGACGGCGATATCGAGACACTCACGCTGACGAAGAACGCCCAGCCCGCGCTGATGGCGACCTCGCTGGCTGCGATGGCGGCGCTGAAGGCCGAGGGCGTGACGGTCGATGCGGCGGATTTCGTGGCGGGGCATTCGCTGGGCGAATACTCGGCGCTTGCGGCGGCGGGCGCGATCTCGATCGCGGACACGGCGCGGCTGCTGCGCACGCGCGGCACGGCGATGCAGGAGGCGGTGCCGGTGGGCGAGGGCGCGATGGCGGCGCTGCTGGGGCTGGATTTCGCGAAGGCCGCCGAAGTGGCCGAGGCGGCGGCGCAGGGGGAGGTCTGCGCGGCGGCGAATGACAACGATCCCGGGCAGGTGGTCGTTTCGGGCGCCAAGGCGGCGGTCGAGCGTGCGGTGGAGCTTGCCAAGGAGGCGGGCGCCAAGCGGGCGGTGATGCTGCCGGTGAGCGCCCCGTTCCACTGTGCGCTGATGGCGCCGGCGGCGGCGGTGATGGCCGATGCGCTGGCACAGGTGGAGATCGCGACGCCGAAGGTGCCGGTCGTCGCCAACGTCCGCGCCGAGGCGGTCAGCGAGCCGGAAGTGATCCGGCAATTGCTGGTGGAGCAGGTGACCGGGTCGGTCCGCTGGCGCGAGTCGGTGGCGTGGATGGTCGGGCAGGGCGTCACCGAGACGTGGGAGATCGGCGCGGGCAAGGCGCTGACCGGCATGGTGCGGCGGATCGAGCGGTCGGTCGCGACGAACACCGTGGGCACGCCGGAAGAGGTTCAGGCCGCAGCGGCTGCCCTGAAGGGGTAGGACGCGGCGCCGGCTGGGGGGCTCTGCCCCCGTCGCTTCGCGACTCCCCCGAGGTATTTGGAAAGAGAAGAACCAGGGGACGGTCCCGGCCTGTGCGGCGCGGGGCGTCCTATGCACTGGCAAAACGCATCGGGCGCTGCTAACCGGGGCGCAACTTACGAGACCGGAGGGACCTCATGTTCGACCTGACAGGGAAATCGGCGCTGATCACCGGCGCTTCGGGGGGGATCGGCGGCGGCATCGCCAAGGCGCTGCACGGCGCGGGCGTGACCGTGGGCCTGTCGGGCACCCGGACCGAGCCGCTGGAGGCGCTGGCCGCCGAACTGGGCGAGCGCGCCTTCGTGTTGCCGTGCAACCTGAGCGATCGCGACGCCGTTGCGGCGCTGCCGAAGCAGGCGGCCGAGGCGATGGGGGCGGTGGACATTCTTGTCAACAACGCCGGGATCACCCGCGACAACCTGTTCATGCGGATGTCGGACGAGGAATGGGACAGCGTGCTGGAGGTCAACCTGACCAGCTCGATGCGGCTGACCAAGGCCTGCCTGCGCGGCATGATGAAGGCGCGCTGGGGCCGGATCATCTCGATCGGGTCGGTCGTGGGCGCGGCCGGCAACCCGGGTCAGGGCAACTATGCCGCCGCCAAGGCGGGTCTGGTGGGCATGACCAAGTCGCTGGCCTACGAGGTGGCGAGCCGGGGCGTGACCGCGAACGTGGTCGCGCCGGGCTTCATCACCACCGCGATGACCGACAAGTTGACCGACGACCAGAAGTCGGCAATCCTCGGGCAGGTGCCGGCGGGCCGGATGGGGGAACCCGAAGAGATCGCCGCCGCCGTGCTGTATCTCGCCAGCCCCGAGGCCGGCTATGTCACCGGTGCGACCTTGCACGTCAACGGCGGCATGGCCATGTTCTGAACGGCCGGTACGGCAAGGGAGAAACCGGTTGCCTCTGTGCGGCGATATGCTATAGGCGGCGCACAATTTGGCTGGTATCCCTTGGAAAACCGGCAACTGTTGCTTGGCGGCAGGCAATGGTGAGGGCCCGATGGGGCAGCACATAATAAGCGGGTGTGGAACCCGGGTAGGAAACGAGGAAATAAGATGAGCGACGTCGAAAAGCGCGTACGGAAAATCGTGGTGGAACACCTCGGCGTGGAAGAAGAGAAGGTGGTCGAATCCGCTTCCTTCATCGACGACCTGGGCGCTGACTCCCTGGACACCGTGGAACTGGTGATGGCCTTCGAAGAAGAGTTCGGCATCGAGATCCCGGACGACGCCGCCGAGACGATCCAGACCTTCGGCGACGCGGTCTCGTTCATCTCGCAGAACACGGACTGAGGTCCCGTCCGCAACCGACGGACGAGCGAAACGTATAAGGCGCCCCCGGCCGGGCGCCTTTTTCGCATTGGCCGCCCGTGATGGCACCGCGGCCGGAGCCCTGCCGGATGTCGGCGGGCCCCGTGACCGGCGGGCGGCGATCCGCGCAGGATACAGGCACGCTGGGCCTTGCCCACGCAAGGTGCCGTTGTGTATCAGGTGGCGGCGGAACGACATGAGGTAGAGCAATGCGGCGAGTGGTCGTGACCGGGCTGGGGATGGTATCTCCGCTGGCCTGCGGTGTGGAGGAAACCTGGGCGCGGATCCTGGACGGCAAGTCCGGCGGCGGCGCTATCACGAAGTTCGATGCGAGCCGGGTGGCCACCACTTATGCGTGCGAAGTGCCGCTTGGTGACGGCACCGAGGGCACGTTCAATGCCGATGACTGGATGGAGCCGAAGGAACGCCGCAAGGTGGACGACTTCATCCTGTTCGGCATGGCGGCGGCCGATCAGGCGGTTGCGGACGCGGGCTGGACGCCCGAGGACGAGGAAGACCGCCTGCGGACCGGTGTCATGATCGGCTCTGGCATCGGCGGCCTGCAGTCGATCGAGGCCACCACCAAACTGCTGATGGAGAAGGGGCCGCGCCGCGTGTCGCCGTTCTTCATTCCCGGCGCGCTGATCAACCTTGTCTCGGGGCAGGTCGGCATCCGCTATGGCTTCAAGGGTCCGAACCACGCGGTCGTCACCGCCTGTTCGACCGGGGCGCACGCCATCGGCGACGCGGCGCGGCTGATCCAGTGGGGCGATGCGGACGTGATGGTCGCGGGCGGCGCGGAATCGTCGATCTGCGAGATCGGGATCGCCGGGTTCAACGCCTGCAAGGCGCTGTCCACGAAATATGCCGAGACCCCCGAGAAGGCGAGCCGGCCCTATGACGCCGACCGTGACGGCTTTGTCATGGGCGAGGGCGCGGGCGTTGTGGTGCTGGAGGAATACGAGCACGCGGTGAAGCGCGGTGCGAAGATCTATGCCGAGGTGCTGGGCTATGGCCTGACCGGCGACGCCTATCACATCACGGCGCCGTCCGAGGATGGCGACGGCGGGTTCCGGGCGATGCAGGCGGCGCTGAAGCGGGCGGGTCTTGCGCCCGAGGCCGTCGATTACATCAACGCGCACGGCACGTCGACGATGGCGGACACGATCGAACTGGCGGCTGTCGAGCGCCTGCTGGGCGACAAGGCGTCCGCGGCGACCATGTCGTCGACCAAGTCGGCCACCGGGCACCTGCTGGGTGCGGCGGGGGCGATCGAGGCGATCTTCTCGATCCTCGCGATCCGCGACCAGGTGGCGCCGCCGACGATCAACCTCGACAACCCGGCGGTCGAGTCGAAGCTGGACCTTGCGCCGAACGCCAAGCGGGCGCGTGAGGTGAAGGTGGCGCTGTCGAACTCGTTCGGCTTTGGCGGCACCAACGCCTCGCTGGTTCTGGGGGCGCCGACCTGATGTGGAAATCGGTCGCTTCCAACGGTCTGACGCTGCTGATCGTGCTGTGCGTCGCGGCGGCGGGGGTGATCGGCTGGGGCCGGTCGCAGTACCTTGCCGAAGGGCCGCTGTCAGAGCCGATCTGCCTGCAGGTGGAAAGCGGCGCGACGATGACGTCGGTCGCGGAGGATCTGGCGGGGCAGGGCGCGGTGACGAATGCCCGGATCTTCCGGATCGGGGCGGATTACAGCGACAAGTCGGGTGACCTGAAGGCCGGGAACTTCCTGATCCCGGTCGGCGCCTCGATGGATGAGATCGTCGAAACGGTCACCGCCAGCGGTCGCAATACCTGCGGCACCGAGGTGGTGTACCGGATCGGTGTGAACCACGAGACGATCCAGGTGCGCGAGTTGGACCCGGCGACCAACCGCTTCGTGGAACTGGTGAATTTCGATCCCACCGAGGTCGAGACCGGGTCCGAGGTCGAGCTGTACGAGCAGTATCGCGACCAGACCGGCACCCGGTTCCGCGTCGTGGTGGCCGAGGGCGTTACCAGCTGGCAGATCGTGTCCGGTCTGCGCGAGGTGGACGTGATGACCGGTGCGGTCGACGAGATCCCGCCGGAAGGCTATCTGGCGCCCGACAGCTATGAGGTTGCGACCGGCGACGACCGGAGCACCTTGCTGGAGCTGATGCGGTCGCGGCAGGAAGAGCGGATCGACGCCGCGTGGCAGAACCGGGCGGAAGACCTGCCGTTCGAGACGAAGGAAGAGGCCGTGATCCTTGCTTCTATCGTCGAGAAAGAGACCGGGGTTCCGGAAGAGCGGGGGCAGGTCGCCTCGGTCTTCGTGAACCGGCTGGAGCAGGGGATGCGGTTGCAGACGGACCCGACGGTGATCTACGGGATCACCAACGGGCAGGGCGTTCTGGGCCGCGGCATCCGCCAGAGCGAGCTGCGGGCCGAGACGCCGTACAACACCTATGTGATCGACGGGCTGCCGCCGACTCCGATCGCCAACCCCGGCATCGCGAGCCTTGAGGCGGCGATGAACCCGGAAGAGACGCCCTACGTGTTCTTCGTGGCGGACGGGACGGGCGGGCACGCCTTTGCCGAAACGCTGGCGGAGCATAACGAGAACGTCGCCAAGTGGCGCGAGATCGAGGCGGAACGCTCGGGGAACTGAGCCGGTCGCAAATGGAACGAAGAGCGCCGGGGGCCTTTGGTCTTCAGCGTTTTTTGTTCTTCGGGGGCCGCTTGCCGTCAGGTCGGGTGGATGACGATCTTGCCCCGAACCTCGCCGCGTCCGGTGCGGGCGAGCGCTTCGGGCACCGCGTCCAGCGGCAGCACGGCTTCGATGCGGGGCGTCAGCTTGCCTTCGAGTGCGAGGGTGGCGGCGCGGCGGGTGAGGTCGCGGCCGGAGGGGACCAGCAGCATGCCGATGGATTTGCCCTGCGTGCGGGTGGCCAGACCTCCGGCGAGGAGGGCAAGCAGGACGCGGACGTCGCCGCCTACGGCGCGGTAGATGCCGCCGGGGGACAGGGCGCGGGCGATGCGGCGCGGGCCACGGGTGGCGACCATGTCGAGGATGCGGTCCCAGCGCGCGCCGGTCGCGGTGAAGTCCTGCTGGCGGTAGTCGATCACCGCGTCTGCGCCGAGGCTGCGCAGCCAGTCGAGTTTGCCGGCGTTGTCGACCGCCGTCACATGGGCACCGGCAGCCTTCGCCAGTTGCAGGGCCAGCGGGCCGGAGCCGCCGCCGGCGCCGTTGATCAGGAGCCTTTGGCCTGCCGCGACGTTCTCTGTTCCCGCAATGGCGATGCCGCCGGGTTGCGGAAGGCAGGCGGCGATGTCGTCGGAAAGGGCGTCGGGCACGTGGGTCATCGCGGCGGCTGGGACGCAGGCATATTCGGCGAAGCCGCCACGGGTCATGACGGTATCTCCCATGACCCGGTCTCCGGGCGCGAAGCCGGTGACGCCGGGGCCGAGCTTTTCGACGATGCCGACCGTGTCGGAGCCGAGGACCGGTCGTTTCGGTTTCATGAGACCGCCGACGAGGCGGGCGTAGAACGGCGCGCCGGTGAGGTATTCCCAGTCGGACAGGTTGACCCCGCAGGCGAGGACGCGGAGGCGCATCTCGCCCTTTGCCGGGTTGGGCTGGGGCAGGTCGGTCAGTTCAAGCCGTTCGGGACCGCCATAGCCGTGCTGGACGCAGGCTCTCATCCGTGCGGGCCGTCCGGTGGATCGGTGAAGACGCGAACCAGCATCGTGCCGACGACCCAGACGCCGAAGGTCCATACGATGGTGGCGGCGGGGGTCATGTAACCTCCGACGAAGCCCGCGAGGGCGACGACGACGCCGATGGCGCCGACCAGCCCGGTCAGTTCCTTGCGCTTGTGTTTCAGTGACATGGTGTGCCTCCTTTCCCCGGACCGAGGCTATGCCGACGATGGGCCGGGTCCATGACGCAGGTCAACTGGGGGCGCGATGGTTAAGGGAGGGTTAGCGCGCGGTCCTGTAACCAATTGAAAACGATAAACTTCTTGACCTGCGGGCGGTCGTCGGGTAGGTAACGGGCAAGCTGGAAGAGATGGGCAAGCGGCCACGGGGTGATCCCGGGGGCCGCTTTTTCATGTCCGACTGCGAGCCTCGGACGGGGCGAGCCTCGGAGGGGGCGGGCAACTCATGACATTGATCAAGGTGACGGACGGCGGGCGGGCCGACGAATGCGTCGATCTGGCCGAACGGCAACTGATGGAGGCGCTCCGCGCGGTGGCGGAGGTCACGGAGAAGATACGCCGGCAGGAGTTGGACTCGCTGCCGGACATGCCGAAGGTCGCGGCCAACGCCTCGGCGGCGGCGCGGCAGTTGTTGACGGAGAAGAACCGTGTTTACGAGCAGCAGAAACGAACCGTCGGGGTCGTCCACGACTATGCGATCGACTTCGATGCCGCACGGGACGAGATCGGGCGCCGCCTGGCTCGTCTCCGAGCCGCCGGAGACGGCTGAAGCCTTTCTGTCGGACCTGAGCGAGGGTGCGCTGTTGGCGCTGCCCTACCTGTTCGAGTTCTGGGCGCTGCCGCATCAGTTGCCGCCCGAAGGGGACTGGCGGACATGGGTGATCATGGGCGGGCGCGGCGCGGGCAAGACGCGGGCCGGGGCGGAGTGGGTCCGCTCGGAGGTCGAGGGCGCCTTGCCGCTGGACGCGGGCCGGTCGGCGCGCGTGGCGTTGGTGGGCGAGACCATCGACCAGGTTCGCGAGGTGATGGTGTTCGGCGACAGCGGCATCCTTGCCTGCTCGCCGCCCGACCGCCGCCCCGAGTGGCAGGCGACGCGGCGGCGGCTGGTCTGGCCGAACGGCGCGGTGGCGCAGGTGTTCTCGGCGCACGAACCCGAGGGGCTGCGGGGACCGCAGTTCGACGCCGCCTGGGTCGACGAGTACGGCTGCGCCGCGATCGACAAGGGAACGAACCAGCCAAACAAGTTCCTGGACCCGAAATCTTCGGAAAGCCAGCTGCCGTATTTCTCGACCGGAAGGCGGGATGATTTCCTGCAAATGCAATATCTTCGGGCGGTTACTTCATTTTACGCTTCAAGCGCGAACAACCCCGATTCCAGTCTCTATGACGGCCCGATGGTGGATATGGCGCGGGCGCATGTCTGGGCGTGGGACGCGCGGCCCTATCCGCATTTTCCCGGCCTGACAGAGGTGTGGAGCGACGGCGACAACTATGGGCGCGGGCACTGGATGAACGGACGCGGCGGCTCGCGGTCGTTGGCGGGCGTGGTGGCCGAGGTCTGCGGACGGGCCGGTGTTGCGGAATACGACGTGTCGGGGCTGTGGGGGCTGCTGCGCGGCTACATGGCGACGAGCGCCGACACCGGGCGGGCGGAGTTGCAGACGCTGATGCTGGCCTACGGGTTCGACGCGGTGGAGCGGCAGGGTGTGTTGGCGTTCCGCAGCCGCGACGGTGTGGTCTCTGCCGAGGTTGCGGCGGACGGGCTGGCGGTGTCGCCGGAAGCCGAAGCGGACATCGTTATGTTGCGCGCGCCGGGCGCCGAAACAGCCGGGCGGTTGCGGTTGAGCTATGTCGAGAGCAACGCGGATTACGAGACGCGGGCGGCAGAGGCCGTGTTCCCGGACGAGGCGACGCAGGGCGTGGCCGGATCGGAATTGCCGCTGGTGCTGACCGCGACAGAGGCGCGGGGGATCGCAGAGCGGTGGCTGGCCGAGGCGCGGGTGGCGCGGGACACCGCGAAGTTCTCGTTGCCGCCGTCGCGGCTGGCGGTGGGCGCGGGTGACGTGGTGCGGCTGCCGTCGGGCGCGGGCTATCGCGTCGACCGGGTGGAGATGGCCGAGTACCAGATCCTTGAAGCCGTTCGGGTGGAACCGGAGTTGTACGCTCCGTCCGATGCGGTCGAAGAGGTGGCGCGGCCCCGGCCATTCGCGGCGCCGGTGCCGGTCTATCCGCTGTTTCTGGACCTGCCGCTGTTGCGGGGGGACGAGGTGCCTCATGCGCCCCACGTGGCGGCGACGGCGCGTCCGTGGCCGGGGACGGTGGCGGTGTATGACTCGGCGTCGGACGAGGGCTATGGGCTGAACCTTTCGCTTGCCTCGGCTTCGGTGATCGGCGAGACGCAGACCGCCTTGGCCGCGGCGGCGCCAGGGATGCTGAACCGCGGGGCGAAACTGCGGGTGCGGCTGGTGAAGGGGGCGTTGTCCTCGGCCAGTGTGACCGAGATGCTGAACGGCGCGAACGCGGCGGCGATCGGGGATGGATCGTCGGGCAACTGGGAGGTGTTCCAGTTCGCCGATGCGACGCTGGTGGACACGCGGACATGGGAGATCGGGTTGCGGCTGCGCGGGCAGGCGGGGACGGACGGGATCGTGCCGGAGGTCTGGCCGGCGGGAAGCAGTTTCGTGCTGCTTGACGGGACGCCCCGGCAGATCGACCTCGCGTTGTCGAACCGGGGTCTGGCGCGCCACTATCGCATCGGGCCCGCGCAGCGGGGGTATGACGACCCGTCTTTCGTGCATCTGGTCGAGGCGTTCGACGGGATCGGGTTACGGCCCTATGCGCCGGTGCATTTGCGGTGGGTGCGCTCCGGTGGCGACGACGTGCTGACATGGGTGCGGCGCACGCGGATCGACGGAGACAGCTGGCAATCGGCCGAGGTGCCGCTGGCGGAAGAGAGCGAGGCTTACGCCGTACGCGTGCGGCAGGGCGGCGGCATCCTGCGGGAGGTTTCGACCGTCGCGCCGTCATGGACCTACAGCGCCGCCGCGCGGGCCGGGGACGGTGTTGCCGGAAGTTACGAGATCGAGGTGGCGCAGGTGTCTGCGCAATTCGGGCCGGGGCCCTTCAGGAGGATCGTGATCGATGGATGAGACCTTGCAGCTTGCCTTGCCGCTTCTGCAGCCCGCGCAGGCGCAGAAGCATGTCACGGTGAACGAGGCGCTGGTGCGATTGGACGGGCTGACACATCTGACGTTGCAGTCGGTGGACACCTCCGTGCCGCCTGTTTCGGGCGAGGATGGAGAAAGCTGGGGCGTGCCTTTGGGGGCGGTCAACGCGTGGGACGGCCACGCGGGCGAGATCGCGATCTGGTCGAATGGGGGCTGGGTGTACGTGCAGCCCCAGACCGGATGGCGGGGTTGGGCGGTGGACCGCCATGCGGCGGTGCTGCACGACGGGGCGGGCTGGGTCAACGGCGGTGTCGCGGCCTCGGCCAACCGGGCGGTGTCGGCGCTGAACGTTCTGGAGTTCGATCATGTGCTGGCGGCGGGAGCAAGTTCCGTGACCGCCGGGGTGATCCCGCAATACGCGATGGTCTTCGCGGTGACGGCACGGGTAAAGACCGCGTTCACCGGAACGCTGAGCAACTGGGACTTCGGCGTGTCGGGGGCCTCCAACCGTTATGGCAGCGGGCTGGGGCTGGCGCAGGGGTCGTGGGTGTCGGGCATCACCGGGCAGCCGGTGACCTATTATGCCGCAACGCCGTTGGAGCTGACCGCGAACGGGGGCGATTTCTCGGGCGGCGCGTTGCGGGTGGCGGTGCATTACTTCACCGCCTCGCCGCCGGAGGTCTAGGCCGGTGCTGCCGATGCTGCACGCAGACGTGACGGCGGCGGCCCGGGTGTTGCGCGGGGTTCCCGAGGGCGCACGGGAAGAGGTGCTGGAACGGCTGATCCGCTCTGCGACATGGGCGGCCGCCTATCGGCAAAGGCACGGGCGGCAGCATCCGTGCTGGGGAGACGGCACGCTGATGGCGGCGGCGCTGGCGCGCGATCCGGGGCCGGAGCCGGGGCTGGGCGACCCCGACTACTGCCGCTGTCTGGCGCAGGTTCTGGTCAGGCTGGCCGAGCGGCGGGAGGACGCCGGCTTGAAGGTGGTTCCGACATAAGAAGTTGGAATTGACAGCATCACGGGTTTGCGTTTGGTTCCGGCTCCCTATCTAGTGTAGAACACCGGCACGAGACGGAAGGATATCCCATGGCCGAAACCCGCAAGGCAGTCGCCGAACTCGACCCGGTCTGGACCCGTATCCGGGCCGAGGCAGAGCAGGCCGTGGTGGATGAACCGCTTCTGGGCGGGCTCGTGCATTCGTCGATCCTGCATCACGCCTCGCTGGAGCGGGCGCTGGCTTACCGCGTGTCGCTGAAGCTGGCGTCGGGTGAGATGTCAGAGCAGATCCTGCGCGAGATCGCGGACGAGGCGCATGCGTCCGACCCGTCGCTGGGCGTCGCCGCGCGGGCCGATCTGGTTGCCGTGTTCGAGCGTGACCCGGCGTGCCACCGGTTCATGCAGGCGCTTTTGTACTTCAAGGGCTTTCAGGCGGTGCAGTCCTATCGCGTCGCGCACTGGCTTTGGCAGGAAGGCCGCTATGACATGGCCTATTTCATCCAGATGCGGGTGAGCGAGGTCTTTGGCGTTGACATCCATCCCGCCGCGACGGTCGGCAAGGGCATCATGATCGACCACGCGCATTCCATCGTCATCGGCGAGACCGCGACGGTGGGCGACAACGTGTCGATGCTGCACTCGGTGACGCTGGGCGGCACCGGCAAGGAAGAACAGCAGCGCCATCCGACCATCGAGAACGGCGTGCTGATCGGGGCGGGCGCGAAGGTTCTGGGCAACATCACCGTGGGCCGGTGCAGCAAGGTCGCGGCCGGTTCCGTGGTGTTGCAGGACGTTCCGCCGAAAAAGACCGTGGCCGGGGTTCCGGCGAAGATCGTCGGCGATGCCGGATGCGATCAGCCGTCGGTGTCGATGGATCACCTGTTGAGCGGCAATCAGTTGCTTGGGATGTGAGGGTTCGGCGGGGATGGGGTGGAACCCCATCCTACGTTTATCGGGCCAGGTGGGGATGGGGTGGAACCCCATCCTACGGTTTTTGGGTTCGATGGGGATGGGGTGGAACCCCATCCTACGCTTGGGGCCGGGGAGTGAGGTTTTATCCGTCTCGGGCTATGGCTCGCCGATAAGCTGGTCGTAGGCTTCCAGCGCTTTCACGCCGTACATGTAAGCCGGGCCGCCGCCCATCAGGGTAGCAACGCCGATCACGTCGGCAACGTCGTCCCGCGTTGCACCTGCCTTTGCGGCGGCCTGAACGTGGAAGCCGATGCAGTCGACGCAGCGCTGTGCAATGCCGATGGCGAGCGCGATGAGTTCCTTCTCGCGCAGGGTCAGGCTTCCTTCGCCCATCGCGCCACGGTGCATCGCGGTGAACCCGCGTCCGGCGGCTTCGTGGGTCTTACGGTAGTCGGCGAGGTTGGCGCTCGTTTCGTCGAGGTGGTGTTTCCAGTCCATGAGACATTCCATGCGTTGAATGGGATGTGACGGGTCTAGCGCCGGTCTCGTGGAGGTGCCTTGAGGTGGATCAAGCTTTTCGGATGGGTGGGGATGGCGTTGGTGCATTCCAAAAAGAAACGGCCCGCCGGATGGCAGGCCGTACTTTTCGATCAGAGCGATTGGCGGTTTAGGCCAGCATCGCCACCGGGTTTTCGAGGTTGTTCTTGATCGCGGTCAGCAGTTCGGCGCCAAGCGCGCCGTCGATGACCCGGTGGTCGACCGAGAGCGTCACCGACATCACCGTCGCCACGCCAAGCTCGCCATCGTCCTTCACCACCGGCTTCTTCACGCCCGCGCCGACCGCGAGGATCGCGCCGTGGGGCGGGTTGATGACGGCGTCGAAGTTGTCGATGCCGTACATGCCGAGGTTCGAGATCGCGAAGGAGCCGCCCACATATTCATGCGGCGCCAGCTTGCGGTCGCGGGCGCGGCCGGCGAGATCCTTCATCTCGGCGGACAGGGCCGACAGGGTCTTCTGGTGCGCGTCCTTGATGACCGGCGTGAACAGGCCGCCGTCGATGGCCACGGCTACGGCCACGTCCGAGGGCGTCAGCTTGATGACCCGGTCGCCGGCCCAGACGGCGTTGGCCGCCGGGATTTCCTGAAGCGCGTTGGCGCAGGCCTTGATGATGAAGTCGTTGACCGACAGCTTCACGCCCTTGGCTTCCAGTTGCTTGTTCAGCGTCGAGCGGAACTTCAGCAGGTCGTCCAGTTGGATGTCGCGGCGCAGGTAGAAGTGCGGGATCGTCTGCTTGGCCTCGGTGAGGCGGCTGGCGACCGTCTTGCGCATGCCGTCGAGCTTGACCTCTTCGAAGTCGCGCCCCTCGTACATCTTCACCACCTGCTCGTAGCCGGGGCCTGCAGGCGCGGCGGCAGCGGCGGCGGCCGGAGCCGATGCGGCGGGTTTGTCGGTGGCCTTCTGCGCGGTGGGCTGGGCGTTCTCGACGTCGGCCTTCACGATGCGGCCCTTGGGGCCGGAGCCCTTGAGCTGGGTCAGGTCGATGCCCTTGTCCTTGGCGATCCGGCGCGCCAGCGGCGAGGCGAAGATGCGGCTGCCGTCAGAGGCTTCGGGCGCGGCGGGGGCGGCGCTGCCTTTCTCGGGGGCGGCATGTGCTTCCTTGGGCGCCGGAGCGGCCTCGGCGCTTTCCGGTGCAGCGGCGGCGGGTGCGACAGAGGCCTTGCCGATGTCGTCGGCGCTTTCGCCTTCGCCCAGCAGCACGGCGATCGGTGTGTTCACCTTCACGCCCTCGGTGCCCTCGTCGATCAGGATCTTGCCGACGACGCCTTCGTCGACGGCCTCGAATTCCATCGTCGCCTTGTCGGTCTCGATCTCGGCCAGCAGGTCGCCCGACGAAACGGTGTCGCCTTCCTTGACCAGCCATTTCGCCAGCGTGCCTTCCTCCATCGTCGGAGACAGGGCGGGCATCAGAATTTCAGTCGGCATCTCTTTACTCCTCCACGAGCGACAGCCGGTCGAACGGCGCGCGGATCCGCGTGTCGCCACGGGACATTTTGGTCAGGGCTTTCTCGATCTTGGTGCGGTGCAGCGCGATCCACGTATAGACATCCTGATGCTCGGGCCGGGGCCCTGCGGATTTCAGAAGCCAGTCCGTCACCAACGTTTCGGGGACGAGACCGCGGATGGTGCGGTCTCCGTCCTGGAAGCTGATGCGGTAGGCGCCCTGTTCCATGTCTATGCCGTGGACCTCCACTGCGTCATCCTCAGCGGTAGGTGACCGCCTTGACCGCGTCCATGACTTCCTTGGTGGAGGTCAGGGCGAGCTTTTCGAGGTTCGCGGCGTAGGGCATCGGAACGTCCTTGCCGGTGCAGTTGATCACCGGGGCGTCGAGGTAGTCGAACGCTTCCTGCATGATCGTCGCCGACAGGTAGTTGCCGATCGAACAGACCGGGAAGCCTTCCTCGACCGTGACGCAGCGGTTGGTCTTCATGATCGACTTCACCACCGTCTCGGTGTCCATCGGACGGATCGTGCGCAGGTCGATCACCTCGGCCGAGATGCCTTCCTTCGCCAGCTCGTCCGCCGCTTCCAGCGCGTAGGTCATGCCGATGCCGAAGGACACGATGGTCACGTCATCGCCCTCGCGCCAGATCTTCGCCTTGCCAAGCGGGACGGTGTAATCGTCCAGCGCCGGAACGTCGAAAGAGCGGCCGTAGAGGATCTCGTTCTCGAGGAACACGACCGGGTTCGGATCGCGGATCGCGGATTTCAGCAAGCCCTTGGCGTCGGCGGCAGAGTAGGGCTGCACCACCTTCATGCCGGGGATGTGCGCGTACCACGCGGCGTAGTCCTGGCTGTGCTGGGCGGCCACGCGGGCGGCGGCGCCGTTCGGGCCGCGGAACACGATCGGACAGCCCATCTGGCCGCCGGACATGTACAGCGTCTTGGCCGCCGAGTTGATGATCTGGTCGATCGCCTGCATCGCGAAGTTGAAGGTCATGAACTCGACGATGGGGCGCAGGCCGGCAAAGGCCGCGCCGACGCCAAGACCGGCGAAGCCATGCTCGGTGATCGGCGTGTCGATCACGCGGCGGTCCGAGAACTCGTCCAGCAGGCCTTGCGTCACCTTGTAGGCGCCCTGGTACTCGGCGACTTCCTCGCCCATGACGAAAACGCTGTCGTCGCGGCGCATTTCCTCGGCCATCGCGTCGCGCAGGGCTTCGCGGACCGTGGTCGACTTCATCTCGGTCCCGGCGGGGATGTCCTTTTCCTCGGGAACCTTCACCTGCACCGGCGATTTCGCCTGTGCGGGGGCAGGGGCGTCGGCCGTCTCTTCGCTTTCGGAAGAGCTTTCTGCCGGAGCCGACATTTCCGCCGCGCTCATGTCCTCGCCCTCTTCGCCGATGATGGCGATGAGGGTGTTGACCTTCACGCCCTCGGTGCCCTCGGCGATCAGGATCTTGCCGATCACACCCTCATCGACGGCTTCGAATTCCATCGTCGCCTTGTCGGTCTCGATCTCGGCAAGGATGTCGCCGGACGACACGGTGTCGCCTTCCTTGACCATCCATTTCGCCAGCGTGCCCTCTTCCATCGTGGGGCTGAGCGCCGGCATGAGAATTTCAGTTGCCATTCGTGGCCTCCCTAAAGTCCTTGCGCGCCGGCCTCAGGCCGCGTCGTCCTGCGGCAGTTCTTCGGCGTAGACATCCGTCCACAGCTCTTCGAGCGCCGGTTCCGGGCTTTCCTTCGCGAAGTCGGCAGAGTCGTTGATGATCTCTTTGATCTCCTTGTCGATCGCCTTGAGATCGTCCTCGCTTGCATAGTTGCCGTCGAGGATCAGCTTGCGCACCGCCTCGATGGGGTCGCGTTCCTCGCGCATTTTCTGCACTTCCTCGCGGGTCCGGTACTTGGCCGGGTCCGACATCGAGTGGCCGCGGTAACGGTAGGTCTTCACCTCGAGGATGTAGGGGCCGTCCCCCTTGCGGCAGTGCGCCACCGCCTTCTCGCCAGCGGCCTTGACCGCAAGGACGTCCATGCCGTCGACTTCCTCGCCGGGAATGCCGAACGCCTCGCCGCGGGTGTAGATCGCGGGGGTCGAGGTCGACCGTTTCTGCGACGTGCCCATGGCGTACTGGTTGTTCTCGATGACGAAGATCACCGGAAGCTTCCACAGCGCGGCCATGTTGAAGGCCTCGTAGACCTGGCCCTGGTTGGCGGCGCCGTCCCCGAAGTAGGTGTAGCAGACGTTGTCGTTGCCGTTGTACTTGTTGGCGAAGGCAAGGCCCGCGCCCAGCGGCACGTTGGCGCCCACGATGCCGTGGCCGCCGTAGAATTCCTTCTCTTTCGAGAACATGTGCATCGAGCCGCCCTTGCCCTTCGAGTACCCGCCTTCGCGGCCCGTGAGCTCGGCCATCACGCCCTTGGGGTCCATGCCGCAGGCCAGCATGTGGCCGTGGTCGCGGTAGGTGGTGATGCGCTGGTCGCCTTCCTTGGACGTGGCCTCGAGGCCCACGACCACGGCTTCCTGTCCGATGTAGAGGTGGCAGAAACCGCCGATCAGACCCATGCCATACAACTGGCCCGCTTTCTCTTCGAAGCGTCGGATCTGAAGCATTTCCCGGTAGTAGTTCAACAGCTCTTCCATCGAGGCGCTGTTCTTCTTCGCACGACTGCGGGTGGCCATGTCGGCGTCTCCTCCCTCTCTCGCGGCAATAGTTTAGCGTTAAACAATCCCATAACGCAGAGCCGCCGGCATTGCGACCGTAAATTTCCGTGACGGCCTGCCGGGCTGCTATGCGCAACAGGCATAACTGCACCGCAGACTGAGGATTTCAACGAAAATATCGGGATGCGCCCTGCGGCGCGGGGGTCAGTGGACGATGACTTCGTCGTTGCGCACAAGGCCCAGAACCTCGCGCGCGCGCTCGTCCAGCAGGTCGAGGTCAAGGTACTCGTCGGACAGGCGGCGGGTCTTGTTGCGCAGTTCGGCAACTTCGATCTCCAGCGCGTCGACCTCTTTTTGCAGCAGATTGGCTTCCGCCTCGATCTGGATGCGGCGGAACAGGCCATAGTCGCCCTGCACGCTGGCGAAGGTGAAGTAGCTGCCCAGCGTGAAGACGACCGCGAAGAACGCGATCACGCCGAATGCCGGTGCCTTGCGGGGTCTGCCCATTAACTGCCTCGTATCGTCTCTTTCGGACGTTGGTGATGACAATCGCATACCGATAAGCCTTTGTGAATCCCTATAATGACGGGCAAGCTGCTTTGTGATCGCGTGCGTGAGGAGGATGCCGCATGTCCCGTTCAGCCCCGAGGTCCGAACTGGCCACCCACGTGGTCGAGAACCAGCCGCCGGCGCGCGTTCCCGCGCTGTGGGAGGACGACCTGCCGCTGCGGCAGGCGGTGGCGGCGGCAGGCGGGCAGGCGGATACGCTGAAGGACTTCGCGGGCGTCCTGTCGGACCCCGCGATGATCGAGGCAGGGCGCGAAGCGAACCGCCATCCGCCCGAGCTGCGCCTGTTCGACCGGGGCGGGCGGCGGCTGGACGAGGTCGCGTTCCACCCCGCCTATCACCAGCTGATGACCGTCGGAGCAAAGGCCGGGTACAGCGCCGTCGCGTGGGAGCCGCGCCCGGGCGGCCACGTGACGCATGCCGCTATGGTCTACCTGCAAAGCCAGGTCGAGCCGGGCACCTGCTGCCCGCTGACGATGACCTATGCCGCCGTCCCGGCGCTGGCGGGCTCGCCGCTGGCCGATGCGTGGCTGCCGAAGCTGACAGCACGCGCCTATGACCCGTCGGTTGCCCCGGTGGCCGGGAAACGCGCCGCGACGATGGGCATGGCGATGACCGAGAAGCAGGGCGGGTCCGACGTGCGCGCCAACACCACCCGCGCCACGCCGGACGGCGACGCATGGCGGCTGACGGGGCACAAGTGGTTCTGCTCGGCGCCGATGTCCGACGGCTTTCTGACGCTGGCGCAGACCGAGGGCGGATTGTCCTGCTTCCTCGTTCCGCGCTGGCTGGAGGGCGAGCGCAACCGGGTCCAGATACAGCGGTTGAAGGACAAGCTCGGCAACCGCGCCAACGCGTCGTCCGAGATCGAGTATCACGGCGCGCTGGCCTACATGATCGGCGACGAGGGGCAGGGCGTGCGCAGGATCATCCGCATGGTGCATCACACGCGGCTCGACACCGCGATGGCGCCGGCGGGCCTGATGCGCGCGGCGCTGGCCGAGGCGGCGCATTGGTGCCGGCACCGCACCGTGTTCCAGAAGAAGCTGATCGACCAGCCCCTGATGCGGGCGGTGCTGGCCGATCTCGCGCTTGATGTCGAGGGCACGCTGGCGCTGGGGTTGCGGGTGGCGCAGGCGTTCGACACGGGCGGCGACGGCTTTGCCCGCATCGCGGTGGCGCTGGCCAAGTTCCTTGGCAACAAGCGCGCGCCGGGGATGATCTACGAGGCGATGGAGACGCTGGGCGGCGTGGGCTATGTCGAGGACACGCCGTTGCCGCTGCTGTACCGCGAGGCGCCGCTGAACTCGATCTGGGAAGGCTCGGGGAATGTCATCTGCCTCGACATCCTGCGCACGCTGGCCCGCGATCCGGAAGCGGCAGGGGCGCTGACCGACGCGCTCGACGCCGCAAGGGGCGCAGACACCCGCTATGACGCCGCGCTTCGCGATTTCCGCGCCACGTGGCCCGGCCTGCCGCCCGAGGCCGAGGCGCGCTTTTTCGCCGAACGCGCCGCCACGCTTCTGACCGCCGCCACGCTGACCGCCACCGCGCCAGAGGTCGCGGGCCCCTACATCGCCGCCCGTCTTGCCGACAGCCGTGGCCTTATCGCCGGCGCGGTCCGGGAAACCGACGCCACCCCGATCCTCGCCCGCATCCTGCCGGACTAGGCCGCGGGGCTTCTTCTCTTGCCAAGTACCTCGGGGGAGCCGCGCAGCGGCGGGGGCAGAGCCCCCATGTCCTTACCCGTCCTTACCCGTCCTTACTCGGCCACCATCCATTCGCCCTCGGGATAGAAGGCGTGGAAGGCGAAGGCGAACATCAGATCGTGCGGCACGTCCGCGCCCGAGGCGTCGCGGACCCGGATGCTGCCCACCTCGCGCCCCTTCGCGATCTCGCCGTTGTCCAGCGCCGAGGCCTGTCCGGCGGTCCAGCTGATCGTCACGCCCGCCTCAGAGATTTCGCCCGCCTCAGCCAGCCGGGGCAGCGGCCACGCCCGGTCGCCCACCCGCACCACGCGGGCGAGGGGCGGGATGCCGTGGGGCGGCATTTCTCCGTTGTAAAGGAAGGGTTTCGCCAGGCTGTCGTAACCCGCATAGGGGTTGGTGCCATAGCGGCGGTCCCAGTCTGGTTCGGCCATCACCATGCCGTCGGGATGTGCCGCGCGGAACTGGGCCCAGCCTTCCATCCACGACGGCAGCTGCGTCAGGCGGGCGCCGGTCAGCTCGCCCACGATCGCCTCTCCCAGCGCCTGCTGCCACCAGCTTTCGGTCTCGCGGTCGTACATCACCATGTCCGAGTTCCGCAGCTTGCCGGTCACCCCGAAGCTCAGGTCGCGGCCGTCGACGCGCCGGTGGAACACGAGGGCCGAGTTGCACAGCGGGCAGAAGGTCACCGCCACGGGCACATCGGCCACCGTGTCGTTCACGATCTCATGCCACGTCAGATAGCGGATCGGGTAGGCGCGGGCGGGCACGCCCGGCAGGTCCAGCACGATCACCGGCTCGCGGTCGCCCAGCGGCGGCCCGTCGGCGGCAGGCACGAAGACCGGCCCGTCCAGCGCGGGGATGCCGTCGCGGGGCGGTCCGCCGGACAGGATCTCGGTCCAGCTGTCGACGGTGGTGGTGGCGAAATCCGTGTTCGGCCACTCGGATCGCCAGAACGGCGGCTCTGCCGGGGCGGGAGCGGCGAGCAGCGCCGATTGAAGGGCGGCCAGCGCGACTGGCAGGAAGGGTCGAGGCATGGCGGGCTCCGTCCGAAGCTGTCTTCTGGGGCATCTTGGGTCAGGGTGACGCAGGGGCACGGTCAGGTCCACGCAATTCTGCGCCATCGCGCGGCGGCATGTCTGCTGCTGGATACAGGCTGCGGGCTTGACCCCGCGAGGGCGACGGCGGTTTATCGGCGGGCGGGCGGGGTACAGAGGGATTGGCCGGACGCGATGGCCAGGCAGGACGACAGGCGAGCGGGCGACACCGACTGCCCCTTTTGCTTCGGCAGCGGCACCGCCGATGGCGACCGCGTGGCCTGCCGCGATTGCGCGGGCACCGGCGAGCGGGGCGGGCTGTCGTGCGGGGCCTGCGATGGCGCGGGTGTCGTGACGGGACCGCTGCGCGGCCCTTGCGCCTATTGCGGCGGCAGCGGGCGCGACCCCCATGCCCGGCGCGAGCCGCCGCCGCTGCGCCGCACGGGCGATCTGCCTGAACCGGAACCGCCCCTTCGCGCCCAGCCGGGCTGGACGCTGGCCAGTTTCGTCGTCGCGCTGGCCGTGGCGGCGCTGGTGTGGCTCGCGCTGTCGGCGAACGACGACCCCGAGGCAGAGGGCTGGATCCCCTACGCGGTCGCGGGCGTGGCGGGTGTGCTGGCGGGCCTGGTCTGGCGCGCCGCCGCAAAGCTGGTGGTCGGCGGGGCGGTCTTCGTGCTTGTCACGGACCTTGCCCTTGGGCGCATTCCGGGGTCGGCGGACTGGCAGGCCTTCGCCATCGGCATCGCGGCCACCGCGCTTGCGGTCTGGAAATGGCGGGTGGTGGGGGTCGCGGGGCTGATCCTGCTGGGTCTCGCCATCGCGGTCGCATGGGCGCGGGGCATGCCCGTGCCGGATGTGCTGTCGCCGCTCTGGACCCGGCTGCGCGGCGGCTAGGCCGCGTCCTGGATCCCCAGCCGCGCCCTTAGGGCGGTCGGCACCAGCCGGGCCGAGGCCACGCGCGGCAGCGGCATCTCGGCAATCGTCCGGTCCTTGCCGTACAGCGCCAAGTACTCGGCGTGGTTGTCGAACCGGCGGCGGGTGACGGCGTCCACGAAGGTCTCTGCCGCCGCGCCGTTGGCAAGGATCGCGTCGTGGGCCTTTGTCTCGATATGGTAGTAGGTCACGCTGTCGGGCAGGGCGTCCAGCGGATCGAAGGTGATCGTCGTTCCGTTCACCAGCGCGCCCGCCGTGACCGCCAGCCCGTCGAGGATCAGCGCATGTTCGGGCGTCAGCACCAGATCGCGATGCGGCAGGCCGCCGCCAAGCGCCCCGGCCCGGATGCGGACCGGCGCCATGCGCTCGCCCGCGAACAGCTTGTGCATCGTCTGCCGCCCGACCCAGCGGACCGGGACCGCGCGGCCGTCCGCCGTGGTGACCAGATCGCCGATCTTCAGCGCCTCGACCGCGCGCTCGCCGTCGGGCGTGGCGATGCCGGTGCCTTCGGCGAAGCAGACGAGGAACGCCGCGGTATCGAGGTTCAGCGACGCGTAGTCAGGATAGGTCGTCTCGGGCAGGTGAACGCCCAGAACAAGCATGTCGCCCGAGATTTCTTCGACCACCGGATAGATCCTGCCGCCGTAGCTGGTCGTTCCGAGATACTGGAAATTGGCGTAGTCTATGTCGTCGAGCCGTGAAAACAGCACTTCCGACGTATTGAAGTACGCGCTGCCGTCGTCGTAGTCCGACAGCCAAAGTTCGGAAAGGTCGGCGTGCAGAAGGAACTCGCCGGCCTCGTACACAGTGATCGGGGTGCCTGCGGGAAGGACGTAATCAGCCATCGGACCTGTCTGCCTGTGCAAAATCGAGAAGCCGGACGCCACGCCGGGCATGACCGTCCGGGTGTCCGTTACGTATTTTACAAGTTAAACGGGTATCTGTCCCACCGGCTCTGCCATCGGCCGGCGGGTGTTACAAGTTTCCTACAGTAAGTATCTGGGAACGCTTGCAGGCTGCCGTCCGCCCCATCCATCGACAGGGCGGACGGGCAAAGGTCAGTCGATCACTTCGACGTCGGCCATCATGTCGGGCTGGCCGATGACGGCGCCGTTCGGGCCCTCGCCGCGCTTGATCGCGTCCAGCACGTCAAGCCCTTCGGTCACGCGGCCCACAACGGTGTACTGCCCGTTCAGGTGCGGAGCCGGGGCGAACATGATGAAGAACTGCGAGTTGGCCGAGTTCGGGTCGGCGGTGCGGGCCATGCCCACGACGCCGCGCTCGAAGGGCTCGTCCGAGAACTCGGCGGGCAGGTCGGGGCGGTCCGAGCCGCCGGTGCCCGCGCGACGCATGTCGCCGCCCTCGAACTTGCCGAACTCGCCGTCGCCGGTCTGGGCCATGAAGCCTTCGATGACGCGGTGGAACACCACGCCATCGTAGAAGCCTTCCTCGGCCAGCGCGGTGATCTGCGCCACGTGCTCGGGCGCGACGTCTTCCAGCAGGTCGATCTCGATGACGCCGTTGGCCTCGCCCTCGACGGTGATCCGCAGGCCGGTGGCGGCGGCGGGCAGCGCGAAGGCCGGGGCGGCCAGCAGGCAGGTCGCCAGGAACAGCTTACGCATCGGCCGCCACCTTGACCGACAGCATCTTGTCGGGGCTCGCGGGGGGCTCGCCCCGGGTAATCGCGTCGACATGCTCCATCCCCGAGATCACGCGGCCATAGACCGTGTACTGGCGGTTCAGGAAGTGGTTGTCGGAGAAGTTGATGAAGAACTGCGAGTTCGCCGAGTTCGGGTTCTGCGACCGGGCGGCGCCCAGCGTGCCGCGGTCATGCGGGATGCCGGAGAATTCGGCGGGCAGGTTCGGCTTGTCCGAGCCGCCGGTGCCGGCGCGGCGCAGGTCGAAGTCCTTGTCGGTGTTGCCGTTGGCGACGTCGCCGGTCTGGGCCATGAAGCCGTCGATGACGCGGTGGAACACAACGTTGTCATAGGCGCCTTCGCGGGCGAGTTCCTTCATGCGCTTGCAATGCTCGGGCGCGATGTCGGTCAGAAGCTCGATCACCACGTCGCCGCCTTTCAGCGTCATGATGATGGTGTTCTCGGGGTCCTTGATTTCGGCCATGTCGGTCCTCTTTCACAATTCGCGCGCAAACTAGGCGCAACGGGGGCCGAGGAAAAGCGGGAATGGTCTTGTTTTCCGCCGCACCGCGGCGCACTACATCGGCAAGCGGATCGACCGAAGGAGAGCGGCATGAGCTGGAAAACCCTTGACGACATGGACCTTGACGGAAAGGTCGTGCTGACCCGGGTCGACATAAACGTGCCGATGGAAAACGGGAAAGTGACCGACACGACGCGGATCGACCGCATCGTTCCCACCGTGAAGGACATCCTCGAAAAGGGCGGCAAGCCGGTCCTGATGGCTCACTTCGGACGCCCCAAGGGCAAGGAAGTGCCCGAGATGTCGTTGCAACAGGTGGTGCCCGCGCTGGAGGCCGCGCTGGGTGTTCCGGTGACTTTCGCCGAGAACTGCATCGGCGGTCCGGCCAAGATCGCGGTCTCGAAGATGGAGCCGGGGCAGGTGGTCCTGCTGGAAAACACCCGTTTCCACGAAGGCGAGGAAGGCAACGACGATATGTTCGCCGCCGCGCTGGCGGCGCTTGGCGAGGTCTACTGCAACGACGCGTTTTCCGCCGCGCACCGCGCGCATGCCTCGACCGAGGGCATCGCCCGGCTGCTGCCGTCCTGCGCGGGCCGACTGATGCAGGCCGAGCTTGAGGCGCTGGAAACGGCGCTTGGCAATCCGCAGCGCCCGGTCGTGGCGGTTGTGGGCGGCGCCAAGGTTTCGACCAAGCTGGAACTTCTGTCGAACCTGATCGAGAAGGTGGACACGCTGGTGATCGGCGGCGGCATGGCCAACACCTTCCTCGCGGCGCAGGGCATCGACGTGGGCAAGTCGCTGGCCGAGCACGAGATGGCCGACACCGCGCGCGAGATCGTCGAAAAGGCGAACAGCACCGGCTGCACCATCCTGCTGCCCTCGGACGTGGTCGTGGCGCGCGAGTTCAAGGCCGGCGCCGAGAACGAGACCGTGCCCGCCGACGCCTGTCCGTCCGACGCGATGATCCTGGACGCAGGCCCCGCGACGGTGGTCGAGATCGGCGAAATCTTCGCGCAGTCGAAAACGCTGATCTGGAACGGCCCGCTGGGTGCGTTCGAGATCGCGCCGTTCGACGCCGCGACGGTCGCGGCGGCCAAGAAGGCCGCCGAGCTGACGCAGGCGGGCGAGCTTGTCTCGGTCGCGGGCGGCGGTGACACGGTCGCGGCGCTGAACCATGCGGGGGCGGGCGATTCCTTCACCTATGTCTCCACCGCGGGCGGAGCGTTTCTGGAATGGATGGAGGGCAAGACTTTGCCCGGAGTTGCCGCCCTCGAGGGTTGATTTCCCGGCGCAGCTTATGTCTGATCCGCCTCGACAGACTTTTGACGAGAGGATTTGAGATGCGTCGTCTGCTTGCCGCAACCGCGGCAGTTTCCGCCCTTATTCCAGCGGCTTCCCAAGCACAGGACAAGGTCACGCTGTGGGACGTTCTGTCCCTCGACCGGATCGCCCAGTCTTTCCTGCACAGTGGCATCCAGATGCTGCGCACGCAGATGGACCTGCAATACGGCGATCTGGCCGTCGATCTGCGGCGCAGCCGGGTCACCATGACCGACATCACCGCGTGGCCGTTCCTTGACTGGGACGAATACGGCGAGTGCGAGATCAACATCGGCGCGCTGACCTTCGTCGGCACGCCGATCGACATCACCGACCGGTTCAACGGCAAGGCGCGGATCTCCGGGCTGACGGCGACGCAGGCCTGTTTCCCCTCGGAAACCCACATGGGCTTCGAGATGGCGGGGCTCGACACCCTGACCATCCCGCGCATGACCATCGATATGGACTATGGCATGCCGTCCTCGGACGCCTTGGTGCGGGTCTTCGCCGACGTGGACGGCGTGGCGACCTTCGATCTCAGTGCCGACTTCTCGTATTTCTGGTTCGATGGGCGCGACGACATGGAAGAGCCGGACCCGGTCTGGTTCCTCGACACCGCGACCCTCTCGGTCGAGAACAAGGGCCTGTGGGACGCGCTGTCCGGCATCCTGCCGCCGCCGCTGACCGGAGAGAACTCTGGCCCGGCGATGCGCGAGATGGTCGTCAGCGGCATGACGGGCGGCGCGCCCGAAGCGCCGTCGCCCGCGATGAACGCGTTCCTCGACAGTCTTGAACAGGTCTGGCCGCAATTCGTCGCCAACCCGGAACGGCTGGTGCTTGAGACCGGGTTCGAGGGCGACGTCTATATCGACTTCGAGGCGATCGACGACGATCCCGACGAAATCTTCGTCCTGTTCGAGCCGAAGCTGGCTCTGGCGCCCGCGCGGGTGTCGGCGGCGGTGCCGGTTGCGCTGCTGGGTCAGGCGACCGGCGACGCGGCGGCGGATCTTTCGGACGCGGACAAGGCCACCGTGGGCGAGGCGCTGCTGACCGGCCTCGGTGCGCCGCGCAACGTCAGCGCGGGCGTCGCGCTGCTGGAGCCGCTGGCCGAGGCGGGCGACGCAGGCATCGCGCTGCTGCTGGCAAAGGCGCTGGAAGCGCGTGACCCGGACGCCGCCTATGAATGGGCGCTGAAGGCCGGGGCAGGCGGCGAGGCGGGGGCGACCGCGCTGCTCGACAAGCTGGAGAACACGCTGGACTTCGCGACGGTCCTGTCGCTGCAGGATAGCGTCTCGGGCGCCGACAGCCTGCCGTCCGACGCGCTGCAATCGCTTGGCGCGATCCGCGAGCAGGCCGCCATGCGCCTGTCGGGCCGTGGCGCGGCGCGGTCCTACGGGATCGCGGCGATGTACGCGATGCTGGCCTCTGCGGCAGGCGATCCCGAAGCCGCCGACATGCTGACCGAGATCGACGAACTGGTCCGCCTTGGCGGTGACGCCGCCGCCGCGGCGTGGTCCGGGACCGAGGCGCGCTATTCCGATCTCGCGATGGAAGTCTGGGTCGAACAGGACCTGCCCGCGCGCTTCGCAGAATAGGCGGGTTTCGCGACAATCAGGCGTCCGGCGCGGGATCAGACCTCCGCGCCGGGGGCGATTTTCAGAAAAATCCCGCGCATGCGGGACGTTAGCGATACCAGCAATTCCCCCTGTCCCGCACTTCCCGTAGACGGGTGCTGGACCGAGACAGAAGAGGAGCCCCGCGATGAAGGCCACCGGAACCGTCAAGAAGATCCTTGCGAACTACGAGGGCGAGAACCCCGGCGTCAAAGGCAAGCTGTGCCAGATGCTGATGAACGGCAAGCTCGCCGGCACCGGCAAGATGATCATCCTGCCCGTGGACCAGGGGTTCGAGCACGGACCCGCCCGCAGCTTCGCCCCGAACCCGGAAGGGTACGACCCGCACTATCATTACAAGCTGGCCATCGACGCGGGCCTGTCGGCCTACGCCGCGCCGCTTGGGCCGCTTGAAGCGGGCGCCGACACCTTCGCGGGCCAGATCCCGACGATCCTCAAGGTGAACTCGGCGAACTCGCTGATGTCCGGCACCTCGGGCAAGAACCAGGCCGTGACCGCCTCGGTCGACGACGCGCTGCGTCTTGGCTGCGCCGCCATCGGCTTTACCATCTACCCGGGTTCGGACATGGCGCTTGATATGTTCGAAGAGATCGTCGAGATGCGGAAAGAGGCCGCCGCCAAGGGCGTCGCCACCGTGATCTGGTCCTACCCGCGCGGTGAAGGCATCACCAAGGAAGGCGAGACCGCGATCGACGTCGGCGCCTACGCCGCCCACATGGCGGCGCTGCTGGGGGCGCACATCATCAAGATCAAGCTCTCGACCGACCACATCATGCAGCCCGAGGCGAAGAAGTCCTTCGAGGCCGCCGGCATCGATATCTCGACGCAGGCCGCCCGCGTGAAGGAATGCGTGCGCTCGTCCTTCGACGGCCGCCGGATCATCGTGTTCTCGGGCGGCGCCTCGAAAGGGGCCGACGCGGTTTATGACGACGCCCGCGCGATCCGCGACGGTGGCGGCAACGGCTCGATCATCGGCCGCAACAGCTTCCAGCGGTCGCGCGAGGACGCGCTGGAAATGCTGGGCAAGCTGGTCGACATCTACAAGGGCAAGGCCTGAGCCTTCTCCTGATCCGTAAGGACACGCTGCGGGGCCCTTCGGGGCCCCGTTCGCGTTCTGGGCCATCCGCCGCGCCGGTTGTCTTTCCCGGCCCGCGGTGGTCTGGTGCGCGCAAGCCAAACTGGACGCCAAACGGGAAGAGACCATGACCATCGAGACTACCCATGTCGGAAGCCTTCCGCGCGGAGACGCCCTGTCGGCGCTGCTGCTCGCGAAGGACAAGGGCGAGCCCTACGACAAGGCCGAGTTCGAGGCCGCCGTGCAGGCCGCGATCAACGAGGCGGTGAAGAACCAGATCGCCGCCGGTGTCTCGATCGTGTCGGACGGCGAGCTTGGGAAGGTCGGCTATTCCACCTACATGCAGGAACGCCTCAGCGGGTTCGGCGGCCACATCGACCGGAAGCCCGCCAAGGACCTTGCCGCGCATCCGGGGCTGGCGAAGAAACTCAGCGCCATCATGGGCAGCCAGGAGTTCACCCGCGCCTCGTGTATCGACGCGGTGAAGCTGGTCGACCTGCAACCCGCGCTGGACGACATCCGCCGCTTCAAGGCCGCGCTCGAAGCCGAGGGCAAGGGCACCAAGGCTTTCATGAACGCGGCCTCGCCGGGGCTGATCACCGCGTTTCAGGTGAACCGCTATTACCCGGACCACGAAAGCTATCTGTCGGCGCTGGTCGACGCGATGCGGCCCGAGTACGAAGCGATCCTCGACGCGGGCTTCGACATCCAGTTCGACTGCCCCGACCTCGCCATGTCGGCGCACACCGGCTATCAGGATATGTCGCAGGACGAGTTCGTGAAGGTCGCCGCGATGAACGTCGAGGCGCTGAACGCCGCGACCGAAGGACTGCCCGCCGACCGGATGCGGATGCACCTGTGCTGGGGCAACTACGAGGGTCCGCACGACCACGATATCCCGCTTGAGAAGGTGATCGACGTGGTGCTCTCGGCGCGGCCCAGCACCATCCTGTTCGAAAGCGCGAACCCCTGCCACGAACACGAGTGGACCGTCTGGCGCGACGCCGAGATCCCGGACGACAAGATCCTTGCGCCGGGCGTGATCGACACCTGCTCGAACTATGTCGAGCACCCGCAACTGATCGCACAGCGGCTTGGCCGGTTCATCGACATCGTCGGCGCGGACCGGGTGGTCGCCAGCACCGACTGCGGCTTCGGCACCTTCGCGGGCTATGGCAAGATCGACCCCGAGGTGACGTGGAAAAAGCTGCGCAACCTGCGTGCGGGCGCCGATCTGGCGGCCTGAGCCGGCGGGGCCGCCGGCCTTCCTAGCCCGCGTCGGGAATGTCGAAGCCCGGCGCGGCCAGTTCGAACCCCTCGAACCGGAAGGCGGGCGACACGGTGCAGCCCACCAGCGCCCAGCCGTCGGGGGCATGGGCGGCCTGCCAGTGATGTTTGGGGACGATCACCTGCGGTTGCTCTCCGGCGGCAAGGTCGGGGCCGAGGCGATGCGCGACGGCGGGGCCCGCGTCGGTCGCGGCAAGGCGCAGGGTCAGGGGCGTTCCGGCGTAGAAGTGCCAGATCTCGGTGGCGTCCACGCGGTGCCAGTGGCTGCGTTCGCCCTGTTTCAGCAGGAAATGAATGCAGGTTCCGGCGGGCCGTGCATCGCCCTCGGCCTGTGCGATCCACGTCTGGCGGAACCAGCCGCCCTCGGGGTGCGGCTCCAGCCGCAGGTTCTCGATGATCTCGTCCGCCGTCATGGCCATTGCGCGCCTCCGCTGCCTGTCCTCAAGGGGTAGCGGGGCAGGGCAATCGCCACAAGCCGGGGAACCTCTGACGGCTCACGGGCGTTTCACCGCTAACTGACATTTTCGCGAGGATACCATGTATCGCACGACCCTTATCGCCATGGCCTGTCTGGCCGCCCAGCCGCTGATGGCGCAGGACGACACCGCTACCGAGACGCCGCCGCCGGTGATCGAGGACAGCAGCGACGGCGACATGGCCTCTGACACCGCGCCCGCGGAAGAACCGGCGGGCATGATGCACAACGCGCCGCTCATCGCGGCCGGCGCGCTGGACGACGCCGCGATCTACTCGCTGGGCGAGACCTACGATCAGGCGATCTGGGACAGCGGCGAGCCGTTTGGCCCGATAACGACCGGCTGGAACGAGATCGGCGACGTCGAGGACGTGGTGCTGGACAGCTCGGCCATGGTGGTCGGCGTGACGGTCGACGTGGGCGGCTTCCTCGGCATCGGTCAGACCACCGTGCTTCTTCCGACCGACGATCTGCGCCTGGTGCAGACGCCCGAGGACGGCGGTTTCTACATCGTCACCCGCATGAGCCGCGAACAGATCGAGGACGCGGAAGAGATCGACACGCTTCTGGGCGAAGACTGACCTCTTCTTTGGTCTGAAAATATCCCAGGGGGGTGCGGGGGGACAGCGTCCCCCCGTCCGGATCGGATCGCCGCAGGCGGTCCGATTTACTGTTTCAGGATCGACGTTCCAGCGTAGATCGCGGTTTCGCCCAGCATTTCCTCGATCCGGATCAGCTGGTTGTACTTCGCCAGCCGGTCCGACCGTGCCAGCGAGCCGGTCTTGATCTGACCGCAGTTGGTGGCGACGGCGAGGTCTGCGATCGTCGCGTCCTCGGTCTCGCCAGAGCGGTGCGACATCACGTTGGTATAGCGTGCGCGGTGGGCCATATCGACGGCCTTCAGCGTCTCGGACAGCGAACCGATCTGGTTCACCTTCACCAGCATCGAGTTGGCGCAGCCGCGCTTGATGCCGTCGGACAGGCGGTCGGGGTTGGTCACGAACAGGTCGTCGCCCACCAGTTGCACCTTGTTGCCGATGGCGTCGGTCAGGGCCTTCCAGCCGTCCCAGTCATCCTCGGCCATGCCGTCCTCGATCGAGATGATCGGGTAGTCGTTCACCAGACCCTGCAGGTAGGCGACGTTCTCGTCGGACGACAGCACCTTGCCTTCGCCCTTCATGTTGTACTTGCCGTTCTCGTAATATTCGGTCGAGGCGGCGTCGAGCGCGAGGTAGATATCCTCGCCCGGCTTGTAGCCGGCTTTTTCGATGGACTTCAGGATGAAGTCGAGCGCGTCGCGGGTGCCTTTCAGTTCCGGGGCGAAGCCGCCTTCGTCACCAAGGCCGGTGGACATGCCGGCGGCCGAAAGTTCCTTTTTCAGCGTGTGGAACACTTCCGACCCCATGCGCACCGCTTCGCGGATGTCGGTGGCCGACACCGGCATGATCATGAATTCCTGGATGTCGATCGGGTTGTCGGCGTGTTCGCCGCCGTTGATGATGTTCATCATCGGCACCGGCAGCACGCGGGCCGAGGTGCCGCCCACGTAGCGGAACAGCGGCTGGGCGCAGAAATCGGCGGCGGCTTTCGCGGTGGCCAGCGACACGCCGAGGATGGCGTTGGCGCCAAGACGGCCCTTGTTCGAAGTGCCGTCCAGTTCGATCATCGCGGCGTCGATGGCTTCCTGCTCGGTGGCGTCGAAGCCCACGAGGTTTTCGGCGATCTCGCCGTTGACCGAGGCCACGGCCTCCAGCACGCCCTTGCCCATGTAGCGGGACTTGTCCCCGTCGCGGCGTTCCACGGCCTCGTGTGCGCCGGTCGAGGCGCCCGAGGGAACGGCGGCGCGGCCCATGGTGCCGTCTTCGAGGATCACGTCGACCTCGACGGTGGGGTTGCCCCGGCTGTCGAGGATCTCGCGGGCGTGGATGTCGATGATGGTGCTCATGAAGCTCTCCGGCACGTGAATTGAGTCGGTTGAGCTATAGCAAACCGGGACGCGGGGGGTAACGGTGGTTTCCGTTGCGGCGGCCACACATCCCCGAAGGCGGGCGCAAAGGCGGGCGGAACGTCGCGGGTCGGCACGAAAAAGGGGCGCCCGACGGGCGCCCCTTTCGAATGTCGGTACCCTGCCGGATCAGCAGGAGTAGTACATCTTGAACTCGACCGGGTGCGGCGTGTGTTCGAAGGCGTAGATCTCTTCCCACTTGAGGTCCATGTAGCCCTCGATCTGGCCTTTGGTGAACACGTCACCGGCCAGCAGGAAGTCGCAGTCCTTCTCCAGCTCGTCCATGGCTTCGCGAAGCGAGGCGCAGACGGTCGGGATACCGGCCAGCTCTTCCGGCGGCAGGTCGTACAGGTCTTTGTCCATCGCCGCGCCGGGATCGATCTTGTTCTTGATGCCGTCGAGGCCAGCCATCAGCAGGGCCGAGAAGCACAGGTAGGGGTTCGACGACGGGTCGGGGAAGCGGGCTTCCACGCGCTTGGCCTTCGGCGATTCCGCCCACGGGATCCGGACGCAGCCCGAACGGTTGCGGGCCGAGTAGGCGCGCAGAACGGGGGCTTCGAAGCCCGGGATCAGGCGCTTGTAGGAGTTGGTCGACGGGTTGGTGAAGGCGTTCAGGGCCTTGGCGTGCTTCAGGATGCCGCCGATGTACCACAGGGCCTCGTCGCTGAGGTCGGCGTACTTGTCACCGGCGAACAGCGGCTTGCCGTCTTTCCAGACCGACATGTTCACGTGCATGCCCGTGCCGTTGTCGCCTGCGATCGGCTTCGGCATGAAGGTGGCCGACTTGCCGTAGGCGGCGGCGACCTGGTGGATGACGTACTTGTACTTCTGCAGCTCGTCGGCCTGGTGGGTGACGGTGCCGAAGATCAGGCCAAGCTCGTGCTGGCACGAAGCCACCTCGTGGTGGTGCTTGTCGACCTTCATGCCCATGCGCTTCATGGTCGACAGCATCTCGCCGCGGATGTCCTGCGCGTCGTCGATCGGCGGAACCGGGAAGTAGCCGCCCTTGACGCCGGGACGGTGGCCCATGTTGCCCATCTCGTAGTCGGTGTCGGTGTTCCAAGCGGCGTCGAGCGCGTCGACTTCGTAGGACACCTTGTTCATCGCCACAGAGTATTTGACGTTGTCGAACAGGAAGAATTCAGCTTCCGGGCCCATGTAGGCCGCGTCGCCGATGCCCGAGGACTTCAGGTAGGCCTCTGCCTTCTCGGCGGTGCCGCGCGGGTCGCGGTCGTAGGCTTCCATGGTGTCCGGTTCCACGACGGTACAGTGGATCGCCATGGTCTTCTCGGCGAAGAAGGGGTCCATGTAGGTCGACGCTGCGTCGGGCATCAGTTTCATGTCGGACTGGTCGATCGACTTCCAGCCGGCGATGGACGAACCGTCGAACATGAAGCCTTCTTCCAGGAAGTCCTCGTCGACCTGGTCGGACATGACGGTCACGTGTTGCAGCTTGCCGCGCGGATCGGTGAAGCGGATGTCGACGTATTCGACCTCTTCATCCTTGATCGTCTTGATAACGTCAGCGTTGCTCATTGTTTTTCCCTTGTCGTGGAACGGTATTCGGTTGTCTGAGATATTTCGGAACGCGTCTTAAAGCGCGTCTTCCCCGGATTCGCCGGTCCGGATCCGGATCGCCTGTTCGATCGAAGAGACGAAAATCTTGCCGTCGCCGATCTTGTCGGTCTTGGCGGCGCCGATGATCGCCTCGATCGCGGCGTCGACCTGATCAGAGGCCAGAACGACCTCGATTTTCACCTTCGGCAGAAAGTCGACGACATATTCCGCACCACGGTAAAGCTCGGTGTGCCCTTTCTGGCGACCGAACCCTTTGACCTCGATCACGGAAAGACCTTGCACTCCGATTTCCTGCAGGGCCTCCTTTACCTCATCAAGCTTGAATGGCTTGATGATCGCCTCGATCTTCTTCATGTGGTGCGACTCCCTAGATACCCTGCGGTCTGTGGTTCAAGATCATTTCTATTGGACCCCCACAATTCGCGAGGGTGACAGCCCAGCGTAGCACGTAGGGAAATCCGGGGTGGTGATTAAATTTTATGCGGTTTGATCGTTGATGCGTCAATATAGGAATGAGGGGGAAGTGAATCCGAATGACAATAGCGATTACGCCCGCAGAAATGCGCGAAGTCGAGGCAAAGGCGATCTCCTCGGGGTTGACGACCGGGCTTGAGTTGATGGAGCGCGCCGGCGCCAGCGTGGTGGAAGCGATCCTTGCGAAATGGCCAACGGACGTGGACGCGCCGCGTCGGGCAGTGGTGCTGTGCGGGCCCGGCAACAACGGCGGTGACGGGTTCGTCGTCGCGCGCCTGCTGCACGAAAAGGGCTGGACCGTGGTCGTCGGACTTTACGGCGACCCTGCGAAACTGCCGCCCGACGCCCGCACGAATTACGAGCGCTGGTGCGCCATCGGAACGGTCGAAAGCTTCCCGCCCGCGACCTCTTATGAACCGTTCCTTGGCGTCTACGCCCCCGGTGCGGTCTTCGTCGACGCGCTGTTCGGCATCGGCCTCTCGCGCCCGATCGACTTCGACCTTTTTACCGGCGTCTGCGGGCTGGTCGAGAATACCTTCGCGGCGAACTGGAACGTGGTCGCCATCGACATCCCCACCGGGCTCGACGCCGAAACCGGCGCGCTGCTGTGCGGTCCGCCGCCGCATCCCGGCATTGCCGCCGCAGCCGATCTGACGGTGACCTTCCACGCCCCCAAGACCGGACACCTGACCGGCGAGGGGCCGGCGGTCTGCGGCGAACTGGTGGTCAAGGACATCGGTCTGTGACCCGCCGCCGCTTCTTCTGACCGAAACTCTCGCCGCCGGAGGCAGAATGACCGACACAGTCCCCGAAATCGGCGCCACGCCCGAAATGTGGGAGCGGCTGGCCAAGCGCTCTGACAACCACAAGTACGGCCACGGCCATGTGCTCGTCCTGAGCGGCGGGCCGGGCCGGGGCGGTGCCGCCCGGATGGCGGCGCGGGGCGCGCTGCGGATCGGGGCCGGTCTGGTGACGCTGGGCGTGCCGCCCGCCGCGCAGCAGGAGAACGCCGCCCGGCTCGACGCGATCATGCTGCGCCGCGTGGCCGACGCCGCCGCGCTGACCGGGTTGCTGGAGGATGAGCGGCTGAACGCGGTTTGCATCGGGCCGGGGCTGGGCCTGACCGACGACCACGCCGCGCTTGTCGCCGCCGTGCTGGCCGCCGGACGGGCGACCTTGCTGGACGCGGACGCGCTGACGCTTCTGTCCCGCGACCCGGTGCTGGCGGACATGCTGCACGAGGGCTGCGTCCTGACGCCCCACGCGGGCGAGTTCGGACGGCTGTTTTCCGCCATCGCCGAGAATGTGCCCGACCGCATCGACGCCACCCGCGCCGCCGCGGCACAGGCGGGCTGCACCGTGTTGTTGAAGGGCGCGGTGACCGCCATCGCCAGCGCCGACGGCACCACCGCCATCCACCGCGCCGAAGGCCCGCGCGCCGCGCCGTGGCTGGCGACCGCTGGGGCAGGGGACGTGCTGGCGGGCTTCGTCTCGGGGCTGCTGGCGCGGGGCTTCGATCCGCTTCAGGCCGCCGAGACCGGCGCGTGGCTGCATGTCGAATGCGCCCGTGCCTTCGGCCCCGGCCTGATCGCCGAGGACCTGCCCGACATGCTGCCACAGGTCTTCCGCACGCTCGGTCTGTAACGGGTCAGGCTTGTTCCGCCCGGAAGCAACTCGGTCGGAGGCTCGGAAACCTGTCGTCCGCCCGCCGGTTCAGGCAGAGCAACTCGCCCCGCCCAGCACGCAGAACTTGGCGCAATGCGGGTGGTTCAACTGCACCGCGCCTTCGGCGTCGGCCAGCGTCTCGCCCAACTCGAACTGCGGGTCATAGGGCAGAAGGGTGCAGGCCACCACGGCAGGGCGGGCGGCGCCCTTGCGCTTGACCACCATCCGGCTGGACGCGCACATCACCTGTTCGGGCGCCTTGTTCAGAATGCCCCAGCAGGCGGTGGTGATCTCGGGCACCTCGACGCGCTCGTCCATTTCGGGAAACAGAACCGTCTGGCCCGGGTCGGCGGCGTCGATGGCAAAGCCATGGCGGGCGTAGAACCCGGCATAGCCCGCGCGCGCCTCTGCTTTGTCCTCGTGCCACAGGGTGCGCCCGGCCACCGTCATCCGCGCACCGGTGTCGCGCAGCCATTCCATCCCCTCGACCGTCTTCGCGAAGCTGCCGGCGCCGCGTTCCTCGTCGTGCTTCTCCGCCGACCAGTGATCGACCGAGATCCGCAGCGTCAGGCGGTCGCCGTACTCTGCCACCAGCGTCGCCAGCCCTTCGCGCACGCGGGGCCGCATCATCGGCCGCATCGCGTTGGTGAGGATCAGCACCTCGTAGCCGCGCACCAGCGACCGGCGGGCCATCTCGACCATCTCGGGGTTCATGAAGGGTTCGCCGCCGGTAAAGCCGATTTCGCGCACGTCCCAGTTCCGGGCCTCAAGCTGGTCGAGGTAATCGGACACCTCGTCGGCGGTCAGATAGACAAGCCGGTCGTTCTCGGGCGAGCTTTCGATATAGCAGTTCACGCACTCGATGTTGCACAGCGTCCCGGTGTTGAACCACAGCGTCTGCGGATCGGACAGCGGCACAGAGGCGCGCGTTTCTCCCTTCGCGGTCACGAAGGGGTCCGAGAACTTAGCATGTTCCGCGTTTTCGAGCGCCTGATCTTTCATTCCGTCTCCGCCGGTTTGCGTTTCATGGCAGCCTAGTCCCCGGACATTCCGACGAAAACCCGCACAAATGGCGCATGTCGCGGTTGTGATGCCGCATCCTCGCGCTAGACTTGGCGGGAAGTTGTGATAAATCCAGCCCCGTTAGCGCTAACCACATCCCGGAAAGGTCGCTCATGGTCTCCCGCGTCATCCCTGTGGATCCCTTCGATCTGGTCATCTTCGGCGGCACCGGCGATCTGGCCCGCCGCAAGATCCTGCCGGGCCTCTACCGCCGGTTCTGGGCCGGCCAGATGCCCGAGGACGCCCGCATCGTCGGCTGCTCCCGCCACGACATGTCCGACAAGGACTATCGCGAGGAAGTCCGCGCCGCGATTCAGGAATTCGCGCTTGAAGGCAAGGACGACACCGACAAGATTGACGCATTCCTTGAAATCATCAGCTTCGTCGCGGTGGACGCCACCGGCGACAAGGGCTGGACGGAACTGGCGAAGAAGGTGCGCGAGGACGTGGTCCATGCGTTCTATTTCTCGGTCGGTCCCAGCCTGTTCGGCGATCTGGCCGAGCGGCTGCACAAGTACAAGATGGCCGGCAAGGAGACCCGCATCGTGGTCGAAAAGCCCTTCGGCCACGACCTGAAGTCCGCCAAGGCGCTGAACGCGACGCTGCGCAAGTATTTCGCGGAAGAGCAGATCTACCGCATCGACCACTATCTCGGGAAAGAGACGGTGCAGAACCTGATGGCGGTCCGCTTCGGCAACGTCCTGTTCGAGCCGCTGTGGAACGCGCTGTACGTCGATCACATCCAGATCACCGTGGCCGAGACGGTGGGCGTCGGCGGGCGCGGCAGCTATTACGACAAGTCCGGCGCGATGCGGGACATGGTGCAGAACCACCTGATGCAGCTTCTGTGCCTGATCGCGATGGAGCCGCCGCACCATTTCGAGCCCGACGCGGTGCGCGACGAGAAGCTGAAGGTGATCCGCGCGCTCGACCCGGTTCAGCCCGAGGACATCGTGCGGGGTCAGTACGAGGGCGACGACAAGGTCGCGAGCTATTTCGACGATGTCGAGGACAACGGCTCGATCACCGAAAGCTTCATCGCGATGAAGCTGCACATCTCGAACTGGCGCTGGAAGGGCACGCCGATCTACGTGCGCACCGGCAAGCGCATGAAGGCGCGCGCCTCCGAGATCGCGGTGGTGTTCAAGCACCCGCCGCACTCGATCTTCGGCGAGAAGTCGAACGACCGGCGTGGCAACGTGCTGGTGATCCGGCTCCAGCCGAACGAGGGCATGAACCTGCGCGTCACCATCAAAGAGCCGGGGCCGGGCGGCATGCGCCTGATCGAGGTGCCGCTGGATATGTCCTTCGCCGAGGCGCTGGGGCCGGACGCGGGTGACGTGGCCGACGCCTATGAACGGCTGATCATGGACGTAATCCGGGGCAACCAGACCCTGTTCATGCGCGGCGACGAGGTCGAGGCCGCCTGGGCCTGGGCCGATCCGATCATCGGCACGTGGGAAGAGTCGGGCGAGCGTCCGAAACCCTATGCCCCCGGCACCACGGGGCCGGAGGAATCGCTGATGCTGCTGTACCGCGAGGGACGCCGCTGGCGCGACGTGAAGGCATGAACTTCGTCGAATACGCCGACCGCGAGATGATGATGATGGACCTTGCCAACAAGCTGGCGGGCGAACTCAACAGTCATCTGATGCACGACGACACGGCGACGCTTGCCGTGCCCGGCGGCACCACGCCGGGGCCGGTGTTCGACGACCTCTGCGCCGCGCGGCTGGACTGGGGCCGGGTGAAGGTCATGCTGACGGATGAACGCTGGGTGCCGGGCGACAGCGACCGTTCGAACACCAAGCTGATCCGCGAGCGCCTGCTGGTCAGCCGCGCCTCGTCCGCCAGCTATATCCCGCTTTATGTCGACGCGCCCGAGCCCGAGGACAAGCTGGAAGCGCTGCGCGAGAGGGTCGAGGCGGCGTTGCCGATCACCGTGCTGCTGCTGGGCATGGGCGACGACATGCACACCGCGTCGCTGTTTCCGCATGGCGACGGGCTGGCCGAAGCGCTGGCTCCGGACGCGCCGGTCCTGCTGTCGGTCCGCACGCCGGACCAGCCCGAGGCCCGCGTCACCCTGTCGGCCCGCGTCCTGAAGGACGCGATGTCGACCCATATCGTCATCACCGGCGCCAAGAAGCGCGAGGCGCTGGAACGCGCCCGGAAAGAGCGCGACCCGATGGCCGCGCCGGTGATTTCCATCCTTCCCGAAGCAACGGTCCACTGGGCCGAGTAAAGCCGGGCAGAGCAAAAACGGGCGGAGTACAACCGATGTTCGAAGACCTGAAGTCCCACCTCGCCACTGTGAAAGAGCGCCGGATCCTGTCCCTGTTCGACGATGCAGACCGGGCCAAAACCTTCTCGACCGCCGCGCTTGGCATGCTGTTCGACTATTCCAAGACCAACATCGACCTGCACGCCCGCGACATGCTACTGGCGCTGGCCGAGGCGCGCGGCGTGGCCGAACGGCGCGAGGCGATGTTCACCGGCGAGAAGATCAACGAGACCGAGGGGCGAGCGGTTCTGCACACCGCGCTGCGCAATCCCGAAGGCTCGGTGACGGTCGACGGCGCCGACGTAATGCCCGGCGTGCGCGAGACGCTTGGGCGGATGGAACGCTTCGCCGCCGATCTGCGCGGCGGCGCGTTCACAACGCCCGCCGGCAAGCGGTTCACCGACGTGGTGAACATCGGCATCGGCGGGTCCGACCTTGGGCCCGCGATGGCGGTGCTGGCGCTGGCGCCCTATGCGGACGGCCCGCGCTGTCATTTCGTGTCGAATGTCGACGGCGCGCATATCCACGACGTGACCGCCGGGCTCGATCCCGAGACGACCCTGGTGATCGTGGCGTCGAAGACCTTCACCACCATCGAGACGATGACCAACGCCCGGACCGCCCGCGACTGGATCGCGGCGGCGGTGGGCGAGGACGCGGCAGGCGGCCATTTCGCGGCGCTGTCGTCGAACCTGGAAAAGACCGCCGACTTCGGCATCGACGAAAGCCGCGTGTTCGGCTTCGAGGACTGGGTCGGCGGGCGCTATTCCATGTGGGGGCCGATCGGCCTGTCACTGATGGTCGCGGTGGGGCCCGAGGACTTTCGCGAGTTCCTTGCCGGCGGCGCCGCGATGGACGCGCATTTCCGGGACGCCGAGGGCGCGGACAACATCCCGCTGATGCTGGCGCTTGTCGGCATCTGGCACAATCAGGTCTGCGGCCATGCGACCCGCGCCGTGCTGCCCTATGACCAGCGGCTGTCGCGACTGCCCGCCTACCTGCAACAGCTGGAGATGGAATCGAACGGCAAATCCGTCTCGATGGACGGCGCGCGGCTGGACTACAACTCGGGCCCCGTGGTCTGGGGCGAGCCGGGCACCAACGGCCAGCACGCGTTCTACCAGCTGATCCATCAGGGCACGCGGGTCATTCCTTGCGAGTTCATGGTAGCGGCCAAGGGCCACGAGCCGAAGCTCGTCCACCAGCACCAGTTGCTGATGGCCAACTGTCTTGCCCAGTCCGAGGCGCTGATGCGCGGCCGGTCGCTGGAGGAAGCCACCGGGAAGGTCGCGGGCACGTTCGAGGGCGCCGAGTTGGAGCGTCAGGCGCGGCACCGCGTGTTCGAGGGCAACCGCCCGTCCACGACGCTGGTCTACCCGCTGCTGACCCCGCGCATGCTGGGCCAGATCATCGCGCTGTACGAGCACCGCGTTTTCGTCGAGGGGGTGATCCTTGGCATCAACTCGTTCGACCAGTGGGGCGTCGAGCTTGGCAAGGAACTGGCCACCGCGCTGGGGCCCATCGTGGAGGGCAAGGAAAGCGCGGACGGGAAGGATGGCTCGACCCGGCAACTCGTGAATTACATACACCGTTACGCCAACTGAACCGGGTCGAACCGCCCCCTCCCGATCGGGAGCACGGTCGCTCCGCAATCAAGAGGGACGCGGAACGCGGCGGGACCTAAACAAGGGTTCCGGCTCCGCGCCTTATGCCCAGACACGAAGTGACTTACGGTAAAGTTTCATCCTGGTCGCATGTTTTGCGGCGGGGGTCGGCGACAAGTCGCTGATAACTCACGCAGTCCCCGATGGCCGTTAACCTTACCGGCGATGCTGTGCCGAACGACGCGAATGTGTCTTGCAAACTCATTGAAATTTATGAATGATCCAGTCCGCTCGCGAACAGGGGGACGCTTGAGAGTGAAGGCCGAACTACATCCGAGGCAGGGCGCGCGGCTGGCTGCGCTTGCCAGCTACGACATCCTGGATACGCCCCCCGAAGAGGCATTCGAAGAGGTCGTCGGGCTTGTTGCGCGTATCTGCGAGGTGCCGATCGCGCTGGTCTCGCTGGTCGAGGAACACCGCCAGTGGTTCAAGGCGCGGCTGGGGCTGGACGCGTCCGAAACGCCTGTGGAACAGTCGATCTGTTCGCATGCGATCCTCGGCGACGGTATCCTGGAAATCGAGGACACGCAGACCGATCCCCGCAGCGCCGACAACCCGCTGTGCATGGGCGACCGCGCGTTCCGCTTTTACGCGGGCGCGCCGCTGATCACGCCGGACGGGCTGCCGCTTGGCTCGCTATGCGTGCTGGACTACACGCCGCGCAGGCTGACCGAAGTGCAGCGCGAGACGTTGCGGGTGATGGCGAAGCAGGTGATGGCGCAACTGGACCTGCGCCTGTCGCTGCGCACCGCCGACACGCTGCGCCGCGAGATCGACCACCGGGTGAAGAACTCGCTGCAATCGCTGGCGGCTGTCGCCCGGTTCGAGGCGCGCCGGTCCAAGAGCGACGACGCCAAGCAGGCGCTGGAACGGGTCGGCCGCCGGATCGGCTCGGTCGCGGTCGTCCACGAACAGCTGTACCGCACCGGCACCGACCACACCGTCGCGCTGGACGCCTATCTTGAGAACCTCGCCCGCCACCTGACCGAGATCGCGCCGGATGGGATCACGGTCAGCGGCACCGCGCCGGCGGTTCAGATCGCCTCGGCCGACGCGGCGATGGTGGGGGTTCTGTTCAACGAGACCGCCGCCAACGCGTTCAAACATGCGTTTCCGGGCGAGCGGGTGGGGCACGTCCGCTATACGGCCGAACAGCTTGCCGACGGCCGGATCCGGTTCTCCTGCGAGGACGATGGCATCGGTCTGCCGGACGAGGCCGCGACGACGCGCGACGGTCTGGGCACGATGCTGGGCGAGGTGATCAGCCTCGAGCTTGACGGCATGCTGGACGTGACGCGCCTTGACCCCGGTCTTCGCATCACGCTCGAGTTCACCCCGAAAGAGCCCGGGTAGGGTGCGCATGAATGCGCACCGTACATTGTGATGCGGATCGGGGGTGGTTGGTGCGCATGAATGCGCACCCTACGCGACGGACCGTAGGGTGCGCACTTGTGCGCACCGTACAAAACGCACACCACAAACCGCGCACCGGCCGAAACCCGCGCGCCAAACCTCACACATCGAGAAATCCTGGAGCGGGTGAAGGGAATCGAACCCTCGTCTTAAGCTTGGGAAGCTCCTGCTCTACCATTGAGCTACACCCGCCCGGGTGAACGGGAGATAGCCCCTGCCGCTTTGCCAGTCAATGGGCTCGCGGACGCCGCAATACCGGGTGCGGGGCGCCGTCCGGACCGGGTGCACGGCACCGTGATCGCCGGTGCATTGCCATTCCGCCGCGGCGCCCGAATATGCCCGTCATGAGCATTGCCCGATCCCCCCGTATCACCCTGAACCGGCGTCTTTTTCTGGCCGCCTCCACCGCCGCGATCGCCGCCCCGTCGCTGGCCCGTGCGCAAAGCTACCGGGCCACGGTGACCGACTATGCGGACCGGCTTCACACGGTGATCGTGCGCCGCGACGACGAGGAGATCTACACAGAGACCTTCGGCGGCCGAGGGCCGGACGGGATCGCCAACGTCAAATCGGTGTCGAAGTCGCTGGTGGCCCTGCTGACCGGCATCGCCATCGACCGTGGGCTGATCGAGGGCACGGATGCGCGGGTGCTGCCGCTTCTGGGACGGCCCGAGACCGGGGACGCGCGGGACGCGCTGACCATCGACCACCTGCTGACGATGCGGACCGGGCTGGAAAGCGTGTCGGGCGGCAACTACGGGGCGTGGGTGGCCAGCGGCGACTGGGTCGAGGACGCGTTGGGGCAGGATCTGGTCAGCACGCCCGGCGGACGATTCATCTATTCCACCGGCGGCTGGCACGTGCTGGGCGCGGTGCTGTCGCAGGTGACCGGGCAAAGCCTGCTGTCGCTGACGCGCGATTGGCTGGGCGCGCCGATGGGCGTCGACTTTGCGCCGTGGGTGCAGGACCCGCAGGGCCGCTACCTTGGCGGCAATGACATGGCGCTCAGCCCGCGCGGGCTGGCGCGGATCGGACAGATGGTGGTGGATGACGGCATGTGGCAGGGCGACCGCATCGTGCCCGCCGCGTGGCTTCAAACAAGCTGGGAGCCGCGCACCCGGTCGCCGTTCTCGGGCGACCAATACGGTTATGGCTGGTTCCTGACCCGGATGGACAACGCACAGGCCGCCTATGCGCGCGGCTACGGCGGGCAGATGCTGGCGGTGATCCCGTCGCGGCGGCTGGTCATCGCGATCACGTCGGATCCGTCGCAGCCGGCACGCTCGGCGGGGTATTTCGGCGACCTCAGGCGGTTGGTCGAGGCCATCGCCTCGGAAGTCTAGCCGCGCCGTCTGCGCCTGCGCCCGCCATCCTCGCCGCCGCCGCCGACGTTGAAGCTGACGTCGGGCAGGGTGGCCACCTCTTTCAGGTGCGGGAATGGCGCCGTGGCGTGCGGGATCGCGTTGGCGGCGACGAAATGTTCCTGAAAGCGCGGCTCGATGGCGGTCTCGACCTTGTGGATCTGGTGCACGCGTTTCTCGATCTCGGCCCGCGCCCCGAGATTGCACAGCGCGATCCGCGCCCCGGTCCCGGCGGCGTTGCCGGCCGAGGTCACGCGGTCCAGGGCGCAGTCGGGGATCATCCCCAGCACCATCGCGTGCTTGGGCGAGATATGCGCGCCGAATGCGCCCGCCAGCACGACGCGGTCCACGGTTTCGGTCTGCAACTCGTCCATCAGCAGGCGCGCGCCCGCATAAAGCGCCGATTTCGCCAGCTGGATCGCCCGGATGTCCCCCTGTGTGACGGTGATCAGCGGGCCGCCCTCGGCGCGTCCGTCGTGGATGACATAGGCGTGCGTCCGTCCCTCGGCGATGCAGCGGTCGGTGCCGGTCTGCGCGGCCGAGCCGATCAGCCCGCGCGCGTCCAGAACGCCCGCCATGCGCATCTCGGCCACGGCCTCGATGATGCCGGATCCGCAGATGCCGGTCACGCCGCTGGCCGCCGCCTGGGCGGCAAATCCGGCGTCATCCGACCACAGATCGCAGCCGATGATGCGGAAGCGCGGTTCCTTGGTGACGGGGTCGATCTCGACCCGCTCGATGGCGCCCGGCGCGGCGCGCTGGCCGGAACTGATCTGCGCGCCCTCGAAGGCGGGGCCGGTGGGCGAGGAACAGGCCAGCACCCGGCGCTTGTCGCCCAGCTGGATCTCGGCATTGGTGCCGACATCGACGATCAGCACGAGGTCTTCCGATTTCCAGGGCTCTTCGGCCAGCGCCACGGCGGCGGCATCGGCGCCCACGTGGCCCGCGATGCAGGGCAGGATGTAGACGCGGGCCGAGGGGTTCATCTCGGTCAGGTCCAGCTCTGCCGCGTCGAGCGACAGCGAGTCCGAGGTCGCCAGCGCGAAGGGCGCCTGTCCCAGCTCTACCGGGTCGAGCCCCACCAGAAGGTGGTGCATCACCGGGTTGCAGACAAAGACGGTTTCCATGATCTGCGCCGCCGCGATGCCGCCCTCGGCAGCGATCTCGATCGTCAGGCGGTTGATCGCGTCGCGCACGGCTTTCGTCATCTCGACCGCGCCGCCTTCGTTCATCATCGCATAGGACACGCGGCTCATCAGGTCCTCGCCGAAGCGGATCTGCGGGTTCATCACCCCGGCGCTGGCCACGACCTCGCCGTTGCGCAGGTCGCACAGATGCGCCGCGATGGTGGTCGAGCCAAGGTCGATGGCCAGCCCGTACAGCCGCCCCTCCCAATAGCCCGGCCAGATGTCGAGGATACGCTCGCCCGCGTCGGCATGGCCCTTGTGCAGCGCGACGGTGACCTGCCAGTTCCCCTTGCGCAACGCGGGCTGAAGCTTCGACAGGACAGGCAGGGGCACGCTCAGCCCCTCGGTTCCGATCTGCCACTGGTCCGCCAGCGCCCGCTTCAGCCGTTCGAGATCGCCCGAGGGCTCGTGCATGTCGGGTTCCTGCACCTCGACAAGATACAGCCGCGTCGCCGGGTCCATGGTGATGTCGCGCACCGCGGCGGCCTTGCGGACGACCTGCTTGTGGACCTGGCTTTCTGGAGGGACGTCGATCACCACGTCGGACTGGATCTGCGCCTGACAGCCCAGCCGGCGGCCCTCTTTCAGCCCGCGCACCCGGTCGTACCGCTCTTCGACCGCGTTCCACCCGGACAACGCGTCGGACTTCACGGTGACGCCGTGTTTCGAGAACTCGCCGTAAGACGGGTTCACCTGACATTTCGAGCAGATACCGCGCCCGCCGCAGACCGAGTCGAGGTCGACGCCAAGCTGCCGCGCCGCGGTCAGGACAGGGGTGCCAACGGGAAAGCGTCCGCGTTTGCCGGAGGGGGTGAAGATGACAAGCGGGTCCATGGCGCCTCGGACGGTTGCTGCGTCCGGCGGAGCATAGCGGCTTGGCGCGCGAGGGAAAGATGAGGCGGGCGGGAATAATTGCCCGCCCGACCTTGCAACGGGGTGGCTACCGCAGGGCGCCCGCGGCCTTGAGCGCCTCGTACTTGTCCTGATCCCACCACCAGTAGTTGACGCCCCGGTCGTATTCCGGCTTCTCGTCCGGCATGCCGAATACGTCCCAGTAGGCCATCCAGTGCGTGCCCTTGTACCAGTTCGGCACCCAGATGTGCTTGGCCCGCAGAACCCGGTCCAGCGCCTTCACCCGCGCCGTCATCGACGGCAGGTCCTCAGCGGCGATGATCTGCTCGATCAGCGCGTCGACCACCGGATCTGACACGCCGGCAAGGTTCAGCGTGCCGGGCTGTTCCGCCCCGCGCGAGCCGAACAGGGTGCGCAGTTCGATCGAGGGGCGCAGCGGCAGCACGACGCGGGCCATCATGATGTCGAAATCGAAGTTCTGCTGCCGCTCGACCTCTTGCGCCGGGTCGACGCGGGCATAGATCGCGTCGATCCCCACACGTTTCATGTTCTCGATGAACGGCAGGATGATCCGCTCAAGCGAGGCGCTGTCCGAGATGAACTCGACCTGCAGCCGCTCTCCGGCCTCGTTCACGCGGATGCCATCGGGGCCGACGGTCCATCCGGCCTCGTCCAGCAGGGCCGAGGCGGCGCGGATCGCGCTGCGGTCCAGCTTGCCCTCGCCCGAAAAGACCGCGGGCGTCACGGCGGGCTCGGTGAAGATCGTCTCGGGCAGCTGGTCGCGGAACTCTTCCAGGACGGCCAGTTCGTCGCCTTCGGGCAGACCTTCGGCCTGCAGGTCCGAGTTTTCCCAGAAGCTGTCAGAGCGGTTGTAAAGCCCGTAGAACAGCGTCTTGTTGGTCCATTCGAAGTTGAACATCATGCCGATGGCTTCACGGACGCGGGCGTCCTGAAACTTCTCGCGGCGCAGGTTCATGTAGAACCCTTGCGCCCCGGACGAGCGGCCGTCGGGGATCGTCTCCATCTTCACCCAGCCGTTGTCGATCGCCGGGAAATCATAGGAGGTGGCCCAGATCGCCGAGGTGAACTCCTCTTGCAGCAGGTACTCGCCCGCCTTGAACGCCTCGAACTGGGCGGTGCGGTCCGCGAAGTACTCGTAGGTGTAGCAGTCGAAATTGTCCTTGCCGATGGTCACCGGCAGGTCCGCGCCCCAGTAGTCGGGGTCCTTGCAATAGGTGATCGTGCGCCCGGGGCTGACCCGTTCGACCCGGAACCGGCCCGAGGTCACGGGGGCGTCGAGCGTGGATTCGTCGAACGGAACGTCGGCGTAGTAATGTTCGGCGAGGATCGGCAACTCGGCGGCCAGCGCCGGCAGGTCGCGGGTGGCCGCGCCTTCGGCGAAGGTGAATTTCACCGTGTGGGGGTCCAGCGCCTCGGCGCTTTCGATGTCCTCGAACAGGATGCGGTAATAGGGTTCGGCCTGTGTCTTGAACATCTCGAGCGAGAAGACGACGTCCGACGCCTCGATCGGCTCGCCGTCGGAAAACCGCGCTTCGGGGCGCATGGTGAAGGTGGCCCAGCTTCGGTCTTCCGGATACTCGACGCTTTCGGCCACCAGCGCGTAGAACGACGCGGGCTCGTCCCATGACTGCACCATCAGGCTGTCGTGCAGCCGCTCCAGCCCCTGCGCCGGTTCGCCCTTCAGGATGAACATGTTGAGGCTGTCGAACGTGTTCGACGCCAGCGTGCCCCGGAATGTCATCGTGCCGCCCTGCGGCGCGTCGGGATTCACGTAATCGAAATAAGGGAAATCCGCCGGGTATTTCAGGTCTCCGAACGGCGACAGGCCATGCGAGACGATGGTGTCCTGCGCCTGTACCGAAAGCGGCAGGGCCAGAACGAGTGCGGGGGCGAGGGCGGCGAGAAACGCCGGGCGCGATATGGTCATGGGGCTCCCTGGTGTCTGCGGTTTCAAGACACTGTACCGGGTTTCGTCCGGCGTGGAAGCGGGGTGCGGTGTCACGTTTGCCGGAGGTGCCGCCGGGCGGGGGCTCTGCCCCCATCGCCTTCGGCGATTCCCCCGGGATATTTCCGGACCAAAGAAGCCGGATCAGTTCCCGGCGCGGTCGATCTCGCGCAGGATCGCGGCGGCGCGGCGGGCGCGTTGCAGGGCGGTCAGGTGACACAGCGCGGCATAAAGCCCAAGACCCCACGGCAGCACCCAGTCCCACGGCAGCAGGCCCGCCAGCAGCAGCAGGACGCAGGTGTAGATGATCCGCTCCAGCCGCTCGAACGCGTCGGGCCACGCGGTGTTGGACACCGGCGTCTCGATGGCGGTGCGGGCCTTGGCGTAGCTGGTGATCATCGCGCCCGAAAAGCCCAGCAGCACCAGCGCCCAGTAGCCGGTGACCCAGCCGATGGCGAGGGCCACGACAAGTTCCTGATAGCGGTCGACCATCGCGTCGAAATAGCCGCCCAGCTTGCTGGACAGCCCCGTCTGCCGCGCCACCGCGCCGTCCAGCGCGTCGAACACGAAGGTGCAGGCCAGCGTCAGCGCGTAGATCCAGTGCGACTGGTGCCAGAGATAGGCCGCCGAGACCGCGACGAGCAGCACAAGGCCCGCGCCCGTCACCTGGTTCGGGGTGAACCCGGCGCGGGCAAGGGGGCGGGCCAGCGCCTCCCACATCGGGTCGATCACGTCCTTCATCAGCCCGTCGATCATGCCGCGCCCTGTCGTTTGTAGAGTTTCACCAGCGCCTTGCGGATGTGTTTCAGATCGTCATAGCGGCGCGCCATCAGGTCGCGCTGCTGCGGGTCTGGCTCGATCACCGGGGCGTCGCTGTCGGCCAGCGTGGCGGCGGCGTCCCAGACCGAGGCCGACCAGCCCATCGCGGGCGCCGCCATCGCCGCCGCGCCGCGCATCCCGGCATAGGCGGTGTCGCGCACCTGCACGGGGCGGTCCAGCGCCGCGGCCAGCGCGCGGACCAAATGCGGGTTCGCCACCGCGCCGCCCACCAGCGGCAGCGGGCCGTCGGTGCGCGCGCCGCGTTCCTTCTTCACAAGGTCGTAGACCCAGCGGGTGTTCAGCGCCACGCCCTCGGTCACCGCGCGTTTCATCTCGGGCGGGCCGTGGCGCAGGTTCAGCCCGTGGAAGGCGCCGCGCAGGCGTTCCTCGTCCACCGGCACCCGCTCGCCGGCCAGCCACGGCAGGAAGTACGGGTCGTCCGGCGCCGGCGCGCCGATCTCGCGGTAGAAGGCGGCGAGCGCCGCGTCGTCGTCGGACTGGCCGAAGGTGCGGGCCAGCCACGCCATCGCGGACCCCGCGACCTCTTGCGTGGCGATCAGCAGGGGGCGGTGGTCGATCGACGAGGTGATCGTGGCGTAGGCGGCGAAGGCGTTCAGCACGCGGCGGTCGAAGAAGCCCGACACCCACGACGAGGTCGAGACGCACAGGTGCAGCGCTCCGTCCGCCACCGCGCCCGAGCCGATGGCGGTCACGCTGACGTCGCCGCCGCCGCCCAGCACCGGGGTGCCGGGACGCAGGCCAAGCTGCCCCGCCGCCTGCGCGGTCAGCCCCTCGACCACCGCCGCTCCGTCGACGATGCGGGGCAGGCGGTCCAGCGGGATGCCGTAATGCGCGGCAAGATCGGGCGACCAGCCCTCGCGCCCGCGCCGGGTGTCCATCAGCCACGTCAGGTTGGCGCTGTCGGCGGTGGTCGTGACCGCGCCGGTGGCGCGCAGGATCAGCCAGTCCTTCACGTCCAGCAGATGCGCGGTGCGGGCATAGACCTCGGGCTCGTTGGCGGCGATCCACAGCATCTTGCCGGGCGGATCCATGCCGTTGTGCGACGGCGCGCCGTTCGCAAGACGGATCGAGCGGGCGAGGAATCGCGCGCCATAGCCCGCGACCTTCGGAAACCCGCCCGTCTTGCCCCGGATCAGCGCGGCAGAGCGCTTGTCGAGCCAGACCATCGCCGGGCGCAGCGGGTGCCCGGCCTCATCGGCGCAGACCAGCCCGCACATCTGCGCGGCAAAGACCACGGCGCCGGTGCGGGCGGGCAGGTCGGGAATTTCGGCCCCCAGCCGCGCGATGCCGCGGGCCAGCGCCGACCACCAGTCCTCGGGCATCTGCTCGGCCCGGCTTTGCGCGGGAAGGTGCAGCGGATAGCGCTCGGTCACCGAGGCCAGCACCTTCAGATCCGGCCCGACGGCCCCGATCTTGACGCCCGAAGTGCCGAAATCGGCGGCGAGGATCAGGTCGGGGTCGGTCACGCGGGTGGTCGTCCTGCTGGGGCTTGCCGGATTGGGGTGCCACGCAGTCGCGCGTTTGGCAACACCCGGGCTTGCAATCGCCGCCCGGCTTGCCGAAAGGAAAGACATGAAGCCGATGGACATAGTCTACACCTGGGTCGACGACAGCTTTCCGGGATACCTGGAAGAGCTGAACCGCTACGCGGACGATCCGCGCGACCTGAACCCCAACCGCACCCGCGACAATCTGGAGGTCGTGCGCTTCTCGATGCGGTCGGTGGCGCGGAACTGTCCCTGGGTGCGGCGGATCCATTTCGTCACCTGCCGCCCGCAGGTTCCGGCTTGGCTGGACAGCGCGCATCCGATGATCCGGGTCGTCCACCACGATCAGCTGATGCAGCCCGAGATCCTTCCGACCTACAATTCCTTCTGCATTGTCAGTCATTTGCACCTTCTTCCAGATGTGACGGATCAATTCGTCTACATGGAGGACGACATGCTGGCGATGGCGCCGGGCATGGTGGATGCGCTGTTCGCCGAAGACGGCCGCCCGCAGGCGCATCTGCAGCAGCTGCGCATCAAGCGGGATCTCGACCCGGCGAAGGCCAGCCCGTGGAACCTTGCTCTGGCCACCGCCGACCGGGCGCTGGCGGCGCGGTTCGGGGGCGCCGAGGCGCGGCGGCACATGATCCACGGGCCACAGGTGATGGACGTGGCGAACAGTCGCGCAATGTGCGCCGACTTCGCGGACGAGATCGCGACGACGCGTGCATCGCGGTTCCGGGGCGGCGACAACGTGCCGCCCGAGGTGCTGAACCAGCACTACGGGATCGAGACCGGCGCCTTCGCAGAGGCGGGTTGGAGCCTAAGCAACGATCTGCAAGGCTATGTCTCGATTGAGAATTTCGCGCCTTGGACGTGGTGGCAGTTGAAGCGGATCAACGCGCGGAAGCCCTTGTCGATCACGCTGAACGACAGCTTCGGCGACCGGCCGAACCCGCGTGTCGTGGCAATGGTACGGGCGCAGCTGGAGCGCTGGTTCCCGGAACCCGCGCCGTGGGAGCGCGATGCGTAGCCTTCGGGCCATTGCGTCCGGAGGCGGTTTTTTCTAGAAAAATCCAAGAAGCACGATCTTCTGGAAGATCGTGAAGATCAGGATTTTCCAAGGAATCCTGTGACCTCCAGCCGGGAGCGTCCGTCATGGATCAATCGCCGTCTCAGGTGCCGAAAGGCGGCCGCAAGGCCGGGATCTCGCCGCAGGCGCGGCGCCACAACGAGATGCGCAAGGCCGCCATCGCCGCGCATCCCGATCTGGCGCATGTTTCGGGCGCGCAGCCGTGGACCGTGCTGGCGCTGCCGGTGCTGCTGGCGTTGCACTGGGGTCTCGCGTGGGCGGTGTCGGACGCCGCGCTGTGGGTGATCTTCCTTGCCGCCTTCATTCCGGGGCAGTTGTTGATCCATTCCGCTGGCGGGCTGGTGCACGAGACTGCGCACAAGCTGATCTTCCGGGGCGACCGGGCGAAGCTGGGCTTCGACATGGGGCTGGAGTGGATCCTGTCGAGCTATGGCAAGCAGTTGATTTACCAGCACGAACACATCACCAGCCACCACCCCTATATCGGCGATTACGAACGCGACTACGAGCACGAGGACATCTGCGCCTTCCAAAGCCGGATGATGCTGCGCTCGGAGAATCCGCGCCTGCAACACCTGCTGACCGGCCTGACGCTTGTGATCCACCTGCTGCCGCTGGGGCCGATCATCGGCGACGAGATCTTCCCGCGCCTGAACGCATGGATCACCGGGCGGCCGCAGAAGGACCCGGAACGGCATGTCGAGGCGACCAGCGCGCCCCTTTGGCAGAAGCGGCTGTTCATCGGCGTATCGCTGGCGTCGAACCTGACGCTGCTGGCGGTGTTCGGGCCATGGGCCCTGTTGTATCACCTGTGGGCGCTGTCGCTGTTTCTGGGCAAGTTCGGGATCTGGAACCTCGGCCAGTCGCTTAGCGAGCACGAGGGCACCGACGAGACCGCGCCGACCCGTTCGCGGTACGGCCCGATCAACTGGCTGCTGTTCAACACGGGCTATCACAACGAGCACCACACTTTCCCGAATGTCGCGTGGTCGCGGTTGCCGGAGCTGAAGCGGCAGGCGCCCGAGGTGTTCACCGAGACGGCGGACAAGACCTATTTCGGCTATTGGCTGGACCACGTGCGCGGCGACTTCACCGCCAGCCGGCGGACGCCGTTGCATGATGTGGACAACACCGCCCGCTGCGCCGGGCGGGTAGAGCCCGCGGAATAGGTTTTCCCTGACGGCGCTTAGGCTTGCGGTGCGAGGCTGCGATAGACTTTGAGGTAATCCGGGCCGACCTGCGTGACGTCGAAGCGGGCGGCCTCGGCGGTGGCCCAGCCTTTCAGCGTGTCCGGCGCCTTTGCCAGCGCGATCACCTTGTCGGCCAGCGCGGCCGGGTCGTTCGGCGGCACCAGCAGCTCCGCGCCCGGGCCGGTCAGGACCGAGGCGTAACCTGCGTTCGCGGCGGCCACGGGCAGGCATCCGGCGGCCATCGCTTCCAGCAGGATCAGTCCGAAACTTTCACCATAGGGCGCGGGCGCGAGCAGCATGTGGGACCGCCCGAGAAGCGCGCGGGCCGCGTCGTCCTCCGGGCGGCCGATCACCGTGACCCGGTCCGATTGCGCCGCCTGCGCCTTCGCGCGCAAGGGTCCGTCGCCCGCGATGGTGAGGGTCGCGTGGGGCAGCGCCCGACTGATGCGGGGCCACGCGGCAAGCGCGATGTCGAGACCCTTGCGCGGTTCGAGCCGACCGAGAAACGCAAGGTCCAGCCTGCCGGGATCGCGGGGCCGCGCAGCGGCGGTCCAGTCGGACAGGTCGATGGCGGGCGGCAGGATCTGCGGGTGAAGGTCGGGCAGCACCCGGGCCAGCATGTCCAGCGGCGCCGGCGAGGGCACGACGATGGCCTCGCAGCCCGGCAGGATGCGGGTCGCGGCCGAGCGGATGAAGCGGTCGGTCTTGCCCTTGGCGTTCGGCGCGGGCAGGGTGGCGTGGACCGTCGCCAGAGTCGGCAGACGCAGGCGCGACCACAGCTGGCTGGTCAGGAACGGCGTCCACGGCGTGTGCATGTGGACGACCTCGGCCCCCCATGCGCGCAGGTCCTTCACGGCGGCGGCAAGAGCGCGTGGCCCGGCGAAGGACAGCTCGAACTCGGTTCCGTGGGCGCCGATCAGGCGGCTGTGGCCCAGCGTGGTGATCCCTTGGTCGGTGCCGGGCGCCGCACCGGGCGGCGGCGGGCACAGGATGCGGGTCTCGTGGCCCTGCGCCGTCAGCCACCGCGACAGGTCGCGCACGTGGCGCTGCACGCCGCCGGGGCGGCGCATGTCGTAGGGGCAAAGCTGGACGATCCTCATTTCATTTCCGCAGGTCGCGGGCCAGCGGCATAAGCCCCTCGGCCACGTCCAGCAGGCTGTAGACCATCAGCGCCCAGACCGCCCAGCCAAGGTAGTCGCCCGAGAAGGCGAGGAACGGGATCAGTCCCGAGATCCCCGCGATGAAGGCGGGCAGCCAGTCGGCGGGCGTCAAAGGCTCGGGCACGCCGTCCTCGGGCCCTTGCAACCGGTCGCGGATCACCCGCGCCAACAGCCGCGCCCAGCCCGCCATCGCGGCCAGCGTGGCCCAGCCGTCCCCGCCCAGCACCCGGTCGGCAAGAAGCCCGATGGCAAGGTACAGCAGGCCCCACTGGGTCATGTCGACAAGAAAGTCCAGGTCGCCGCCGACCTTCGACGTCCGCCCCGTCACCCGCGCCAGCGTTCCGTCGGCGCAGTCGAGCACCTGAAACAGCGCGCCCGCCAGTGCGACGGCCCACGGCGCATCGGCCAGCGGCAGGCCCCACGCCAGAAGCGGCATCGCCAGCGCCGTCGCCAGCGCAAGGAAGGACACCGCGACGGGTGACCAGCCGAGGCGGGCGAACACCCACACGAAGGGCAGCGAGGGCAGGCGATAGAGCAGGGCGATCGACCACGCCGTTCGCAACTCTTCCCGGAACCACGGTGCGCGGAGGTCCGCCGCAACCTGTCCGAAGGATGGCTTTTCCTGTGCTGTCACGGTCGTGCCCCGCCTTGATGCTTCCCGGCCCCTCACTTATCGTCCGCGCAACTTGCGCGGTCCGGACCGCGTCCGGGACCATGCGCGGTTTCTGCCGCAGATCGGGGAAAGAATGAAGGACTTAACGGCGATCATCGTCGCGGCGGGGCTGGGTGTGCGCATGGGGCCGCGCGGCAAGCTGATGCCGAAGGGGCTGATCAAGGTCGGCGGACGCCCGATGGTGGCGCAGTCGCTGGATACGCTGCGCGCCGCCGGGATCGGGCGTGTGCGGATCGTGACCGGCCACCTGAACGAACAATACGAAGAGGCGTTCGGCGGCGCGCCGGGTGTCGAGCTGATCCACAATCCGCTGTATTCCACCACCGGCAGCCTGCGCACGCTGGCCACCGCGCTGGACGGGATCGAAGGGCCGGTGGTCATTCTCGAGTCGGACCTGATCTATGCTCCCGAGGGGCTGGAGGCGGCGCTGACGGGCGGCAACCTGCTGGTGACCTCGGGGCCTACAGGCGCGGGGGACGAGGTCTATGTCTGGACCGATGCAGAGGGCGCGCTGATCGAGATCTCGAAGGACGCAGCCGCGCGGCCCGAGCCGCATTTCGGCGAACTGGTCGGAATCACCGCGCTGGATGCGGCGAGCGTCGCGCTGATGCGCGTCGTGGCCGAAGAGGTGCTGACCGAGACCCCCGCCGAGCATTACGAGGCCGGGCTGGTGGCGCTTGGCCGCAAGGTTCCGGTGCCCTGTGTCCGGATCGACGATCTGCCGTGGGCCGAGGTCGATGACGAGACGATGCTCGCCCACGCCGAGCAGGAGGTCTACCCAAGGGTCGCCGCCGCGCGCGAGGCGCGGATGGCCGGGGCGCGGACCTCGTGATCCGGGCCGTGCAGGCAGCGACGCGCCGCCTGCACGGGACCCTGACCCTGTTCGTTGCGCTGGCGCTGGCCCCGGTCCTGCTGGGCTGGGCGCTTGTCACGGCGATCGGTGGCGTTGAAAAGCGCAGCCTGCCGCGCGACGATCCGGCGACGACGCTGATCCTGGTCACGCTGGACGGCGTGCGGCCGCGGGAACTGCTGCACGGCGCCGATCCCTCGCTTGCGCCCGACCGCGCCGATGAGCCGGTGATGCCCTTCCTGACCCGTTCGCTTGCGCCGTTGGGCGGCTTCATCGCAGGCGATGGGCGGTTCGGAACCGGAACGCCCTTCGCCACCAGTATGCCGAGCTATCATGCGATGTTCACCGGTCGGATGACGACCTGTCTCACCAACGAGTGCCGCGAGCCGCGCGGCGAGGGGCTTCTGTCCCGGCTTGTTGATCTTGCGCCGGGGTCGGTGGCGGTTTTCGCCACGTGGACCCGGCTGTGCTTCGGGCTGCCGGCCGAGCGGCTGGCGAACATATCGGTCTGTGGCCGGGATCAGGCCTTCGCCTATCTGCGGCGCCACGGTGCGGCGGCGGATGTCGAGGGCAACGCCGACGCGATGATCTTCCGCGCGGCGCTGTCCCGGCTGCGGCTGGACCCGCCGAGCTTTCTGTACATCGCGCTTGATGAAAGCGACGGGGTGGGACACTCGGGCGTGTATCCGGCCTATCTTGGCGTGCTGGCGCGCTATGACGGCTATCTCAGGGCGCTGTGGTCCGAGATGCAGGCGATGCGGGCGCGCGGGCTGAAGCCGGTGCTGGTGGTCACGACGGACCATGGTCGCGGCGACGGGGCAGAGTGGACGGGCCACGGCTTTACCATCCCCGCCTCGCGCGAGGGCTGGCTGCTGGCCGTGGGGCACGGGATCGCGGCGCAGGGGCGTGCGGCGGGAACCCGGCACCGGTCGCTGTTCGACGTGCGGCCCACGGTGGAACACCTTTTGGGGCTGGTGCCGCGGCGAAGCCTGTGGGGCGGCGTGATGACCGAGTTGTTGGCCTACCGCGGCTAAAGCTGGCGGACGTAGGCGACCGCGCCAAGGGAAAGCGGCACCGCGATGGCGGTGATCACGGCGGTCGAGGGCGCGACGGTGCCCTGCTGGCCAAGCGCCCAGAACACCTTGATCGACACCGTCAGGATATAGCCCCCGGCGGCAAGCGCGATCAGGCGCGGATACAGCATGCGACGGCCATCGAAGCCAAGCGCCGCGAAGGCCACGGCAAGGAAAGCCACCGCGCCGGGCAGGAACACCGCCAACCGCCGCTGCCAGAGCGCGGTGCGGATGCCGGGCAGATAGTGGGTCGCGGTGGGCGCGCGCGCCAGTTCGCGCAGCTCGGCGGTGGACAGGATGTAGGGCGCGATGCCGAAATGCGCGAGCTGCGCGGTGGTCAGCAGCAGTTCCGTCTCGGCACTGCGCGCGGTCAGCAGGTCGGCGCCGGTGGCGGGGGTCCATTCGCTGACGCCTTCCAGCCGCCAGACATCGGGCGTGTCCGTCGGCACCGCGCGTTCCGCGCCAAGGACCGAGGTCAGTTCCGTCGCGCCGATGCCGCTAAACACCAGAAGATTGCGCATCTCGGGTTCAGTGCCGCGCTTCATGTCGGCGCGCATCGCGATGTCGCCGCTGACGATCCAGCGCCCGTCCAGCCAGCGGTCGCGGTAGCGCTCGCCATAGTCGCCCAGCCCGGTCTTCACCTGCGCCTGTATCGCCTCGGGCCGCCACCGCGCCTCGAGCCCGGTAAGCAGGCCGCCAAGGATCAGCGCCAGCCACAACAGCGCCGCCAGCCGGTGCCCCGGCCCGGCGCCCGCCGTGGCGAGGATCACGCTTTCAAGCCGCATCCGGCGTGAGATCTCGGCAAGGAACGGGCCGAAGAACACCGCCACGGGCAGCATGCGGGTGACGATGTCGATCCCGCGCTGCCAGAGATAGGGCAGCAGGACCGAGGGCAGGGTGGTCTCTTGGTAGGTGGCCTGCCAGCGGATCGACGGGAAGATCCGCGCAAGGTCGATGGTGTAGGCGACCATGGTCAGGATGAACAGAACCGCCAGCACCGCCAGCAGGTACTCGATCAGCGCCCGGCGGGTGGCGATGCCAAGGAACGCGGTTCGCAGCCGTTCCAGCACCTCGCCGCGGGCCCCGTAGTCCGGGGCGGTCGTCCTGCCCGCGCCCATCATCATCATGCGCGCCCGCCTGCGGGCATCACGATCCGTTCCGCCCGCAGCCAGACATATCCCAGCGCCGGAGCCAGTCCCATCGCGACGATCGCCAGCGCGGCGGGCCAGAACCGGATGTAGCCCAGCACCACGGCGTCGCCGAGGATCGCCCGGCTGGCCACGTCGCCCGCCAGCACCAATAGCAGGCCGCCCGGCAGCGCCAGCCATCGCCCGCGCCGTGTGCCCGAGAAGGCGGCCGCCGCCACCGCGACCGCCGCCGCCACGGGGCACAGGATCGCGCGGGCCAGCATCTCGCCGAACTGGCGGGTCGGGCGGGTCAGGCGGCGTCCGTCGTCGCGGGTGATCGGCTCGCCCCAAAGCGGGCCGTCGTTCTCGAACAGGTAGCGCTCGGTCACGCGGGGGCTTTCATCCGCCTTCTCCAGCACCTCGTCGGTCGAGAAGGCCAGCTCCATCGTGCGCACGGTGATCCGCGCGAAGTCCAGCCCCGCCACCCCGGCGGTCGGCGCCTCGGTGGGGGCTTCGCCGTTGCGGCCGCGGAACTCGCGGAACTCTTGCAGGCGGACCACGTAGTTGCGGTTCTCGTCCGGGCCCACCACGTCCCAGTCGGTCGCCTGCGCCACGTTCCACGAGCCGCCGGGACCGGGCCTGTAGACGAACAGACCGCCGTGCTGCGCGTCTGGGTCGTCGGTGGGGGTGGCGATAAAGGTGCGGCCGCTGATCTCGCGCACACGCCGGACCTCGGCGGGGTCGGAGAGTTCGGCGATCAGCGTGCGCGACCGCAACTCGTACAGCGCCAGCCGCTGCACGTAGTTCGACAGCGGCGTGACCAGGCCGGAGAACAGGAAGGACAGCGCGAAGCCCGCGCCGCCAAGGTACATCGCCAGCCTTGGGATCCGGGTCCAAGGCTCGGACGCGGCGGCGCAGATCACCAGTTCGTTCGCGTTGCGGGCGCGGGTGACGGCAAGGTAGATCCCGAGAAACAGCACCAGCGGCAGGGCGAAATCCACGATCTCGGGCGATTTCAGCAGCAGGATCTTCAGCAGGTCAAGCGCGCTGCCGCCCTCGCGCAGCACCTGCTGCAGGGTCGAGGTGAAGATGTCCGCGATAAAGATCGACTCGATCAGCACCAGCAACGCGACGATCGTGCGCAGCGCGCGCTGCCGCAGAAGCCGCGTCATCGGGCTGTGGAGTCGCTGGATCATCGCCATATCGGTCGCGTTTGGCCCTTGGCCTGGAGTTCCCTACCGATGATGCGCAGATAAATGAGACGGATCAAACATCTCTTGTCATCAAAAGAGGTTACCGAGTGACATCAGCGTGACCAGCCCGGCGCCGGTCGCGATCCATGCATCGGTGATGTCCAGAAGCCCGCCCTGATGCGGCAGAACCGCCGGATAGTCCTTTACCCCGGCCACCCGTTTCAGGCGAGACGCGGCAAGGTCCCCGGCCACCGTCAGCGCCCCCGAGGCCAGTGCGACAAGCATCGAGCCGAGCACGGGGAAGCCGCCCAGAAGCGGCCCCAGAAGGCCCACGGTCAGCATCAGCATCACCGCGCCCGACACCAGTCCCTCGACCGTTTTCTTGGGGCTGAGAACGGGGAAGGCCTTGCGCTTTCCGAACAATTTGCCTCCGAGCAAGGCGTAGCTGTCGAAGGTCTCGACCAGCAGGAAGGCCACCAGCATGGTCGCGGCCCCGCCTTGCAGCGCCGCGCCGGTGAAGACGATCAGCGGTACGCCGGGGAACAGGGCAAGGTCGGCGAAGGCCCGGGCCTTGCCATCTGTCCGCAACATCAGCCGGACCGCCAGCAGAAGACCCATCAGCAGGACGGCCCCAAGCGCCAGCGGGACGGGGTGGACGCGCGACGCCAGAAGCCCCAGAACCAGTAACGCCGCGCCGACGATCATCGCGGGCAACGCGCCGTGGATGCCCGCACGGGGCAGGGTGACGCGGGCGGCCTCGTAGCCGCAGCGCAGGGCGAGCAGCGAAAACAGCGCGACGATGGCGTAGGTGCCCAGCAGGAACGCGCCCGCCACGACGCCCACGATCAGCGTTTCGGTCAGCAGCACCGGGAACACGTCGCGCGCGGTGGACCGGGTCGCGGGCACGGCCATCAGGCCCAGCACGACGGCATAGCCCACGCCCAGAAGCGCAAGGCACAAAAGCGCCAGCATCGTGGGCAGCGCCCCAGCGTAGGCCACGCCGACCATCAGCGGCGGTGCTTCCGCACGATGCCCGACTGCCACGCGCGCAGCGCGGGTGCGGCCAGCGAGTGCAGCCACAACAGCGCGGTCATCTGCGCGCCCGGCGCGACGGTGAACCGGCCCTTGTCGGCGCGCTTCAGGATCGCGGCGGCGACGTTCTCGGGCGTCCAGAGCCCGCCGCCTGCGGTGATCGCCTTGGTGACCGCGGGCTTGGTGCGGGCCTCGGCGGCCAGTTGCGGCGTGTCGGTGTCGGGCGGGTAGGCCAGCGTCACGCTGATCCGGGGCGCGAGTTCGACCCGCAGCACCTCTGCCAGCCCGCGCAGGGCGAATTTCGACGGCGCATAGGCAGAGTATCCGTAGATCCCGAAGAACGCCGCGCCGGACGACACGAAGACCAGCCGCCCGTCGCCCATCGCATCGGCACAGGCCTTGGCGAAGTACAGCGCGCCCATGTAGTTCGTCTGCATCTGCGCTTCGTGGGCGGCGATGTCCTGCGACATGAACTCGCCGGGTTCGGCGATGCCCGCGTTTGCGATGGCCCAGCCCGGCGCGCCGAAGTCGGCGATGGCCTGCGCCACGGCGGCCTCGCAAGCAGCGCGGTCGGCGACGTCGCAGGGATAGGCGCGGGCGTTCGGCATGGACGCCACCGCGTCCGTCAGCCGGTCGGCATTGCGGGCGAACAAGGCCACGGGGTGACCGCGCGCGGACAGCTGGCGGGCAAGCGCAAGGCCGATCCCGCTGCTGCCCCCGGTGATGAAGGCCGGCCGGGTGGCCGTGCCCGTCACTGGCCGGCGTCCCCTGCGAAAGCCAGCAGCATGTCGTGCGCCTCGGGATCGTCGACCTGCTCGGGCGGGTGCTTGAACAGGAAGGCGCTTGCCTCGGGCACCGCACCCTTCAGCCCGCGTTCCAGCGCGATGCGGGCGCAGCGGACGGCGGTGATCGCCATCGCGGCGGCGTTCGGGCTGTCTTCGACTTCCAGACGGACCTCCATCGAGGTCTTGGCGCCGCCCAGCAGCTGCCCTTCGATCCGGACGTAAGCGACCTTGCGGTCATGCAGCCACGGGACATAGTCCGATGGGCCGATGCGGATGTTGCCATCGGCCAGCCGGGCGTCCATCGCGGCCTGCACGGCCTCGGTCTTGGACTCGCGCTTCAGCGCCAGCCGGTCCATGTCCATCATGTTCATGAAGTCGGTGTTGCCGCCGACGTTCAACTGGTAGGTGCGGTCGATCTTCACGCCGCGCATGTCGGCCAGATGCGCCAGCGTGCGGTGCACGATGGTCGCACCGAACTGCGCCTTGAAGTCGTCGCCGAGGATCGGCAGGCCGGCGCTTTCGAATTTCTTCGCCCAGGTGGGGTTCGAGGCCAGAAACACCGGGATGCCGTTCACCACCGCGCAGCCGGCTTCCAGCGCGCACTGGGCGTAGAACTCGACCGCCTGCGTGCTGCCGACGGGCAGGAAGATCACCAGAACCTCGGCCTTCGCGTCCTTCAGCGCGTCGACGATCTGATCCTTCGACAGCGGCGGCTCGTCCGAGGGCACAAAGCTCAGCTCGGGCGGCTGGTTGCGCATGAAGGCCGACACGCCGTCAAGGTCGGGGCCGCGATGGACGCGGGCCGGCTGATCGTCAAGCTTGTCCCAGAAGATCTCGGTACAGTTCGGGTCGGCCAGCACGGCCTCGCCGATGGGGCGGTTCACCTTGCGGCGGTCCACGTCGAAGCCCGCGACGATCTCGATATCCTCGGGGCGGTAACCGCCAAGCTCGGGAAAGGAGACGCCGACGGCATCCGCGCCTTTGACGCGGCAATAGGAAACGGCCTGGACGAGCGAAGAGGCGCAATTGCCGACACCGGCAATCGCCGTGCGGATACTGCCGCGCTGGGAGGTGCTCATGTATCCCTCGAAATTCTCGTTATTCTAGGCGGGGGTTTTGGCACGGTGACGGGGCGGGCGCCAGTGGATTATTGCTGAAGTTCGCCACCCGAGACCGCGTAATACTCGGAAATCGCACCGGCTCCTGCCGGAAGCAGCCCGTGGACCGACAGTTGCGTCACGCGCGGCAACAGCCCGCTTTCGTCGACCTCGGCATAGGCATAGACGACCCGCGCCGTCTCGCCGCCGATCCGGCCCAGCACCTGCGCCTTGAACGGGCCGGTCTGAAGCAGCACCATCGACAGTTGCGGCAGCGGCTTCAACGCCACGTTGAACTGCCCGGCCGTGGCGCGGCGGCTGATGTTCACGCCGAAGGCCAACAGGCGCTCGATGGGTTTCAGCGGCTTTCGTTCGCCGTCGTCGGCGTAGCGGCGCCAGTAGATGCTAACGGCATCGGGATAGGTCAGGGTGCCGGCAGCGTCATAGCGAGCGGCGAATACGATGGTGTTCTCGTTGGTCGACCGCTGCAGAAAGAACATCTGGTTGGGGTCTTCCGGCACGGGCCAGTCCGGCTGAACCAGCGGCAGGCGCGGCTGGCGGTCGACGCGGATCGTCTGCAACCGCGCCGCCGAGGCCGCCCCGGGAAGGGAGGCCGCCGCGAGGGCCGCACCCGTGGTGCCGATGAAATGACGCCGGTCCATGGTTCAACTATAGCGCGGGCACGGGGGCAGGCGAGAGGATCGCGTGTTCCGGCCAGCGCTTATAGGCGGGCTTCTGCCTGTGGCGTCATACGTCGCCGGCTTCCGGCGGGGGCATACCGCCCATGACACGGAAAACGTTCAGGAACTTGCGATCTTGACCGGCAAGTCGCCATGAACCGCGGCGGCGGTCACATCGACCGCGCGCAGGATATCCTCGTCGCGGTGGGCGGCGGAGAAGAAGAAGCGGATGCGCGGCTGGTCCTTCGGCACGCCGACCTGAACGATGGGCGGCGCGTAGATGCCGTGCTCGATCAGAACCTGACTGATCATCATCGTCTGCTCGGGCGTCTCGAAATGCAGCGGCACCACGGCCTCGCCGATGGCGTTGCCGGGCTCCAGCCCCGCCGCGCGCGCGGTGTCGCGGAACAGGCGGGACTTCTGTTTCAGCCGTTCCACCCGCTCGGGCTCGCGCCGAAGGATGTTCACCGCCGCGTTGGCCGAGGCGGTGGTCGCAGGCGACAAGCCCACGGAATAGACGAAACCGGGCAGGGTGAACCGCAGCCACGCGATCACTTCGGCATTGGCGCAGATGAAGCCGCCCGACGAGACGAAGCTTTTCGACAGCGTGCCCACCGACAGTTCGACCTCGGACGGGTCGATGCCGAAATGCTCGCAGATGCCTTTGCCGTTCCGGCCAAGGACGCCGTAGGAATGCGCCTCGTCCACCAGCAGCCATGCATCGTGGCGGTTCTTCATCTCGACCAGCCGGGGCAGGTCGGGAATGTCACCATCCATCGAATACAGCCCTTCGACCACCACCAGCACGTGCCGGTATTCGCCGCGCGCCGCCTTAAGCTGCGCTTCGAGGTCGTCGAAGTTGTTGTGTTCGAAGGTGCGGCACTCGAACCGGCCGGACTTGGCGCCCACCACGATGGAGTTGTGCGCAAGGCTGTCGATCAGCACAAGATCGCGCGGCCCCAGCAGGTGATTGATCAGCGACAGGTTGGTTAGGTAGCCCGAGATCAGCGACAGCACGTCGCCGACGCCGAGGAACTCGGCAAGGTTGCGTTCCAGCGCCCGGTGCGCGGTGCGTTCACCGCCGACAAGGCGCGACGCTCCGGCGCCCGCGCCGTAATCCTGCATCGCCTGGGTCGAGGCCGCGATGACCTCCGGATGACGCGCAAGGCCGAGATAATCGTAATGCGCGAGGCTGACGTAGCCCTCGGGCTTCGAGGAATACATCTGCTCAAGCCGGTCCACGGGCACGAAATAGGGGTGACCCTTTTCGATGATGGACTTCCCTGCGAGCCGAAACCGTCGCTCTGCCACTGCAGAAAAGCTCGGGCGCTCCGGCTTGCCGTCTGAAACCATCAAAACCTCCTTGGACAGCGCCCTGCCCGGACTGCCCGTGCGTCTGCCTGTTTGCGCCAACCTACCGGATTTAGCAGCACTAACAATAGCCCTGCCGGATGGCACCGGCAAAAATCCCCGCGCCTTGCCGGGTTGTAACGCCCTGAAACACTTAGTGACGCGCCTGCATCGCCGCCGTCACGCGTGCCGCTGCGCCAAGGAAGGCCGTGATGTCTGCGGGAGAGACGTCGCCGATTACTCCGACGCGAAAGGTTGCGTGGTCTCGCATCTTTCCCGCGTAAATCGCGAAGCCTTCGTCCTTCAGCCTGTCATAGAACTGTTGGAAATCGAACCACGCATCCTCGGGTTCCCCAAAGGAAACTATGATCGGAGCCTGCGTCGCGGGCTCCAGCACCGGGCGAAAGCCCAGATCCGCCATCCCCTTGATTAACAGCGTACAATTTTCGGCATAGCGCGCGCGGCGCGCTTCGGGCCCGCCTTCCGCCTGCAACTCGTCCAACGCCTGCGCCAGCGCCGCGATGACATGTGTCGGCGGTGTGAAGCGCCACTGACCGTCAGCGGAAAACTGCCGATCCTGGGCCGCAAGATCCAGCACAAGCGACGGCGAGTTGTGATCGTCGCGCGACAACAGCGGTTTGCGGACGATGACGAAGCCCGCGCCGGGGACGCCCTGAAGGCATTTGTTGGACGATGCGGCCAGTGCCGCGAATCTCAGCGCGCCCGCGTCGCAGGGCAGCGCGCCGAAGGACGACATCGCGTCGACCAGCACTTCGGTTCCCGCCGCGCGGCAGATCTCCGAAATCTCGGCGATCGGGTTCAGCACGCCCGAAGTCGTCTCGCAATGCACGACGGCGGCGAAACGGAACGGCCCGCCGCTGGCCAGCGCCTCGGCCACGGCGGCGGCGGGCACCGGCGCGCGGTCGGGCAGGTCCAGCACGCTGTGGCGCAGGCCCATGCGGGCGCAGATCTCGGCGATCCGCTTGCCGTAGGCGCCGTTCGACACCACGAGGATGCCATCGTCGGGCGCGACCAGCGAGGCGATCATCGCCTCGACCGCGAAGGTGCCCGAGCCCTGCAAGGGGACGGCGGTATAGTCGTCGCCGGCGTTTGCGATCCGCAGCAGACCCTGTCGCACCCCGGCGGTCAGCGCCTCGAACTCCGGGTCGCGGGACCCCCAGTCGCGCAGCATCGCGCGTTTCACGCTTTCGGTGGTGGTCAGCGGGCCGGGGGTCAGCAAAAGCGGCGTGTCGGTCATGCAAGATACTCGCGGAAGCGGCGGGCGACGGTTTCCGGCGTCACCTTGGGCCGGGGCAGGTTCTCGATCCGGCTGGGCGAGACCTTCAGATGCAGAAGGCGCGGGCCGGGGGTTGCAAGAGCGGCGCGCAGCAGCGTGCCAGAATCCTCAAGCGTGTCGGCGCGGCCCGCGAAGGCATAGCCGCAGGCGCTGGCGACGGTGGCGAAGTCGACGCCGGGCGACACGGTGCGCTGGCCGCCGGTGCTTTCGTGGATGCCGTTGTCGAGGATAACGTGAGTCAGGTTCGCCGGTTGCTCGGCCCCGATGGTGGCAAGGTTGCCCAGCTTCATCAGCGCCGCGCCGTCGCCGTCCAGCACGACGATCTCGCGGTCCGTGTTCAGCGCCGCGCCAAGGCCGATGGCGCTTGCGCCGCCCATGGACCCGACGGTGTAAAGATGCGCGGGCGCGTCATCGAGCGCATACAATTCGCGCCCGCAATAGCCGGTGGTGGCGATCAGCCCCGTGTCATCGGGCACCGAGGCACGGATAAGGTCCAGCACCTCGACCCGGCGCGGCGGTTCGGCGGCGGTGAAGGCGCCTTCGGGCGTGCAGGCGGGGCGCGCGGCGACCGGCGTTTCGTCCAGCGGCGACTTGGCCACGCCGCCCTTTGGCAGCACGAAACCGAAGGGCAGCGACGTTTCCGCCATCCGCGCCATCGCGGTGTCCAAAGCGGGGCCGATGGCGGCGGCGCTGGCCGGGAAGGGCGCGTTGGGCACCTGCACCAGATCCAAAAGCCCTTGCGTGATCTGGCCCATCAGTTCGTGCTGCGGCTCGTCGCCAATGCCGGGCTGACCGCGCCACGTGGTCAACACCAGCGTCGGGATGCGGAACGGAAAGTTCAGCGAGGTCAGCGGGTTGACCGTATTCCCAAGTCCCGAGTTCTGGCACATCACGGCCGTCTCGCGCCCGGCGAGCCATGCGCCGGCGGCGATGGCCACGGCCTCGCCCTCGCTGGCCGCGCCGACATAGGCGGCGTCGGAGCTGGAGATCACCGCGTTCATCAGCGGGGTCAGGAAGGAACAGGGAACACCCGTCCAGAACGAGATGCCGCGCTCGGCGGCGGCGGCGATGAAGTCAGGAGCGTCGATCATCGGGAAAGCCGAATTTTCTCGGACATTCCGGGGGCCTGCAAGGCGGTCATCACATCGTGTTCCGGGCTTCGGAGAGGTCGGCAAGGTCGTTGACGTTGGCCCAGTTGCCGGACACGTAAATCGCCCGCACCGTTTCGCCGCGCGCCATCAGGCGGGTCAGCACGGCGGCCATGTCGGCCTGCGCCAGCACGCCTTCGGCCTCCATCCGGTCGAGTTCCGCGCGCAGCTTGGCGGTGCCGTCCGCCGACATGCCCAGCAGGCCGACCCACTGGCCGTCCGCTGCGTCCACCTCGCCGATTTGGCGGACTTTCGGCGCGGCACCGGTCGCGAACCCGCCCTCGTAGGGCGCGGAGCAGGCCACCAGGTCGCGGTCCTTGTCGGTGCCGGTCAGGTTGGGATCGACCAGAACCACGAAATCCTCGGTCCGGTCGCCCAAGAGGCTGACGAAGAACGGCTGGAACACGATATCGCCGTAGCCCACGATCGCGGCCCCGGTCAGGGCATCGCGGGCGCAGGCGAGCGAGGCCGCCTCGCCGGTGGTGGCGTAGTCCGGGTTCAGCGCCTTCGAGATGTTCTCGCCCTCGACCGCGTCGTGGCAGTAGCCGGCGACCACGGTGACGTTCTTCACGTGCTCGCGCCGGAAGGCATCCAACTGGCGGGCAAGGATGGACTGGCCGCGCACGTTGACCATGCATTTGGGCCGGTCCTCGGTCAGCGCGCCAAGGTCGCTGCCGCGCGTGGCGGCGAGGATCACGGCGGACCGTTCGGGCTGCGCGGCAAGATAGACCTTCTCGGCCTCTTCCAGCTCGCTGGCATTGGCCAGCGCGAAGACGTCCTCGAGGGGCGCGACCTCGCTTTCGATTTCCAGCAGCGTCTGCTGTTCGAAGATCTTGCGGCTGACCTCGCGCATCGACTGGATCGCGGCGCGCAGGTTGTGGTTGGCCCAGATCACCGTCGACACGCCCGCGTCGCGGAACTGGTCGGTGGGCGTGCGGTAATACTTGGTCGGGATGACGATCACCGGGCAGCGCGAATGGTCCCACAGCCGGTTGAATTCAAGGATCTCGTCGGCGTCGCGCTTGCGCGAATGGATCACCAGAGCGTCGGCGCCCGCGTCGGCATAGGCGTCGGCGCGCTTCAGCGCCTCGTCCATGCCCTGACCCGCGATCAGCGCCTCGATCCGGGCCACGACCGAGAAATCCGGGTGTTCCTGCGTGTCCTTGCCCGCTTTGATCTTGCCGCAGAACTCTTCGATGTCGGCAAGGTCGTCGCCCTCGCTGAGGAAGCTGTTCGTCTTTGGGAAGATCTTGTCCTCGATGCAGACGCCCGCGATGCCACGCTGGCACAGCTTCTTCACCAGGCGGCGGAAGTTGTTGAAGTTGCCATAGCCGGTGTCGCCGTCCACGAGGATCGGCACAGTGGTCGCGTCGGACATGTATTCCAGCACGTCCAGCACCTGCGTCCACGAAAGTTCGTTGTTGTCGCGCACCCCCAGCGTGGCCGAGATCGACAGGCCCGAGGCCCAGACGCCGCCGAAGCCGGCCTCTTCGACGATCTTGGCCGACAGGCCGGAATGCGCCTCCATCAGGAAGGACAGGTCCTTCGACTGAAGAAGTTCGCGAAGCTGGGTGAACTTGGAACGATCATGGCGTTGCAGCACGATGCGGGGACCTTTACGGAGGCGGACAACTCCCCTTGGTCTGACCCATCGGGGCCGCGAAGTAAATGGGAGGACCCCCCGACATGACCGACGCTAACAGGCCCTGCGCATGAGCGCCGAGTTGGTGGGCGAGTTCGCGCTTATCTTCGTGGCTCTGGCGCTTGGCGGGCTGCTGAAAGGCGCGGTCGGGGCAGGGGCGCCGGTGGTGGCGGTGCCGGTTCTGGCGCTGTTCTTCGACGTGAAGCTGGCGGTCGCCGTGATGGTGATTCCCAACCTTTTCAGCAACCTGTGGCAGGGCTGGCAGTATCGGAAATCAAGGCTGCCGCGTCCGTTCACATTGGGCCTTGCCTTGTCCGGCGCGATCGGCGCGGGCACCGGCAGCGTGATCCTCGCACTGGTGCCGTCGAACCTGCTGCTGCTGGCGGTGGCGGTGACCGTGCTGTTCTACATCGCGTTCCGGCTGGCGCGGCCCGACTGGGGGCTAAGCTATCCGGCTGCACTGCGGGTCGTCTGGCCCGCGGGCTTCGTGGCGGGCAACCTGCAAGGGGCCACGGGCATCTCGGCGCCGGTCTCGATCAGCTTCCTGAACGCGATGCGGCTGGACCGGCTGGCCTTCCTTGCCACGATCTCGGTCTTTTTCGCGCTGATGTCGGTGGTGCAGATCCCGGTGCTTTGGGCCTATGGGCTGATGGACTGGCAACTGGTGGCCTACGGCGTCGCCGCCATCGTGCCGCTTCTGGCCTTCATGCCGGTGGGCAACTACATCGCGCGCTTCGTGCCCGCGAAGCTGTTCGACCGGATCATCCTTGCCCTGCTGGCGCTGATCGCGGTGCGGATGATCTGGAAGGCGCTCGGGTAGGGCGCCTTCCGGGGTTTACCGCCTCAGGTGTCGTGCGACATCACCTCTTCCAGGTGGCTCGCACAGCCGGTCAGCGCGGCATAGTCGTCCTCGACCACCGAGACGCCGAAGTTGCCCATGAAGCCGGCAAAGCGGCCCTTGTCGCGGAACGCCTCGGTAAAGCCGAACCGTTCGAGATAGGGGGCGAAGGCGGTGGCGACGCCGCCGATCAGGTAGATGCCACCGAAGGGCAGCACGTTCAGCGCGAGGTTGCCGATGACCGAGCCGAACAGTCGAACGTAGACCTTCGCCGTTTCCTCGGCCCTCGGATCGCTGCCATCGGCGAGGCCCGCCATGATGTCGGCGGCGCGCTTCTCGCGCAGGTCGCCGGCCTCGTGCCCGACCCATGCATAGATCCGTTCCAGCCCGCGTCCGGCCAGAACATCCTCGATGCCCGGAAAGCCGTGCGCGGTTTCGACGAACTTCGCCAGCCGGAGGTCGGCCTCGTTGCGGATCGGCATGTTGGCGTGGCCTGCCTCGGCGGGCGGAACGATGCGGCCGCGGCGGGTGTGATAGGCGGTGGCCGAGTTGAAGCCGGTGCCCGCACCGACGACCAGACGGGTGGCATCGGGCGCGGCGTCGGGCATCGGGATGATCGGGCGCAGGCTGTCGGGCGCAAGATGTTCCAGCGCGAAGCCCTGCGCCTGCAGGTCGTTCAGGATCGAGACCGTCTCGGCCTGCGCGGATTTCGCCACGCTGGCCGCGTCGATCCGCCAGTCGAGGTTCGTCAACTGCCCTACGCCGTCCCGCACCGGCCCCGCGACCGCCACACAGGCGCCCGAGCAGTCCACGCCGCCCTCGGCTTCGAGGAATTCGCGCAGGACCGAGTCGAGCCCGGGATAATCCGCGTTGCGGTAGCGGCGCACCGTTTCCGGTACGACGCGCAGGCGTTCGGCAAGGGCCACCCGTGTGTTGGTGCCGCCGATGTCGGCGACAAGCGAGTAGCGGTCGGGAGTGCGGGCCATGGGCTACCTCTTCAGCGCGGTCTTCAGCGCGTGATAGGACTGTTTCGGCGTCCGTTCCAGCGTGTCGAAGTCCACGTGGATCAGGCCGAACCGCTTTTCATAGCCAAGCGCCCATTCGTAGTTGTCCAGCAGCGACCAGATGAAATAGCCGCGCACGTCGATCCCTTCCGAGATCGCCTTCTGCACCGCGTCCATGTGGATGTTGAGATAGTCGATCCGGTGCTGGTCGTGGACCTCGCCGTTCTGGATCACGTCCGATGCCGACATGCCGTTCTCGGTCACGTAGATCGGAATGTTGCGGGCATAGGCCTGACCGACGCGGGTCAGCATGCCGTAAAGGCCCTCGGGATAGATCTCCCAACCCATCGTGGTCTGCGGCAGGTCGCCGACACCTTCGTGCAGGTCGCCGGGAAGGCCGGTGTCTCCGGGCGAGACAAGCTTGCGGGTGTAGTAGTTGATGCCAGCCCAATCAACGGGTTGCGAGATGGACTTCATGTCATCCTCCCAACCCTTCGGCATGTGCGCTTCCAGCATGTCCAGCACGTCGGGCGGGTAGGTACCCGAGTAGATGCCACTTAGGAACCACCGGTTGTAGATGCCGTCGTACATGCGCGCGGCGGCGGCGGCCTCGTCGGATTCGTCGGCGGGCAGAACGTATTCGTGGTTCGTCACCGCGCCGAGGTTCTTCATGCCCAGACCGCGCATCACCTCGATCGCGCGGCCGTGGCCCAGCAGGACGTGGTGCATCGCGCGGGCCGCGGCGCGGATATCGCGAACGCCGGGCGCATGCGCGCCCATGAAGTGGCTCAGCCACGCCACGCACCACGGCTCGTTGATCGGCGCGGCGGCGTGGACGCGGTCGCCGATGCGGCCCATGATGACCTCGGTGAACTCGCCGAACCATTCGGCAATGTCGCGGTTGCGCCAGCCGCCCTTGTCGACCAGCGGCGAGGGCAGTTCCCAGTGATACAGCGTCGGAAACGGCTTCAGCCCACGGGCCAGCATCGCGTCAACAAGGCGGTCGTAGAAATCCAGTCCCTCGGGGTTGGGCGTGCCGGTGCCCTCGGGCAGAACGCGCGCCCACGAGGTCGAGAAGCGGTAGGCGTCAAGGCCCATTCCCGCAGCCAGATCAAGGTCTTCCTCGAACCGGTTGTAGTGGTCGCAGGCGCGTGCCCCGTTCTCTGCGCGCACCACGTTGCCGGGGGTTGCGGCGAAGTCGTCCCACTGGGTGCGGCCTGCGCCGCCCTGTCCGTGGCCCTCGATCTGGTAGGAAGAGGTTGCGGCCCCGAAGATGAAATCCTTCGGGAAGTCGGCGCGGGTATGTCTCATGTAGTCCTCGTGGTTCGGGTCCGGACCGGGAGGTCGGTCAGGTGTCTCGGGCGGTGCGGGCCGGGGCCGGTCCGGTGGACTGGCCCACGGTCAGGTCGGCTTCAAGTAGGACCTGCTGCGCAGGCTGAACAGGGTTCTGTACCAACGAGATGACGCGCTCGGCACAAAGCCGCCCCGCGTCGCGCACGGATGAGCGGGTTGCCGTGAAGATCGGCACCTCGCCGCGGTTCGACAGATAGCTGAGGTCGTCGTCGTGGGTGATGATCGACACGTCACGCGCCATCGCCAGCCCGCGCGCCTCGATCGCGCGGCGCACCCCGAGTGCGGCGATGATCGACGAGCACAGGAAGGCGGTCGGCGGGTCGGCAAGGTCCAGCATCTCTCCGGCAGAGCGATAGCCGTAAGCCTCGGTCATCTCGTCGGAACGGATCAGGTCCGGGTCGGGGGCGATGCCGCGCGTGGCCAACGCCTGCGTGAAGCCGTCAAGGCGGCGGGCGGCGAAATCCATCGACACCAGCCCGTTGATCAGCGCGATGCGGCGGTGGCCGAGGTCCAGCAGGAACTCGGTCGCGCGGTAGAAAGCGCGCAGGTTGTTGACGTCGACCCAGTCGTAATCGTCCGCATGGCGGGACATGCGGCCGTGGACCACGAAGGGCAGGCCGATGTCGCGCAGCATGGCGATGCGCTCGTCGTCGGTGCGGGGGCCGTGTACGATGATGCCGTCCACGGACCGTTTCGCGGCAAGCTCGCGATAGGCGGCTTCCTCGCCGTCGTCGGGCACCAGCGACAGCACCATGTCGAAGCCATGCTGCAGATAGGCTTCGCCTGCGCCCGCCACGAAGTCGGCGAAGATCGGGTTTACCATCTCGTGCTTGGCGGAGACTGGAATCACGTGGCCGATCGCCATGGACCGGCCGGTCGCCAGGCTTTTCGCGCGCGCGTTCGGGCGGTAATTATGCGCTTGCGCAGCTTCCAGCACTTTGCGGCGGGTGGCCTCTGCAACCTCGGGATAGCCGTTCAGCGCGCGGCTGACGGTTGTCTGGGAAAGTCCAAGGGTTTCAGAGAGTTGCTTGAGGTTCATGGGCAGCAGATCATTCGAGCGGGGCGCCGCGGACGACGCCAAAGCGCTTTGAGCGTATCTTTGACCCTAGAGCCCGCCGGACAGAAGGTCAAAGACTAAGCATTCTGCGGTGCGTCAATGCAGGTGCAGAAATAACTGTTACATTTTGCCCGTTTGACGAATCCCGGTTGACAGTTAATTACCAATCAAAGAGCCTTTCATCGCCCAAAGCGCTTTGGTGAGATCCGGCGCTTCGTTCAGTGGAAAGGCGCACAGCGCCGAACCGGGAGGGATACCCTATGAAACACGTACTTTATTCAGGCGCCGCAGCTGTCGCGCTGACGGCCGGCATGGCCAACGCCGAGCAGCTGACGGTTTTCGGCCCGTGGCTTGGCCCGGACCAGGAGATGGTCGAACAGGTGCTTGGCGCCTTCGCCGAACAGTCGGGCCACGATGTCCGCTACGTCGGTTCGGACAGTTTCGAACAGCAGATCGTCGTCGACGCCGAGGCCGGCTCGGCCCCGAATATCGCGATCTTCCCGCAGCCCGGTCTGGCCGCCGACATGGCGTCGCGCGGGTTCCTGACGCCGTTGGGTGAGGACGTGGCAAGCTGGGTCGGCGAGAACTACGCCGCCGGTCAGTCGTGGGTCGATCTCGGCACCTATGAAGGCCCCGACGGCCCGGCGCTGTATGGCTTCTTCTACAAGGTCGATGTGAAATCGCTGGTCTGGTACGTGCCCGAGAACTTCGAGGACTTCGGCTACGAGATCCCCGAGACGATGGAAGACCTGAAGGCGCTTGAAGAGCAGATGATTGCCGACGGCGAAACGCCGTGGTGCGTCGGTCTGGGCTCTGGCGGCGCGACCGGCTGGCCGGCGACCGACTGGGTCGAGGATCTTGTCCTGCGCACGCAGCCGCCCGAGGTCTATGACGGCTGGGTCAGCAACGAGATCCCGTTCAACGACGAACGCATCGTCGCCGCGATCGAGGAATTCGGGTCCTTCATCGAGGACGACAAGGTGTCCGGCGGCCGTGGCGCGGTGGCGTCGACCGACTTCCGTGACTCGCCCAAGGGCCTGTTCGACGTGCCCGCACAGTGCATGATGCACCGTCAGGCCTCGTTCATCCCGGCGTTCTTCCCGGAAGGCACCGAAGTGGGCGTCGACGCCGACTTCTTCTACTTCCCGGCCTACGCCGAGAAGGACCTTGGCACCCCGGTGCTGGGCGCCGGTACGCTTTGGGCGATCACCAACGAGAACGAGGCGGCGCATGAGCTGATCGCGTTCCTGCAAACGCCCGAGGCGCACGAGATTTGGATGGGCCTGTCGGGCTTCCTGACGCCGCACACCGGCGTGAACCTCGACGCCTTCGCCAGCGACAGCCAGCGCCAGATGAACGAGATCCTGCTTTCGGCCACCACCTTCCGCTTCGACGCATCGGACCTGATGCCGGGCGGCGTGGGCGCCGGCAGCTTCTGGACCGGCATGGTCGACTACGCGGGCGGCAAGGACGCCGAAGCGGTCGCGACCGAGATCCAGAACAGCTGGGACGCGCTGAAGTAAGCGGATCGCACCGCTGCAAGACAACCGTCCGGGCCGCTGATGGCCCGGACGATCCGGAACGGACCATCGGGGAGGACACGCCATGAGCCCAGCGTTGCAGGCGCTCGTCACAATCGTCGTCGGCGTGGGAGGGTGTATCGGGTATTTCTATTTCTCGAACCTGATCCTCGACAAGGTGATCTTCCCGGCCCGCGGCGCCAATATCGGCCGCAATATCAACCGCGCGAACATGGTGCGCCCGTGGCTGTTCCTGTTTCCCGCGATGTTCGCCCTGACGCTGTACCTGACCTACCCGGTGTTCGAGACGCTGCGCCTGTCGCTGACCAGCCGGTCGCAAGGCGGCGCGTTCGTGGGGCTTGAAAACCATCAGAAAATGTTCGGTGAGACGAAGTTCTGGGAGGCGGTGCGCAACAACTTCCTGTGGCTTCTGGTCGTCCCCGGCCTGTCCACCGCCTTCGGCCTGCTGGCCGCGCAACTGACCGACCGGATCAAGTGGGGCAGCATCGCCAAGTCGCTGGTGTTCATGCCGATGGCGATCAGCTTCGTCGGCGCCTCGGTGATCTGGAAATTCGTCTACGACGCCAAGCCGCTTGGGCAGGAACAGATCGGTATCCTGAACGCCATCTACCTTGGTCTCGGCGGGGCAGAGCCGCAGCAGTGGCTGACCATTCCCTTCTGGAACAACTTCTTCCTGATGATCGTGCTGATCTGGATCCAGACCGGCTTTGCCATGGTGATCCTGTCGGCGGCGCTGCGCGGCATCCCGGAAGAGACCATCGAGGCCGCGATCATCGACGGCGCGAACCCGTTCCAGATCTTCTTCAAGATCAAGGTGCCGCAGATCATGGGAACCATCGTGGTGGTCTGGACGACGATCACGCTGGTCGTGCTGAAGGTCTTCGACATCGTCTTCGCCATGACCAACGGGCAATGGCAGACGCAGGTTCTGGCGAACTACATGTACGACAAGCTGTTCCGCACCCTTGACTGGGGCGTCGGCTCGGCGGCGGCCATGTTCATCATGGTGCTGGTGACGCCGATCCTGATCTGGAACGTGCGCAACGCGCGCAAAGAAATGCGCTGAGGGCAGGGGGAACACGCAATGGACAATATCGCCGGTTCCAAATCCAGCCTGACATGGGCGGTCCACATCTCGGTCGCCGCGCTGGTGTTTCTCTGGATGCTGCCCACCGTGGGCCTGTTCATCTCGTCCTTCCGCACCGCCGACCAGATCGCCGCGTCGGGCTGGTGGAAGGCCGTCTTCCCGCAAGAGCAGAACTTGACCCTGCGGACCGGGGACGCCGACAGCGCGGTGCGCGAGGGCGACCTTTACGTGATCGAGGGCAACCTGTTCGAACAGGCGGACCGTGGCGCGCTGACGGTGTCGGCATGGGGCACCTCGGCCCGCGATTTCAGCGCCTACGAGGCGGGCGAGACCGCCGAGTTGCGCGGCGGCGGCACCATCACCGTTCAGGATGACGGCAGCTATCGCCTTGAAAGCGCCGAGGAACCTTCGGGGCGCGGCCAGCGGATCTTCGTGGTTTCAACGGTGCCGCCCGAGTTCACCATGTCGAACTACGACACGGTGCTGGGCAAGGACGTGGCGCAGAACATCGTGATCTACGCCATCGCGTCGCTGATCTTCGGCGGTGTGCTGTGGTACATCTTCCGCGATACCGAACGCGGCATCGGGCCGTGGCTGCCCTATATCGGCGGCATCCTTCTGTTCGCGGCGCTGATCGCGCTGTTCGGCCTGTCCTCGGGGCGGGCGGCGGGGGCGCAGACCACCGACAACATGAGCCGCGCCTTCATGTCGACGCTGACGGTGACGATCCCGGCGACGGTCATTCCCATCGTGATCGCGGCCTTCGCGGCCTATGCGCTGGCGTGGATGGACTTTCCCGGCCGCGCGCTGCTGATCGCCTATATCGTGGCGCTGCTGGTCGTGCCGCTGCAGCTGGCGCTGATCCCGCTGCTTAAGCTTCACCTGAACATCGGCATCGGCAAGGGCTATCTGGGCGTCTGGCTGGCGCACACGGGCTTCGGCCTGCCATTGGCGGTCTACCTGCTGCGCAACTACATGGTCGGCCTGCCGCGCGACATCATCGAAAACGCCAAGGTCGACGGCGCCACCGATTTCCAGATCTTCACCCGCATCATCCTGCCGCTGTCGTTCCCGGCGCTGGCCAGTTTCGCGATCTTCCAGTTCCTGTGGACGTGGAATGACCTGCTGGTCGCCAAGGTCTTCCTGATCGACGCCACCGGCGAGACGACCGTGATGACCAACCAGATCGTCGAGCTTCTGGGGACGCGGGGCGGCAACTGGGAAATCCTCGCCTCGGCGGCGTTCGTGTCGATCGCGGTGCCGCTGGTCGTGTTCTTCTTCATGCAGAAATACCTGGTCCGCGGCCTGTTGGCCGGATCCGTCAAGTAAGGCAGTAAATCGTGAACCTCCTCGACCCCCAAATCCCGCAACCCGACAACTCCGCCTCGGACCCCGACTGGTGGCGCGGCGCGGTGATCTACCAGATCTATCCGCGCAGCTATCAGGACTCGAACGGCGACGGCGTCGGCGATCTTGCCGGGATCATCCACCGTCTGCCGCACATCGCGTCGCTGGGCGTGGATGCGATCTGGATCTCGCCCTTCATGAAGTCGCCGATGCTGGACTTCGGCTATGACGTCTCGGACTACCGCGACGTCGACCCGATGTTCGGCACGCTGGGCGACTTCGACGCGCTGATCGAGCGGGCGCACGAGCTGGGGCTGAAGGTGCTGATCGACCTCGTGATCTCGCACTCGTCCGAGGACCATCCGTGGTTCAAGGAAAGCCGCGCCTCGGCGGACAACGCGCGGTCGGACTGGTACGTCTGGGCCGACGCCAAGCCGGACGGATCGCCGCCCAACAACTGGCTGTCGATCTTCGGCGGCTCGGCGTGGGAATGGGACGGCGAGCGGATGCAGTACTACCTGCACAACTTCCTGACCTCGCAGCCCGACCTGAACCTGCACAACCCGGATGTGCAGGACGAGTTGCTGGATATCACCCGCTTCTGGCTGGAACGCGGCGTCGATGGTTTCCGTCTGGACACGATCAACTTCTACTTCCACGACAAAGAGTTGCGCGACAACCCGGCGCTGGACCCGTCCGAGCGGAACGACAAGACCGCGCCGGCGGTGAACCCGTACAACTGGCAAAACCACCTGTATTCCAAGAACCAGCCCGAGAACCTCGAGTTCCTGAAACGCTTCCGCGCCGTGCTGGACGCGTACCCCGGCTCGACCGCCGTGGGCGAGGTGGGCGAAGCGCAGCGCGGAATGGAGATTCAGGCGGCCTATACCTCGGACGGCGACAAGGTCCACATGACCTACGGGTTCGACTTCCTCGCCAACCAGCCGCTGTCGGGCGACCACGTGGCGCAGGTGCTGAACGATTACGAGGAAGGCATCGGCGACGGCTGGGCTTGCTGGGCCTTCTCGAACCACGACGTTGTGCGGCACCCGTCGCGCTGGCACATGGACGAGGCGGGGCTGCGTCTCGCGGCGTCGCTGCTGCTGACCCTGCGCGGCTCGGTCTGCCTGTATCAGGGCGAGGAATTGGGCCTGACAGAGGCCTATGTTGCCTTCGAGGATCTGCAAGACCCCTATGGCATCCGCTTCTGGCCCAAGTTCAAGGGCCGCGACGGCTGCCGGACGCCGATGGTCTGGAGCCGCGACAACCACAACGGCGGCTTCTCGGAAGCCAAGCCGTGGCTGCCGGTGGCGATGGAACACGTCAACCGCGCCGTGTCGGTGCAGGACGACGACGCTGGCTCGACGCTGGCGTTCTACCGCGCGATGATCGCGTTCCGCGCGCAGCACCCGGCCTTTGCGAAGGGCACTTTGACGGTCCATTCGGCGACGCCCGAAACGCTGGTCATGTCGCGCAGCCATGACGGCGAGACGCTGGTGTGCGCGTTCAACTTCGCGGGCGCCGAAGCGACGGTCGATCTGCCGGACGGCGACTGGACCCGCGCGGCGGATGCGCCCTACGATACCACGGAACAAGGTAAGACCGTGACGCTGGCCCCGCATGCGGCCTACTTCGGCGTCAAGAACGGCTAGGAGGAAGAAGAACCATGGCGGACCTCAAGCTGAAGGATGTCGGCAAGACCTATGGCGGTTCCGTCGAGGTTTTGAAGGGCATCAATCTCGAGATCGAAACCGGCGAACTGATCGTGTTCGTCGGCCCCTCGGGCTGCGGCAAGTCCACGCTTCTGCGGATGATCGCGGGGCTGGAGAAGATCAGCGCGGGCACACTGGAGATCGACGATATTCTGGTGAATGACGTCCCGCCCGCCCAGCGCGGGATCGCCATGGTGTTCCAGTCTTACGCGCTGTACCCGCACATGACGGTGCGGGACAACATGAGCTTCTCGCTGAAGATCGCGAAGAAGACGAAGGAAGAGATCGACGCCGCCGTGACGCGCGCGGCGAAGATCCTGCAGCTGGAGCCGTACCTCGACCGCCTGCCCAAGGCGCTGTCCGGCGGTCAGCGGCAGCGGGTCGCCATCGGCCGGGCCATCGTGCGCGACCCGAAGGTCTATCTGTTCGACGAACCGCTTTCCAACCTCGACGCCGCGCTGCGGGTGGCGACCCGGATCGAGATCGCGCAGCTGAAAGAGTCGATGCCCGAGTCCACGATGATCTACGTCACCCACGATCAGGTCGAGGCGATGACGCTGGCGACGCGGATCGTGGTGCTGGCCGACAAGGGCATCAGCCAGGTCGGCACCCCGCTTGAGCTGTACGAGAAGCCCGAGAACGAATTCGTGGCGCAGTTCATCGGCTCGCCCTCGATGAACCTGCTGCCGGGGAAGATCGTCGGCACCGGTCCGCAGACCACCGTCGATCTTGATGGCGAGGGGACGGCTGTGTCGCACGTCCCCACGACCGAGGCCGACATGGGCAAGACCGTCAACGTGGGCATTCGCCCCGAGGACCTGACGATCGCCACCGGCGACCAGTACGCGGTCGACGGGCAGGTGGATATCGTCGAGGCGCTTGGCGAGGTGACGCTGCTGTATTTCGTGTCCGAGCGCGGTCAGGACCCGCTGGTCGCGAAGCTGCCCGGCATCCACGCCGACCAGCGCGGCCAGAACCTGCGGCTGACGGCGGACCCGTCGAAGGTGCATGTCTTCATGGACGGTAAGTCGCTGCTGTACCGCTAGGGCGCGCCCCGGAACAGCAGGTTGAACAGCGACAGGCCGACAAGGAACACCGCCGACCCGGCGGTCGCGACCAGCAGGCCCGTCCAGACGGTCGGACGCGGTGGCGGGATGTACCGGCCCATGACGGTGTGCGGTTTCCGTTTCATATCCGCCAGCTTGCCCTGAAATCGTTGCGACCCGGTTAAGCGTCCCCGTTAACGGCCCGTTAGACCTTCGGCCCGCATCCTGAGCGGGTGGAGATACGCTGGGACAGCCTGACCGAACGCGCGTGGACCGCTGCGCTGTCACCCAACGCCGGTGCGCTGCAGCAAAGCTGGCGGTACGGCGCGGCGGTGCAGGCGATGGGCGGCACCGTGCGTCGGGCAGAGCTTTGGCACGGCGGCTGCTTTCTGGGACTGGCGCAGGTCGTTGTGCGCCGTGTCGGGCCGCTGCGGCTGGGCTGGCTGTCGCGCGGGCCGGTCTGGCATGTGGCGCAGGGCGACACCTGCGCCGCGCTGCATGCCCTGCGCCGCGCGCTGCCCGGCGGCGGTCCTCGATTGCTGCTTTGCGTGGCGGAAGGCCGGGTGCCGGGCACGGTGCCGTTGGTCACGCCCGTTTGCATGGCCGAGGTTCCGCTGGCCCCCGAGCCCGCGATCATGCGCTGCCGCCTGCATCAGAAATGGCGCAACCGGCTTGTCAAAGCGGAAGCTGCGGGCCTCAAGGTGTCCGTGACCGCACCTTCTGCCGCCGATCTCGACTGGCTTCTTTCCCTCGACCGGGCGCAGGCGAAGACGCGCGGCTATCGTGGCTTGCCTCCCGCCTTTCTTGCGGCATGGACCGCCTGCAAGGGGCCGCCGCCGCGCCTGTTTACCGCCCGCCTGAAGGGCGACACGGTCGCGGCGATGCTGTTCCTCGACCATGCCCCCGGCGCGACCTACCACATTGGCTGGAACGGGCCGGAGGGCAGGGCGGTCTCGGCGCACCACCTTTTGCTGTGGCAGGCGATGCGCCATTTCGCGCGGCACGGGCGGGCGCGGCTGGACCTTGGTCCGCTCGACACGGTGAACGCGCCGGGGCTGGCGCGGTTCAAGCTGGGAACGGGAGCAACGGCGCGCTGGCTCGGCCCGACGGCGCTGGTTCCGCCATGGCGGCGCGAAACCTCTTGCAAGGCTGCCCAAACCGCCGCAATGCTTGCCGAACCCTATTCGATTACGGACGACAGTTGATGCGCATGTTTCTGGTGTTGCTGGCGTTTCTGCCGGCTTCGGTGCTGGCCGATGGCTTGGATGGCCGGACCCTTAGCTTTCACATCGAAACGTGGGACGACCCGGATCAGCCGATGTTCGAGACGACGGTCCTGACCGCGCCCGTGGGGCCGCGCGTCGAACTGGACGTCGAGACGCTGGGCCGCAAGGCGGGTTTCGACCTGATCCCGCTGATGGTCGACGCGGATGCGGACTCGGTGACGCTCGACTTCTCGCAGACCGGCCCGCAAGAGTTCTACAAGGCCCGCTTCAACGGCTACGTCATCGACTTCGGCGACGGCTGCCCGGTGCTGACCGGCGCGCGCCTCGACCCCGAAGCGACGACGCTGCCGATCAGCGGCAAGCGCCTGCGGGTCGAGGATGGCGTGCTGTGGGTGAACGTCTCGGGGCTTGAAACGGACTGGAACCAGAAGGCGGTGATCCGGCTGGACCTGACGCCCTGCACCGGCGGCTAGGACCGGGTCACAGTAGGTTCGGCAGCCACAGCACGATGCCGGGGAAGGCGATCAGCACCGCCACCGTCACCACGTCCGCGATGAAGAAGGGCGAGGCGCCCCGGAACACGTCCTGCACCGAGATCGGCAGCTTGTTGTCCTGCGCCACGCCCGCCACCACGAAACAGTTCAGGCCGATTGGTGGTGTGATCAGGCAAAGCTCGGCCATCTTCACCACGATGATGCCGAACCAGATGCCGCATTCCTCGGACGTCATGCCCAGCGCGCCGGGTTCGCCGCCGACCGCGCCGTTCAGCGCCAGAACCGCCGGGAAGGTCACCGGCAAAGTCAGGATCAGCATGCCGATGGCGTCCATGAACATGCCTAGCACGACATAGGCCAGCAGGATCATCAGCAGCGTCAGATAGGCCGGCTGGTCCAGCGAACCGATCCAGTCCGCGAAGGCCTCGGGCAGTTTGGCGAAGCCAAGAAAGCGGACGTAGATCAGCACACCCCAGATCATCGTGAAGATCATCACGGTCAGCTTCGCGGCTTCCATCAGCGCGCCCCGCAACTGGCCCCAGCGCATGCCCTGCCACAGCGCCATCACCAGCACCACGAAGGCCCCCAAGGCGCCTGCCTCGGTCGGCGTGGCCCAGCCGAAGTAGATGGAGTAGACGATGATCGCGATCACCAGCAGAATCGGCGTGGTGCCGGGCAGCGACGCAAGCCGTTCGCGCCACGTGAAGCCGCCGACCGGCGGTCCGAGCGAAGGCCGCATCCGCGCCAGCCCGATGATCAGCGCGGCATAGATCAGCGCCGAGACCGCGCCGGGCAGGAAGCCCGCCAGCAGCAGCTTGCCGACCGACTGCTCGACGATGATGGCGTAGATCACGAGGATCGCGGACGGCGGGATCAGCGACGCCAGCGTGCCGCCCGCCGCCACCACACCCGCCGCAAAGCGCTTGTCGTAGCCGATCTTCAGCATCTCGGGGATCGCGATGCGGGCGAAGACCGCAGAGGTCGCGACCGATGCGCCGCTGACCGCCGCGAAGCCCGCGGTGGCGAACACGGTGGCCACGCCCAGCCCGCCGGGCAGCCAGCCGACCCAGCGCCGCGCCGCTTCGAACAGATAGCGGGTCAGACCGGCGTAATAGGCCAGATAGCCGATCAGGATGAAGGTCGGGATCAGCGACAGCGAATAGGTCGTGGACTTGGAATGCGGGATCTGGCCCGCCAGCTTCATCGCGGTGATCAGACCCTTGTCGAACCCCTGCTTCGACATGAAGAACAGGCACAGGCCCAGAAACCCGATGAACGCGGTTGCGAAGGCCACCCGCACGCCGATCATCACCAGCACCACAAGCGCACCGGTCAGCCACAGGGACATGCGGAACACGTCCATGTCCGCCAGCAGCGCCTTCATGTCTATCAATGCGTCCACGCGGGCCTCGTCGGTCTGGCGGGGGTGGTCATTCCACGGTCTCCGCTTCATGTGCGGCTTGCGTGGCCGGATCCTCGATCAGCGGCACCGCCACCGGTGCAGGGTCGTTGCGCACCAGCGCGCGGCCAAAGCCCCAGATCTGAAGCGCCAGCCGGACCCACAGCACAGCCAGCGCCACCGGCACCAGCAGCTTCGCGGGCCACAGCGGCAAGGCGATGTCGATCGAGCTGTCGCGCGACCACATCGGAGCGGACCAGTCGAACGAGCGCTGGAAGTGGAACCACGTGCCATAGATCAGCGCGGTGGTCAGCAGCAGCATGAAGATCACCGACAAGAGCTCTGCGAACCACAGGCTGCGGCCGTGCAGGCGGCTGACGACGATGTCCATGCGGATGTGGCCGCCCTCGCGCTGGCAGTAGGCAAGGCCGAGGAAGGCGAAACAGGCCATGAATTGCTGTGTCCAGTCGACGTAGCCCGGCACCGGCATCCCAAGGAACTTGCGGCCCAGCACGTTCCACACGGCCAGAAGGACGAGCATGAAGATCACGATGCCCCCGATCAGGTTCATCGTGGCCTCCAGCCGCAACCACGCGCGGTCGGCGCGCGACAGGGCCGTGTCGTCGGTTAGGACGGAAGATGAGGACATGCGCTTACGGTCTTGCAAATCCGCCCCGGGACCGGCCCGGGGCGGGATCGGGTTACATCCGCTCTTTCTCGAGCGTTTCCAGAACGAGGTCGTAGAGTTCCTGCGCCGGCAGACCCTGCGCGCTCATCTCTTCGATCCATGCGTCGTGGATCGGCTTGCCGGCGGTGTCACGGAACTCGGCCAGAACCTCCTCCGAGATCTGCACCTTCTCGACTCCCTTCTCGGCCAGAACCTCTTCCCAGCGGTTCAGCAACTCGCCGTAGTTGTCGAGGTAATAGGCGATCGCCTCGTCGACCGACTCGTCAAGGATCGCGCGGTTCTCGTCCGACAGGTCGTTGTAGGCGTCGATGTTCACCACGACGGGGCAGTTCACCGTTCCGGGGTTCAGGTTCTCGGTCCACCAGTCGGCGATGTCGATGGTGCGGAACGACAGGTGCGCGTGCTGGGCGAAGGAGACCGTGTCGACGACGCCGGATTCCATCGCGTTGTAGGTCTCGGACGCGGTCATCGAGGTGGGCACGGCGCCCACGGACTTGAACGCGTCCCCGATGCCGCCGGTGGCGCGAACGCGCATGCCGTCGAAATCGGCCAGCGTGGTGCGCGGATCGCCGGTGCCGACGATGTTGTACTGCGGCATGGGCGAGGTCATCAGAAGCTTCGCGTTCCATTGCGCCATCTCGTCCTGCACCGCAGGGTGAGCATAGACCGCGTTCGACACCGCGACCTCTTCCTCGAGGTTGGACACGCCCATGAAGGGCAGTTCCAGCACGGTGATCGCGCGGTTCTTGTCGCGGTGATAGCCGGCGCAGAACTGCGCCATCTCGAAGGCGCCGATCGAGATGCCGTCGAGGTTCTCGGTGTTCTTCGACAGGCCGCCATAGGACACGTTCATCGTGAAATCACCGCCGGACTTCTCCTCTACGAGTTCGGCGATCTTTTCGATGTGTTCCGTAAAGGCGCGGCGCTGGCCCCAGACCGAGACATTCCATTCCACGGCGAGCGCTTCGCCAGCGAATGCAGTTGCAAGGGCCGCAAGCGCGACCCTGCCCATCAGATGGGTCATGGTTTCCTCCCTGTTTCGCGCGGGCATTCGCCCGTCATGACCGGCAGCCTAGTCCGGGAAAGCGCGGTTCTCCAAGCCAAAATTGCCTGACTGCGCCATGGCCGGATCACGCGGGTTTGAAGCCTGCGTGATCCGGGGCAGGGCGTGTCTGCCTATTCGATGGGCGGAACGGCTTTCAGATAAGCCGCAAGCGCGGCGCGGTCCTCTTCCGGAAGCTGGGACAGATTGCTGACCACGTCGGCCATGTGGCCGCCGGCGCTGTCGAACATCGGGGTGAAGCCCGAGGTGAAGTACTCCACCAGATCCGCCTCGGACCAGTCGAGCGCGCCGGGGGTGATGTTCGGGATGGTGCCGCGGCCGCTGGGGTTTGGCGCGCCGCCCAGCCACTCGGATTTGTTCAGTCCGCCCAGTATGTTGCGCGAGGTGTGGCACTCGGCGCAGTGTCCCAAGGCCTCGGCGATATAGCGGCCTTGAGTGGTCGTCTCGTCCAGTCCGGCGGTCACGACATAGTCGTCGTTCTGGAACAGGAACTTCCACCCGCCCAGCGCGCGGCGGATGTTGAACGGAAAGCCTACTTCGTGCGGCTGGCTTGGCGTGCCGCTGGCCGGAAGCGTTTGCAGGAAGGCATGCAACGAGACGATGTCTTCGGGCGTCGCGTGGACATAGGCGGTGTAGGGGAAGGCCGGGTAGTAATGGCTGCCTTCCGGCGAAACGCCGTTGTGCATCGCGTTGTAGAGGTCCAGCGCGGACCAGTCGCCGATGCCCTGTTCGGGGTCGGGCGAGATATTGGGCGCGTAGAACGTACCGAAATCGCTTTCCAGCGGACGCCCGCCCGACAGGACAAGCTTGTCCTCGCCCGATGCTTCTTCGGGAGCATGGCACGAGGCGCAGCCGCCCGCGTAGAATACCCATTCGCCACGGTCGAGATCGGGTTCGATCCCGGCCAGAACCTCGGCGTCCGCCATGACGGGCCGTGTGACGTACCAGAAGACGGCCGCCCCGATGACGATCAGGACGGCCAGGATGGAAGATATGCGGCCCATAAGGTGCCCCTGTGTTCAAACCTCAGTTGGTCTGACGATAGGTCTGATGGCATCCGCCGCAAGCACCTCCGAGCGCGCCCATCGCGCCCTGCACGCCTTCAAGCGAGCCCGCGGCGGCGGCCATCGCGTCGGCGGCCTCGGTCATCGCGGCGACCTTGGCGCCGATGTCCGATCCGCTTTCCCAGATCGCGGGCAGAGCTTTGGTGCCCTCGACCGAGTCCGCGTCGGAACCTTCCGGCCAATAGGCGGCCTGACTGATCGCGGCCAGCGCGGCAAGGTTGTCCGCAGCGGCCTGCGCGGCGTCGGCGTCGAACGCCACCTCGCCCTTGGCCATGTTCCCGAGGATGCCGAGGTTGAAGGCGTAAAGCTGCATGTGGGACTGCCGCGCCTTGATCGCGCCTTCGACGTTGGCGTGGCTGGCCGCGAAAACAGCGGTCGCGGCGAGTGTTGCTGCAATCCCGCCCAGCAAGGTGGCTCGCGTGAATGTCATTTCTGGCTCTCCCGTAAAAAGGTTTTGCTGTAGGAAAGGGTACCTGTGAAAAAATGAAATGACAGTCGCTGTTTTCGCGGCGTCAATGTGAGGAAATGCAGAGGGCAAACTGGGATGACCTGCGCTTCGTGCTGGCAGTGGCCGAGAACGGCTCTGTCGCGGCGGCGGCGCGGGTGCTGGGCGTGAACCACGCCACCGTGCTGCGCCGGATCGCGGCCTTCGAGGGCCGGCATGGCGGTGAAATCTTCGAGCGGACCGTGCGGGGCTATGCCGTGCCGCCCGAGCGCATGCGGCTGATCGAGGCGGCGCGCGATGTCGAGGCGGCGGTGCTGGCTGTCGACCGGCTGATCGAGGGGGCGCAGGCGCCGCTGTCCGGCGTGGTGCGGATCACCTCGACGGATACGCTGTGCAATACGCTGCTGCCGCGTGTTCTGGCGGATATCTCTGCGCAGGCGGTGGGGCTGCGGCTGGAACTGCAATGCTCGAACGCGCATCTCGACCTTGGCCGCATGCAATCCGACATCGCGGTGCGGCCCGCGCTGAACCTGCCCGAGGATCTTGCGGGCGTCCGCGCGGGTGATTTGTCGTTCGGGATATACGCCGCGCCCGGAGGAGGCGACCGCTGGGTCGCGCCCGCCCGTGTGCTGGCCCGCTCTGCCCCGGCGGAATGGGTGGCCGAGCATGTGCCCGCAAGCATGATCGCGGGCACGGCGGACAGTTTCGTCACGCTGCGCGAGATGGCCGCCACGGGCATGGGGCGCACGGTCTTGCCGGACGTACTGGGCCGTGACGATCCCCGGCTCGAACGGCTGGACGGTGTGATGCCCGAGATGTCGGTGCCCCTGTGGGTCGCGACCCACGCAGACCTGACCGCCAGTCCCCGCATCGCCGTGGTGCGGGACCGGCTGGTCGAGGCGCTGGCGGCGGCTGGTCTTTGATGGCTGTGCTCTAACGCACCACGCGGTTGGGTGCGCGCGCCCGCTCCAGCGTCAGCCAGTCGGGCCAGCCGAAGACACGCTCGTATGCATAAAGCAACAGGCAGATCACGATGATCGCCGCGACCAGCTTGACCCGCCCCCACGAGGGCGGGTTCTGCGCCCATCGTTTTGCGCGAAGAAACCACATCGGCGCTACAGTCCCGGCCCGAGGCGGATTGACGCCTTAACGCGGTTCACTAAGCTGCCACCGAGTTCATTCGATCCATTGTCAGAGCCATTCATCATGCTTCGTACCGTTTTCCTGCCCGCCGCCGTCTGCGCCGCCATCTGCCTTGCCGGTCTCGCGGCCCATGCCCAGCCCACCGAGGACGAGATCGCCGCCGCGCGGCTGACCTATATCGACGGCGATTACCCCGCCGCGCTCGAGGTCCTGATGCCCGCCGCCGAGGCGGGCGACGCCAACGCTCAGAACATTGTGGCCGATGCCTATGACAAGGGCAACGGATTGGCGCAGGACACCGAAAAGGCTTTGGAATGGTGGGAGAAATCGGCAGCGCAGGATTTCGAGCGCGCGCTGCACAACCTCGGCCAGCACTATGCGTCGTCAGACCCGGTCAAGTCGGCGGCCTACTATGAACGCGCCGTTGCCCTTGGCTATGATCATTCGATGGTGAACCTTGGTCGGCTGTACGAGAAGGGCCAGCTTGGAGAGGGCCCGGATCTGGAGCGTGCGGCGGAGCTTTACGAACAGGCGGTCGACCTTGGAAACGCGCTTGCCATGAACAACCTCGGCCGGCTCTACGTGATCGAGGATGGGCTGGGGCAGGACTATCCCTATGCGCTTGACCTGTTCTATTCCGCCGCCGAGGCGGGCAGCGTGCGCGGGCTGTCGAATCTTGGCGCCATGTACGCGAACGGCTACGGCGTGACCTACGACCCGATGGCGGCCATTGCGCTCTACCGCATGGCGGCCGAGCAGGGACATTCGCAGGCCGCGATCAATCTGGCCTACTGGCTGATCGAATGGGACTTTGGCTGGACCAACCCCGCCGAGGGCTGGGCGTGGTGCCAGATCGGGATCGAGCAGGCCGAACCCGACGATCTTGCGGGCTACGAGGCCGATTGCGCGTATCTGGCGGATTTCGTAGACGAGGCGGCGATGGCCGCGGCGGAAGAGATCAAGCCGGGTCTTCTCCGGTAAACCGCACCTTGCCGATGAAGGGCAGATTCCGGTTGCGCTGGCCATAGTCGATACCGTAGCCGACGACGAACTCGTCGGGGATCTCGAAGCCGGTCCAACTTGCCTTGATGTCCACCTCGCGACGCGAGGGCTTGTCGAGAAGGGCAATGGTTTCAAGCCGTTTCGGCTCGCGGCTTTGCAGCAGCTTCAACACGTGCGACAGGGTAAACCCGGTGTCCACGATGTCCTCGACCACAAGCACGTCGCGGCCCGCGATCTCGCCGCGCAGGTCTTTCAGGATGCGCACCTCGCGGCTGGATTCCATCGAGTCGCCATAGGACGAGGCTTCGAGGAAATCGACTTCGACCGGCAGGTCGATCTCGCGCACGAGGTCGGCGATGAACACGAACGACCCGCGCAGCAGCCCCACAACCACGAGCTTCTCCGTGTCCTTGAACCGCTCCTGGATCTCGCGGGCGAGCGTCTCGATGCGCGCGGCGATGGCCTTGGCCGAGATCATCGTATCGACCACGTAGTCGGGCTGAGACATGGAACCCCCTTGATTTCCCCGGCCGCGACCATACGACAAGACCCTGACACCTGAAAGCAGACACACGGCCACATGACCACGCATTCCGATACCCGCACGCTGCCCTATGACGCCCGCCAGATGTACGACCTTGTGGCGGATGTAGAGAAATATCCCGAATTCCTGCCTTGGTGCGCCGCCGCGCGGGTGCGCAAGGTGGTGCCCGCCGAGTACGGCAAGCTGATGGAGGCGGATCTGGTGATCTCGTTCAAGGTGTTCCGCGAGCGGTTCGGCAGCCGGGTGGAACTGCACGAGAATGACCTTAAGATCGTCACGGAATACATTGACGGGCCTTTCAAATATCTGAAATCGACCTGGAGCTTTCGGGACCTTGAAGACGGTGGCTGCGAAGTGTCGTTCTTCGTGGATTTCGAATTCAAGAACTTCGTCCTGCAGAAAGCCATCGGGCTGGTCTTCAACGAGGCGATGGCCCGTATCGTCGCCGCCTTCGAGACCCGCGCGCGCGCGCTTTACGGCTGAGGCCGCGGATTTCCCGGCGGCGGGAACCCTATCTTTACGAATTGCGGCAATAGCTTCCCCGACCGACGCGCCGAGGAGATTGCCGATGCATACCGACGACCTGGTGGAGTTCGTCAGAAACGCGCAACCGCTGGACGGGGACCGCGCGATGATGCGCCTTTCGTTGTTCGACTGGGCGATCTGCGGGTTCGCGGGGCGCGAGGCGATGGTGTCGCAACTGGTCGGCAACATGGTCGCGGCGGATGGCGGCGCGCCACAGGCCAGCCTGTTCGGCAGCTCGCGGCAGCTGCCGGCGCGGTCGGCGGCCTTCTACAACGGCACGGCGGCGCATGCGCTGGAACTGGACGACGCGCACTATGCCTATCAGGGGCACCCCTCGGCCGCGGTGATCCCGGCGGCGCTGGCTGTGTCGGAACGCAGCGGCGCGGACGGGGCCACCTTTCTGGACGCCTGCCTGCTGGGCACCGAACTGGCGGTGCGGCTGGGCGTCTGGCTGGGACGCGGCCCGACAGAGGCCGGTTTCGACCTGACCGCGATCACCGGCGGCATCGGCGGCGCGGCGGCGGCGGCGCGGATCATGAACCTCGATGACGAGAAATACCGACAGGCCCTGAACCTTGCCGCCAGCCGCGCGGCCGGGCTGGGCTGCCAAAGCGGCACGATGGCCAAGGCGATGCAGGTTGGCGCGGCGGCTGCGGCGGGCGTCGAATGCGCGACGCTGGCCGGGCTGGGGATGAGCGCGGCGCCCAGCGCACTGGTGGGCGACGGCGACTTCTGCGCGACGCTAGGCGGCGACAACGACCAGGGGGCGTGGAAGGGCTTTGGGACGGAATGGTTCTTCGACGGCGTGTCGCACCGGTTCCACGCCTGCGCCCACGGCGCTCAGGCGATGATCGAAGCGCTGGAAACCCTTGGCCCACGGCTGGCTGGCGAAACGATCGAGGCGGTGGAAGTCGCGCTGAACCCCCGCTGGGTACTGCGCGACGCGCTGGCCGCGCCGCAGGACGGGCTTCAGGCCAAATACAGCCTGCCGCATATCGCGGCGATGGTGCTGGACGGGGTCGACACGCGCGAGCTGGACAGTTTTTCGGATGCGGCCTCCGCATCGGCGACGGTGGCAGAGCTGCGCAAGCTGGTGACGATCCGCCCCGACGACTCCATCGCGATGCCGTCGGCGCAGATCAGCGTCAGCCTGTCGGGCGGGCGGACGATACAGGCGGTCAGCGATCTGGATCAGGCGATCCCGATGCAGGACCGCGCCACCAAGCTGCGTGGCAAGGCGCGGGCGCTGCTGGGCGACGCGATCCTGCAACCGTTCTGGACCGCGATCACCACCAGTCAGGCCCCCGAGATGCGCGCCTTCTGCCGCTGCATGGTCGGCCGCTTCCCGACTCCCGCCGCGACCCCGATGTAGCGGCGCAGGCCGGGGCTGGCGCTATCCGGTGGCTGCCCATGGCGCGGCTGTCCGCTGGTTGTGGCGATTGGCGCGGTGCGTGCCGGGACAGGGCGGGGCGCGGTTCGCGGCTGGGCGCGGTTCGTGCCGGGGCAGCGGACCGGAGCCTATCCAGCCCTGCGCTGACGTTGACTGTGCCTCCGTCAAAGCCTTCCTACCGCGCCGAGGCCCGCAGGGCCGCGATCATCAGGTCCAGCGCGAAGTCCACGCTGGCCGCGCGCACCGCCGACCGGCCCAGTGCTCCGAACTCGACTGTCTGGGTCTGAACCGCCAGCCCGGTCTGGGCGAGGCCGAAGCAGACGCGCCCCTCTGGCTTGTGCTCGGACCCGCCGGGCCCGGCGATGCCGGTGACCGAAACGGCCAGCGTCGCCTCGGACCGCCAAAGCGCGCCATGCGCCATCTCGCGGGCGACCGCCTCGCTGACCGCGCCGTGGGCGGTCAGGGTTTCCTGTTGCACGCCCAGCATCCCGCGCTTGGCGGCATTGGAATAGGTGACATAGCCCCGGTCGAACACGTCGGACGATCCGGCGATGTCGGTGATCGCGCCGGCGATCAGACCGCCGGTGCAGCTTTCGGCGGTGGCGATGATCGCCCCCGCCTCGCGCGCCATGGTAAGAAGGGTTTCGGCGCGGCTGCCCATGCTACATCCCCAGCAGTCCGTGCGAGATGCCCGCCGCGGCCGCGACGCAGATCGCCGCGAACACGCCCGCGATGACATCGTCCAGCATCACCCCCAGCGCGTCGCCGCGCCGGTCGGCCCAGCCCACCGGGCCGGGTTTCCAGATGTCGAACAGGCGGAACATGATGAAAGCGCCGACCCAGCCCGGCCACGGGAACACCCACGCGCCGACGTCCGCATGCCACAGCCCGGCCGACAGCGGCCACAGCGCCAGCCAGATCCCCGCCACCTCGTCGATGACGATCTCGGAGGGATCGTGGTCGTCGCTGCCGCGCGTCGCCTCGGCGGTGGCCCACCAGCCGACCGCGAAGACCAGCACCGTCGCGGCCGCGAACAGGGGAAAGCCGCCCAGCCCGTGCAGCACCCACGCCACCGGGATCGCCGCCGCCGAGCCCCACGTGCCCGGCGCCCACGGCAGAAGGCCAACGCCGAAGAATGTCGCGATCGCCCGGCTCATGCGCCACCTGTCAGCAACGTGGTCGCCATGGCGGCGATGCCTTCCTCGCGGCCCGTGAAGCCCAGCCGCTCGCTGGTGGTCGCCTTGATCGACACGCGCCCCGGCTCGATCCCGAGGATCGAGGCGATCTTGCGCGCCATCGCGGCGGCATGCGGTCCGATCTTCGGGCGCTCGCAGATCAGCGTCAGGTCGATGTTCGAGATCGCATAGCCATGCGCCGTCGCCAGTTCGCCCGCGTGGCGCAGGAAAATGGCGCTGTCGGCGCCTTTCCACTGGTTGTCGCTGGGCGGGAAATGCTGGCCGATGTCGCCCATCGCAAGTGCGCCATAGATCGCGTCCGTGATCGCGTGCATGCCGACATCGGCGTCGGAATGCCCCTTCAGTTCGTGGGTATGCGGGACCTCGATCCCGCACAGGATCACGCGGTCGCCGTTGCCGAACCGGTGAACGTCGAACCCGTTGCCGACCCTGATGTCCATGTTTGCTCCAAGAAAGGCTTCCGCGCGCTGGAAATCCGTCGCGCGGGTCAATTTCAGGTTTCGTTCCTCGCCGGGGACCATGACGACTTCGATCCCGGCGGCGCGGGCCACCTCGACGTCATCGGCGGCGGTCCCGCCGAACGAGGTATGCGCGGCGAGGATCGCGTCAAAGGCAAACCCCTGCGGCGTCTGCGCGCGGTAAAGTCCGCTGCGGTCCTGCAGGCCGGTGACCACGCCCTCGGCCCCGCGCCACAGCGCGTCGCTGACTTCAAGCGCTGGGGCGGCGCCTTGGGCGTCCTTCAGGGCGGTCAGCACGTCCGAGATGATGCGCTGGCTGACCAGCGGGCGGGCGGCATCGTGAATCAGCACAGTGGCGCAATCGGCGTCCGACAGTGCCTGAAGCCCCGCGCGAACCGAGTCGCTGCGCGACTCGCCGCCCGCGACCGAGGTAACGTCGGGGAACTCGGGCGCGCGGTGCATTTCCTGCGGGTGCAGCACCAGCACGACACGGTCAACACCCGCTGCGGCGCGGAAGGCGTCGAGCGTCCAGTCGATGACACGTCGCCCGGCAAGTGATTGCCATTGCTTTGCAATGTCCCCTCCGGCGCGGGTGCCCCGTCCGGCGGCGACGATGATGGCGGCTGTGACTGTCATGCGCTCCTCGATGCGGCCCCGAACTGTCTATTGCCAGTCTGCCGGGGTGACAATGGAGGACATTTTGCAGGCCGATGTGATTAAAAAATAATCATATAGTGAATTGAATGCAGCAATGCGCGCGTAGGAATTGTAATCGAAGCGCTTGCAGAATAGCTACCAAACCAACCGCACAAGGAATAGGCAATTGACCATTCGATTGGCGACAGTGCCCATAGACCCTCCGGTCCTGCTGGCTCCGATGGCCGGTATCACCGATCTGCCGTTCCGGCGGATCGTGGCCGGATTCGGTGCGGGGCTGGTGGTGTCCGAGATGGTCGCCAGCCAAGAGATGGTGCAGGCGAAGTCCGGCGTGCGCGAGAAGGCAGAGCTTGGGCTCGGCGAGCAGGCCACCGCGGTGCAGCTTGCAGGGCGCGAGGCGCACTGGATGGCCGAAGCCGCGCGCATGGTCGAAGCCAACGGCGCGCGCATCATCGACATCAACATGGGCTGCCCCGCCAAGAAGGTGACCAGCGCTTCGGGGGCAGGGGCGTCCGGCTCGGCCCTGATGAAGGATCTCGACCACGCGCTGACCCTGATCGAGGCGGTGGTGGACGCGGTCGACGTGCCGGTGACGCTGAAGACGCGGCTGGGCTGGGACGACGACATGCGAAATGCCGCCGAGCTGGCCCGTCGCGCCGAAGCCGCGGGCGTGCAGATGATCACGATCCACGGCCGCACGCGCTGCCAGTTCTACAAGGGCTCTGCCGACTGGGCTGCGATCCGGGGCGTGGCCGATGCCGTTTCGGTCCCGGTGATCGCCAACGGGGATATTCTTGGCTCTGACGATGCGCGCCGTGCGCTGTCGCTGTCGGGCGCTGCCGGGGTGATGATCGGCCGGGGCGCGCAGGGCCGTCCGTGGGTTCTGGCAGAGGTCGCCGCCGCCGTGTTCGGCGGCCCGCGTCCGGACGTGCCCGAGGGGGCCGCGCTGGCCGAGCTCGTGGCTGAACATTTCGAGGCGTCGCTGTCGTTCTACGGCGTGGCGCTGGGGCAGAAAGTCGTGCGCAAGCACCTTGGCTGGTACATGGACACCGCACGTACCCCCGCCGGGCTGCGCCGCGAGGTGCTGACCGCCAGCGACGCGGCGCAGGTGCGCCGGCTTCTGCCCATGGCTTTCGATGCCTGCGAGGAGGCCGCCGCAGCATGACCGTCCGCACGCTTGGAGACACGATCTGGGCCTCGCTGCCCGTTCCGTCTTTCGTGGTCGACCCCGAAGACCGCATCTCCGAGGTCAACGCTCCCGCCGAGCAGTTCCTGAACACCTCGCAGCGGTCGCTGCTGGGGTCGCCCGTGTTCGACAAGCTGGCGATCGACGCGCCGCTGGAAGAAGCCTTCGGGCGGGTGCGCACCGATCTGTCGCCGCTGTTCATCAACAAGGTCGATGTGTCCGGCGGCAATGCCGCGCCGGTGCAGTGCAACATCCAGATCGCGCCGCTGATCGGGATGCCGGGGCATGTGCTGGTGGTGATGGAGCCGCGCCAGATCGCCGACCGGCTGGGCCGCGCGTATTCCGTGACCTCGGCGGCCAAGTCCGCCATCGGCATGGCCGAGATGCTGGCGCACGAGATCAAGAACCCTCTGGCCGGGATCACCGGCGCGGCGCAGCTTTTGTCGATGAACCTGTCGAACGGCGACCTTGAGCTGACCGATCTGATCGTCGCCGAAAGCCGCCGCATCGTGGCGTTGCTGGATCAGGTCGAACAGTTCGGCAACCTGCGCCCGCCCGCGCGCCGCGTGGTCAATATCCACGATCTTCTGGACCGGGCGCGCAAGTCGGCGATGGTCGGCTATGCCGCGCATATGAAGATCGTCGAGGATTTCGACCCCTCGCTGCCGCCGACCTATGTCGACTCGGACCAGATGCTTCAGGTGTTCCTGAACCTGCTGAAGAACGCCAGCGAGGCGTCGGGCAAGCAGGGCGGCACCATCCGGCTGCACACCTTCTATGACCTGTCGCTTCGGCTGCGCCGGCGGGACGGAGCCGGCGGCGCCTTGCCGCTTCAGATCGAGATCATCGACGACGGCCCCGGAATCCCCGAGGATATGCAGGCCGACATATTCGAGCCCTTCGTGTCCGGCCGCGAGAACGGCACCGGGCTTGGGCTGGCACTGGTAAGCAAGATCATATCCGACCACGACGGCTGGATCTCGGTGGACTCGGTGCCCGGACGCACCGTGTTCCGCATCTCACTTCCGATCGCACCCAAGGAGGTGCGGGACGAATGACCATCACTGGCAAGGAGGCCAACTAATGGACGGTACAGTCCTGGTCGCGGACGACGACCGCACGATCCGCACGGTGCTGACGCAGGCCCTGACCCGAGCCGGGTGCAAGGTTCACGCCACGTCCTCGATGGTGACGCTGATGCGCTGGGTCGAGGAAGGGAAGGGCGATCTCGTCATTTCGGACGTGGTCATGCCCGATGGCAACGGGCTGGAGGCCCTGCCGAAGATTGCCGAGGAACGGCCCGGCCTTCCGGTCATCGTGATCTCGGCGCAGAACACGATCATGACGGCGATCCAGGCGGCCGAGAAGGACGCCTACGATTACCTGCCCAAGCCCTTCGACCTGCCGGACCTGATGAAGCGCGCCGCCCGCGCGCTTGAGGTCAAGCGCCGGGCGACTCCGAAGCGCGCGAACGAGGAACAGACCAAGGACGACCTGCCGCTGGTGGGCCGCACGCCCGCGATGCAGGCGCTGTACCGCCTTGTCGCGCGGGTGATGAACACCGAACTCGCGGTGTTGATCACCGGTGAAAGTGGCACGGGCAAGTCCTTGATCGCACGCGCTATTCATGACTTCTCTGACCGCCGCACGCTGCCCTTCGTGGTGGCCAGCGCGTCGGATCTTGCAACGATGGACGGGCCCGCGACGCTGATCAGCCGCGCCAAGAACGGGTCGATCCTGTTCGACGAGGTGGGCGATCTGGACGACGACGCGCAGGCGCGGATCGTGCGGATGCTGGACAGCTTCACCGACAACGCGCCTCGCGTCATGGCGACCAGCCAGGCGGATCTGGGCAACAAGATGGAATCCGGCGCCTTCCGGCAGGACCTGTTCTATCGCCTGTCCGGCGTCACCCTGAACGTGCCGTCCCTGCGCGAACGGGTGGACGACATCCCGCTTCTGGCCGAGCATTTCCTTGCCCGGTCCGAACGCGACGGCCTGCCGGCCCGGCGGTTCACCGAGCAGGCGCTGGACCTGATCCGCGCCTATTCCTGGCCCGGCAACGTGCGCCAGCTTGAGAACACAATCCGCCGCCTGCTGGTCACCTCGGCCGAGGAAGAGATCACCCGCGCCGAGACCGAACAGGTGCTTGGCAACCAGCCCGCGATGGAGCCGCTGCAGGGCGGCAGCGACGGCGACAAGCTTTCGTCCAGCGTGGCCAAGCATCTTCGGCGGTATTTCGACCTGCACGGCGGGGTCCTGCCGCCGCCGGGACTTTACGCGAGGATCCTCCGCGAAGTGGAACTCCCGCTTATAGAAATCGCACTCGACGCGACCGGCGGAAACCAGGCCAAATGTGCCGATCTGCTGGGCATCAACCGGAACACGCTTCGTAAAAAGATAACGGACCTCGATATTCAGGTGACAAGGCGCCGCAAGTTGATGTAAAACCGCAACATAAGAGTGGCATTGCCGCCGCAGGCGGTATCAAAGACCACTCAATGTTGCGGTAGCGCCGCTTTCGGGCGGCTGGATAGTGAGGTGAGTCTCGTGCGCACAGCCGTACGACGTCTCAATTGGGAGCGTCTGAGCAGGCTCCGTCGACAACGCAGGGTTCAGAACGCCGCCACGATCGGGCTGGTGATCCTTGGGCCCGTGCTGGCGGCGGCCACCTTCCTTGTTCTTGGTCCTCTGGGCCAGGGCAACGGGTCGCTGGGCCTGCGGATCGTCCTTCTTGCGGACCTCGTCTATGCGATGGTGATCGCCGCGCTGGTGCTTCAGCGCGTGGCGGCGATGATCGCGGCGCGACGGGCGCGCTCGGCGGGGTCGCGGCTGCACCTGCGGCTGACGGGCGTGTTCGCGATCGTGGCGCTGGCCCCGGCGGTGCTGGTGGCCGTGTTCGCGGTGATCACGGTGAATTTCGGCCTCGAAGGCTGGTTCTCGGACCGGGTGCGCACCGTGCTGGGCTCGTCGCTGAGCGCGGCGCAGGCCTACGAGGAAGAGCACCGGCAGGACCTGACGCAGGACGCCGAAGCGCTGGCCGAGTACCTGAACGCGGCGCGGCGGACGGTCGTGTTCGTATCGGACGGGCAGTTGCGGCAGATCCTCACGCAGGGCCAGACGCAGATCCAGCGCGGACTGCGCGAGGCGTTCATCATCAATGGCGGCGGAGAGATCCGGGCGCGGGGCGAGCGCAGCTATCTGTTCGATTTCGAAGAACCGGGCGCCGACCTGCTGGAACGGGCGCGGGCCGGCGAGACGGTCATTATCGAGGACTGGGACGTCAACGAGTTCCGGGCCATCGTGGCGCTGGACGAATACGTCGACCGGTTCCTGTACGTGTCGCGCAACGTCGACGGCGAGATCCTGCGCCTGCTGGACGACACGCGCGAGACGGTGAACCTTTACAACCAGCTTGAAAGCGACCGGGGCAAGATCGTCTTCGAGTTCGGGCTGGTCTACCTTGGCTTTGCGGTCATCCTCGTTCTGGCCGCGATCTGGCTGGGCCTGTGGTTCGCCGAGCGTCTGTCGCGCCCCGTGGGCCGACTGACCGGCGCGGCGCAGCGGGTGGGCGCGGGCGACATGGACGTGCAGATCCGCGAAGAGAAGGGCGACGACGAGATCGCCATGCTGGGCCGCATCTTCAACCAGATGACCCGGCAGCTGAAGGCGCAGCGCGACACCATGCTGGAAAACAACGCCCAGATCGAACGGCGCCGGCGTCTGTTCGACTCTGTGCTGAGTTCGGTGACGGCGGGCGTCATGGGGCTGGACGAGCAGGGCGAGGTGACGTTCATCAACCGCTCTGCCGCGCGTCTTCTGGGGCTGGACCCCGACCTGCATTCCGGCAGCCTGTCGGACCTTGTGCCCGAGTTCACGCCGCTGTTCCGCCGCCTGCGCGCCGCCGTGGGCGAGACGGTGCAGGAAGAGATCAAGATGATGCGGAGCGGCAAGCTGGAGAACCTGCTGGTCCGGATGGCGGTACGGACTTACGACGACGGCTCGCTGGAGGGCTACGTGATCGCCTTCGACGACGTGACCGATCTGGTCAGCGCGCAGCGGATGGCGGCGTGGGGCGACGTAGCGCGGCGCATCGCGCACGAGATCAAGAACCCGCTGACCCCGATCCAGCTGTCCGCCGAGCGCATCCAGCGCAAGTTCGGGCGCGAGGTCGGCGACTCTGACCGGCTGGAGCAGATGACAGAGGTCATCATCCGCCAGACCAACGACCTTCGGCGCATCGTCGACGAGTTCTCGAAATTCGCCCGCATGCCGGAACCCGAGCGGAAGGTGGAAGACCTTGCCCGGCTGGTGCGGGACGCCGTGCTGCTGCAGGAGGATGCGCAGCAGGAAGGCGTGACGGTGACCGCCGACGTGCCGTCCGACGCCGTCATGAGCGATATCGACGCCACGATGATCAGTCAGGCGCTAACGAACTTGATCAAGAATGCTGGCGAAGCGATTGAAAGCTATCGCGAAAGTTCCGGCGACGCCGACTATGCCGGCGAGGTGCGCGTCGCGATGAAACTGGGCCGCAATGGGGCTGTGATCACCATTGACGACAACGGCATCGGCCTGCCGCCCGACCGGTCACGTCTGTTCGAACCCTACGTGACCACCCGCGAGAAAGGGACCGGCCTTGGCCTGTCCATCGTGAAAAAGATCATCGAAGAGCACGGCGGCACGCTGGCTCTGGTCGATGCGGAACCCTTTACCCCGGGCGCCCGCCACGGCGCCCGGGCAGAAATACGCCTGCCGCTTGTGCCGCAGGAAGTGGCCCCACAAAAAACCGAACTTGCCGTATGAGGAAGCAGTTATGAGCGATATTCTTATAGTCGACGACGAGCGCGATATTCGCGAACTGATCTCCGATATTCTGGAGGACGAAGGCTATGCCACGCGGCTGGCCGCGAACTCGGACGATTGCATGGCGGCGATCAACACGGATCCGCCGGCGCTGATGATCCTCGATATCTGGCTGAAGGACAGCCGGATGGACGGGATCGACATCCTGAAGACGGTGAAACGCGACAACCCCGGCATCCCGATCGTGATCATTTCCGGTCACGGCAACATCGAGATCGCCGTCGCCGCCATCAAGCAGGGCGCTTATGACTTCATCGAGAAGCCGTTCAACATCGACCAGTTGATGGTGGTGATCGGCCGCGCGATGGAGACGTCGCGCCTGCGCCGCGAGAACAGCGAGCTCAAGCGCCGCGACGAAGGGCCGACCGAGATGATCGGCAACAGCTCGGCCTTCAAGACGCTGAAGAACAACCTCGACAAGGTGACCAAGTCGAACGGCCGCGTGATGCTGACCGGTCCGGCGGGTGCGGGCAAGGAAGTGGCCGCGCGCTATATCCACGCCAACTCGAACCGGGCGCAGGCGCCGTTCATCACCGTCAACTGCGCCTCGATCGAACCCGAGCGGATGGAAGAGGTCCTGTTCGGTCGCGAAGGCGCCGACCGGGGTGTCGAGCCGGGCCTGCTGGAGCAGGCGCATGGCGGCGTGCTGTATTTCGACGAGGTCGCGGACATGCCGTCGGGCACCCAGTCGAAGATCCTACGCGTGTTGGTCGAGCAGTCGTTCCAGCGTGTCGGCGGCACCGACAAGGTGCGTGTCGACCTGCGGGTGATCTCGTCCACCAACCGCGACCTTCAGACCGAGATCGACGCGGGCCGGTTCCGTCAGGAACTGTACCATCGCCTGAACGTGGTGCCGATCATCGTGCCGTCGCTGGAAGACCGGCGCGAGGATATCCCGACGCTGGCCGACTATTTCATCGACGGCTTCAATAAGACCCAGGGCTTGCCGCAGCGCGAGCTGTCCGAGGAAGCTGTCGCGCTGCTTCAGACGATGGTCTGGCCGGGCAACGTGCGCCAGCTTAAGAACGTGATCGAACGGGTGCTGATCCTTGGCGACGGCAGCGGTCCGATCTCGGCCGCCGAACTGCCGCAGTCCGAGCCTCAGGGGCAGGACGATGGCAAGGTCGTGCTGTCGGGCTCGCTGGCCACGCTGCCGCTGCGCGAGGCGCGCGAACTGTTCGAGCGGGAATACCTGCTGACCCAGATCAACCGTTTCGGCGGCAACATCAGCCGCACCGCCAGCTTCGTCGGCATGGAGCGCTCGGCGCTGCACCGCAAGCTGAAGTCGCTGGGCGTGGTGACCACGAACAAGGCGGGCAGCCGGATCGCGACCGTCGAGGAAGAGGCGCTGCGCACCGGCTGATACGCCTGTCGAAGTCACTCAATTGCCAGACAAGTTTGGAAGCGGCGCCATCAAAGCGCCGCTTTCGCTGTCTCTAACCTATGCCCGCGCGCCGGTGATCCCGGCGCCGTCTGGGGCCGTCCCGCCGGTTTGGGCGTCGGGACGGAAGGGCTGAGGGAGCCGCTGCGGAGAACCGGGCGGACGGGTGAGAGAGACGGAGGCACTGGTCATGGTACAGACCACGGCAACGCTTGATGGCGTCGTAATCAACGAAATCGGCGGAATTCCCTTCGGGGCCGGACAGGACCTGAACGGCGACGGCAGCGTCGACGCGCAGGACGAGTTCATCGAGCTTTACAACACCAGCGGGTCGCCGGTGGATATTTCCGGCTGGCAGGTCTGGGAGGACAATGTCCTCAAGGCCACGATCGATCCGGGTACGACGATCGGGGCGGGCGAGTATTTCGTACTGGTCGACGGTGTCGATAACGCCAACCCGATCCAGGGCGTCAACGGCGCAGATTCGCAGTATTCGGATGGCGAACTGACGCTTTCGGATGGCGACGTCGTGATCCTCTACAACGCGACGGATGACGAATATGTCGTCTTTCAGGGCTCCAACGCGGACGGCGCCGACGTGACCGCTGCGGTCAACGCGCTGCTGGTGTCGCATCCCTCCGCTTCGCAGGTCGGTCCGACCGAGCAGGGCGAGGACGACACCCCGGGCAATTCGACCAGCCGGGTCGAGGATGGCGACGACACATGGGCCGATCAGGCGATCACGCCGGGCGCTGCGAACTGTTTCCTGACCGGCACGCTGATCGCCACGCCCGAGGGCGAGCGCCCGGTCGAGGATCTGGGCCCCGGCGACATGGTGCTGACGTCGGACGGCCGCGCGGTGCCGGTGCGCTTCGTCTTCCGGCAGGAGGTCCGTCTGCGGGGCCGGCTTGCCGCCCGGCTGGAACCGGTGCGCCTGCGCGCCGGGTCGCTGGGCATCGACTTGCCGAAGCGCGACCTTGTGGTGACCGCCGATCACGGCATCGTGCTTGACGATCTGCTGGTCAACGCTGGCGCGCTGGTCAACGGCGCCGAGATCGCCTTTGCCCCGCACAAGACGCTGCCCGCGCGGATCACCTACTGGCACATCGAAACCGCCACGCACGAGGTGCTTATGGCCGAGGGCGTACCGGCGGAAAGCTTCGCCGACGTGACGGGCAGGGCCCTTTACGACAACCACGCCGACTATTTGGCGATGTACGGGGCCGAACTGCTGATCCCCGAGATGAACCTGCCGCGCATCGCGTCGGCACGGCTGTTGCCGGTCGCGCTGAAAGAGCGGCTGGACGAGAACGGCGCGCGGACGGACCGGGCCTCGGGCTGACGCGGCGCGGCTGCAACGCCGGGCGGTCCTTCGACGGCCCGGCGGCTGTGCGGCTCTCGACAGTGACCGGCGAACGGGGTAGCACCCCAAGGCATCGGGTTGAGGTCGAGGGACGTGAACATGATCCGCAAAGCAGCACTTTTGCTGACACTTCTGGCCGCCGCGGGCTGCGGTTCGACGCCGCCGGTGGCCGAGGTCACCTCGGCCGGCCAGCGCGAGATCGTCGGCACCAGCGGGGTGCCCGAACTGACCAAGATCTCGGCGCTGACGCAGGGCATCATCGGCCTGTCGCCCGCCATCGACCCCGAAGAGGCCGCGCGGATCGCGAAGATCGCGGTCGAGTATCCGCTGTTCACGCTTGCGCCGCGCTATGGCGCGGTCGACCCGCCGCTGGTCCACAATGTGAAGGTCAACATGGGCATCAAGCCCCGTGGCCTGTGCAAGGACTGGGCCGACGATCTTGAAGCGCGGCTGCGGCAGGAAGGCTTCCAGACCGTCGACTTCCACCGCGCCATCGCCAACGCCGACAACATCCGGATCGAGCATTCCACGGTCATCGTCAGCGCCAAGGGTGCGGCGTGGGACCAGGGCATCGTTCTGGACCCGTGGCGCGAGGGGCAGGGCGTGCTGTATTGGGCCCGCGTGCTGCAGGATGATCACTATACGTGGATCGAACGGTCGGAAGTGTTCCGGATGAAACGGGAATGGGCCGCCAGCAAACCGCGCTGAGGTCCGGGCCTGCGATGGCACGGTTAACGCAATCGACCGTTTCTGCGGGCGCATTGACCCCGCCCGCGCCCCGTGCCATCGGTTGGCGACTGGGATGAGTTTGACGGCAAGCAAGGCGACAGGCGCATGAAAGTCATCATCTGCGGTGCGGGTCAGGTCGGCTGGCAGATCGCCCGTCACCTGTCGGGCGAACGCAACGACGTCACCGTCGTCGACAACAACCCCGATCTCGTGCGCCGCGCCACCGATACGCTGGACGTGCAGGGGATTGCGGGCTTTGCCTCGTATCCGGACATTCTGGACGCCGCCGGCGCGCGCGACGCCGACATGGTGATCGCCGCGACCCACTCGGACGAGGTGAACATGGTCACCTGTCAGGTGGCGCACTCGGTGTTCAGCGTGCCGAAGAAAATCGCCCGCCTGCGCAGCCAGTCTTATCTTAACGCGATCTACAGCGACCTGTACCGGCGCGAGCACATGCCGATCGACGTGGTGATCAGCCCCGAGCGCGAGGTGGCCGACGCCGCCCTGCGGAGGCTGAAGCACCCCGCCGCTTTCGACACCGAAAGCTTCCTTGGCGGCAAGGCGCAGCTGATGGGCATCGTGCTGGACGAGGACTGCCCGGTGGTGAACACGCCGCTGAAGCAGCTGTCGGACCTGTTTTCGACCCTGCGGGCCATCGTGGTCGGCGTGCGCCGCTCGGGCCGGCTGTTCGCGCCGGAACCGAACGACCAGCTGTTCGTCGACGACGAGATTTACGTTTTCGCCCACCGCGAAGACGCCGACCGGGCGCTCGAAATCTTCGGCAAGGAAGTCGTGAAGACCCAGCGTGCCGTCATCGTGGGCGGCGGCAACGTGGGCCTTGCGGTGGCCAAGGCGCTGGAAGGCCAGACCGACCGGGTGCGGATGAAGGTCATCGAGAAAAGCCGCCCCGTCGCCGAACGCGCCGCCGATGCGCTGGAACGGACCATCGTTCTGCATGGCGACGGCCTGAACATGGAACTGCTGGAAGAGGCGAACGTCGCCAAGGCCGACGCCATTCTTGCGGTGACCGACGACGACAAGACCAACATCCTTGCCTGCGTGCGCGCCAAGGCCGCAGGGGCGAAGCTGTCGATCTGCCTGATCAACGACCAGTCGCTGTCGTCGCTGATGATCCCGCTGGACATCGACGCCATCATCAACCCGCGCACCACCACCGTCAGCTCGATCCTGCGCCACATCCGGCATGGGCGCGTGCGCGAGGTCTATTCCATCGGCGACGCCGAGGCCGAGGTGATCGAGGCGCAGGTGCTGTCGACCTCGCCCATCGCGGGGCAACTGCTGCGCGACATCGACTTTCCCGAAGGCGTGCTGGTCGGCGGGGTGATGAAGGGCGGCGAGATGTTCCGTCCGGCAGGCAACATGCGGATCGACGAGGGCGACGTGATCGCCATCTTCTCGCTGTCGGCGGACGTTCCGGAGGTCGAGCGGCTGCTGCAGGTCTCGATCGACTTTTTCTGAGGCGCCGGGGCGATGCCTAGCCGTATCCTCGGACTTCCCCTGATCGTCCTGCTGATGATGATCGGGGCCGTGGCGATGTTCCTGCCCGCCGTCTATGCCGGCGCGGTGCGGGACTGGGACAGCGCGCGGGCCTTCCTGTTCTCGGGCATCATCTTTATCGCGCTGTCGGCGATGATCGCCATCGCGGTCTCGAACTACGCCGTGCGGCGGCAGGCGCGCAGTCATCTTCTGGCGCTGCTTGCGGCCTACGCCGTGCTGCCCGCGATGCTGGCGGTGCCGCTGTACGAAGCGGTGGGCGACACCCGGTATTTCAACGCCTACTTCGAGATGGTGTCCTCGCTGACGACCACCGGCGCCTCGGTCTATCCAGAGCCGGGACGGCTGTCGGGGGCGGTGCACCTGTGGCGCGCGCTGGTGGGGTGGATGGGCGGGTTCCTTGTCTGGGTGACGGCCATCGCGATCATGGCGCCGCTCAGCCTTGGCGGCTTCGAGGTGCTGGGCGACCGGGGCGAGGCGGCGGACGCGGGTCTGACGCAGATCCAGCGCGTCGCGGACCCGCAGATGCGGCTTCGGCGCTATGCCTACATGCTGTTCCCGATCTATTTCATCCTGACGCTGGTGCTGTTCGTGCTACTGTTGGTGGCGGGTGACGTTCCGCTGGTGGCGATCTGCCACGCGATGTCGACGCTGGCCACAAGCGGTATTTCTCCGGTCGGGGGCACCACCGGTGCGCAATCGGGGTTTGTGGGCGAGTTGATGATTTTCCTCTTCCTCGGCTTCGCCCTGTCGCGCCGTACCTTCGAACGCGAGGGCAACGTGCGCCGCCGCAAACGGATGCGGCGCGATCCGGAACTGCGGATGGCGGCGGGGCTGGTTCTGCTGGTGCCGCTGTTCCTGTTCCTGCGCCACTGGTGGGGCGCGATCGAGATCGAGAACGTCGGCGACATGGAAAACCTTGCCGTGCAGGGCTTCGCGGCGCTGTGGGGTGGCGTGTTCACGGTGCTGTCGTTCCTGACCACCACCGGCTTTGAAAGCACGCACTGGGATACCGCGCAGGCCTGGTCGGGGCTGGAGACGCCGGGGCTGGTGCTGATGGGGCTGGCGCTGATCGGCGGCGGCGTGGCGACGACGGCGGGCGGGGTGAAGCTGTTGCGGGTCTACGCCCTGTACAAGCACGGCATCCGCGAACTGGAGCGGCTGGTGCATCCCAGCTCGGTGGGCGGTTCGGGTGTCTTCGCGCGGCATCTGCGGACGCGGGGCGCCTATGTGGCGTGGATCTTCTTCATGCTGTTCGCGATGTCCATCGCGGTGGTGATGCTGGCGCTGTCGCTGACGGGCCTGAATTTCGACCAGACCACCGTGCTGACCATCGCCGCGCTGTCGAACACCGGCCCGCTTGCAGGCATCGCCGAGTCCGTGCCGATCAGCTATGCCACCCTGAGCGACGCCGCCAAATGGATCCTGACCGCGTCCATGGTGCTGGGCCGGCTGGAGACGCTGGTGATCATCGCGCTGCTCAACCCCGAGTTCTGGCGCAATTGACGCGACGGACTGCCCAACATTGGGCAAAACGCCCCGTTTTCAATCGGTAGAGAGCGATTTTTTGGGCTGGAATCCCGTTATGTTCCCGTACATACTCGAAACCACTGACAATAAGCGGGACAGTCCGCGGCAGAACGAAAAAGGGTAAAAAACCAATGGCTGCCGACAAGCAGAATTTGCAGGACGCATTTCTGAATCATGTCCGGAAGACGAAAGTCTCGGTGACAATTTTTCTTATCAATGGCGTGAAGCTTCAGGGTGTTATCACCTGGTTCGACAATTTTTGCGTGCTCCTCCGCCGCGACGGACAGTCGCAATTGGTGTACAAGCACGCGATCTCGACGATCATGCCGAGCCAGCCGATCAACCTGTATGATGGCGACGACTAAAGCTTGGGCGATCCGCATCTGACGTATGCCTGGGTCCTGCACCCGGACATCACCTCCGACAGAGACGCGCGCGAGGCTCAGCCCGCGCTGAAAGAGGCTGTGGCCCTGGCCGCGGCCTTGCCCGATCTGAAGGTGATCGGCTCTGAAGTCGTGCGCCTGCCGAAGGCGCATCCGGGGATGCTGTTCGGATCCGGCAAGGTCGAGGAACTGGGCAAGCGGCTGGAAGAGGCCGAGATCGACCTCGTGCTGATCGACGGTCCCGTCAGCCCGGTGCAGCAGCGCAATCTCGAGAAGGAATGGAAGGTCAAGATACTCGACCGGACCGGCCTGATCCTTGAGATTTTCAGCGACCGGGCGCGCACCCGCGAGGGTGTGCTTCAGGTCGAGATGGCGGCGCTGTCCTATCAGCGGACGCGTCTGGTGCGCGCTTGGACCCACCTTGAACGCCAGCGCGGCGGGCTTGGCTTTGTCGGCGGTCCCGGCGAAACCCAGATCGAGGCGGACCGCCGCGCGATCGACGAACAGCTTGTGCGCCTGCGCCGCCAGCTTGAAAAGGTCGTGAAGACCCGCGAATTGCACCGCGCCGCGCGCCGCAAGGTGCCGTTCCCGGTGGTGGCTTTGGTGGGCTACACCAACGCCGGAAAGTCGACGCTTTTCAACCGCATGACCGGCGCCGACGTGATGGCGAAAGACATGCTGTTCGCGACGCTGGACCCGACGATGCGCGGCGTGACGCTGCCCTCGGGCCGCGAGGTGATCCTATCGGACACGGTGGGTTTCATCAGCGACCTGCCGACGCAACTGGTCGCCGCCTTCCGCGCCACGCTGGAAGAGGTGCTGGAAGCGGACCTGATCCTGCATGTCCGCGACATCAGCCACGCGCAGACCGACGAGCAGGCCGAAGACGTCGAGGCGATCCTGCAGGAACTGGGCGTCGGGGAAGAGACCCCGATGATCGAGGTCTGGAACAAGATGGACCTTGTGACCGGCGAACGGCGCGAGGCGCTGCTGGCGCTGGCCGAACGCAACGACCACGTGTTCCCGGTGTCGGCTTGGACAGGCTCGGGACTGCGGCGGCTGTTCGAGTCGGTGTCCGAGGCCTTGGAAGAAGAAAAGACCGAGCGCGAGTTGCATCTCGACTTCTCGGACGGACGCCGCCGGGCATGGCTGCACGAGGAAGGCGTGATCGAAGACGAGCGCCAGACCGACGACGGCTTCGACCTCAAGGTCCGCTGGACCGCCCGGCAGGAAAAACGGTTCCGCGAGCTCTAGGCGGAATTGTCACGGGACAGTCCGGGCGGGCTGGTCTAGCCTCGGGTCCGATCCGAACGGTCCGGAAAGGCGCGCCCGATGCGAGACTTGCCCGAAACCATCGACCCGCCAGAACATGACGAAGCCGGCGCGCACATGGAGACCAGCGTGCCGACGGCTGGCCCGGACACGCCGGTGTCCGAGCTGTTCGAGCGACTCCGCGGCCAGCGGTTCAAATCGGCGGCCACGGTGTTCGTCACCGACACCGACGACCGTCTGCTTGGCTATGTCCGGATCAACGACATCATCGCGGGGCATGACGGCACGCTGGCCGACATCATGGCGCCCGCGCCCGAGGCGGTGACGCCCGAGGCCGATCAGGAAGACATCGCGGCACTGGCGATGCGGCTCGACATGATCTCGGTCCCGGTGGTCGACGACGCGGGCCGTTTCGTGGGCGCGGTGCCGCCGGGCGAACTGTTCCGCATCCTGCGCGAAGAGCATTTCGAGGACCTTCAGCACGGCGCAGGCATCAGCCCGCACGAGGATGGCCCCGCCGCCTCGCTGCACGCGCCGCTGTTGGACCGGCTGAGACGGCGGTTGCCGTGGCTGGTGTTCGGGCTGCTGGCATCGTCGCTGGTGACCATGGTGATGGTCGGTTTTGAAGAGGCGCTGGCGGCGAATGTCGCGGTGGCGTTCTTCGTGCCTGCGCTGGTCTACATCGCGGGGGCCATCGGGTCGCAGGCGGTTTCGGTCTCGGTCCGCGCCTTGGCCGAAGAGAAAATCGCCATCGGCAAGCTGCTGCGGGACGAGATGATCATCGGCCTTGGGATCGGCGTGTCGCTGGGAGTGCTGGCTGCCGGGGGCGTGCAACTGGTGTTCGGCGACGCGCTTCTGTCGCTGGCCGTGGGGCTGGCGATCCTTGGGGGCGGTGCGGTGTCGGCGGTGGTGGGTTTCGCGCTTCCGTGGACCTTCGACCGGCTGGGCGCGGACCCGGCGCTGGGATCGGGGCCGGTCTGCACCATCATTCAGGACGCCGCGAGCCTCGCGATTTATTTCCTGTCGGTTTCGGTTTTCGTGATGTGAAAGACTGATCCGATCAGGGGCAGGGGGCGTATCGGGTATGACACAGAACAAAGACAGACCCGCCATGACCCTGCTCATTCTCTACGTGACGACCTGCGTGATCTTCCTTGCTCTCGACGCGGTCGGGCTCACGCTGATGATCCGCCCCGCTTTCGAGCGCCACGTGGGTGACCTGCTGGCCTTCCGGCTGGCGCCCGCCGCGATCTTTTACCTGTTCTACGTGGCCGTGCTGGTCTGGCTGGTCACATGGCCCGCGATGACCGGCGACGTGCCGCTGTCGCGGCTTGTCCTGAACGCGGCGCTGTTCGGCGCGGTGGCTTACGGCACCTACGAGTTCACCAACCTCGCGACGCTGAAGCCGTGGCATTGGTCGATGGTGGCGATAGACCTGACCTGGGGCACGCTGCTGACGACGGTCGCGGCGGTCGGCGGGGTCACGGTCACCCGCGCCTTCGCCTAGCGCCGGTTCTCGGTTAGTTGCGCGGCAGAAGGGTGGTTATGCCCACCGCTGCCGCGCGGGCCAGTTCGGGGTCAAGCGACATCGGGATGTATTCGCCACGCCGCCACAACTCGCCCAGATCGTCGTAGTGGCGGCTAAGCGGGTGGCCCGACTGCCCGGTGGCGATGATGAAGACCGAACTGTCCGGGTCGGCGAAGTCGTAGACCCCGCGATAGCCCGCGCCGTGGACATTCTCGAACGGGTTCGTCCCGGTGCCCGAGGTCAATCCGCGCATCAGTGTCTGGTCCCCGCCCGAGGTGGACTGGCGGATGTTCACGATCCACGACAACAGCGGTACATCGCCCAGCACCGTATGATCATGCGTCGCCTCGTGCGCGTCGCCCCAGCGAAGCGATTCCAGCGAACCGCCGTAGGACTCGGCGATCCAGACCAGCGCATCGTCCAGCGCGCGGCGGGCGATCTCGGTGCAGGTCTCGGTCGAGGTGGACTGGATCACGTTGCACCACACGCCCGCGCCGTTCACATCGCGGAACACGCGCTCGATGAACACCGGGTCGACATGGGTGTATTCCCGCGCGAGCGAGCCGATCTCGTCGCGGATCAGCCGGTCCTGCAGCGCGCGCATCCACGCGGCGTAGATCAGCGGCTCGGGCATGTGCTCGTTCATCTCGCCGTTCCAGTTCGCCAGAAGCTCCAGCGCCTCCTGACGGCGGCGTTCGGGCGTGCCGGCGGGGGCCGCCTCGTCCGAGTACCACAGATCGGCGGCGACCAGCGGCAGCAGCGAGCGGGCAGAGTAGGACACGGTATCAAGCTGCGCCTCGATGAAGCTTTCGCGGGTGTGGACCTCGCGCGCCTGCATCAGCCGCCGCCAGCGCTGGATGCGCTGGGTGTCGCCCCAGTGGTACGAGACGTGGTTCGGGAACGGACGGTTCACCGTCTTGTTGTTGGTGTTGCCAAGGATGCCGCCCGCCGGGTCGATGAATTCGGGGTTGGCGGCGTAGTTCATCCAGCCCTGCCAGCGGTTCTCGGGCACCCAGCCGGGCGAGGGGATGCGGCCGAAGGTCTGGTGGTTGGCGTCGCGGCGGGGCATTACCCCCACGGTCTTCATCGCGATGCTGTCGCCATCCGCCAGTGTAAGGTTCTGGCTGGGCGCCATGTACAGGGCGCCGGCCTCCAGCCCTTCCTCGACCGAGCGCGCCTGCATCAGCCGGATCGCGGCGGTCATCGACGTGTCCTCGGGTGACAGCGCGGTCCATGCCAGCGACATCACGTGGCCGGGGGGCGTGATCGCGGCTAGGCCATAGTGATGGCCGGGAATGACCGGGCCGTTGTCGGTCCATTGCAGGCTGATGGTGACCGGCGCCTCGTCCTTCACGCGGATGATCGTGTTTCGGGTTTCCATCGGCGCAAACCCCTCTGGGGTGCGCACCTCGTTGGGATTGTCGGGGTTCAGTTCTTCGACGTACAGGTCCTGATCGTCGAGATAGGACGAGGTGATGCCCCAGCCGAAATGTTGCGACCGGCCCACCATCAGCGCCGGAATGCCCGGGATGGACCCTCCGATCACGCCGCCCGCGCCGAACTCCATCCGGGCGAGGTACCACGTCGACGGCGCCGAGAACCCAAGGTGCGGATCATTCGCCAGAAGCGTGCCGCCCGAGGCCGCGCGGCTGGGGGCGGTGGCCCATGCGTTCGAGGCGCCCGCCAGACCGCGCGGGGGGTAGGGTGCCAGCGGGTCGGTTTCGGGGGCAACGTCCGCGAATGTCTCGACGCCGGGGAAGAGGCTTGCGTACTCCGGCAGCGCGGCGATGCCGGCACCGGGGCTGTCGGGAAGGATGTCGCGCAGGCGGTCCTCGGGCAGCAGAAGCGAGGTCCGGGCGCGCAGGACCTCTTCGGCGATGTGGGACGACAGGCGCAGGCCCATCAGCTTGACCAGCGCGATGCTGTCGGCGGGCGCCCATGGCGCGATCTCGGGCGAGAACAGGAAGAACTCGGGCGCGCCGCGCCCCAGCGCGCTTTCGTTCACCTCGGTCAGCCTTGCGTTGACCCCGGCGGAATAGGCGCGCAACGCCTCCATCGTGGCATCGTCCTGCACCTCGACCGACCGGACGGCGAGGTTGTAGATGTCCAGCCGCCGCATCAGCTCGTCAAAGCGGAAGGTCCGGCGGCCGAAAATCTCGGACAAACGGCCCTGCGCGGTGCGGCGCAGCATCATCATCTGCCAAAGCCGGTCCTGCGCATGGGCATAGCCGAGGCCGAAATAGACATCGGCGTCATTGGCCCCGAAAATATGCGGCACATCGGCGTGATCGCGCACGATTTCGACCGCGGCGGTCAGGCCGTCGACTTCGACCGTGGCGTCGTAATCGGGCAGCGACCGCGACGCCATGTAGTAGGCAAGCAGCATCGCGGCGATGGCGAGGCCCGCGACAACGGTGAATAGCCTCAGAAGCCATCGGAAGGCTGTCGCCATGGGAAGGGAATCCTCGGTTGACCGCGGGGGTGGGGCCGTTAGTTAGTCGGACCCGGATAACATGACAATGGGGAGAAGCGCGACATGGCCAAGGTGACATTTCTGGGACTGGGCGTCATGGGCTACCCGATGGCCGGGCATCTTGCCGCGAAGGGCCACGAGGTGACCGTCTATAACCGCACCTTCGCCAAGGCCGAGGCCTGGGTGAAAGAGCATGGCGGCTCTGCCGCGAAGACGCCGAAGGAGGCCGCCGAGGGTGCAGAGTTCGTCATGTCCTGCGTCGGCAACGACGACGACCTGCGGGCCGTCTGCACCGGAGACGACGGCGCCTTCGCCGGGATGGCCGAGGGCACGATCTTCGTCGACCACACCACGGTGTCGGCGGCGGTGACGCGGGAACTGGCCGAGGTCGCCAAGGCTTCGGGCATCGCCTTCGTCGATGCGCCGGTGTCGGGCGGGCAGGCCGGGGCCGAAAACGGCCAGCTGGTGATCATGTGCGGCGGCACCGAAGAGGCCTATGGCCGCGCCGAGCCGGTGATGGACAGCTATGCCAAGCTGTGCAAGCGGCTGGGCGACAGCGGCGCGGGCCAGCTGTGCAAGTCCGTCAACCAGATCTGTATCGCGGGCTTGGTGCAGGGTCTGGCCGAGGGGCTGCACTTTGCCCAGAAGGCGGGCCTGGACGGGCGCGACGTGGTCGAGGTGATCGGCGGCGGCGCGGCCGGGTCGTGGCAGATGGTGAACCGCTACGAGACGATGCTGGACGACAAGTTCGACTTTGGCTTCGCGGTGGACTGGATGCGCAAGGACCTTGCGATCTGCCTTGCCACCGCCGAGGAAACCGGCGCCTCGCTGCCGGTCACGGCGCTGGTGGACCAGTTCTACAAGGACGTCCAGAACATGGGCGGCGGCCGGCGCGACACCTCGTCCCTGATCTCGCGCCTGCGGAAGTTGGATGGTTGAGGTTGGGAAACAGTGATCGGTTTGGATCGGTCATTGTTTCGTTGAGAAACGGAAGGCGACGCTTGGGTAGGAGCGTCGCCTTTTGTTTTGGGGTGTCGTGAAGCTGTCTTGGTCAATCATGTCCGATAGGAAGGACCATTTGGGCAAATCGCGGCGAAGGTCGGCTCTGAGGCCACTTTGAATAATGCTGCGCCGTGATCGAATGGGCGCTTCACCGGTCACATTTGTAATTCGCTGTATGGGCAAACGTCGTCTTCAAACGGCACATGTCTGCGCCGAAAGCTGCTGTCAGGAACGGTTTCCGGGCTACTGATCCTATCCATACGGAAGTGCCGGAAATCGCCGCGCATCGGGTCCCATCCAACGAGATACCATAGTGGCGGGAGGATCAGCATCGCTTGCGGTTCGACTTCGCGCGTGGTGTTGCGCCCCTGAGCGTCGCGATATCCAAATCGAATGTGGTGCCGCCCAAGAAATGCCGCTTCGAATGCGGGCAAGAGCTCGGGATCCATTCTGCCGATGTCAGACAGATCCTGCAGCGGCGACAGTTGGCCGATATGAAGGCAGTCGAGGAAAGCGCGCAGATCGCGCACCTTCTCTCTGGGCAGGGCTTTTTCGATCTTGGCGAGCCCTGCATCAGCCAATTCCGAGAATGGCAGGTGCCCCGCAGCGCGCATGGCCGCAACACTGATGAGCAGCGCGAAAACCTCTGGTACCGACAGTTTGGCCGTCGCCTGCATCGATTGAGGGTCAAGTTGCACCCCCCCTCCACGACCAACATCGGAATGGATCACATAGCCTTCATCCCGGAGTGCACTGATGTCGCGCAGCACGGTCCTACGGGATGCGCCGACCTCATCGGCAAGGGCATCGATGGTAGATGTCCCGTTGCGACGAAGGCTGCGCACGATGGCGTCGTGTCTGAGTCGAATGTTCATGTCGACACCCTATCATAAAAGGTGTCAAATTTTGGCACTGTTTAGATCTACACCGATTCCAGAAACGCAAAACAAGGAGAATGCGAAATGGAACGGACAGCTGTGAACCCGTGGGACTGGTCAATCAAACTGGGTTACAATCAGGCAGAAGTGATTGGCGGCGCGACGCGTCAGGTCATTTGTGCAGGCCAAACCGCCGTGGACGAGAACGGCGCTCCTCAGCATCCCGGCGACATGCGCGCGCAGATGAGTCTGGCCTTAGACAATCTCGAAGCTGTCCTCGAAGGAGCGGGCATGAATCTGAGCAATGTGGTTAGGCTCGGCGTCTATGTCACCGATGTGGATGAGGCCTTGAAAAACTTCGACTTGATGGGAATGCGCTTTGGTCCGCATCAAGTGGCCCCGCCCATGACCTTGCTGGGTGTTGCACGTCTCGCGATCCCCGGTCTGCTGTTCGAGATTGAAGCGACGGCAATGGCGTAAAGCCAATCAGAGCGGCCATTTGGTTGAAAAAACCAAATGGCCGTTCAGTCCGCAAAGCCGACCAACACCAAAGCCAACACCCTGGCTCCTCAGTATCGCCCCCAACGCCAATCCCCCGCTTTCACGGGCGTGGCGTCACTTCGCCGCGCGCCACGCCGCCAGCCAGACCAGCACCAGCGCGAAGCTGAGGACCGCGTTCCAGCTTGCCATCGACAGCGACAGGAACTCGAACGCCACCTGGTCGCAGCGCACCAGCGGCGGGCCGGCGTCGATGGCCGGGTTCAGCAGGTCGTTGATCGAGGTGTTGGTGATGCCGTCGGTGCCGGAGCACTCGGTGATCCCTTCCCACCAGTCGCGCTCGACCCCGGTGTGAAAGACGCCGATGGCGCCGGTCGCGAAGGCGGCCAGCGCGCCCAAAAGCGCCAGGACCCGCGCTTTCACCGCCAGGGCCAGAACTCCGATCGCGATGGCGATGGCGTGCGGCCAGCGCTGCCAGATGCACATCTCGCACGGCGCGAGGCCGAAGACATACTGCGAGATCAGCGCGCCGCCCAGCAGCGCGACAGAGCCCGCGGATGCCAGCAGGATAAGGGTTTTGCTTTGTGTCATAGGTATTTCACCGCCAGGAATCCGCCAAGCAGGATCACGACGAACAGCGTGAACATCAAGCCCAGACGACGCTCGATGAAGTCACGAATGGGTGCGCCGAATTTCCACAGAAGCGCCGCGACCACGAAGAACCGCAGACCGCGCGCGATGATCGACGCCACGGTGAACACCGCAAGGTTCAGGCCCGTGGTGCCCGACAGGATGGTGATCACCTTGTAGGGGAAGGGCGTGACGCCCGCGATCAGCACCGCCCACGCGCCCCATTCGTTATAGCGGGTGCGGAACTCGTCGAAATAGGCGTCCTTGCCGTAGAACTCCAGCACCGGGCGGCCCACCGTCTCGAACAGACCGTAGCCGATGTAATAGCCCAGCATGCCGCCCAGCACCGAGGACACGGTGCAGACCCCGGCGATCAGGAACGCGCGGCGCGGCGTGGCGATGATCATCGGGATCATCAGCAGATCGGGCGGGATCGGAAAGACCGAGCTTTCGATGAAAGCCACGAAGGCAAGCGCCCAAAGCGCGTATTTCGAGGACGCCAGCGATACCGTCCAGTCGTAAAGCCGTCTGAGCATGTCCAACCCTGTTCCCGTTCCGGGCCCTTAATCCACGGTCCGTGGGACACGTCAACCTTGCCGGAGCGACGCGGCGGCATATCCTTAAGGGGCGTAACGTCAGGGAGACGGCCATGCGGTGGAAGGGGCGGCGCGGAAGCGTCAATATCGAGGACCGGCGCGGGCGCGGCGGTTCGGGGGTGCGGATCGGCGGAGCCGGGGGGCTGGGCGTGCTGGCCATCGTGGCGATCGGCTATTTCCTGGGCGTCGACCTCACGCCGCTGCTGGACGAAACGGTCTCGACCGCGCCCACCGGCGAAACCCGCGAACTCAGCGCCGCCGAGCAAGAGGCCGGGCAGTTCGTCTCGGTCGTGCTGGCCGACACCGAAGAAGTCTGGGCCGACCTGTTCCGCACCCAGTTGAACGCCGAGTACGATCCCGCGACGCTGGTGCTGTTCAGCGCCGTGACCCAGTCGCCGTGCGGTGGCGCCTCGGGCGCGACGGGGCCGTTCTACTGTCCGGCGGACGAGAAGGCCTATCTCGACACCACGTTCTTCGCGACGATGGAACAGCGCCTTGGCGCCGGCGGCGACTTTGCCGCGGCCTATGTCGTGGCGCACGAGATCGCGCATCACGTGCAGGACGAACTCGGCGTTCTGTCGCAGGCCAACGCGCTGCGGGCGCAGGTCAGCGAGGCCGAGTCCAACGCGATCTCGGTGCGTATCGAGTTGATGGCCGACTGCCTTGCCGGGGTCTGGGCGATGCATGCCGACAGCCGGTTCGACATCATGCAGAACGGTGACCTCGACGAGGCGCTGAACGCCGCGCGCCAGATCGGCGACGACACGCTCCAGCGCAACGCCGGCCGTGTGCCTCAGCCGCACACCTTCACCCACGGCACCTCGGAACAGCGGCGCCGCTGGTTCCAGACCGGCTTCGACTCCGGCCAGATCGGATCGTGCGACACCTTCGCGGCAGACACGCTGTAATCCCGTCCCGCCGCCAGAAACCTGTTTACGCCCCGCACGCCGGGCTGTAATCGGAACGTCGGTGGCCCGAGTGGCGGAATGGTAGACGCAGCGGATTCAAAATCCGCCGGTAGCAATACCGTGGGGGTTCGAGTCCCCCCTCGGGCACCGGGATCAATGCAAACAGCTGTCGTATAAGGCAGGCGAAACCATCGGCTTCTCTGCCGTTTCGCTGTTGGCGTCTTTGCCGCAATTGATAGGCGCGCTTGCGTGGCTGGCCGTCGTGGGTCGCGGGGAGGCCGTCCAGAGGTAGGCTGCTTGGAACGGCATGCATTGCCCGCTCCACGCGCGTGCGAGATGACGGCGCGCGTAGTGCAATCTGGTCGGACATGAAAAGTACATGCGTGCTCCCATACCCTGTGCCAGACTTCCAATTCTTTGCAGATTGGCTGGTTTGCCAGACGTTTGGCAAACCGAGATGCCCATTTAAGGGCATAACAACGGACTAGTAAGTCATTGAAAGGTAATGGAGGCGAGTACCGGAATCGAACCGGTGTACACGGATTTGCAAGAGTTGGTATGTGTTTGTAAATAAATATTTTTTTGCTTAGATGTGGCTCAGAACTTTGCGGAACAGACCGGGAATGTTTAGACGCTCGCCACCGCTTCTTGTTGCCGCCACACACTGCCTGTTACCGTGCCTCCACTATCTCATCTTAGGAGGCTTGGCGCATGACTACTCCGACAATCTACGTGCAATGTGATGTCGAGCTAAACGTCTCTGGACCAACAGAAAGAGTCACGGTTACGTGGACGGCAAACGCGCTCAGAACGATCGCAGATCAATTGGAGCGGGGATCGTATGGAGACGGCCACCACGACGTGAGCGATGGATCTGGCAAGAGGATCGGTTCAGTGTACTTCGACTTCTCGGAGTCCGTCGATTGGTAGGAGAGCTCGCCTCCCAACAGAACTTTACGCGTGGAGTTTAGATAATGGACGTGCGATCTTCGCAAGTTACCGGAAACGCAGCCATGCACTATGCAGCCTGGCAACTCTCGCGGAAAGGCTGGAATGTGATGCCTACATCCCGGAACGCGAAGGGAAGCGACCTGTTCTGCGCAAACGACGACGAGTCGATTATCTTCGGCGTGCAAAGCAAAGGGCTATCGAAGCGCGCACCAGTAGGCCTCGGCGGAGATTTGGCTAACCTTCGATCTGATTGGTGGATCGTCACGGTTGGTGCAAAGGGAGACACCCCAGTTTGCTTCATTCTGTCGCTTGATGAAGTGAAGCAGCTTTGCTTCCAAAGTGACCCCTCAAAAAGCAAAACTGGCGCGCAATCTTATTGGCTTCAACCGAAGGCGTACGACCAGCCGCATTTTAGGGAGGCTTGGCATCGGCTGGGCTGAGGTGGGGCGTAGGGAGGCAGCCACTTATGGTGGATGTCTGCTGGCAGCTCACGGCGTACCCTTCAAATGCTTGACGCGGCCAGATCACCAAAGATCACATGAATGGCTGAGAGCCGTCATTCGCTGCGGAGTGGACAAACGGCCGTGATGCGCAAGAAATGGTCGGTCGATGCGTTGTCCAAATAAGGCAGGTCCCCGCTGAGTGCCGCCGCCAGCGCACGTAGCTTGAGCAGCCCGTTTGACCCAGCGGAGAGCATATTCGTCTCTAGTCAAAGCGTCGAAGATCTTCACAAGACAGTAACGTCGCGCTCGACGTCAGACGTCAGTGGCGCTTCACTCTGTTACCCTAAAAGTTCTCAGAACAGCAACTCCATCAGGGGCACCCCAGAATGGGAAGACCATCTGCGGAAATTTCATAGCCTGTGAGTGCATGAGTATACAACGGTCACGTTCCGTCGATTCACGAACCCAATAGCGCTTCGAAAGATAGATAGTATCGGATCCACCTAAGACGATTTGCGGGATGTAGGCCGCCAACAGATGGCGGTCCATTCTCGACAATTTTTTCAAGAATCCGTGAGACCAGTGATCTGCGCGCTTGCAGGCGAAGATGATATGAGGGCGCCTTTCTCGAAGCATTGTTGTAAATATCAAGCTAGGAAGGATTGCGTGAAAGTTCCCAACGTTTGGGTGAGTATTTCTGTCAAAGCCGATTGGGATGGGAATTACGCCGCATCCAGCGAAAGGCAACTCTTTGAGTTCGATGGAGGCAATTGTCAATTCGCTCTTGGAGCCCCACACATGATCGCCAAGAGAATTCACCCACCGATCAGACATCTTGTATGAATATATCGAGCTTTTTAGATTAAAGGCTGAGGAAAAGGCTGTGAATGGATCTTCATTTTCCTTGGAGATACTGTACATTTCTGGCTTGGAGATTAACATTGCTCGGGCCTTGACTTCTTGAGCCCTGCGATATCGAATAAAGCAGAGTGCCCTCCAGAGAAGTACCGTTGCATTTTCTATGTCTATCTCTGCATTCTGAATTTCAGCCCTTCGGAAAACGGACTGCTCACAGTCCCTGCAGTAGCCAGGGAACACAGAAGCATATCTAGCACCCAGCTCTTTCATGCCTCCAAAACTGGAAAACGGTGTGATCTTAGTTTGAAGGATTCTTCCGTTCTCATCTGCGAGAGTCGCTAAAATTCCGTTCTTCTGAAGAGCATGTGAGTTCTTTACCGCCGCCCTACCGCAGTCAGGTGTGCAGCAAGATAAGTCGACAGGGGCAGGCTTTTCGACAGAAATTGCGATTTTTTGCTCAAGACCAAGAAAACGCTTATCTTTAAGAGTGCGATCTTGAACATCGGCCTCCAGTTCAACCAGGTGCTTTCCAATCTTATATTTTTTTGCAAGCCTGGCGGCTTCGTTAGCTGCCTTATAGGGATCCAAAATATTCTCTATCTCATTCGACAACCCCATAAGTGGTTTGAAGTCTCGAAAGAGGTCTTTTCGATCGGCTTTTATGTTGAAGTCGATGTTTCCGTAGTCAGGTGTCGGAGGAATCATTTTCGAAAGCTCTTTGATCTCGGATGAAAGCACTAGATGCTCAAAACAATCTGCGACACAACGGTTGAATTGAAGCGCTGAGATAGGTGCATGCTATGTCGGGTGCTTCCATTCAGCTCACGCTGGTCCCCGGCGCGTGCAGCGTTTGGACCGTCAGTCAGGGCTGACTCCGGCCATCCGCTGCACCTAGTGCAAATGACCGCATTGGGTCGGAGGTTTCCGAGACGTACCTAAATGATACTGGGCTGAGTGATTTCTTGGCGCGCAATCTCGGAAGAAAGTAGATAAAGAAATTGGGCTGGCTGGCCCGTGACAAAATCTTGAATCCGCGATCCGAACTTTCCGACCAACATGTTGTCGTAGTCCTGTGGGCGATATCGCGTCACCGAACCAAGGTGGTACGTTATTGCATAGATGGAAAGAAGTTGCGGCAACCGGGATGCAAGCTCACCTGCCGGACACAAGTACGCATAGTATCTCCTATATGGGGGTATAGAAGTCACAGTAGCCCATAAGTGATGCCGAACTCCAGAAACCAAGGTTTCTAGTAGGTCTGCGGGATGCCGGTCAGGATACGTCACCGTGGCAACTTGCTCAAAGCAAATAACCTTGCGTTCAGTTTGTTCGCGATCACATGCGACTTCATGAAAGTCGGCATGGAATCCCGATTCATTGAGAAATTCAGTGTGGGTAACGCCCAATCGAGAAAGATCATCAGAGAACAGATACAGTCGAAGCCAGACTTCTCGTGTGTCCCGGTTTCTCCAAAACTGGATGTCTTCGAGTGCAACGAATCTTTCTGTTCGATTTGCGGCATCACACCAAAGGCGGTGTCCGGGCAAGATCTGGGGAAAGACATCTCCGAGTCGCAGATCTGTGTTGTGCGGCAAACCGGCGCCCTGTAGCACCAAGAGCAACTCCGAAAAATTCTGTAATTTCCCTTGCCCATTTGGAGATGGAAAGCCTCGTAATATAATGTCTTCATAGTTTGCATTGAATATCTCGGTTATTCCATGCTGCGCATTATTAAATGATGCGTTTGCTCCCCACGTTAGGCAATATACCTTGAGTAGATTCATATAACAGTAGTACAGAGCGAGCGGCCTAGCGGCTTCTACTCCCTTTTCGGTGCCTACAAGATAGAAATCGTGGGCCTGCCTCAGGCAGGCAGATGCTTCTTCTCTTTTGTTTGGGGGGCATTGCTTGGCAACGATATTGTGCAAGATCCCCCACGGCTCGAGCGCAAACAGCTTGGGCTGAATCTTTGCGTGCGCTCTCAGCCTTTTGGTCGGCCAAAACGAAAACTCAGTGGGCCTCCCCTTCGTCTGTAGTCTCTCACCTTCTCTGGCTCGTGGAAGGGGTGGCATGCTGGAGACCCTTTTTTTGGTGCTTTCTTAATAACTCTACTTCGGCAGGGGACAATGCGGCGATGTCTTCAATCTCCTTGCCGCACCGCGGTATACTCGCTGGTGCTGAGTGACCGGTTTGGGCTGACCTCAGCCCTAGGGGTAGCCACATAATTTCGCCTTGCCAAGTTCACATGGCATTCGCGTCATAGCGAACTTCCCGCCCCACGGACGCCTCCACGAAGTGCGCCTGCACCAGAGGAGCCGCATGCCCCCGGAGATTCCATTTATCGGAGGGGGCAGGCGGCGGGCCACATGCCTGCACTACTCTTGTTACACATATGCGTTTAGTGACACCGTTTGCCCGTGAGGTGGCGAGAGGGGCGTGGGGCAAACGGTGTCACTATTTTAGATGCTGAGCTGATTTTCTTGATTGCAGGAATGCCCATATTATTCCGATGGGATGTCGGTATTTTTCGCGCTGTGTGACGGGAAAGCTGCGAAATCTATCTATGCGTTTAGTGACACCAAATTAGCGAGGCATCCTTAACTGTCACCGCATTCTTGTCGCAGACTCCGCCAAGAAGCTATTGTTCCATGTGAGACGTTTGCATGGGCCGGAGGGTCATTCACTTTCATGGTGCGCAAACTGCTGGGAAAACGATTCAGGTTCGGCGGGTTCTGAGATGGCGGTGACGGGAATTGAACAAAAAGCATTAGGCTTGCTGAATGCTTTTGAGCGGGCGGGGAAGTCTGTGAGCCGCGTTCTGGTTGATGGTAGGAAAATTGAACTGGTGTTGGAGCAGCGGGGCGCCGCAGAGGCTGACGAGTTCGAACGGATAGACATGCGTCATGGCTAAGCGCGAACTCCCCAAGCATGTCTACCGCCAGCGGAACGGTATCTACTTTCAGCGGCGTGGTTGGCCTTCGCAGAAATTCCAAAGCGAGTTTGGAACGCCGGAATTCTGGAGGGAGTATGCTGGCATTCTCTCGCAGAAGGACGGCCCTCGTCGGGTTGTGGCACGCAATTTCGGCGCATTGATCGACGACTACCGGAAGTCACCCCGATACCGGAACCTGAAGCCTCGGACCGGGCTGGACTACGACAAGCACCTGGACTTCTTCCGCGAGATTATGGGAGAGGCGAACCCTGCCAAGATGCAGCGCAAGGATGTCATCCGCTTGCGTGATGCCAACGCCGAAAAGGCGTACTTCGCGAACTACTCTCTGCGGGTGCTGCGCATCCTAATGGAGCACTGCGTGGATTTGGGCTGGCGAGACTCCAACCCCGTGCGCGGCGTCTCAGAGCTTAAAACCGAGAAGAAAGAGCGTGACCCTTGGCCCCAAGAGTTGCTGGACGCCTATCGCGACACCTGTGGTCTGGGCACCCGTGAGCGTCTCGTGATGGAGCTGTGCGTCGGCACCGGGCAGCGGATCGGTGACGTGCTCAACATGCGCTGGTCGAACATTGAGGACGGCGCTGTCTGGGTGCGCCAGAGCAAGACGTCGAAAGAGCTGTGGGTGCCCATCCTGCCCGAGCTACAAACCGCACTGGACGCGGCCAGCCGCCACTCTGTGTTTATACTGACGAACGAGCAGGGCGTTAACTCCTGGTCCTATCGAGGTGCCTCGGCGGCGGTCAGGAAGGTCAGGGAGCGCATTGGGGCCTTGGACTACGATATTCACAGCTGGCGCTACAATGCGGCTTGTGAGCTGCTTGAGGCGGGCTGTGGTGACGATCTGATCGCCTCCGTGACTGGGCAAAGTCCGGCAATGGTTCAGCACTACACCAAGAAGGTGCGCCAGCGTCTCAGGGCCGTACAGGCGCAGAGCATGCGGACCGACAGGAAGCGCACCTAAAGCGGCAACGCGGCCCGGCTTAGGCAACACGCTCGGCGCTGCTGCCGCACCATCAAAACTCTTAAGTGAACCGAGATCCACGCTGGCTTGACCTGGCGTCGGTTTTGTCGCTTTGCGCCTGCAAATGCGAACGGAACAAAAACAGAATGTTTAGACAAATGTTTAGACGCGCTGCGCGGTTGTAGTCGCGTTTCGTCTAAGTCATTGAAAGGTAATGGAGGCGAGTACCGGAATCGAACCGGTGTACACGGATTTGCAATCCGCTGCGTCACCACTCCGCCAACTCGCCAGAGTGGAGTTCCGATTAGGTTCTCCGGCTGTGAAGGTCAAGCCGATAGTTTCGGTTGCGCGTGGTTCTTGTGGTGGCGTTGGGTGCGCGGCTGGGCCTAGAGGGTGAACACCGTCGAGCCGACGGTTTCGCGGGCTTCCAGCGCGCGGTGGGCTTCGGCGGCGTCTTCCAGCGGGTAGCGCTGGCCGATGGTGGCCTCGATCTCGCCTGCCAGCAGCTTGTCGAACAGGTGCTTTGCCATCGCCTGACAGCGGTCGTGGTCGGCGAGGAAGGTGAACAGCGTGGTGCGGGTCAGTTGCAGAGACCCGCGCGAGGCGAGGTCCAGCAGGTTCACAGGCGGCACCGGTCCCGAGGCATTGCCGAACGAGATCATCATGCCGACGGGCCGCAGGCAGTCGAGCGAGCGGTCGAACGTGTCCTTTCCGACGCCGTCCATCACCACGCCGACGCCTTCACCGCCGGTGATCTCCTGCACGCGGGCGACGAAATCCTCGGTGGAATAGTTGATCGTGTGCGCGGCGCCGGCCCTGGCGGCGATGGCGCATTTCTCGTCTGTGCTGGCGGTGCCGATCAGCTCGATTCCTTCCGACTTCGCCCAGGCGCAGGCGATTTGGCCGACGCCGCCCGCCGCGGCGTGAAACAGCACGCGGTCGCCCTTGGCGATGGGAACGACGCGGTGGAACAGGTATTCGACCGTCATGCCCTGCAGCATCAGGGCGGCGGCCTGCTCGAAGGACACGCCGTCGGGCATCGGGCACACCTGGGCGGCGGGCATCACGCGCGCCTCGGCATAGGCGCCGGGGGGCTGGGCGGCGTAGGCCGCGCGGTCGCCGGGCTTCAGGTGGGCGACGCCGTCGCCCACGGCCTCGACCACGCCGGCGGCTTCCATGCCAAGGACCAGCGGCATCTCGGACTTGTATAGGCCGGTGCGGAAGTAGGTGTCGATATAGTTCAGGCCGATGGCCTCGTGACGGATGCGGATCTCGCCGGGGCCGGGGTCGCCGACGGGAACGTCGATCAGCTTGATCTTTTCCGGACCGCCAATTTCCTCGATCGCCATCGCACGTACCATCGTCATCCTCCTTCGCTGGTCGGCGCACGGTAGGCGGGGCGCGGCGGGTCGGCAAGAGGGCCCCGTGGCCATGCCCCGGCAACTGCACTAGGTTTGCGTGAACCGGCCCGGGAATCGACGGGCCACCGGAGGACGACACCGCATGACCGCGCGTTTCAGCATTGCGCCGAACCCGACCGATCCGCGCCTGACGCGGGCGGTCGAGGGGGTGGATCACGAGGGCAAAGCCACCACGCTGAACGTGGTGATGGAGCGGCCCCTGACGATCTACCTGAACCGGCAGGAAATCGTCACCGCGATGACGATCGGGGATTACCCCGAGTACCTCGCGCTGGGATTTCTGTTGAACCAGGGGATGTTGCGGCAAGATGATGATGTGACGGCCGTCGAGTTCGACGAAGAACTTGACGTTGTCGTGGTCCGCACCGCGCGCGAAACGGATTACGAGGACAAGCTGAAGAAGAAGACGCGCACCTCTGGCTGTGCGGTGGGCACCGTTTTCGGCGACATGATGGAGGGGCTCGACGGCGTGCGGCTGCCCGCGACGCCCGTGCGGACCTCGTGGCTGTATGCGCTGGCGCACGAGATCAACACCGCGCCCAGCCTCTATCTCGAGGCCGGTGCGATCCACGGCACGGTGCTGTGCCAGCAGGACCGGCCGCTGGTCTACATGGAGGACGTGGGCCGCCACAACGCGGTCGACAAGGTCGCGGGCTGGATGTTCCGCGAAGGCGCCGAGGCGGGGGACAAGATCCTGTACACAACCGGGCGGCTGACCTCGGAGATGGTGATCAAGACCGCGCAGATGGGCATTCCGGTACTGGCGTCGCGGTCGGGCTTCACCGCGTGGGGCGTCGAGATCGCGCGGCAGGTGGGGCTGACGCTGATCGGGCGGATGCGCGGGCGGCGGTTCGTCTGCCTGTCGGGGGCCGAGCGGCTGGAGTGGGACGCGGACCCGGACTTGGTTGTCGAGGAAGACAAGAAACATCGCAGGAAAAGCGCACATGGCTGACATTCCCGGAGTGATCCTGGCCGGTGGCCTGTCGCGGCGGATGGGGGGCGGGGACAAGACCCTGTTGCCGCTGAACGGACGGTCGGTGCTGACCCACGTGATCGAACGCCTGCGGCCGCAGGTGGGGCCGATGCTGCTGAACGCCAACGGCGATCCCAAGCGGTTCGAGGCCTTCGGGCTGCCGGTGCTGCCCGACACGCTGCCGGATCATCCGGGGCCGCTGGCGGGCGTGCTGGCGGGGCTCGACTGGGCGCAGGCGCAGGGGGCATCGCAGATCGTGACGGTGGCGGCGGACACGCCGTTCTTCCCGGTCGATCTGGTGCGCAAGCTGTCGGACGCCGCGCAGCGCGAGGCGAAACCGATCGCTCTGGCGGCGACGCTGGGGGACCGGGGCAAGGTCTGGCGGCATCCGACGTTCGGGCTGTGGCCGGTCTCGCTTCGGGGCGAGTTGCGCGCGGCGCTGGAGGACGGGGTGCGCAAGATCGTGGCGTGGACCGACACCCATGGCGCGGCCTCGGCCCTGTTTCAACCGGGCCGGATCGACCCGTTCTTCAACATCAATACGGCCGAGGATATGGTCGAGGCGGAAACGATCCTGCGGGAGGAGGCATGAGCGCGGTATTCGGCGTCGTCGGCTGGAAGAATTCCGGCAAGACCGGTCTGATGGAGCGGCTGGTGACCGAGATCACCGGGCGCGGGCTGAGGGTTTCGACCGTCAAGCATGCGCATCACACGTTCGACGTGGACCAGCCCGGCAAGGACAGCCATCGCCATCGGCAGGCCGGTGCGCAGGAGGTGCTGTTGGTGTCGGGGCGTCGCTGGGCCCTGATGCACGAACTGCGGGCCGAGGCGGAGCCGCCGCTGGAAGAGATGTTGCGCCATCTTGGGCCGGTCGATCTGGTTCTGATCGAGGGCTACAAGCGCGACAGCCACCCGAAGGTCGAGGCGCATCGGGTCGAAACCGGCCAGCCGCTGATCGCCGAGGGCGATCCGACGGTGAAGGCCATCGCCAGCAACGTCGCGCATCCGGGCATGGACCGGCCGGTGTTCGACCTGAACGACACCCGCGCCATCGCCGATTTCGTTCTGGAACAGACCGGGCTGACCGGGCTGCTTGAGACAGGCTCGTGAAGCCGCCGCCACTGAAAGACGACTGTTTCGCGCTGCCGCCGGGCGTCGCATGGACGCCGGTGGACGATGCGCTTGCCCGGTTGCGGGACCGCCTGCATGCGGTGACCGCAGTCGAGACGGTGCCGCTGGCGAACGCCGCTGGACGGTACCTGGCAGAGGATGTCGTTGCGCAGCGGTCGAACCCGCCGACACCGAACTCGGCGGTCGACGGGTACGGCTTCGCGGCGGCGTCGGTGGGCGAGGGCGTGCAGATCATGCCGCTGGTCGCCGGACGCTCGGCGGCGGGCGAGCCCTTGCCCGGTGCGGTGCCAGAAGGGCATGCGGTGCGCATCCTGACCGGTGCGGTGCTGCCCGAGGGCGTGGACACGGTGGTTCTGCAAGAGGATGTCACGGTCGAGGATGGCCGGATCGCGTTTCGCGGGCCGGTGAAGCCGCGCGCGAACACCCGCAAGGCGGGCGAGGATGTGGCGGCGGGTGACGTGGTGCTGGGGCAGGGCGCGCGGTTGCGGCCTGCCGAGATCGCCATCCTCGCGGCGACCGGGGTGCATTCCGTGCCCGTTCGCGCCCCGCTGCGCGTCGGTGTGCTGTCGACCGGTGACGAGATCCGCGCGGTGGGTGACGACGCGCTGCCGCACCAGATCTGGGACGCGAACCGCCCCATGCTGTTGTCCTTGCTGGCAAGCTGGGGCTGCCGCGCGGTGGATCTGGGCCACGTGTCCGACGACCGGGCCGCGCTGGCCGAGCGGCTGAACGACGGGGCCGGCGAAGTTGACGTTATCCTGACCTCGGGCGGGGCGTCGGCGGGGGACGAGGATCACGTGTCCGGGCTGTTGTCCGAGACCGGAACGATGGAATTGTGGCGCATTGCGATCAAGCCGGGTCGTCCGCTGGCGCTGGGTCTGTGGAAGGGCGTGCCGGTCTTAGGTCTGCCGGGCAACCCGGTGGCGGCCTTCGTCTGCACGCTGGTCTTCGGCGGTCCGGCGCTTCGGCTGCTGGCGGGGGGCGGCTGGCGCACGCCTGTGGCGCTGACGGTGCCCGCGGCCTTCTCGAAGAAGAAAAAGCCGGGCCGGCGCGAGTATCTGCGCGCCCGATTGGACAATACCGGTGCGGCGGAAGTGTTCGGCTCGGAAGGGTCGGGCCGGATTTCGGGGCTGGCGTGGGCCGACGGGCTGGTGGAACTGCCCGATGGCGCGGCAGACATCGGGCCGGGCGATCCGGTGCGCTATATTCCCTTCGCGTCGTTTGGGTCTTCCTGACTTCGCGCGGACCCCGGCCATCCCTTCGCGCGTTAAAAAAAGGCCGCCCAAAGGCGACCCGTCATCCGATCCGTCTGTTGTGTGAAACGGGGGCTCAGCGGCCCCAGCTACGCACCACGCCGCAATCCATGTGCACGAACTTCGAACCCGTGTAGCGGCCAACGCCACCGGCGCGGCAGGCTTCGGCTGCGCGGGCCATCTGGTCGACGCTGCGGCTGTCGAGGTGCAGGTCTGCGGCCTGGCCCTGCATGTGCAGCGAGTTTTTCGCGACACCCGAGGACCGGGCGCGAAGCATCGCGTTGGTCGCCGGCGAGCGGTAGCCCGAGAACAGGGTGTAGGGTTCCGAAACATCCATGAGATTGTGCGAGGCCGACATGATGTCGATCGTGCGCATGTCGATCATGTGCTGTTCGTCGCTGCGCCAGTCGCGCATGAAATAGGTGATCTCTTTCATCACCTCGTTGATGTACTGGCCTTCGATCCAGTAGATGCTGTCGACCATCTCGCCGGTGCGGCCGGAGTACATGCGGATGCGGCGAATGTCGCCCGCTCCGCGAAGAAACCCAGCTGCGTTCGAGAAGGTAGGCGCCGCGGTGACCGTGGTGGCCGCGAATGCGCCAAGCAGAGCACGCCTCGAAAGGCCCTTCGAGCTCGTCGTCATGGTATAAAGCGTCCCGTCGCTTGCCGTTGTCGCCGCTGTTACCGCGGCTGTGATTGCTGCCTCATCCCCAGGCGCATTGCAGTTTTGGCACAGGTCTGAACCTTTTCCAACATGCAGCTGGCCTGTGGTTCCGTCACATACACGGAATCGGCGGAATTCTGCGCAATCGAGGTTAAAATCCCGCTAACGCGGATAGTTGGCGGATTAGGATTGGACCGTTGCGTGATTGCACCAGTCATATAGCCTGACCAAAACGTGATCATTTCCTTCTCTTCGCCACAAGTTAGCTTGGTGAGATAGATACCTCTGCGACTCGCGTATTGGCGAAAGGACGAAGAATGCTGCCCCAGTTCCGGAAGACCCTTGGCCGCACGGCAATCGCCGTGCTGCTCGCAACCGCTGCAAGCCTCTCGTCGGCTCCCGCACAGGCACAGGGTCAGATCACGCCCTTCATGTCGGCGGTGGCCGAAAGCGCGGCGCTCGACAAGGAACTGGCGGCTTTCTACCGGGGCAACGGGTATGAACCCGTCTGGGTCGGGCAGGACGCCGAAAGCGAGGCACGCCGCACCGCGCTGCTGATGGCGCTGCAGAAGGCGGGCGACCACGCGCTGCCGGTCGACAGCTACAATATCCCGCAGCTTGAAGCCGCGATGCGGAACATCTCGACCCAGCGCGATCTGGGCCGCGTCGAGGTTCTGCTCAGCCGCACCTTCCTGAAGTACGCGCACGACGTGTCCTCGGGCATCCTTGAACCGAAGGCCATCGACGAGACCATCGTGCGCGAACTTCCGCGCCGCGACGGCGCCGAGTTGCTGAAGGGCATGGTCGACGGCAATCCGGTGGCGTTCCTGCGTTCGCTGCCGCCGCAGTTCCCGGAATACACCCGCCTGATGAAAGCGCGCCTGAAGATGCAGGAGCAGCTACTGAAGGGCGGCTGGGGCCCGCGCGTCAACGCCGGCTCGCTGAAGCCGGGCGACAGCGGCGACGCTGTGGTGCAGCTGCGCAACCGCATGATCGCCATGGGCTACATGCAGCGCTCGGCCTCGATGGTCTATGATGCGGCGCTTCAGGAAGCGGTGCAGCTGTTCCAGCACGACATGGGCCTGAACCAGGACGGCGTCGCGGGCGCGACCACGATGTCCGAGATCAACGTCCAGATCGAGGACCGGCTGCCGTCGATCCTTGTGGCGCTGGAACGCGAGCGCTGGATGAACATCCCGCGCGGCGAGCGCCACGTCTGGGTGAATCTCGTCGACTTCACCGCCTCGGTCGTCGACCACGGCGAAGTGACCTTCAGCACCCGTTCGGTGATCGGCGCCAACGATCCCAGCCGTCGCAGCCCCGAGTTCTCGGACGTGATGGAATACATGGAGATCAACCCGTACTGGAACGTGCCGCGCTCGATCGCGACGGGCGAATACCTTCCGGCGATGATCGCCTCGGGCGGCGCTGCCGCGGGGCATCTGCAGGTGGTCGCCGGCGGCGGTCAGGTCATTTCGCGCGGTGCGATCGACTGGGCGTCCTACAGCCCGGGCAGCTTCCCCTTCAGCCTGCGGCAGGCGCCGGGGCGCGGCAACGCGCTGGGGCTGGTGAAGTTCATGTTCCCGAACCGCTACAACATCTACCTGCACGACACGCCGTCCAAGTCGCTGTTTGCCCGCGACCGGCGTGACTTCAGCCACGGCTGCATCCGTCTGGCCGATCCGTTCGACTTTGCCTATCACCTGCTGGAACGCCAGACCGACGATCCGGTGAACTTCTTCCAGGGCATCCTGAACAGCGGTCAGAACACCCGTGTCGATCTGGAGCAGCCGATCCCGGTCCACCTTGTGTACCGCACGGCCTTCACCTCGCCGAAGGGACGGCTGAACTTCCGTCACGATGTGTACGGACGTGACGCCAAGATCTTCAACGCGCTGATGCGTGCCGGGGTGGCGCTGAACGACGTGCGCAGCTAAACCCTCAGGGATCACGGACGGCGCGGGTCGCTGGCCCGCGCCGTTTTCATGCGCGCCGGAGGTATCCATGCCCGCCCACACCATCGCCGAGATCGCAGCCGCCCTCGGGGCCGAGGCCCACGGGGCCACGGACCTGACCGTATCCGGAGCGGCCGAGCCGCAATCGGCGGGCCCGCACGATCTGGCGCTGGCGATGGACCCGAAATACGCGGACGGGCTGGCCGCCGGACAGGCGCGCGCGGCGCTGCTGTGGCCCGGCGCCGATTGGCAGGCTCGGGGTCTGGACGCGGCGATCACCGTCGGCCGGGCGCGGATGGCGCTGTCGGGTCTGACGCGGATGCTGGATCCGGGGCCCGACCTGTCCGAGGGCATCCACCCCACCGCCATCGTGGGCGAGGGCGCGTCGGTCGGCGAGGGCGCCGCCATCGGGCCTTTCGTGGTCATCGGACGCGGCGCGAAGATCGGCGCGCGGGCGCGGATCGACAGCCATGCCTCGGTCGGGGCCGACACCATCATCGGCGAAGACGCGCTGCTGCATGCCGGCGCCCGGATCGGCGCGCGGGTGCGGATCGGCGACCGGTTCATCGCGCAGCCCGGCGCGGTCGTCGGCGCCGACGGCTTCAGCTATGTCACCCCCGAGAAATCCCGCGCCGAAGCCGCGCGCGAGACGATGGCCGGCGAGAACGACGCCGCCGCGCAGGCGTGGATCCGCATCCACAGCCTTGGCGCGGTGGTTCTGGGCGACGACATCGAGGTGGGCGCGAACGCCTGCATCGACGCGGGCACGATCCGGCCCACCACCATTGGCAGCGGCACCAAGATCGACAACCAGGTGCATATCGCCCACAACTGCACCGTCGGGCGCGATTGTCTGTTCGCGGCTCAGGTCGGCATCGCCGGGTCCGTGACCATCGGCGACAACGTCATTTTCGGTGGCAAGGTTGGCGTGGTGGACAACATCTTCGTGGGCAACGGCGTGGTCGCGGGCGGTGGCACCAATATCCTGTCCAACGTCCCCGAGGGCCGCGTGGTCATGGGCTATCCGGCGGTGAAAATGGACACCCATGTCGAGATGTACAAGGCGCTGCGCCGGCTTCCGCGCCTTGCAACAGAGGTCGCCGCGCTGAAGAATTCGGTTTCAAAACCGGACGCGAGCGATTAGATCAGCGCCCAACCGGGTGAGAGGACGCGCATGGCCGATACAATCAGGGATCGTGTCAGAAAGATCATCGCCGAGCAGGCGGTTCTGGACGTCGAGGACGTCAAGGGCGAGCAGACGCTCGAGGATCTTGGCATCGACAGCCTTGGGCTTGTGGAGTCGATCTTCGCCATCGAGGAAGAATTCGACATTCAGGTGCCGTTCAACGCCAACGAGCCCGAGAAAAGCGAGTTCGACATCTCGTCGGTCAGCGCGATCATCGCGGCCGTGGAAGGTCTGGTGAAAGACCAGCACGGATGAGACGGGTCGTCATAACCGGCGCGGGAACCATCAACGCGCTGGGGCAGAACGTGGCCGAGACCCTTGAGGCGATGCGCGAGGGGCGCTGCGGTATTTCCGAACTGGATATCCGTGACGTGGAACGCCTGTCCGTCCGTATCGGCGGCCAGATCAAGGGCTACGACGAGCACGCGCATTTCAACCGTCAGCAAATCGCGCTTTACGACCGCTTCACCCAGTTCGCGCTTTTGGCCGCCCGGCAGGCGATCAGCCAGTCGGGGCTCGAGTTCATCGGCGATCTGGCGGCGCGGTCGGGCGTGGTGCTGGGCACTTCGGGCGGCGGGCTGCAAACGCAGGACGACAACTATCGTGCGGTCTACGAAGAAGGGAAGAACCGGGTTCACCCCTTCATCGTGCCGAAGCTGATGAACAACGCCGCGACCAGCCACGTGTCGATGGAGTACAACCTCAAGGGTCCGTCCTTCACGGTGGCGACCGCCTGCGCCTCGTCGAACCACGCGATGGGTCAGGCGTTCAACATGATCCGGTCCGGCATGGCCGACGCGATGGTCACCGGCGGCGCCGAGGCGATGCTGTGCTTTGGTGGCGTCAAGGCGTGGGAAGGCCTGCGCGTGATGTCCAAGGATGCCTGCCGCCCGTTCTCGGCCAACCGGTCGGGCATGGTGCAGGGCGAGGGCGCGGGGATCTTCGTGTTCGAGGAATACGAGCACGCGAAGAAACGCGGCGCTGAGATCCTTGCCGAAGTCAGCGGCTTCGCGATGACCTCGGACGCCAGCGACATCGTGATGCCCTCGAAGCAGGGCGCGGCGCGGGCGATCACCGGCGCGATGGCCGACGCGAAGATGAACCGCGACGAAATCGGTTACATCAACGCGCACGGCACCGGGACGGCGGCGAACGACAAGACCGAATGCGCGGCGGTGGCCGATGCGCTGGGTCCGAAGGCCGACAGCGTGATGATCTCGTCCACCAAGTCGATGCACGGCCACCTGATCGGCGGCACCGGCGCGGTCGAGCTTCTGGCCTGCATCATGGCTGTCCGCGACGGGATCATCGCGCCGACCATCGGCTATGAGGAACCGGATCAGGAATGCGCGCTGGACGTGGTTCCGAACGAGGCGCGCGAGGCGCAGGTCGACGCGGTCCTGTCCAACGCCTTCGCCTTCGGCGGGCTGAACGCGGTGCTGGCGCTGCGCAGGGTCTAGGTCCGCACAGCGATACCGCCACGAAAAAGGCGCCGCGGATTGCTCCGTGGCGCCTTTTCGTTTCTGTGATGCGTCCGCTTACTCGGTGGCGGTCGCCGCCGCAGCGTTCATCTCGGCGGTTTCGTCGAAGGCGGCGGTGAAGCCGGTCAGCGAAACGGGCAGGGTCACCATCTGGTCCGGCGCGGCGACCGGGCGGATCATGATCTTCGCCTCGTTGCCGGCCTTCAGGCCCTCGACGTCCGCGTCCGAAAACCCGAGACGGGCGAAGCAGCCGATCTGCGAGCACCAGGCGAACGGATATTGCTTGGGCTGGGCGCTGTCGATCTGGAACGACAGTTGCGCCGTCAGCAGCGTTTCAAGCGGGGTAACCACGGTGGCGCCCGCGGCGGCCTCGACGGCGTCGTCGGTGATCGGGAAGACGTTGATCTCGGACACCGGGTTGCCGTTCCCGTCTTCAAGAAGCTGGTACAGCTGGCACGGATCGTTGCCGGCCTCGGTGCGGATGCAGCGGACCTGCCAGTCGCCGTGTTCGGAATGGGTGTAGACCGAGCCGGGACCGTCTTCGTTCGCGGCGTCGACGCCCATGTTCAATTCCATGGGGTCGGGAACCGGGGTCTCTTCGGTCGTGTCCTGCGCGAACACCGGGCCGGCGGCCACGATCAGGGCGAGCGGGAGGGCTCGAATCGGATGCTTCATTGGGTATCCATCGCTCTCGTGTGAATTTGTCGGCGCGGGTGTAGCACGGGGCGAAAAGAGTGTCAGTCCCCGTTTTCGAGACCGCCACGCGACACGCGAAATCCCACCGGTTTGCGTGTGCATCACATGAAAAAAGGGCCGTAACCGGCCCTTTTTCCACAACTTTTCTCTCCCTGCCGGACTGGCCGACGTGTTTAGTGGTTCGGACGCTAAGCGCTTTGTGCGCAACGGTCAATGGCAAAAACCTCACAATCCTCGGATGCTGCGTCTGCACGGGAGATGCCGCAGTTGCGGCCTGCAAAAAAGGCCGCGCCCAAGGGCGCGGCCAGTCTGACAGGGAGGAAGTCTGTCCGTTCCACTGGGGACCGGACACCTTAACTATGGCACTCATTTCTTAACATTGTATTTTCGGGTGGGACGCAGTTCGGGTCGGAGGGTAAACATTGGACGGTAAGGTGTTTCTGGGCGGCGGCGGCGCCGACTACGGCGTAAAGCAGGGGCTTCGACTGGACTACGCCAACCGGCACGGTCTGATCGCCGGAGCGACCGGCACCGGCAAGACCGTGACGGTGCAGATCCTTGCCGAAGGCTTTTCGAAAGCGGGCGTCCCGGTCTTCCTGTCCGACGTGAAAAGCGACCTTGCCGGGCTTGCGGTGGCGGGATCCGCCGAGGGCAAGCTGCACGAACCGTTCATGAAGCGCGCGGGCACCATCGGTTTCGACGATTTCGCCTACGAGGCCTTCCCGGTCACCTTCTGGGACCTGTTCGGCCGCAAGGGCCACCCGGTGCGCACCACCGTCGCCGAGATGGGGCCGCTGTTGCTGGCGCGGATGCTGGACCTGTCCGAAGCGCAGGAGGGCGTTCTGAACATCGCCTTCCGCCTGTCCGACGAAGAGGGCCTGCCGCTTCTGGACCTGAAGGATCTTCGCGCGCTGCTCGTCTGGGTTGGCGAGAACGCGCCCGACCTGTCGCTGCGCTATGGCCATATCTCGGCGGCGTCCATCGGCGCGATCCAGCGGCAGCTTCTGGTGCTGGAAAACCAGGGCGGCGCCGGGATCTTCGGCGAGCCGGCGTTGGACCTTGCGGACCTGATGCAGGTCGACCCGGACGGGCGCGGGCGCATCTCGGTTCTGGCGGCGGATCAGCTGATGTCGTCGCCCAAGCTTTACGCCACCTTCCTTCTGTGGCTGCTGTCCGAACTTTTCGAGGAACTGCCCGAGGTGGGCGACCCCGACAAGCCGAAGCTGGTCTTTTTCTTCGACGAGGCGCACCTGCTGTTCGACGACGCCCCGAAGGCACTGATCGACAAGGTGGAAACGGTGGCGCGGCTGATCCGGTCGAAAGGCGTCGGCGTGTATTTCTGTACCCAGAACCCCGACGATGTGCCCGAGGACGTGCTGGGCCAGCTTGGCAACCGCATCCAGCACGCGCTGCGGTCGTTCACCGCGCGGGACCAGAAGGCGCTTAAGCGCGCCGCCGAGACCTACCGTTCCAATCCGCGCTTCGACACCGCCGAGGCGATCCGCGACGTAGGCACCGGCGAGGCGGTGACATCGATGCTCGAGGACAAGGGCGCGCCCGGCATTGTCGAACGCACCCTGATCCGGCCGCCCTCGTCGCAACTGGGCGCCATCACCGAGGACCAGCGCGCGGCGGCCATCGCCGCGTCGCCCTTCGCGGGCAAGTACGATACGGCAGTCGACCGTGACAGCGCCTACGAGAAGCTGACCAAACGCGCCGCCGACGCCGCGAAGGAGGCAGAGGCCGCAGCGGAGCCCGAGGCCGAGGCAGAGGCAGAGCGCGAGTTCGACCACGCCCGGCGCTACGGCGGCGGCGCCTCGTCGCGCCGGTACGAGCCGTCCGGGAAGTCGCGGGGCAGACGGATCGAGAAGGACGACAGCTTTGGCGGTGCGATCTCGGAGGCGCTGAAGAAAGAGCTGCGCGGCACCACCGGCCGCCGCATCGTGCGCGGCATCCTCGGCGGGCTGTTCAAGGCGCGCTAGTCCTCGACAAGATCCTGGCACAGACGTACCAGTTCGCGCTGCGCATCGTCGCGCAGCGCGTCCTCCAGCGCGGCTTCGGCCAGCCGCAGCACCGGCGCGGCTGCGCCGCCGAAATCGTCAAGCTCCACTGTCAGCCCTTGTACGTCGCAGGTGACAAGATCGACCTCTGCCGCCAGCGTGATGCGGGCGGCGGCGTCCAGCCCGATCCACGTGCCGGGAGAGGTGCGGCACCGCAGGTGCCCGGTTCCGGCAATCATCACGCGGTCCCCGTCAAGGTCGATGGTCGCGCGCGACAGCCGCGCGGTGTCCGTCCGGTCGATCGGAGACAGGTTGCGGCACGGATTGGAGCCGACGATCAGGTCGCTCAGCGGGTTCGCCGTGGCGGGCGCGGCGGCAAGCAGGGCAAGAATGACGGCAAGGCGCATGGGCGGTCTCCGTATGACCTGCCCGTCAAACTGACCCCGCGGCGGCTTGCGTCAATCCCGGACTACAGCAGCGGGCGGATCTTCAGCCGGGTGATCCGGTTGTCCTTGCGCTCTAGCACTTCGAAACGGAAGCCGTGGAAGTTGAACACCTGGCCCTGGTTCGGGATCATCTGCGCCTCGTGGATCACCAGACCCGCGATGGTGTTCGCTTCCTCGTCCGGCAGCGACCAGTCGGCGGCGCGGTTCAGGTCGCGGATCGTCATCGACCCGTCGATCAGATAGTCGCCCTCGTCGGTGGGCCGCAGCGGCGAATCCTCGTCCATGTCGAACTCGTCGGTGATCTCGCCCACGATCTCTTCAAGGATGTCCTCCAGCGTGATCAGCCCTTCAAGCGAGCCGTATTCGTCCACCACCAGCGCGAAATGGGTGTGCTGGGCAAGGAACTGGCGCATCTGGTCGTCCAGCGTGGTGGTCTCGGGCACGAAGTAGGGCTTCATCGCCACGTCCATGACGTTGAAGTTCTCCAGCGGGTGGCCGTTGCCTTGCGGCTGGGTGGCGCGGGCATAGATCGCGCGCAGCAGGTCCTTGGCGTGGACCACGCCCACGATGTTTTCGGGCTCGTCGCGATAGACGGGCAGGCGGGTGTGGGCCGAGTTCAGGCACTGTTCGACCACTTCTTGCGGCGGGGCGTCGGCGTTCAGCATCTCGATGCCAGAACGGTGCAGCATGATCTCTTCGACGGTGCGGTCGGCAAGGTCCAGCGCGCCCAGCAGCCGGTCGCGGTCTTCCTTTTCCACCGCGCCCTCGGTGTGGCCAAGAGTGATGGCGCCGACGATCTCTTCGCGCACGGCAAGGATCTGCCCCTCGGGATCGGCGCGGACCCCGAACACCCGCAGAATGGCGCGGACCAGCGCGCGGACGGCGCTGACGATCGGGTTCAGCACAAGGATCACGACGCGGATCGCCGGGGCCACGAAGGCGGCGGCGCGCTCGGCGTTGGTGATGGCATAGGTCTTGGGCAGCACCTCGGCGAAGATCAGAACCAGAAGCGTCATCACCAGCGTCGCGATGGCCACGCCGCTTTCCCCCAGCAGACGGGTGAACAGCGCAGTCGCCAGCGAGGTGGCAAGGATGTTGACGAGGTTGTTGCCCAGCAGGACCGACCCGATCAGCCGTTCGCTGTCTTCGGTGATGGTCAGCGCGGTGCGCGCGGCCTTCGAGCCCTTGTCGGCCTGCGAGTTCAGCTTGCCCCGCGAGGCCGCGGTCAGCGCGGTCTCGCTGCCCGAGAAGAAGGCCGAAAGGATAAGCAGGGCGAGGATGGCGGCAGAGGTGCCCCAAAAGGCGGCGTCGAGGGTCATGGTCCCGTGTCTTCGTTGATGTGTCAGGTTGTTATGGGTGCGGGCAGGGGGCGTGGCAAGTGCAGAGGCGTGGGTTGCCCGTGGACCGTGTGCGCCGTCCCGCAGGCGCTTGCCACGGCGGGGGCAGGCAGCGGCGTTCTGACGTTTTCGTGAACGCGGCGCCGTGGTCGCGATGAGGATTGACCCGAGTCATTTAGTCGGATTTACACGTCGCGCAGCAAGGAGGAGAGACCATCATGCTTCGCACCTGTTTTCTGGCCGCCACGGCCATCGCCGTTGCCGCCCCCGCCATTGCGGACGTCAACATCTACACGACCCGCCAGCCTGAGTTGATCGAACCCGTGATGGAGGCTTTCACCGAGGAAACCGGCATCGCCGTGAACCTCGCCTTTATCAACGAAGGCATCGTGGAACGCCTGAAGGCCGAAGGCGACCGCTCTCCCGCCGACCTTGTGATGACGGTGGACATCGCGAACCTGAAGCAGATCGTCGATGCCGACGTGATCCAACCGGTCGACAGCGAGATCCTGAAGGCCAACATCCCCTCGACGCTGCGCGATACCGAGGATCGCTGGTTCGCGCTGACCGCACGCGCGCGCATCGTCTATGCCTCGAAGGACCGGGTCGCCGATGGCGAGGTGACCACTTACGAAGATCTCGCCTCGGACAAGTGGGAAGGCCGCATCTGCACCCGCTCGGGCACCCACAATTATAACCTCGCGCTGCTGTCGGCGGTGATCGCGCACCACGGCGAGGACGCCGCGAAGGAATGGGCCGCCGGTGTCCGCGACAACCTCGCGCGCAAGCCGCAGGGCAACGACCGCGCGCAGGTTCGCGCGATCTGGGCGGGCGAATGCGACATCAGCCTCGGCAACACCTATTACATGGGGCAGATGCTGGCGGACGAGGAACAGCAGGAATGGGCCAACTCGGTCCGCATCGTGTTCCCCGAGTTCGAGGATGGCGGCACCCACCTGAACATCTCGGGCATCGCGCTGACCAAGGCGGCGCCGAACAAGGACGAGGCGATACAGCTGATGGAATATCTCGCCTCTGACCACGCGCAGGCGATCTATTCCGAGGTGAACAACGAATACCCGGTGCTGGACAGCGCCAAGGTGTCCGATCTCGTGGCAAGCTGGGGCACCTTCACGCCGGACGTGATGGACCTGACCGAGATCGCCGATCACCGCCCGGCCGCGCTGCGGATCATGGAAGAAGTGAACTTCGACGGCTAAGGCTTCGGCCCGCGCCGAACCCGGTTCAGGCCCGTCCCCCTGTGGGGGCGGGCCTTTTCCATTCCAGAGCGCCCCGGTCGCGTAAGACGTGCGAAAGCCATGCGATCCGAAACAGCGGACCGCCTCAAGATAATCCCGTTCCGTCAATGTGATGAGGCCGAAATCCGCGCGGGCTCAGATCCCCTGAAACCGCCCCTTGCACCGTTTGGCATATCATATACTATCCGCCTCGGGAGGAGATTTTCAGCGTGGAATCGACGGTCACTCACAAGCCGCTCGAGCGGCAGAGTCTGTCGGAACGCGCCCGCGAGGCGATCCGAGACCGGATCATCTCGGGGCAGTTTCCGATGGGCCGCAAGCTGCCCGAGGCCGAACTCGTCCGGCTGCTCGGCGTCAGCAAGAGTCCGATCCGCGAGGCGCTGATCCAGCTGGAACGCGAAGGTCTGATCGACCTGTCCCCGAACCGCACGACGCGCGTGTTCACGATGGGAGCGTCCGAGATCGCGGAACTGGGCGAACTGCGCCAGATCCTTGAAAGCGAGGCGCTGCGGCTGGCCTGCGAGCGCGACCCCGCCGGGCTGGCGGACAGCCTGCGCACAATCGTTGCCCGGATGGAGAAGGCGCTAGGCGCCAACGACACCGACGCCTACAAGCTGCTGGATTACGATTTTCACCGGGCGATCTTCGAGCACTGCGGCAACAGCTATGTCGAGGCGAACTTTCGGCAACTGTCGTTCCGTGTGCAGGCGCTGCGCAACCGGCTGTCGCAAGACCCCGAACTGAACACGCGGTCGCTGCAAGAACACCGCCAGATGCGCGACGCGGTGATCGACGGGCGCTATGACGTGGCGCTGCAGGTGATGAAGCGGCACATCGCGGACACCACGACCAACTACCTGTCCCGCATTGCCGAACCGGCGTCTCCGGGCGGGGCGACCGAGAAGACGGCCCGCATCGACGCCGACGAGATGGCGCGGTTCTCGCGCGACGCTTTGACGGCGGTCGGGGCGGACGCGGCGACCACCGAGGCGGTGACCAAGGCGCTGATGCATGCCTCGCTTCTGGGGGTGGACACCCACGGGTTCCGGCTGTTGCCGCATTACCTGAAGGGCTTTCAGGGCGGTCGCATCAACAAGACACCGGCGCCCCGGATCGCGGGCGGCACTGGCGGCGCCTGCGTGTTGGACGCCGACGACGCCCATGGCGCGCTTGCCAGCTACGAAGCGGTGCGCATCGCGGTCGAGCGCGCGCGCCAGCACGGTATCGGCGCGGTCGCGATCCGCAACTCGTCGCATTTCGGGGCTGCCGGCGCCTATGCGGTCGAGATCGCGGGGCAGGGGATGATGGGCCTTGCCTTCTGCAACTCGGACGCTTTCGTGCGCTTGCACGGCGGCGCCGCGCGGTTTCATGGCACCAACCCCATCGCCGCCGCCGCGCCGGCCGAGGACGGCCCGCCGTGGCTGCTGGACATGGCGACCAGCGCGATCCCCTACAACCGCGTGCTTCTAAGCCGCAGCCTTGGCGTGCCTCTGCCCGCCAGCGTTGCGTCCGATGGTGAGGGGGTGAACGTGACCGATCCCCATGTCGTCGAGATGCTGGCGCCGCTGGGCGGGTCGCTGTTCGGCTACAAGGGCGCGGGGCTGGCCGGGTTGGCCGAGGTCCTGTCGACCGCCTTCGCGGACGCTCCGCTGAGCGCCGAGCTTGCGCCGATGATGTCGGACGACATGACGACGCCGCGCAAGCTGGGGGCATTCGTGATGGCGCTGGACCCGGACGCCTTCGGCGGCGCGCCTGCGTTCCGCGCCACGATTACCCGCTATCTCGGCGCGATCCGCCGCTCGTCCGCCGCGGCGGACGCCTCGGTGATGGCGCCGGGCGACCGCGAGTGGCGCGAGGCGGAACAGCGCCGGAGGATCGGACTGAAGATTGACGAGACGACACTGGACAGCCTCGGGACATTCGCCCGGGCCTTCGGTGTGGCTCCGCCGGGGAGAGTGTCCGCGGAGGAGTGAAACCAACTGTCGGAAAGGGAGGAAAATCCGATGACGAATAGATTGAAACAAACGACGATTCTGGCGGCCGCAGGTGCGATTGCCGTGATGTCCGTGGTTCCGGCCACGGCGCAGGAGGCCGACCGCGTCCTGAAGTTCGCCCACGTCTACGAGACCAGCGAGCCCTACCACACCTGCGCCGTCGACGCGAACGCGGCGCTTATGGAAGCGACCGAGAACCGCTATGGCATCGAGGTCTTCCCGGCCTCGTCGCTGGGCAAGGAAGTCGACATCAACGAGGGCCTTGGCCTTGGCACCGTCGACATCATCTACACCGGCCAACTGTTCGCGGGTCGCGCCTATGGCCCGATCGCCATCGGCGGCGCGCCGTACATGTTCCGCGACTACGATCACTGGGAGGCCTTCACCAAGTCCGACCTGTTCGGTGAACTGTCGCAGGGCTACACCGACGCGACCGGCAACCACATCGTGGCGATGACCTACTACGGCAACCGTCACGTGACCTCGAACAAGCCGATCACCTCGCCCGCCGATATGGAAGGCCTGAAGATCCGCGTTCCGAACGCGCCGCTGTACATGATGTTCCCCGAGGCCACCGGCGGCAACCCGACGCCCATCGCCTTCGCCGAAGTGTATCTTGCGCTGCAGCAGGGCACGGTTGACGCGCAGGAGAACCCGTTGCCGACGATCCAGGCCAAGAAGTTCTACGAGGTGCAGTCGAACATCAACCTGACCGGCCACATCACCGACGCGCTGCTGACCATCGTCGGCGGCCCGACCTGGGACAGCATGGACGCCGCCGACCAGGAGGCGCTGACCGGCGTGCTTCAGGACACCGCCGTCTGCGCCACCGACGCGATCCGCAGCTCCGAGGCCGAACTGGCCCAGTGGTTCCGTGACGAGGGCGTCACCGTCAACGAGGTGGACCGCGGTCCGTTCATCGAGGCGGTGAAGGCCATGCACAACGGCGACATGGCGACCTGGGATCAGGAGACCTACGACAAGCTGCAGGCCATCGGCCAGTAAGCGAATGACGGGACCGGCGGGCGCAGACGCGTCCGCCGGTCGCATCCTGCGCCCTTCAGACCGGGACTCTCCATGACCGACCACAAGACCGACCCTATGGCCGACCCGGGCGCCGATCCCGCCGAGCCGCCCGAGATCCACTTCGAAGAACAAGAGATCGACCTGTCCGACCTGCGCTGGGACGATAGCCTTGTCTTCGTGATCTTCTGGGTGCTCGCCTTCGTCGTGTTTCTTCAGTTCTTCACCCGCTACGTCCTGAACGACTCGCTGGGCTGGACCGAAGAGATCGCGCGCTTTCTGCTGATCGGCGTCACCTTCACCGGCGCGATCATGGCGGTGCGCAAGCAGTCCCACATCGCGGTCGAGTTCCTGTACCGCTGGATCCCCCGCACCGGCCGGATCGTCGCGCAGGCGATCATCGACCTGATCACGGTGGGCTTCTTCGGGCTTCTGACGTGGCTGACCGTGCAACTGGCCGGGCGGACCCGGCAGATGATGGTCTCGATCGACGTGCCCAAGTCCTATGTCTACTGGTTCGTCGCCGTCTGTTTCGCGGTGATGACGCTGTATGCGCTGATCAACGCGGTCCGCCATCTGCGCACCGGTTCCTCCAAACTCATCGACCCCCACCTTCACGCCGAGGGCGTGCCCCGTATGGACTAGGAGTTCCTCAGTTGGAAATCGCCCTTCTCTTCATCGCCCTGTTCGGGCTTCTCATTTTCGGCGTCCCGGTGGCCATCGCGCTGGCAGGCTCGTCGGCGCTGTACGTGCTGGTCAGCGGCTCGGTGCCGCCGATGGTCGTGGCGCACCGGATGATCAACGGGGTCGACAGCTTTCCGCTGCTGGCCGTCCCGTTCTTCATCCTTGCCGGCAACCTGATGAACACCGCCGGGATCACCGAGCGGATCTTCAATTTCGCCCTGTCGATGGTCGGCTGGATGCGCGGCGGTCTGGGCCATGTGAACGTCGGCGCCAGCGTCATCTTCGCGGGCATGTCCGGCGCTGCCGTGGCCGACGCGGGCGGGCTTGGCGCCATCGAGATCAAGGCGATGCGCGACGCCAAGTACGATCCCGAGTTCGCGGTGGGCATCACCGCCGCGTCGTCGACCATCGGGCCGATCATCCCGCCGTCGCTGCCGATGGTGATTTACGGCGTGGTCGCCTCGGCCTCGATCGGGCAGCTTTTCGCGGCAGGGTTCATCCCCGGCCTCGTGATGGCGGTGTCGCTGATGGTGATGGTGGCGATCATGGCGCGCCGTCGCGGCTATCCGCGCGATCAGGCCTTCGTGTTCTCGCTGCTGTTCTCGACCTTCCGCCGTGCGTTCCTGTCGCTGCTGACCCCGGTGATCATCGTGGGCGGCATCCTGACCGGCGCGTTCACTCCGACCGAGGCGGCGGTGGCCGCCTGCGCCTGGGCGATGTTCCTTGGCCTGATCGTGTACCGGACACTGAACTGGAAGCGGTTCCTGCGGGTCAGCTTCGACACCATCGAGACGACCGCCGTCGTCCTGCTGGTGGTGGGCGCGGCGGCGATCTTCGCGTGGATCCTGACCTCGAACCGGGTGCCCGAGACGGTGGCGGCGCTGCTGCTGACCGCATCGGACCGGCCATGGGTGATCCTGTTGCTGATCAACCTGATCCTGCTGGTTGTCGGCTGCTTCATGGAAACGGTGGCCGCGATCACCATCATGGTACCGGTGTTGCTGCCGGTGGCGGTGGCGATCGGCGTGGACCCGGTTCACTTCGGTGTCATCATGGTGCTGAACCTGATGCTGGGCCTTCTGACCCCGCCGGTAGGGATGGTGCTGTACGTGCTGTCGCGGATCGCCAAGATCCCGTTCGAGCGCGCCGTGGTCGGCACCGCGCCGTTCCTCGTGCCGCTGGTCCTGGTCCTGCTGCTGATCACCTACGTCCCGGCCATCACGCTGTGGCTGCCGACGCTGATCTACCGCTGACGAAACGCCGCGATCCGGACGGGCAGGGCGCCCGCTTCGGGTCGCGGGTCTTGCCCGCCGCCCTGCGTCTTAGCGTTCGCGCATCGCGCGGAACAGAAGCATCAGCGCCAGGGTGGTGACGATCAGGCCGATCAGGTCTCCGACCCCGTAGACGACGGTGACCGACAGCGGCAATCCCGGCAGCAGGCTGCCCGAGAACACCATCGACTGCCCGACCGAGTTCAGCACGGACGCAATCGCCCCCGCCAAAAGCAGCCACGTCCAATGGACGTTCGGGCGTCCGTCGGGCCGTTTGTCCGGTCGCGCCAGACGCATCACGCCGAAGGCCAGCGGGGCCGAAACCGCGCCGACCGCGATGGACACCAGCAGCACCGGGTCGGTGACATGCGCAAGGTCGTGCGACGTGAACAGAAACTCGGACAGGAAGGCGCCGATGGCCAGTGGCACAATGGCGATCCAGCCCAGCAGCCAAGCCGCCAGCACCCGCACGCCGTGCGGCAGGTAAACGAGGCTGGCGTAGACCGTTATCTCGGGCATGTAGGCCGCCTGCACCGGCGTCACCAGCCAGGCGGTTACCCCGTGCGCCAGCAGATAGGCCAGGATCACGACAAGGAAGGAACGGGCGATCATGGCGCAATACGCCGCCATGCGTTCAGACAGGCAAACTGGGCAATGGGCATGTCGGGGCGGTCAGGCACGCGCCTTGGGTGAGGCGGGTCCGACGCGGTCGCTGCGCACCACGTAGGCGCGCGCGCGGGTGTCGGCGGCCCGCTCCAGCAGGCCAAGCCCCAAGAGCGTCCGCACCGCGCGGTAGAACGTGGCCTGCGGCACCGGCTGGACCAGTTGGTGATCGCGCAGTTCCGTTGAACTCACGACATGGCCCGGGGCGGGGCTGAGGCTGTGGGCGGCCAGCAGAACGTCTCTTTCGATCCGGCTGAGGGTGGAAAGCCCCATGTCCGTTTCGAGCTGCAGAAGCATCTCGCGCAATTCGAAGATCGAGTTCAGTTTATCCATTCTACGCATCAGCTTGGCCCACGTGGCCGAGTCGCGAAAGAAGGGCCGGAAAACAATTTATCATTGTGATAATCTCTTGGCATTAATGACACGGCGTAGTAACCTTATCGAAGGCGACATTCCGTGAGTGGTGAGCCAGCTTTCATTTCAGCAGTTTTGACCTCGGCAGTCCAATCTGCCGGGGTCCATTCGCTTTAATGTAACGAATTATTCATTGAACATCCAGCTTTTCGCGCATCCGGAACGGGTCCGGACGCGACCGCCGACCGCCGCCGGGCCGCGCCCCGTGAAGGGGTCGCCGCACCCGGTCCGGCAGTTGCCAACTTGTGGGATAAGTGGCGGAGAGACAGGGATTCGAACCCTGGGACCCCGTGAAGGGTCAACGGTTTTCGAGACCGTTTTTCGGGCAAGTAACGCAAACAAAGGGCCCTATTTCTTTGGGCTTTGCGCCAGCGAAATGAGCGGATCTGGGTAGTAGCGCGGAGCAGGACGTCATAGTCCGACGGCATAGTTGCGGCGCGAGCCTTTGGCCAAGCTACCGAGATCTGGTTGGACTGGAGCAGGTCGGCGTAGAGGGAGGGCGCAATCAGAGTCCGCCAGCGGATGGCCGTTTTCGAGTATCTGAATGGACGCGCATCAACAGCGAAGATAAAATGATTGCCAACAACAACAGAACTGAGGCGAGCGGATGACAGAGGCGGTAAGATTCACGAAACGGTATGGCGATGTTGCCGAAACGAAGGCTGAAGGGGTGACATACACGCCGCAGGCGCTTGCCGATTTCGTCGCTGGCCGTATCGTTGCCGCCGCAAACCTTCCGTCTGGTCGTCCCGCCCGGGTCCTTGATCCTGCCGTTGGGCATGGTGAGTTGCTCCTTGCCCTCCTGTCGCAGCTTGAAGTCCCCGTTGAGGTCTACGGCTATGAGACGGACCCCGAAGCTCTGGCCGAGGCGAGGCAGCGCCTTGCGGCTGCCCATCCGGGCGCTGTCTTGAACCTTCGCCTTGGCAGCTTCCTCGATCATGTGCTTGATGACTACGCCGGGGGCCTGTTCGGCGCGGCAGAGCCCTACGACCTGATAATCGCCAACCCGCCTTATGTTCGGACGCAGATCATGGGTGCAGACCGTGCCCGGCAGCTGGCCCAGCAGTTCGGACTGACGGGGCGCGTTGACCTCTATCACGCGTTCCTCCTCGGCATGGCAACAGTCCTCGCGCCGGACGGAGCGGCGGGCTTCATCGTGTCCAACCGCTTCATGACGACCAAGGGCGGCGCGTCGGCACGGGCCGGATTGGTGGATGGTCTCCAGCTATGTGAGGTCTATGATTTGGGCGACACCAAGTTGTTTGACGCGGCAGTCCTGCCCGCAGTCATCATTGCCTGTGGCAAGGCGGCTACGCAAACCACGACCTCATTCGCGTCGATCTATCAGTCCAAAGCGGAACCGACGCACAAGGCCGCCGACCCGCTTACGGCCCTTGGGCACGAGGGAGTTACCGAGCTTCCCGATGGGCGGGCGTTCCTCGTGCAGCATGGGACGCTCGACAATGGCGGCGATCCGGCGGGCGTCTGGCGTCTGGCCTCCGAGGGGGTTGAAAGCTGGCTTGCGACGGTTGAGGCAAATACCTGGGGTACATTCCGTGACATCGGCAAGATCCGGGTCGGCATCAAGACGTGCGCGGACAAGGTGTTCCTGCCCAAGAAGTGGGACCGCGAGCTTGAGCTGCTCCGCCCTCTGACCACGCACCACACTGCCCGGCGCTTCCGTCCCGAACCGCACAACAGACAAGTCCTGTATCCCCATCACACGATCGACGGCAAGAAGCAGGCCGTTGACTTAGAGCAGTTCCCGGCCAGCCGCGCCTACCTTGAAGAGCACCGCGCGGCCCTTGAGGGCCGGAGCTACGTGATTGAGGCCGGGCGGCAATGGTATGAGATTTGGGTGCCGCAGAATCCGGCAGACTGGCCCGCCCCCAAGCTCGTGTTCCGGGACATATCTGAGCAACCGACCTTCTGGATGGACCTTGAGGGGACGGTGGTGAACGGGGATTGTTACTGGCTGACAGGCAACAAAGCCCTGTTGTGGCTCGCCTTGGGCGTTGCCAACTCCACGTTCATCGAGCGCTTTTACGACCGCCGTTTCAACAACAAGCTCTACGCGGGGCGGAGGCGCTTCATCACCCAGTATGTCGAGCAGTTCCCACTCCCGGACCCGGAGAGCAGCGTAGCGCAACAGATCGTCGCGGCCTGTCGGGACCTGTATGCCGCACTTGATGGAGGCCCGCAGCCCGAGGCAGAGCGCCGCGTTGACGAGATGGTCTGGGCTGCGTTTGGGCTACCTGTCGAAGAAGTCTGACGGCAGGGGTATCTGCAACTTCTTGTTCAGGACCTTGCCCTGAAACTGCGGGAAGCGGGTGAAGAAGCTCTCGCCCGTTGTCAGGTAGAAGTGGGTCAGCGTCACCTCTGCCCCATCCGTCTCGGCATAGAAGAGGGCATACCGAACATCGCAGTGGCGGACTTGCGTTCCGACGATCTGCGGGACGTCCAGAGGCTCCTCGCTGGCAGGGCGCACCAGCCCGAGGTCGATGGTTGGTGAGGTCTGTAGCTTGACCTCAAGAAGCTGGTTCCGCACGTCCGGGAAGCGCCCATCATCGCGGTAGTCGGCATAGCCCAGCAGCTCGCAGACGATACGGTGAAGCGCCGCGCCACGGTTCCGCTCCTGATCCCAGCCTGCGTCGGGGAAGGAACGGCCCACTGCGCCGCTCAGCCGCTCAAACACCTCGGCAATGGGCAGCATCAGGCCGTGCGCAGGGTGGTCCACGGGGCTGACGTTGTCCGCGAGGTTGGCCCCCGCGCGGACGTGCGGCAGGAGCGTGTCGGTGTCCTCCGCCGCAATCAGCTCGTGCGATGCATTCCCGGGGACAAGCCGCGCCTGATACTTCTGCGTCAGCGTCCCGGTTGTGTCGAGCTGCGCCAGTTCTTCGCCGTTGACGACCTTCACGCGCGCAATCTGGTCCGCCTCGTCAACGCGGAGGATTACATAGCGGCGCGACGGGGACAGCTCCTCATTCCAGACTTGGAGGTTATTCGCCTTCTGGGCGTAGGTGTCGAACATCTGGCCCACAAAGCGCGGCTGTGTCTTCTTGAAGCTCGGGGGCACGGGATAGCCCAGTGCGCGGCAGACGTGCTCCTTGACCACCTTTGACCTCGTCCGAAGCGCGAGCCCCGCAAGGCTGATGCCGCGCAGCCGCTCATCAAGCAGGGATTCAAGCTCGGGCGTGGGAACCCACAGGTCAAGGTCGCCAACTTCAATTGGGTCGTAGATCGTGAGCCCACTTGCAGCGATTGCCTGAGTGAAATCCCTGGCCATTGTTTTGCCCCGCGTTCCCTGCTTTTTGGCATGAATAGCAGCGCGGCGGTCAAGGTGCCAGATTTTCGTGGTTGATCGACGCGTTAGCGGAGTCGACGCAACCGATTGAATGTCACCGTCTGCTCTCGAACAGGTCAGCCCCCCATTGATGCGCTTAAATAGCGCCTCGAGTGCATCCAATGTCTCATCTATCAACGCGACAACCCGTTTGGCGCCTTCGCTCTGACCTGCTCGTCGCCTCCTGGACGCAGAAGAAACTGTCTATTCAGCCAGAACTCTCGATTGGTGGCAGTCCCAGATTTTAGGACGTCTCCTCGGAGTTGGAGGCCGCACTCGCAATCTTGCGTGTACCTCTTTTGCCGAGATCGACCTCAAGACCATTCGGACCGGCTTTAACAGAACTGGAGAATGCCAGTAGTGCCGCAAGTGCCTGTTGTCCGTCGTCCACGGCTGAGCTCGCGCTGGTTTTCTGAAAGAGGCCCTCGGTTACGTTTGTCAGCCAGCGCTCTGGAACATCGATTTCGTGCTCCTTCTGCATTTCAAGCGCTGCCTCGATCACCCAAGATGCGCGGGCCATGTCATGCCGGAATCGTTCGTAGTCTTCGGCCACGCGAAGATCGCGAGTGTAGAAGTGACGAAGCCATTGGATGCCACCGGCGAATGCACCGAGAGCGGCAATTCCCCAGATGGTTTGTTTTAGATAGATTGGCCAGAGGTCAATTGGACCTGCGACGGTCGCTACAAGAGCATCGGAAGGTGTTGCGTTAAGGGCCATCAAGGTCGCTGCGATGCCGCCGCCGGTCAATCCCAGGAAGATCAACCACCTCGACCAAGTGACCGATGCTCCATGGGAAGGAATGCGCACGCTTTCCTGTAGGTCTTCCTGAAGTTGATCGAAGAGTTGCCGACGGGCATCCTTGTGGCTCTTGATCAGAAGATCGGCCTCACGCTCCTGAAGGCTATCTTCTCTTTCCTTGAGTGTGCGACGAGCCTCTTCGATCTCCGCGCGCGCTTGTGAGAGCATGGCATCTCGTTCTTGAGATAATTCCGCCCGCATGCGCTCGCGATCCGCGGCGAGGCGCTCTTGTTCCTCTGTGCGCTGGTCAGCAAGTTTCTGCAGTGTCTCCTCAACACCTTTTGTAAATCCGCGGAAAGACCTGTCAATATTGTCTGCAAAATTAGTCAATTGCCCGATCGCGGTCCCCGGATCGGCGTCATTCGGCTTGATGACCTGGCTCAAGACATTGAACGCAGCAGCGATCGAGGCGCGTCCGGGATCTGACTGCCAGGGAGACTGATTATTTCCGCTGGCATTGATGGAGAGCGTATCAAGCTCGGTTTCACTGCCTCGATCGACGGTGACAGAAACACTGCTCTGCTGTTCGTTGCGCCCGTCTTTGATACGGACCCTCAAGTTCAAGTTGGCGCGTTTAATATTGTAATTGCCCGGCTCCGGGGCGTTTTCGCTGAAATCTAATCGCCCCAGAACGGAGAATCCGGCAAACGTCAAATCCAGCTCGACCCCGGAACCTTCTGACGCTGTGAGCGCGGCCTGCTCGGCATCATGAAAGAGAGAATATAAAGCAGCGTCGTCAAGGCGGCGAACGCGAAATGTCTCTTGGCTCATAGCATGGTTTCCTTCCAAGGACGGATCACTTCACGCCTGTAGCGCTGGTGTGGCAACGATCCGAAGACTTTATCCGCCGCCGGCAGATCCTCATCCCTCGTCAACCAGTGCAGAAGCGGCATGCCCGACCCTCGTTCTTGCCACCGGATCTTCGCGGCCCGGCTTGTGGCCGACAGGATAGGGGATGAGGGTTCCAGGGGAAAGCGATCAGGTGGCGGTCATTCCCAGCCGCGGCGAATATCTGTCCGGTTGCATTTCGGGCAATGGATGCTGGACGTGGGCCGGCGCTCCTCGCGGGCATCGCGCTTCTCGTTTTCGGTCAATGCCTCGGCCGTAAAACGATGACCGCAGTTTTTGCATCGGAATGGGATCGTCTCAGGCAAGGCTCACCCCCGCTTGCTCGAGGAATTCGGTCCAGAGGCTCTCTGCCGCCTGGTGCGGCGTCATTCGATCTTCCTGGTTGCCCCGTATGAAGTTCATGGTGGCCGTCAGAAACATCTCGTATTCGTCATTCTCGACGTTGAAGCCCCCATTGGATGTGTTGTCCGCAGAGTCTTCCGCGAAGACATATGAGATGTCCCCGAACCCATGGCCGCCCGTTGAGCAACGGACAGTGATGTGCGCGGTCCCGCCCTGCATCCGGCTGCGATTCACCACCGTACATGAGAATTTCTTGTCGGACCTCGCCGTAAACCGACCGCGGAGCTCCTCAAGGGCGTCCAGCTCGACCGCCGCCTCCTGGAAATAACTCCGGATCTCATCGAATGCCTGGTCTCGAAAGTCACTCCTGTCGATGTCATCGAAGTGCCGCTGGACCCGATACTTCCGTGGTTGCGCCTCCGGGCGGGTTGCGCCGCCCGGTTCCGGCTGCGCCGAAACAGGTGCCCGATCCATGTCATCGAGGACGCGGGCAACTTCCTCGACGATGTTCAGGAAGGCGGTGTTCTCATTGGTCCAGTTGCTGATCGGTTTCCCGTCCTTCGGCAGCGCCTTGAGCTTCTTGAACGGGCTCGACTTCCAGTAGCAGTCTTCCACGATGATCGGGATGACCCGCGCAGACCCTTCCTCGTGGCGCCCCATGGCTCGGGTCATCTCCGTGTCCATGCAGTAGTCGGAGTTCAGGAAATCGGGGCTGATGAGCAGGAAGATGATATCGCAGGCTTCCAGCTCGGCCGAAATCTCTCCGTCGATCTCGCCGCCGGCACGAATCTCGCGGTCATACCAGGTTTCGATACGGCCATCGCGTCGGAGGGGAGAAAGGTGGGCCTTCAGCCTTTCCAGCGTGCCCTCGTCGCGGTGGGAGTAGGAAACGAAGATTTTCATGACGGCGCCTGTTCGTTATTTGTTCCAAGTCTACGGTTCGCCATGGCAGCCGTCAACGGCGCCCGTGTTCGAACTTACATGTCCGGTAGTGAAAGGAACTCTCGGTCCTTCTTGTTCGTGATCAAGGCATTGATCCTGTCCTTAATCTGCTGAGCTTTATCCGCAGGGACAGTCTCGAGAAATGCCAGGAACGCGCCCCCATAGATGATCTTCTTGCGTGTTTCGGCGCGGCGAGTCTCTTCCTTCGCCTTCTGCGAGAGGTCAGACAGCAGCGCTTTCTTCTGTTCGATCTCGCGGGTCAGCGTCTCGATCTTTTTCTGGTTTCTCGACATCCGATTATTCCTTTCATCCTGGATCTCGAAAGGGACATCGTGCCCAGTCGGGCGCTTCGCTCCACGTTTTTCGCGACGAGGACAGTTTGCGTTGGTTTCCCAACCTGACGAGCTGAAGGCTCGGAAGGCGCAATTACGCAAACTTCGTTTGCCGCGCGCCTGCAGCGGGCTTTTTTTCGTAGCGAGATCCCCGCCGGGGCCTGATCTCCCGTTGCATGAGACACGCTGCATGTCATTTTTCCATCACCGCGTTGACCCGCGGCAAGACCGCAGGGGCCGTTGCCCGTGCCGCCTACATCGGGCGCTGCCGCCTGCACGATGAGCGGACCGGCCAGACCTTCTCTTACAGCCGCCGCGGTGGGCTTCTGGTGGAAGGGACCGTGAATTGGGTGACCGGAATCGAGCGACTCTGGAATGAATCTGAGCGCGCCGAGACACGTAGCAACGCGCGCGTGGCGCGAGAGATCAAGGTGTCGATCCCGGCCGAGCTGCCGCTGGACGAGATGCGCCGATTGGTTCACGGGTTCTGCTGCAACCTCAAGGACCGTTACGGGCTGGCTGTGCAATGGGCGATCCATGCACCGCGCTTTCACGACACGGCGGACGGCCGGGACATAGAGCGCCGGTATAGGGCCGGGACTATCGATCAGGAGGAATACCTCAAAATCCTCGCAGACCCTGAACGAACCAACCTCAACTTCCACGCGCACATCCTCAAGTCCGTCCGAGAGAAGGATCGGGACACCGGATGCTTCGGGGAGAAGATCCACAGCCTTGACCGCGGACCTGGGCGTTCTTCCGAGTTTCGGGACATGCGGGGCGAGTGGGAGGTTCGGACGAATGCTGCGCTGCAACGTGCAGGTTCGGATGCGCGGGTCGACCTTCGATCCAATCAAAAAATGGCAGCCGCAGGCGATGCGCCGGAAGGCTTGATTGCGCAGCCTCATGTCGGGCCTGTGGCCAGCAACGGCGCTGCGCCTTTCTATCCAAGGCGGGTGAAGGCCCGGATTGAGGTCCAGCAGCATAACGCTGACCGCTGGATGACCTGGGAGCAGCGCCGCGCTCTTGAACGGGAGCGAGCGCGGCTCGAGGCCTCCGAACGGATCGCTGCCCAGCGGGAGGCCGCGCGCAAGGCTGAGGCTGCGGCGGAGAAGCGTAGGATCGCCGAGGCGAAGACGGAGCGGGAGGCACAGGAGGCCGCCCAGGAAGCGGTCCATTTCACATCCCCAAGGGGTGGATACGAGGAGATCATCGCCATGGCGCAGCGCGGCATGACCATGGAGATGCTGCCTGGTGAGGATCTCGAAATTGACCCCGAGACCTATCAGTATGAAGGGTCGACCACACCTTTCCAGAAAGCCATCAAGGTCAAGAGGCGCGCTCCGGTCAGGCAGCGCACAAGATCTCGCTGAAGATCGGCCCTCGCCTGGACTTCGTCGATAGGATCGTCATGAAAACAGAGTCCGATACGAACGCTCTCGGTAGGCGAGGACCATTCTCTGCTCCTCCGGCCAAGACTCATATTCGAATGAGCAAAGCGGAGTGTATCCCTTGGCGATCTGCTCATCGCGCCAAGCAAGAGCATCCGTCCGTTCCGTCTCAAGATCCTTCAGAAAGCCTTCGGGATTGGGTCCCTTGGCGCAACGGGCGAGTTGCTCATGGGCACTCTCACCACGCCGGAGATCGCGCTCCTTCTCGAGGATCCGACGGATTGCAAGAAGCGATACGTCGCGGAAATCCACGGCGCGGTAAGATGGATACTCCGATGTCCTTCGCAGACATGCCTCGATGTCCGCGTCGGACATGCGGAATACTCGATGCCGTCCCTCTGCAAGGAACGTCTTGGCAGCGTTCTCGGCGATCCACCGCAAGCACTCGGATCGAAGATCCCTTTCGCCCTGTTCGGGCGAGGTGAAGATCCCCACGGAGCCTGCAAACTGCCTCGCGGAAGGCGCCTGGCGTTTCAGGTTTTCGCGTATGTTGACCTGTTTCAGGTTGCCGTTGCCATGGAACACGAGAGAACACAGCACCGGTAACTTGAAGTCGTGACGTGCAAGAAGCCGACGTGCCTCGGCTAACGACATCGCGTCGTATTCGCGTTGACATGGACGGACAGCGGCAGTCAGCTTCTGCTTGAGATTGCCGGGGACGTGAGGTGCGGGGGCGATCATTTTCTTCTCCAGATGTTGGTGTCTGGGAAGGATTTGGAGTCGATCGCCGGCGCACGGAAATGCGCCGGCGTCGATTTCTGCGCCTACTGAATGATTGTCTGATGCCATTTGTGCCGAAGGGCGTCAGCGTTCAGCGTCGTCTTATTACCGCCCATGGGGATTTGGATAACGCTCCGGGTTCCTGGTGGAAATTTGTAGAGCGTGCCGCGCTCCCACTTCGTCTTCGTGGTCTGGATCTTGACCGCCACCTCGGAGACGTAGTCATCGACCATGTCCTGACGCGGGGCGAGGAGATAAGCGTGGTCGAGGATCTCGCTCGTCCTAATCGCAGCGTTCACCCAAGACCGGCTTGACTGGCACCATGGCGACCGCCACGGGTCCTGCTCGAGAGGCTTCTGCGGTAGAAGTGGGAGTGAAGGCGCCTTCGGCTCGAGGCGAACAGGAATTCGAGGAAGCAAGAACCGTGGGCGGTCCTTCCCCCCGTGGAGACATGCGAGGGAGAGGAACATGAGGTCATGAATTGTCCGGCACTGCCGGACTTGCTCGGTGTTCATGACCGCGAACGCGCGCGTTTTATTGGAGAAAGCCTCCGAGAACTTCGCGCCCAGGCTGAAAAGGAAGACGCGCCTTTCGATCCTCGGCTTCGATAGGATGTTTTGGGCGGCAAGTTCTGCACATGCTAAGTGCATCCATCGGTTGTCTTTGGCCTTCTCCGGACCAACTGCGGCGGCCAGTGTGCTTGTTCGAATGCTGTGCTCTTTCGAGAAAAGAGAAGGCACAAGGCTCATGTTGCCTTTGACGGCGGTGTCCAGGGCGTTGAGCAGGCCGTGGACCAACCGTAGCGCGAGAAAGCTTCGTTCTCCGTCGCACAGGAAATTCACGACGTGTTCGGGGACGACGTATTTATCGTTGATAGGGATCGGCATGGGGGCTCCGTTGTGAGGTTGCCCGATGCAATTGGTCCCCGAGGCACCCCGCGCAAAACGCAGGTCGCCCCGTCCAGATGACGGATCGCCCCGCATCGCCGTGGGTGTCGCCCCGGACATCTGGCGGATGAACCCGAACGACGGCACCCGAAGCACTGAACGATTGACGTCGAGAGGATGATCGCGACGTAAAGAAACCCGTTCCTGCCGCTTTAGGGTGCATCTAAGCCACTGGCATGGTGGAATTTTTTGTCAGGGGAATTCTACTATACCCACAACTCGCGATGGATGTTCATAGGGTTGTCTGCCTTAGGGCAAATTATCGTGCTCCGGTATCGACGTCCCCTCTATGTGAGAGACGTCGATACCGGAGCACGATAGATGGATTACGAACCGAAGCTGATCTTGCAAAAGCCGCGGATTGCCGACGATCTCGGGCGGACTGCGGCTTGGAGCCGGTTCATCCATCGCGGCGCGCCCGCATATACTCTGGTTGCGGTGGCTTTCCTGGTCGATGGTCAAGCGGTGGTGCTCGAACCCCGTCTTGCCGAGCGAGAGGTCGAATTCGACGAGGGCCCCATCCTCCAAACGGCCACGTCAGCTCTGGAAATCCTGGGGTATGGAACATCGCTGCGGGGATGGTCGCGGTCCTCGCCTGGCACGATCGTTTTCGAAGCCCCGCTTACCTCTCATTCAAAGCTTGCGGCGATCCGCGAATTTCAGTGCCGCGGCTCAGCTGGGCTCGGATAACTGGCCTGAACATGCGCTGCTCTCGTGAGCGACCTTTCTGATGAGGTCGTTCCCGAGAGCAGCGCAAAGCTGCCAAGACACAGAAAACTCTGAATTCGACATGTCAACACAGGGCCGGAACACCCGAACATGTCGAAACGGATGCGCGATGGTTTCCTACCGTCACACATCCATGCCGCCGCGTCCTCCTGCGCGGCGGTTCTTGACACGACGGCCGGTGATTTTCCGCGGCGGCATGGTGCCGCCGGTCCCCGGCAAAGGAGGACCCTATGGGTAAACTTCAGACCATCACGATGAATCGCGGCACCGGCGTTCCGCAGGGCACCGCGACCCGGCTGACGCAGGATTTCCTTCTCCGACACGGCAGTGGGCTCGACGACCTTCTGAGGCGTTTCCCGGGGATGCACGGTCCGGCCTTTCGCGGCGCGATCGAGAAGTGCTTCGCACCCTCCGAAACGGCTCCCGAACTCGCGATGGCGCTCGACGAAGCCGTCGACACACTGCTCTCGCTGCTTGGCGAGGAGTGCCACCCCCTTCCGGTAGATGCCGGCCAGCGGCTCCAAGTCGACGCCGGGATCCGGTGGTATGCCGCTCGGCTGCATGATCTCGGTAAGGCAGCGCGGCGCTGCTGAGCGTCCACTCCTGGAAGGGAATATCTGAGGCTGAAGGTGAAAAAAATATCGCATGAAATCAATCGGGTAATAGCGGTTGTCGTGGGGATTTCGAAGAAATCTGCGGGTTCCCACGACTCCGCCAAAACAGTCGATCCCATTCTTCTTGCATGCCCTCACGGGCAAGCAATCGAAGTAACCACCGGCCGGAACGCTCCGTTCTTCGCCGGGAAGAAGATGGTCGCAACATGTCCCATGAACCGCCCCGCGCTTTCGAGAACCCAATCCCAACACTTGGCGCGATCCAGCCAAGGATCAGGGTCTCGACCGTTGCGCGGCTCTCGGGTCTGAAGCGTCGCCACATCACCGATCTCGCATCGAAAAAAAAGATACCGGGCGCCGCGAAACACGGCGGCGTCTGGACCTTCGATCAGGATCTTTTGTCCGTCTGGCTCACCGAGGGGAACGAATGGCAAGCAACGTCTACAAGCCCAAAAACAGCAAGAATTACTACCTCCGCGTCTCCATCGACGGGAAAGAATACCGAGAGTCGCTTCGGACAAGTTCTAAACGGGTCGCGGAAAAGAAAGCGCGCAAAAGGATCGAGGAGCTAACGGGGAAGGCTGAGCGTGGGGAAACCGACTGGCTCTTCCACGCGGGCTTCACGAGCTTCTACGACAGCCTCGATCACGAAGACGACGACCATGGTTGGTCGGACACCACCCGCGCCCGCTACCAGACCAGTCTGCGCCAGATCGGTGTGACCCTCGCGGACATCTTTGAGGAGCGGGGCGAGGATATCGAGGCCGCCGGGGCCTGGGAAGTCGGTCTTAAATCGGTGTCCGAATTCGTTGCCATGCGCAAGGATGAGGGGGTTTCGATCGCGACGATCAATCGCGACCTCACGGCATTCAACCATCTGATGCGCCATATCAAGAACAAGGGTTGGATCGAGATGAACCCGGTTCTGCAATTCGAGAAGCAGGGCATGAAGGAGAGCCTTCCGGACATCGTTCTGCCCAGCGACGAGGCAATCCTCGAACTGGGTCGCCGCGCACCAGGCACGCTCAGCTTCTTTCCGTCCTTTCTCGACGCGACCGGAGGGCGGGTCACTGAGATATCGCTGATCAAATGGTCGGATGTGCAGGGCATGGATCGACCGGTCGAAGGCCATGTCACGATGACCTTGCGGCACACTAAGGGGCGCAAGGTTCGGACGATCACGCTTCGCCAGCAGGCGATCGACATCCTGGTGAAGATTCCTCGCTCCAACCGCTCTCCCTTTGTGTTCTGGAACAAGACCGAGGAGGGCTACTACCGCGGCCCAGCGAACCTCTTCTGGGACTATGCCCAGGAGACGGGTTTCGGGGCCCGGCTCCATGACATCCGCCACAAGTTCGCGATCGAACGGCTGAGGGAAGGGTGGTCGGTCTATCGCGTCCAGCGCTACATCGGCCACGGATCGGTGAACACGACCGAGCGCTATTACTTCCGCTACCTATCGCAGGAGCAGCAGGAGATCGCTAACGCGGATGGTAATGCCGGTCTCTGAACCAACATGGCATCTGCCCGCAGCAGCCCCGCCCGAAACGGCGGGGCTTCGTCGTTTCAGGACATCTTCCGGGAAATTCGCTTGGCACCGACGGCGGCATCTCGGCATAGTCGGTGCAACCGGCGCGGCGAAAAGTCGTCATACTATGCCGCCTCTGGCGCTTCACGGCTCAAGGACCCGCGAGAGCGGGTGAGACCAGAAGCCAGTAAAATAAGGCCAAAGTGGCGGGGCACGCGGGATAGCGATGAGAACTACGTTTACTCTATAGCCCTCCATGACCCTCTAAAATAGCCCGGCGACCTATCCAGATGCCGTGAGCAACACACAAGGATCATCCTCCGGCGTGAGGATTGTGGTGCGTAGCTTTGCGCGTGTAACGCTGACGCGGAAATTCTGTCGAGCCTGCATCATCGGCCCGGCAGCAATATTCTCACGCACGATCCGGTCGAAGTTGGCCACGACCTTGCCTTTTGCACGCCTTGGCCATCCCTCGAAGATGATGACCTCATCGAATTGCTTCCCCTTGGCCTTGTGCATATTCATCACCACCACGCCGGTTTCCGGCTTGTGCGCCGTGGCAAAATGCTCCTGCACAAAGGATTGCCGCGTGATGGCAAGAGCATTGAGATAGCCGCCGGTATCTCGCCAATCTTGAGTTAAGCCCTGCCGAAGCTGGGTGCCGCGCTCGAGCAGGCGGACGTTGCGAACGTCTCCAGCTATCGCCCGCAATCTCGCACAACCGCCGGCCTCCAACGCCGCGCGGATCGCAGCCCAATCGCGGTCAGGATCGCCGGTCAGGCCAACATCTAGGGCGGTCGCATAAACCGCGGCAGTCGCGTTCAGCACGGAGTTTTTGGGAGGTGCCTTCCCCACTGCCAAGCACTGATTCCATTTCCCGAGCGCTGCATTGAGACGCGCCGCTTCCGTCAGATCGCCCGCTGTCGGCGCTGCGCCACCCCGGCCATGGTAGTAACTACAGAGCAGGTCCAAGAATTCGTCGAAATGGCCGGCATGACGCCCCTGTTGAAGCAGGAAGGCTACGATCTCCGCCGCGAGAATCGGCCCATCCATATCAACGGCCGCCGTATGTCCGATTGCTGGCACCTGCCCAAAGGGCTCGCGCAACACATCCGACACCAACCGGGTCATCTTCTTCGTAGGCACAAGGATCGCGAGCGACCAATTAGGTTTGCCGCTGTCTATCAGACGCTTGCGTGCTTGGAGCACATGACCAACCAAGCTAGCAAAGGCTTGGTTCTGGTTCGATTTAAACCCCTGAAAAGCGATGCCACTGTAGTCGCTTTGCCGGAATTTCCCGCTCAGGACATCGTTACCGAACAGGGCGATTTCGGTGCCTTTGCTGCGGTGGTTGTCTCCGGCTAGGTCATGTTCTGAGGGGTGAAACGCGGCGCGAAAATGATCCAAGCGTTCGGGGTCAGCACCGATGAAGTCGAATATCCGCTGCTCGGGATCAGCCAGTGCGATTAGTGTGCTGTTCGCGCCAAGCGCCTGGACTACGCGCCATTGATCCGCGCTAGTGTCCTGAAACTCATCGAGGATGATAAATGGATACATGGTTGAGATCAGTGTCCGAACCTTCGCCGAACCATGCAGCAACGTCGCAACCCGGTCGGCGAAAAGATCGAAACAGACCCGGCCTTCCTCCTTCGCCAGACGGTTCCGTTCAGCCTCTTCGCGCGCTTTCTTTTCGGCCTTCTCCGCGTCACTGAGCTTGGAGTTGGCCTTGTAGCCACTCCGCACCGCCGATAGGGCGATGGCCTCGTTAGGTGGTGTCAGGATCGCCAGCCGGCGCGGAAAGCCTACGAGATAGCCGTGCGTCTTGAGGATGCGCCAGAAGAACGCATGGTAGGTGTCCACCTCAATACGTCGCTTTTCGTCTCGTGAAATCCGGCTTTCCTCATCCATGGCCTCCAGGACGCGGGATACGGTTGCACGGGCGAAGCTGAGAAAAAGGATACGTTGCTCCGGTCGCAATGCCTCACGCGCGATTTTCGCTGCCTTGAGGATAGAAACCGTGGTCTTGCCCGATCCGGGGCCGCCGGTGACGAGTTGATAGCCGTCCGTGGCAAGCACATCCTGTTGGGCCTTCGTCAACTCGACCATAGCAGAGCACTCTAGCCAAAAATGTCAGCGAACAGGTCGCCACCATTAGCGCCCGCCGCCGGCGGCGCCGGCGGAGGATCGCATCGCTTGCGCAGTTCGATGCAGGCATCGCGTATCCATTGCGGAATCTCCGCCTCCGTGCATTGGGCGAGAAACTCCGCAATTCCCCAATTTCCCTTGGACCAGCCAAAATATGCCTTAAGAGCGGCGACAGCTTGAGCTTTGGGGTCAGGATATTGCGCGAGTAGATGCGGCGGCCAATCTAGCATCTCTGCGAACCGCCCAAGCGCGGCCGCCGTTGTGTTGTTCAGCACCAGATCCTCGATACCCTTTTCCTCGTGCATGAAAAGATGCTCAACTTGCGCCTCGATAGCTCCTTTGGCGGCATCGGTCTGCTTATCGCAAACCGCGAAGGTCCGCTTACCAAGACGTCGGTAAAGCAATGCCAGATCGGCAATCTGGCTTTCGCTACCGGCGTCGATGATGCACAGCCCCAACGCTTCCAGAGATGAATAGATTGCCGGGTTCAACTCCGCTAGCCGGCGCGCCGCTGCCGGAAAGGCGGTCGCCTCGGTCGCCCCCTCTGCGATCAGCACCCGCCGGGCGAGCAGCCCTTCGCAGAAACGTGTGCGGAACTCCTGGCGATAGCGCTTGTGTTTCACGCTGTCAGGCAGCGCGATCTTCGCTTGGCTGAGGTCGCCGCCGTCGGAACGCGCCAAAATTACGGTTTGCTCCAGCCCGAACTCCTCCAGCACATAGGGAGAGTGGGAGGTGATGATCGACTGCGCGGAGAGCTTGCGTAGCTCATGCACGATGCGCTTCTGCGCATAGGGCGGGATCGCGGTCTCGACCTCCTCCATAGCGAAGATCACGTTCTGCTTGTCCTCGGCAATTTGCGAAAGCATCGCCAGCACCAGCATGTTGATGGTGCCCGTGCCCTGTCGGTAGAACGGTGCCGCATGGTCGCCGTTGCCCGTGGCTATGAACGCGGTCACGACCTTGCGCAGATGCTCACGGGTGAGGCTGGATACTTTGAGGTGCGGCTTCGCTCCCCATTCTTGCGGGACATATTTTTTCAAAGACGTGTTGATACTTTCCAAGACGCCGGAAATCCCCAGCTCCGGGTCACTCGCCACGTCAAAGCCCGCGAGCGTCGCGATGGTTGCTTCCCACATCTGCGGCCGGATTTCCTTTAGGCGCAGGATAATGTCGAGCAGGCTGCCATGTTCGAGGCTGAGAGCGCGTGATCCGGTCCTGAGCGAGCGCAGATAGAGGAACCCGCAATGCTGCTTGTCCTTCTTTGAGAAGGTCGCTGGGGGATCGTCCTCCGTGAGACTGCGCGTGTAGTAGGTGTTGCCGTCGAAATCATCCTCATCGAAGTTGTATTCGCCAATGAATGTTACACGCAACGCTGCCACGATTGCGGCGGCATCGACACCTGCTGGGTTAGCCTCTGCATAAAGATCGCCGGTCTCGACGTTCAGCCACTCGATATGTCCGCCGAACCGCGCCTGCTGTTCGATGGAGAGATGAACGATAGTGACGTTAATCCTGATCTTGGGAGCATCGCCCTCGACGGCGTTCTCGCCCTCCGGCACGGCGGCGACATAACGACCCTGCCAGAAATCATGCTCATCCACGGGTGGACGACGGTTGAGGCGATCCGGTCCCAGAACTAGGTCGATGGCCTCGATCACCGACGACTTTCCCGTATTGTTGTCACCGATGAGCACCGCATGATCGGGCAACACGATTGTAGCCGTGCGGATGCCACGAAAGTTCTCGATGGCCACAGAGTAGATTTTCATTGCTCGCCCCCAAACATGGCAAAGTCGCTCGCCCCACTCAGGCATTTCTTCCTTGTTTGCCCACGACCCGCCGTATCATTTCGATATTCGATTTCACGGTGCTTAGAAAGGACTGAGCCTAAATCTCAGTTGCAAGGCGAAGCGGACTTGCTGCGCGGACGAGGCACTTCCGCATGGTCACGTGAAGACCTCGCCCGGCATTATGCGGCGATCAGTGTGTCAGGGCCTTCGGCTTTCCGGTTTCCCACATCCTGATCCTGTTCATACACCCGGCCGCCGCTTTGCTCTGGCCGGGCCGGTTGCTTGGGGGCGCTGCCCCCTGGCGCGGCACAAGGGCGGCCGGGCGGTATCCCCGACCTTCCGCGCGGATGCCAGCATCGCACCTTCGTCACGACTTCGATCCGCTTGTGCAGGCCGGGTGATCCCTGTTCCAATCAAAACGCTCCTCGCGGGGTGGTATAGATCGACCTGCGGGCCAGTCCTTCGGGAGTAACCTGGTGATACTGCGCCGCGAGCGCCTAGAGGGGACAAGTGCCCCGTTGGATTGGCCGCGATCGACGCCCCGTGGGGAGTTGCGCCTTCGAGCGCCAGAACAGGTCCGGCGAGGTTCGCGGCCGCCCGTTCGAGCTACGAAGGAGAATTCATGGAAAATACGATTGCAGCGTATGTGGGCGTGGATTGGGCTTCGGCGACCCACTATGCCTATGCCCTCGATGTAGACGGGGAGAAGTTAGGTCATCGTGCATTCTCGCACGGTGGTGACGGGCTTGCGGAACTTGCCTCCTGGATAAGATCGGTCACAGGTCAGGAACCGGAGAATGTCGCCGTCGGTATAGAAGTGCCCCATGGGCCGGTCGTTGAACATCTTATGGACGCTGGCTTCCTGGTGCATGCCATCAATCCGAAACAGCTCGACCGGCTCCGTGACCGCTTCACCGTGGCAGGAGCCAAGGATGATCGTTTGGATGCCTACGTTTTGGCTGACTCTTTGCGAACTGACGCGCGGTTTTACCGCTTCCTGAGGCCTGTTCATCCAACGGTCATTGAACTTCGGGAATGGTCTCGGATGGTTGAGGATCTTTCGGCTGAGCGGAACCGGCTGGCCAACCGGTTTCGTCATCAACTCTGGCGCTACTACCCGCAAGTAATTGAGTTGTCGGAAGATTGGGCGCGAGGTTGGGTCTTGGACTTGTGGGAACTTGTGCCGACGCCAGCGAAAGCGCGGAACGTTCGGCAGGCCACGATCGCACGACTGTTAAAAAGGTGCCGGGTCAGAAAATGGACGGCGGATACCCTGCTTGCTCACCTTCGTTCGACACCAATCTCCGTCGCACCTGGGGTTACGGAGGCCTGCGTCGCCCATTGCGAAGTCATCCTTGCCCGTCTTCGGCTGGTAATGCAGCAAATGAAGATCGGCATGAAGCACCTTGAACGTCTGTGTGCCGCGGTTGCCGAGTTACCCTCGACCGAGCCAACAGACCCGGATACGCGTTGTGATCCGGAGATATTGAGATCTCTGCCTGGCATCGGGCCAATCGTCCTGGCGGCATTGCTTTCAGAAGCGCCTGAAGCTGTTCGCCGACGGGATGCCAACGTTCTTCGAGCCCTGTCGGGTGTAGCGCCGGTGACCCGGCGTAGCGGGAAACAATATATTGTCGCGATGCGCCAGTCCTGCCCGCATAGGCTTCGAACGGCTGTATTCCATTGGGCACGAATAGCTGTGCTGCACGATTTCCATTCCCGGAACCGGTACAGTGACATGCGCAAACGAGGGCATTCTCATGCTCGCGCTCTACGTTCGGTCGGTAGTCGTCTGATAGGCGTCGCCTGCGCCATGCTGGAAAGCGGAGAGCTGTTCGACAAGGATAGAAAGCCACAGGTCCTGGCTGCATAGGTGATTGCCGGACGAGCGCGAAGCCCCAAATAGCGAAGAGCCCGGCCGGCGATGCGGCGCAACGCGCCGCCAACAATGGAATCGCGTGCAAAGCACGCTCCACATCTTCCTTCGAAAACGCTTAGGGCTCCGCCCTCGGCGCGCTTCAAGGTGCCTTCCGCCCAGCTTCCTACGCGCGTTCCACGCTTCGTGCAGCAGGGTCCCCGCGAAGGACCTCTCCGCTTGCACACCCGCTGCTCGCCGCGAGGCAAGGGTTGCAGCGCAGCGCTGCGAACCCTCGCAGAAAGGCAGCGGGAGAAGCCGGGAAATCAAGGATCGAAACAAGTGAAATTAGCACTTGAAATAGGTGGGGAGTCCCCTCCGCCCGTCCGCCCTTGCACCTTGCACCCCCCGGTCTCGCCGACGGGCAGGGTTGCAGCGCAGCGCTGCGCTCCAACCCGAGCCCATGAAAGGAAAGACCATGACGACGAAGACACAGACCCCGACCGTTCCCGAACATGGCGAAACGGTCTTCATCCCGCTCAACAAGCTCAAGAAGCACCCGCAGAACGCCCGGAAGACCCCGCACAGCGAGGCGTCCATCGAGGCGAAGGCGGCGAGCATCGCCGCCAAGGGCATCCTGCAAAATCTGGTGGTGGAGCCGGAAACTGATGCGGAGGGCGAGCCGACCGGCTGCTATCTGGTGAGTGTCGGCGAAGGCCGCAGGCTGGCGCAGTTGCTGCGCGCCAAGCGCAAGGAGATCAAGCGGACCGAGCCCGTCCGCTGCGTCATCGACACGGCGAACGATCCCGCCGAGATCAGCCTTGACGAGAACGTGACCCGCGAAGACCTCCACCCCGCCGACCAGTTCGAGCGCTTCCGCGAGCTTGCGGAAACGCGCGGATGGGGCGCGGAGGAAATCGCGGCCCGCTTCGGCTTCACCGCGCATGTGGTGAAACAGCGGCTTCGCCTTGGCGCGATCAGCCCCAAGCTGATGCAGGTCTATCGTGACGGCGATCTGACCTTGGATCAGTTGATGGCCTTCGCCATTACCGAGGACCATGCCCGGCAGGAACAGGTTTACGAAAACCTGTCCTACAACCGCGAGCCGTGGATCATTCGCCGCGACCTGACCGCCAGCAACGTGGCGGCAACCGACCGGCGCGCGATCCTTGTCGGCGCGGAAGCCTATTCGGAGGCGGGCGGCACCATCATCCGCGACCTGTTCACCGAGGATCGCGGCGGCTTCTACGAGGATGCCGCGTTGCTCGACCGACTGGCCCTCGACAAGCTGGAAGGCATCGCGGCGCAGGTTCAGGAAGCCGAGGGATGGAAATGGGTTTCGCCCCATATCGACTGGCCCCACGCCCATGGACTGCGCCGCACCTATCCGCAGCCGGTGGAGCTTTCGGAAGAAGACAAAGCCGCCTACGACGCCGCGCAGGAGGAACTTGAACGCCTGTCGGCGGAATGGGAGGACGCGGACGTGGACCTGCCGCCGGAAGTGGATCAGCGCTTCGCGGAGCTTGAAGCCGAAATCGAGCGGATCGACGGCAAGCGTCATGCCTATGAGGCCGACGAGATCGCGCGCGCTGGCGTGTTCGTGGTTCTGAACCATGACGGAGAAGCCCGGATCGAGCGCGGGTTCATCCGCCCCGAGGACGAAGCCCCGGAACCGGAGGAACCCGACGCGGAGGACGGCAGCACCGTCATCGACGGGGTGCGCGTCAACGCCCATGGCGAAGTCATGGACGATGGCGAGCATGACGAGGACGGGAACCATGTTTCCGCGCTCGAGCCCGAGGACGAGGATGCGGAGGAAGACGGCAAGCCGCTGTCGGACTCGCTCATCCGCGACCTGACTGCGCATTGCACCCTTGCCCTGCGTCTCGCCCTTGGCGAGCAGCCGGACATGGCGCTAATCGCCGTCACCCATGCGCTTGCCGCGCAGACCTTCTATCGCGGTGGCGGGGATGCCCATTGCCTCGAAATCCGCCCGACGAGCAGCTACCTCGCCAGCCACGCGGACGGGATCGAGGACACGGCGGCGGCGAAGGCATTGGAGGATCGCCATGCCGGATGGGCGGCAGACATGCCGCGCGACGTGGCGGACCTTTGGGGCTTCATCGCCGGACTGGATCATGCCAGCGTCATGGCCCTGTTCGCGCATTGCGCTTCGCTGACCGTCAATGCCGTCAAGCAGCCGTGGGAAACCCACAAGCGCCATGCGCTCGCCACCGCCGACAGGCTGGCGACGGCGGTGGCGCTCGACATGACGGCGCACTGGACGCCCACGGTTCGGGCCTATCTCGGGCGTGTCACCAAGGCGCAAATCCTCGCCGCCGTGCGCGATGCCCTTGGCGACGAGGCGGCGGAGCGGATAGCGGACAGGAAGAAGCCGGAAATGGCGGAAGCCGCCGAGCGGCTTCTGGCCGGAACCGGCTGGCTGCCGCCCGTGCTGCGCACTGAACGGCCCGCATGGCTGGCCGACGAGCAGCCGAAGGCTTCCGCCTTGGCCGAGGACATGCCGGACGCCGAGAGCGCCGAGGCCACGGAGGACGAGGCTTTCCCCGTCGCGGCGGAATGAAAGGTGGGCCGGGGTCGCGCAAGCGGTCCCGGTCTTCCGCCCCCAAAAATCGCGGCCGCGCGGCTTCCCCGCGCGGCCGGATGACCTCGACAGTTTGGAACGATAACGGCACCATAAAGATGCGCAGCGACGGTGTTGACGACTGCGCGAAAGGCGGTGCTGCAAAGTCAAAGGAACAAAATCATGGTCGCCGTCATGTTCATGAGCGTTGCGCTGGTCGCGCTTCTCTGCCTTCTCGCCTACACGCTCGCCATTTACGCGCTACCCTTCTTCGTCGGGCTGGCCGCCGCGCAGTTCGCCTACCAGACCGGCTCCGGCCTGATCGGCGCGGGGCTGGTCGGGCTGTTCTCCGCAGGCGTCGCCTTCGGCATCCTGGCCGTGCTGTTCGAGACGATCCGCACACCTATCATCCGCCTGATCGTGGCGCTTGTCTTCGCCGCGCCCGCCGCCGTGGCCGGTTATGCATTGGTCCATGGCATCACCAAGGAAGCCGTGCCGTCCGAAATCTGGCGGCAAATCTTCTGCATCGTCGGCGGCGGATGCGTCGGCATCGCGGCATGGATGCGCCTGGCGACGGGCGTCGGCCAGCTCTCGGGTTAGCCGTGTCGCGCGATGCTGATCCTACCTTCGCCAGTTCTGTTTGAATTCATCGTCAAACCACATCTCCACGTCATAAGAGACGGAGGTGGTGGTGCGGAAATCAAGGTAAGATGAATAATTCTGCTGGACCCATGACAGGAAGCTGCCGAAGCTCAACTGGTCTGCCGGAGTGGACGAAAAGCCAGATTCTTTCCGCCATTGATGGCACAAATGCCGGACAGCCTGTTCGCATTCAGCTTTTTTCACGCGTGGTCCCCGTTCGCCGCGAAGATCACGATTTCAGGCTCCCAACCGGCAGAAAGCTCCGGTGGACTCACCGAGTCCAGATCGAGGCGGATAAACGACTTGAGAATCGACTGAAACGTGTCCGTATCCCGCGCCCAGTGAATGACGCCATCGAAATCTTTGGCGAGCTTGTGCGTCAAGTCGAGTGAAGACCGCCGATTGACCCCAACAGGACTGTCCACCTGCACGATGGCGATCCTGTCGCCGCCTACCCATCGCACGATGTCTTCAGGGAGTTCATGCGCATAGTTACGACGGCCATCCCAAACGGCGGTTCTGATGACTTTTCCGGCAGGAGTTCCAACCCGGAATATCCATGGCGAGTCTTCCTGCGTGACACCGGATGCTGGATAGAATCTGGGCGGCGGCGGTCGATTGAGCATCGAAGCTTTTTGTTCGCGTATCTTGCGCCGCTGCGCTTCGGTCAATCGGCCAAGCAAGGCGCCGCTTGGATCGAACTGACGGATATGTTTCGAGTACGAAACTTCAGCGGTGCCCGCATCGTAAACATCTGAATTCGGGAATGCGAACAACAATACCTGCCCCGTGAAGCTGCGCAGATGCCGCATCACGATGTCCCATGCGATGTCGTCGTGAACGATAGGCACAATGTGAAGCGCGGCTCCCGGCGCTTCCATCGACAGTCTTTCTATGACGGCGATACCAACAGCGCTGAAGGATTCGCCGTCACCGAGGCAGAATCCGACATGGAAGGTCCGCTCACCAACGACTGCTCTGAACGCGCGCAAGATGACCTGCGTCGTGTCCGGTATTGTATCGTCACCTGTCAGTTCGCGAATGCGTGCTCCGTCAATCTCCGCCGCCGGGGGCAAAACGTGAAGATCTATCGTGCCGTTGTAGCGATCAGAATCCAGCCAAGCCCGTTCTTGCCTCTTTCGCTTGGCTTCACCCATCGTATTTCTCCCAAACTCTAGCTAAACGCCGCGACCACGGTTTCGATAGGCAGGAACAGCGTCCGGCTGTCTTCGGGGTATTCGACGAACTCGGCACAGCGCAGATAGAAGTGTTTGGCCGCTTCATCCTTCGCCTGGACCATCACGGCCCCGATACCAATGCTTTGCGAAGCCAGCGCAATCCGGCGCAGCGCGTCCGCCAAAAGGTCCGCGCCGAGACCCTTTCCGGCGTGGTCGAGGTCAACGGCCAGCCGGCCGACGACCGAGACCGGAATCTGGTCGGGCGCGTTGCGCCGCACCTTTCCGGGAGCCGCACCGCGCTCGACTGACCCGGCCGAAATGCAAAAGTAACCGACGACCTGATTGCCCACGCACACGACATAGGTGCGCGAAAACCGGCTTTCGTTCTTCAAGGCGCGATGGCGCAACCAGTCGTTCAACGCGGGCTCACCGCAGTCGAATGCCGAAAGGTCATGCTCTGCCGTCAGAGGAACTGGAGCAGACAGTGGCAATTCGGGATGGTCGGGCGTGTCGTCTATTTCTGCCATGCCGGGGTCCGGCGCAGCAGGGCCTTGAGCTTCGGCCCCGGCGCGGGCGGATTGTCGAGCGCCTGCATGAAGGCGTCGTAGCGCTCGGGGTCGAGCGTGAACAGGCGCTGGTCGAGCAGCACGTCGACCGCTTGCCGCCGGGCGCTTTCCACCATGAACTCGGTGCGTGTCTTGCCGAGCACAGCCGCCGCATCGTCGATGAGCTGGCGCGTGCCGGTCTCGATCCGCAGATTGATGCTGCCCTTGGTGTCAGCCGTAGAGGCACGACCTGCAACCGCGGTGGTCGCAGAACGGGCAGATTCCGAAGGGACGATACGAGCTTTGGTCATGATCGCAATATGAGTGCGCGTATCCACAATGTCAATACGACGGGAGGAAGGGAAGACTCGGGCGTTGCCCTGCGGGCCGGGCTTTCGGCTGCGCCGGAACCACGCCCATGGCGCGTTTCCGCCATTCGGCTTCAATCCCTAACGCAAGGGGGCGGCGGCGTCCATTTCGCGGTAGGCTACACGCGGATAGACGGGAGCAATTCCGGGGCCTCGATCCCGGTCGCCGCGGCAGGCCCATGAGATTGGGTTTTCCATTCACTTCAATTGGCAGGCGGATCAGCACCGGGAAAGGCCAAATCATCCGCTTGGCCGAGCATGGCGCAACGCCCCGCAAGCGATCTTCCGGCCAAACCGGACACGGCAGCATCGGCGAAGGTCAGACGAAACCACACCCGCAGGCCCACGCTGGCGACAGCGCGAATTGGCCTTGCCGGTCGGATCAGGGAAAACCGCAGCCAACAAACCCGCGTAGAGTCCCCGATTCCGGCGAGGCACAGGACGGCCGCCATTGCCCTATTCCACGCGATTTCCTGTTATGAGCGCTCCATTCGCGTCCTCGATCTGGCAAGGTCTGACCGAAGACCGGCTTCGCCTCGCTCGTCTTCCCACAACGTCCGCCGCCAGCTTTTTTCCGCCGCCTTCGGCTTTGCAGCGCGAAACAAAAAAGCCGTCGCCGATCGCCTTCCACGATGTTCCAGCCCCAAGGGGTGCGGGGCTGATCGTCCCCGGTCTCACGACCGCCATCGAGGTCGCAATGGTGCGGCCCGACAGGAAAAGGAATACGACAATGGCAACCATCGGCACCTTCACCCAGAACGAGAACGGCGCGGGCTTCACCGGCGCGGTCAAGACCCTGACGCTCAACGTCAAGGCCAAGTTCACCGCCACCGAGAGCGACAGCGAGCGCGGCCCCGACTTCCGCATCTTCGCCGGAGCCACCGAGTTCGGTGCGGCCTGGAAGAAGATCGCCCGCGAGACACAGCGCGAATACCTCTCCGTCAAGCTGGATGATCCGAGCTTCCCGGCACCGATCTACGCCAGCCTGGTCGAAGCCGAGGACGGAAAATCCCACAATCTCATCTGGTCCCGCCGCAACGGCGACTGAGGCCGAAACCCGAGATCGCCCCGCTCATCCGAGCGGGGCTTCTTTTTGCTCATGGCCGCCGCCTCTCAAGGAATAAGGAGATCGGGACACACGGCTTTCCGGTTTTCAGGCTTTGCGTATCCCGATCAAATCTTATCCCCAGTCCGCCGCTTCGCTTTGGCCGGGCCGGTTGCTTGGGGGCGCTGCCCCCTGGCGCGGCACAAGGGCGGCCGGGCGGTATCCCCAGCCTTCCGCGCGGATACATGCTGCGCATTTTCGTCATCACGTCGATCCGCTTGTGCAGGCCGGGTGATGCCCCACCGCCCGGCCGCCCTTGCACCTTGCACCCCCCGGTCTCGCCGACGGGCAGGGTTGGAGCGCAGCGCTGCGCTCCAACCCAAGCCCATGAAAGGAAAGACCATGAACACCATGACCCTGAACCATCACCAGCAGCCCGTTTCCAAGGGCTTCCGCGTGGACATTTCGCGCGGCGAAAATATCGGCCGCGTTTCGTCGGAATGGTTCTCGCGCCCGGATGACGAACGCTATCTGTCGCTGACCGAGCTTTATGAAGCCGTGAAGTCCCGCGCGGATCGCGCCAAGGCCCGCACCGTGGAGAGTCGCACCGTGCGTGTGGAAGCCAGCCGCGACGATGCCGAGTGGCTTTCGCTGATCGTGCCCGGACAGGAGCAGCCCGTCGCCCCGACGCATTGGAGTTTCGGCCAGCTTTGCAGCCTTGTCGGCGCACCGGCCCGCTACCTGCGTGATCTTCCCGCACCGCTGGCGGGCATCAATCTGCAACATGGCCTTGTCAGTCATCGCGGCGAATTGGTGAAGACACTGGAAACCGAGGATGGGCGCGTTGAGCTTCGCGCCGTGACCGGCCCGGACTACGGGCGCATCTGGGACCATGAACTTGTCGCCGCCGTCATGAAGATCGCGGGCGATGGCGTCGGCGATACCATGTGGAAGGTGCCGGGCGTTCTGGATTGGGCGACCATGACGCACAATCCGTTCGTGGACGTGACCAAGGACACGACCACGCTTTATGCCAGCGACCGTGACGTGTTCCTGTTTCTGGTGGACGATACGCACCCCATCGAAGCCGGACGCCTGCCGAACGGCGACCCCGATCTTTATTTCCGGGGATTTTATTGCTGGAACAGCGAAGTCGGATCGAAGACCCTCGGCATCGCCTCTTTCTATCTCCGGGCGGTTTGCATGAACCGCAACCTTTGGGGCGTGGAAGGGTTCGAGGAAATCAGCATCCGGCACAGCAAGTTTGCCGCGCAGCGTTTCGCCCATGAAGCGGCTCCGGCTTTGACCAGCTTCGCCAATTCCTCGCCCGCGCCATTCGTGGCCGGGATCAGGGCGGCGCGCGAGCGGATCGTCGCCCGTACCGATGAGGACCGCGAGAGCTTCCTGCGCAAGCGCGGGTTCAGCAAGGCCGAGACCGGCAAGATCATCGAGACCGTGTTGCAGGAGGAAGGCCGCCCGCCCGAGAGCATCTTCGATTTCGTGCAGGGCATGACGGCCCATGCCCGCAGCAAGGTCCATCAGGACAGTCGCCTTGAACTGGAGGCGAAGGCTAAGACCTTGCTGGAGAAGGCCGCCTAATCAGCAGAGCCGCGCAGCCGGAAACCCGGTTGCGCGGCTTTCTGCTTTTCAGGCTTTCAGGGTTCCAAAATTTTCCGCCGATCCGGCGACGCGGATCGGCGTTGCGGCCATGCCCGATCACATGGCCGCGCTCGCCGGGCTGCGCCCGGCTCGCAAAATCACGCAAACACTGTTAAGAATAAAATAACTATAAGTGTTCTGGATATACGAACAACGTTTCAGATCATACAGACTATCTCCCGCATAGGTCGTGCCCGAAACTCCTTGGTCCGGGTGTCTCCCCAAGCACCCGTGAGTAAAGGGAGGGTGCGCCATGCTGAAGATCAATTGGCGGGCGCCGGCGGCCTACAGGCACACGCGCAAGATTCCCGCCGCCGGATTCGCCTGGGAGTATCTGCGTCGCAACGACGATTACCGAGAGGACTTCCGGCTTCTCGTCCGCGCGAAGCGCCCGGATGCGACCGAGCTGGAAGCCTTCGCCCGACGCTGGGGCTTGCGATTTCCCGCACGATCCCGACGCCGCGCCTGACCGCGACCCGCTGTTCTGGTCGCCCCGGTTTCAGCCGCAAGCCGTCAAACTGGTGCCGGCCGAACCGGATGAGACGGCCAGCCAGCCGACCGTCGTTCTCGCCCATCTCGACGGCCTCGACCTGCGCCGCGCCGCCGATGGCTGGCACGGCATCTGGCAGGCGGATGGCGTCGAGCACCAATTCTGGCTGTCCCAATCCGTGCCGGATGCGGCGGCGTTCTACGCCGTCGAACTGCCTCTGGACGACTTCATGGAGCTTCGCGCCCATGCGGCGCGGCGCTTCTGGCGATCCCTCAAGGGCCGAACGCCTGGCCCCGACTTCCGCAACATGCCCGCCCAGCTCCGGCAATGGCATATCCTGTCCCTGCGCGCCCTCGACGCCCGGCTGCGCGGCGAGAGCTATCGCACCATTGCCGAAGTCCTGCTTGGCTTTCGGGGCGCTAAGGAGGACTTCGAGAGCGATCCGAGCAAGAACAAGGCGCGTCGCCTCGTTGCCCACGGCATCAGGATGATGCGCGGCGGCTATCGTCTGCTGCTACACTATCCGATCAGGATTCAACCAAGGTAAGGTATCTTGCTATCGGCGTGGTCTCGACGGTAGCCGTATCAATTGTCGACCTTTGCGCGATGTGCTGCGGATGAAGCATCGCGTACTTCGCGAGTATAAACATTGAAGCGCGTTCGTTCGGTGATAGGCTCGGATGGGTGCTAATGGCAGGGGGGTAATAAAGTGAAGTTAGTTAAAGCGCGCGTTCAAAACTACCGTAGTGTTCGGGATACCGGTGAATTCGACGTAGAGGACGGCAAGACGATTCTCGTCGGGCCGAACGAGGCCGGTAAGTCCGCCGTTCTTCAGGCGCTACAACAGATATCTCGGCCCGACGAGGTGAAGCCATTCGATCAGCTTCGTGATTACCCGCGCGCGCTGCTCAACGACATCACGACAGGTAAAGTGAAGCCGACGAATGTTCCTGTCGCGACGGGTTGGTTCGCACTTGATGAGGACGACGTGGCTGAGTTGCCAGCGTCGCTTCAGTCGAGCGAAATTACTTATCGGTTCACTCGCTACCTTGATGATACGTTTACAAACCAATTGGAGGGCGCGCCCGACAGGCCATCCTACGGTGATTTGGAAGCCGATCTCGTCCGTCTCGTACGCCACCTCGACGCTCAAGCCGGTGATGAAGAGCCAAAACCAAGTGTGTCGCTATCCCAGATCACGGAGGGCTGGCAGAAGCATACCGTTGTTACGGGAGACAAGGCGCAGACTATGTCGAAGTGGCTCAGCGACATGCTCGCCGTTGTGAATGAAGATGACGAGCGCGAGAATACCCGGTTAGCAAAGATACGGGAGCGCGTGTCTATCTCCATCGACCGGGACGCCGCTGTCGCCACCCTGCGTAAGCGACTTCCGGTTTTCGTGTTGTTCAGCAATTACTTCCGTGTCCGCCCACTCATCCACCTCGGACATCTCGCGCAGCGGATCGCAAGCCAGGCATTCGATGACGATCAATACGACTACGGGAATGTTTGCCTTTTAAAGTTGCTTGGTCTCGACGCAGCTAAGCTGTCCGCGATGGGCAAGTCCGGCGTCGATGCGCATGGACAGCAGAATGCACAGCTCGATACGATCCGGGACGAACTCGACGCGCGGCAATATCAACTCAACGCGGCTAGCATCCGGCTAACGAAAGAGATCCGTTCGGCATGGAAGCCGAAAGTCGATCGAGGCGAGGCCGACACCCTCCGCATCACTTCGGACGGCCAGTACCTCAAAGTGGTTGTGGTGGACGACCTGGGCGTTGAAGTTGAACTCGATCAGCGGTCAGAGGGCTTTCAGTGGCTGGTCTCGTTCTTTGTGGTCTTCTTTGCCGAGGCTGAGGATAAGCACGAGAACGCCGTCCTGCTACTGGATGAGCCCGGCTTGCACCTTCATGGACTTAAACAGCGTGACTTCCGTGATACCCTTTCTCGCCTCGCGGAGGGCAACCAGACGCTCTACACAACGCATTCGCCGTTTCTCGTCGGACCCGACGAACTCGATCGCGTGCGTGTGGTGGAAATGACGGATCGGGAGGTCGGGACGAAAGTCCACACCAGCGTCACATCGAACGATCCCGCAGCCCTGCTGCCCCTACAGGAAGCTCTCGGCTACGACCTTGCGCAAAGTCTCTTCTCCCAGCAGCGCAACTTCATCGTCGAAGGGTTGACCGATTTTTGGTATGTCGGTGCCGTCTCGGAACTATTCGAGGAGGCGGGCCAGGACGGTCTTCGGAAAAACATAGCCGTGATTCCGGCCGGAACGGCGGGAAAGGTCGTTTATTTCGCGACGATCCTCCATGCACACAATTTGAGGGTGGCCGCACTTCTAGATTCTGACAGCGCAGGAGATTCCGCCGCCCAACAAGAAACGCTTATTCATAGTGTCGGGCATAAGGGTATCTTACGCACGGCCGATGTGCTGGATGGAACAGTGACCAATCCGGAGATCGAGGATTTGCTCCGAACCACCTTGGCCTCCGTTGCAAAGGATGAACTCGGTCATGAGTTGCCGGCGGTGACGGGCCAAACATCACGCTCGATGGCCTCGATCCTCAAGTCAGAGAAGCTGTCCAAATATCAGCTTGCCAAAGCATTTGTGCGGTGGTGCCGGAACCACAGCCTAAATGACTTGCTGGCAGAAGAGCGATCAGCTTGGGAAAAGCTATTTGCAAAGGCGAACTCTGCGCTGAAGTAGCACGCGCGACTGCCGCTCTTGCTGGCCTAGTGGTGCACGCAGACGTTCGTACAGGCCGCAGCGAACGTCCGTAGCCGCCCGACCAATCGCAACGCCGCCACTGTAGCAGCCATGTTGGGCAATTCTAGCCTACATAGTGGTCAGAATTCGCCTTTTCACGTCTTATTGGCAGCAGCCTGTTCCAGTATCCGCTTGTAACCCTCACGCGAAAGCCATTGCGCGCGTTCGAGATGGCTTTGCCAGCATCGGCGTGTCCTGAACTCGTCGCCGACCGGATCGCGGTGCAGCACGATTTGCGCCACTTCCTTCCAGTCCGCGCCTTCCGCCTTCGCGTCGAGCAGCCGCAGATAGGTCACGAAATGCGCTTCGTCATAAGGCGTGATGTCGTTTCCCGTTGGCGCTTCATCGTCCACATCGGGATCGAGTTCGACGGGCGTTCGCATCGTCGTTCCCCTTCTACCCGGGAGCCGTGGTTTGCGGTGCGCCCCCGCAATTGGCCCCTCTGACCTGGTGATCGGGGAGTTAGTAACCGTGACTAGACGGCCCTATGACCTTTAGGCGGGCAGCCCTGGACATACGCCATAGGCTCCCCGACCATAAGGTTCGAGGATGGTGGTGCCGTCACGGTCGGCACCTACCGCTAGTCAGGGGTTACTAAGCCCCAAAGCAGCGCGTCTGCTCCGCGTTCAGTCTTACCCGACCCGCACGGGATTGTCTTCGGCGAATTGGCGCGCGCCCCACTGACACGCTGAATCTCTCCATCTTTTCAGTCTGATCCCGCCCCGGAGGGGGGTGCCGCCAGCGCGCGTGCGCAAATGCGGCACGCTACAGGCCGCCGGTCCCTCGCCATGGTTCGCCATAGCGCGCCGCCGTCATCGGCAGCGCCATCCACTGACGAACCGGAGGTCATCCATGGCGAACCGCCGCAATGCGGACCTGCCGCCGCGCCTTCTGCGCACACAGGAAGCCGCACGCTTCCTCGGCATTTCGATCCGCACCCTTGAAAAGCACCGCACCTACGGAACCGGCCCGCTCTATCGAAAGATCGGCGGCCGTGTCCTCTATACCCTGCGCGATCTGGAAGCTTGGAGCGCCATCGGCACGCGCAAATCCACCAGCGACACAAGTGCCGGCACCGTCTTCGCCGCGCGCCCGCTCACCCCCGAAGAGCGGGACGAGTGCTGAATGTTGCGCGACGACGATGACAGCCCCGCGCAGCCGACCGACACCAGCGAGCGCAGCCGCCTCGACCCCTTTGTGGTCGCGACCGGCGACGCCGCGCCGCGCGACCAGCGCGACCTGATGGAACGGCCGTTCTTCTCGCTGGCGAAGCGGCCCCGCACAAAACCGATCCTCTATCAAACCGCCGATGTCGAGGTGCAGGTGTTCGCCATGCCCGAGCACGGCATGGCGACAATCTGGGATGCCGATGTGCTGATCTGGGCCGCAAGCCAGATCGTCGCGGCCGAGAATGACGGTTTCACCACGTCGCGCTTCTTTCGTTTCATGCCCTACCAGCTCCTGCGCGCCGTGGGGCGGGCCACCGGCAACCGGGATTACCTGTTGCTCAAGGCCGCGCTCGCCCGCCTGCAATCGACCGTCATCGCGACGACGATCCGTAACGGGAAGCATTGGCGGCGACGGCAATTCTCATGGATCAACGAGTGGGAGGAAATGACGACGCGCGCCGGCCGCGTCGAGGGCATGGAGTTCGTCCTGCCCGAATGGTTCTACAACAGCGTCATCGACCGTTCGCTGGTGCTGACCATCGACCCGGCCTATTTCCGGCTGACCGGCGGCATCGAGCGCTGGCTCTATCGCGTCGCCCGCAAACACGCAGGGCGCCAGCCCGAGGGCTGGGCTTTCGAGATCGCCCACCTTCACCAGAAATCCGGCAGTTCGGCGCGGCAGTCCGATTTCGCGCTCGACCTGCGCCGCCTCGCAGTTCGTCAGTCGCTGCCCGGTTACAGCCTCCAGATCGAGTGGGAAGACGGGCGTGAACTGCTGCGCTTTGTCCCCGAAAATCTATCCACAGTGCCTGTGGGAAACCATGTGAATCCCATCGGGACATTAGGCGCACGGACTATCGGGACATTAGGCGCAAATCGCACGCCGTACTCTATAGAAGAATCTAACAATAAAACTAACTCTTCTTCTTTGACGCGCGCGCACGCGACCCATGGTGCCGGTGCCGCGCGGCGCGGTGCGCCATGATCGTGGCGTTCCTCAATCAGAAGGGCGGCGTCGGCAAGACCACGCTGGCGCTGCATCTCGCCGGGGCCTGGGCGGCTGAAGGACGGCGCGTCATCCTGATCGACGCCGACCCGCAAGGCTCCGCGCTCGACTGGTCTGAGCGGCGCAGCCATGAGGGGCTGCCGAGGTCGTTTAGCACCATCGGCCTGGCCCGTGACACGCTGCACCGGGAAGCCCCGGAGCTGGCCCGCGACGCCGACATGATCGTCATCGACGGGCCGCCGCGTGTCGCCGGCCTCATGCGCTCCGCGCTGCTCGCCGCCGACCTCGTGCTGATCCCGGTGCAGCCATCCCCCTTTGATGGCTGGGCGTCGGCCGAGATGCTGACGCTTCTGAATGAAGCCCGCATCTACCGGCCCGAACTAGCCGCCCGTTTCGTCCTCAACCGTTGCGGCGCGCGCACGATCATCGCCCGCGAGACGGCCGAGACGCTGGCCGATCACGATCCGCCCTTGCTCACCGCCACCATCGGCCAGCGCGTGGTCTTTGCTGACGCCGCGCAGTCCGGCCGGCTTGCATCCGAGATCGACGTCGACAGCCCCGCCGCCCGCGAGATCGCGGCGCTGGCCGTCGAGATAGATCGGCTGCCCATCGGGAGAACCTTGCCATGACCGGGCGCATCCGCAAGCCCGGTTTCGCATCCCGGCCGGGCAATCCCGAAAGCTGGATCAGGGCGGGCGAAACGCCACCGAACGGCAAAGCCGCCGGCGAAGCGTTCACCGCCCGCCTGACCATCGACATCACGCCCGAGCTGCGCGGCCGCATCAAGGTCGCAGCCTTCCGGCGTGGGATCACCGTCACCGACATGCTGCGCGACCTGCTGGCGCGCGAATTTCCATCCTCCGAGGGAGATCAACCATGACCGGCAATGCGGCGCACCGCTTGCACGGCCGTCCGCTGCCGGACGAACCCGCGCCTTTCACCACCTTGGTCGAACTGACCTTCCAGAAACGCAAGATCGAGCACTGGATACGCTTCGGCCGCAAGAGCTACGAACAGATACTCGACCGCCGCCGCAGCATCGTCGGCTTCGCGCCCGGCAGCATCTTCGCCTTCGTGCGATGGGCGTCCGGCGCACATGGCACGATCGTTTCCCGCATCGACATCCTGCGTGCCATCGGCCGCGGCGAGCCGTTCCAGACGCTGCCCTTCGTCCGTCCCGGCGGCGACATCCTGTTGCGTCTCGATAGCTGGGCGAAGGTGCAGCGCGCATTGCAGGCCATCGACGCCGTGGAAGCGCTCGGCCTCGATCCTGCCGACATATCCCCGGAGCACTGGCGGCACGTCCACAATCGTCTGACTGCCGGTCTGGAGCCGCACGCCTATACGCCGGAGCGACACGCCGCCTGGCTCGGTCGCCAGAGGATCGACCCATGACGCGCCGCCGTATCCTCACGGTAACGGCGTTGGCCGTCACGGGCATCGCAGCCGCCAGCGTCGCCGATTGGCCTGCGAAACTGATCTGGAACGCGACCGCCAGCGCGCCCATCGGCTTCTACACGGTCAGGCCGGCCGACGCGCTCGACGTGCCGGAGCTGGTAGCCGTCATGCCGCCCGAACCGCTGGAGCGATTCATGGTCGAACGCGGCTATGTCGGGCGCGGCGTGCCGCTCCTGAAGCGCGTCCTCGGACTGCCGGGACAGCGGGTCTGCCGTTTGCGATCCGCGATCACGGTGGACGGGATCGAGATGGGCGAAGCGCTCGACCGCGACCGGATCGGCCGCGATCTACCCGTCTGGCAGGGCTGCCGCGTCATCGCCTCCAGCGAAATCTTCCTCATGAATTGGGAGGTCCGCGACAGCCTGGACGGCCGCTATTTCGGACCCATCCCAGCAAGTTCTGTCATCGGCCGAGCGGTCCCGCTCTGGACCGATGAGGAAGGCGACGGCCGCTACGAATGGCGCGCGCCGACCCAATGACCGCTTCCCCATCGGCGGGAGCGGTGCCCGCCGATGGTTTTCCCAACCTCACCGCCAAGGAGACTGTCATGCCCCAGATTGGTGAATTTGCGCGCGACGAGGCCGGCTTCATCGGACACTTCGGGACGCTCTTGCTGCATCAGGACATCATCATCGTCGCGGCTGAGTCGTCCGACGCGGAGAACGCACCGGATTATCGCGTTCACCTGTTCGACGGCATGAGCAACGAAACCGGCCCGGAGATCGGCGCGGCCTGGAAACGCACCGGCGAGAAGGCCGGCGAATATCTTTCCGTGCTGCTGGACGATCCCACGTTCCCGCATCCGATCCGCGCCAACCTGTTCCGCGACGACGACGCGGGCGCGTCGTGGTCGCTGCACTGGAGCCGCCCGAAACCGCGCGACGAGCGGGACTAAGGCCATGCAAACCCGCGTCATTCCCGCACTCAAGACCCTCATCCCGTTGTTCGCGGAAAGGCCGTCTCATCCCGTCGTCCCGCTCGGGCGCAAGACGGCCGGCGCGCGCAGCGCAGGTCAGGGGCGGCCATCGGCCGGCGCTTGCGCCTTGCCCTTGACCGCAGCGAGCACGCCGGCAGGCTGGGCTCAAAGCGGAGACAGGGCTGTATGGCGCTATGCCGTTCTGATAATGACCGCCATGCTGTCACTCGGCGCGGGATCGGCAATGGCCGTTGCGCAATCGACGCCGATGGTCCGGCCCGCCGCCGTCGATCCCAACGCCGCCCACATTGCCGAAGCGGCGCGGCGCTTCGGCATCCCCGAGCACTGGATTGTCGCCGTGCTGCGCGCCGAAAGCGCGGGCGACGTGCGCGCGGTGTCATCGGCCGGCGCGATGGGGTTGATGCAGGTCATGCCCGACACCTGGGCGGGCCTGCGCATCCGTCATCGGCTCGGCCGCGATCCCTACGACCCGCGCGATAACATCCTCGCAGGCACGGCCTATCTGCGCGAGATGTTCGACCGCTACGGCAATGTCGCGGCGATGCTGGCAGCCTACAATGCCGGTCCCGGTCGCTACGACGAATACCTTGCGACCGGCCGCGCATTGCCACCGGAGACCCGCGCCTATGTCGCCGCGCTCGCGCCGATCCTCGGCGGCGAGGCTTCTCCCGATGCAGCGCCGCCACCGCCCGACTGGCGCGAAGCCCCGCTCTTCGTCACGCGCCCGGCCGACGCGCGGACTGCCGCCGCGCCGCCATCCGGGGCGCAATCCGGCGACGGCCGCGCAACCATTCCGGTGCGCGATCCTGCCGATGCGGAGCCGGAAACCGGCAGCATTTTCGTGGCCCGCGCCGACGACGAGGGAACGCCATGAGGACGGCGATCCGGCGCACGGCGCGACCCGTTCCGGTGTCCAGTCAGGCAGGTTTGCGCCTGGCTGGAATCCCGGTGGGAAGGACGGAAAGGGCGATAAGAAGGGAGGGCAAGATTGAAGGAACCGGCACCATGTCGGGCCGGTTTCCGAAATTGTTGTTGTCTGCACACTGGTTAGGCCGCCGTTTCCGGCACCATGATCTTGAGCGGCGGAGTGCCGCGATTCCGTGCAACGCCCTGGCCTTGCAGGCTTTTGTTCGGCACCATGGCCGCCGATTGCCCGATTTTCCGCGATTTCGGCCGGAGGCGCATCCATGAGCGCCGATGACGAAAACCGCTTCCGGCCAAGGCCCGGCCGCATCCGCTCGGACACCCCACGCGCGGGCAAGACCAAGAGCTTCCTCACGCAGGCGAAGAAGATCGCCCGGCAGCAGCGCCGCACCTCGCCCCGAGGCGGTTTCGGAACGGCGGCGTTCACATCCGCAACCCCGGCCGGTTCGCATACGGTCCTGTCGAGCGGCAAGGGCGTGAAGCGCGGGCGCGGCGCGGTCTTCGTCCGCACCCGCAATCTCGGCGGCGGCTGGCATCATCGGCAGCCGGGCGCGCGTCGCGTCATGGTTCAGCAGCGCTACATCCTTCACCCTGGAAAGGGCCGGAAGGCGCACTCCCATCTGCGCTATATCCAGCGCGACGGCACCTCGCGCGACGGCGAGCGCGGCCAGCTTTATTCGCGCACCGAGGACCGCGCGGATGGCGACGCCTTCCTGGAACGCGGCCAGGATGACCGCCACCAGTTCCGGTTCATCGTCTCGCCCGAGGACGGCGCGGAGCTGTCGGACCTTACGGCCTATACCCGCGACCTCATGGGCCGGATGGAAGCCGACCTCGGCACCCAGCTCGATTGGGTGGCGATCAATCACTACAACACCGGCCATCCCCATGTGCATGTCATCGTCCGGGGCAAGGACGATCTGGGGCAGGATCTGGTCATCAACGGCGACTACATCGTTCATGGTGTCCGCGAACGGGCCAGCGAGTTGGCGACGCTGGAACTCGGTCCCGTTCGGGAGATCGAGCAGACCCGCAAGCTCACCGCCGAGATCGACCAGGATCGTTTTACCCGCATCGACAGGGCCATGGTCGAGGAAGCCGACCGACGGTTCCTCGACCTGCGCCACGAACCGGGGGAGCCAAAGCGGCAGTTCGAGCACACGCTTCGCCTGCGCCGGCTGTCCAAGCTGGGGCGGATGGGCCTCGCCACCGAACACGCGCCCGGCGTCTGGGAATTGAACGAGCGGCTTGAATCGACCCTGCGCGAGTTGGGCGAACGCGGGGACATCATCCGCACCATGCAAAGATCGCTCGCCGCCGATGGGCTTGAGCGCGATCCCATGACCTTCCGCATCCATGAGGGCGCACCCGCTGCACCCGTCACCGGCCGCGTCCTCGACAAATATCTCGCCAACGAGCTGGGCGACAATCTCACCGTCGTCGTGGACGGGATCGACGGACGGATGCACCACATCGCCAACATCGACCCCATGCAGTTGGAGGATGCCCGGATCGGCAGCGTCATCGAGATCGGTCGCACCGAGGCGACGGCCCGGCCGTCCGACCGCACCATTGCGACAATCGCCGAGGGCGGCATCTATCGCCCGAGCCGTCATTTGGAGCAGGCGAAGTTCGAGGGACATGTTCCGGGCGGAGACTATGAAGGCTATGTCGATGCCCATGTGCGCCGACTTGAGGCGCTACGCCGCACCCGGATCGTCGAGCGGATCGACGCTGACCAATGGCGCATCCCCCCCGACTTCGAGAACCGCGCCGCCGCCTATGACGCCGGTCGCGACAGACAGGCCAGCGTTCGCGTCCTTTCTCCCGTGAATCTGGACAGGCAGATCGGATCGGACGGCGCGTCCTGGCTGGACCGGCGACTGATCCATGGCGAGACGGCCGATCTTGCACCGACCGGTTTCGGCCAGCAGGTGCGCGAGGCCATCGACCGCCGCCGCGAGCATCATGTCGAACAGGGCGATGCTACCCGCGCACGCGACGGCCGCGTGCTCTATCGGCGCAACCTTCTCGCCATTCTGCGCGAGCGGGAGGTTTCCCGCGTCGGCGTGGAGATGGCTGAAAGAAAGGCGCTGCCGTTCCGCGCCACCACGGACGGCGAGAACGTCAGCGGCAAATTCACCGGAACCGTGCAGCTATCCAGCGGCAAGTTCGCCATCGTCGAGAAGGCGCACGAGTTCACGCTTGTCCCTTGGCGGCCGGTCATCGACCGCCAGCTCGGTCGCGAAGTTATGGGCGTCGTGCAGGGCGGATCGGTGTCGTGGCAATTGGGGCGACAGAGGGGTCTCGGATTGTGACGGGATCAAACTCCAACGAGAACGTCGCACACGTAGTGGCGGTTCGGGAATAACACAGCGCTCCTTTGTTCGATGCGAGGAAAATTGTTTTGACCGGAGCGCTCACGGCAATCCGAAGTTCAACGACTTATCGGCAGCCAGGGCAACAGCGGAGAGATGGTCCGGCGAAGCGGCGCCTGCCCCGCGACTATGGTCGCTTCGATACCGTCGAGATTCACGATGATGGACCAGGAAGCGTCACCTGGGATGCTCTCAACGGAACTGTTCCAGGGTGGGGCACCATGGGCGTTGTTGGCCTTATCGCCTTCGCTGCAATGCCGCTTGCCTTGCTCTCCTCTACGCCTAACGGGAAGGAAAATGCGAACATGCGCTCTGTCTGGATCTGCTCGGGCAACGATGTGATTGCCAATCTCGCTGTATGGCGGCCGGGTTCGGCTTTTTCGGCACCGGAACGGGATGGCTCGACATCATCATGGCGACACTGGCGCAGCAAAGAGCGGCACGATCGTCCGACGGGCTATGTCCGCGTTCCGGAATGAGCGTCGAGCCAATCCACTATCCAGCTCGAAATGAAGCTTCCTGTGGTTCTGAAGGGCGCCCGATCCGAAGAATGGAGGCACAGTAATTCTCTCAATCCGTTTCAGTTCGCTCTTTCTGTCATCGATTTGATCCACTTTTCATATGTGGTCTGGCTGTCCAGTTACAGATTTGTGGGCAGTTTCGTTGCTCTCAACGCATCGCTCTATCTCACGAACAGTATCTCGAGCGGTGCGTGCCGAACCGACAAGAGTTGCCGAGGCAAATCCGGTCCAGTCTCCATAACCCAGAAGCCAGAGACGCGGTTCATCGATCGAACGCGTTCCAGTCACCGCGATCTTGCCATCGGTTTGCTTGATGCCCAGGCCATCGAGATGATCCAGAGCGGGATGAAAGCCCGTGCACCAGATAACCGCGTCGACGGCGGTCGTTGTTCCGTCCTCCCAGACAACGCGGTCTTCCGTAAAGCGGACAGGAGGGCGCACGCTCCGAAGGATGCCGCGATCCCTGGCTTCGAGCACCGAAGGGACCATTACGATATCTCCCAGATCGGATAGAGGAGCACCGCCCTGAGGGCTCCCTTCACCGTAACGCGCGGAAGCCCGGTCGAACAAAACCCGTCCGTCCACATCGTCTGGCAGGAATTTCGGGGGGTGGAGCGTCGCCCAGATCGTACCGGCAACCCTCGAAAGTTCCGCGTAGATCTGGGCACCGGAGTTTCCACCGCCGATGATCAGGATACTTTTGCCCGTCAGTCCTTCTGGCGAAACGTATTCGGCAGAATGCAGCTGTTGCCCACGGAAGGTTTCAGCCCCGTCATAGTGCGGAATGTACGGCTTACTCCACGTGCCGGTCGCGCTGATCACCGCCTTTGCGAGCCACGTACCGTTGTCGGTTTGAACGCGCAGCGCGTTGGGCTGTTTCTCGATATTTTGCACGCGAACCGGTCTTTCGATCGGCAGTCGATAGCGGTTTTCGTAATCTTCCAGATAGTTGAGCACTTCGATGCGTGTTGGAAACCCATCACCTTTCGAAGGTGGCATTTGCCGTCCCGGCAGAGAACTGTACTCAGCGGGAGAGAAAAGCCGCAACGAATTCCAGCCTCGCTGCCAGGCGCCACCGGGATTACGCTGCGCATCGAGAATAACAAAATCGAGATCGCTTTTGCGAAGATAGTAGCTGGCGGACAGGCCAGCCTGACCGCCGCCAATGACAACGACGTCAACCACCAATTCGTTTGTATCGTTCATGTGTTCGGCCCCACTCATGGATTGACAGGCGATTGCAGACCGGCGCTTTCCCCGTCGCCGACTCACGGCAACAGAAAAGGCCCGGTTGGCGATCGGAGGTTTCAGCTCAAATCAGACGGAAACGTCGGTGTCGGGAGAGATTGGAACCATGCTCCGGGCGGCAGCCCTGGCATACGTCGTCAGTTTCGAGCCAAGCACCGTCTTTCCGGGTCGGTTTCCGATTTTTGCCTGTCCTTCATGCATCTGCGAAAATCGATCACGCGGCATCTTTCCCCTCCGCATCACCGGCGCAACACTCTTCCGTAAGGAAGTCGATCAGCCGTTCGAGGTTCTGGAACTCGGGAATGCAGATGGTCGTTCGGCTGTGTTTTTCCTGCCGGATGAGTCGCACCTTCGTCATTCGTGCGAGATGATGTGACAGGGTAGACGCCGGGATGCCGAGTTCTTTCTGGATTTCCCCGACCGATGCGCCCTCATGCCCAGCCCTCACCAGGAAGCGGAAGACCGCCAATCGATGCGTGTTGCCGAGCTCGGTCAGGCTGTCTGCGGCTTGTTCGTGATCCATACCGTCCTCCATTAATTCGAGACCTCTAGAAATATGGTTGACCCGAGCGCGATAAGCAACTAGATCAGTGGAAATTTCGACATATCTAGAAGGATGGTTTCATAATGTCACCCCAACTGCAAGACACCCTCGGCATGTTCGTCTTTCTCGCTGTCGAACTCTCGGTTCTGTTCATCGGGATCAGTGCACTGGTTGGCGTTCTCCAGCGTCATATTCCCCCGGCCAAAGTGGAAGCGTTGCTCAGCTCCACCGGTACTCGCGGCTATCTCCTCGCCGCAGGTCTTGGGGCAATCACGCCCTTCTGCAGTTGTTCGACCATTCCGATGCTGAAGGGTTTGATCCGAGCGCGCGCCGGGTTCGGTCCGATGATGGTGTTTCTCTTCTCCTCCCCGCTCCTGAACCCGGTTGTTGTCGTTTTGCTGGCGGCCACGTTCGGACTGACTCTCACATCCACCTACGTGATTGCCGCCCTTGCAGTATCGCTGGGTGCCGGATGGCTGATGCATGCGTTCGGTTTCGAGCGGTATATCCGTCGCACAGCAACGAAAGAGACCGGCGGATGTGGCTCGTCGCAAAGCCAGTGTGGTGCTGCACCGGCCGTACCGGATTGCGGAAGTCCGAAAACCGATAGCTGCGGCTCTCGGTCGGAAAGCGCCTGCGGCGACACCGCAATCAAGATCACTCCTGCGTCCGGCAGCTGCTGTGACAGCCAGTCTTCCGTCCGAACGAAGGAGACGGGAAAATACAGCGGTGTGTGGCGGGATGCATGGATCGACTTCGTCGACGTGTTACCCTATCTGCTCGTCGGCATTGCGCTCGGCAGCTTGATCTACGGATTCATGCCGACCGCTCTGCTTGAGCAGTATGCCGGTCCGGACAATCCGTTCGCTATTCCTGTTGCCGCCGTCATTGGCGTGCCGCTGTATATCCGCGCAGAGGCGGTCATACCGCTCGCCGGGGCTCTTATGGCGAAAGGAGTGGGCGCAGGGACCGTCCTTGCACTGATCATCGGAAGCGCCGGGGCCAGTTTGACCGAACTCATCCTGCTGCGCTCCCTCTTCACGATGAAGCTTCTCGTGGCATTCGTCGGGGTCATCTTCGCCATGGCGATGATCGCAGGCTACGCGACCTACCTGTTTTTCTGACTTAGATCAGAGATGATTAAGTCCTCAAACCACTTGGATACCTTTCGCAGTCTTGGCCTTTTCTCTCCCGGCCAAGGCCAAGACTGCCGCCGGATGACAGGGGGCAGTTAGCGATGCGACGGAGACGGCGTTTGACGCTGACTTTAGATAGTCGATCGGGTATGCCTTCCCGGCTGGGATCACGCATTCCCCTTGTGTCGCTCATCCACACACTCGCCGTTGCCGAATATCTGAACTTCCGTCACGCTGCTAACGCGCTGGGTGTCAGCGTTTCGACTGTCAGCACCCGTGTGAAAACCTTAGAGGAAGACCTAGGCATCCTTCTGTTCGAGCGTCACGCACGCGGCGTCCGGCTAACCGATGCAGGTCATCGCTTTATCGAGCAAGTATCAGCGGGCGTCGATCAACTCGACCATGCGGTGAAGACCGCCGGCTTGGCCGCCTCGGGCGAGTGCGGTCGCCTGCGTCTCGGCATCCACGCCCTTATCCCGCGCAGCTTCCTCGCGGAACTCATCGCACAATATCGGGAGACCCATCCGGGCATCGCAGTCGAGATCACCGAAAGCACGGCCCGCGATGCGGTGATCCAGCTTCGCTCCGACCTTCTGGACCTGGCGTTCGTCGCCGGCCCGGCCGAGTTGCCCGATTTCCATTCCCGGCGCATTTGGACCGAGCCGCTGGTGGCGGTGCTGCCGGAACGGCATCCGCTCGCTGGGCAGTCGACCGTCACATGGCCTGATCTGGCGGGAGAGACCTTTCTCGTGCGCTATGACAGCACCGGCCCGCAGGTCCACGACCATATCATCCTGCGCCTCGCCGGGCGCTTGCCGCCGCCCTCGATTCAGCGCTTCGGTGTGGGGCGCGGCACGCTGCTGTCCATGGTCGAGCAGGGTTTCGGCATCACCATCGTCGGGGCCGCCACCGCGTTGCTGCCGACGACCGGCCTCGTCTTCCTGCCGTTCGCCGACGAGCCGGAGCCGGTTTCGTTCTCGGCCATCTGGTCGCCGTTCAACCAAAGCCCGGCCATCCGCAACATGCTGGTCCTCGCGGGCAAGCTGGGACGCATCTGCGATTCGGCTCCGGGTGGCATCCAGAATGAGCCGCGCGAGCGCCCGCAATGACGTGACCCGTCCTATTTGCCGCCGATAGTATCCGGCAGCCCTCCCGTATCCGTTTTCCTGTTGCCTGTAGTGGATTTGCCTATTCTCTGATCGGCTCCGTCTCTTTGTCCGACTGGAGCCCGTATGCGCGGAGGCCGAATCCTTTGGGGTCAGATTGCTATCGTCTTCACCATCGTTCTGGTGATGACCTGGGCGGCGACGCAATGGGTCGCCTTTCGCCTCGGCTTCCAGCCGCAGCTTGGAGCACCGTGGTTCGAGCTGGCGGGTCTGCCGGTCTATTACCCGCCAGCCTTCTTCTGGTGGTGGTTTTCCTTCGACGCCTATGCGCCCGCGATCTTCGTCGAAGGTGCGATCATCGCCGCGTCCGGCGGCTTCATTGCCATCGCCGCCGCCATCTTTATGTCGATCATCCGCGCGCGGGAGGCGAAGAACGTCGCCACCTACGGATCAGCGCGATGGGCGGAGGACAAGGAAATCCGCGCGGCCGGATTGCTCGGCCCCGATGGCGTCCTGCTCGGCCGCTACGAACGCGACTATCTGCGCCACGACGGTCCCGAGCATGTCCTTTGCTTCGCCCCGACGCGCAGCGGCAAGGGCGTCGGCCTCGTGGTGCCCACGCTCCTGACCTGGCCGGGAAGCTGCATCGTCCACGACATAAAGGGGGAGAACTGGACGCTGACAGCCGGCTTTCGCGCAAAGCACGGCCGCGTCCTGCTGTTCGATCCGACCAACGCGAAGTCGTCGGCCTACAATCCGTTGCTGGAGGTGCGACAGGGCGAGTGGGAAGTCAGGGACGTGCAGAATATCGCGGATATTCTGGTCGATCCCGAAGGCAGCCTCGACAAAAGAAACCATTGGGAAAAGACCTCCCATTCCCTGCTTGTCGGCGCGATCCTGCATGTTCTCTATGCCGAGAAGGACAAGACGTTGGCGGGCGTCGCCAGCTTCCTGTCCGATCCGCGCCGCCCGGTCGAGGCGACCTTGCGCGCGATGATGGACACGCCGCATCTTGGGCCGAGCGGCGTTCATCCCGTCATCGCATCGTCGGCGCGGGAGCTGTTGAACAAATCCGAGAACGAACGGTCGGGCGTGCTCTCCACCGCCATGTCGTTTCTCGGCCTCTACCGCGATCCCGTGGTGGCGCGTGTGACGGCGCGCTGCGACTGGCGCATTGCCGATCTGGTCGAAAGCAAGGAGCCGGTCAGCCTCTACCTCGTTGTGCCGCCATCCGACATCAACCGCACCAAACCGCTCATCCGCCTGATCCTCAACCAGATCGGCCGCCGGCTGACCGAGGACTTGAACACCTCCGGCAAGCGCCACCGCCTGCTGTTGATGCTGGACGAGTTTCCGGCGCTCGGCCGGCTCGACTTCTTTGAGAGCGCCCTGGCGTTCATGGCCGGCTACGGCCTCAAATCCTTCCTGATCGCGCAGAGCCTCAACCAGATCGAGCGCGCCTACGGCCAGAACAATTCGATCCTCGACAACTGCCATGTCCGCGTCAGCTTCGCCACCAATGACGAACGGACGGCCAAGCGGGTGAGCGACGCTCTCGGCACCGCGACCGAGTTGCGCGATTCCACCAACTATGCCGGCCATCGCCTCGCGCCCTGGCTCGGGCATCTCATGGTGTCCCGGCAGGAGACGGCTCGGCCATTGATGACGCCGGGCGAGATCATGCAGCTTCCGCCCACCGATGAAATCGTCATGGTCGCGGGCACGCCGCCGATCCGCGCCACCAAGGCGCGCTACTTCGAGGATTCGCGGTTCACTGAACGCCTCCTGACCCCACCCGATCCGGCGGCCGGTCCCGCCACGAACCCGTCATCCGATGATTGGTCGAGCCGGTTGGTCGCGCAGAAGGGCGATGCCCAGTCCATGGCTAGCGGAACGGAAGGCGATCCGGCCAATGCCGGCATCCGCCGTGAACCGGAATTGCCCGAGCATGAGGAAATCGTTCCGCCGCCGTCTCCGGCGCGGGAGTTCGACATCCTTGACGACGAACCGGACCTGGACGCGGCCAAAGCCCGCGCCCTGCGTCAGCGCATGCGCGCGGTCGCCCGGCAGGCGTCGATGAACCCCGATGACGGGATCGAGCTTTGAGGAACCCTCCCATGGCCACACGAACCCGCATGAACGTCTATTTCGATCCCGAATTGCTGCAACAGGTCGAGATGCTGGCGCTGCGCCGCAATGTCTCCAAATCCGCCATCGTGGAGGCGTCCGTCGCTTCCTTCCTGTCCGGCGACGCAGCGGATCGGCTGGAGGCGGCCATGACGCGCCGCCTGGACAGGCTCGGCCGACAGATGGACGGGCTCGACGAAGATCTCGCCGTGCTCGGCGAGACGCTTTCGCTGTTCGTCCAGTTCTGGTTGACGATCACGCCGCCGATCTCCGACACCGGGCAATCGTCCGCCCGCGCGAAAGGCGTGGAACGGTTCGAGGGCTTCATTCAGACCCTCGGCAAGCGCCTCGCCACCGGAGACAGGTTCCTCAAGGAGCTGTCGCGCGATGTCGATTCGCTTGGGGACAGTCCCGCGCAGCGGCCGTCCGACCCCGATAGCGACCGACCCTGAATTTTCAAACCGTCCTATTTGCCGCCGATCACCGCCGGTGGCCGCACGCGCGTAAATAGTTGTTGAGTCGGCCAAAAATCAGGTTCTTTTAATCGACCCCGATGCGGGGACCGACTGTCGTGCGCCCCGTCGAAAGCGGGGCCGACATGACTGCCACACATCACAGACCGGAGGCGATCCAGCGCGGCGCGCGGATGCTGCGCACGGCGCTCGGCCCGGCCATTGCCCGGTTTCTGGAAGACCCGGCCGTGGTCGAGGTCATGCTGAACCCGGATGGCCGCATCTGGATCGACCGGCTGTCCGAAGGATTGGCGGATACGGGCGAAACGATGCCGCCGGCCGATGGCGAGCGCATCGTGCGCCTGGTCGCACACCATGTCGGCGTCGAGGTTCATGCCCGCAGTCCCCGCGTTTCGGCCGAGCTTCCCGAGAGCGGCGAACGCTTTGAAGGCTTGCTTCCCCCGGTGGTTTCCTCGCCGGCCTTCGCCATCCGCAAGCCCGCCGTCGCGGTGTTCACGCTCGACGACTATGTGTCCGCCGGCATCATGTCCGCCGATCAGGCGGAAACGCTACGCGCGGCCGTCGCATCCCGCGCCAACATCCTCGTGGCGGGCGGCACCAGCACCGGCAAGACCACACTGACCAACGCGCTTCTGGCCGAAGTCGCCAAGGGCGCGGATCGTGTCGTCATCATCGAGGACACTCGCGAGCTGCAATGCGCCGCGCCCAACCTTGTCGCTATGCGGACGAAAGACGGCGTGGCGACGCTTTCCGATCTGGTCCGTTCCTCGCTGCGCCTGCGCCCCGACCGCATCCCCATCGGCGAGGTGCGCGGATCGGAAGCCCTCGATCTGCTCAAAGCATGGGGCACGGGCCACCCGGGCGGGATTGGCACCATCCACGCAGGCACCGGCATTGGCGCGCTGCGCCGGCTTGAACAGCTCATTCAAGAGGCTGTCGTCACCGTCCCGCGCGCCCTGATCGCGGAAACCATTGACCTTGTTGCCGTCCTTTCCGGGCGCGGTTCCGCGCGCCGGCTGGCCGAACTCGCCCGCGTCGAAGGGCTGGGGCCGGACGGCGACTACCGCATCACGCATCTCAGCCCCTTGGCAACCCCCACCAGAACTGGAGACCCCGAATGATCCGTCATACCATGCGCATCCGCCGCCACGTCGCCACGGCCGCGACCTTCACCTATGTCGGCCTCTTCATGGCTCCGGCCGCCCATGCCTCGGGATCGTCGATGCCGTGGGAAGCGCCGCTCCAATCCATCCTCGAATCCATCGAGGGGCCGGTCGCCAAGATCATCGCCGTCATCATCATCATCGTGACCGGCCTGACGCTGGCCTTCGGCGACACCAGCGGCGGTTTCCGTCGCCTGATCCAGATCGTGTTCGGCCTGTCCATCGCGTTCGCCGCATCGAGCTTCTTCCTGTCGTTCTTCTCGTTCGGCGGCGGGGCGCTCGTCTGATGGCGGGCGGTCTCGAACAACTGGACGCGGTGCCGGGATTCTCGATCCCGGTCCACCGGGCGTTGACCGAGCATATCCTGCTCGGCGGCGCTCCGAGAAGCATCGCCATCATGAACGGGACGCTTGCCGGGGCCGTGGGTCTCGGCCTGCGCCTCTGGCTGGTCGGCATCGCCATATGGGCCATCGGGCATTTCGCGGCGGTATGGGCGGCGAAGCGCGATCCCCAATTCGTCGAAGTCGGGCGGCGGCATCTGCGCATCCCGGCTTTTCTGGCGGTCTGAGGGGAGCCCATCCATGATGAACCTTGCCGAATACCGCCGCACCGCCGCGCGCCTCGCCGACTATCTGCCCTGGGCGGCGCTGGTCGGTCAGGGTGTCGTGCTCAACAAAGACGGATCGTTCCAGCGCACCGCGAAGTTTCGCGGTCCCGATCTGGATTCCGCCGTCGCCGCCGAGCTAGTCGCCGTCGCCGGTCGCATCAACAACGCCGTGCGCCGTCTCGGCTCCGGCTGGAGCATCTTCGTTGAGGCGCAGCGCAGCGAGGCCGCGACCTATCCCGACAGCGCCTTTCCCGACGCCGCCTCGGCGCTGGTCGATGCAGAGCGCAAAGCGGGTTTCGAAGAAGCCGGCACGCATTTCGTGTCCGGCTATTTCCTGACCTTCCTCTGGCTGCCCCCGGCCGAGGAAGCCGCCCGCGCGGAAAGCTGGCTCTACGAGGGTCGCGAGCAATCCGGCGTGAACCCGTGGGAGGTCCTGCGCGCCTTCATCGATCGCACCGATCGCGTGCTGGCGCTGCTCGACGGATTCATGCCGGAGTGCCGCTGGCTCGATGACGGGGAGACGCTGACCTACCTCCATTCGACCATATCGACCAATCGCCACCGTGTGCGCGTGCCCGAGGTGCCCATGCACCTCGACGCGCTGCTGGCCGATCAGCCCTTGACGGGCGGGCTGGAGCCGCGCCTTGGCGACGCGCATCTGCGCGTCCTGACCATCGTAGGTTTCCCGACCGCGACGACGCCTGGCCTGCTCGACGAGATGAACCGGCTGCCGTTCCCCTACAGGTGGAGCACGCGCGCGATCCTGCTGGACAAAGTGGACGCCACAAAGCTCCTGACCCGCATCCGCCGCCAATGGTTCGCCAAGCGCAAGAGCGTCGCCGCGATTCTGAAAGAGGTGATGACCAACGAGGCGTCCGCCCTTGTGGACACTGACGCCGCGAACAAGGCGCTCGACGCCGACATGGCGTTGCAGGAGCTTGGGGCGGACGTGGCGGGCATGGCCTACGTCACAGCGACCGTCACCGTATGGGATGCCGACCCGCGCCTTGCCGACGAGAAGCTGCGCCTGGTCGAGAAGATCGTTCAGGGCCGCGACTTCACCGCCATGCCCGAGAGCGTCAACGCGGTTGACGCATGGCTCGGCAGCCTGCCCGGACACGCCTACGCGAATGTCAGGCAATCGCCCATCAGCACTTTGAATCTCGCCCACATGATCCCGCTTTCGGCGGTGTGGGCGGGGCCGGAACGGGACGAGCATTTCGGTGCGCCCCCTTTGCTCTTTGGAAAGACCGAAGGCTCAACCCCGTTCCGGTTGTCTTTGCATGTCGGCGACGTAGGGCACACCCTTGTCGTCGGCCCCACGGGCGCGGGCAAGAGCGTGCTGCTCGCCCTCATGGCGCTCCAGTTCCGCCGCTACGAGGCCAGCCAAGTCTTCGCCTTCGACTTCGGCGGCAGCATCCGCGCCGCGTCGCTCGCCATGGGCGGCGACTGGCATGACCTTGGCGGCGGGCTGACAGAAGGGGCCGAGGCGTCCGTCTCGCTCCAGCCGCTGGCCCGCATCCACGACACCTATGAACGCGCATGGGCGGCGGACTGGATTGCCACCATCCTCATGCGCGAAGGCATCGCCATCACGCCCGAGGTCAAAGAGTATCTTTGGACGGCGCTGACTTCGCTCGCCTCCGCGCCGGTCGAAGAACGCACGATCACCGGCCTTGCGGTGCTGTTGCAATCCAACGATCTGAAACAGGCGCTCCGGCCGTTCTGCGTCGGCGGTGCCTATGGCCGGTTGCTCGACGCCGAGACAGAGCATTTGGGATCGGCGGACGTGCAGGCGTTCGAGATCGAAGGGCTGGTCGGCACCGGCGCGGCCCCGGCCGTTCTGTCCTACCTGTTCCATCGCATCGGCGACCGGCTCGACGGCCGCCCCACGCTGCTCATCATCGATGAAGGCTGGCTTGCGCTCGACGACGAGGGATTCGCCGGCCAGCTCCGCGAATGGCTGAAGACGCTGCGCAAGAAGAACGCCAGCGTCATCTTCGCCACGCAAAGCCTGTCCGACATCGACGGCAGCAACATCGCGCCCGCTATCATCGAGAGCTGCCCGACGCGGCTCCTGCTGCCGAACGAGCGCGCCATCGAGCCGCAGATCGCGGCCATCTATCGCCGCTTCGGCCTCAATGACAGGCAGATCGAAATCCTCGCAAGGGCCACGCCCAAGCGGGATTATTACTGCCAAAGCCGCAGGGGCAACCGCCTGTTCGAGCTGGGCCTGTCCGAAGTCGGCCTCGCCCTCTGCGCCGCATCCGCCAAATCCGACCAGACCCTCATTGCGCAGATCGTTGCGGAGCACGGCCGCGATGGTTTCCTCGCCGCATGGCTGCGCGAGCGCGGCGTCGAGTGGGCGGTCGAGCTGATCCCCAACCTCACCAATCTTGCCGACCGGCCGGAATCCGCCGCGCCGGCCCGACTCGATACCCCACAGGAGATTCTTCCATGACCTATTCCAAGTTTGTCGGGGCCTCGGCCCTTGCGCTGGCGCTCGCCATTCCGGTCGCGCTTTCGCCCATGCTGGCAAGCCCGGCCCATGCGCAATGGATCGTCTATGATCCGACCAACTACGCGCAGAACGTGCTCACGGCCGCGCGCACGCTGGAGCAGATTAACAACCAGATCACCTCGCTCCAGAACGAGGCCCAGATGCTCATCAATCAGGCCCGCAATCTGGCGAGCTTGCCATATTCCTCGCTCCAGCAGATTCAACAGAACGTCAGCCGCACGCAGCAGCTTCTCAGCGACGCGCAGAACATCGCGTTCGACGTGCAGAACATCGACCAGGCGTTCCAGAGCCAATACGGCAATGTGTCGCTGTCGGCGACCGACGCCCAGCTTGTCGCCGATGCGCGCGACCGTTGGCAAAACACGGTCGGCGGCTTGCAGGACGCCATGAAGGTGCAAGCCGGTGTCGTCGGCAATATCGACAGCAACCGCGCCGAGATGGCCGCGCTCGTCGGCCGGAGCCAGGGTGCGACCGGCGCATTGCAGGCCACGCAGGCCGGCAATCAGATCCTCGCCCTCCAGTCGCAGCAGCTTTCCGACCTGATCGCCATGCTCGCCGCCAACGGCCGGTCGGAAGCGCTGATCGAGGCCGAGCGTGCGACGGCCGCCGAACAGGGCCGTGTCCAGCGCGAGCGCTTCCTGACCCCCGGCAGCGGCTACCAGCCGGGCAACGCGCAGATGTTCAACGGCAACAACTGACCACGGGAGGGGCCGCCCATGGACGGCAAGATGCTGGCCCGGCTCGGGGCCGTCGTATTCGTCGCCATGGCCATCGCGGCCACGGTGATCGAGATGACCCGCAAGGACGATCCCGCGCCGGCCAGCACCGCACCGGCGCTGCAACCGCCGGCCGATCCGCTCCGCGCGACGCTTCGCCGGTGCCAGCAGCTTGGGGAAGCGGCGACGAGCGATCCGGTCTGCCTTTCCGCATGGGCCGAGAGCCGCGACCGCTTTCTTGGCCGGACGCCCGCCCAGACCGCTCCGCGACAGAACGAGGAACAGTGATCCATGGGCGGAACCGGCGTCATCGACTCGTTTCTTGGGGTCTTCACCAGCTACATAGATTCCGGCTTCGGCCTGCTCGGTGGGGAAGTGGCGTTTATCGCCACCACCCTGATCGTCATCGACGTGACGCTGGCGGCGCTCTTCTGGGCCTGGGGCGCGGATGACGACATTATCGCAAGGCTGGTCAAGAAGACCCTGTTCGTCGGTGTCTTCGCCTACGTCATCGGCAACTGGAACAACCTCGCCCGCATCGTCTTCGACTCATTCGCCGGTCTCGGTCTCATGGCGTCGGGCACGGGCTTTTCCGCTGCCGACCTCATGCGGCCAGGCCGGGTGGCACAGACCGGCCTCGATGCCGGCCGACCATTGCTCGATTCCATTTCCGACCTGATGGGCTACTGGTCGTTTTTCGAGAACTTCATCCAGATCGCCTGCCTGCTGTTCGCCTGGGCGCTGGTGATCCTCGCCTTCTTCATCCTCGCCGTGCAGCTCTTCGTCACGCTGATCGAGTTCAAGCTGACCACGCTGGCCGGCTTCGTGCTGATCCCCTTTGGCCTGTTCGGCAAGACCGCCTTCATGGCCGAGCGTGTGCTTGGCAACGTAATCTCTTCCGGCATCAAGGTTCTGGTGTTGGCCGTCATCATCGGCATCGGCTCAACCTTGTTTTCGCAGTTCACCGCCGGCTTCGGCGGCGTCACCCCCACGATCGACGATGCCATGGCGATTGTGCTCGCGGCCCTGTCGCTGCTCGGCCTCGGCATCTTCGGACCCGGCATCGCCACCGGCCTTGTCTCGGGCGGCCCCCAGCTCGGCGCGGGCGCGGCCGTGGGCACCGGCCTCGCCGCCGGCGGCATGGTGCTGGCGGGCGGTGCGGCGGCGGGTGGCGCGGCGATGCTCGGCGCAAAAGGCGGCGCTGCCGCTTTGTCCGGCGGGGCCGCGGCCGTTCGCGGCGGCGCGACGGCCGCAGGAGCCGCTTCCGCAGCCTACAGCCTCGGCTCGCTCGGCCAGTCCGGCGCGGCCGGTGTCGCGTCTGGCCTTGGCGGCGTCGCTCGCGCGGCAGGATCGGCAGCCGTCTCACCCTTGAAACGCGCTGCCTCCCGCGCGTCCGAAAGCGTCAAGTCCAGTTTCTCCGAAGGCGCGAAGGCTGGCTTCGGTGCGAGTGGCGGCGCGTCCACCATGGGCACGGCCGGAGGCGCGGCGGAAGCATCCGCCCCGGCCGCGTCCGCCTCGGCCACAGGCGCACCGCCTGCCTGGGCGCAGCGGATGCGCCGCTCGCAGGCCATGAACCACGGCACGACCATGGCCGCACACGCCGTCCGCTCCGGCGACAGCCATGGCCCCGGTTCTTCCGTCAACCTTTCCGAAAGTGACTGCTCATGAGCATCTTCAAACGACCCGCAGCCCATTACGGCAAGACGCCGGAACCCGAGACCCCGTATCAGAAGGCCGCGCAGGTCTGGGATGAGCGCATCGGCTCGGCCCGCGTGCAGGCGCGAAACTGGCGCTACATGGCGTTCGGTTCCCTGATCCTGTCGGCGGGCTTCGCCTCGGCGCTGGTGTGGCAGTCGGCGCGCGGGACCGTGGTGCCCTGGGTGGTGCAGGTCGATGCGCTCGGCGAAGCCCAGACCGTCGCACCGGCGAACGCCGACTATCGCCCGACCGATCCGCAGATCGCTTTCCATCTCGGCCGCTTCATCGAGCAGGTCCGCGCGATCCCGGCCGATGCGATCATCGTCCGCCAGAACTGGCTTCGCGCCTACGAGTTCACCACCGACCGGGGCGCTGCGGCTCTGAACGACTATGCCCGCGCCAACGATCCGTTCACCCGTGTCGGCCGCCAACAGATCGCCGTCGATGTGTCCAGCGTCATCCGGGCATCGCCCGGATCGTTCCGGGTCGCCTGGACCGAGCGCCACTACGAAAACGGCCAGCTTTCCGGCACCGAGCGATGGACCGCGATCCTGACCATCGTGATCCAGCCGCCGCGCACCGCCGAGAGGCTGCGCGCCAATCCGCTCGGCATCTATGTCAATGCGATTTCATGGTCGCGGGAGATGAGCCAATGACCCGCACGTCTTTCTGCAAAGCCGGCTTTCCGGTTTTCCGCAAACCCGCACTGGCGGCGTTGCTGCTTTCCGCGACCGCGCTGGCCGGCTGCGCCACCAACCGGACGCCGCAATTCTCCTATGACGACGCCGTGCCGCCGCTGCCGACGCCGCCTGCCGCTTCGGCAGAGGACACGCCCCGGCCGCTGCATGTTCCGCCCGCCTGGACCGTCGCGCGCGGCGGCGAGAGGGCGGGCACACCGACCGGCCGCGTCGAGAACGCCAACGCCGCCGCCCGCGTCGAGCCGCGCCGCGAAGGCTACTACAACGCCATCCAGATATACCCGTGGTCGGAAGGCGCGCTCTATCAGGTCTATGCCGCCCCCGGTCAAATCACCAATATCGCGCTGGAGCCGGGTGAAAACCTGACCGGCGCAGGACCGATTGCGGCCGGCGACACCGCCCGCTGGATCATCGGCGATACCGAGAGCGGCAGCGGCGCCAACCGGCGCGTCCATATCCTCGTGAAACCGACCCGCGACGACATCTCGACCAACCTTGTCGTGACCACCGACCGGCGAACCTACATGATGGAGCTGCGCGCGCGGGAAGCGCTCTACATGCCCGCCGTCGCCTGGGCCTATCCCGCGCCGCCGGCAGGCCAGCGCCGGGCCGTCCCGTCCGCGCCGGTCATCCCTGCCGAGGCGGCGCGGAACTATCGCTATGGATTGCAGGTGCAGGGCGACAGCCCGCCATGGCGGCCGGTTTCCGTCTTCGACGATGGCCGGCGCGTCTATGTCGTCTTCCCGCGCGGGATCGTGCAGGGCGAAATGCCGCCGATCTTCGTGCTCGGGTCGGACGGCGAGCCGCAGATCGTCAATTCCCGCATCTACCGGAACGTCCTGATCGTGGACCGTCTGTTTGGCGCGGCCGAACTGCGCCTTGGCAGCGGCAACCGCCAGCAGGTCGTCAGGATCGTCCGTATCGAGCAACGACAGGCCGCCGCTCAGCCCGCAGCCACCGGAGACTCGCCGTCATGACAGACAACCCGATCACCGACACCACAGCGCCCATGCGGCTGCGCGCAGAACCGCCGCGCGTCACCCGCCTGTCCCGCAAGATGCTGGCAGGCATTGGCGCGGTCGCGCTTCTCGGCATCGGCGGCGCGCTGATCTACGCGCTCCAGACCCGCGAGGCCGGACCGGGCGGCGAAGAACTCTATTCGACAGAAAACCGGCCCACGGCGGACGGACTCACGGGCTTGCCCTCCGACTACACCGGCCCGGTCCTCGGCCCCGCGCTGCCCGGCGACCTTGGCCGTCCGATCCTCGACGCCGAGAGGCGGGGCCAGCCGGTCGCAACGCCTGCGATCACAGCGCCCGCGGTCGATCCCGAGGAAGAACGCCGCCGCGCCGAGGAAGAAGCCGCGCGCCTGAGCAGCGTGTTCTTCCAGACCGGACCGCGCACAGGAACACCAGCCGGGACGGCCATGCCCGGCCTGGCCGGTCTCGGCGGGCAACCGGAGGGAGCGGCCGGTCAGAACCGCCATGCCGCCTTCCTGGGCGGCCCGGTGGACCGCCAGACCGTCGCGCCGGATCGCGTCACGCCGCCGGCCTCGCCCTATATCCTGCAGGCCGGGGCCGTGATCCCGGCCGCGCTCATCACCGGCATCCGTTCCGACCTTCCGGGCCAGATCACAGCGCAGGTGACGGAGAACGTCTATGACAGCCCGACCGGCTCGCTGCTCCTGATTCCGCAGGGCACCCGCATCATCGGCCAATATGATGACGGCGTGACCTTCGGCCAGCGCAGGGTGCTCTTGGTGTGGAATCGCCTGATCCTGCCGGGCGGCCGCTCCATCGTCCTTGAGCGCCTGCCGGGCGCGGACGCATCGGGCTATGCCGGCCTTGAGGATGGCGTCGATTATCATTGGTGGGATCTGATGAAGGCCGCAGGACTATCCACGCTGCTCGCAGTCGGCACGGAGCTCGCGACCAGCGACGAGGACCGGCTGATCCGCGCCATCCGCGACGGGGCGCAAGATACCGTCAATCAGGCAGGCCAGCAGATCGTCCAGCGCCAGTTGCAGGTCGCGCCCACGCTGACCATCCGGCCCGGCTTCCCGGTCAGGATAATCGTCACCCGCGATTTGATATTCGAGCCGGCAGGAGGTTGACCATGACCAAGCTGAAACTCGGCCCGCTGCCCGACGACAAGCCCGTAAAGGTGACCCTGGAGCTGCCCGCGCCGCTCCACCGCGATCTGGTCGCCTATGCCGAGGTGCTGGGGCGCGAGACGGGGCAAGCCGTTGCCGATCCCGTCAGGCTGATCGTGCCCATGCTGGAGCGGTTCATCGCCACGGACCGCGGCTTCGCAAAGGCGCGGCGGGGGGGGAAGTGGTCCAGTGGGATAAATGGCAACTGAGCGGCACGAAGCCGACATTGCCCGCACTCAGGCACGGGCGCTCGAAGCGTCGATCTCGGCTGTGAGTTGCCGGCACTTGGCGCTGGCCCATTCGTGCGCATCGGCGCCGAACAGGAGCCGTCGCGCTGGGTCGGGAGAGGACGCTTCAGAGACGATCAGGGCGGAAAGCGCCGCCGGATCGTTCTGCTGCGCGCCGTTCGCTTCTGCGATGAAGGTTCGGAAACCGGCCACCGCCTCGGCATAGTCGGCAATGTCCATATCCCCCTGCCGTGCAGTGGACGGATCAAGGAAGTTTGTGCGCATCATCCCCGGCTCCACGATGAGTGATCGGACGCCAAGCGGCGCGATTTCTTCGGCGAGGCCCTCCATCCAGCCTTCGAGCGCGAACTTGGACGCCGAGTAGACCGATCCACCGGGGTTCGAGACCAAGCCGTTCACCGAGGAGATCGTGACCACGAGGCCCGAGCGCTGACGGCGCATCGTCGGCAGCACCGCGCGCGCCACGTTCATCGCCCCGAAGAGGTTGATCTCGAACTGCCGGCGCACGTCCTCCTCCGGGATCGTCTCGAACCATCATCCAAGCTGGGCGCGGCCGGCGTTGTTGACCAGGATGTCGATCCGGCCAAACACCTCCATGGCTGCGTCATGTGCTGCCGAAGCCGCCCGGGCATCGGTCACATCGAGCGGTAACACGAGCAGGCTGTCGTCCGGAGCGGAGAGGCTTTCTGCAAGCCCGTCGACGCTTCGGCTGGTTGCCACGACCTTGTCGCCAGCGCGCAGCGCATCGCGAGAGAGCAGATGCCCAAGTCCCCTGCCAGCGCCGGTGATGAACCATACCTTTTCTGTCATTGTCAGCTCCTCTTGTCGTGCCGACGCGATATTAGCGCATCTATGCAGTGGGAGATTAGTACCTCGAAATTTGTCGGACCAAGTAGTATAGCTACTGAATGGACCCGCGTAAGTTCTCGGACCTCGTCATCTTCAATCGCGTTGCCGAAGAGCGCAGCTTCACCGCGGCGGCACGCAGCCTCGGCGTGACCCAGTCCGCCGTCAGCCAGACCGTAAAGCGCCTTGAGGCCGATCTGGGGATCAGGTTGCTGTCACGCTCGACACGCAGCATTGCCCCCACCGCGGCGGGCGAGCGGCTTCTGGCCACACTCGCGCCGGTCATCGCGGAGATTGATGCGGAAATCGACGATCTGGAACAGTTGCGTGAGGAACCGGGCGGACGTCTGCGGGTGACCTGCGGCAAACATGCCGCCGATACGCTCGTCTGGCCGGCCTTCTCGCGACTGATCGCTGCCCATCCCGAGATCGACGGCGAGCTGAGCGTGGAGAACCGGCATGTCGACATCGTTGCCGAGCGGTTCGATGTCGGGATACGGCTGCGCGAAGACTTGGAAATGGACATGGTCGCCGTGCCCGTTGGGCCCCACTTGCGCGCTGTCGTTGTGGGGGCGCCCCGGTATCTCGACAGCTGCGATCCTCCGCACACGCCGCGTGACGTGTCGGCCCACCGCTGCATCGGTTTCAGAAACGCGGGTGGCACCCTGTCGCCGTGGTCGTTTGAGAAAGACGGACATGCGGAGACGGTAAAAGTGTCGCCGTCCCTGATCGTCAATGACGGCGACGCACTCGTAGGGGCTGCCAGCGCGGGGATGGGTCTGGCCTACATGCTCGAAGATCTCGCCGCGCCCTTTCTGAACGACGGGCTGCTCGTCGAGGTCCTTGCCGATTGGTGTCCGCCGTTTCCGGGCTATCACGCCTTCTATTCGAGCCGGCGCCATCCGACCCGTGCTTTCACTCTCTTCCTGGAGAGTTTGCGGGCGGAGACCAGCGCGACAACCAGCAAGTAAGGCGCAACGGGCTCTGCGCCGACACTAGTAACAGGGGTGCCGTCAACGCATCGACGCAAATGCGGCACGCTACAGGCCGCCGATCCCCCTCCATGCTTCGCCTATTCCGGGCTTCCAGCCCCCGGAAAATCCCGCGAACCACGGAGGATTCCATGTCCACGAAACACCGCCACGGCAGCAGGGGCCGCCCACGGCAGCCGGTCCCCAAAACGCTCCCCGACGATCTCTACGACTACGACGACGACCCGACGCCGCGCGTCAGTCCGCCGCGTGGACGCCCGCTCCATCTCTTCGATGTCGAGCGGCTGCCGGTCATCGACGACTGGCCCGAGGACGTGCCGATCACCGAGGCCGAGATTCAGGTGTTCGAGCGCTGGTTCGCCGATGTGTTCGACGAGTTGTTCGGCTCGGTCGATCTGCCCGATGACTTGAAATCGTTATCGTATTATGATAATGAAAAACCCTGAACGATAATCGAGTCTTGCCATGTCCACATTGAAAGTCGGGATCGCCGATCCCGAGGAAATGAAGGCCCGCACCCTTCGGATCGCGCGTGGCGAGGAAAAACCGAAGCCCGGCGAGCCGACGGTCTGGTTCATCTCCACGACATCCTTCGCCAAATTCATGTCAGCGAGCAATTGCGAGATGCTGCGCATCATCTACGAACAGCAGCCAGCCTCGTTGGAAGAGCTGGCGCAGATGACCGGCCGCGCCAAGTCCAACCTGTCCAGAACCCTCAAGGCCATGGTCGGATACGGGCTTGTGCGCATGGAAAAAGGCCGGGGTCTGAGACTGGTCCCGAAGCTCGTTCATGACCGTGTGGAACTGGTCTTGCCTCTGGTCGAGCCTCGCAGGAAAGGAACCCGCAAATGAACGTCCACAATCCCAATGTCGCCCTGCGGGCTGCCCTCTACCTGCGCGTCTCCACCAGCCGGCAGGCCGAACATGACGTGTCGATCCCCGACCAGCGCAGGCAGGGCGAAGCATGGTGCGAAGCGAGGGGCTATCAGCTTGTCGAAACCTTCGTGGAGGCCGGCGCGTCGGCCACCAACGACCGCCGCCCCGAGTTCCAACGAATGATTGAGGCGGGAACGTCGAAGCCCGCGCCCTTCGATATTGTCGTGGTTCACAGTTTCTCGCGCTTCTTCCGCGATCATTTCGAGCTTGAGTTCTATGTCAGGAAGCTGGCGAAGAATGGTATTCGCCTCGTCTCCATCACGCAGGAGATGGGCGACGACCCCATGCACGTCATGATGCGGCAGATCATGGCGCTGTTCGACGAATACCAGTCCAAGGAGAACGCCAAGCATGTCCTGCGCGCCTTAAAGGAAAACGCCCGGCAAGGCTTCTGGAACGGCTCGCTGCCCCCGGTCGGCTATCGCGTCGTCGCAGCCGAGCAGCGCGGCGCGAAGGTCAAGAAGAAGCTGGAAGTCGACCCGCTGCACGCCGACACGATCCGCCTGATCTATCGCCTGGCGCTGGAAGGTGATGGCGATTCCGGTCAGATGGGCGTTAAGGCCATCGTCAAGCATCTGAACGGCAAAGGCATCTTCACCCGTGACGGCGGCCGTTGGGGCGTCGGCCAGGTTCACCGCATCCTGACCCGGCGCACCTATATGGGCGAGCATCAATGGGGCAAGAACCGGAAGAACAAGGCGGACAAGGAAGCCGATGAAATCGTCATCGTGCCGGTACCGCCGATCATCGACCGCGAGACCTTCGAGGCGGTGCAGAAGCTCTTGCAGGCCCGCAACCCCAAGACCGAACTGCCCGCGCGCGTCGTGATCGGTCCCACGCTTCTGACCGGCATCTGCTATTGCGGCAATTGCGGGGGCGCGATGACCATCCGCACCGGCAAGAGCGGCCGCTATCGCTACTATGCCTGCTCGATCCGGGCACGGCAGGGCGAAACCGGCTGCAAGGGGCGCGCGATCCCCATGGACAAGCTCGACACCATGGTTGCCGGTCATATCGAGGAACGCCTGCTTGATCCCGACCGGCTGGAGAAGCTGCTTGGCAGCGTCCTCGGTCGCCGAGAAGATCAGGCCGAGCGCCGCCGCCAGCACATCGCCGAATTGCAGCGCCGGGCTTCCGAATCGGAACTACGCCTCAAGCGTCTCTATGACGCCATCGAGGCCGGGGTTGCCGATCTGGACGACCCGGCGCTGACCGAACGCATCGCCGGCCTAAAGGTCATCCGCGATCAGGCGCGGGCGGACGCCGACCGCGCTCAGACGCTGCTCGACAGCCCCGGTCACAGCGCCGTCAGCCCGGCGATGATCCGGCAATTCTCGCAGATCGCTCGCGACCGTATCCGGGACCGTGAGGGCGGCTATCGGCGGGATCACCTGCGCGCCCTGGCGCAGCGTGTCGAGGTCGCCGACGACGCAATCCGCATCATGGGATCGAAAACGGAACTGCTGAGGACGCTTGCGGGCGGCCAGGTGCGGCAATCGGCGGCGATTGGCGTGCCCAGAGGCGGACTGAAGTGGCGGAGAGACAGGGATTCGAACCCTGGGACCCCTTGCAGGGTCAACGGTTTTCGAGACCGCCCCGTTCGACCACTCCGGCACCTCTCCGCGAAGGGTCTGGCGGTGCACATAGGACAAGGCCGAAGTGCGCGCAACCCGATTTTCGCCGAAAGATGACATCTCCGCGACTGCCGCTTGGTAAGGTCCTTTCAACGTCTCCGGAGCAGGGGTAGGGTCCGCGCCAAGTCAGCCTTGAAAGGACCGCTCCCATGCTGCGCGCCGCCCTCGTTTCCGCCACCGTCGCCCTGATGCCCCTGTCCGTATCCGGGCAGACGGCGGACGACGACGATCTCGATCCGCTGATGGAGGCGATGGGCATCCCCGAGGTGCTTGAGATCATGCGCGAGGAAGGTATCGCCTACGGCGGCGAGCTTGCCGCCGACCTGTTCGGCGGCGCCGGACCGGGCAACACGCCGAAAAGCTGGGCCGCGACGGTGGGCGACATCTACAGCATCCCCCGGCTGGAGGCTTCGGTGCGCGCCACGCTGGCCGAGGAACTGGCGGGCAGCGATACCGACGCGATGCTGGCGTTCTTCGAGTCGGACCTTGGCCAGCGGATCATCGGGCTGGAAGTCAGCGCGCGCCGCGCCATGCTGGAGGAAGACGTCGAGGACGCCAGCCGCGATCTGGTGCTGGAAATGATCGAGAAGCAGGACCCCCGGCTGGACCTGCTTGAGACCTTCACCGAGATCAACGACCTGATCGAGAACAACGTGGTCGGCGCGATGAACGCCAACTTCGCCTTCTATACCGGCCTTGCCGACGGCGGCGCCTTCGAGGACGAGTTCACCGAGGACCAGATGTTGTCCGATGTCTGGAGCCAGGAAGACGCGATCCGCGACGATACGGTCGATTGGGTCTACGCCTACCTCGCGCTTGCCTACCGTCCGCTGAGCGATGCGGACCTTCAGGCCTATATCGACTTCTCGGAAACCGAGCCGGGCGCGGTTCTGAACCAGGCGCTGTTCACCGCCTTCGACGATATGTTCGTCAGCGTGAGCCTTGCGCTTGGCCGGGCCGCGGCGGGGCACATGGCTGGGGAAGAGCTGTAAGCCGCCGCAGCGCGGCCGCCGCGCCGCCGCGCAACCCCGGATAGGTCTTGACGCGAAGGGCTTTGTTGCGCATAAGCGCGGCTCTTGCGGAGCCTGCTTCGCGAGCCAATATGCAATTTCGCCAACAAGGCGCGCAGTTCGATGGCGGCCCAAGTGGCCCGGAACGCCCCGCACGGGGGGCCCCAGGACGCGGTTAGAAGAGGAAGACGACGATGTTTGCGGTCCTTAAGACCGGTGGCAAGCAGTACAAGGTGACCTCGGGCGATGTCCTGCGGGTCGAGAAACTGGCCGCCACTGCCGGTGAAACCGTTCAATTCAACGATATCCTCATGGTCGGCGACAAGATCGGCGTTCCCTTCGTGGAAGGCGCTGGCGTCCAGGCCGAGGTGATCGAACAAATCAAGGGTGAGAAAGTCATCCACTACGTGCGCCGTCGCCGGAAGCACAGCTCGAAGCGGACCAAGGGCCACCGCCAGCAGCTTACCCTGCTGCGCGTGACCGAGATCCTCGAATCGGGCGCCGACAAGTCGGGCATCAAGGCTGCCATCGGCGCCGGCTCCGTGTCGGGTGCCGCTGTCGCCGCCGCCGCACCGGCTCCGAAAGCCGAGAAGCCGGCGAAGGCTGCGAAGCCCGCCAAGAAGGCCGAAGCCGCCCCCAAGGCCGAGGGCGCTGACGACCTGAAGAAACTGTCGGGCGTGGGCCCGGCGCTTGAGAAGAAGCTGCTCGAAGCGGGTGTGACCTCGTTCGCGCAGATCGCCGCCTGGACCGAAGCCGATGTTGCCGAGTTCGACGAAAAACTGTCGTTCAAAGGCCGGATCGAGCGTGAAGGCTGGGTTGAACAGGCCAAAGAACTGGCCGCGAAGTAAGGAGAACTGACCAATGGCACACAAAAAAGCAGGCGGTAGCTCTCGTAACGGCCGCGACTCTGCGGGTCGTCGCCTCGGCGTGAAACTGTTCGGTGGCCAGGCGGCCATTCCGGGCAACATCATCGTGCGTCAGCGCGGCACCAAGTGGTGGCCGGGTGAGGGCGTCGGCATCGGCCGCGACCACACCATCTTTGCGACCGCCGAAGGCAAGGTGACCTTCCACAAGGGCCTCAAGGGCCGCACCTTTATTTCGGTGCTCCCGGAAGCCAAGGCCGCAGAATAAGCCGACACCCAGGTTTACAAAATCTTAAGGGGGATCGGCGACAAGCCGGTCCCCCGCGGCGTTTCAAGGACCCAAGGGGGAGGGGCCGAGAGAAGCCGGTTTTCATCACTGCATCCCGGGGAGGAGCAGATGAAGTTAGAGAAAGTGATTGATCAGCCCGTCGTCGAGGCGGAACGGTTCCTGCTGAGACCGCTGCGGCGGTCCGATGTGGGCCTGCTGAACCTGTACGCCGGCGACCAGCGTGTCGCCCGCAACACCACCTCCATTCCGCACCCGCTGCCGCCCGGCACGTCGGAAGCCTTCGTCGCGCGCAACCTCGCCGACGACCGGCCCGCCGATGTCTGGGCGATGGACGGCACCGCGTCCGGCCTGTCGGAACTGCTGGGGCTTATTAGCCTCAAGCGGATGGACCGCGATCAGTCGGAAATCGGCTTCTGGGTGGCGCCCGCCTTCTGGAACACCGGCGTCGCGACCGAGGCGGTCGAAGCGCTGGTGGCCGCGAACCCGCAGGCCAACCGCACGATGTTCGCCGCGATGTTCCAGGACAACCCGGCCTCGGCCAAGGTGCTGACCCACGCCGGGTTCGAGTACATCGGCGACGCCGAGGCGTTCTCGGTCGCGCGCAACGCCAACGTGCCAACCTGGACATACCTGCGGAAGCTGGACCGATGATCCCTGAAATACGGACGGACCGGCTGCTGCTGCGCCGGCTTCGTCCGGCGGATGCCCCGGCGCTGGCCGAGGGCATCGCGGAGTATGCCATCGTCAAATGGCTGACCCGCGTGCCGTGGCCCTATACCCTCAAGGACGCGGAGCAGTTCGTCGACATGGTGATCGCCGAGGACAAGGCGCATTACGCCGTGACCGAGAACGGCCGCGTGCTTGGCGTCGTCTCGACCGCGGACGAGCTGGGCTACTGGCTGCGCACCGACGCGCAGGGCCGGGGCATCATGTCCGAGGCTGCCGCCGCCGCGACCGACGCGCATTTCGAGGCGGGCGCCGACGTGCTGGTTTCCGGTCATCACCCGGACAACGCTCGCTCGCGCGCGATCCTCACGAAGCTGGGCTTCACCGACACCCACACCGAGACGAAGCAGTCGCTGGCGCTTGGAACCGTAAACATACAACGCATGAAGCTGACGGCTGACCGCTGGCAGCGCTTGAGGCGCGCTGCGGATTGACGTATCCGCAAGGCTCTGACGCACAGCGCGGGAAAGGCGCTTACTACCGATGAAGTTTCTCGATCTAGCCAAGGTCTATATCCGCTCCGGCGCGGGCGGGAACGGCGCGATTTCGTTCCGCCGCGAGAAGTTCATCGAGTACGGCGGCCCCGACGGCGGTGACGGCGGCCGGGGCGGCGACGTCTGGGCCGAGGCGGTCGACGGGCTGAACACCCTGATCGACTTCCGTTACCAGCAGCACTTCTTCGCCAAGAACGGCCAGGGCGGCATGGGCAAGCAGCGCACCGGCAAGGACGGCGACGACATCGTGCTGCGCGTGCCCGTGGGGACCGAGATTCTAGACGAGGACGAAGAGACGGTCATCGCCGACCTGACCGAAGTCGGCCAGCGGTTCCGCCTTGCCAAGGGCGGCAACGGCGGCTTCGGCAACCTGCATTTCACCTCGTCGACCAACCGCGCCCCGCGCCACGCCAACCCCGGTCAGCCGGGGGTCGAGCGGACGCTGTGGCTGCGGCTGAAGCTGATTGCCGACGTGGGCCTGCTGGGCCTGCCCAATGCGGGCAAATCGACCTTCCTTGCGGCGACCTCGAACGCGCGCCCGAAGATCGCGGATTACCCCTTCACCACGCTGCATCCGAACCTTGGGGTCGTGGGCGTCGACAACGCGGAATTCGTGGTGGCCGACATCCCGGGCCTGATCGAAGGCGCACACGAGGGCCGCGGCATCGGCGACCTGTTCCTTGGCCATATCGAGCGCTGCGCGGTCCTGCTGCACCTGGTCGATGGCACCGCCGACGAGGTGGCCGAGGATTACGAGACCATCATCGGCGAGATCGAAGCCTATGGCGAAGGTCTGACCGACAAGCCGCGCATCACCGTGTTGAACAAGATCGACTCGCTGGACGATGAACTGCGCCAGATGCAGCGCGAGTCTCTGGAAGAGGCCGTCGGCGGCCCGGTCATGATGATGTCCGGCGTCAGCGGCGAGGGCCTGACCGAGGTGCTGCGCGCCCTGAAGTCGCAGATCGACGAGAACCGCCTGCGCTACAAGAAGGCCGAGGAAGCCGACGACGAGGAGGACGGGTCGTGGCAACCCTGACCGGCGCCTCGCGCGTCGTCGTCAAGATCGGGTCGGCCCTGCTGGTCGATTCCGCGACCGGTGCCCTGAAACACGACTGGCTGGAAGGACTTGCGGCGGATGTCGCGATGCTGAAGGCGCGCGGCGCGGACGTGATCCTTGTGTCGTCCGGCTCGATCGCGCTTGGCCGTTCGGTTCTGTCGCTGGGGACCGGCACGCTGCCGCTGGAACAGTCGCAGGCCGCCGCCGCCGTGGGTCAGATCCGGCTGGCGCGCGCTTACGAGGAAGTGCTTCAGCCGCATGGCCTGACCACCGCGCAGGTTCTTCTGACGCTGGAAGACACCGCCGACCGCCGCCGCTACCTGAACTCGCGCGCGACCCTGTCGCAGCTGGTGAAGCTGGGCGTGGTGCCGATCGTGAACGAGAATGACACGGTGGCCACCGACGAGATCCGCTATGGCGACAACGACCGCCTTGCCGCGCAGATTGCGGTCACGGTGGGCGCGGATGTGCTGGTGCTGCTGTCCGATGTGGATGGCTTCTATTCCGGAAACCCCAAGCTGGACCCGGACGCCACCCGGTTCGACGTGATCGAACACATCACCCCCGAGATCGAGGCGATGGCCGGCGACGCTGGCTCGGGCCTGTCCAAGGGCGGGATGAAAACCAAGGTCATGGCCGCGCGCACCGCGACCCACGCTGGCTGCGCGATGGCGATCACCGAGGGCTCTGCCGTACGGCCGTTGCAGGCGCTGGAAAACGGCGCGCCCGCCACGTGGTTCCTTGCCGAAGGCGACCCTCAGGCCGCCCGCAAGCGGTGGATCGCGGCGATGAAACCGCGCGGGCGCATCGTCGTGGACGCGGGCGCGGCGCGGGCGCTGACGCGCGGCAAGTCGCTGTTGCCGGCGGGGGTCGTCGCGGTGGATGGCGAGTTCGGACGGGGCGAGGCGGTGGAAATCGCCGGGCCCGAGGGCGCGCTGGCGCGCGGTCTGACGCGCTATACCTCGGAAGAGGCGGCGCTGATCGCGGGGCGGCAATCTGGTGACATCGAGGGCGTGCTGGGCTATCCGGGCCGCGCGGCGCTGGTGCACCGGGACGACATGGCCACTTGAGATGGCGGAATTTTCTAGGGAATTCAGAAGGTCATGATCTTCCAGAAGATCATGTGAGCAAACGGAGGCGAAGATGAAGGATCTCGACGATATCCATCAGGTGATGACCGATCTGGGCCAGCGCGCCCGGGCCGCTGCTGCCGAGCTTGCCTTCGCCCCAGCCGAGACCAAGACCGCCGCGCTGAATGCCGCCGCCGATGCCGTCTGGGCGCGCCGCGCCGAGATCATCGAGGCGAACGCCAAGGACATGGCCTTCGGCTCCGACAAGGGCCTGACGAAGGCGATGCTCGACCGGCTGATGCTGGACGAGGGACGCATTCAGGGCATCGTCGACGGCCTGCGCGCGGTGGCGGGGCAGGACGATCCCGTGGGCGAGGTGCTGGCCGAGTGGGACCGTCCCACGGGCCTGCATATCCAGCGTGTCCGCACGCCGCTTGGGGTGATCGGCGTGATCTACGAAAGCCGCCCCAACGTGACCGCCGATGCGGGCGCGCTGTGCCTGAAGGCGGGCAACGCGGTGATCCTGCGTGGCGGGTCGGAAAGCTTCCACTCGTCGGGCGCGATCCATGCCTGTCTGGTCGAGGGGTTGAAGGCCGCCGGTCTGCCCGAGGACGCGATCCAGCGGGTGCCGACGCGCGACCGCGCCGCCGTCTCTGAGATGCTGACGATGACCGACTACATCGACGTCATCGTGCCGCGCGGCGGCAAGGGGCTGGTGGGCCTGGTCCAGCGCGAGGCGCGGGTGCCGGTCTTCGCACATCTTGAAGGGATCGTGCACATCTACGTCGACAAGGCCGCAGACCCGGCCAAGGCGATGGATGTGGTGCTGAACGCCAAGACCCGGCGCACGGGGATTTGCGGCGCGGCCGAGTGCCTGCTGATCCACCGCGACGTGGCCGACACGCTGGGCGCGGATCTGGTGCGGATGCTGGTCGAGGCCGGCGTGCGGGTCCACGCGGCGCCGGAACTGGCGGTCGAGGGCACCGTGCCCGCCACCGACGAGGACTGGGGCCGCGAGTATCTGGACATGGACATCGCCGCGAAGGTGGTGGACGACATCGACGCCGCGATGGATCACATCCGGCGCTTTGGCTCCAGCCACACCGACGCGATCCTGACCGAGGATGACGACGCGGCTGCGCGGTTCTTCCAACAGCTCGATTCCGCGATCCTGATGCGCAACGCCTCGACCCAGTTCGCCGATGGCGGCGAGTTCGGGATGGGGGCCGAGATCGGCATCGCCACCGGCAAGATGCATGCGCGCGGGCCGGTGGGCGCGGCGCAGTTGACCTCGTTCAAGTACCTTGTCACCGGCGACGGCACGACCCGCGCCTGACCGGGACGCGCCGCTAGAACCGGACGGTCGCGCCCGTCTCGCTAAGTTCGGCGGTCAGGGTGCGGCCAAGGTCTGCCGCGACGAGCGGGGCCAGCAAGAACTGCACCTCTGCCGCCGTCGCCCCATGGCTGGCGGCGGGGCGCGACAGGGCTTCCCACAGGTTGGGTTCGATCCGCATCCGGTCGGCGGTGGCGGTCAGCCGCCATCGCGCCGCGTCCCGCGAAACGCTGACCGAGCCGCCGCGCGGCATCGCGCTTTCAAGGCAGTTGAGGGCGAGGAAGGCAAGCTTCACTTCGGCCCGCGGGGCGTCTTCGGTGGGGGTCCAGTCCACCTGCATCCGTCCGCCACGGGTCAGTTCGCGCAGGATGTGCTGCACCTCGGACGCGCCAAGGGTCTGGTCCGGGGTGGCCGCGCCAAACGCGACGCGGAAAAAACCGATGCGTGCGTTGGCATGTTCGACGCTTTGGGCGATCAGGTCGATTTCGGGCATTGACCCGGCCCCCGACATCGCCAGAAGCTCGACCCCGTTGGAGATCGCGCCAAGGGGCGAGATCAGGTCGTGGCAGATCCGCGACCCAAGCAGCGCGGTGACATCGGCGACCGCGCGGCTCATGTCATGGCCCCACAGGCCGGAAAGGACCCGATGAGCGACATCAACAGCCTGCTGGAACCCGGAATGCTTGTCCGCCATCCCGGGCAGCCGGATTGGGGACTGGGACAGGTCCAGTCCAATATCGGTGGCCGTATCACTGTCAATTTCCAGCACCAGGGCAAGGTCGTGATAGACGGGCGCCAGATAGAGCTGATGCCCGTCTTCGATGAATGATCCATTGGGCCCGCTATGGCTCAAAAAGGTTAACGGAACGCTAATGCTGCCCGCGGAACGGCAAAATCTTGCGCTTTGCGGCGGTCGGGCTGTAAAAGCCCGCCGATGACAGCGAACACGACCTTCCGCGCCGGGCAAAGGCCGACGACCGCGCCGACCTTCGAGGTCCGGCTGGCGCGCGGCGCTGACGAACTGCGCGCCGCGCAGGCGTTGCGCTACAGCGTCTTTGTCGAGGAACTGGGCGGCAGCGGCCCGATGGTCGACCACGAGGCGCGGCTGGAGCGCGACGAGTTCGACCCGCATTTCGACCACCTCCTGCTGTTCGATCACGCCCGCGCCGGGTCTCCGGTGGTGGGGGTGTATCGCCTGTTGCGCGACGATCAGGCAGAGCGGATCGGGCGGTTCTATTCCGAGACCGAATACGACATCTCGGTCCTGCAACGGTCCGGCAGGCGTCTGCTGGAACTGGGCCGGTCCTGCCTGCATTCCGAGTATCGCGGCGGCTCGGCCATGTACGAGATGTGGAACGGGCTGGCAGAGTACGTCCAGGCGCACCGGGTCGAGCTGATGTTCGGCACCGCCTCGTTCCACGGCACCGACGTGGGCCAGCTTGCGCCCGCGCTGTCGCTGCTGCATCACCGCCACCTTGCGCCGCCCGAGCTGCGCGCCCGTGCGCGGCCCGAACATTTCCAGTCGATGAACCTGATGGCCGAGGACGCGATCGACCGCGTTGCGGCGATGAAATCGGTTCCGGCGCTGATCAAGGCCTACCTGCGGCTGGGTGGCATGGTGGGCGAGGGCGCGTGGATCGACCATGACTTCAACACCACCGACGTCCTGCTGATCATGGACACCGCGCGGATGAACGACACCCGCCGGGCGATCTACACGGGCGGGCGGGACCGGTGAGACCGGCGGTCACCGTCACGTGGCGGTCAGAGGACGAACCGGAAACGCCGCCGATCTCTCGCTCGGGCTGGCTGCGGGTCGGCGCGCGGGTCGCGGTTCTGGTCGTCATGCTGGCTGCGGGGCTGGTGGTGCTGGGCCTGTTGCGGCTGGCCGAGTGGATCCTGCGCGGCGGCGCGCGGGTCTGGTCGCCCTACGTGGTGCAAACCGTCTCGCGCGGGGCGCTGGTGGTGCTGGGCATCCGGCTGCGGGTGCAGGGGCAGCCGATGCGGGGACAGGGCGGCATGGTGGCGAACCACGCCTCGTGGCTGGACATCTTCGTGCTGAACGCCCCGGCGCGGGTGACTTTCGTGTCGAAGTCCGAGGTCGCGAACTGGCCCGGCATCGGCTTTCTCGCCCGCGCGACGGGGACGATCTTCATCGACCGCAACGCGCGCGACGCGGGACGGCAGCGCGACATCCTTGAACGCCAGTTGCTGCGCGGCGGTCAACTGGTGTTCTTCCCGGAAGGCACCTCGACGGATGGAAAGCGTGTTCTTCCTTTTAAATCAACGCTCTTTGCGGCGTTCTTCACGTCCGGTCTGCCATCCGACGCGGCGGTGCAGCCGGTGACCGTGGTCTACGAACCCCCGCGTGGCGAGGATCCGCGCTATTACGGCTGGTGGGGCGATATGGAGTTCGGCCCGCACATGCTGAAGCTGCTGGCGTCGGCACGCGGCGGAGCGGCGACTGTGATCTACCATGCGCCGCTGGCGCTGGGGGACTACCCGGACCGCAAGCTTATGGCGCGGGAATGCGAGCGGCGCGTGCGCCGCGGCCTTGCGCTACTGCCCGCGAAATAGCGGCTAGAGGATCGCCGCCGCCAGCGCCTTCAGTGCGGCGGTCGGGTCCTCGGCGTCCCAGATCTCGGGGCCCATGCCGAAAAAGTCGGTGAGCGGCGCCAAAGCGGTGACCAGTTCCGGGGTCAGGCCACCTTCGGCCACCACCGGCACCTCGATCATCTCGGACCACCAGCCGAACAGCTCGGGCTCGGCAAAGCTGCCGTCGCCAAGCGCGGTGGGCGCGCAGGGGCCGAAGCCCACGTAATCCGCCCCGGCCTCGCCCGCCGACATGCCGTCATGGCGCGACGTGCCGCAGAAGGCGCCGACGATGGCGTCCTCGCCCAGCACCTTGCGCGCGGCGCGGATCTGGCGGGCGCCGTCCAGCAGGTGCACCCCGTCGAGGCCCAGCCGCTCGGCCAGTTGCCAGTGGCGGTCGATCACGATCGGCACATCGCGGGCATGGGCCACCTCGCGCAGGGCGTCGCCCGCACGCAGCAGCCGGTCCTCGTCGTTCGAGGTCAGCGCCAGTCGCAGACAGGCCACGGGCACGGCGTCAAGGACGCCCGCCAAGAGACCGGGAAAGGTCGACAATTCCACGTCGCCCGGCGTGATGAGGTAGATCTGCGGCTGCTCGGTCTCGGCCATGAAGGAAGGCTCCCGTATTCGTCCGCGCCGCTATAGCCTGTCGCGCGGGGATTGGCCAAGGGGGCTTGATGCGGCGCGGACCGGCCGCGCCTTGCTCTCCTGGCCTTCAGGGCCTATCACCGCCGCGACTTTTCCGCAAAGCTCGCAGGTCCCGTGCAAGAACCCGTCTTCGTCCTCGTCCGCCCCCAGATGGGCGAAAACATCGGCGCCGCCGCCCGCGCGATGCTGAACTTCGGCCTGTCGACCATGCGCCTTGTCGACCCGCGCGACGGCTGGCCGAACCAGCGCGCGGTGGCGATGGCCAGCGGCGCGGCGGGCCGGGTGCTGGACAACGCGGTGATGCATCCGACCACCGCCGAGGCCGTCGCCGACTGCACCCATGTCTATGCCACCACCGCCCGCTCGCGCGATCTGACCAAGCGCATCCTGACGCCAGAGGCCGCGATGGCCGAGGCGAAGGGCCGGATCGCCAACGGGGAAAAGGTCGCGGTGCTGTTCGGCCCGGAACGCGCGGGGCTTGAAAACGACGACATCGCGCTGGCGAACACCATCGTCTCGGTCCCGGTGAACCCCGAGTTCGCCTCGCTGAACCTTGGCCAATGCGTGCTGCTGACCGCCTACGAGTGGCGCCGCCACGCCGTCGAGGCAGAGCCCGCGCGGATGGAATTCGCGGGCACCGAGGCGGCCACCGCCATCGAGGTGCAGAAGCTGGGCGACCATTACGAAGAGCGGCTTGACGAGGTCGGCTTCTTCTTCCCCGAGACCAAGGCCGCCGGGATGAAGCGCACGCTGCGCAACATGTGGGGGCGGCTGGACCTGACCCGCGCCGACGTGCAGCTTCTGCATGGCGTCCTGCGCCAGATCCTGCGGCGGCGCGACGCGCTTGAACGTGACGAGGGGCAGCAATAGTCTGCCCGCGCCCCGGCACGGGGCGGGTTTCCAGTACGGCAGAGGTGTCATGAGCCAGAAACGGTCAATCTTCGAAGACGTGGGTGCCGAGAAGTCCGAGGCCCCGGCCACCCGGACAACCGGCGTGATCGACGCAGGCCGCCGCGACTCGCGCGGGGCGATCCGCGTTTGGCTGGCGATCCTGTTCGTGCTGGTCTTTGCGATGATCGCGGTGGGCGGGCTGACCCGGCTGACCGACAGCGGGCTGTCGATCACCGAATGGAACCCCGTATCGGGGGCGCTGCCGCCGATGAACGCCGCCGACTGGGAGTCGGAGTTCGAGAAATACCGCCAGATCCCGCAGTACGAGTTGCTGAACAAGGGCATGACCCTGTCCGAGTTCAAGGCGATCTACTGGTGGGAATGGGGGCATCGTCAGCTTGGCCGCTTCGTGGGCCTTGTCTGGGCGGTGGGCTTCTTCGGCTTCCTCGCCCTGCGCCGCATCCCGGCGGGATGGACGCCGCGCCTGCTGGGCCTTGGCCTGCTGGGCGGGCTTCAGGGCGCGATCGGCTGGTGGATGGTGGCCTCGGGGCTTGAAGGCACGATGCTGGCGGTGGCGAGCTACCGGCTGGCGACGCACCTTGGGCTGGCATTCCTGATCCTTGGCCTGATCGCGTGGTTCCGGATGCGCCTGAAACGGCCCGAGCGCGAGCTGATGCAGGCCCGCCGGGGCCGCGAGCAGCTGATGCAGGGCTGGGCGGTCGCGCTGATCGCCGTGGCCTTCCTGCAGATCCTGCTGGGCGCGCTGGTCGCGGGCATCGACGCGGGCCGCAACTATACCGACTGGCCGCTGATGGCGGGCGCCTTCACGCCGCCGGGCATGTGGGACATCACGCCCGCGTGGCGCAACCTGTTCGAGAATGACGGCACGGTGCAGTTCTTCCACCGGCTGGTGGCCTACGGACTGTTCGTGCTGGCGCTGGTGACGTGGTTCATTTCCCGCCGCTCGGCGCTTCAGGCCACCCGCCGCGCCTTCGACTGGGTCGCGGTCGGCGTGTTCGGGCAGGCGGTGATCGGCATCGTGACCGTGATGCACTCGTCACCGCTGTACATCGCGCTGATCCACCAACTGGGCGCGGTGATCGTCTGGGTGCTGATCCTGCGCGCCCGGTTCCAGACCCTGTATCCCTCCGCGCAATCCGTGCGCGGCTGATCCCTCCAGACCAAGGACGCTTTCAAGCATGACCGCATTCGACGACCTCATGGCCCACCAGCGCGACACCGAGGCGCTGGCGGGCATCTCCGGCCGGCTGGGCTGGGACCAGGAAACGATGATGCCGCGCGGCGCCGCTGAGCAGCGGGGCGAGGAGATGGCCGCGATCGAAGGCGTGCTGCACGCGCGCCGCACCGACCCGCGCGTGGGCGACTGGCTGGACGCGATCGACGCGGGCGGGCTGGACGAGGTGGCGAAAGCCAAGCTGCGCCACATCCGCCGCGACTTCGAGCGCAACAGCAAGGTGCCGGCGAAGCTGGCCGCCGAACTGGCGCGCGTCACCTCTGTCTCGCAAGGCAAGTGGGCCGAGGCCCGCGCCGCCGAGGATTTCGCGGCCTTCGCCCCGGTGCTGGAACGCGTCGTCGGCCTGAAGCGCGAGGAAGCCTCGGCGCTGGCCGGGAACGGCGACCTGTACGACGCGATGCTGGACGATTACGAGCCCGGTGCGACCGGCGCGGGGCTCGAGACGCTGTTCTCGTCGCTGCGCCCCCGGCTTGTCGCGTTGCGCGAAGCGGTGCTGGGCGCAGAGCATCAGCCCGCGCAGATCGAAGGCACCTTCGAGGAAGCCGCCCAGCTTCAGCTGGCGCGCGAGATGGCGCAGGCCTTCGGCTATGATTTCTCGCGCGGGCGGATCGACAAGGCGGTGCATCCGTTCTGTTCCGGCAACGGCGCCGACGTGCGGATCACCACCCGTACCGCGCTGACCGACCCGTTCAACTGCGTCTACTCGACGATCCACGAGACCGGCCACGCCTGCTATGAACAGGGGATCGACCCCGATTTCGCGCTGACGCCGCTGGGGCAGGGCGTGTCGCTGGGCGTCCATGAAAGCCAAAGCCGGATCTTCGAGAACCAGCTTGGCCGCTCGCGCGCGTTCACGGGGTATCTCTACGAACGGATGACGGCGCTGTACGGCGATCTGGGGATCGGGGGCGCGGATGCGTTCTACGGCACCGTCAACCGCGTCGCGCCGGGCTATATCCGGACCGAGGCGGACGAGGTGCACTACAACCTGCACATCCTGATGCGGTTCGATCTGGAACGCGCGATGATCTCGGGCGATCTGGAGGTCGCGGACCTGCCGGACGCGTGGAACGCGCGGTTCGAGAAGGACTTCGGCGTCGTCGTGGACAAGCCCAGCAACGGTTGCCTGCAGGACGTGCACTGGTCGGTAGGGCTGTTCGGCTATTTCCCGACCTACACGCTGGGCAACGTCTATGCGGGCTGCCTGCTGAAAGCGATGCAGACGGCGCTGCCGGATCTCGACGCACAGCTGGCCAAGGGCGACACCGCTGCGGCGACCGGCTGGCTGCGGGAGAACCTGCAACGCTTCGGCGGCCTGCGCGAGCCGCGCGACACCATCGCCCACGCTTGCGGATTCGAGCCGTCGGAAGAGCCGCTGCTGGAATATCTCGAGGCGAAGTTCCGGGGGATCTACGGGATCTGAGGCTTTGGGTGTGGTGGGGGCTCTGCCCCCGTCGCACCAGAGGTGCGCCGGGTAAAGGTGCGAAAAGGGGGCTCTGCCCCCGTCGCACCAGAGGTGCGCCTCCCCCGAGGTATTTGGAAAGAGAAGAAGCGGGCCGGGGTTACTGGGCCCAGTCGGGGTGGCGTTTTTCGATGAAGGCGCTGATGCCTTCCTCGGTGTCGCGGTTCAGCATGTTCTCGACCATCACCGCGCCGGTGTGGGCGTATGCGGCGGCAAGGGGCATTTCGATCTGTTCGTAGAAGGCGCGCTTGCCGATCCGGACGGCGCTGCCGAGTTTCGTGGCGACCTGTTCGGCAAGCGCCATCGTCTCGGCTTCCAGCCTGTCGGGCGGGACCACGCGGTTCACAAGGCCAAGGTCGCGGGCGCGGTCGGCTGCAAGGAAATCCCCGGTCACCAGCATCTCGAAGGCCTGTTTGCGGGGCACGTTGCGGCTGAGCGCGACCATCGGGGTCGAGCAGAACAGGCCGATGTTCACGCCGTTGACCCCGAACCGGGCGTCCTCGGCGGCCACCGCCATGTCGCAGGACGCGACCAGCTGGCACCCGGCCGCGGTGGCGAGGCCATGGACCTCGGCGATTACCGGCTGGGGCAGGGCGGGGATCGCCTGCATCACCTCGGCGCAGCGGGTGAAGAGATCGGCGAAGGCCGCGGCGCCGCCGTCGGGGGCCGCGCGGGCGGCGGTCATTTCCTTCAGGTCGTGGCCGGCGCAGAAGGCGCGGCCTTCGGCGGCCAGCACGACGACGCGGATCGTGCGATCGCTGGCCAGCGCCGCGAAGCCCGCCTTCAGTTCGGCCAGCATCGCGTCGCTGAGCGCGTTCAGGTTCTTCGGTGAGTTCAGCACCAGTCGCGCAACGGCGCCACGGTCCTCGCGTTCCAGCAAAGCCATCTTGTCCTCCGCCCTGTTTCCCCCGACCCTAGGCCGGAAGGACGCGAGGGGGAAGCATGACGAAGATGACGATCGAGGCGTTGCACGCCTTCATGGCGGAGGCGTTTCCGCAGGTCAGCGGGGATTTCACCGTCGAGGAGGTGGGCGACCTGCGCATCCGGGTGCGGATGAACATCGAAGAGCGGCACCTGCGCCCCGGCGGCACCGTGTCGGGCCCGTCGATCTTTGCGCTGGCGGACGTGGCGATCTACCTTGGGCTGCTGGCCGAGATCGGGCCCGAGGCGCTGGCGGTGACCACCAACTGTTCGATCGATTTCATGCGCAAGCCCGCGGCGGCGACGGACCTTGTGGCCGAGGCGCGGCTTCTGAAACTGGGGCGGGTGCTGGCGGTGGGCGATGTGTTGATCCACTCGGCAGGCGATCCGTCTCCTGTGGCGCGGGCCAGCCTGACCTATTCGATCCCACCGAAGCGGTAAGGCCTCGATCACGGATCTTTGCCCGGCGCGTGGCTATCGCGGCAGCGCAGCATGGCGTAATGGAACGACATAGGCGTTCCGGAGATCCTGTTGAAACGACGTTCCCGCATCCTTCTTGGCGCATTGGCCGTGGTCTGCGCCCTGCTGTTGGCCGGAAGCTTCGCGGGGGCGCTGCACCCCTTGGGCGACTCGCTGGCGGTCTTTCGTCTGCATTTTGCCGCCGGGGTGGTGGTGTTTGCCTCGCTTTGGGCCGCGATGGGCCGCCGCGCGGCGGTGGCGCTGGCCTTCGTCGGCGCGTTCGCCGTGCTGCCGACCGCGTGGATGTGGGTGCGCCCGGCCGAGGCGGTGCCCGCCGCGACGCTGGTGCATTACCAGAAGAACCTGCTGTGGGTGCGGCGCGACATGACCAAGCTGGCCGCCGACATCCGCAGCGTGTCGCCCGATGTGCTGACCGTGCAGGAACTGACCGACGGCAACGTCGCGGTGCTGAACCTGCTGGCCGCGGATCTGCCGTCGCAGCAGGTCTGCGATTTCGACCGGATCGGCGGCGTCGCGGTTGCCTCGCGGTGGGCGAAGGTCCCCGGCAGCGGCTTCTGCGACGAGGCGCGCGGTGTCACCGGCATGCAGGTCGAGGCGCCGCAGGGGCCGCTGTGGGTGGTGTCGCTGCACCTGCACTGGCCGTTCCCCTACAGCCAGTCCGAACAGATGGAGGGGCTGTTGCCGATCCTTCAGGGGCTTGACGGGCCGGTGGTCATCGGTGGCGACTTCAACAGCGTTCCATGGAGCACCTCGGTCGCGCGCATCGCCGAGGCCACCGGCACGGCGCGGATCGGGCCGGCGCGGTCGACCTATCGCGAGTTCGAGCCGCTGGTGCCGCTGCCCATCGACCATGTGCTTGCGCCCGCGGGCCGGAGCGGCACGACCGAGACACGGCCGCGCCTTGGGTCGGATCACCTTGGGCTGGTGGCGCGGATCGCGCTTTAGCCGTCGATCTGGGCCGCCATGATCGCGATGGCGCGCTGGTAGACCGTCGCCGCGTTCCATTCGTTCAGGACCGGGAAGTTGACCTGACCCTCCTGATAGCCGCCGCCGGGCTGCCAGCCTTTCTGGCGCAGGTACCATGCGGTCGAGGCCATCGCGTCGGACAGGTTGTAGAGATCCACGCGCCCGTCGCCGTTGCCGTCGCGCCCGTAGTTCAGCGCATTGCCGGGCAGGAACTGGGTGTGGCCCAACTCGCCGTGCTTGGCGCCGACGGTGGCCGTCGTGATCGAGCCCTGATCCACCAGCTTCAGCGCCGCGATCAGGTGCGGGGTGAAGAAGGCGGGGCGGCGGCAGTCGTAGGCCAGCGTCGCGGTGGCCGAGACAAGGTTGGTGTCGCCCATGAAGCTGCCGAAGGCGGTCTCCATCCCGTGAATCGCGATCAGGACACCGGCGGGGATGCCGTAGATCCGTTCGAGGCTGGCGTAGAACTGCGGGTTCTGGGCCTTCAGCGACCGGCCTCGCTGGACGATGACGCTGGCGCCGCGGATCTCCATGAATTTCTCGAGCGTGTAGGTAAAGCTCTTCTGGTTGCGGTCGGCGGCGATGGTGCCGGTGTTGTAGCTGGCCCCCATCAGCGCGTTGATGCCGGCCTGACCGACGCCGTTCTGCTGCGCGACGCGGGCGAACTGGCCTTTCCACTGGTCGAAGCCCGCGGCGGTATTGCCGCAGCCGACGGATTGGGCGGCGGCGGGCGCGGCGAGGGGAAGGGCGCAAAGGAAAAGGGCGGCGAGACGGCGCATGGGGGCCTCCGGTTCGAAATGGCGTTGCCGGGACACTAGCGGCGGTGAATGGCTTTCGGTAGCCCTGTCAACGGGTTCAGGCGGGTTCTTGCGAGTTCGTGATCGCGTCGGGGCGGACCGGGCGCGCGCCCTGGCCGGGAACATCGGGCTGGTGGGTTTCAGCCTTCGGGCAGGAATGCTAACCCGCTGTGGAACCGATGCCGGAGATCCGCGTGCCCAGCGACGACGTGAAAACCCAGTACGAGGTCTATCCCTATCCCGACCGCGATCCGGCGGACGAGGCGTCGCGGCTGATTACCGGCTCGCCCTCGTGGCCGCAGGAGATGGACCATTGGCTGTGGGGCGGCGCGCGGGACTGGTCGAAACCGCTGAAGGCACTGGTCGCGGGGGGCGGCACCGGCGATGGGCTGATCCAGCTGGCGCAGCTTCTGACCTCTGCCGGGCGGCCCTATGAGATCACCTATGTCGACCTGAGCGCGGCGGCGCGGAAGATCGCCGAGGCGCGGGCGCAGGCGCGCGGGCTGACGGGCATCCGGTTCGTGACCGGCTCGCTGTTGGACGCGCCGGACCTCGGCCGGTTCGACTATATCGACAGTTGCGGGGTGCTGCATCATCTGCCGGAACCGGACGAAGGCTTCGCGGCTTTGTCGGCGGCGCTGGCCGATGGTGGCGGCATGGGGCTGATGGTCTATGCGCCATTGGGGCGGTCGGGGGTCTATCCGCTGCAATCCGCATTCAATACGCTGTACAAGGGTCTGCCACCAAAGCAAAAACTGGCGATGGCGAAAGATCTGTTCACCCGGCTGCCCGAGGGCCACCCGTTCCGCCGCAACCCGCATCTTGTCGACCACGAACAAAGCGATGCGGGGTTTTACGACCTGCTGCTGCACAGCACGGACCGGCCTTACACGATCAGCGACTTCGCCGCCGCGCTTGAGCGCGCGCGGCTGGACCTGGCCGGGGTGCCCGAGCCCGCGCTTTATGATCCCGCGCGGCTGCTGCCGAAGGACCAGACGCTGCCCGAGGGTCTGACCGAGGTCGAGCGGATGCAGATCGCCGAAGACCTGCGCGGCACGTTCAAGACCCACGTCGTCTATGCCGTGAAACAGGGCGCGCGGGTCGCGCCGCCGATGGGCAAGGCCTTTGCCGTGCCGCATATCCGGGGTGCCGATCCCCGGCGCATCGCAAGGGCCGTGGCGCAGGACGGGCAGTTGCGGGTCACGGCGGGGGGCGAGAAGCACGCGTTGCGCATCAACCGGCAGGCCGCGCCGCTGATCGCCGCCGTCGATGGCCGCCGTCCCCTGTCCGTCATTGCCCAAGGCTGCCGCCTTGACCCGATCCGCTTTGCCGGGCTGTGGGGCCCGGTCGAGAAAGCGCTTAGCGGCTTCGGCCAGCTTCACTATTCCACACTTCTGTCCGGACCCCGTGCATGACCTACCAGCCCGAGCCGATCCTTCAGTCCCGCCTGTCCTATGCGCCGTGGCTTAGCCCGCAGGGGCATCGGCTTCCCGGCACCGACCGCTGCCCGCCCGAGCTGTGGCTTTGGGCGGACGAGGCCCTGGCGCCGCAAATGGCGCTGCGCGACCGGTTGCTGCGGGAGTGTCCGCAGGATGTGGTCGCGATGCTGCCGGAAGCCGAAGACGCGGCGGGCGAATTGCTGGACGAGGTGGTTGGCTGGCTGCGCGACCGGCCCGGCTATGTCGTGGGCAGGGATACGGTGACACGGCCCGACGGGGTGTTGGTCGAGATCGACTACGACCAGCCGATGCACGCGGTGGCGCGAATGGTGCAGTCGGACCTCTGTATCCTGCAAAAACAGGGTGACGAGCATGTGCTGACCGCCGCCGCGCTGTGTTTTCCGGCGCACTGGAGCCTGCATGAGAAGCTGGGGCAGCCGATGGTGCTGATTCACCAACGGATCGAACCCTATGACGAGACGGTCGCGCGCCGGGTGCAGCGGCTGTTCGACGGCTTGCGGGTCGAGGCGCCTTTGGTGCGCTCCAACTGTCTGCCGGATACCAATTTCGAGCTGTTCCAGTCAGGGCGGAAACCGTCCGGCTTCCAACGAAAGGGCGACGGCGCCCGTTTTGTCCGGCTGGAGCGTCAGACGCTTCGCCGCATCCCCGTTTCGGGCGCCGTCGTTTTCGCCATCCACACCACAATGGTGCGCCCGGATGAGCTCGACCCGTCGGAACGGGCCGATATGGACCGCCATCTGGCGGCCCGGCAAGCGTCCTAAGTGATCGCCTGAAGAATAAGGGGCATCGTGCAGATGCCCGCAGCCGCGGTCGAGCACGCCATCGTCGCGCCGCGCATCATGTTCTGCCCGTTGCGTTTTGCCATTTCGATCGCGGCGAGGGCCGGGGGCGCGATGCGCTCGATCTCGGCGCTCATGCGGTCCAGCACGGACACCCGTTCAGAGGTGCGGTGTGCGCCCTGCACGATCTGGGTCTGGATATAGGTCATCGCGCGGGCTTCGATGCCGTGCTTCTCGTCCACGCGCTGCTCGGCGGCGCGGATCGCGTCGATGCCATCGTCCAGGGTGGGAAGCTGCGCGACGCCGAACAGGCCGGCCCGCTTGAATTCCTCGCCTGCGTAAAGGGTGTCGTCCTCGCACCAGAAGACCAGCGCGGCATCCTCGGCCTCGTTCAGGTACTCGGTGACCTGCCAGCACAGCGCTTCCTTGGTCTCGTCACGGGCGTCGCATTGCGGCAGGTCCTGTCCGGGACGCTCTGCCACCAGCACGGTGATCGAGTGGGTGTGCGAGGTGAGGCGGGCGAGGATCTGGGTTTCCTGCAGCATCGCCGCCGGCGGGCGCGCCGCGTCGAGGAAGTGCGAAACTTCCAGCGGGCGGTCGCAGGCGGCCAGCAGAACCTGAATTTCGCCGCAGTCAAACAGAAGATAGGAGGGGTCGCGCGTGTCGATCCGTTTCGAAGGCAGGTCATGCGCTTCGAAGATTGTCGTCAGGTCCTCGACAAGCCGGGTCGCGTCATTGGTGACGGGGGCCCCGAACAGCAGGCTGGATTCGAATGTGACAGGTTTCGCGTCCATGGTGAGTTTCCTTTGACGTCCTATCCAAAAGTATAGGTTGGGAAATGTGCCCAGATTGCGGCAGCAGATTGGTTGCAGCGTGAAATTCCGCGCAATCGGGGGTTGAAAAAACCCTTCAGGTCACTGATTTCGTTCGGTATGCGGAAGACAGGCCCCGAGTCGGTCCATCGGACGCTCCAAGCCGAAACGAACGGGATAAAGCAGTATTTGGCAGTCCCGAAACGGATTCTCTGAGCACGTTAACCTTTGATCGCAAAACAAAGCCACGTTCTTCGCCCCATTAATTCCACACTTGTTGAGTATCAGTGAACAACGGACCCGATTTGGGGGGACTGAGAGCAAAATGAGAAAGACGCACACAGAAGCCCGCATCATGTACAAGGGAAAGGAAAATGTCCTTGCCCGTGTCGATCATGTTGCGCTCGCCGCGCTCGAGCGTCGCTTGGGAATCACTGTCGAGGAAATGGCCGAGGTCGAGGACAGCCAGCTTGTCATGACCGCGCCCGATCTGCGCGCCTACATCTCATTCTCGCCACGCCCCTTCGCGCTTAACCGGTTCCGTGGCGTGACCCGCCCGCCCGAGGACGAGGCCAAGCGGCGCGAGGTGCTGCGGCGTCTGGCGACGCATGAAAGCATTCTCAGCGTGGTGATCGTCGACCGGAAGGGCCGCGAGCCCGCGGCGGCCGGGCTGAAGATGCGCCTGACTTGGGAAATCGTGGACTACATCCTGTCGCTCGCCCCGGCGGACCTTGTCCTGTGTCCGGGTCTTGACCGGCTGATGACCGGCGAAGAGGCGGTGGGCTGGCTGAACGACATCGGCGACCGCGTGCCGCAGTTCAATCTCGGCGGTGACAGCGAACGCCAGTGGCGCAAGGAAATCTTCCTGCACGATCCGGAACTCTCGGCCCAGGCGTCGGCCTGGCTGCGTCACGAGGACGAGGAGAACGAGGAAGAGGAAGAGATCATCGGCGCCGCCCTGCGCGCCTTCCTCGATGACGATCCGGCGCCGGGACGCCATCACCTGTGCGACACGCCCGCCGGGCGGTCCGCGCTGTACGTGATGAGCCTGACGATCGGTCTGTTCGCGCTGCCCCTGGGCGCGGCAGCGTTGTCCTACAACGCCTTGTCGGGCGGCAGCGTGCGGATGACAGCCTACGCGATGGCGGCGACGGGACTGGGATCGGCGCTGGAAACAGCGCAGGTCTCGCAGACGCTGGCGACCTTCACCGGGTTCTTCTAAGCCCGGTCAGCCGTCCCGCGCCAGCGGGTGATGGTCCAGCACCAGCTCTTTCAGCCGTTCGTCCAGCACGTGCGTGTAAATCTCGGTCGTGGACACGTCTGCGTGGCCCAGAAGCGTCTGGATCGACACCAGATCGGCCCCGTTCGCCAGCAGATGCGTCGCGAAGGCGTGGCGCAGCGTGTGGGGCGTGACCTTGTCGGGCGACACGCCGCCCGCAACGGCCAGTTCCTTGATCAGCATGTAGAATCTGTGCCGCGTCAGGTGGCCGGACTTGCCGCGCGACGGGAACAGGAACCCCGAGGCCGAGCCGCCCTTCAGGCGTGCCTCTTCCTCCTGTTCGTCGCGCTGGCCCAGCCATGCCCGCAGCGCGTCGCGGGCGGGCGGCGACAGCGGCACCATGCGTTCTTTGCCGCCCTTGCCCTTCACCAGCAGCATGCGCGGATCGCCGCGCGCCGCCGAGACGGGCAGGGTGACCAGTTCCGACACCCGCATCCCGGTCGCGTAGAGCAGTTCCAGCAGGCAGGTGTTGCGCAGACGGTCGGATTTCGACCGTCCGTGTTCCTGCGCCGCGCCAAGCAGCGCGTCGATCTCGGGCACCGACAGCGTCTTGGGCAGCTTCGCGTCGCGGCCCGGACCCTTGATCTGGATCGCCGGGTTCTCGGTGCGCCAGCCTTCCTCGAAGGCGAAGCGGTACAACTGGCGGATCGCCGACAGCCGCCGGGCGCGGGTCGATCGCGCCAGACCCTGCGCGTCGCAGAACACGAGGTAATCCTCGATATCGGCGCGGGAGGCGGTGGAATATTCCAACTGGCGCGTCTCAAGCCAGCCGCCGAAGTCCTTCAGGTCGCGGGCATAGGCCAGCTGGGTGTTGGTGGCCGCATCCAGTTCAGCGGCCTGCGCCTCGAGAAAGGTCTGGACCCAGTACCGCGTCATGCTTCCTCGACAAGGATCATCGTCTGCAACGCAAAGCGGCGGGCGGTGTCCTCCAGCCCCACGGCGCGGAACAGGGCGATGGCTTCAGACAGCTTCTCGAGATCGCCGGCGGCGCCGTCGGCGGCCATGCGGATCGCGCGCAGGATCGCCTCGCCAAGATTGCCGCGCTGCACCAGCGGCACCAGCCGTTCGGGCGGCTGCGTCGCGCGGAAGCCATCGGCGATGGCCGCGGCGGTGGCGTCGGGCGGCGCGACCACCGACAGGTCTCCGCGCGCGACGGCCTTCAGGAACTGCTCGCGCGGGTCCTGCGTCTGCCGGGCCTGCGCGACCGCCTCGTAGCCATCGGACAGAAGCCCCATCTCGAAGGCGATATGGCCGGCCTGACCTTCAAGCTCGTGCTCCGCCAGCGCGTCGGCGTAGATCCGGGCGAAGACCGGACGCAGCGCGGCGTCCTCCAGCGTGGTCCACATCGCGACCAGCGCCTCGGCTACGCCCTCGCCGGTTTCGCTGTCCAATGCGGCGTCCAGCTTCTGCACGGCGGCCACGCGGTCCCAGACACCGCCCGAGGCGGCGGGCTTGCGCTCGGTATAAAGGCCAAGCAGGTGGTTCACGTCGATGGCACCCGAGCGGGCAAGGCGCTCGGCGGCCTCAAGCTGCGATTTCCAGCCGCTGGCCAGTTGCAGGTCGGCGCGGGCGAAGGGCAGGGGCAGGATATTGGTCGGGATCGGCTCGCCCACCGCTTCGTACAGGCGGTAGACCAGCGGGGTCGGACGGGCAGGCGGCGCAAGCTCTGGGGCGTCGGCGAAGGTCTCGGGGTCAAGGTAGCGGGCGAGGATCGCGTCCTCGGCCCCCGTCAGTTCCCCCAGCGCGCGCCCGGTCGCCAGCGTCACCGCGGCCGCCTGCCAGTCGCCGTTGCGGGCCAGGCAGAACACCGACGCCGCCAGCGAGGGCGACAGGTCGGGTGCATTGGCCATCAACTGACAGGCCGCGTCCTCGGTACCGATCAGCAGACTGGCGTCGAAATAGCGGGAAAACGTCTCGGGGTCGGTCGGACCGGCGCGTTCCAGAAGCGCCAGCGCCTGTTCCACCGCACCGATCGAGATCAGCGTGTCGACGCGGGCAAGGAACAGCGCGTTGGACGGATCGCTGTCGGCGGGCGGGTCGAGTTCCGCCAGCAGCAGCCGCAACAGCAGTTCCTGAAGCGCGGGCAACTGGCCGCCCTGCAATGCCTTGAACCCGGCGGCGAGGTCGGCAGAGGCGCTGTTGCCCCACAAATCGCGCGGCAGGCCGGTGACGGAAACCGGCAACAGCCCGACGGCATCGGTTTTCACCGCGCCCAGCGGCGTGACCGAGATCGCCTCGACCCCAGCGTTGTCGGTGGTCGACGGTTCGGGCGGCAGATCCAGACGGGACGAATCGTCAAGGCTGTCGGACAGCCAGTCGATCGCAGACATCGGCCCGCCTCCGGGCGCGGTCTGGGCCGTGGCCGGGCTTCCGGCGGCCAACATCAGCACCAGCCCGAGGGCCGTTGCGGTCGAAGTGCTATGCCCCATCCAGAATCACCGGCTGACTTATGTCCTCCTGCGTCGGGCTCATGTCGCCGAGATAGGCATACCCCGCCAGTCCGATCGCACCCAGCACCACGAGGATCAGGATGAGTTTGAACAGTGTCTTCATGGGGTCTCTGCCTTGTTTCGCCGTTCTCGGTCGCGGCCGCGCCGGATTTATATATGGCATTTCCCGGCATGACACGCCATTCAGTCCTGCGAAACGTGATTTGGGCAGGTGTGTGCCGTTTTGAAGTATCGGCTGAAGAAGACCGTCGTGCTGGTGGGGATGATGGGATCGGGGAAAACCGCTGTTGGACAGGCGCTGGCGCGCCTTCTGGGGGTGCCGTTTCTTGATTCCGACAACGAGATCACCGTCGCCGCGAACCTTACGATTCCCGAAATCTTCGAACGCTACGGCGAGCCGTTCTTCCGGCAGAAGGAAAGTCAGGTCATCTCGCGCCTACTGGAAGGCGGCCCGGCGATCCTGTCGACCGGCGGCGGGGCGTATCTGTCCGGCGACAATCGCGAAATGATCTCGGCCCGTGGCGTGGCGGTCTGGCTGCGCGCGGACCTCGACCTTTTGTGGAACCGGGTGCGCCACAAGAACACGCGGCCCTTGCTGCGTACCGCCGATCCCTACCGGACGCTGGCCGACCTGTGCGAGCGTCGGCAGCCCTATTACTCGAAGGCCGACCTCGTGGCCGACGCACGGGCGGATTACGCGATCGAGGAAATGGCGCAGAAGGTGGCCGAGGTGCTGGCCTCGCGCCCGGACGTGCTGGAGGTGAAGGAATGACCGAGACGGTTCGGGTGGAACTGGGCGACCGCTCTTATGACGTGCGGATTGGCGAGGGGCTGATTGCCGGCGCGGCGGCCGAGATCGCGCCGCTGCTTGCGCGGCCCCGCGTCGCCATCGTGACGGATGAAACGGTGGCGCGTCTGCACCTTGGGCCGTTGCAAGAGGCGTTGAAGGCCGGCGGCATCGACAGCGTGGCGCTGGAGCTTCCGGCGGGCGAGGCGACGAAGGGCTGGCCGCAGTTCACCCGCACCGTCGAGTGGCTGCTGGAGCAGAAGGTCGAACGCCGCGACATCGTGGTCGCCCTTGGGGGCGGCGTGATCGGCGACCTTGCGGGCTTCGCGGCGGCGGTGCTGCGGCGGGGCGTGCGCTTTGTGCAGATCCCGACGTCGCTTCTGGCGCAGGTCGACAGCTCGGTTGGCGGAAAGACCGGGATTAACGCGCCGCAGGGCAAGAACCTGATCGGCGCCTTCCACCAGCCCGCGCTGGTGCTGGCCGACATCGGGGTGCTGGGCACGCTGACGCCGCGCGACTTCCTTGCGGGCTACGGCGAGGTGGTGAAGTACGGGATGCTTGGGGACGCCGCGTTCTTCGACTGGCTGGAATCCAACGGCCCGGCGCTGGCCGCCGGAGACGTGGCGCTGCGGACGAAGGCGGTGCGGCGCTCGGTCGAGATGAAGGCCGAGATCGTCGCGCGCGACGAGACCGAACAGGGCGACCGGGCGCTTTTGAACCTCGGCCACACGTTCTGTCATGCGCTGGAGTCCGCGACGGGCTATTCCGACCGGTTGTTGCACGGTGAGGGCGTCGCGATCGGATGCGCGCTGGCCTTCGAGACCTCGGCCCGCATGGGGCTATGCTCGCAGGAGACGCCCAGCCGGGTGCGGGCGCATCTGCGGGACATGGGCATGAAGGTGGATCTAGCCGACATTCCCGGCGATCTGCCGGATGCCGACGGGCTTCTGGACCTGATGGGGCAGGACAAGAAGGTGGTCGACGGCCGCCTGCGCTTCATCCTTGCGCGCGGCATCGGAGAGGCCTTCGTGACCTCGGACGTCGACCGCGACCTTGTCAAAGGCGTGCTGGCCGAGGCGCTGGCCGCCCGCTGAGGGCGACCAGCCGGTCGGATCAGGCGGTAACCGCGCTGCGCGACTTCATCGAGGCGTCGAGGCTCCATGCGCCGGCGCCCGCAAAGACGAAGTACAGGAACGCGAAGCAGTACATGATCGCCAGTTCGCCGCCGTTCAGGATCGGCATGAAGCCGGCGGGCGCGTGAAAGCCCCAGTAGGCATAGGCCATCATGCCCGACAGGATGAAGGCCACCGGCCGGGTGAACAGGCCGAGGATGATCAGGATCCCGCCGACAAGTTCGAGAAGGCCGCCGACGCCCATCAGGCTGGCAAGCGGCGGCTGGCCCATTTCGCTGGCGGGGAAACCAAGGATTTTCTGGGTGCCGTGCTGGAGGAACAGCAGGCCGGTGATGATGCGGAAGATGGACAGGACGCGGGGCGCCTGTGCGTTCAGGATGTTCATGATGTCGTCTCTTCACGTTGCTCGGTGCCGCATCGCGCGGCCTGCGGCAAACCTAGTGCAGTTCGTTTCGTGGAAATACGCACGTGACCGCGCAGTCGCCGTGCGCAGGCGATCAGAACCCCGGTCGCGCGGTCAACTGTCCAGCGCGATGGCGGTGAACAGCAGGACGAAGCCGATCTCGGTGTAAAGCGACAGCCCAGCCATCGCCGAGATCAGCGGATTGCCGGTCATGTCGGGCGTGGTCAGCACGATCAGGCAAATCCCGGCAGAGATGCCGAACACGGCAAGTGACAGTGACAACAGGCTGCGGCGCTGCACCACGGCCAGAACCGCAAGCGCGGCGAGGATCATGCCGAAAGAGGTGACTGGCGACATCCTGTCGCCAACGCGGCTTTCGGAAGGGATCAGAAAACTCAGCCCGTCCGCATGCCCCCACAGGATCGCGGCATAGTTCGCGACGGCCAAGGCCAGTGTCGTCAGCGCAAGCGCATTGGAAACGACTTGGTCCCGCTGGCCTCCCGCGCGATGGATCATCAGCGCAAGTCCCAGCATCACAAACGAGAATGCCGTCAGTGGAACCAGCGACGCGGCCTCGCGGGTCGGACGTACAAGCTGCCAAATGTCACCCAGCCACCCGAATGCATAGATCAGACCCGCGCCGAGCGTCAGGCAGCCCGCCAAGGCCGGCGCTATCCAGCCGAACCGAACACTGTTTGCCTCGGATTCGTCGAGGGGGTCGTTCAATGGCATTTGGGGGTCTCCGTGGCGCGACTTGTACACTAGCATCACTACGCGGCAAGAAAAGACCCAAGTTCAATGTTATCAATATGATAATAGATGTGCATCACATTGAATCTCCTATCAAAAGGGAAATCGAATGCCCCTACATGATGGGTCCTAAATTTGCGCGCTTGCGCAAAGAAAATGGCCAGAGCGCGAACTGCGATCTGGCCATTCAACGTATCGTTTTGCGGGCGGTGCCCGATGCGCTTCCGCGCGGTGGGCGTGTCTTAGAACGGGATCTCGTCGTCGATGTCGCCCGCCGGGGTCGGGCCGCCATAGCCGCCGCCACCGCCGCCGCCCTGGCTGCCGCCGCCATAGCCGCCACCGGACGAGCCGCCGCCATAGCCGCCGCGGTCGTCGTAACCGCCGCCGCCACCGCCGCCTTCGCCGCGACCGTCAAGCATGGTCAGCACACCGTCATAACCCTGAAGCACGACCTCGGTCGAATAGCGGTCCTGACCGGACTGGTCCTGCCACTTCCGGGTCTGAAGCTTGCCCTCGATATAAACCTTCGAGCCCTTGCGCAGGTACTGCTCGGCGATCCGCACCAGCCCTTCCTGGAAGATCGCGACCGAGTGCCACTCGGTCCGTTCGCGGCGTTCGCCGGTGTTGCGGTCTTTCCAGGTTTCCGAGGTGGCGATGCGCAGGTTGCAGACCTTGCCGCCGTTCTGGAAATTCCGGACCTCGGGATCGCGCCCCAAGTTGCCAATCAGGATTACCTTGTTCACGGAACCGGCCATGCACAGCGTCCTTTCGTCGAATCCGATGTCGTCGGAAGCCTTGTTAGACCACCCGTCCAGTGTGAACAAATTGTTAATCCGGGCCCGGGGACGCAAGGGGTCGGCGGGCTCTTGCGCGCCGGAAGGGGGCGGACGCTGGCGGGGCTGGCGGATCGGCGGGAATTCGCTAAACTGTGCGGCAGAATTTAAAGGGACAGTCAGATGCGAATTTTCTGGGGGAGCATCTGCGCCGCCGCCATGTTCGGCGCAGGGGCTGCATCGGCCGAGGGCCTGAATTTCTCGTCGAAGAACCGTTTGGGGCTGTTCAGCTCGCAGACCAGCGTTCTCGATAACCGTGCGGCGACGCAGTACAAGAACTCGGTCCGGTTCCAGCCGAAGACCTTCGAGGAAGACACGTCGAGCGCTCCGGCCTTCACCGGCAAGTACTCGGGTCCTTACCTCGACATGGCGCGCGCTGCCGCCCGCAAGCACGGCGTGCCCGAAGACCTGTTCCTGCGGCTCGTGCAGCAGGAATCGGGCTGGAACCCGTCGATCGAGTCACACAAGGGCGCTTACGGTCTTGCACAGCTGATGCCCGCCACGGCGCGGACGCTGGGCGTGGATCACACCGACCCGGTGCAGAACCTCGACGGTGGCGCGCGCTATCTCAAGATGCAGTACGACCGCTTCGGGTCGTGGCGCCTTGCGCTTGCGGCCTATAACGCCGGTCCGGAGGCGGTCGAGAAATACGACGGCGTGCCGCCCTATGCCGAGACGACGAACTACGTAAAGGTCATCTGGGGCCACTAGGCCGCGCGCGGTCGGCTGCGCCTGACCCGGAAACCGCCGTCTTGGCGGCCGGGCAGGGGCCGGACCCCATCGGAGCCCGCTCTTGCGCTCGACGAAAACCATTCATGTCATCTCTGCCCATGCCGAAGGCGAGGTGGGCGACGTCATCGTCGGTGGCGTGCTGCCGCCGCCGGGCGACACCGTCTGGGAGCAAAGCCGGTGGATCGCCCGCGACGGAACCCTTCGCAATTTCATGCTGAATGAACCGCGCGGCGGCGTTTTCCGGCACGTGAACCTGCTGGTGCCGCCAAAGCACCCCGAGGCGCAGGCCGCGTGGATCATCATGGAACCGGAAGATACGCCGCCGATGTCCGGCTCGAACTCGATCTGCGTGGCCACGGTGCTGCTGGATGGCGGGCTGGTCCCGATGGAAGAGCCCGTGACCCACATGGTTCTGGAAGCCCCGGGCGGCCTTGTCCGGGTGCGGGCGGATTGCCGCGATGGCAAGGCCCAGCGCATTCATGTCCGGAACGTCCCGTCCTTCGCGGCGGAACTGGACCGGAGCCTGGAGGTCGAGGGGATCGGGACCCTGAGCGTGGACACCGCTTATGGCGGAGACAGCTTCGTCGTCGTGGACGCCGCCAGGATGGGGTTCTCGCTGACCGAGGCCGAGGCGCATGACATCGCGACGCTGGGGGTCAGGATCACCAACGCGGCGAATGCGCAGATCGGGTTCGACCATCCCGAGAACCCGGACTGGCGGCACATCTCGTTCTGTCTGTTCGCCGGCCCGCTGGTCGAGGGCGCGGACGGTCTGGAAACCGGGGCCGCCGTCGCCATCCAGCCGGGCAAGGTGGACCGGTCACCGACCGGAACCGCGCTGTCCGCCCGCATGGCGCTGCTGCGCGCCCGGGGCGTGATGGGCGTCGGCGACCGCCTGACCGCCCGGTCGGTGATCGGGTCGACTTTTACCGGGACCATTCTGGAAGACACCACGGTCGAAGGACGGCCCGCGATCGTTCCCGAGATTTCCGGACGCGGCTGGATCACCGGCATCCATCAGCACATGCTCGACCCGTCCGACCCCTGGCCCGAAGGCTACCGGCTGTCCGACACCTGGGGCGCGCGCTGAAGGCGCCTGCACCCAACGTCTGTCCGGCATGTCCGCGCGCCGTTCTCGCATCGCTACGGAACAAACCCGCACCCGAAGGGTTCCCCATGGGAAGGGAGACATTCCGTGGCAAATTCCGATCTTTCGTGGTCCGTCCCGGTCATGCGCGCCGGGTACATCGGGCGGGGGCTGACCTATCTTGCGGTCGCGGGCGTCTCGCTCTGGACGATCTTTCATGGTGGCGAGGCGCAGGGGACTGGCGAGTCCCTTGCCGAGCTTGACGACAGCGGCGCGGGCACCGTGGTTCTGGTGCTGATCGCGCTGGGGCTGTTCGCGTACCTGCTGTGGCGGCTTGTCGATGCGTGGTGGGATCTCGAGGCCTACGGCTCGGGCGGCAAGGGCTTCATCGCGCGGACCGGGATGATTGTTACCGGCCTGATCCACGGCGCGCTTGGCGTCGCTGCCGTGTCGTTGATCTTCGGCTCGGGCGGCGAGGGCGGCGGATCGAAGATCGCCTTTTACACCGGGCAGGCGCTGGCGATGCCCTACGGCCGCTACCTTGTGGGGGCCATCGGGCTAATCACCATAGCGGCCGGGATTTTCTATGCCTACAAGGGGTTTGCCGAGAAGTACCGCGAGCATCTGCGCGGCAACAGCGTGACGCTTCACATGAACTGGGCACTGAAAGCGGGACTGATCGCACAGGGCGTGATCGTTGGCCTGATCGGCCTGTTCTTCACCCGCGCCGCGCTGTTCGGCGATCCCGAGCAGGCGGGCGGCATGGATCAGGTGTTCGAGTTCCTTGGCGCGCAGGTCTATGGCCAGATCATCGTGGCCGCCGTCTGCGTCGGGTTGCTGGGCTTCGCACTGTTCTGCTTCGTCAACGCCGGTTACCGCATCATCCCGCGCGTCGCGGATGACGGGATCGAGACGCTTGGAGCCAAGCTGAAATCCCTCAAGGACGAGGGCCAGCGCCGCGTCACCGCCTGAGCCGGCGCGCTCAGGCGGCCCGCTTGCTGCGGCAGTAACACGAGGCGCGGATCGGGATCTCGGCCCGCGCCTGCGCCCGGTTCAGCGCCTGCCGGATGTGCAGGATCTCTACCGTCTCGCCCCGACGTTGCAGGCATTCATGCAGGCCGTGAAGCGCCCAGACGTTCTGCGGGTTCTGCAATGGCCGGGGCAGGGTCGGGTCCAGCCCCAGATCGGCGCGATAGACGGCCTCGGCTTCCTCCCACTCGCCGGCCTCCAGCAACAGCGCGCCCAGCGCGTGACGCGAGGGCTGCGGCCAGGCCCAGGGTTCTTCGTACATCAGCCCGTCATCGCGGCGGACCGCCTCGCGCAGATGCTCCAGCCCTTCGGCGGTGCGCCCGGCCTTGAAGTCGATCTCGCCCTTCATCATCGCCTGCGCCACGCCCAGCACGTCGCGGGCGGTGTTCTGGAACAGCAGCCGTTCCTCGGGGATCGCCGCCAGCGCCGCGTCGAATTTCCGCCCCTCCGCCAGCGCCTCGTCATGCCGCCCGAGGTTCGCCAGCGCCACCGCGCGTGCGTACAGCACCAGCGCCTGCGTCACGGCGTAAAGCTTTGTGTCTGTGGGGATTTCCTCTTCAAGGATGTCCGCCCACATGCCGAACCGGATCAGCACGTGGGGCCGCGAGGCGACGAAGGTCTCGAACAGTTCGGGGTAGACGCGCACCACCTCGTCGGGCACTTCGGCCCGCAGGCGGCGGGCGGCGTCGAGTGCGCGGGTCGGCTGGGCAAGGAACATCGCGCCGTAGAGTTCGAAATGCAGGTTATGGATGCGGTAGAGCGCGTAGAAGTTCGCGCTGCCCGCGTGATCCACGTACTTTTGGTCCACCAGCGAAGCGGCGTAGTTCCGGGCCACCACGTTCTGAAAGTCGCCGCACAGCACGTCGATATGCGTCGCCATGTGGACAAGGTGACCTGCATCCGGCACCAGACCCGTCAGCCGGTCGCCATGCGGCAGCGCGAGTTCCGGGGTCGGCGACATCTCCATCAGGTGAATGTACATGTGCAGAAGGCCGGGGTGATCCCATGCCTCGGGGCTTTGAAACGCACGTTCCAGCACCGCCTTCGCCTCGCCGGTCGAGGCCTGTTCGGCGGGCGCGCCGGTCTTCAGCTCCCACAGTTGCCACGGCGTCCGGTTCATCAGCGCCTCGGCGAAGACGAAGGCGATGTCCAAATCGTCCGGATGCGCGGTGTAGACCGGTCGCATGGAAGCAGCGAAGCCATCGTTGAAGGGCTGGTAATCCTCGATGCCGGGGTCTTGCGGATAGCGGTCGGCCAGCGCCTCGACAAGCGCGCGCTCGGCCTGCGGCAGGTCCAGCGCCAGCGCCGAGGCAAGGGCGGCGTGGGCGCGGGCGAGGGCGGGGCCCTTCTCTTCCTCGGAGAAGACCTCCCACGGCTTGTTGTAGTTGGGGCCGATGGCATAGGCGATGCCCCAGTGCGCCAACCCGCAGCCGGGATCGGCGGCTATGGCATGCTCGAAACAGGTGATCGCTTCTTCGTGGTTGTAGCCGAACAGCCAGACCAGCCCCCGGTCGAACCATCGTTGGGCGTCGCTGTTGTCGGTCACTGGCCGGGAATAGGTCCCAAGATCGAACGGATAATCCATGCTGTCCCCCTGCATCGGCCGCCGATTGCCATAAGGTTAATCGTGCCGCGAACCCCGGTCCCGGCGCAAGCTGTTAGCGTATGACATAGGCCGCCTGCGCACCGGCCTTCAGCGTTTCGCCCAGACACGCGCCGTCGGTCGTGGTTTTCACGAGAAAGCTCTGTCCCTCGTAAGCCGGGACCTTCACCTGCGCCTCGGGCTCCAGCACCGCCGGCATCGGCAGCAGGCGACCGTAGGGATCGACCCAGTACAACTGCAACGGCGCTTCGGGCCCGTCGTAGGTCACGGCAAGCTCGGTCTCGCCGCCATCGCCTGCCGAGGCGACGTCGCGACCTGCGGGGCAGCCCGGCCCGGGCGCGGCCTCGGCCATGGGGGCAGGGGTGTGCAGGTCGACCGGTTCGGGGGGCTGCCCCTCGCGGTAGGTGCAGTCCTCAACCCGCAGCGCAGCGGCGGCGGTGCCGTTCAAAGCGATCTCGGCCACGCTGTCACCCACCGTCAGCGTTGCAAGGGTGCCGTTGCGCACGGCCTCCATCCCGTCGGTGGTCAGGCCAAGCCGGGTGCCGTCGGCGGTGACCTCGGCCTCTACCGGATAAAGCGCCTCGTCGATGTCCAGCGTCACCTCGGCCCCCGGTGTGCCGGGAACGGAGGCCGCGAAGATCCAGGCGTCATCCAGCAGGATCATCCGGACCTCGGTTCCGTCCACGTCCCGCCGCGCGGCGCAGTGGCTGAAGGCGTCGCCTTCTGCCTCGGCCACGATCTCCCACGTTCCGGCCATGTCGAACTGCTGTTGCGCAACGGCAGGACCGGCGGCGGGACTGGCGGCGCAGAGGGCCAGCAGGCAAAAGGGTCTCATTCGGCGGCCATGGTGATGACGGGCTCCATTCCGGCAAGCTCTTCATCCGACAGCCAGCACAGAACCCGGTGCCCGCTGTCAAGCTCGCGGTAGGGCGGCAATTCGGTTTCGCACTTGTTGCCCGCGACCTTGTCCTTCCACCGGCAGCGGGTCTGGAACGGGCAGCCGGGCGGCGGGTTCATCGCGGACGGGATCTCGCCCTCCAGCACGATGTGCTTTTTCTCGACCTTCGTGTCGGCGATGGGCACGGCGGACAGCAGCGCCTCGGTATAGGGGTGATACGGCGGGGCGAAGACCTGTTCGGTGGTGCCCGTTTCGACGATGTGGCCAAGGTACATGACCACGATCCGGTCGCTGAGGTAGCGGACGATGGACAGGTCGTGGCTGATGAACAGCAGCGTCGTCTTCTCGGTGCGCTGGATCTCCATCAGCAGATCGGTCACGGCGGCCTGCACGCTGACGTCCAGCGCCGACACCGGCTCGTCCGCCACCACGATCCGGGCGCCGCCCGCGAAAGCGCGCGCGATGCCCACGCGCTGTTTCTGTCCACCCGACAACTGGCGTGGCATCCGGTCAGCGAACTCGCGCGGCAGCTTCACGAGGTCCAGAAGCTCAAGCATCCGTTGCCGCCGCTCCGCCTCGTTCGCGCCAATCCGGAAGACTTCCAGCGCGCGCATGATCTGGCGGCCCACGGTCATCGAAGGGTTCAGCGTGTCGAACGGGTTCTGGAACACCATCTGGACATCCGAGACCGTGCGGGTGTCGCGCGCCTCGATCGCGGTGTCCTGAATTTCCTTGTTGTCGATCAGCACCTTGCCGTCCGTCGCCGTCTCCAGCCCCATCAGCACCTTGGCGAAGGTGGACTTGCCGCAGCCGGATTCGCCGACGATGGCCATGGTTTCGGACTCGCGGGCCTCGAAGCTGATCGACTCGTTGGCCTTCACCACCTTGCGGTGCCCGCCGCCGAACAGAGCGTTGGCCGCGACCTCGTAGTATTTCTTGAGGTTGTCCATCTTCAGGACGACATCGCCCGGCGCGGTCTTTTCCTGCGCCGTGCTGGCCTCGACCGGGGCATGCCAGTCGATCTCGTCGATCCGGCAGCAGCGCGAGGCGTGGCGGTCGTCGCCCGGCACCTGCCGCATCGCGATGTCGCCCGCGTCGCAGACGCCCTCTGCGAAGTAGTCGCAGCGCGGCCCGAAGTTGCAGCCCGGCGGGCGTTCGTGGGGCAGGGGGAAGTTGCCGGGGATCGCCCGCAGCGGTCGGGTGGTCTTGTCGGCGCCGGGCAGCGGGATCGAGCGGAACAGCGCCTGCGTATAGGGATGGCGCATCTTGTCGAACACGTCGGTGATCGAGCCGGTCTCCACCGCCTCGCCGGAATACATCACGCAGATCCGGTCGCAGGTCTCCAGCACAAGGCCAAGGTTGTGGCTGATGAACAGCATCGAGGTGCCGTATTTCTTGCCAAGGTCCTTCACCAGTTCCACCACCGCCGCCTCGACCGTCACGTCCAGCGCTGTGGTCGGCTCGTCAAGGATCAGCAGCGACGGCTTCGACATCAGCGCCATCGCGATCACGATGCGCTGTTGCTGGCCGCCGGACAGCTGGTGCGGGAAGGACCGCAGGATGCGCTCGGGGTCGGGCAGCTTGACGTCGGTCACCACCTCCATCGCGCGGGCGCGGGCGTCCTTCTCGGACAGCCCCTCATGGATCATCGGCACTTCCATCAGCTGCTTGCCGATCCGCATCGCGGGGTTCAGGCTGGCCATCGGTTCCTGGTAGATCATCGCGATCTCGCGGCCCCGGATCCTGCGCAGTTCCGCATCGGTCATCGTGCCGAGGTCCTGCCCTTTGAACCGGATCGACCCGCCGACGATGCGCCCGTTGACGCCAAGGTCCTGCATGACGCCCAGCGCCACGGTGGACTTGCCGCAGCCGCTTTCGCCCACCAGCCCCATCGCCTCGCCCGGTCGGACGGAGCAGGAGAAATCCATCACCGCCGGGATCTCGCGCAGTCGGGTGAAGAAGCTGATCGACAGGTTGTCGATCTCTAGGATCGGGCCGGCGTTCTCAGGATCCGTCATCGTGTTCCTTCCCGTTTCGGGTGGGGTGTCGAAGGTGCGCGCGGGGCGGACGCAAGGGTGGCGGTTTGGGGGTGCGCGCCCGGGTCCATAACGGAGCGTAGGGTGTGCGCTCTGTGCGCACCGCGTTCGCCAACACCACGCCCCACGCCCATCAATCCCGCAAGCTCTCTTCGCGCAGGCCGTCGGCCAGCAGGTTCAGCCCCAGCACAAGCGACAGCAACGCCAGCGCGGGCGTGATCGCCGGGTGCAGGTAGATCGACAGCAACTTGCGCCCCTCGTTGATCGTGGACCCCCAGTCCGGGCTCTCGGGCGACAGGCCCAGCCCGAAGAAGCCCAGCGTTCCCAACAGGATGGTCGTGTAGCCGATGCGCAGGCAGAAATCGACGATCAGCGGGCCGCGCGCGTTGGGCAGGATCTCCCACAGCATGATGTACCACGGACCCTCGCCCCGGGTCTGGGCGGCGGCGACGTAGTCGCGGGTCTTGATGTCCAGCGCCAGCCCCCGAACGATGCGGAACACGGTCGGCGAGTTCACGAACACCACCGACACGAACACCACCAGCAGGTTCGGCGGGAACGAGATGATCCCCAGCGGGTCGGCGTTCCACGCGATCCCGAGATACAGCCACAGCCCCAGCACCAGCGTGATGCCGATATACAGCGCGCGCTTTTGCGGCTGGGTGTGGAAGCGCGAGTTGAACAGCACCACGAAGAACAGGATCGGGAAGACGAACAGCACCGCCGCCATGTAGACGGGAATGCCCGTCGCCACGATCTCGGGTGTCACCAGCAGGTAGAACAGCAAGATCACCGGGAAGGCGAGGATCAGGTTCGCCGCGAAGCTCAGCACGGTGTCCAGCTTGCCGCCGTAATAGGCGGCGGGCAGCCCCAGCGTGATGCCGACCATGAAGGCGAACAACGTGGCGAAGGGGGCGATCTTGATCACCTCCCACGCGCCCGCGATCATCCGGCTGAACACGTCGCGGGCCAGGTTGTCCCCGCCCAGCAGGTAATAGGGATAATCGCCGTCCTCGGCCCCCGACAGGGGTGTGCCCGGAACCTTGTTCTTCATCCCCGACACCTGGCTCAGCGGATCGTGTGTCAGGATCAGGTCCATCGCGCCATAGATCCCGGCGAAGACCCAGAACATCACCAGCGCGAAGCCCAGCATCCCGATGGTCGAGTCGAACAGCTTGCCGTACAGGCCCAGCCGCCGCTTGAAGCCGAAGGACAGCACGAAAACCACGACAAGCGACAGCCACACCGGCCACAAGCGCTGCGACAGGCAGCCAAGGATGCCCTTCGCCTTGTAGCCCGGGATCACCAGACCGCCGACCAGGTAGGCAAGGCAGACCAGCACCGCCAGCCCGAACCCCGCCGTCACGCCCAGCCCGGCATAGTCCGACAGGCCGCGCGGCGCGGAAAGCGTCGGCCCGTCCGGTACCGGGCGGGTGGTCACCAGCGACAGCACCACCTGCACCGCCAGCGACACGACGAACACCGCCACCGCCGCCAGCAACAGCGGGTTCAGCACCGGGCCCATCGCCCCGGTCCAGCTCAACGGTTCCATGGGCACCTCCCGTCCGACGGCTTCTTTGGTCCGAAAATATCCCGGGGGGCCCGAAGGGCGGGGGCAGAGCCCCCTCGGCCTCCGGCGACCGGCGCCACGCCCGATGTTCGCACCTGTCGCATCACGTCACCCTGATCCGTGGATTGAGGAAGACATAGCCCACGTCCGAGATCAGCTGCGTGATCAGCACGACGAAGACCGACACCACCGAGACCCCCAGCAGTAACTCGATGTCGTTGTTGCCGGCGGCTTCCACCAGCGTCCAGCCGAAGCCTTTGTAGTTGAACAGCGTCTCCACGATCACCACGCCGTTCAGCAGCCACGGGAACTGCAGCATGATCACCGTGAACGGCGCGATCAGCGCGTTGCGCAGGGCGTGTTTCAGCACGATGGCGCGGAACGATACGCCCTTCAGCCGCGCGGTGCGGATGTACTGGGCGGTCATCACCTCGGCCATCGAGGCGCGGGTCATCCGGGCGATATAGCCCATGCCGTACAGTGCGATGGTCAGCACCGGCAGGGTGAAATTGGCGAAGGTGATGTCGTCCATCGCGCTGGTCGCGGTGCCCTTGAACCATTTCAGCCCGACCGCCGACGAGGCGAAGACCGCGATGAAGATCACCCCCGAGACATATTCCGGCGTCGCGGTGGTCAGGATCGACACCGTCGACAGCGAGCGGTCCAGCTTCGAGCCCTCGCGCATCCCCGCCAGCACGCCGATGATCAGCGCGCCGGGGACCATGACGCACATCACCGCCAGCATCAGCCAGCCGGTCAGGCCCAGCCGCTTGAACACGATATCCTGCACCGGCTCGCCGAAGCGGGTGGACTGGCCCCAGTCGCCCTGCAGCACGCCGCAGAACCTGCGTGCGCCGGCCGGCTCCTCGCCCGTCCCGAAGCAGCGTCCGCGCACGGTGCCGTCGGCGTCCTCGATGACATAGCCGGGCACCACGCCCAGCCATTCGCCGTATTTCACGAACAGGTTGCGGTCATAGCCGCGGTTGGCCAGCCACAGTTCGACCTGTTCGTCGCTCATGCGCTGGTTGCCCTCGGTCTTCGCGAGCTTTTCGAGGTTCGGATACAGGTTCGTCAGGAAGAAGACGATGAAGGTCAGGCAGATCGCCGTCAGGATCATGATCCCGACCCGGCGGAGGATGAATAACGCCATGGCGTCCCCTGTCTGGCTGGACCGGCACGCGCCTTTGCGGCGTCTGGTGCGGGCGGGGGCCCGCCGCGATCCGTTGGCTGGGTCGGCCGCGCCCGGTCGCCGGGCGCGGCCTGTCTGTCAGCGAAGGCTTACGCCTTGGCCCATTTGTAGTGGTGGTGTTCGAAGGTGATGTGCTGTTCGGCCCCCATCACACCCTCGACCGCATGGCGGTAAAGCGAGCGCCAGTAGGGCTGGATCGTCACGCCCTCGGACTGGATCAGTTCCTCGCACTTGGCCGCGACTTCGGCGCGCTTCCCGGCGTCGGCCACCGACAGCGCATCCGCCAGCAGGCCGTCGAACTCTTCGTTCGACCAGCCGAACTCGTTCCACGCCTCTCCCGAACGATAGGCCAGGGCCCAGATCTGCACCGCAAGCGGTCGGTGGTTCCAGTTGGTCGACGAGAACGGGTACTTGGTCCAGTCGTTCCAGAAGGTCGAGCCGGGCAGGATGGTGCGTTTCACGTTGAAACCGGCGTCGCGCAGCTGGGCCGCGACGGCGTCGGTGGTGTTGCGGCGCCAGTCGTCGTCGATCGAGATGATCTCGTGCTCGAAATCGGCCATGCCGGCCTCTTCCAGCAGCGCCATCGCGCCCTCCGGGTCGTAGGCCGGATCGCCGATGTCGGCGTATTCCGGGTGCTTCGGACCGGCGTGGTGGTTCTGGGCGACCTCGCCCCGGTTGCCGTAGCCCAGTTCCAGCAGCACGTTGTTGTCGACCGCCATCGCGATGGCCTTGCGGACGCGGGCGTCGGCATAGGGCATCTTACCGTCGACCTCTGCCAGCTGGTTCGGCCGGATCACCAGGGTCGCCATCGTGACCACCTCGGTCTTCACAAGACCAAGCCCGTCCATCACGTCGATGAACTCGCCCACGGATTCATGGAGGAAATCGACCTCTTCGGACTCGATGGCCGCCAGCCAAGCGGCGGGGTCGGTGCCATAGTCGATGTACTCGATGCTGTCGAGATACGGGCCGCCGTAGACCTCGGTGCCCCACCACGCGTGATCCTCGTTCTTGGTCAGAACGCATTTCACGCCGACTTCGAGTTCGGTGATCAGATAAGGACCGGTGCCCACCGCGTTCATCACGTCGTTGGGATCGAAGGATTCATGAACGATTGCAGCAGGATAGTCGGTAAAGTTCGCAATCAGCGAGATGTCCGAAGCCGGCAGGTGCAACGCCACGGTCATGTCGTCGACCACCTCGATCGCGCCCTCGATGGCGACGCCCGTGTCGGGGTCGATCAGCGCCGCCATGCGGCCGGCCATCGAGTTCGCCTCGACGTCCTTCTCGCACCAGCGGGTGATGTTGCGGGCCACATCCTCGGCGGTGAACGGGTCGCCGTTGTTCCACGTGACGCCCGGGCGGACCATCAGCGTGTATTCGGTGGCGTCATCGTTGATTTCCCAGCCTTCCAGCAGCATGCCGCGGAACGTGCCGTCGTTGTTGTACTCGACGAGGTATTCCAGCGTGCCGCGGCACTGGTTCGCGATCTCGGACCAGTCCCACGTGCGGGTGTCCTTCAGTTCGCGCACCGACATCTGCACGCGCATGGTGCCGCCCATCGGCATGTCGCCCTGCGCATGCGCGGGCTGCGCTGCGCCGATCAGCCCGTAGGCCGCGGCGGCGCCCACGCCCATCGAGGTGGCGCGTGTCAGGAATTCGCGCCGGTCCATCAGGCCGGCGCGGTATTCGTCCGCGTACATACGGGCAGCGGGGTGAATTCGCCCCTTGTCGCTGTGCAGCGTCATCGTTCTCTCCCTGTGAGACTCATGTCTTCGTTGGGAAGACGGCCGGTCCGGTCCACCGCAGGCGTCGTTCGGGTCGCGCGCGGTTGTTCCAGCGGCTGCCTCCTTGATCGCATCATTGCGCACGGTTTTCCGTAACGCGTCAACGTTCGCTTCCGGCGTGAAAAGGTCCAAAAGCGACATCAGCCTACAAGAAAAGCGACACGTGCCGACATTGCAAGCCAAATTACAATGACTTGTGGGTGTGCTTTCGCGCCGGGGTCCAAAGCAAAGGACCGCCCGGCGGCGGCGCGGGCGGTCCTTTTTGTTTGTCGCAGCGGCGGTCCGCGTCCCGGCGTCAGCCGAGCTTGCGGAACGTGGTCGGCGTCACACCCGTCTGTTTCTGGAACGCGCGGGTGAAATAGGCCGCCGAGTTGAAGCCCAGTTCGTCCGCGATTTCCTTCACCGGGCGCCGCGTCTCGGTCAGCAGGCGGCGCGCCTCGAAGTGAATGCGGTCGGCCAGCAGGGCCGAGGCCGATCGGCCACAGGCGATCTTGCAGCAGCGCGTCAGGTGCGTCGGCGTGACGCCAAGCTGCGCGGCGAAGTAGTTGATCGTCTGGCCGTGCTTGAAATCGCGCTCGACCATCGCCGAGTAGGCGGCGGCAAGGCGGCGGGCGGCGTCGGGATGCAGATCCTGTCGGTCACCGCCGTCGACCTCGCGGTCCAGCCAGACCGACAGCAGGCCGGCATGGGCCAGCATCGCACGGTCCTTGCCGGGGCGGTCCGACTTCAGCTCGTTCTGGATGTTCTCGATCATGTTCGAGAGTTCGGCCTGCTGCTGCACGTCGCGGAAACGCAGGTGCAGCGGTTCCTCGGGCAGGTTCAGGCTGCGGTCCGGCGGCAGATAGACGGCGGTGCCGAACACCTGTCCGGTCATCTCGTAGCCGTGCATCGTGTTCGCAGGCAGGAAAACCGCGTGGTGCGGGCCGAAGCCGTGCGTGACGCCGGCGACGGTGATCCGTCCCTGTCCGCGGGTGAACCACAGAAGAAGCGGCTGCGCGTAAGAGCGCATGGCTTCGGTACGCCAGCGCGTTTCGGGCGTCACGCGCGGCAGATTCTCGATACGGAACCGGCGCGTCTTGTGCGCCATGTTAATATCGGGTCGGGTCTCGCTGAAAATCCTCATGGAATTCGATAATCGTCACTGTCCCAGGTGTCACAGTGCACTGTCCCACGAGAATGCCCGGAACGACGGCAGAATCGATCCGATGAAATGGCAGTCAGGGCAGCACGACTGTCGTCCATTGAGTCATCTTGGACCGAAACCATGTCCGTTGTCTCTTGGCGAATTGTCTTGTTGCGATTTTTCCGTCGGCAACTGCGGCTTTCAGGCACCGGTCGCCTTTCAGATAACCGATTAATTCCGGTGCGCCGATGGCTTTCGCGGAGGGCCAGGACGAATCGAACCCCGAGTCGAGGTTCCTTTGCGCCTCGTCCAGCGCGCCATCCGCCATCATCGCGTCGAACCGCCGGTCGATCCGGTCGCCCAGCCAGTCGCGGTCGGCGTCCAGAAGCACGGGTTGCGCCTTTTCGATGGGTAACAGCGGCGGCGGGGTGTCGTCGTGCCAAGCCGCGATGCCCCGGCCGGTCGTCTGCAACACCTCCCAGGCGCGCTGGACCCGCATCGGGTTGCGGGTGTCGATCCGCTGGGCCGACGCGGCATCGAGATCGGCCAGCAGCGCCTTTGCTCCGTCCTGCTGCACGATCGCAGTGGCGCGGGCGCGGATGTCTGGCGGGGTCGGAGGGATAAGGGCGAGGCCCGAGGTGAGCGCGGTGAAATACAGACCCGTCCCGCCCACGATAACCGGCCGCGCCTCACCTTGAAGGATCGCTTGCAGTTCGCGCAGCCAGTGTCCGACCGAATATTCTGCGTCGCCCGCGATGTGGCCGTACAGCAGGTGCGGCGCTACCGATTCCTCGTCGCGTCCGGGCCGCGCGGTCAGGATGCGCCAGTTCTCGAACACCTGTAACGCATCGGCGTTCACCACCACGCCGCCCTGGCGGCTGACCACCTCCAGCGCCAGTGCGGATTTGCCGCTGGCCGTGGGGCCCGCGATCAGCACGGGGCGCTCGGCGTCGAGCGACTTCAGCCAGCCGTCGCGCATGGGGTCGGTTCCGGATTGAACATGGGGGCCTTTTCCGACATTTTGCCGGCGGAGTTAAGGGGCGACCAGGGGCGATGCCATGACCGAAGCCGCAGCGATGACGCCGGCCACCAAGTACAATCGTGTTTTGTTGAAGATTTCGGGTGAGGCGCTGATGGGCGACCAGGGCTATGGCCTGCACCCGCCGACGGTCGAACGCATCGCGAAGGAAGTGAAATCGGTCCACGATCTTGGCGTCGAGATCTGCATGGTGATCGGCGGCGGCAACATCTTCCGGGGCCTTGCGGGCTCGGCGCAGGGGATGGAGCGCACCACCGCCGACTACATGGGGATGCTGGCCACCGTGATGAACGCGCTGGCGATGCAGTCCGCGCTGGAAGGGCACGGCGTCTTCACACGGGTGATCAGCGCGATCCGGATGGACGAGGTCGCCGAACCCTACATCCGGCGCCGCGCGGTGCGGCACCTCGAGAAGAAGCGGGTCTGCATCTTCGCCGCCGGCACCGGTAACCCGTATTTCACCACCGACACCGCCGCGACCCTGCGCGCCAACGAGATGGCCTGCGAGGCGATCTTCAAAGGCACCAAGGTCGACGGCGTGTACGACAGCGACCCGAAGAAGAACCCGGACGCCAAGCGCTATGAAAAGGTGACCTACGACGAGGTCCTGCAAAAGCACCTTGGCGTGATGGATGCCTCGGCCATTGCGCTGGCCCGCGACAACTCGTTGCCGATCATCGTGTTCTCGCTGGACGAGCCGGGCGGCTTCCGCGGCATCCTTGCGGGGCAGGGCACCTATACCACGGTGCACGGCTAGGCCTGTGTCCGTCGGCGGATCCGCCATGCGGGGCAGGGTTAACACCGGGGCCAGCGCGGACGGATTGTCGCCGGATGGGAAACAATTCCATGCCGCGTCCCAAGGCGCGGTGTGGCGCAAATGACTGGCATGAAAGCTATACATCCGGGGCTCTATGGCATATGACCCGGCAAAACGACGGCAGACTTTAACGGAACTCGCAGCATGTCCGAAGACTTCACGATCGACATCGACGACCTGAACCGCCGCATGGACGGCGCCATGACCTCGCTGCGGCAGGAATTCGCCTCGCTCCGGACCGGGCGCGCCTCGGCCTCGATGGTCGAACCGATCACGGTGGACGCCTACGGCTCGCAGACCCCGATCAACCAGGTGGGGACCGTCAACGTTCCCGAGCCGCGGATGGTGACGATCAACGTCTGGGACAAGTCGCTTGTTAACAAAGTTGAAAAGGCGATCCGTGAGAGCGGGCTGGGGATCAACCCCCAGATGAACGGCACGATCATCATGCTGCCGATCCCCGAGTTGAACGAAGAACGCCGCCGCGAGCTGACCAAGGTCGCCGGCCAGTATGCCGAGAACGCCCGCGTGGCGATCCGCAACGTGCGCCGCGACGGGATGGAACAGCTTAAGAAGGGCAAGAACGAAGGAATGTCCGAGGACGAGCAGAAGCTCTGGCATGACGAGATTCAGGAACTCACGGACAAGCACATCAAGGCCGTGGACACCGCTCTTGAGACCAAGCAGGAAGAAATCATGCAGGTGTGACACCGTCACCCTGACACCGGGACGGGCCTGTTTTCGGTGGCCCGCGCCCGAGGCGGCCGGTTAAGGTCGTTCGGTACAAGACTTTTGACCCCAACGACATAGACCAACGAGGCTAGGAGCGAAGCAGATGGCGGAAGCACGCAGGACGGGCGCCGAACATGTCGCGATCATCATGGACGGCAACGGCCGCTGGGCGCAGGCCCGTGGCAAGCCCCGGCTGTATGGCCACCATGCAGGTGCGAAGCGCGTCAAGGAGATCGTGCGCGCCTGTCCCGACATCGGCGTCAAGTACCTGACCATCTTCGCTTTTTCGACCGAGAACTGGAAACGCACCCAGTCCGAGGTCACCGGCCTGATGAGCCTGTTCCGCCGCTACATCCAGCGCGAGGCGCGTGACCTGCTGGCCGAGGGCGTCCGCGTCCGCTTTATCGGTGACCGCCTGCGGCTGGACCGCAAGCTGCAGAAGCTGATGGACGAGCTGGAACTGCTGACCTCGAGGAACGACAAGGTCCACCTGACCATCGCGCTGAACTACGGCGGCCGCGACGAGGTGGCCCGTGCCACCAAGCGGCTGGCGCAGGACGTGGCCGATGGCCGTCTCGACCCGACCAAGGTGGATGAGGAAACGCTGCCCAAGTATCTGGATACATGCGTTCTTCCGGACCCGGATCTGGTTATCCGCACCAGCGGCGAGGCCCGGATCTCGAACTTCCTGCTGTGGCAGTCGGCCTATGCCGAGTATGAATTCATCGACACGCTGTGGCCGGACTTCACCCCCGACATCTTCGGCGGAATCGTTCGCAACTTTGCAGGCCGCGAGCGCCGGTTCGGTGCCGTTCTGACATGAAATGGCATGGGCGCAGTTGGGAGGACTTGCGCCCGAGGGTCATCACCAGTGGGGTGCTGACGCTTGTCGGGGTCACGGTCGTCTACGCGGGTGGCACGCTGTTCGCCATCGCGGCTGCGGTGGCTGTCGCGGTGATGCTGTGGGAACTGGCGCTGATGCTGGCGCCCTCGAAAGGGTCCGAAGCGCTGCAAGTGGCGCTTTTGGGCGCTGCCGCGCTGCTGATCGCCCGTTTCCTGCCGCCGATCTTCACCATCCCGCTGCTTGCCGCGCCCGCACTGGTCGGGGCGGGGCTTCTGAAAAAGCACGTGGCGATCTTCCTTGGCTTCGGTTTCGCGATCCTCGTCTTCGGGCATGGCATGGTCTGGGCCCGCGACACGCACGGGCTGGTCTGGCTGCTGTGGCTGATCTTCACCGTCGTCGCGACCGATGTCGCGGGCTATTTCGGGGGCCGCTCGCTGGGCGGGCCAAAGTTCTGGCCCGCGGTCAGCCCCAAAAAGACGTGGTCCGGCGTTCTGTGCGGCTGGGCCGCGGCGGCGCTGGTGGCGCTTGTGTTTCTACAGATCACCGATGCCGGGCGGGACCTGATCTGGATTTCGGTCCTTCTCAGTTTCGCGTCGCAGCTTGGCGACATCGCGGAAAGCGCGGTGAAGCGGAAGATGGACGTGAAAGACAGCTCGACCCTGCTGCCGGGCCACGGCGGCCTGTTCGACCGCTTCGACGGCCTCATGGGCGGCGCACTGTTCATGCTGCTTGTGGCGCAATTCGTGGACGTTCCCGACCTTATCCTGTGACATGACCCGCCGCGTAACGATCTTCGGGGCCACTGGGTCCATCGGACAGAACACCATAGACCTGATCGACCGCGACCCCGACGGGTTCGAGGTCGTGGCCCTGACCGGTGGCGGCAACATCGCCCAACTGGCCGCCGATGCGCGGCGGCTGAAGGCGCAGGTGGCCGTGACCGCGCACGAGGAGCGGTTGCCGGAACTGCGCGATGCGCTGGCCGGCTCGGGGGTCGAGGTGGCGGCGGGCGAGGGCGCCTTGATCGAGGCCGCCGAGCGGCCCGCGGACTGGATCATGTCGGCCATCGTCGGGGCGGCGGGGCTTTTGCCCGGCCTGACCGCGCTGAAGCACGGCACGACGCTGGCGCTGGCCAACAAGGAAAGCCTTGTGACCGCAGGGCCGCTTTTGATGCGGACGGCGGCAGAGCATGGCGCGACCATCCTTCCGGTCGACAGCGAACACTCTGGCGTGTTTCAGGCGCTGGTGGGCGAGGGCATCGAGGATGTCGAGCGCATCGTGATCACCGCCTCGGGCGGCGCGTTCCGCGATTGGCCGCTGGAGCGGCTGTCGGATGCCACGCCCGAGCAGGCCGCGACCCATCCCAACTGGGACATGGGCCAGCGGATCACCATCGACAGCGCCACCATGTTCAACAAGGCGCTGGAGCTGATCGAGACCAAGGAATTCTTCGACGTCCAGCCCGCACAGATCGAGGTCGTGGTCCATCCCGAAAGCCTGATCCACGCGCTTGTGGGCTTCCGCGACGGCGCGCTGATGGCGCATCTCGGGCCGCCCGACATGCGCCATGCCATCGGCTACGCGCTGCACTGGCCGCAGCGGGGCGACGTGCCGGTGGAACGGCTGGACCTTGCCAGCATCGCAAAGCTCACCTTCCGCGCACCCTGCGAGACGCGCTGGCCCGCGCTGCGGCTGGCCCGCGAGGTGATGGAAACCGGCGGTCTGGCGGGGGCTGCGTTCAACGCGGCGAAAGAAAAAGCACTCGATGCCTTTATCGAAAAACGAATTCGATTTACTGCCATGTCGGAGATAGTCGATACAGTTTTGACACGATTGTCATCCGATCCGGGCCTTAGTTCGGCCCAAATCGACCTTGATAACGTCCGGCAAATGGATCATCTGGCCCGGGTTCGAGCCGCCGAGGCGATCCAAGAAAACATATAAGAGGCAGCAGTATTGGAACTGACGGATCTCATCCCGACCTTCGGTAACACGCTTTACACGGTTGGCGCTTTCGTCATCGCGCTGTCGGTGATCGTCGCGGTTCATGAATACGGCCACTACATCGTGGGCCGCTGGTGCGGCATCAAGGCAGAGGTGTTCTCGCTGGGTTTCGGCCCGGTCCTGTTCAAGCGCACCGACAAGTACGGCACCCAATGGCAGGTCGCGGCGCTTCCGTTCGGCGGCTACGTCAAGTTTCTTGGCGATGCCGGCGCGGCCAGCGACAAGGCCAGCGACGTGATGGACACGCTGAGCGATGCCGAGAAGCGGCACACCATGCACGGCGCGCCGCTTTGGGCGCGGATGTTCACGGTCGCCGCCGGTCCGGTGTTCAATTTCATCCTGTCGATCATCGTCTTCGCGGGCGTGATCCTGTTCACCGGCGTCGCCAGCGACCCGCTGACCGTGGGCCAGATCCGCGAGGTTCCGGGGCTTGAGGATCACCTTCAGCCGGGCGACGAGATCCTTGCGATCGAGGGTCAGGAAACGCCCGAAGTCGCCGAGTTCCGCGATTTCATCGAGACGCTGCCGGTAACAGAGACGCTTGCCTACAGCCTGCGCCGCGACGGGGCCGAGGTGGAAACGACCGGGCCCTATCCGTACCCGGCGCTTGTCTCCGGTCTGACCGCCGGCTCGGCGGCGATGGAGGCGGGGCTGGAAAGCGGCGACGTGATCACCGCCATCGACGGCCAGCCGATCGTCAGCTTCGAAGAACTGCGCGTGGCGGTGGGCGAGTCCGACGGCTCTGAAATGACTTTCACCGTCTGGCGCGACGGCGAGACCTTCGATGTGGGCCTGACCCCGCGCCGCATGGACCTGCCGCTGGAAGACGGCGGGTTCGAGACGCGCTGGCTGATCGGCATCACCGGCGGGCTGGTGTTCGAACCGATGACCGAAACGCCCGGTCTCGTCGATGCGGCGCAGTATGGCGTGAACCAGACGATCTTTATCGTGCGGTCCTCGCTGTCGGGCCTGTGGCACATGGCGAAGGGTGCGATTTCCTCGTGCAACCTGCGCGGGCCGATCGGCATCGCCCAGACCAGCGGCGCGGCGGCAAGTCAGGGGCTGGAAAGCTTCATCTGGTTCATCGCGGTTCTGTCGACCGCCGTCGGACTTCTGAACCTGTTCCCGATCCCGGTGCTGGACGGCGGGCATCTGGTGTTCCACGCCTACGAAGCGCTGACCGGAAAGCCGCCCAGCGACCGCGCATTGCGCATCCTGATGACGATCGGTCTGGCGCTTTTGCTGACGCTGATGGTGTTCGCCCTGTCGAACGACCTGTTCTGCCCCTGATCGGGGCCGCCTAAAGCCATGCGGGGAGGGGGCCGATTCGCGGCCCCCCGAACCCTCTGGCAGACGTCGTGAAAGCGGCCCCTCGGTGCCGCATTTCCGCCCTAAACGCTCCCTAGTTACATCCCTGAAAGCAAAACGCTATCTCGGAGGCAGACATGCAAACCCTTCAGTCCGGCTACCGTGGTCTCACGCTGTTGGCCAACCTGAACTGGGATCGGATCCTTTTCGCTGGCGGCGCCGCCGGCGCGCTGTACGCGGCAGCCTTCATCATCTCGCTGTGATCATGGGGGAATAGCGCACAAGGGCACGGCCCGAACGCTATTTTATCCACAATATCTGGTAGTTTGCGCACCCATCGATAAGCATCGGTGGGTGCTTTTACGTTTTTGACTCGGCCTCTCTTTCGCGATAGCACACTGAAAACAACTAATTCGGTGGGATAGGGACTGATGAAGCGGGCACACCTCGCCACGCGGCGCAACGGCCAGATCGCCCAAGGCGGTATCCTCCGAGCATTTGCTGCCATTCTTCTCGCTTTTACTGTGATTTTTGCCGTTTCGGTGGACGAGGCTTCGGCCCAGACCTACCGCTTTGGCCGGATCGACGTTGAAGGCAATACGCGTATCGAGACTGGAACGATCCTGTCCTACGCGGGAATCAACCCGGGCGACGCTGTCAGCGCGGGTCAGTTGAATACGGCGTACCAGAATATTCTGGGCTCGGGGCTTTTTGAATCGGTGGCGATCGAGCCACGCGGCGGAACCCTTCTGATTTCGGTGCAGGAGTATCCGTCGATCAACCGGATCAGCATCGAGGGGAACCAGCGTCTGAAGGACGAGATCCTGCTGCCGCTGATCCGGTCGCAGCCTCGGCGGGTCTATTCGCCCAACGTGGCCGAAGCCGATGCGCAGACCATCGTCGATGCCTACGAAGAGGCGGGCCGTCTGGCCGCGACCGTGACCCCGGTGATCATCAAGCGGTCCAACAACCGCGTCGATCTGGTGTTCGAGGTCAACGAGGGCCGCGTGATCGAGGTGGAGCGCATCAGCTTCGTCGGCAACCGCGACTTCTCGGACCGTCGTCTGCGCCGGGTGCTGGATTCCAAGCAGGCGGGCCTGTTCCGTACGCTGGTTCAGCGCGACACCTTCATCGGCGACCGCATCCAGTTCGACCGTCAGGTGCTGACCGACTTCTACCGCTCGCGCGGGTATGTCGACTTTCAGATCCTGTCCGTCGCGTCGGAATTTTCCCGCGAACGCAATGCCTTCTTCGTCACCTTTACGGTGCAGGAGGGGCAGAAGTTCTCTTACGGGAATATCTCGGCCTCGTCCGATCTGCCCGAGATCGACGTCGCGGCCTATCAGGCGGCGATCAAGCTTCGGCCCGGCCAGACCTACAGCCCGGTGGACATCGACACGACCATCGCGCGTCTGGAACGGCTTGCGGTGCAGCAGGATCTCGACTTCATCCGCGTTGACCCGCGCGTCACGCGGGACGACCGCAACCTGTTGCTGAACATCGAGTTCGCGCTGGTCCGTGGCCCGCGTATCTTCGTGGAACGCATTGATATCGAGGGCAACGCGACGACGCTTGACCGTGTGATCCGGCGCCAGTTCACCGCCGTCGAAGGCGACCCGTTCAACCCGCGTGAAATCCGCGAGGCGGCGTCGCGTATCGAGGCGCTTGGGTTCTTCTCGTCGGCCAACGTCACGCCGCGCGCCGGGTCCAGCCCGGATCAGGTGATCGTCGACGTCGATGTCGAGGAACAGCCGACCGGCTCGCTGGGCTTTGGCGCGACCTATTCGTCGTCGACCGGCTTCGGCCTGACCTTCAACTTCTCGGAACGCAACTTCCTTGGCCGTGGGCAGACCCTTGGGTTCGACATCGCTGCGGGGGCCGGAACCGGGACCTACGGGTTCAACTTCCGCGAACCGGCGTTCCTGGGCCGCAACGTGGCCTACTTCTTCTCGGTCAGCTATTCGACGGCGGACTCGGCGAACGACACCACCTATTCGACGACCGTGGGGAACATCACCACCGGCTTCGATTTCCCGCTGAACGAGTTCACGCGGATGGGGGTCAACACGTTCGGGCGCTTCACCGACCTGTACAGCGTGCCGACCGACTCGTCCGAGATCCTGCAGCGCGAAGCGACGCGGGGCGGCGAGTGGACGCTGGGTCTGGGCTATGACCTGACCTTCCGGACGCTGCGCACCGGCCTCGACCCGGACTCCGGTCTGGTCCTGCGCTGGAGCCAGGATTTCGCCGGCGTGGCCGGGGACGTGTCCTATGTGAAGTCCGAGATGCTGGCGGTGGCCGAGACCAAGGTGCTGAACGACGAAGTGACTCTGCGGGCGATCTTCGAGGGCGGCGCGCTGAACTCGCTCAACAACAGCTCGGACAGCCGGATCGTCGACCGCTTCACCTTGAACGGCAAGATCCGTGGCTTCGAGTACTACGGCCTTGGCCCGCGCGACAACGCGGCGGTGAACGAGGACGCGCTTGGAGGCAACTACTTCGCGGTCGCCAAGTTCGAGGCGGAATTCCCGCTGGGCCTGCCGGAAGAATACGGCATCCACGGCGGTGTGTTTGTCGACGTAGGCTCGGTCTGGGGTCTGGATGACGTGAACGGAACGGGGCTTGTCGATGACAGCTTCAACATCCGCTCTGTCGCCGGTATCTCGCTGTTCTGGGACACGCCGCTTGGTCCGCTGCGGTTTAACTACTCGAAAGCGATCAAGAAAGAAGACTACGACCGCGAGCGCGAGTTCGAACTGACGATCTCGACCCGGTTCTGACGCCATGGCGCGGTTGCATCGCGCAAGGCGCCGGAACGGCCTGCTTGCGGGTCTTCTGATGACATTCCTCGCCGCCGCCGGTGTTCCGGCGGCGGCGCAGGACGGCCAGCCGCCCTTTGTCGGCTTCCCCATCCTCACCCTTGACCAGGAACGGCTTTACGCCGAGTCCGAGGCCGCCGCGCGCATTATCGACGAGATCGAGCAGCGCGCGTCGGAACTGGCGTCCGAGAACCGCACGATCGAAGCGGAGCTGACCGCCGAGGAACTGGACCTGACCGAGAAGCGAGAGACACTGGCGCCCGAGGAATTCCGCCGCCTCGCCGACGCGTTCGACGAGAAGGTTCAGCGCATCCGAGCCGAGCAGGACGGCAAGGAACGCGACCTGCAGACGATGCGGGACGAAGAACGCCAGTTGTTCCTGCGGCGGATCACCCCCATCCTTGCCGAGGTGGCGCGCGAACGCGGCGCGCTGATGATCCTCGACCGCCGCACGGTGCTGCTGTCAGCCGAGACCGTCGACATAACCGAGGCCGCCATCGCCCGGATCGACGCGGTGTTGCTGGACGCGGACGGCAACCTGACCGAGCCGCTTCCGGCGTCTCCGGTCGAGCGCCCGGCGGATCTGCTGAACCCGCCCCAGCCAGAAACCGAGCCAGAAGACGAGCCCGAAACCGTTTCGCCGGACGCCCCCGCTGCGCCCGAGGACGAAACCCCGGCGGACGGCAACTGAGGCTTTGCGCGGCAAATCTTGTTTAACCCCGGGTTGCTTGATAGAGGACGCGGGCCTTTAGAACTGTAGAAGGACGGCGTCCATGACCGATGCCCTTAAGACTGCCGACACGGACATGATCCAGCGGATCCTGCCGCACCGCTATCCGTTCCTGCTCGTTGACCGGGTGGTGGATATCGACGGCACCAACTCGGCCACCGGCATCAAGAACGTCACCTTCAACGAGCCGCATTTTCAGGGTCACTTCCCCGGAACGCCGATCATGCCCGGCGTGACGATCATCGAAGCGATGGCCCAGACCGCAGGCATCATGATCGGTGTCGCGAACGACATCACCGATACGAACCTGCTGATCTACCTGATGAGCGTCGACAAGGCCAAGTTCCGCCGCAAGGTGGTGCCGGGCGATCAGCTTAAGCTGCACATCACCGGCCTGCGCACCGGCGGCAAGGTTCTCAAGTTCCTCGGCGTTGCCGAGGTGGACGGCCAGAAGGCCGCCGAGGCCGAGTTCGCCGCGATGGTCGACCTGACGCCCGGAGCCTGAGCCATGAGCATCGACGCCACCGCGCGGATCCATCCCAGCGCCATCATCGAAGACGGCGCCGTGATCGGGCCGGAGGTCGAGGTCGGCGCCTTTTCGGTGATCGGGCCGAAGGTGAAGCTGCACGCCGGCGTGCGGGTCAAAAGCCACAACGTCATCACCGGCGACACCGAGATCGGCGAAAAGACCGAGGTCTTTCCGTTCTGCTCGATCGGCGACATCCCGCAGGACCTGAAGTTCGCGGGCGAGGATACCCGGCTTGTGATCGGCGCGCGGAATACGATCCGCGAGCACGTGACGATGAACCCCGGCACCGCCCACGGCGGCGGGCTGACCAGCATCGGCGACGACTGCCTGTTCATGGCGGGCGTTCACGTCGCCCATGACGTGCGGATCGGCAGCCGTGTGATCGTGGTGAACCAGTCCGGCATCGCCGGCCACGCCACCATCGGCGACGACGTGATCATCGGCGGCATCTCGGGCGTGCACCAGTGGGTGCGCATCGGCAAGGGCGCGATCATCGGCGGCGTGACCAAGGTCGCCAAGGACGTGATCCCCTACGGCATGGTCGACGCCGAGGCGGGCGAGCTTCGCGGACTGAACCTTGTCGGACTTCGCCGCAAGGGCATTGACCGGGCCGAAATCTCGGCGCTGCGGGCGGCCTACAAGGATCTGGGCGAGGGCGAAGGCAGCTTCCACGAGCGCGCCGCCCGTCTGATGGAAGAGACCGAAAGCGCCTATGTGCGCGAGGTCGCCGAGTTTATCCTCACCGACAGCGACCGTCACTTCCTGACCCCGAAGAAATGAGCCGTCTGGCGATCATTGCGGGCGGCGGATCGCTGCCCCTCAAGATCGCGGCTGCCCACCCCGAGGCGCTGTTCGTCGCCATCAACGGCGCCGGGGTGACGCCGCCCGATGGTGTCGAGGCGGCGGACGCCACCTATGAGAAGTTCGGCGACCTGTTTCGCAAGCTGCGCGCCGCCAATGTGACCGACGTGGTGATGGCGGGTGGTGTGGCGCGGCCGGTGCTGAACCCGGCGCGGTTCGACACCAAGACCATGATGCTGGCGCCGCGCTTTCTGAAGGCGATGCAGGGCGGCGACGACCAGATCCTGCGCACCGTCGTTGCGGTGTTCGAAGAGGCCGGTTTCGCGGTGCGCGGCGCCTACGAGCTTTTGCCCGACCTGACCACCCCCGAAGGACGGCTGGCGGGCAAGAAGCCCTCGGCCAAGGACCTTGCGGACATCGACCGCGCGGTGGGCATCCTGACCGCGCTTGGCCCCGAGGACGTGGGGCAGGGCGTTGTGGTGGATGGCGGGCTGTGTCTGGGGATCGAGACGGTGCAGGGGACCGACGCGATGCTCGATTTCGTCGCCCGCACCCCCGCCAAGCTGCGTCGGGGCGGCGGGGTGCTGGTGAAGGCACCGAAGCCCGGTCAGGATCTGCGGGTCGATATGCCGGCGGTCGGCCCCGCCACGATCGAGGCCGCCGCCGCCGCCGGACTGTCGGGCATCGTCATCGCGGCGGGGACCGTGTTGCTGCTGGACCGCGCCACCGTGACCGAAGCCTGCGCGGCGCGCGGCATGTTCCTGCTGTCGAGAGCGTTCTGATGCGCGTGTTCGTCCTTGCCGGCGAGCCCTCGGGCGACCGCCTTGGCGGGGCGCTGATGCAGGGGCTGAAACAGCTTGTGCCGGGGGTCGCGTTCGACGGCATCGGCGGCCCGAACATGATCGCCGAGGGGCTGACCTCGCGCTTTCCGATGGACGAATTGTCGGTGATGGGCATCGCCGAGGTGCTGCCGAAGTACCGCCACCTCAAGCGCCGCCTGAACCAGACGGTCGACTGGGTGATCGAAACGAAGCCGGATGTTCTGCTGACCATCGACGCACCGGATTTCTCGCTGCGCGTCGCGTCGCAGGTGAAAGAGCGAAGCGATATCCGCTGTGTTCACTACGTCGCGCCGACGGTCTGGGCGTGGCGCGCGGGGCGGGCGGCGAAGATGGCGCGCTATCTCGACCAGTTGCTTGCGCTGCTTCCGTTCGAGCCGCCGTATTTCGAAGAGGTCGGGCTGCGCTGCGATTTCGTGGGGCATCCCGTCGCCGCCGAGACGGTGCCCACCGACGCCGAGGTTGCCGCCTTCCGCGCCGAGGCGGGGCTGGGCGACGCGCGCACGCTGCTGGTACTGCCCGGCTCTCGCAAGGGCGAGGTCGGGCGTCTGGCGCCGGTGTTCGGCGAGGCGCTGCGCCCGGTGATGACGCAGCACCCCGACCTGCGCGTGGTCGTGCCCGCTGCGGATCACGTGGCCAGCGACGTGCTGGAGATGGTCAAGACGTGGCCCGGTGCGCCGGTCGTGCTGGACCCGCGCGGCATGCGCGGTGATGTCGCCACGGCCCGCAAACGCGCCGCCTTCCGCGCCGCCGACCTTGCGCTGGCGGCCTCGGGCACCGTGTCGCTGGAACTTGCCGCAGCGGACACGCCGATGGTCGTGGCCTATGACATGAACTGGCTGACGTGGCAGATCGCCAGCCTGATGGTGAAGCTCGACACCTACACGCTGGTGAACCTTGTCGCCGGAACCAAGGCGGTTCCGGAATACATGGGGCCCAACTGCCGGCCGCAACCGATTGCCGACGCGCTGAACCACCTGCTGTCGTCGCCCGAGGCGCTGGCAGAGCAGCACGGCGCGATGGCTGCGACGATGGACGCCCTCGGGCGCGGCGCCGAGCCTCCGGGCCTGCGCGCCGCGCGGGCGGTGCTGGACGGGCTGGGCTGATCCGCCGCGCTTGCTGCGCTTGTCGGGCGGGCAGGGCGGCATATCTGTTGCCCCATGACCACCGACGCACTCGACAGACCCCGCTTCGCCCGTGATCGTTTCAACCCGCTGCCGGGATGGGACGGCAGCGACGGCAGCGCGCGAAAGGCCGGGATCGAGATCGAGTTCGGCGGCCTGACCGAACGCGCGGCGGCGGAACTGGCGCAGAAGGAACTGGGCGGCACGCTGGAGGAACCGGCGCCGCAGTCCTTCGTGGTCAAGGAGTCCGAACTGGGCGATCTGGAGATCTACCTCGACACCGCGCTGCGCAAGAAATTCAAGGGCCAGTGGGCCCGCGCAGGGCTGGATGCCGGGCGGGCGGTCATCCCGGTCGAACTTGTGACCGCGCCGCTGGCACAGGACAAGCTTGGGCGGCTGGACGCGCTGATGCATGCGCTGAAGGCGGAAGGCGCGATCGGCACGCGGGGCGGGGTGCTTCTGGGCTTCGGGCTGCACCTGAACCCGGAACTGGCCGACAAGAGCGGTGCCGACATGCCCGCGACCGGCACCGCCTTCGCGTTTCTCGAGGAATGGTTCCGCCAGACCGACCCGGTCGACATCAGCCGCCGCCTGCTGCCCTTCACCGACCGCTACCGCCCGTCATTGCTGGACGCGCTGGCCGAGCCGGGCGACCTGCCGGGGCTTTCCGGGTTCATGGAGATCTACCTTGACCACGTACACAGCCGGAACCACGGGCTGGACCTTTATCCGGCGATCCGCTGGCTGGACGAGCCTCGTTTCGTGGCGCGGCACGGCGAGGATTCCAGCGTGTCGGCGCGCCCGACCTATCACTACCGCCTGCCGGACTGCCGGCTGGGCGATCCCGATTGGGCCGTGGCCTATGAGTGGAACCGCTGGCAGCTGGTCGAACAGGTGGCGCGGATGCCCGGCCTTCTGGACGCGCTGCGCGAGGATTGGCGCGGGCGGGGCTGGCTGCGGAACCGCGTGCGCGGCGGATGGGCGTCGGCCGTCGACGAGCGGCTGCGCGAGGCCGGACTGATCGAGGCGGGGCTGATCGAGGCGGGGCTGACCGAGGGGGGCGACGCATGAGCCGCCCGATCATCGGCGTCACCACCTCGCAGCGGTCGGGCTGGCGGATCTTCCCGCTGGTGGCGCTGAACATCCACCTTGCGGGCGGGCGCGCGGTGCGCTGGGGCGTGAACCGGGCGCCCGATCTGGACGCAGTGCATGGCATCGTGATCGGCGGCGGCGACGACATCTCGCCGGATGTCTATGGCGGGCAGTTGATGGCCTCGGCCCGGCTGGACCCCGCACGCGACACGCTGGAACGCGCGCTGTGCTGCGCCGCCTTCGAACAGAACATCCCCGTGCTTGGGATCTGCCGGGGCAGCCAGATGCTGAACGTCGCGCTTGGCGGCGATCTGCATCAGGACGCGTTCTCGGTCTATGAGAACTCGCGGCGCTATAAGACGATCCTGCCGCGCCGGCGGGTGCAGGTGGTCGAGGGCACGCGGCTGGAAGGCATCGCGGGCAAGAGCGAGATGAAGGTGAACGCGCTGCACTCGCAGTCCGTGGCGCGGTTGGGCCGGGGGCTGGAAGTCGCGGCGCGGGACGAGGGTGGGATGATCCAGGCGATCGAGCGGGTGCGCGATCCCTTCGCGCTTGGCGTCCAGTGGCACCCCGAGCACCTGTTCTACCGCAAGCGCCAGCGGGCGATCTTCCGGGCGCTGGTCCACGCGGCCGGGGCTTACCGCGAGACGCGGGACCAGTTCGCGGCGGTGGACCGGGGGATGCCCGTCACGGGGTGAACGGCCGTTTGGGGTTGTGGCAGGGACGGCCCTTTGGGCCGTGGCCTCCGGCGGGGATATTTGTGGACCAAAGAAGCGGTCAGCCGCGTTCCAGCCGCTCGATGAGCGCGGGAAGGTCTGCGACGGTGTCGATCATGTAATCGGCGCCCGCCTCGCGCAGGACGCGCGCCGCGCCTTCGCGGAAGGTGTTCAGTTCCGCCTCGGAGCACTCGGCCAGTTCCTCGGGCGTCTTGCCCACGAAGTTGCCGGACAGGGCGAGACCCACGGTGACGCAGCCCGCCGCGCGGCCCTCGGCGATGCCGGGGGCGGTGTCGTCGACCTTGATCACCGCGTCGGCCGGGTAGACGCCGAGATCGACGAAGCACTTGTACATGCCCAGCGGTCCGGGACGGCCTTCGGACAGATCGTCCGAGCAGACGAGGTTGTCGGGGCTGTAGCCCTGCGCCGCGGCGACGGGCAGGACGCGCTCCATGATCGAGCGGGTGTAGCCGGTGGTCGAGCCGATCTTCATGCCGCGCCCGCGCAGGTAGGCCACGGTTTCCAGCGCGCCGGGGACGAGGTCGGCATAGTCGGCGGCGACCTCCTCGTTCATCGGCACGAAGACCTTGTAGACGCGGTCGACGTCGGCGTCGGTCGGTGCTGCGCCGTACTTGGCCTCCCATGCGGCGGCGATCTCGGGCATGTCCATCATCGCGCGGATGTGGTCCCACTTGGCCGAGCCCATGGGCCCGCGCGCCTGATCGATGGTGACCGGGATGCCGAACTGCTCGAACGCCTTTACGAAAACGCCCATCGGTGCGAACGAGCCGAAATCGACCATCGTGCCCGCCCAGTCGAACACCGCTGCCTTGAACTTGCTCATGCCGCCTCTGCCTGTTTGTTGCGTTCTTCCAGTGCCGCCGGGGGCGGCGCGGCGTCGATGACGCCCATTTCTGCCAGCGTCTCCGCCACCGCCTGCACCACCTTGTCCATCACGGCCGCGTCCATCCGGCCGATGTGGCCAAGGCGGAAGCCGTCCACCAGCGTCAGCTTGCCGGGGTAGATGATGAAGCCACGCGCCTTCATGCCGTCGTAGAACGGCTGGAACGAAAAGGCCGGGTCGGCGGGGCAGAAGAAGGTGGTGATGATCGGCGACAGCCAGCGGTCTTCCAGAAGCGTCTCGAAGCCCAGCCCGCGCATGCCCTTGACCAGCGTATCGCGGTTGGCCGTGTAGCGCGCGCCACGCGCCGCGACGCCGCCCTCGGCCTCGTGGATGCGCAGCGCCTCGAGAAAGGCGGCGACGGCGTGTGTGGGCGGGGTATAGCGCCACTGGCCGGTCTTCTCCATCGTTGCCCATTGCGCGTAGAGATCCAGCGCAAGCGAGTGGGCGTTGCCCTTCGCGGCCTCCAGCGCCTCGGTGCGGACCAGCACGAAGCCGAAGCCCGGCACGCCCTCGATGCACTTGTTGGCCGAGGACACAAGCGCCTGGTACCGGATCTCGGTCGGTGGCAGGGCGATGGCGCCGAAGGCGGACATCGAGTCGATCAGCAAGTCGCGGCCCGCCGCTTCGACCGCCTGCGCGATTTCGGGGATCGGGTTCAGGATGCCCGACGAGGTTTCACAGTGGATCGCGACGACATGGGTGATGGCGGGATCGGCGGCGAGGATCGCCGCGATCTCGGATCCGCGGGGCGGCAGGTAATCGCCCTTGTCCAGAACCTCGACCGCGTGGCCCGCGTAACGCAGGCTTTCCGCCGCGCGCTGGCCGTAGGCGCCGTTGGCAAGCACCAGCGCCTTGCCGTCCTTCGGCACCAGCGTGCCCAGCATCGCCTCGACCGAAAACGAGCCAGAGCCCTGCATCGGCACGCAGGTGAAGGCGTCCGAACCGTCGCCCAGCATCGCCACCAGCCGCGCCCGCAGTTCCGCCGTCATGGCGCGGAAATCGCCGTCCCAGCTGCCCCAGTCGCGCAGCATCGCCTGCTTCACCTCGTAAGAGGTCGTCAGCGGCCCGGGGGTGAGAAGGTAGGGCTCTCCAAGGCGGGGGGGCTCGAATGTGGGCATGTCTGGTCTCGGCGTCTTCGGAGTCGCCGTATCTATACAACTAGACAAGACTGCGTGTCGAGAGCATGTGAACGGACGCTTGGCCCCAACGCGAAACGCCCGGGCCGCAGGGGCCCGGGCGCTGTTGCAAACCACCGTCAGGCGGGTGTCAGAACTTGACCGTCGCGGTCAGACCGAAGGTGCGGCCGGGTTCGGTCAGCGGCGTCACGGTGGTGACGTCGATGCCGTCCGAGCTACGAGCCGAATAGGTTTCGTTGAACACGTTGCGCACGTCGAAGCGGATCTCGAGGTTCTCGATCTGCGGCGGCGTGTAGGTCGCGTAAAGGTTCAGCACCTCGTAGCCGGGCAGCGGGATGGCCGCGTCATCGTTGTCCAGCGCGATCTCGGCGGACCCGCCGATGCCCCACTGGTCGTTGATGGCCCAGCCGGCTTCCAGCGCGAAGAGATGCCCGATCGGACGGCCAATGTAGTACGCGGTCGAGCCGATGGTTTCCTCGTCTAGTTCGACGTCGGCGAAGGTGTAGTTGATCGACGCAAAGCCGCTGTCCCAGCCATAGCGGAGCGCCGCTTCGTAGCCCTGCGAGGTCATGTCCGAGGTCTGGCCGCGCGCGCCCGCGGTGGGCAGGACGGCGGCGATATCCTCAATATCGGTCTGGAACAGCGCCGCGCTCCAGGTCCACGGACCGCTGGCATAGCGCAGGCCGACACGGGCCGCTGTCGCGCGCGAGGGCTTCAGGCCGGTGTAGTCCCAGTCGGTGCCGAAGTTGATCAGCGCGGCCTCGCCCAGTTCGTAGCCGCCGAAGCTGGTGGCCCAACCGGCGTTCAGCGTCAGGCGGTCGCTCAGGATGACGTCGACCGCGGCGTTCAGGCTGAAATCGCCGTCTTCGAATTCGCTGCCATCTGCGCCGGTGAAGGTGTTCCAGTCATAGCGGGCGCCGTAGCTGACCGAGAAGATCTCGTTCAGATCCTGCCGGGCCTGCGCGAAAACACCGACGTTGGTCACCTTTTCCTTGCCCGAGCTGCCGAACGGCCCCGGCCCGCGACCCTCGCCCTCGGCGGTGTCGTGGTAAAAGTCGAGACCGGCGGTGACGGTGCCGTTCGCGATGGTGAACTCGTTCTCGAAGGTGCCCGAGAAGCTGGTGTTGATGCCGTATACGCCGCTGACGTCGACTTCCTGCTCGTTGTAGGTCAGCTGGACCGTCGGGGCGAACCAGCCGGTGGGCGCTTCGTTGGTGTAGGTCAGGATGTACGAGCGGCGCTCGGACAGACCGTCGACCAGTACGTTCTCACGGCCCGGCACCAGTGCGAAGTCGGGGCGCAGGAAGTAGATCCCGCCGGGACCGGGCTGCGCCATGCGTTCGCCGCTGTCCTTGGTGTCGGAGGCCGAGAACTCGAAGCGATGGCCGCTGTCGGTGGTGTAGGCCAGTTTCAGCATGTAGTCGTCGAAGTCCGCCTCGGTGCCGCCGATCACGGTGCCGTCGCCGTCTTCGTACGAGTCGCCGTCCTGACGCGTGGCGCTCAGCAGGTACTCGAACCCGCCCAGCTGGCCGAACAGCGCGAGGCTGGCGCGGTAGCCGGGGCCGTTGTCGTAGGCGCCGACCTTGAACAGGCCGCCGAAGGTGTCGCCGGCTTCCAGCAGGTCGCGGGCGTCCACGGTTTCATAGGCGATGGCGCCGGCCAGCGCGCCGGGTCCGGCGTCGGCGGGGGCGAGACCCTTGCTGACCTCGATGGCTTTCAGCAGGAACGGGTCGATCAGGACGTTGCCGGTGTGGTGGAAGGCCGACTTGTTCTGACGCGCGCCGTCGATGGTGACCGACAGAAGGCTTTCCTCGATGCCGTTCACGAAGACCTTCTGCGCGATCGGGGTGCCGCCGCTGACGGTGACCGAGGATTCACCCGCGAACACGTCCTTGATCGTCGCCGGGTTGCGGCCCTCGATTTCTTCGCTGGTGATCTCGTCGTTGCCGAGGTTCGCCTGAGCGTCGGCGGCCTCGATCCGGATGGTGCCGAGGAAGGCGTAGTCTTCTTCGGAGTTCTGCGCCGAGGCGGTGCCAGCGGCGATAAGCGCGGTCGTGGCCAGAAGGCCCGCCAGCGTGGAGCGTGTCATGGATTGTCCCCCAGGAGTTTCCGTATTCTTGCTGGGGGCGGTCTGTGCACGCTGGCCTGGCTGCTGGTGGATTTCCTAGTGAACCTGTCAGGTATTGGGAAGACGCGGAGATTGCACCGCGCGGTGGCTGCGAAAGCATTGTTGCCAAGGTGTCACAATCGCGCGGGTGTGGGTTTCGATTTGTGATATATGGCGGGGGTTTAATGCGGGTTATTAATGCAGCGTAAGAACGTGTTCCGCGCGACAACGTGCAGGGTCGTTACGCGTGGTTCGACCCTAGAAACGCCGCCAGTTTCGGCCTTAGCCACGCCCACAGGCCGGGGGCGCCGCGCGACAGGGGGCGGCCAATGCGGGTGTCGAGCTTCTCAAGCGTCACGTCGTAGCCGCGCCAGCCAAGGCCGTTGCCCGCAAGGTTGGTCACCGGGCTTTGGAAGCGGTCGATGGCCTTGGCGAAGACGGCGTCCGGCGTCTCGGCGGCTTCGAACTCGTCCCAGAGCGCGCGGAAGTCGTCGCGCTGGTCGTCGGGCAGCAGGCCGAACAGGCGGTCGGCGGCGGCTTTCTCGGCCTTCTCCTGCGCCGCGTGGTCGACATTGCCGTGGATCGGGTGATCGCCCGCGTCGATCTCGACGATGTCATGCAGCAGCAGCATCCGGATCACGCGGTCGATGCGCACCTCGGGCCCGGCCTGATCGGCCAGCACTAGCGCATACAGCATCACGTGCCACGAGTGCTCTGCCGAATTCTCGCGGCGCGAGCCGTCGATCAGCGGCGTGGCGCGGAGGATGGACTTGAGCTTGTCGGTTTCCTTGAGGAATGCGACCTGCGCGTCGAGGCGGGGGGAGGTGTCCGAGGCGGTCATGCGGGCATCTACGCGGGGTGCGGCGCAAAAGAAAAGACCCGCCGGGAAGGGCGGGCCTTTCTGCATGCGAAACGCAGAATGCGCCTAGCGTGTGCTTTCGGTCAGACGTCGGCGGACGTAGCTGTCGACGTGGCCGATCATCTGCTCCATGTGCGGATCCTCGAAGAAGTGGCCAGCGCCTTCGACTTCTTCGTGGGTGATCGTGATGCCCTTCTGCTCGTGCAGCTTGTCGACCAGCGCATGCGTGTCGCGCGGCGGCGCCACGCGGTCGGCGGTGCCGTTGATGATCAGGCCCGAGGACGGGCAGGGGGCGAGGAACGAGAAGTCGTACATGTTCGCGGGCGGAGACACCGAGATGAAGCCGGTGATCTCGGGGCGCCGCATCAGAAGCTGCATGCCGATCCACGCGCCGAACGAGAACCCGGCGACCCAGCAATGCTTGGCATTCTGGTTCATCGACTGCAGGTAATCGAGCGCCGACGCGGCATCCGACAGTTCGCCGATGCCCTGATCGTATTCGCCCTGGCTGCGTCCGACGCCGCGGAAATTGAACCGCAGCACGGTGAAGCCCATGTTGTGAAAGGCGTAGTGCAGGTTGTAGACGACGCGGTTGTTCATCGTCCCGCCGAATTGCGGGTGCGGGTGAAGGATGATGGCAATCGGAGAGTCCTTGGTCTTCTGGGGATGATACCGCCCCTCAAGACGGCCCTCCGGGCCGGGAAAGATAACCTCGGGCATTTGCCTCCTTCTGCTCCTTGCATTATGCCGCGGCTAATCTTGACGAAATTAGTCGGGCATCTTAGAACGCTTCTAAAACCTGTTGCGACAGCAGGCCGCTTTGGGTCAGAATGCAGTTAATGATCGCGTCGCGTGAGGTCAATGGAATAAGGGGGCTGTGAAGGCCATGAAACTGTCTACGAAGGGTCGTTACGCCATGGTCGCGCTTGCCGATCTTGCGCTGCAGCCTCCCGAATCGCTGTCCTCGCTGGGTGAATTGTCGAAGCGCCAGAGCATCTCGCTGCCCTATCTGGAACAACTCTTCGTCAAGCTGCGCCGCGCCGGGCTGGTGGAGTCGGTGCGCGGCCCGGGCGGCGGCTATCGTCTGGCAAAGCCCGCGAGTGATATCCGCGTGTCCGAGGTTCTGGGCGCCGTGGACGAGACCGTCAGCGCGATGCACACCGGCGCGGGCGCGTCGGGCGGCCTGTCGGGCAGCCGCGCGCAGTCGCTGACCAACCGGCTGTGGGAAGGGCTGTCAGCGCATGTCTACGTGTTCCTGCACCAGACCCGCCTGTCGGACGTGATCGCCAATGATCTGGCGCCCTGTCCGGCTGTCCCGACCCTGTTTGCCGTCGTGGACGAGGACTGACGGGCCGGACTGCCTGCTGCAACTTACTGAACTGGAAACGGAAAACGCCGTGAAGCCACGCGCTTATCTCGATTGGAATGCCACGACCCCGCTGCGCCCGGAAGCGCGCGAGGCGATGGTGGCCGCCATGGAGATCGCGGGCAATCCGTCTTCCGTCCATGCCGAGGGCCGCAAGGCGAAGGCGCTGATCGAGAACGCGCGCAACCGCATCGCGGCCGCCTTCGGGGCGGATGGTGCCGATATCGTGTTCACCTCCGGCTCGACCGAGGGCGCGGCGCTGGCGCTGGAGGGTCGCGGGCTGCATGGCGCCGAGGTCGAGCATGACGCCGTGGCCAGCTGGGTCACGACCGATCTGCCGGTGGCCTCCGATGGTGCGGTGACCGTGTCCGACCCGGCTGCGTCAACGCTGCAGCTTGCGAATTCCGAGACCGGCGTTATTCAGACGCTGCCCGAAGGTCTTGCCGTATGCGATGCGACGCAGGCCTGGGGCAAGCTTCCGGTCGCGTTCAACTGGATGGGCTGCACGATGGCGCTGGCCTCGGCGCACAAGCTGGGCGGCCCCAAGGGCATCGGCGCGCTGATCCTGAAGCGGGGCACCGACCTTGCCGCGCGGATCAAGGGCGGCGGGCAAGAGATGGGGCGCCGCTCGGGCACCGAGAACGTCATCGGGATCGCCGGTTTCGCCGCCGCCGCAGAGGCCGCGATGCGCGATCTTGACGCTGGGGCATGGGACCGGGTCGAGAAATTTAGAAATATTCTAGAAAGTGGCATTGTGGCCGCCGCGCCAGAGGTTATCTTAGCCGGAAAAGATTCATCCCGGTTGCCGAATACCGCGTGTTTCGCGGTGCCGGGCTGGAAGGGCGAGACGCAGGTCATGCAGATGGACCTTGCGGGATTTGCCATCTCGGCAGGCTCGGCCTGCTCCAGCGGCAAGGTCCGTGCCAGCCGGGTGCTGCGGGCCATGGGATACGACGACGAGGTGGCGTCCTCGGCGATCCGGGTTTCGCTCGGGCCGGACACCACCGAAGAGGAAATCGGGCGTTTCATCGACGCCTGGACCGCGCAGTACCGGAAGTTCCGGCAGCGCGCGGCCTGACAGAAGGAAAGGCCAGGACATGGCAGAGAGCATGGAAGCACAGGTCAAGGAAGGCGTCGACCAGGAGACGGTGGATGCCGTCCGGTCGATGGCCGGCAAGTACAAGTACGGCTGGGAAACCGAGATCGAGATGGACTATGCCCCCAAGGGGCTGAACGAGGACATCGTGCGCCTGATCTCGGCCAAGAACGGCGAACCGGAGTGGATGACCGACTGGCGCGTTCAGGCCTTCGCCCGCTGGCAAGAGATGACCGAACCGACCTGGGCGATGATCGACTATCCGGTCATCGACTATCAGGACCAGTATTACTACGCCAAGCCCAAGAGCATGATGGAGAAGCCGAAGTCGCTGGACGAGGTGGACCCCAAGCTGCTGGAAACCTACGAGAAACTCGGCATCCCGCTGAAGGAGCAGATGATCCTCGCCGGTGTCGAGGGCGCCGAGGACGCGCCCGCCGAGGGCCGCAAGGTCGCGGTGGACGCGGTGTTCGACAGCGTCTCGGTCGGCACCACGTTCCAGGCGGAACTGAAGAAGGCTGGCGTCATATTCTGTTCGATCTCGGAAGCGATCCGCGAGCATCCGGAACTGGTGAAGAAATACCTCGGTTCGGTGGTTCCGGCCTCGGACAACTTCTTCGCCACGCTCAACAGCGCCGTCTTCTCGGATGGGTCCTTTGTCTATGTGCCGCCGGGCGTCCGCTGTCCGATGGAGCTGTCGACCTATTTCCGGATCAACGCCGAGAACACCGGCCAGTTCGAGCGCACGCTGATCATCGCGGACAAGGGCAGCTATGTGTCCTACCTCGAAGGCTGCACCGCGCCGCAGCGCGACACCACGCAGCTTCACGCGGCGGTGGTCGAGATCGTCGTCGAGGAAGACGCCGAGGTGAAGTATTCCACCGTGCAGAACTGGTTCCCCGGCGACGAGAACGGCAAGGGCGGCATCTACAATTTCGTGACCAAGCGTGCGGACTGCCGTGGCGACCGCGCCAAGGTGATGTGGACGCAGGTGGAAACCGGCTCTGCCGTCACGTGGAAGTACCCGTCGTGCATCCTGCGCGGCAATGAATCGCAGGGCGAGTTCTACTCGATCGCGATCACCAACAACTACCAGCAGGCCGACACCGGCACCAAGATGATCCACCTCGGGAAAGACACCCGGTCGCGGATCGTGTCGAAGGGCATCAGCGCCGGCAAGGCGCAGAACACCTATCGCGGCCAGGTCTCGGTCCACCCGAAGGCGAAGAACGCGCGCAACTACACCCAGTGCGACAGCCTTCTGATCGGCAGCGAATGCGGCGCCCACACGGTGCCGTATATCGAGGTCCGCAACAATTCGAGCCGGGTGGAACACGAGGCGACGACGTCCAAGGTGGACGACGACCAGCTGTTCTATTGCCGCCAGCGCGGCATGGACGAGGAAGAGGCCGTGGCGCTGGTCGTCAACGGGTTCTGCAAGGACGTGCTTCAGGCGCTGCCGATGGAATTCGCGATGGAAGCGCAGCAGCTGGTGGCGATCTCGCTGGAAGGCTCTGTCGGCTGATGAGCGCGCCGTCCGCCAGCGCGCGTCCGACGCTGACGCTGCCCGAGGCCGAGGCTGCCTGCCTGCGCGATCACTATCGCGCGGCGGGCATGATCCTCGAATACGGCAGTGGAGGCTCGACGGTTCTGGCGGGCGAGCTGGGAAAGACGGTGATCTCTGTCGAAAGCGATCTCGACTGGGTCGCGTCGATGGAGGCTTGGTTCGCCGACAACCCGGTGAAGGGCGATGTGCGACTACACCCCGTCAACGTCGGGAAGACCGGGAAGTGGGGCACGCCTGTCGATGAAAGCGGCTGGCGCAGCTATCACAAGTACCCGGTAAGCGTCTGGGATCGTGACGATTTCAGGCAGCCGGACCTTGTACTGATCGACGGCCGCTTTCGGGCGGCCTGCCTTCTGACCGTGATGATGCGGACGCTGAAGGCGGTGACGGTGCTGTTCGACGACTATGCCGAACGCGCCCGCTATCACGCCGTCGAACGCTGGATCAGACCCGTCGCGATGCACGGCCGGATGGCGGTGTTCGAGGCGGCACCGTGGACCATACCGCCGCGCGATCTGGCGGCGGTGCTGACGATATTCAACAGGCCGCTTTAGGCGGCTTCAGGGAACCGGGTGACAGGCGGAACGCTGCCGTCACCCACAGGAACAGGGCCGGATGGCCCACGCGATACGAGGAAGAAAAATGCTGGAAATCAAAAACCTGCACGTCAAACTTGAAGAAGAGGACAAGCAGATCCTGAAAGGCGTCGATCTGAAGATCGGCGCGGGCGAGGTTCATGCGATCATGGGCCCGAACGGGTCCGGCAAATCGACCCTGTCCTATGTCCTTTCGGGCCGTGACGGCTATGAAGTGACAGAAGGCAGCGCTTCGCTTCTGGGCGAGGAACTGCTGGACATGGAGCCCGAGGAACGCGCCGCCGCCGGCCTGTTCCTTGCGTTCCAGTACCCGGTCGAGATCCCCGGCGTCGGCAACATGACCTTCCTGCGCACTGCCCTGAACGCCCAGCGCAAGGCGCGCGGCGAAGAGGAAATGAGCGCCGCCGACTTCCTCAAGATGATCCGCGAGAAGGCGAAGACGCTGAAGATCGACAGCGACATGCTGAAGCGCCCCGTGAACATGGGCTTCTCGGGCGGCGAGAAAAAGCGCAACGAGATCCTGCAGATGGCCGTTCTGGAACCGAAGATGTGCGTGCTGGACGAAACGGACTCGGGCCTTGACGTCGACGCGATGAAGCTGGTGTCGGACGGCGTGAACGCGCTGCGCGACGCGGGCCGTTCTTTCCTTGTCATCACCCACTACCAGCGTCTGCTGAACCACATCGTTCCGGACGTGGTGCACATCATGGCCGATGGCCGGATCATCAAGACCGGCGGCAAGGAACTGGCCCTCGAGGTCGAGGAAAACGGCTATGCCGACATCCTGAACGAGGTGGCGTAATGGCTCTGCCGCAAGTCAAACAGGACGCGACCGACGCGCGGCTGGCCGCGCTGACGATGCCCGAAGGCTCGGGCTGGGCGACCGCCGCGCGCGAGGATGCGCTGGCGCGGGTGCAGGCCATGGGCCTTCCGGGCCGTCGCGACGAGTACTGGAAGTTCACCCGCCCGGACCTGCTGACCTCGGTCGAGCCGAAACCGGCGGCGATCTTCGCGAATGACGAAACGCCGCTGTTCAGCGAGATCGACCGGGTGCGGCTGGTGTTCGTCGACGGCGTGTTCGACCCCTCGCAGTCCGACGATCCGGCGCTGGCCGGGGTCGAGATCGACCGTCTGGCCGACGCGACCCAGACCGACATTCACTGGGCGCGTGACGTCTATGGCGTACTGGAAGCCCGTGGCCAGAAACCGGTCGAACGTCCGCTTGCCGCGCTGAACACCGCCTTCGCGACCGATGGCGTCATGATCCGCGCAACCGGCAAGGCCAAGCTGCCCGTGTCGCTGGTCTACCTGCATCAAAGCGAAACCTCGGACGCGATCCTGCACCATTGCATCAAGGTCGAGCCCGGCGCGGAACTGACGGTGCTGGAAAACGGCCCCGCAGCAGCCCGCTTCAACAAGGTGATGGAAGTCGAGGTCGCCGACGGCGCCGCGTTCCACCACGTGCGCGCGCAGGGCCGCGACCACGAACGGCAGGCGGTGACCCACATCTTCGCCCGCCTGGGGACGGAAAGCACGTTCAAGTCGTTTACCATGACCTCGAACGGGATCATGACCCGGAACGAGTGCATCGTCGAACTGACCGGCGACGACGCCATCGCCCACGTGGCGGGCGCCTGCCTTGGCGACGGTGACTTCCACCACGACGACACCGTGTTCATCACCCACGACGCGCAGAACTGCGAGTCGCGGCAGGTGTTCAAGAAAGTGCTGCGCAACGGCGCGACCGGCGTGTTCCAAGGCAAGATCCTGGTACAGCCCGACGCCCAGAAGACCGACGGCTACCAGATCAGCCAGTCGCTGCTGCTGGACGACGACAGCAACTTCTACGCCAAGCCGGAACTCGAGATCTATGCCGACGACGTGCAGTGCTCGCACGGCTCGACCTCGGGTGCCATCGACGAGACGGCGCTGTTCTACCTGCGCTCGCGCGGGATCCCCGAGCCGAAGGCGCAGGATCTGATGGTGCTGGCCTTCCTCGCCGAGGCGATCGAAGAGATCGACAACAAGGCCATCGCCGAGGACGTGCTTGTGCGCCTGTCGGCCTGGCTGGAGCGGCGGCGCAAGGGCTGATGGCTCTGACGACCGACATCGTCGCGATGTACCGCCGCCCCCGGGCGGTGGTGCGTCGCCATCTGGCGGCGGGGCAGCGCGAGGACCGCGCGCTGTTCTACCTGATGCTCGCCTGTGCGCTGATCTTCGTGTCGCAGTGGCCGCGCCTGTCGCGGGAAGCCTATCTTGACCCCGAGGTGCCGCTTCAGGCGCTGCTTGGCGGTGCTCTGATGGCATGGATGTTCCTTGCCCCGCTGGCGCTTTACGCGCTCGCCGCGCTGACCCATCTGATCGCGATGATCGTGGGCGGGCAGGGGTCTTGGTACTCGGCCCGGCTGGCGCTGTTCTGGTCGCTGCTGGCGGCGGTGCCGCTGTGGCTGTTGACCGGGCTGGTCGCGGGTTTCATCGGACCCGGCCCGGCGCTCAGCCTGACGGGCGGGCTTGCGCTTGCGGTGTTTCTGCTGTTCTGGGGGGTGAGCCTTTGGGAAACGGAACGGACAGCCGAAGCCGCATGATGCCTGACGTGAAAACCCTGCTGGGCAACGTGTGGTCCAGCATCGCGAAACCGCGCGACGTGGCGCGCTGGGTGATGTCCTACGACCTGCCGGTGCGCTTGCGCTGGGAAGTGTTGCTGCTGGTCGTGGTGCTGAGCGTCATCGCGGCGCATGTCAGCATCGCCTATATCGCACGGGCCGACGCCTTCGTGATGGGCGAGCTGGTGCTGAACCCGTGGACCACCGGCGTCCTGCAACTGACGGTCCTTGTGACCGCCGTCTTCGCCGTTCACCTGATTGGTCGCGCGATGGGCGGGCAGGGCGCGCTGGCCGATGCGATCCTGCTGATCGCGTGGCTGCAGTTCTGCCTTCTGTGCCTTCAGGTCGTTCAGACGCTGTTTCTGATCGTGATGCCGCCCATCGCCGGGCTGATCGGAATCGCGGGCTTCGTCCTGTTCTTCTGGCTGCTGTCCAATTTCGTGGCCGAGCTGCATGGCTTCCGCTCGCTTGGCCTTGTGTTCGCGATGATCATCGTCTCGCTTCTGTCGATCATCTTCGCACTGTCCCTGATCCTGACCCTGCTCGGGGTCGCCGTACCCGGAGCCTCTTTCGATGTATGATGTCCAGACTGTCCGCGCCGACTTTCCGATCCTCTCGCGCGAGGTGAACGGCAAGCCGCTGGTGTATCTCGACAACGGCGCTTCGGCGCAGAAGCCGCAGGTCGTGATCGACGCGATCACGCAGGCCTACAGCCAGGAATACGCCAACGTTCACCGTGGCCTGCACTATCTGTCGAACCTCGCCACCGAGAAATACGAGGCGGTGCGCGGCACCATCGCGAAATTCCTGAACGCGGCCTCGGAAGACGAGATCGTGATGAACTCGGGCACCACCGAGGGGATCAACATGATCGCCTATTCGTGGCTGGGCCCGAAGATCAAGGAAGCGGGCGGCGGCGAGATCGTGCTGTCGGTGATGGAGCACCACGCCAACATCGTGCCCTGGCATTTCCTGCGCGAGCGTCACGGCGCCACGCTGAAATGGGTGGACACCGACGCCACCGGCGCGCTGGACCCGCAGAAGGTGATCGACGCCATTGGCCCCGACACGAAGCTGGTCGCGATCACGCAGGTATCCAACGTGCTGGGCACCGTGGTCGACGTGAAAGCCATCGTCGAGGCGGCACATGCCAAGGGTGTTCCGGTGCTGGTCGACGGCAGCCAGGCCGCCGTTCACATGCCGGTGGATGTTCAGGACATCGGCTGCGATTTCTACGCGATCACCGGCCACAAGCTGTACGGTCCCTCGGGGTCCGGCGCGATCTACGTCAGGAAAGAGCGGCTGGCCGAGATGCGCCCCTTCATGGGCGGCGGCGACATGATCCGCGAGGTGTCGAAGGACGTCATCACTTACGCCGACCCGCCGCTGAAGTTCGAGGCCGGGACGCCGGGCATCGTGCAGATGATCGGTCTGGGCGTTGCGCTGGAATACATGATGGGGCTGGGCATGCAGAACATCGCCGCCCACGAGGCAAGCCTGCGCGACTACGCCGCGCAAAAGCTGGCCGGCCTGAACTGGCTGAACCTGCAGGGCACGACGGCGGACAAGGCGGCGATCTTTTCCTTCACGCTGGAAGGCGCAGCGCATGCGCATGACATCTCGACCGTGCTCGACAAGAAGGGCGTCGCGGTGCGCGCGGGGCATCACTGTGCCGGTCCGCTGATGGATCACCTTGGCGTCACCGCGACCTGCCGCGCCTCGATGGGGCTGTACAACACCACCGACGAGATCGACGTGCTGGTGGACGCGCTGGAGCTGTGCCACGAGCTGTTCGCCTGAGGCGGCGGAGAGCACGATCTTCTGAAAGATCGTGTTCGGCAATTTCTTCTAGAAGAAATTGAACAGGCAGAACTTTCTAGAAAGTTCTGCCACTCCAGTCAGGCTTACGCGGGTTTCTTCGCCGTCGCCAGCATCGTCATCTCGGGGATCATCGGGCCCACCGAGACATCCGCGAACCCGGCCTGTTCCAGCGCCGCCGCAAGGCTACCCGCGTCCAGCGAGGCCGCGTGCGGCGTGAACGCCGTATGCTGCAACTGCCAGAGCGCGGTCAGCGCCGGTCCGCTGCGGTCGGCCTCGACGATGAAATCATGCACCAGCAGCGTCGCGCCGGGCTTCATGACCTTCATCGCCGCCTCGAACATCGGGGCGTGCATCTCGGCCGGGACGCCCGACAGCAAGTAAGACATCAGCACCACGTCCTGATCTCCCGGCCAGTCGAACCCGGTGGCGTCCGCCTCGACATAGTCGATCCGGTCGGTCAGCCCGGCCTCGGCCAGTTTCTCGCGACCCACGGCGACCACGTTCGGGAAGTCCACGATGGTCGAGGTCAGATCGGGGAACGCCTTGCAGAAGGTGATCGAGAAGGCGCCGGTACCGCCGCCCACGTCCAGCATCCGCTTCGCGCCGGACAGGTCCAGCCGCTTGGTCAGCGCCCGCGCCGGACCCAACGAGCCCGCATGCTGGCTGTCGGAATAGACCCGCGCCTCTTCCGGGTCCGAGAACCACTCGGCATAGGATCCCGTCGCGCCCTCGGGCAGCTCATCCTTCAGGGCCGGCACAAGCTGATCCATCAGCGCGTACATCTGCTTGCCGACCTGCAGTTCAAGGTAATCGCTGAAATCGTACTTCTGGCCCTTGACCAGAAAGGCGGCTGCGGCGGGGGAATTCTCGTAGATGCCGTCCTTCACTCCGACCAGGCCCAGCCCCGCAAGCGAGGTCAGCAGGGTGCGGGTGCGTTCAGGGTGGATGCCGGATTTGTCGCCCAGCTCCTCGGCGGTCATCGGACCGCCCGCGAGATGGTCGAAAAAGCCGAACTCGATCGCCGCGAAAAGCGCCTTCGACCCCATGAATCCGAAAGCAATATCAGAGATTTCATGGGCTTCGGTGGCCAAGGTCATACTTGTCTCCTGTGTTGTGACGTGGCGACGTTAACAACCCGGGTCCCGAGATGACAGGTTTCGGGGGCCAATACCCATTGCACCGGTTCCAACTGCCCGATATAGGGGCAGCCAAGGCACCCGTAGCTCAGCTGGATAGAGCGCTGCCCTCCGAAGGCAGAGGCCATAGGTTCGAATCCTATCGGGTGCGCCAATTGCCATTCCGTCGAAGTCTGACAGACCTCGGGCCAATCGGCTCAGGCGCTGCGCTTTTGCGCGATCTCCGCAAGAACGTCCTCGGTGTGTTCGCCCAGCTTCGGGGCCGGCGCGTTCAGGCCGGGACCGTCATGGGCGAAGCGGAAGCCTGCGTTCATCACGCGGTCCGTGCCGCCGGGCAGGTCAAGGAACAGGTCGCGGTCGCGGATCTGGTCGAAGGCCAGCGCCTCGTCCAGCGCGCGGACCTTGCCTGCGGGGACACCGGCGGCGGACAGGATCTCTTCCCACTCCAGGGCGGATTTCTCGGCAAAGCGGGCGCGCAGGATCTCTTGCAGCGCCGGGTCATTGGCCAGCCGCGCGTCGCGGTCGGCAAAGCGGGGATCGTCAATGAGACCGGCAAGATCCATCGCGCGAAACAGGCGTTCGACCTGCACCTGCTGGACTGCGCCGATGGTGATCTCTCCGTCGCCGGTGGCGAAAGTGTCGGCGGTGGGCGCGCCGGAAAAGCCCCGGTTGCCCGCCCGGACCGGTTTCTGACCCGACATCAGCAGCGGCCCGACGACCGAGCTCATCATGACCAGCGTGGCATCCAGCATCGACACGTCGATGACCTGTCCCCGCCGCTCGGGGTCGGCCTGCCGCTGGGTGTAGGCGGCAAGGATCGCGAAGGCGGTCAGCAGGGCGCTGTAGGTGTCGACGATGGGAAAGCCGATGCGTTCGGCGGGGTCGCCCTCGTGTCCCGACAGGCTCATCAGGCCCGATACGCTTTGGATCACCTGGTCGATGGCGGGGAAGTCCCGCATCGGTCCGGTCTGACCGAAGCCGGAGACCGAGCAGTAGATCAGCGAGGGGAATGCGGCGGTCAGGTCATCCGCGCCAAGGCCCAGCCGTGCGGCGACGCCGGGGCGGAAATTCTCGACGAAGATATCGCAGGTTCCGGTCAGCGCGCGCGCCTGCGCGCGGCCCTCGGCGGTTTTCAGGTCCAGCACCACCGACCTTTTGCCCGCGTTCGCGCCCACGAAGGGTTCGGCCATTCCGGCGCGGCCCGGGGTGTGGGTGTAGAACCGCATCGCGTCACCTTGCGCCGGTTCGACCTTGATCACCTCGGCGCCCAGCAGCCGCAGGAACTGCGTGGCCAGCGGCCCGGCGATGACGTGGCTGAAATCCGCGATGCGGACACCGGCAAGCGGTTGCGCCATGGTTTCTCCTCCCTCCGGCTCGAGAGCCTTATAGTTTCAAATGGAAACCATAATGAGAGAGCTTGTCAACCCATGCCGCAGCGGGGCGGGGCTGTTCGGGCCGTGTCAGCCGGGGGCTTCGGACCGATTGTCGTCGATCACACGCCACAGCAATTCGAACAGCATGCCGCGTTCGGCGGCGCTGAGGGCCGAAAGCACCTGTTCCTGCTGCGCCAGCATGTCGGGGGTCATCGCCGCACGCAAAGCCTCGCCGCGTTCGGTCAGGTGCAGGGCGTTGAACCGCTTGTCGTCCGCTTCCTTCCGGCGCTCGATGATGCCGGTCTGTTCCAGATGGTTGACCACCTTGGTCAGCGCGGACTTCTTCAGCACGACGGTTTCGGCCAGTTGTTTCTGGCTGATTCCGGGATTCAGGCCAATCAGGCTGACGATGGCGATCTCGCCGCTGGCGACGTCGTGCCGTTCGAACAGGCTGGCGTTTTCCCGCGCCAGATGCGCGCGCAGCGCCCGCATGACGAAGAAGATGTCCTTCGCGAGATGGCCGAGAGAAACCTCGTCCTCTGGCGCCTCTGGTGCGGCCGCTTCCGTCATCTGGGTCCTTCCCGCGTTTTCCAGATCGGTAGCGGGGTGGTCCCTGGCTGTCAAACAAAGGGTGTTGACTCAGGGATGATAATAGTTTCCAGATTGAACCAATGGATGAGCTGGGAGGACTCGCCGTGACCCCCGTGACAGAGCTGGAACGCGCTTTCGCAGAGCGGCTGGACGGACTCGAGGCAGGCGGCGCGCCCGTGGTCGGGCTGTTCGGCGCCGGTCTGCCCGCGACGCTGGTCCGCTCGGCCGGGGCGATGGTGGTGGATGTGAAGGCGCCGCCGCTGGCGGACGCAACGGACGGTCCGCGCGTGACGGCGGTCGACAGCGTGGCCGAGCCCTTCCTTGACGATTTCACCGCGCGTTTCCTGCATCGCCTTGCCGCGGGGGCGTTCGACGCGCTTTCGCTGGTCGTCTTCGCGCGCGGCGACGTGGCGGCGCTTGCGGCCTATCAATACGCGACAGAGATGCGGCGATTGGGGATGATCGAATCGACGGGGCCACGGTTCCACCTGTGGAACATGGTGCATTCCGACAGCGCCGCTGCGGCGGCGTACAACCGGACCGAACTGGCGCGGCTGGATGCGGTGCTGGATGCGCTTGTATCGACCGACCGCGATTTCGCTGCCGCGCAGGCGTCCGAAGCGCGGCGCGCAGCCGCGTTGGCGCGGGTGCCAGCGGGGCCCGACGGTTTTGTCTGGCGCAACGCCGGGCGCTGGCTGGCACCAGAGGCACACGCGGACCTGCTAAACCAGCTTCCCGAGACCGCGCCCCCCGCATCCCTGCACATTGCGCTGGTCGGGACGGCCTGCGATATCCCGGTGTTGCACCGGATCTGCGCCGGCCATGGCAATGTCGTCGCCGATCTTCAGCCCTACGGCCACGGATGGGAGCGCGCCGGCAAGGACGCTCCGGACGCCGCCGCGCTGCTGGCGGACATCGCGGCCGATCCGCTGCACGTGCGCGCCAATCCTCCGGCCCGCTACAGCCGGGCGCTGCGCGAGGCGGTGGCGGGCTGCGACGTGATCGTCGCCTCGGTCGACCGCAACGACGACAGCTTCGGCTGGGACATCCCGATGCTTGCCGCCCATGCGGCAAAGACGGGGCGGGTGTTCGTGAACCTCGGCTTCCGCCCGTTCCGCCCCGGTGCGGACTGGATCGCGGCGGCAGAGACCACCTTGGCGGAGGCGCTGGCATGACGGCGGCAGCGGCGGCGACCGACTATCAGAAGGGCTGGCTGAAGGGGCTGCGCCAGCAGATCCTCGACGGTGCGTCCTTTGCCTTCGTGAACGCCGACACGCCGCACGAGTTGTTTCATTTCATGGACATGCCGATGGTCACCAACCAATGGTGGTCGGCGGTGATCTCGGCCAAACAGCAGGCGCCCTACTATTTCGACCGCATGGAAGAGATGGGCTTTCACGCGCATTTGCCGCGTTATTCCAGCCTGCCGCTGGTGGCCGCGCTGGAAGGCGACCCCGATCGCCAGCCGTGGGGCGGACTGCCTGCACCGGCGCTTTTGTGCGCGCGGCAAAGCTCGGACGAGCATGGGCGGATATTCCAGTTGTGGTCCGAACTCAGCGGCGCGCCGCTGCATCTGCTGTCGGCGCCCGCGGTGCCGGACCCGGATCCCGACTGGTGGCTGAAGGCCCGCGATGGGTGGGAGGCGTTCTACGGCGCGGACCGGCTGGACCTGCTGGTGGCCGAGATGCGCGACCTGATCGCAGAGATCGAAAGCCGAACGGGCGGCAGCTTCGACGAAGACGGCTTTGCCGGCTACATGGCGCGGATCGATGCGCAAGAGCGTATCTTCGACGAGGTCGCAACGCTGATTGCCGAAGCGCCGAAGGTGCCGATGCGCATCTCCGAGCAGATGCCGAACGTGATGATCCCCCAGTGGCACCGCGGCTCGGACTGGGCGCTGGACCACGCGGCGCGGTTCCGTGACGAGGTGGCGGAGCGGGTCGCAGAGGGGCATGCCGAGTGTCCGAACGAGCGCATCCGGATGATGTGGATCGGGGCGGGGCTGTGGTTCGATACATCGTTTTACCGCGCGTTCGAGGACAGCCACGGCGCGGTCTTCGCATGGTCGATGTACCTGCCGTTCGCCGCTGACGGCTATATCCGCACCGATCACGGCGACCCTTTGCGGGCGCTTGCGGCGCGGGTGTGCTCGATGAACGAACAACTGCACCAACCGCCTTGGGTGAACGCATGGATGGTCGAGCAGGCTCGGAAATTCCGCATCGACGTGGCGCTGATGCTGATCCCCGAACATGACCGGTTCTCGGGCTATGGCTCGCTGTTCGCCAAACGTGCGCTGGAGGCGGCGGGCGTCCGGGTGATCGAGGTGTGGTCCGATATGGTCGACCCGCGCCAATGGGACCGCGAGGCGATGGTCGCGCGGGTGGCTGCGGAACTGGACGACTACGCAAGGGAGGTCGCGTGATGGGCGCGCTGGACGGTCTGAAGATCGCCGATTTCAGCTGGGTGGGCGCGGGGCCGCGTTCGACCAAGGATCTGGCGGACAATGGCGCGACCGTGGTGAAGATCGAATCCGCCCGCCGTCTGGACCTTGGCCGCAAGTCGCCGCCTTTCGCCAGGGGCGAAAGCCGCAACCCCGACGCCTCGGCCTTTTTCGCGCAGACCAACACCTCGAAGCAAAGCGTGACCATCAACCTGTCCGACCCGAGGGGCGTCGACGTGGCGCGCAAGCTGGTCGGATGGGCGGACGTGGTGGTCGAGAATTTCGGGCCGGGCTTCATGGAGCGGATCGGGCTGAGCTATCCCGAGTTGCAGGCGATCAAGCCGGATATCATCCTTGCCAGCGTGTCGGTCGCCGGAAAGACCGGACCGCTTGGCGGGTTCCGGGGCTATGGCAACTCGGCCGCGGCCTATTCGGGCAGCGCCGACGTGACAGGTTGGCCGGGAAGCGACCCGCACATGCCGCCCTATGCCTATGGCGACGTGGTGGCGCCGATGATGCTGACCGTCGCGATCCTGTCGGCGCTGGAACAGCGTGACCGGACGGGGCAGGGGTGCCACGTTGATGTCAGCCAGATCGAGGCGATGGTGCATGTCGCGTCCGACCTCTTCGCCGACCCGCCCGCCAAGAAGCCCGCGAATTCCGATCCGCTGATGGCGCCGCATGGGGTCTATCGCTGCGCGGGCGACGATCAGTGGATTGCCATCGCCTGCGAGGATGACGGCCAGTGGCAGGCGTTGTGCGCGGTGCTGGATGTTGCACCGCAGCATGGCTGGGAAACGGCTGAAGGTCGCCGCGCCGAAGGTGCAGCAATCGATGCGGCGATCTCGGAAGTGACTGAGGTGGCGGATAAAACGGAATTGGAGGCGGCGCTGGTCGCTGCCGGTGTCGCTGCGGGCGGCGTTCTGGACGGTCGTGAGCTGTCGCAGCATCCGGCGCTGAATGCTGCGCAGCATTTCGTGACCGTCGACCACCCGGTGCTTGGCCCCTCGAAGATGCCCGCGCCGCCCTATCACCTGTCGCTGACCCCGTGGGCCGTCGGGCCCGCGCCGTGTCTGGGCGCCGACAACGATGCGGTGTTCGGGCGCCTCATAGGTCAGGACGACGTGCGCCGTCTGGCGGAAGAAGAGGTGCTGGCATGACCATGCTTCAGGGCAACAATGTTGTTGTTATCGCCGACAAACTCGCGGATTTCGGCGGCTCGATTCTGGCGCGGCTCGGGGCGGATGTGGTGCTGTTCCGTTCGGCGGACGACATGACGCGTGGGCGTGCCGCCGCGTGGCATCAGGGGATGCGCGAAAGCACCGACGATCTTCCGACGCTGCTGGGCTGGGCCGACATTCTTCTCGACGACCGCCGCAGCGCGCCCGAGAACCCCGAGCGAGACGCTCTCGCTGCGCAGCATGACCGGCTGATCCATGTCGTCGTGACCGGCTGGCCCGAAGGGCAGCCGCAGCGTCCGGTGACCGATCTGACGCTGATGGCGGCCTCGGGGCTGATGGCGGTCACGGGCGAACCTCACAAGCCGCCTTTGCGACTGCCGGGCGAGCAGGCCTACGCGCTGACCGGTATTCAGGCGGCGACGGCGGCGCTGATGGGGCTTCGGGCGCGGCGGACCACCGGCAAGGGCCAGCGGATCACGCTGTCCGCGCTGCAATCGGCGGCGCTGGCGAACTACCGCGAGGCGGTGATGTACGACTGGACCGGGCGCATCGGTACGCGCCGTGGCAACATGCTGGTGCGCGGCAAGTCTGGCGTTCGGCAGGTCTGGCCCTGCGCCGACGGGCACGTGACGTGGTCGATGATCGACAATCCCGGCATGATGCGCGCCGTGGTCCGCGCGATGGAGGCCGACGGCGGCGCGGGCGAACTGGCGCAGGTCGACTGGGACGCGATCCTTGTGGCCGACACCGATCAGGACGTGATCGAACGCTGGCAGGGCCTGATCGCCGCGTTCTTCGCCCGTCACACCCGCGCCGACCTTGGTCGTATGTCGCTAGAGGCCGGCTGGGGCCTGTCGCCCATCACCAAGCTGGCCGAGGTGCCCGACAGCCCGCAGATGCAGGCGCGCGGCATGTTCCACAAGGACGCCGAGGGCCGCCGCTTGCCGGGGCCGCTGTTCGCGGTTCATCAGCCCGGCGCGGTGGCGTCATGACCGTTCTGGCCGGTATCCGCGTTCTGGACTTCTCGCGGCTTCTGCCGGGGCCGTATTGCACGTGGCTCTTGGCCGATCAGGGCGCCGAGGTGATCCGCGTCGAGCATCCGCGTGAGCTGGCGAAGCAGGCGAAGGTGTTCGGCTGGGACCGGTTGGACGACGAGGGCCGCAAACGCCAGCGCGCGCGGGATATGCTGGCGCGGGGCAAGAAGTCGGTGAAGCTGGACCTTGGCGACCCCGCGGCGCAATCCGCGCTGCGCAGGCTGGCCGCGACGGTGGACGTGGTCGTCGAGGATTACCGCCCCGGCGTTCTGGCCTCGCTGGGGCTGGGCTACGACGATCTTAGGAAGGAAAACCCGGCGCTTGTGTTCACCAGCCTGACGCTGTGCGGCCAGACCGGTCCCTACCGCGACAAGCCCGGCCATGACCCGGTGGCGCTGGCCCTGTCCGGCGTGCTCAGCCGCACCGGCGAGGATCCGGACGCACCCGGTCTGCCCGGCGTGCCCTCGGCGGACATCATCACCGGCAGCCATGCGGCGTTCGCGACGCTTGCCGCGCTGACCGAGGCGAAGCGCACGGGGCAGGGGCGGCATGTCGACGTGTCGATGACCGACTGCGCGATGACGCTGGTGTCCAACATCATCGCGCGGTTCGAGAACCCCGAAGACGCCCCCGCGCGTGGCACCCGGCGGGCGGATCTGGGCCTGTGGGAATGCGCCGACGGGGCGTGGCTGTGCACCACCGACATGGAGCCGCGCTATTGGGCGACGTTCTGCAAGACGATGGGACACCCCGAGTTCATTCCGTGGCAACTGGACCCCGCCCGCCGGGCCGAGATCCGCGACGGGCTTCAGGCCGTGTTTGCCACCAAGCCTCGTGATTACTGGCTGGCGGTTCTGGGACAGGCCGGCACCCAGTTCGCGCCGGTCAACTCGGTGACCGAGGCGCTGGACGACCCGCATCTGAACGCACGTGGCATGGTGGTGACGGTCGAGGCCCCCGGCGGCCCGCCGCTGCGCCAGCTTGGCGCGCCGGTCCGGCTGGGCGAGGCCGCGCCTGCGACCGCCGCCGTCATGCCCGGCACGCATACGGCCGAAGTGCTGCAAGCCATCGGCCTGACGGAACAGGAGATTTCGGCGCTGTCCCCGGAGGAGACCACGCCGCAACAAGAGCGGGCGTGAAGCCTGCAACCATTGGTGCTTGAACCCTAAGGGAGGATCGACATGGGTAACCTCAAGCTTACATCCGCAGTCCTGGCCCTGTGCCTTGGCGCGGCTCCGGCTTTCGCGGCCGAATTCAACCTGACCTACGCCTCGCCCTATACCGAGACGCACCCCTACGGTGCCGCAGACGCGGAATGGATCGCCCGGATCGAGGAACAGTCCGGCGGGCGCGTCGACATCACGCCCTACTGGGGCCGCGCGCTGATCACCAGCCGCGAAGGGGTCGACGAACTGGCCGCCGGCGTCGCCGACGCGGCCTATATCGCGCCTATTTACGCGCGCTCGGGCTATGACATGAACCGCCTCGTGCCGGGCATGTTCTACGGCTACACCGATCCCGAGAAGGTGCTGGACGTCTATATGGACCTTGTCGAGGAATTCCCGGTGTTTTCCGAGGAACTCGAGGGCGTGCACGTGGTCGGCTACAACGTCGGGACTCCGATGCACCTGTTGCTGCGCGGCGGTCCGGTCAACACGCTGGACGATCTGAAGGGGCTGCGTATCCGTTCGGCGGTGGACTTCATTGGCCCGCTTGCCGCTTTCGGGGCCGAGGGCGTGACGATGCCGATGACCGAGACCTATCCCTCGCTTGAAAAGGGCGTGCTGGATGGCGTGATCGCTCCGTACGAGGCGCTGAAATCGCTGAGCTTCGCCGAGGTGGTCAGCTATTACTCCGAACTGCCGCACAGCCGGGGCGCCTATCCGTCGCGCGGCATCAATCAGGCGGTGTGGGACGGACTGCCAGAGGACATCCAGAAGATCTTCGACGACAATACCGCGTGGCTAAGCGCGCGGACGCTGGAACTGTCGCAGGAGGCCGAAGAGGTCGGCCGCGCCTATGGAGAGGAAGAAGGCGTCGTGTTCAACCCGGTCGACGAGGCGGTGGTGGCCGAATACGCCAAGGCCTTCGCCCCGGCGATCGCCGAGGTGGCCGCCGAACTCGACGGCATGGGCAAGCCCGGCACCGAGGTGCTGGAGAAGATCCGCGCCGCCTACGGCGAGTGACGCGCGCAGGCTGAGACCGAACCGGGGGCGGGCGCCGCCCCCGGACCGACAAGCAACGGAGGCAGGGCGTGTTGAACGGGATCGACAGGGGAGTGGGCGCGCTGGTGCGCGTGGCGGCGTTCATCGGCGTGCTGTCGCTGGTGGCGCTGATGGCGCTGACGGTGGTGACCGTCGGCTTCCGCGCGGTGCGGGTCGCGTTTCCGGGCACCTACGTTCTGGCCGAACTGCTGCTGATCCCCGCCGTCTGCTGCGCGCTGGCCTATGCCGCGTGGACCGGGGCGCATACGCGGGTCGAGTTGCTGACCCAGACCTTCCCGAAACGCGTGGCGCAGATCGTGCATGGCATCGTGTTGCTGCTCAGCCTCGGCTTCTGGGGCATCGTCGCCTACGCTGCGCTCGAGGAAGTCCTGCGCCGCAGCGCACAGGGCGAGACCTCGCCCATCCTCGACATCCCCGTCGCGCCGTTCCGGTGGATCATGTTCGCCGGCATCGTGCTGGTGATCGCGGTGATCCTGCTGCGCGCGGTGCAATCCCTTCTCGGCAAGGACGTGACCGAATGACACCTATCGCCGCCGGTTTCGTCGGCATCGGGGCGCTGTTCTTGATGCTCGCCTTCGGAATGCCCATCGGCTTTGCCATGGGGCTGGTCGGGGCCCTGGGCTTCGGGCTTCTGATCTCGTTCCACGCGGCCTTCATCAAGGTGGGCGTCGTGGCGTTCGACCTTTCCACCAACTACGCCATCGGAACCGTGCCGCTGTTCCTGTTCATGGCGCATATCCTGTTCGCCTCGGGCATCGGGCAGGACCTGTATGACTTCGCCGCCCGCTGTCTTGGCCATCGCAAGGGCGGGCTGGCGATGGCGACGGTCGGGGCGTCGGCCGGGTTCTCGGCGGTCAACGCCTCGTCGCTGGCGACGACGGCGACGATGGGGCTTATCGCCCTGCCGGAGATGCGCAAGCACGGCTACTCGGTCTCGCTTGCCTCGGGCAGCGTCGCGGCGGGGGGCACCATCGGCAGTCTCATCCCGCCTTCCGGCATGTTCATCATCTATGGCATCCTGACCGAGACCTCGATCGGCGACATGTTCGCGGCCGGGATCATTCCGGGCGTGCTGCTGGCGGTGTTCTACATGATCTCGATCGCCATCCAGTGCCGGATGAACCCCGCCGCCGGTCCCGCCGGGCCGCGGTTCGGCTGGTCCGAGCGGCTGCGGGGCTTCCGCAAGACCGGCGACGTGATCTTTCTGTTCGGCTTCGTGATGGGCGGCATCATCTGGGGCTTCTTCACCCCGACCGAGGCCGGCGCAATGGGGGCATTCGGCGCGCTGGTGATCGCGGGTGTGCGGGGGCGGCTGGATTTCGGCGCGGTGCGGAAGGCAGCCTACGAGACGCTGAAGACCACCGGCATGATCTTCGGCATCCTTCTTGGCGCTCTGGTGTTCAACGCCTTCATCACGGTGACGACGATCCCGCTGAACATCGTGGGCTGGGTCACCTCGATGGACTGGCCGCCGCTTGCGATCCTTGTGCTGATCCTGCTGGTGTATTTCTTCCTTGGCATGATCCTTGACGCCTCGGCGATGATGACGCTGACGGTGCCGCTGTTCTTCCCGCTGGTGACCGGGCTTGGCTATGACGCGGTGCTGTTCGGCGTGCTGGTGGTGCGGATGACCGAGATCGCGCTGATCACGCCGCCGGTGGGAATGAACGTTTACGTGCTGTCCGGCGTGGCGAGGGATATTCCCTTGTCGAAGATCTTCCGCGGCACCGCGCCTTTCGTGGTGACGGACGTGATCCACGTCGTGCTGTTGCTGGCTTTCCCGGCACTGGTGTTGTGGCTTCCCGGCCTGTGACCCCCAAAGCCCCAGTTTCGGCGTGACCTCGTGCCGGAACCATGCTCATTTCGGTGCATGATTTCCGATGCTGACCGCGATCTTCTGACCCGCATGTTCGACGCCGCCGTTGCCGCGGCGGACCCGAAACAGGCTATGGCCGCCGTGCTTCCCGCAAAGCCCAAGGGCCGCACCGTGGTGATCGGCGCGGGCAAGGGCGCGGCGCAGATGGCGGCGGCCTTCGAAGAGCTGTGGGACGGCCCGGTCGAGGGCGTGATCGTCACGCGCTACGGCTATGCCGCGCCGTGCAAGTCGCTGAAAGTGCTTGAGGCCGCCCATCCCGTGCCGGACGCCGCCGGGCAAGTGGCGGCGCGTGCATTGCTGGCTGCGGTCGAGGGGCTGACCGAGGACGATCTGGTCGTCGCGCTGGTTTGCGGCGGCGGCTCGGCCCTGCTGCCTGCACCGCCGGGCGCGTTGACGCTGGAAGACGAGGCGGCGCTCAATCAGGTGTTGCTGGCCTCGGGCGCGCCGATTTCGGCGATGAACGCGATCCGCAAGCAGGTGAGCGGGATCAAGGGCGGACGTCTAGCGGCGGCGGCCCATCCGGCCAAGGTGGTCAGCCTGATCGTCTCGGACGTGCCGGGCGACGACCCGGCGCAGGTCGCCTCGGGGCCAACGGTGCCGTGCGGACAGGACCGCGCCTCGGCGTTGCGGCTGGTGAAGTCCTACGGGATGACCCTGCCGCCGAAGGTCGCGGCCTTTCTCGAGGACGCCGCCGAGGATGCCCCGAAGCCCGACGATCCGGTTTTTGCCCGCAACGAGGTCCACGTCATCGCCTCTGCCGCCCGCTCGCTGGAGGCGGCGGCGGCTGTGGCGGAAGCCGAGGGGGTGAAGGCCGCGATCCTGTCGGACGCCATCGAAGGCGAGTCCCGCGAGGTCGGCAAGCTGATCGCTGCCCTGTCGCGTGAGGTTCTGCTGCGTGACCGGCCCTTTACCCGGCCCGTTGTCCTGCTGTCGGGCGGCGAGACGACCGTCACGCTGGGCAACGCCAAGGGCGGACGCGGCGGGCGGAATACCGAGTTCCTGCTGTCGTGGCTGTTGGAGGTCGACGGGATGGAGGGTCTGGCGGCGCTCGCCGCCGACACCGACGGGATCGACGGGTCCGAAGACAACGCGGGCTCCTTCGCCACCGGTGGCAGCGCGGCGCGGATGCGGGCGGCGGGCATCGCACCGGACGACGCGCTTGCCGCGCACGATGCATGGGGCGCGTTCGATGCGGCGGGCGATATCTTCGCGCCGGGTCCGACCGGCACCAACGTCAACGATTTCCGCGCGATCCTGATCCGCTGACCGGCCCTTCCGGGGCTTTGATTCGGACGGTATTTCAATTCCTTGCCGACTGAAGTCGACACAATCCCCGAACGGCATTCGGGATAAGGCCGGGCCTGCGAACAATTGCGCTGCCGGCGCCGCCAAATGCGGCGAAGGCGTGGCGGGCGACGGCGCCGGCTCCCGAGCTCGAACCGTTCCCGCGCCGCGTCCGGGGCGCCGAAAATCACGGTTTGCCGATGCCGAGGTGGATTTTCCAGTTCTTGCAGGGGCCTGCGCTTGGTTAAAGCGCATTTTCGGTCGGAACGGACGGTTTTCCGCGTATCGGTTGCTGCCTCAATTGCGCAACCATTGGATGAATCCCGCATTGAAAACCAAGGAAAATCCCGCCCAAAGGTGACCGGAATTTGCCCCATTTCAGACATATTCACCTTCCGTAAGACCGTTCCCGCCCGCTAGCTTGGTCTTAGCTGCTTCGAAGAGGGGCGCCGTCCGGTGCTGCCGGACATAAGGCGCAAAGGGATCCGTTCATGACGTTCGACGACGTTCACATGCCGCTTGCGGCTTGCGATGATTGCGACACCGACCGCGCCGTTCGGGCGCCGGCCGACCCGGCACGTCGCGCCGGAAACGACAGCATGTCGGAAACACCGTGCTTCACGCCGGGCACGATGATCGCAACCACACGGGGCGCCGTCGCGGTCGAGGATCTGCAACTCGGCGACCGGGTGATGACGCGCGACAACGGCTTTCAGGAAATCCGCTGGATCGGCTCGCGCGCGCTGGGGCCCGAGGACATGGCCGCCAAGCCGCACCTTCAGCCGGTGCTGATCCGCAAGGGCGCGCTGGGGAACGACCTGCCGTCGCGCGATATGTACCTCAGCCCGAACCACCGCGTTCTGGTCGCCTCGGAGATGACCGCGCTGTATTTCGAGGAACGCGAGGTGCTGTGCGCCGCGAAGCACCTGATCAACAACCGGGGCGTCCATCAGGCGCGTCAGGACCGGGTCACCTACATCCATTTCATGTTCGACCGACACGAGGTCGTGCTGTCCGATGGCGCGTGGTCGGAAAGCTTCCAGCCGGGCGACACCGCGTTGCGGGGGATCGGCACCGCGCAGCGGCAGGAGATCTTCCAGCTGTTCCCCGAACTTCGCGCCGCAAGCGGGCAGGCGGGCTTTCTGGCCGCGCGCCGCGTGCTGACCCCGACCGAGGCCCGACGGCTTCATTCGTGACGCGAAATTAATCCGGCCGCCCATGTGTTCCGCCAGACCGTGACGACCGGACCCGAGCCCCGCTGCGGTGGACTGCCACGGCGGGGCTCTCTTTTTGCGCCCGCACTGGACAGGTGGGGGTCACCGCGCCACATTCACCCGCAGAGTGGTTAGGGCAAGGGGCTTCAATGGCACGGGCGTGGCACCATCTTCCGGTTTCGGCAATCGCGGTTCTGTGGAACCTTCTGTTGCTGGGCGACTTCCTCGGGCTGCAACTGAAGGCTCCGCTGTATATGTCGTGGCTGACGCCCGATCAGGCGGCGTGGTTCGCGGCGACCCCGTCCTGGGTGCTGATCGTCTGGGCCTTGGCCGTGGCGACCGGGCTTCTGGCGTCGATCCTGCTGGTGTCGCGCATGGCGACGGGGGCGTTCTTCGCGCTGTCGTTTCTGGCCTGGTGCGCGGTTCTGGTGGCGCTGCAGGTGCTGCGCGACCCGCCGCTGTGGGACGTGATGGGCGACCGCAGCCTGTGGATGATCGGCGCGGCCATCGTTCTGGCCTTCCTGTTCTTCCTTTACGCCCGCTGGATGCACGCGCGCCTGCGCCACTGACCTAGCGGTTTCGCGCGCGCCACTCGGCCCAGTCCTCGGGCGTGTCCAGATCGGTCAGCGCGTGGCGGTCGGGCAGGGGCACGATCTCCTGCCGCTCGCGTTTCAGCACGTCACGGCCTCCGGTATCGCCGTCAAGCGCCATCAGCGCCGCGAACAGCCTGCGTGGCACCACCGCCGGCGAGCCGGGGGTGCCATCCGCCCCTGCGGCCCGGATCACGCTGTCGCCGTCCAGCGCATCGAACCGTGCCGCCAGCACCAGCAGGTCACCGGTGTCGAGGTCCGGCATGTCGGCCATCACCATCATCGCGCCCGCCGCCGTGTCGGGCAGCGCCGCCAGCCCCGCGCCAATGGACCGGGACATGCCGTCGCCCGCGTCGGGCACCGTCACCCGCGTCTCGACCAGTCCATTCAGTTCCGCCGCGCGCGGTGTCGGCTCGGGCGGGAGCAGGGCGATCACTGGCAGGCCGGTCGCCACCGCCCGCCGCGCGCTGCGCTGCAGCAGCGTCTCGTCGCCGATCCGCTCCATCAGCTTGTCGCGTCCCTTCATCCGAGACGACGACCCGGCCGCGAAGAGCAGGATGGTGAGGGGGATCATCTTTCGGGGATCAACCCGCGCGGGCTGAACCGCAGGACCAGCACCAGGATCAGGCCCATGATGAACAGCCGCATGTGGGCTGCCGAGGCCAGCAGGTGCGCTTTCAGCCAGCTGCCGTCCGCCATGCCCGAGGTGACGAACTCCATCAGTTCGCGGCCACGGGGTTCGACCTCGACCCACAGGTACCAGACAAGGAAGCCGCCCAGCACCGCGCCGAAGTTGTTGCCCGAGCCCCCGACGATCACCATCACCCAGACAAGGAAGGTGAACCGCAGCGGCTGGTAGGTGCCGGGGGTCAGCTGGCCGTCCAGCGTCGTCATCATCGCGCCCGCGATGCCGCAGACCGCCGAACCCAGGATGAAGATCTGCAGGTGCCGGCGGGTGACGTCCTTGCCCATCGCCTCGGCCGCGACCTCGTTGTCGCGGATCGCGCGCATCATGCGGCCCCACGGCGAGTTCAGCGCCTTCTGCGACAGCCACAGCAGGATGGCGAGCACCACGACGAACAGGCCCGCGTAGGCCAGTTTCACGGTGATCGACGAGGCGGCCACCGGGTCGATGCCCCATGCGCTCATCCGGGCGACGAAGGCGTCAGAGTTCTGCAGATCGACCTCGTAGGGCACGGGGCGCGGCAGGCCGATGACGTTCTTCACGCCACGTCCCAGCCAGTCCTCGTTTTTCAGGACGGCGATGATGATCTCGGCGATGCCCAGCGTCGCGATGGCAAGATAATCGGACCGCAGGCCAAGAGCGGTCTTGCCGATGGCCCATGCCGCGCCCGCCGCAAGCAGGCCGCCCACCGGCCATGCGACGAGGATCGGCAGGCCCAGACCGCCAAGGTATCCGGTGGCGGCGGGGTTCACGGCCTCGACGGCGCCGACGGCAGGGTCGAATACCGCGCGGAAGACGAAGAAACCGACGACGAGGATCGCGGCCACGGCTAGGGCGCGGGCCCGGCCCTTGGCCATGCGCTTCCATGTCATGATCGCCGCCGCGATGGTCGCCGCGCCCAGCGCGAGACCTGCCAGCAGGCCCAGACCACCTGCGGCCCACGCCTCGGCGACGGGGGGCATCCCCACCAGCACCGCCGCCAGTCCGCCCAGCGCGACGAAGCCCATGACGCCGATGTTGAACAGGCCGGCATAGCCCCACTGCATGTTCACGCCCAGCGCCATGATGGCGCTGATCAGGCCCATGTTCACGATGCCAAGCGCCACGTTCCAGCTGCGCTCGAAGCCCGACAGGATGATCAGCCCGAAGACGAGGGCGAACAGAAGGATTGCGCGCATGTTGGGGGTCATACCGCTTTCCCCTTGAAGATGCCGGTCGGGCGGAACAGCAGCACGATCACGAGGATCACGAAGCTGACCGCGAATTTGTAGTCAGTGGACAGAAGCTGCACGAGCCCGTCAGGCGCCCAGTCTCCCGGCCAGAGATAGGTGATCACCTTCTTCCACGCGTAGGTCACGGTGACTTCCGAGAAGGCGATGACGAAACCGCCGACGATGGCCCCAAGCGGCGAGCCGAGACCGCCAACGATGGCGGAGGCGAAGATCGGCAGCAAAAGCTGGAAATAGGTGAAGGGCTTGAACGTCTTGTCGAGGCCGTAAAGCACGCCCGCCACCGTCGCCAGCGCGGCCACGATGATCCACGTGATCGCCACCACCCGTTCGGGGTTGATCCCCGACAACAGGGCGAGATCCTCGTTGTCGGAATAGGCGCGCATCGACTTGCCGGTGCGGGTGTGGTTCAGGAACCAGAACAGCAGCGCGCAGACGATCACCGCCGTGACGATGGTCAGGCCCTGGCTGGTGCGGAACACAAGGCCCTCGTCCAGCCCCGTCATCTCGCGGAAATCGCGGGCGTTGATGATGAACCGCGCGCCGTCGTCGAACCGCTGGTCGTCGGGGCCGATGATGAAGCGGACAAGGCCGTTCATCATGAACATTACGCCCATCGATACGATCACAAGGACCACGGGCTTCGCCTTCTGCTCGCGGTAGAAAGAATAGATCACCCGGTCGGTGCCCAGCAGCAGCAGCGCGGTCACGACGATGCCGATGGGCAATGCCAGCAGCGCGGTGGGTAGCGGGCCAAGCGAGACGCCCATGCCCTGAAGCCACCACGTCGCGAGGATCGTCACCATCGCGCCGAAGGCCATGGTGTCGCCGTGGGCGAAGTTCGAGAACCGCAGGATGCCGTAGATCAGCGTCACCCCCAGCGCGCCCAGCGCAAGCTGTGCGCCGTAGGCCGTCGCCGGGATGATCACGAAGTTGGTCAGCGCCACCAGCGCGTTCAGCAGATCCATGTCAGCGGGCTCTCCGCACCAGTCTTGTCTCAGTCTTCCTGCAAGGCCCGAAACGCGGCGTGTCCGCCACCTCCCGCGCCCCGAATTGCACGTTTTGTTGCGGACGCGCCGCACCCGTGTTCCCGCCAGTTTCGGATGCCGCGCCTTCGGCGTCCAGAAAAATGGAAACCCGCGCCGTCATCCGGCCTCCCGGTCCTCGAACGCGCCACACTGGCCCGCGCCGGTGTCGATGGCCGGATTCGAGATCAGCTGCTCGGTCCGGCGGTAATCGAACGCGCCGTCGGGCTTCAGGGTCCAGACGTGCAGGATCTCGACGCCGTCGGCGGTCTGACCGGCGGACAGCGACATCTGCCGGGTGCCGTCGTCGGAGGGCACCACGCTGACCTGCGGCATGCCACGGTCGCCCTCGAAGCCAAGGTAGGTCCGTCCGAACTCGCCGTTGCGGAGGATGGTGAAGGCGGGCAGGGGCTGCGCGGTGCAGTCCCCGGCGCGGCAGTATTCCGTCCACTCGCAGCGGGAGACCGACTCGATCCGCGCCACGTCGGGCGCGCCGACCGGGCGCAGCAGCAGGACCGTTACGACCACCGCCGCGATTGCAGCGATCAGCGCGGCCCCCAGCGCCTTCATCCGAGGCCCTCGCAGGTCAGGAACAGCGCCTCGGCGTCACCCGCCTGCCGGATCAGCAGCGCGGCATCGCCGCCCATCGGGACCAGCACCTTGCTGTCCCAGACGAACGGGCCGGTCGCGCCGTTCTGCTGCGCCTCGTAGGTTTTGCCGTCCATCACCAGTTCGAAGGTCCGCAGGTCGCCGTCCTGCGACAGCGGCGCGACGGTGAACTCCAGCGCCGATGCGTCGCCCGAGCAGCCGCCGGCGGCGTCGCACAGGGTCGCGGCGGTGCAGGACACCTCGTAGACCGAGCCCTCGGCCACCGCCAAACCGGGCAAGCCGTGCAGGGCGCAGGTGGCGGCGCATAGCAGCGCGGCGCCGCGGGGGATGCGGTCGGATGGGGTCATGAAAGCTCTCCTGAAATACGCCTTACCCGCCAAGGAAGCTGCGCCGGACTTCGGGGTCTGCCAGCAGCGCTGCGCCCGTGTCGGTGAACCGGTTTGCGCCCTGCACCAGCACATAGCCCTTGTCGGCGATCTCCAGCGCCTGCCGGGCATTCTGCTCGACCATCAGGATCGAGATCCCGGTGCGTGCCACTTCGATGATGCGGTCGAACAGTTCGTCCATCACGATGGGCGACACCCCGGCGGTGGGTTCGTCCAGCATCAGCACTTTGGGCTGGGTCATCAGCGCGCGGCCGACGGCGACCTGCTGGCGCTGGCCGCCCGACAACTCGCCCGCGTTCTGGCGGCGCTTGTCCTTGAGGATCGGGAACAGGTCATAGACCTGCTCCATCGTGGCCCGGATATCGTCGCGGCGCAGGAACGCGCCCATCTCAAGGTTCTCTTCCACCGTCAGCGAGGTGAACACGTTCGAGGTCTGCGGCACGAAACCCATGCCCTTGGCGACCCGCGCCTGCGGGGTCAGCGTCGCGATGCTTTCGCCGTCCAGCCGCACGTCGCCGCCGCGCAGGTCCAGCATGCCGAACACCGCCTTCATGGCGGTCGACTTGCCTGCGCCGTTGGGGCCCACGATCACCGCGATCTGGCCTTTGTCGACGGCGATGGTGCAGTCGTGCAGAATATTCGCCCCGCCGCCGTAACCGCCGGTCATCGCGTCGCCGATCAGGAAGGGCTCGTCCGTCGCGCCGTGTTTGGCGTGGCCGCTGTAATGGCCCGGCTGCATCTCGCCCTCGGGCTGCGGGTTGGCGATGGACCGGTCCCGGTTGCCTCGGTCTTCCTGCCAGGAATTCTGGTTCACAATCCGGTCTCCACGATCGCCTTCAGCGCCTGTTCGTGCCGCAAGGCGTGGTCATGAGTCAATCGCTCCGCCTGCGCGACGGTGCGAACCGAAACGATCGTTGTTCCAAGAGCATGCAGCGAGACCAGTTCGACCAGCCCGTCCTCGGCCTGCCGCGTTGCGCGCGAGAAGGCGGGGAAGTCGTCGCCCGCCAGTGCGAAGCGGCCCAGTTCCTCGGATCCTTCGGGAGGCGGGGCCATGTCGTCGATCATGCCCGCCAGTTCGCCCGCGCTCAGCGACACCTCGACCGTGTCGAAGACGGTGGGCACCTCGGCCACGATCATGGCGAGCGTGTCGGTCTCCCAGATCAGCGTGCGGGGGCCGTCGGGGCGGGCAGGGGTCAGGCCTTCCCACAGCGTGCCGTCCGGGCAGAAGGCCACGCTGCCGGCGATGTCGGTGCACTCCGCCGCGGTGGCGGGCGCCGCGGCAAGGGTCAGAAGCGTGGCGGCGGCGAGATTACAGAAGCGGCGCGTCCGCCGTGATGCGGAAGCCGCCGAGGAAGTCCTTGTGCAAGTCGCGGGCATTTCCATCCTCGATGCTGTTACCGGTGATCGTGATGAACTGTATCAGCAAATCGCCGCGCACGAGATAGGAATGCAGCAGGTTGAGCGGTTTCGTCCGTCCGGGGATGGAATAGGACAGGTTCCCGGCGATCTCGCCGTCCACCTCGCCGCCTTCAAGGCTGTCGACCTTGAACCGTCCGTCCTCGTCGCCCTGCTTGATCACGAGGTCGGTCAGGATCGCGTTCTCGATCTGCTCGCGCGAGACCTGTCCGGGGTTCACTTTCTCGACGATGACCTTGCCGAAGCTCTCGCCGCTGTTGCGGAACATCGCGACGCCCTCGGCCTTGCCCGCTTCGAGCGGTGACCAGACCTGTTCGCCGCCGCAGAAGGTCAGCTTGGAATGCACCTGCGCGCAGTCGTCGTCGCCAGCCTGAACGGCCCCGGCGAATACAAAAAGCCCAAGCGCCGCGGCGCGGATAAGTCGGAAAGTCATACGTGCCCCTCTTCGTTGCCTGCTACGGCGACGCGGAGGCCGCCGTCTTGTTCTTGAGACCGGTGCCGAGGTACGCCTCGATCACCTGCTCGTTCGCCTTGATCTCGTCGATCGTGCCTTCGGCCAGCACCCGGCCTTCGGCCATCACGATCACCGGGTCGCAAAGCCTCCCGATGAAGTCCATGTCATGCTCGATCATGCAGAACGTGTAGCCACGCTCTTTGTTGAGCCGCAGGATCGCGTCACCGATTGTGTTCAGAAGGGTCCGGTTCACGCCGGCGCCGACTTCGTCGAGAAACACGATCCGTGCGTCCACCATCATGGTTCTGCCAAGCTCAAGCAACTTTTTCTGTCCACCCGACAGGTTGCCTGCCTTCTCGTCGGAAAGGTGATCAATTGTAAGAAATTCAAGAACTTCGTCGGCTTTCTTCGCCAATTCCCGCTCTTCCTGCGCCACCGTGCCACGGTGGAACCATGCATTCCAAAGCGTCTCGCCTGCCTGATTTGCGGGCACCATCATAAGATTTTCGCGCACCGTCATCGACGAGAACTCGTGCGCGATCTGGAAGGTGCGCAGCAGGCCCTTGGCGAACAGCTCGTGCGGCGGCAGGCCGGTGATATCCTCGCCCCCCATCAGGACGCGGCCCGACGTGGGTTCAAGAACGCCAGCGATCACGTTGAAAAGGGTTGTCTTTCCGGCGCCGTTGGGTCCAACGAGCCCGGTGATCGAGCCCTCGCGGATCTCCAGCGAGGCTCCGTCGACGGCATGGAAGCCCCCGAAATGCTTGTGCAGGTCTTCGACGACGATCATGCGGGTCCGTCCGGTTGGTGCGCGGCCCGGAACATGCCGGACCGCGCTGTCAGTCTTAGCGGAATTCGACGGTCGAGTAGGCGCTGCCTTCGACCATGTATTCGCGGTAGGTGCCTGCGGCCTCGCCCGGGCCGATCAGCTCGACGTTGGTCGCGCCGACATAGTCGATCTCGCCACCTTCGGCGAGGATCTCCAGCGCCTTGGCCAGTTCACCCGGCAGGATCGGCTCGCCCGGAGCGTTCGCCACGTCCAGCAGGTTGGCGGCGGCGGCGGCGCTGGTGGCCTCGCCCCCGGCAGCCATCGCCAGCGCCAGCAGGGCGGCGGCGTCATAGCTTTCGCGGGTGAACGAGCTTTCGCCGTTGATGCCGGCGGCCTCGGTGATCGCGGCGAAGGCGTCAGCGCCTTCCCCCTGGCTCCACGGCACCGCGCCGAACGAGCCTTCCATCATGTCGCCCAGATCGGCGAGCAGCGCGTCGGCATACATGCCGTCGCCCATCATGAAGGTGTCGAACGCGCCGGTGTCGACGGCCGACTGGATGATGCCCTTGCCGCCTTGGTCGGCGTAGCCCAGCACCACCAACACGTCGCCGCCAGCCGAGGCCAGCGTCGCGACTTCGGCCGAGTAGTCGGCCTTGCCGTCTTCGTGCGGGACGTTCGCGGTTACGGTGCCGCCGTTGGCTTCGAAGTTGGCGATGAAGCTGTCGGACAGGCCCTTGCCGTAGTCGTTGTTGGTGTAGGTCACCGCGACCGAGGTGATGCCCTTGGACTCGAGGATGTCGGCCAGCACTTCGCCCTGACGCGCGTCGGACGGCGCGGTGCGGAAGAACAGGTCGTTGTCCTCGGCGGTGGACAGGGCGGGCGAGGTGGCCGACGGCGACACCATCGGGATGCCGTTCGGCACCGCGACGTTGGCCAGAACCGCACCGGTCACGCCCGAGCAGTCGGCGCCCATGATGGCGACGACGCCGTCCGAGGTCACCAGACGCTCGGCCGCGGCGGTCGCGGCGGCGCTGTCGATGCAGGTCGAGTCCGCGCGGACCGGCTCCAGCATCAGGCCGTCGAGGATGCCGCCGGCGTCGTTGATCTCGGTCAGCGCCAGTTCGGCGCTGTCGGCCATCTGCGGGGTCAGCGATTCAATCGGGCCGGTGAACCCGAGGATGATGCCGATTTTCACGGCGCCCCCGTGGCTTTCGGCCTGCGCGCCACCGGCGGTCATCGCAGCGACTGCGGCCGTAGCCATAAGCAGCTTTTTCATGGAACTCTCCCTGTGAGTATAACTCTTGTGGGCGGCAGCGTAGGACGGCGCCGCGCAAAAGAAAAGGGCGGGAGTTAAGGGGTGGCGCTGCGTCGGGCGCGCGCTGTTTCAGGCCGCTTGGGAAAGTGCGGAAGGTGACGTAACAAGCTGGAACCGCATGGCTTTTCCATCCGCCGCCATGGACAGGCGCTGCATCTCGCCAAGCCCGGCGAGGGGGCGGACCACGGAAGTCACAAGCCGCGAGCGGATGTCGAGCAGAACCGATCCGCCGGGCCGGACCGAGGCGGCGAAGAAGTCGCGATAGGCATCTATGGGGAACAGGAAGCCGCAGGCAAGGAAGCTGACCGCAAGGTCGATGTTCCGCAGCGCGGTGATGTCCGCTGTTTGCGGGTTCAGCGTCCGCAGTCGGGAGGCGGGGCAGCCGTTCGCCAGCAGGAAACGCCGCGCCACCGCAAGGTCGGCGCAGGCGGCGCCGGTCTCGCTGAAGCGCATGCGCCGTTCGTCGGACCGTTCCGTGTCGATCAATGTCAGCGACGCGCCCAGGTCGGCCTGCGCCAACAGCCCGAAGAAGCCATAGCCACAGCCGATATCCGCGATGGTGCGGGGTGAGAGTTGCTTCAGCAGCGGGCGCAGGGCGCGGTATTCCAGAAAGACGGCGGCGGCGGCGCGGCGCAGCAGAGCGGGGCCAAAAGCCGTTGCAATGTCCAGCATCGGCGCCTCGTCGCCCCGGACCCATGTGCGCACGGCGCGTTTCCAATCCGGGACGTCGCCCAGAACCTCCGTTCGGTGCAAGGCGACCTGCGCGATGTCGCGCGTGTCGAACATCGACAGATCAAGCGACCGGATCGACTGGTTTTCCGCAAGCCGCAACAGAAGTTCAAAACGCGTCATGGGCCTTCCCTCCCCGAAAATCGGAATGTCCTTCAATTCCACCGTTGTCGCAGCGGAATCGGGCGGAAAGACGGTGATTTGCGCCGATCCGGGGACAGTTTAGGGGCGATCGGGGCTAGACCGACAGGCGTGTGGCCTGGCTTCCGCGTTCGCGGTAGGGAGTCGTGCTGTAATGCGCGCGGTAGCATTTCGAGAAATGCGAGGGGCTCGCGAAGCCGCAGGCCAGCGCCACGTTGATGACGCTCATGTCGGTCTGCATCAGCAGGTTGCGGGCCTTCTGAAGCCGCAGTTCCATGTAATAGCGCTTGGGCGAGCGGTTCAGGTAGCGGCGGAACAGCCGTTCCAGCTGGCGGGTCGACATGCCGACATCCTTGGCCAGCGTCGCCGGGCTGATCGGCTCTTCGATGTTCTGTTCCATCATATGGATCACCTGGCTCAGCTTCGGGTGCCGCACGCCGATACGGGTGGGGACCGAAAGCCGCTGGGTGTCCTGATCCGTGCGGATCGTGGTGTAGATCAACTGGTCGGCGACCGCGTTCGCCAGTTCCTCGCCGTGATCGCGGGCGATGATTTTCAGCATCAGGTCGATGGACGAGGTGCCGCCCGCCGTCGTGAACCGGTTGCCGTCCATCACAAAGACGGACTTGGTCAGTTCGACCTCGTCGAACTCCTCGGCAAAGCTGTCCTGGTTTTCCCAATGGATCGTGGCGCGCTTGCCGTCGAGCAGTCCGGCCTTGGCCAGCGTGTAACCGGCGGTGCAAAGCCCGCCCACGGTCGCGCCGCGCCGGGCCTCGCGCCGCAGCCAGTTCAGCACTTTCCGGCTGGACGCCGCCTGCACGTCGATGCCGCCGCATACAAGGATAGTGTCGTCGCGCTGCAATTCGCCCAGATCGCTGTCGAGCTTGAACTGCGTTCCGGCAGAGCAGGCGGCGAACTCGCCACCTTCGCCGACGAGGGTCCATTCGTACAGCGTCCGGCCCGCCATGCGGTTCGCGATGCGCAGCGATTCAAGCGCGCACGAGAAACACAGCATGGTGAAATTATCGAGCAGGACGAACACGAACCGGCTGGGTTTCTTGCCGGTGTCCTCTACCTCGACAATGTGGCGACTCAGCTCCATGTCTTCAGCACCCTTGCGCTAGGATCGGGAGACGGAAGCAGCTTTGCCGGACCCGCGCAAGGGAGCCGATGCACAAAAAACGGCACGCTGCGTCGGAAATGGGCGCACATTCCCGGTTCCAACGTAAACCTTCTGCCTTTATACGGAGGCACCTTTTTAGGCACACTTCGGAGGAAGACATGAGCAATTGGGACAAGTCTGGATGGCGCGCCAAGCCTCGGGTCCAGATGCCCGAGTATACGGATCAGGCCGCGCTGAACGCCGTTGAGGCGCAGCTGGCCAAGTATCCGCCGCTCGTCTTTGCCGGGGAATGCCGTCGTATGCGCGAGAAGCTTGCCGCGGTCTCGCGCGGCGAGGCGTTTCTCCTGCAGGGCGGGGACTGCGCCGAAAGCTTTAACGAGTTCTCGGCCGACAACATCCGCGACACCTTCAAGGTGCTTCTGCAGATGGCGATGATCCTGACCTTCGGCGCCAAGGTGCCGGTGGTGAAGGTGGGCCGCATGGCCGGCCAGTTCGCCAAACCGCGCTCGGCCCCGACCGAGACCGTCGGCGGCGTCGAACTGCCCAGCTACCGCGGCGACATCATCAACGGGTTCGACTTCACGCCGGACGCGCGGATTCCCGATCCGAACCGCATGCTGCAGGCCTACACGCAGGCCGCCGCCTCGCTGAACCTGCTGCGCGCCTTCTCGACCGGTGGTTTCGCCGACGTGCACCGCGTCCATGCGTGGACGCTGGGCTTCACCGAAAGCGACGAGGCGGAACGCTATCGTGACCTCGCCAACCGTCTGCAGGACGCGCTGGACTTCATGAAGGCCGCCGGTGTCAACGACACGACCAACAAGGACATGTCGACCGTCGACTTCTACACTAGCCACGAAGCGCTGCTTCTGGAGTACGAAGAAGCGCTGTGCCGGACGGATTCGACCTCGGGCGCGCAGATCGCGGGTTCGGGCCACATGATCTGGATCGGCGACCGCACCCGTCAGCCCGACGGCGCGCATGTCGAGTTCGCCCGTGGCGTTCAGAACCCCATCGGCCTGAAATGCGGCCCGTCGACCACCGTCGATGACCTGAAGGTGCTGATGGACAAGCTGAACCCGAACAACGAGGCCGGGCGTCTGACGCTGATCGCCCGTTTCGGCGCCGGCTCGGTCGGCGACCACCTGCCGCGCCTTGTGAAAGCGGTGCAGGAAGAGGGCGCGAATGTCGTCTGGTCCTGCGACCCGATGCACGGCAACACGATCAAGTCGTCCTCGGGCTACAAGACCCGTCCGTTCGACAGCGTGCTGCGCGAAGTGCAGGAATTCTTCGACATCCACAACGCCGAGGGCACGATCCCCGGCGGCGTGCACTTCGAGATGACCGGCAAGGACGTGACCGAGTGTACCGGCGGCGTGACCGCCGTGTCGGATGAGAACCTGTCCGACCGCTACCACACCGCATGCGACCCGCGCCTGAACGCAAGTCAGGCGCTGGAACTGGCCTTCCTCGTTGCCGAGGAAATCATCCAGCGTCGCGAACCGCAGCGGGTTGCAGCCGAGTAATCACGCGGGCTTCGGAAGAACAAAGGCGCGGTGTCCTGACGGATGCCGCGCCTTTTTCGTTGGCCAATGGGGAAAAGGGTCAGGCGCAGGCGGCCTTCTCGGCCTCGGCGAACGCCTCTGCCGCAGCATCAAGCGTCAGCATGATCGACGCGTGCCGGTTCTTGAAGTCGCGAGCGGGCAACAGCACCTCGAGCCCGTCGAACGGCGCATCCGGCACCGGGCCCTCGGACTTCAGCATCGCCTTCAACTGATTGCGGGCAACCTCGACCTCGGCGCGGGTGCGGCCGATGATGTTGCGCCCGACGATCGACGCCGCCGCCTGACCCAGCGCACAGGCTTTCACGTCCTGCGCATAGTCGGTGATCCGGCCATCCTCGGTCGTCAGGTCGACGGTCACCGTCGATCCGCACAGCGGAGAGCGCTTCTTGACCGACGCCTGCGGCGCGTCGAGACGCCCGAGGTGCGGGATATCGGCTGCGAGTTCAAGGATCTGGCCCGAATACAGCTTGATGAGATCGGAGTCGCTCATGGCTTTTCCTGCTGGCTTGAACCCCCTACATAGGGCGGCGCAATGCATGAGGAAAGGGGTTCGGTCATGGCGTTCGATCCGTCCACGTTGAAATTCGACGACAAGGGCCTGATCCCGGTCGTGGCCCAGCAGCACGACACGGGCGAGGTTCTGATGGTCGCGTGGATGAACGCGGACGCGGTGGCGAAGACGCTGGAGACCGGGCGCGTGACCTATTGGAGCCGCTCTCGCCAGAGTTACTGGATCAAGGGCGAGACCTCGGGCCACGTGCAGAAGCTGGTGGAACTGCGGGTCGATTGCGACCGCGATTGCCTGCTGGCGCTGGTCGAGCAGGAGGGCCCGGCCTGCCACACGAACCGGCGCAGTTGTTTCTACACCGCGATCCGCGACGGCGAGGAAGCCGAGATCATGTCGCCGATGGTGTGACCGTCAGGCCGATCATCTTCAGCACATCGTCCGGCGACAGCCCGTCCTCGCGGTAGGCGCGGATGGCGCGGGCGTCGTCGCGCTTTGCCAGCCGCTTGCCGGTGTCGTCCCGGATCAGGGCGTGGTGATGGTATTGCAGGATCGGCAGCCCCAGCAGCGCCTGAAGCAGCACGTGAATCCACGTGGCGGCGAACAGGTCTGCGCCGCGCACGACCTCGGTGATCCCCTGATCGGCGTCATCGACGACCACGGACAGGTGGTACGAGGTGCCCATGTCCTTCCGCGCAAGGATCACGTCGCCGATCTGCACGATCATGTCGTTGGCCACCAGCGGGTGAACGCCTGAGAACAGCGGCCCGGTCTCGCGGAAGGCGGGCAGGGCGTCGAGGTGGGCGGTGGCCCGCGTCATGTCGAGCCGGATCGCGTCGGTCGGTCCCGCCTCGGACATCGGGCGGCCCCGGCAGGTGCCCGGATAGATGACGCCGTCCGGCCCCTCGATGGGCGCGCCTTCCTGCGGGGCGGACAACGCCGCCCGGATGTCGCCGCGCGAGCAGTTGCAGGGGTAGCAAAGGCCCATCTCGATCAGCCGGTCCAGCGCCGCGCGATAGGCGGGCATCCGGTCGGACTGGCGCATCACCGGCGTAGGCCAGTCGAGGCCAAGCCAGCGCAGGTCGTCGTAGATCTGCTGTTCGTATTCGTCCCGCGACCGGGCGCGGTCGATATCCTCGATCCGCAGCAGAAAGGTCCCGTCATGCGACTGCGCGCACCGATAGGCGGTCAGGGCCGAGAAGGCGTGACCGATGTGCAGCGGCCCTGTCGGGGACGGGGCGAAGCGGGTGACGTAGCTCACGCCTTCTCGAACACGTAGACCGTCGACCCAAGGTCGATGCCGGGAATATGCGGTCCGTGTTCCTCGAACAGAAGGCTGGCCGTGCCGTTGGTCGTCCAGTCGCGCAGGGTCACCATGTAGTCGGGATCGGTCAGCGTGTGGTCGTTGAAGCTGAAGGCCAGCAACCCGCGCGGCGAGAGACCTTCCATCAGAATATCCAGCAGCTCGGCCGGACCCGCGCCCGAGCCGATCACGCCGCTGGCGGTGATGGCGTGGTACTTGCCAGAATCGAAGGGCAGTTCGGCGCCGGGATGGGCCTGCCACAGATCGCGGTACACGCCCTTGTCGGCGGCCTGCGCCAGCATCTCTGCCGACAGGTCGGTGCCGTCGATCACGGTAAAGCCGTTCTGGATCAGCGCCGCGCCGGACAATCCCGTGCCGCAGCCGAAATCCAGAACGGGCTTGTCCATGTTCTGAATCTGGGCGGCCAGCGCGCGCGCCACCCGCATCGGGGTGGCATAGCCTTGGTCCAGCAGCTCTTTGTCATAGCTGCCGGCCCATTCGTCGTAGATTTGTTTCGCCTCCTCGGTGGATTTCACCGAATAGACCTTTTCCAGGTATGTCTTGCTCATACGCCCGAGTTAGCGCGTTTTGCGGCGAATGGTACAGGGCGGCGCCGGAAAACCCGGCGCCGGGTCCGCCGATGTCAGGCCGCTTCGGTCGCGGCGGCCAGCCAGTCCGTCCACAGCGCCTTGGCTCGGTCGGTATAGGCCTTGTAGCGCGCCGGGCGATTGCGGCGGCCGCCCTTCAGGTCGACCGGCGGGAACAGCCCGAAATTCACGTTCATCGGCTGGAAGGTCTTCGCCTCGGCGCCGCCGGTGATGTGATGGATCAGCGCGCCCATCGCGGTCTCGGGCGGCGGGGCCTTGATCGGGCGGCCAAGGATCTCGGCGGCGGCCATGCGGCCTGCGAGCAGCCCCATCGCGGCGGATTCCACATAGCCTTCGACCCCGGTGATCTGCCCGGCAAAGCGGATGTTGGGCCGCGAGCGCAGGCGCATCTGGTCGTCCAGCAGCGTCGGCGAGTTGATGAAGGTGTTGCGGTGAATACCGCCAAGGCGGGCGAACTTCGCATCCTCCAGCCCCGGTATCATCCGGAACACGTCGGCCTGCGCGCCGTATTTCATCTTGGTCTGGAAGCCCACGATGTTGAACAGCGTGCCCAGCGCGTTGTCGCGGCGCAGCTGCACGATGGCCCAGGGCTTCACGTCCGGCTGGTGCGGGTTGGTCAGGCCCACGGGCTTCATCGGGCCGTGGCGCAGCGTCTCGCGGCCCCGCTCGGCCATCACCTCGATCGGCAGGCAGCCGTCGAAGTATTTCGCGGTCTCGCCTTCGTGGAACTCTGTTTTGTCAGCCTCGATCAGCGCGTCGATGAAGGCCTCGTACGTGGGCTTGTCCATCGGGCAGTTGAGGTAGGCCTTGCGCTCTTCCTCGGTCTCGCCCTTGTCATAACGGGACTGGAACCACGCTTTCTCCATGTCGATGCTCTCGGCATAGACGATGGGGGCGATGGCGTCGAAGAAGGCAAGCGCATCGGCGCCGGTCTCGGCGCGGATCGATTCTGCCAGATTGCCCGAGGTCAGCGGCCCGGTCGCGATGATCCATTTGCCGTCCGAGGGCAGGGCGGTGATCTCGCCGTCCTCGACCGTCACGCGCGGATGGGCGCGCAGCGTGTCGGTGACGGACTGGGCGAAGGGCTCGCGGTCGACGGCCAGCGCGCCGCCGGCGGGCAGGGCGTGACGGTCGGCGGTGGCCATGATCAGCCCGTCCGCCGCGCGCATTTCCCAGTGCAGAAGGCCCACGGCGTTCTGTTCGTCGTCGTCCGACCGGAAAGAGTTGGAACAGACCATCTCGGCAAGGTTGCCGGTGTGGTGCGCGAAGGTGCCGACCTTGGGCCGCATCTCGTGGATGACGACGTCGACGCCGGCGTTCGCGGCTTGCCAGGCGGCTTCCGAGCCTGCCATGCCGCCGCCGATGATGTGGAGTGTCTCGCTCATGCGCTTCCAGATATGGCGCAATCCCGGCTTTGAAAACCGGGATTCGCTGAAATCAGAAAGCGGAGGGGATCAGGCGGCGTTCTTCTTGCTGTCCCAGACGCCGTTGAAGATGCTGCGCGGGTTTTCCGCCGGGCGGGTGGGGTCGGGCCGTTCGGACCCGGCAGTGTCGCGCGTGGCCACGCGGCGCGGTGCGACGACCACGTTGACCAGCCGCGGCTCGGCCAGCGTGGTGACCAGCAGCGCGGCCAGCAGGGTCAGGTCGAGCGCGAGAACGGGGATCACGTCGCCGCCGGAATGCGCGAGCCGGATCACGCCGGTCGCGAAGACGTACAGCGCCAGCAGGACGGCGGCGGGCCGGACGGCGGTGCGGAACAGCAGGGCGAAGGCGCCGACGGCAAGGTAAACGGTGGTCAGGGTGATCGCCAGCGGCGCGGCGATGACGCCGTTCAGCAACGCGGCGCCGCTTTCGGTGATGTGCAGCGCGGCGGCGGTCGCAAGGAAGAACGCGCCGATCAGAATGCGGACCAGCGTGGCGCCACCGGCCAGGATGGCGGAAAGCAAGTTGCGGGTAGAGTTCTGCATGACCGTTTTCCCGTTCCCAAAGGGCGGAGCTATCCGCCGATCCCTGCACCGTTAACCAGCGATTTGGCGGCGCGGGGGCGCGATTGCGGCAAGGCCGGGGCGTGTCGTGGAAAAATCGTGGTCGGCCCCGCCCCTCTGGCTGGGGCAGGGCCGGAAAGGCTTAGTAACCGAAGTCGATGAGCGCGGCGCGCTGCGCGTCGGAGATACGCGACTTCAGCTTGTCGCGCTTGCCGATCTCGTATTCCAGCCCGATGCGGTAGATCGTGGCGGTGTCGTCGATAGTCGAGCTGTCGCCGAAAGACACGCCCGCATCAAGCCACAGGTTGTCCGTGACCTCGACGCCCGCGCTCACGCCGTAGATCACCACGTCGTCGCCGTCGATATCGAAGTAAGCCACCTGACCGCCAACGCGGAAGTCAACGCTGGCGTTGAAATAGTATTGGCCGGACATGGCCACCAGCGTCAGGTCGGTCTCGGGCGCCGCGAACAGCACGCCGTCGATGTCGAAGGTGCTGCCGTCATAGTCGACGCCAAGCGTATAGGTCACGTCCTCGGCGTCCACGTAGGTGCCGATCGAGGCGTAGAACAACAGGTCCGGGCTGGTCTCGTAACCGGCATAGACGGCATAGGCGACATCGTCTTCCGAGTCGGGCGCATAGCCGACGGCGGCGCCGAAGGTGTAGGGCCCGGTCTCGTACTCGCCGCCCAGCGTGTAGGTGGCGAAGGTGTCGTCGCCGAACAGGTCGTCGGTGACCGACACGGCCTCGATATCGAAATAGGCGGTGAAGGCGGGCGTGAAGTCATAGCCGATCGACGCGCCGTAGTAGAACAGGTCAGAGCCGTCGTCGATCAACACCGCATCGACGAACCCGCCGAAGGTGAAGCGGCCCTCGCGGGCTTCGAATTCGCCGCCCAGCGACGTCAGGCTGCTGGTGTCGCCATCCACTTCCAGCGAGCGGTAGGACAGGTCCGCACTGGCGTAGGTCCATTCGACGGCGGAGGCGGAAGCAGGGATCAGCGCCAGAGCGCTGGCAGTCAAGAGAAGTGCGTCTTTCATGATGTGGTCCCCAAAACGGTGGGAGGGTCAAAATATGGCGTTAAGTTAACACAACACAGATCGGACCCGAACAAAAAAATGGCCGCGCCCTTGGTTGGGGCGCGGTCGTGGATGAAAAAGCGACAGTCCGCTTATTCTGGGCCCTTTATTCCGGGGCTTCGGTGTCCTCTTCGGACTGTTCCGCGATCCACGCGACCGAAACGACTTCTTCCCCCGGCGCGGTGTTGAACACCTTCACGCCGCCTGCGGCGCGAGAGCGGAAGCTGATGCCGTCGACGGGGCAGCGGATCGACTGGCCGGTCGAGGTGACCAGCATGATCTGGTCGTCCATCTCGACCGGGAAGCTTGCGACGATTTCCCCGCCGCGCATCTGCTTTTCCCACGCCGTGACGCCAAGACCGCCACGCCCGCGCACCGGATAATCGTGGCTGGACGACAGCTTGCCCAGACCCCCGGCGGTGATCGTCAGGATCAGGTTCTCGGCTGCCGACATCTCTGCATAGCGCTCGGGCGGCAGCGGGCTGTTGGCGTTGCCCTCGTCGTCCTCGGACGCCTCGGCATCATCCGCCAGACCCGCCATCGCGCGGCGCATCTTGAGGTACGACGCGCGTTCATCCGATTCCGCGTCGAAGTGACGGATGATCGACATCGAAACGACCTCGTCGCCGTTGTTCAGCTTGACGCCGCGCACACCGGTCGAGGCGCGCGAGTTGAACACGCGGACCTCTGGCACCGGGAAGCGGATCGCGCGGCCCGAGTTCGTCACCAGCATCACGTCGTCGTCTTCCGAGCAGATGCGGGCGTTGATCAGCCGGACGCCTTCTTCCTCGCCCTCGAACTTCATCGCGATCTTGCCGTTCGATTTCACGTTGGTGAAATCGGACAGCCGGTTGCGCCGGACCGATCCCTTGCTGGTCGCGAAGACGATTTGCAGGTCGTTCCATTCGTTCTCGTCGCGATCCACCGGCATGATCGCCGCGATCGAAACGCCGGTCGGGATCGGCAGGATGTTGACGATGGCCTTTCCGCGCGCGGTGCGTCCGCCCGAGGGCAGGCGCCACGTCTTCAGCTTGTAGGCCATGCCGTCGGTCGTGAAGAACAGCAACTGCGTGTGGGTGTTGGCGACGAAGAGGGTCGTCACGACGTCCTCTTCCTTCAGCCCGCCACCCGACAGCCCCTTGCCGCCGCGCTTTTGTTCGCGGAACTCGACCAGCGGGGTGCGCTTGATATAGCCGCCCTGGGTCACGGTCACGACCATGTCCTCGCGCTCGATCAGGTCCTCGTCCATCATGTCGCCGGACCAGTCGGCGATCTCGGTGCGACGCGGGACCGCGAACAGCTCTTTCACCTCGGCCAGTTCGTCCGAGATGATCTGCATGATCCGCTCGCGCGAACGCAGGATGTCGAGGTAATCGCGGATCTTGCCGGCCAGTTCCTGCAGTTCGTCCGTGATTTCCTTGACGCCCAGCTGGGTCAGGCGCTGAAGTCGCAGATCGAGGATGGCGCGGGCCTGCGTTTCCGACAGGTTGTAGGTGCCGTCCTCGTTCATCTTGTGGCTGGGGTCGTCGATCAGCTGGATGTACTCGGCGATGTCCCCGGCGGGCCAGCGGCGCGTCATCAGCTTCTCGCGCGCTTCCGACGCATCGGCAGAGGCGCGGATGGTCGCGACCACCTCGTCGACGTTCGACACCGCGACGGCCAGACCGCACAGGATGTGCGAGCGCTCGCGCGCCTTGCGCAGCAGGTAGGCGGTGCGCCGGGCGACCACTTCTTCGCGGAACGTGATGAAGTGGGTCAGGAAGTCGCGCAGCGTCAGCTGTTCGGGCCGTCCGCCGTTCAGGGCCAGCATGTTGCAGCCGAACGAGGTTTGCAGCGAGGTGAAGCGGAACAGCTGGTTCAGCACGACTTCGGGCGTCGCGTCGCGCTTCAGTTCGATCACCACGCGGACGCCGACGCGGTCGGATTCGTCCTGCACGTTGGCGATACCGTCGATCTTCTTGTCCCGAGCAAGATCAGCGATCTGCTCGACCATCTTCATCTTGTTGACCTGATACGGGATCTCTTCGACGATGATGGCGAAGCGGTCCTTGCGGATCTCTTCGACCTTGGTCTTGGCGCGCAGCACGACCGAGCCGCGGCTTTCGGTATAGGCCTTCCGCGCGCCGCCACGGCCCAGCATCACGCCGCCGGTGGGGAAGTCGGGGCCGGGCACGTATTCCATCAGCTGGATGGAATCGAGATCCGGGTTCTCGATCAGCGCCTGTGTCGCGTCGATCACCTCGCCAAGGTTGTGGGGCGGGATGTTCGTGGCCATGCCGACCGCGATGCCGCCGGCGCCGTTGACCAGCATGTTCGGGAACCGCGCAGGCAGCACGACCGGTTCGGTCTGCTTGCCGTCGTAGTTGTCCTGAAAATCGACCGTGTCCTTGTCGATATCGGCAAGGATGAAGTTCGCCGCCTTCGCCATCCGGACTTCGGTGTACCGGAAGGCCGCGGGCGGGTCGCCGTCCATCGAGCCGAAGTTGCCCTGACCGTCGAGCAGCGGCAGCGACATCGAGAAGTCCTGCGTCATCCGCACCAGCGCGTCATAGATCGCGGCGTCGCCGTGCGGGTGATACTGACCCATCGTGTCGGCCACCGGGCGCGACGATTTGCGGTAGGGCTTGTCGAAGGTGTTCCCGACCTCGTTCATCGCGAACAGGATGCGGCGGTGCACAGGTTTCAGGCCATCGCGCAGATCGGGGATCGCGCGACTGACAATTACCGACATCGCGTAGTCGAGATACGCGTTGCGCATCTCGGCCTCGATGGTCACCGTCGGGCCTGTGGGTTCCGGCCGTTCCGGGGGAATTCCGTCTTCGTTTTCAGGGGTTTCTGGCGTGTCGCTCACGTGCCTACGCACCTTTCGCCTTGGCTCTATATCTTGTTGTCCCGCACTATACCCTGCCGAGGATATGGGGTTCAACACTGACTTTCATTTAAGCAAGCAGCCACCGGAGCAGAGTGCTAACACACTGTTTTTGTTGCTTATTAAAGAATCTCCGGCATGCTTTTCATACAGGTGTCACATGGAGGCGCAAGTGAGCATGTCGGAAACCGAACTGATGCTGAAGGGATACGGACTGACCACGGCAGAGATTTTCTATCGGATGCCGGACTTCAAGAACGTGCTGAACACGTTCGTCTGGCAGGATTACGACCTGGCCCCGGACCACCCGAAGCTGTTCGAGTTCATCGAGTTCTGGCAGGACAGCATCGAGGGGCCGCTGCATTCGGTGCGGTTCACCCATCGCAAGATGATCCGGCCGGGCGAATGGCGCAACGTGGTGGGCGAGTTCACCTATCACTGAAGCCCCTTAACCGTCCGGTCCCGGTCATTGAATTTCCCCGATTTGCCAGTAGGCTGGCGGCAACTTGCATTTTCAGGGGACGTTTTCAGATGTCGGATGACAAGCAGGGCGGCAAGGATCCGTCCTTCGAGGATCTTGGCGCCGAGGCGCGCCGTCTGGGCGAGGCCGCGTCGCGCTTTGCCCGCGAGGCCGGTCGGTTCGGGCAGGCCCGTGGCCGCGAATTCGCGGGCGCCGCGCGCAGTGCTTTCGACGAAGGCTCGGACATGACGCGCTCGGCGGTTCAGAAAAAGCCGTTCCTCGCCCTCGCCGCGGCGACGGGAATGGGGATCGTTATCGGGCTGCTGCGGCGGCGCTGATGTTCGCGTCTTTGGAATACCGCATCAAGCATGCGATCCGCTCGGGCCTGACACAGCTGATCAGCGCGCTGGTCGCGGTTTTCTTCATCGTTGCGGGGCTGTTGTGCCTGCTGGTGGCGCTTTGGATCGCGCTGGCCGACGCGCATGGCGCGGTCTTCGCGGCGCTGGTCACCGGCGGGGCGCTGATGGGGCTGGGGCTTGTCGTGCTGGCGGTTGGCCTGCTGATGCGTCCGCGCCCGCTGCCGCCCGCGCCGCCGGCCTTTCCGGTGGCCGAATTGGTGGCGGCGTTCCTGCAAGGCATGCAGGCCGCGCGTGCGCCCGCGCCAGAGCCCAAGGAAACGCCCGAACCCAAGCCGGAAAAGGACTGAGGCCGCCGGTGCTTCCGGCAGCCTCGGCCCGTCATGTCCGGATCAGGGAATGATGCGGGTGTACTTGGTACCTTTCAGCGTCGCACCGGCGATCAGGCCGGCCTGACCGAAGATCACCGCGATGATCGGAAGCAAGGCCGTGGTGGTGTCGGCCGAGAGGTTCTCGCCTTCCTGGTTCAGCGTGTATTCCACGTCCGCGCCCGCGGACCAGCCCGGCGAGCGGCGGAAGTTCTCCAGCGCGTCGGTGGTCATGAAGAACAGCACGTGGCTGTACTGCTGCGCGCCGATCTGAAGCCCGAAGGTGCCGGAGGCCGCCGAGTAGTAATCGACGGTGGCCCCGTTCACCCGCAGCGCGCCGCGGCCATAGGAACCGCCCAGCCCGAAGCCGGCCTTCGTCACCAGCGGCATGACCAGCATGCCGACGGACTTGTCGCGAAGATCAACGGTTTGGGGGTAGTTGGAATAAAGGAAGTTCAACGTCTGGTCCACGCGGGCGTCGATCATCTGCCCCCCGTTGGAGCCGACGCCGTTGCCGCAAGCGGCCAGAAGGCCTGCACTGCCGAGACCCGCGATGAAACCGCGGCGGGATGGAATGGTCATGATAGCTGCCCTTGTACTGCCGGTCTGCCTGTCGCGCCCGTTGTTATGCGGCGCTTGACCGTGAGAATAGCGCAACGATTCCGTCCTGTCACCCGCGAGATGCCGTGCCACGCGGCAAATCGGTGTCTCAGGCGCCCGCTTTCAGCGCGCGGGCGGCCTCGGGGGCGAAATAGGTCAGGATGCCGTCACAACCCGCGCGCTTGAAACACAAAAGGCTTTCCAGCATCACCTTGGGCCCGTCGAGCCACCCGTTCTGCGCCGCGCCCTTCAACATCGCGTACTCGCCCGACACCTGATAGGCGTAGGTCGGCACCTGAAGCTCGGACTTCACCCGGCGGCAGATGTCGAGATAGGGCATTCCCGGTTTCACCATCACCATGTCGGCGCCTTCCGACAGGTCGCGGGCGACCAGCCGCAGCGCCTCGTCCGAATTGCCGGGGTCCATCTGGTAGGTCTTCTTGTCGCCCTTCAGCGCCGCCGAGGCGCCCACCGCATCGCGGAACGGGCCATAGAAGCCCGAAGCATATTTGGCCGCGTAGGACAGGATCGTCACGTTCTGATACCCGGCCTGTTCCAGCGCCATCCGCATCGCGCCGATGCGGCCATCCATCATGTCGGACGGGCCGATGATGTCGGCCCCGGCCTCGGCCTGCGCCAGCGTCATCTTCACAAGCGCTTCGACCGTGGCGTCGTTGACGATCTCGCCATCCACCACAAAGCCGTCGTGGCCGTTGGCGTTGTAGGGGTCCAGCGCCACGTCGGTCATCACCGCGATTTCGGGGACCTCGGCCTTGATCGCGCGGATCGCGCGGTTGGTCAGGTTGTCCGGGCTCCACGCCATCGCGCAGTCCTCGGTCCGGTCCTCGGCGGCGGTGTAGGGAAACAGGCAGATCGCGGGGATGCCCAGCTTTGCCGCGTCCTCTGCCGCGCGCACCACCCGGTCCACCGTCAAGCGTGACACGCCGGGCATCGAGGCGATGGGCGTTTCGTCGTTCTCGCCGTCGCGGATGAACACCGGCCAGATGAAATCGTCGACGGTCAGGGTGTTCTCGCGCATCAGCCGGCGGCGCGAGTCATTGGCGCGCATGCGGCGGAAACGGGCGGCGGGGAAGGGTGCGGGAGCGGTGACCATGGGGAAGCCTGTCGTCTTGCGATTACAAATCGAGCCTTCGCAGGGAATTAGCGGCACCTCAAGTCTAGGAATTGCCGCAGGACGGGTCTAGGGTCCGCGCAAGACAAGAATGGACGGCCCGACGTGGACTGGTACAGCACCGTTTTCGAGCTGATAGACATGCGGTCGTTTTCCAATCTCTGGTATTGGATCGCACTCGCCGTGGTCTGGTCATCGGCCAGCCACTGGGTGCTTGGCGTGCCCTATGATCTGGTGCTCAGCGCCGCGCGCCATGGCGGGCAGCGGCAGATCGACCTTGAAGACCTCGTGCGGATCAACTGCAACCGCATCCTGCATATCGGCGAGGTGTCGGGGATGTGGATCATCGCGATGTCCTGCGCGCTGCTGTCGGGGCTGGCGGTCACCGGGTTCTACTATTGGATCGAGTTCGCGCAGGCGGTGTTCCTGATCCTGTTCCCGCTGGCCATCGTGGGCGTTCTGTCGATGGTCGCTGCCCGCAGCATCACCCTGCGCGCACTGACCGGAGAGGCGCTGCGCAAGCGGTTGCGGCTTCAGCGGCTGTTCACGCAGGTCATCGGCCTTGTGTCCATTTTCGTCACCGCGATGTGGGGCATGTGGCAGAATATGTCGCTGGGCGTTCTGGGCGGCTGACGGTGCGGCGCGGGCCGGCCCTGCGTCCGGCGCAAACCTGCCTGTTTGGCGGTTGACATGAACCGCTGGCTCGTTACCTGACCAAGGCCATGTCCCCGACCGAATTCATCACCGTTGGCGGCGCCCCCGAGGGGTATGACGCCCATCTCGTCCTTCGTGAACTGGAGCGCTCCGGCGGCCCGGTGATCCATGTCGCGCGCGACGACAAGCGGCTGGCCGCGATGCGCGCCGCACTGGAATTCTTCGACCCGCAGATGCCGGTGCTGAGCTTTCCGGGCTGGGATTGTCTGCCCTACGACCGCGTGTCGCCGCATGCGGACATTGCGGCTGCCCGGATGGCCGCGCTGGCGGGGCTGGTGGGCGGCATGCCCGCGAAGTTCGTACTGCTGACGACGCTGAACGCCGCAACCCAGCGCGTCCCCGCCCGCGAGGTGCTGCGCGAGGCGTCGTTCACCGCGCGGGTCGACGACCGGATCGACGAGGCGGGCCTGAGGAATTTCCTTGTCCGCATGGGCTTTACGCAGGCGCCCACCGTGATGGAGCCTGGCGACTATGCCGTGCGCGGCGGTATCATCGACATCTATCCTCCGGGCGAGGCCGGGCCGGTGCGTCTGGATCTGTTCGGCGACGTGCTGGACGGCGCGCGCCGCTTCGATCCGGTCAGCCAGCGCACGACCGAGAAGCTGGACGTGGTGGAACTGGCCCCGGTGTCCGAGGTGATCCTTGACGATGCCGCGATTACCCGGTTCCGCCAGAACTACCGCATCGAGTTCGGCGCGGCAGGCACCGACGACCCGCTTTACGAGGCGGTCAGCGCGGGGCGCAAGCATCAGGGGATCGAGCACTGGCTGCCGTTCTTCCACGAGAAGCTGGAAACGCTGTTCGACTATCTCCCCGGCGCGTCCCTGTGCCTTGACGATCAGGTCGCCCCGGCGCGGATCGCGCGGTGGGAGGGGATCGTCGATCAGTACGAGACCCGCCAGCATGCGATGACCCAGAAGAACCGGATCGACACCGTCTACAAGCCGTGCCCGCCGGGGCTTCTGTACCTTGACGAGGCGGCGTGGGACGCGGCTTTGGGCGCGCGGCGGGTGCTGCAATTCAGCCCGCTGCCGCAGGCCAGCGGACCCGGCGTGGTCGATGCGGGCGGGCGGATCGGGCGCAACTTCTCGCCCGAGCGGCAGCAGGAATCGGTCAGCCTGTTCGGCGCGGTGGCCGATCACGTCCGCGCCCGGATGAAGGCGGGGCCGGTGATGCTGGCCGCCTATTCCGAGGGCGCGGCCGAGCGGTTGGGGCACCTGCTTGAAGATCACGAGATCACCGGCGTGGAACGGGTGTCGCGCGCGGGCGAGTTGGTGGATCTGAAAGGTCCGGCGCTGGCCGTCTGGCCGCTGGAGACCGGGTTCACCACCGACACGATGACGGTTATCGCCGAGCAGGACATCCTCGGCGACCGCCTGATCCGGCAGCCCAAGAAAAAGCGCCGCGCCGAGAACTTCCTGACCGAGACGCAATCGCTGTCTCCCGGCGATCTGGTGGTTCACGTCGACCACGGCATCGGGCGCTACAAGGGGCTGGAGGTCGTATCGGCCCTTGGCGCGCCGCACGAATGCATCTGGCTGGAGTACGCGGGCGGCGACCGGCTGTTCCTGCCGGTCGAGAACATCGAACTGCTGTCGCGCTATGGCCACGAGGAAGGACTTCTCGACAAGCTTGGCGGCGGCGCGTGGCAGGCGAAGAAGGCGCGGCTGAAAGAGCGCATCCGCGAGATCGCCGACCGGCTGATCCGCGTGGCCGCCGAGCGCCATCTGCGCAAGGGCGCGATCATGGAACCGCCCAGCGGTATGTGGGACGCCTTCAGCGCCCGCTTCCCGTATCAGGAAACCGACGATCAGCTGTCCGCCATCGCCGACGTGCTGGGCGACCTTGGATCCGGCACTCCGATGGACAGGCTGGTCTGTGGCGACGTCGGCTTTGGCAAGACAGAGGTGGCGATGCGGGCCGCCTTCGTCGCCGCGATGAGCGGGCGGCAGGTTGCGGTGATCGCGCCGACGACGCTGCTGGCGCGGCAGCACTACAAAAGCTTCGCCGAACGCTTCCGGGGTTTCCCGGTCGAGGTGCGGCAACTGTCGCGCTTCGTCACCGCCAAGGACGCCGCCGACACCCGCGACGCGATCAGCCGGGGCACCTGCGACATCGTCATCGGCACCCACGCGCTGCTGGCGAAGGGGATCCGGTTCAAGGACTTGGGCCTGCTGGTGATCGACGAGGAACAGCACTTCGGTGTCGGCCACAAGGAGCGGCTGAAGGAACTGCGCACCGACGTCCATGTGCTGACCCTGACCGCGACGCCCATCCCCCGCACGCTGCAACTGTCGCTGACCGGCGTGCGCGACCTGTCCATCATCGGCACCCCGCCGGTCGACCGTCTGGCGATCCGCACCTACGTGTCCGAGTTCGACGCGGTGACGATCCGCGAGGCGCTGCTGCGCGAACACTATCGCGGCGGGCAGTCGTTCTACGTGGTGCCGCGTATCAGCGATCTGCCCGAGGTCGAAGCGTTCCTGAAGGATCAGGTGCCCGAGGTGAGTTATGTCACCGCCCACGGCCAGATGGCGGCGGGCGAGCTGGATGACCGGATGAACGCCTTCTATGACGGCAAGTACGACGTTCTGCTGGCGACGACGATCGTGGAGTCGGGTCTGGATATCCCGACCGCGAACACGATGGTGGTGCACCGGGCCGATATGTTCGGTCTTGCGCAGTTGTACCAGATCCGGGGCAGGGTGGGCCGGTCGAAGACCCGCGCCTATGCCTACCTGACGACCAAGCCGCGCACCCCGCTGACGCCGACCGCCGAGAAGCGGCTTCGGGTCCTGGGCTCGCTCGACTCGCTGGGTGCGGGCTTCACGCTGGCCAGCCAGGATCTCGACATTCGCGGCGCCGGGAACCTTCTGGGCGAAGAGCAGTCCGGCAACATCAACGAGGTCGGCTACGAACTTTATCAATCGATGCTGGAAGAGGCGATCGCCAAGATCAAGGCGGGCGAGTTGGAGGGGCTGACCGAGACCGGCAGTGGCCAGTGGGCGCCGCAGATCAACCTTGGCGTCCCGGTGTTGATCCCCGAGGATTACGTGCCCGATCTCGACGTGCGTCTGGGGCTCTACCGCCGCCTGTCCGAGCTGCACACCAAGGTCGAGCTGGAAGGCTTCGCCGCCGAATTGATCGACCGTTTCGGCAAGCTGCCGAAAGAGGTGAACATGCTGATGCTGATCGTGCGCATCAAGGACATGTGCAAACGCGCGGGTATCGCCAAGCTGGACGGCGGCCCGAAAGGCGCGACGATCCAGTTCCATCAGGACAAGTTCGCCAACCCGGCGGGGCTTGTGGACTTCATCAAGGCCCAGAAGGATCAGGCCAAGGTGAAGGACAACAAGATCGTCGTGCGGCGGGACTGGACCAAGACCAAGGACCGGATACAGGGCGCGTTCAACATCGCGCAGGATCTGGCCAAGCACGCGAAGGTCGAGAAGACGAAGGCGTAAGAGGTGTTCAGAACCCGGAGAACACCATGTCCAGAGCGCCGCGGATCTCGTAATCTCGCGCGGTCATGTCGGCAAGCGGCGGACCTTGGACCATGTGCTGCGGCACGGCGGCAAGTTCTGCGGTGTGCAGGACGTGTGGTTGCCCGGAGAGGTCGAAAACGGGCTCCAGCCGGGTGAAGGGGCGCGGACCGTCCGCAAGCGGGATCAGCGGGGCGACCACGCGCGTGCCGGTCTCGATCAAGTCGGACTGAAGGTCCATAACCAAGGGGCCTGCCGACAGCCGGTAGACGCAGAACTGCGCCATTACTCGGTCTTGAGGGTCTGATGCCTTGCCAAGGGAAGTCCGTTGGCGGTCAGCCAGTCCTTCCGTTCCTTCAACGCCTCCGCATTCTCGTCGGCCCAGTTCCGGGCGCGCGCCTCGCGGACGGCCTGCGCGAGCGCAGCGTTGCTGATCGACGAGACGTTCAGGTCAAGCGCTCGCGCCGCGTCAAGGGTCTCGGCGTCGACAGAGATGTTGGTGCGCTGTTTTCCGGATTTCTGTCGGTTCATGGTGTGATCCCCAAGGGCAACACCAGAGTACACACGGTTCGTGTGTATATCAATGAAACGGGCCGGCCCATGTGGCCGGCCCTTCGATCTTACGCGGCCTTGTCGGCCTGTACGTGGGCGGTCAGCGCCTCGATGTCCTTGAAGAACATGTAGTTGTCGTTCGCGCCTGCGGGCCGGTCGCCAAGGAAGGCAAGCGGCAGTTTGCGGGCGGCGAGCGTGCGCTGCACGGTGTCTGCGATGCCGGTGGCCGGATCGAAGAAATCCGCGCTCAGCCGGGCCACGGGAACCGCGATGGCGCGGGCGCCCTGGGTCGAGGCTTCACCAAGCACGACCTGCAGGCCCGAGCCGCCGCCGAGGGGAACGCCGGTCTCGCCACAGGCGAGGACCGGAACGCCCCCGATGTTTTTCAGTACGTCTGCCATGTTGATACTCCTGTAGAGATTGCCCGGCGCATAAAGGGCGACGCCGGGACGATGTCGGATTCGGGAAAAGGAATTTTTCGAAATCGGTCGGTGAAACGCCCCGCGCGGCGGGACGTTCGGATGGGCGTTATAGGGGTCAGCTGCGCTGCGAGACCGCGGACCGTGCGCCGGGACGCGCAGGGGCCGAGGGATGTGCGGCGGCGCCGGGAGAAGCGATCACGCTGCGGCCTTCCAGCTTCATCTGAAGCAGCAGGAAGGACAGCGCGAATACGTAACAGATAGCCGCGCCCAGCGTCAGTGCAAGGGGCGTGCCATCGAAACTCAGGCCGATCGGCACCGCGATGATCACCGCGCCAACAGTGGCGATGGCGCCGATCACCGAGGCCCCAAGGCCCGCCATACGGCCCAGCGGTTCCATCGCGATGGCGTTCAGGTTGCCGATGCACAGGCCCGCCATCAGGAAGATCGACTGCAACCAGATCAGGAAGGCCGCGAAATACAGGTTGCCGCTCAGCGCGCCGGTGTAGACGAGCACGGTCATCACCGAGGACAGCACGATCTGAACCGACATCGCGACCTGGGCGATGCGGCGCATCCCGAAGCGCACGACGAGGCGCGAGTTCAGGAAACTCCCCACCGCCGAGAACAGGGCGATGGCGCCGAACCAGTAGGGGAACGTGTCCGCGCGGTCGAACACCTGGTTGAACACCGGCTCTGCGGTCGACAGCGTGGTGAACATCGCCGCGAAGACGAAAGCCTGCGACGCGATGGTCAGCGAGACGGTTTTGTTCGACAGGATCTCTTTCGCACCCGAGGCAAGGCTCGACGGCTTGAAGGGGCGGCGGTTCTCGGGGGCCAGCGTCTCGGGCTGACGAGTCATCAGCCACAGGCCGACGATGGCCGCGAAGCCGACGTAGCCAAGGAAGATCGCGCGCCAGTCGGCGATGGCGATGAAGAACTGTCCGGTCAGCGGGGCGACGGCGGGGACCAGCGTGAAGACCATCATGGTGAAGGACATGATCTGCGCCATGCGGCGGCCTTCATAGACGTCACGGACCAGCGCCAGCGCGGCGACGCGCGGCCCGGCGGCACCAAGGCCCTGCACCAGACGGGCGGCCAACAGCAGTTCCAGCGTGGGGGCGACATAGCACAGCAGGGCGCCCACGATATACAGCGCGAAGCCCCCGATGATGATCGGCTTACGCCCGAACCGGTCGCTGAGCGGGCCGGTGAACATCGTCGCGATACCCATGCCCAGCACGAAACTGGTGATGATAAGCTGCGCCTTGTTCGGGTCGTCCGGGGTCAGCGTGTTGGAAATCTCGGTCAGCGCCGGCAGCATCGAGTCGACCGCGAAGGCGACCGATGCAATCATCATCGCCATCAGGGCGACGAACTCGGGCTGAGACAGGGCTTTTCTGGTCATGGTGCCGAGTTAGCACCTTTTACGGATTTTGTAAGCCTAAAACATGTGCGGGGCAGATGAATGCTCTGTGCATATTTATCGGCATTCCGCAGCGCCCGCAGGAAATCAGTCGCTTGCGGCGGACTGTTCCATCAGCTCTTCGATCACCTGCACCCACAGCTCGGGCGGTTGTGCGCCCGGAACCGCGTGACGCTGGCCCACCACGAAGGTCGGCACACCGGTCACGCCATGTTCGCGCGCCCATGCGTCGCGGCCCCGGATCTCGTCGCGGTCGGCGTCGCCTTGCAAAAGTTGCCGGATCATCGAAGCGTCCAGCCCGTTGCTGTCGGCGATGTCGGCCAGCACGTCGATATCGCCGACGTCGCGGCCCTCGTTGAAATACGCGCGGAACAGGGCCGAGACGATGGGCGTCTGGCGACCTTCCAAGCCGGCCCAGTGGATCAGCCGGTGCGCGTCCAGCGTGCTGGGGGTCCGCTTGATCCCGGCGAAGTCGATGTTCAGCCCGGCCTTCTCGGCGGCCTCGACCACCGGAGCATAGGCCTTAACCGCGCCGTCACGTCCGCCGAACTTGTGCTCCAGGTACTCGGTCCGGTCCATGCCGCCCGCCGGCATCTCGGGGTTCAGCTGGAACGGATGCCACTCGATCTCGAACGGATGGTCGCCGATCTTCTCGAGCGCGCGGTCGAGGTTCGTCTTGCCGATATAGCACCACGGGCAGATCGGGTCAGAGATGATGTCGAGCTTGACCATGAGGGTCCTCCGGTCGCGGGGGTCGGGGGGAGGTTGTAGCGGAGGCAGGGGGCCGACGCAAACCCGCCCGGCACGCGAAGCGCCGGGCGGGTGCAATGTCGGTCCGCAAGCCTTTGTCAGCGCGCGGAACTGGCGGATATCACACCAGCGGCACCAAAGGTACGCCGCAGGCGGTCAGCGCCAGAAGGCCCAACAGGGCGAGAGTAATGCGCATGATCATTCCTCCCACCACCAGACGAGCGGCTGCCAGTCAAGCCAGTCGCCGTAGATCGGGATGTGCTCGGGGAAGTGCAGTTCCTTCACATGAGCAAGGCGGCTGGTGTTGTACTGGTAGATCGGGATCACGTAGCGCCCGGCGGTCAGGATGCGGTCCAGCGCCTTGGTCGCGGCGACGAATTCCTCGTTCGACCGGGCATTCAGGATTGTGTCGATCATCGCGACGGCCGGCGGGCTGTCCATGCCCATCCAGTTCTTCGTGCCCGGCTCGGTCAGCCCCTCGGGCCCCCAGTAGTAATACTGCTCGTTGCCGGGGCTCAGCGACAGGGCCACGCGGTAGAAGGTCATGTCAAAGTCATAGACCTGCGTGCGCTCGTTGTACTGGGCGGTGTCGACCGGGTTGATCGTCGGGAAGATGCCGATCCGCTTGAGGGACTCGACGTAGATGTCGATGAAGGTTTGCGGCTCGGCGGCGCCGGTCTCCAGCAGGATCTCGAACTCGAAGGGATTGCCGGCCTCGTCGGACAGAACGCCGTCCTTCACCGTCCATCCCGCCTCGCGGAACAGATCCAGCGCCTTCGAGATATTGGCGCGGTTGCGGACCGAACCGTCCGAGACGGGCAGGGAGTAGCCTTCCAGCGTACCCGGCAGCAGGTCGTCGGCGTAGGGTTCCAACAGTTCACGCACCAGACCCTCGGCGGGGCCATGGTCCATCGCCAGCAGCGAGTTCGAGAAATAGGACGTGATCCGAGGGTTTTCGCCGCCGGTCTGCGTCTGGTTGATGAACTCGAAGTTGAACGCGTGGATCAGCGCGTCACGTACCCGCCAGTCCCCGAACTCGGGGTTGCGGGTGTTCATCACAAAGCCGGTGATGCCCGAGGGACGGCCATGCGGGACGATCGATTTGACCACGTCGCCGTTCTGGACGGCGGGGAAGTTATACTGTTCGTCCCATTTCGCCGCGTTGAACTCGCGGTTCGAGTTCAACTCGCCCGCTTTGAACGCTTCGAACTGGGCGGTGCCGTCGGCGTAGAACTCCATTCGGATCTCGTCGAGCCGGGCGTGGCCCGCGGTCACCGGCAGGTCCTTGCCCCAGTAGTCCGGGTTGCGCTTGAGCGAGACGTAGCGGCCCGCCTCGAACCGGTCGATCACGTAGGGGCCGGTGAGGATCGGAATGTCGTTCAGGCCCGAGTTGGTGAAATCGGTGTCGTCCCACTGTGCCTTCTTGAGGATCGGGCGCAGGCCCATGATCAGGGGCAACTCGCGGTCGACGGTGTTGAAGGTCAGGCGCACCGTGCGCTCGCCCACCGCCTCGATGCTCTCGATCTTCTCCCACGCGCCAAGATAACGGGGGTGGCCGATGGTGCCGAGGGTCTCGTAGGACCAGATCACATCCTCGACCGTGACGGGGCTGCCGTCAGAGAACGCGGCCTCGGGGCGGAGGGTGAATTCGACCCATGTGCGGTCCGGGTCGGTTTCGACCGATTCGGCCAGAAGGCCGTACAGCGAGAAGGGTTCGTCCCAGTTCCGGGCCATCAGGCTTTCGGCTGTCAGAAACCGCAGCTGCCACGGCACCGAGCCCTTGCGGATGTACGGGTTCAGGCTGTCGAAGCTGCCGACCTCGCCGGTGACGATCCGCCCGCCGGTTGGCGCGTCCGGATTGGCATAGGGGAAGGCCACAAAATCCGGTGGCAGGGCCGGCTCGCCATACATAGCTATGCCATGCTTCGGCTCTGCCGCCGCCAGCGAGGCGGAGAGGCAGAGGACCGCGGTCGCGAATGCTGCAACGCGGCTGAGGGGGCGGGGGCGGTTCATGTGCTCTGTGTTCCTTCTGCTCTCTCGGGAATTTTTGAGCAAATCTACCGACGTAACCGAGTCATTTCAAACTTTTACCTTTGACCACGCACATTAAGCGGCTATAAAGGGGGCACTGCTCGATAGGTTTCTTGCCTGTATGAAACCTGCCTCAATAACTGAACGCCCGCCTTGTGCGGGCGTTTTTTTTCGCCGCCGTGCGGCTTTTCCCCTTATTCGCAAGGCCCCGGTGCCGGCCGCGCAATCTGTCCCCGTCAGGCGCGAATCCATCGGGCGTTCGATTCGCAATTTTCCCTTTCGGACGGCACGCTTGCCGGAACCTGCTATCAGTCCGGATCGGGCCGTCGACCAGTGCCGCAGCGTCAGCGCCGCGGTTCGTGAAGGGTCTTCACGGAACCTGTCCGCGCAATTGCCTCTTATCTTCGCAGATGCAGCATGGCAGGGTCCGTGCGAGAAACTTCACAGGAGGAAGAGGCATGTCTCTCAAGGGCAAGACGGCAGTCGTCACGGGGTCCAACTCGGGGATCGGTCTTGGGGTCGCGAAGGCGCTGGCACAGGCGGGGGCGGACGTTGTTCTGAACTCCTTTACCGACCGTGATGAAGATCATCAGCTAGCCGCCGATGTGGCCAAGGAATTCGGGGTCAACGCCCGCTATATCAAGGCCGACATGTCGAAGGGCGACGAATGCCGCGCGCTGGTCGAAAAGGCCGGCGCCTGCGACATCCTCGTGAACAACGCGGGCATCCAGCACGTCGCCAATATCGAGGATTTCCCGCCCGAGAAGTGGGACGCGATCATCGCGATCAACCTGAGTTCGGTGTTTCACACCACCGCCGCCGCCATCCCGATGATGCGCAAGGCGGGCTGGGGCCGGGTGATCAACATCGCGTCCGCTCATGGACTGCGCGCGAGCCCCTACAAGGTGGCCTATGTCGCCGCCAAGCACGGTGTCGTCGGCATGACCAAGGTGGCGGGGCTGGAAACGGCGAAGGATCCGATCACCGTCAACGCGATTTGCCCGGGCTACGTGCTGACGCCACTGGTCGAGGCGCAGATCCCCGATACGGCGAAGGAGTACGACATCTCCGAGGACGAGGCGATCGAGAAGGTCATCCTTGCCAAACAGCCGTCGAAGGAGTTCGTGACGGTGGACCAGCTGGGCGGGCTCGCGGTATTCCTGTGTTCGGATGCGGCGGCGCAGATCACCGCGACGACGTTGTCGGCAGACGGTGGCTGGACCGCGCAATAGATCCGGCCAAGGCCCCGCCGCGCCTTCGTGCGGCGGGTGAAACCCCGGAGGCAGGCGCATGAAAAAGCCGGCAAAAAAGCGGATCAACCTCGCGCTTCAGGGCGGTGGGGCGCATGGCGCGTTCACATGGGGCGTGCTGGACCGGTTATTGGAAGAGCCGGAGCTTGAGATTGCCGCGATCTCCGGCACCTCGGCGGGCGCGATGAACGGCGCGGCTTTGAAATCGGGGCTGGTGCGGGGCGGCGCCACGGCGGCGCGCGAAACGCTCGACTGGTTCTGGGAGCAGATGGGCGCGCTGGACGGCGACCAGTTCCCGGAGTGGGCGCGGGTGTTCTTCCCGGCGCCCGGCACCGTGTCCCGGATGATCGAGATGAGCCCGCTGTACGCGTGGCGCGACAGCGTCAGCAAGGTGTTCAGCCCCTACAGCTATGGCCCGCTTTATGATAATCCGCTGCGGCGCGTGGTCGAGCATCTGGCGTTTGAAGAGGTCTGTTCGGACGCGGGGCCCAAGCTGTTCGTCTGCGCCACCAATGTCCGCACCGGCAAGATCCGCGTGTTCTCGGGGCAGGAGATCACAGGCGACGCGCTTTTGGCCTCGGCCTGCCTGCCCAACATCTTCAAGGCGGTCGAGATCGACGACCCCGAGACGGGCCGGACCGAGGCCTATTGGGACGGCGGCTATACCGGCAACCCGGCGCTGTTCCCGATGTACGAACCGGACCTTCCGGCGGACGTGGTGATCGTGAACATCAACCCGCTGTATCGCGACGAGATCCCGGTGACCGCGCAGGAAATACAGAACCGCATCAACGAGATAAGCTTCAATTCTTCGCTGTTGCGTGAACTTCGGGCGATCAGTTTCGTGCGCGAACTGATCGCCGAGGGGCGGCTGCCGGAGGGCAAGATGAAGGCTGTCCGGGTTCACATGATCGCCGACGACGCGACGATGAACGAGCTGTCGCAGGCGACCAAGATCGTGCCCGCGCCTTCGGTGCTTCTGGAGTTGAAACAAGCGGGGCGACGGGCGGCGGACGGCTTTCTTTCGGCCCACGGGGACAAGATCGGGGTCGAGGCGAGCGTCGATATTCAGGCGATGTTCGGCTAGGCCGAGATCTTCTCGCGCTCGCGGGTCGGAACCTCTGCCGGTTCGATCTCGGGCACCTTGCCGTTCGGATAGACAAGGCCCGCCGAGATCACCAGCTTGGCCGCATCCTCGACCGACATATCCAGTTCGATGACCTGACTGCGCGGGACGAACAGCAGGAACCCCGAGGTCGGGTTCGGCGTGGTCGGCAGGAACACCGACATCAGGTCGTCCTCGTTCGGGATGCGCCGCTTCACCTCGCCCTTGGCGGTGGTCGAGATGAAGGCGATGGCCCAGATCCCCTCGCGCGGGTATTGCACCAGACATGCGGTGTCGAACGAGGTCTCGGCCTGGCTGAACACGGTTTCCGCGATCTGTTTCAGGCCGTTGTAGATCGACCTTACCACCGGCATCCGGTCAACGAGGCTTTCGGCGTAGTTGATCAGCGAGCGTCCGATGATCCCCTTGGCCAGCCAGCCGACGAGGATGGTGAAGACAAAGAACACCACCACACCCAGACCGCGCACGTTGACCGTCACATCGACGCCGAAGATCGTCTTGATGATGTTCTCGGGCTGATAGGCGTTCGGGACGAAGGGCAGCACGAAGCCGTCGACCCAGCCCATGACGGTCCACAGCAGCCACAGGGTCAGCCCGATGGGGGCGATCACGACGAGGCCGGTCAGGAAAGAAGTCCGAAGCCCACCAAGCATGGTGCGCTTGTGCCGTTGGGTCGGCGTTTCCCCGGGCGGGGGGAGGGGCGTTTTTGTCATTCTCTCGCAGCCAAGAGCGGTGTTACAGACGGAATGTAGGTCCGTTGTCCGGCGCAAACAACGGCTTCGGGCCCCTGCTGCTACAATATCTTGCGATCAGGCTTGGCGAGCGGTGATTTCTTTGGCGATCGCCGCCGCCAGACGCGCATTGTTGCGCACCAGCGCGATGTTGGCGACCAGCGACCGGCCCTCGGTGATGTGGAAGATCCGGTCCAGCAGGAAGGGCGTGACGGCCTTGCCCTTCACACCCTGCGCCTCGGCTTCGCCATTCGCCTGGTCGATGGCCTTCGCCATGACGTCGGCGGGGATCTCGTCGGCTGCGGGGATCGGATTGGCAATCAGCTGACCACCCGCGAGACCCATCGCGGTGCGGGCGAGTTGCCCGGCGGCGATCTCGGCGGCGCTGTCCAGCCGCAGGGGCGCGCTGAGGCCAGAGCTGCGCGACCAGAAGGCCGGGATCTCGTCCTGCCCATAGGCGATCACTGGAACGCCATTGGTTTCAAGCACTTCCAGCGTCTTCGGAATGTCGAGGATCGCCTTCGGGCCGGCGGCGACCACGGTCACCGGGGTCAGCGCCAGTTCCTGCAGGTCGGCAGAGATGTCGAAGGACAGTTCCGCGCCCTTGTGTACGCCGCCGATGCCGCCCGTCGCGAAGACATGGATGCCCGCCAGATGCGCTGCGATCATCGTGGCGGCCACGGTGGTCGCGCCGGTGCGGCCCGTGGCCAGTGCCACCGCAAAATCGGCGCGCGACAGCTTCAGCACGTCCGTTGCCTGCGCCAGCGCATCCAGTTGGTCAGAGGTCAGGCCGATGTGCAGCCGCCCCTCGATCACCGCGATGGTGGCGGGCACGGCACCCTCGGCGCGGATGTCATCCTCGACCTGCCGCGCGGTCTCGACGTTCTGGGGGTAGGGCATCCCGTGGGTGATGATCGTGCTTTCCAGCGCGACGATGGGTTTGCCGGCGGCTTTCGCCTCGGCGACTTCGGGGGAATAGTGCAGGTCCGTCATCCGGCGGCGCCTCCTGAAACGTGGGCAGCGGCGGCCTGCAGCGCGCGGTCGAGGGCCGAGGCGCTGTCGGCGCCGTCCAGCTCTGCCGCGATATGGGCCGCCATGAAGGTATCGCCCGCGCCGGTGACGCGCGTCACCAGCACCTCGGGCGGCGTGGCCGTCACCAGACCATCGGGTCCGGCGGCGGCGGCGGGGCGGAAGCCGTCGGTCACCATCACGCGGGCGGCGCCGCGTTTCTGCATGGCGCGGGCGGCGGTGGCGCTGTCGGGGAACGCCTCGGCGCAGATCAGGCCGGCTTCCTCCAGGTTCACGTATAGCGTCGCCCGGGGGGCGCGCAGAAGCGGCAGCAGGCGCTCGGCCTTGCCGGGGCTTGCGGGCGCGATGCGCAGGTCGGCGGCGGCAAAGGCGGGGCTTTGCGCGATCTGGCCCAGCAGTTCTTCGGTCAGGTTGCCGTCCAGCGCGATCGGGCCGGGGTAGGGCGCGTCTGCGCTGCCAAGCGTGCCGTCGGTCAGGGGGCGCAGGATCTTCTCGCCCGCCTCTTCCAGCGAATGCGCGTCGGCGATTGCGGCGATCAGGCCATTCGCGCCCTCGACCGCCATGTAGACGTCGGTCGGCAGGTCCTCGGAGCGGTAGACGTGGCCGGTGCCCATCCCCATGCGGGTGCAGGCTGCGATCAACTCGTCACCCTCGGCGTCGCGGCCGATGGCTGTCAGCAGCTCGGCCTGAAGCCCGAACCGGCGCAGGGTCATCGCGATGTTCATCGCCACGCCGCCGGGAATGCGCGTGATCCGGCCAGGCGCGTCGTTGCCAAGCTGCATGTGCCGCGGGCTGCGGCCGATCACGTCCCACAGGACGGCGCCGATGCAAAGGATGGTGTCGCTCATGCGCCGCTTGTGGCAACCTGCGGGGCAGGGGGCAAGCCCCTTCCGCCCGCCCCTGACGGCCCATTGGCGCCTTTGGGGTTGCGCATCCTGCCGCGATCGCCTAAGGGACGCCCACTTCACAGGCGGGGCTTGGGCCCTGCGGGGAGAAATCCCGCATGGTCCGCCGGTTGAGCATTTGCTTCAGACAGTCCCGCCGAGGCGCAAACCGGAAAGGAAATGGACATGGCGCTGCCTGAATTTTCCCTGCGTCAGCTTCTGGAAGCTGGCGTTCACTTTGGTCACCAGACCCAACGCTGGAACCCCCGCATGGGCGAGTTCATCTATGGCGAGCGGAACGGTATCCACATCATGGACCTGACGCAGACCGTCCCGATGCTGGACGCTGCTCTGAACGTCATCCGCGAGACCGTCGCCAAGGGCGGCCGCATCCTGTTCGTCGGCACCAAGCGTCAGGCTGCGAAGCCGATCGCGGAAGCCGCCGAGCGTTGCGCGCAGTACTACATGAACCACCGCTGGCTGGGCGGCACGCTCACCAACTGGAAAACCGTGTCGCAGTCGATCGCCCGTCTGAAGGACATCGACGAGCGCATGGCGCAGGGCGCCGAAGGCCTGACCAAGCGCGAGCGTCTGACCATCGAGCGTGACCGCGAAAAGCTGGAAGCCTCGCTGGGCGGTATCCGCGAGATGGGCGGCGTTCCGGACCTGCTGTTCGTGATCGACGTGAACAAGGAAGACCTGGCCATCGCCGAAGCCAAGAAGCTTGGCATCCCGGTCGTTGCGGTCGTCGATACCAACTGCTCGCCCGAGGGTGTGGACTATATCATCCCCGGCAACGATGACGCGGCCCGCGCCATCGCGCTGTACTGCGACCTGGCTTCGCGTGCGGCTCTGGACGGCATGTCGGCCCAGCTCGACGCCGCCGGTGTTGACGTCGGCGCTCTGGAAGAGTCGCCGGAAGAGATGCTCGACGAAGAGACCGCCGAGGAAGCTCCGGCCGCGGAAGAGCAGGCCGAAGCCTGATCTCCCGGTCTCCGGACCGTCACCGAAACGTCACCGCGGGCGGCTATGGCCGCCCACGGGACTTGATCCGTTCGATTTGAGGAGAGCCGATATGGCTATCACCGCTGCACAGGTGAAAGAACTGCGCGAACTGTCCGGCGCAGGCATGATGGACGCCAAGAAGGCGCTGGTCGAGAACGACGGCGACATGGAAGCCGCGATCGACTGGCTGCGCACCAAGGGTCTGGCGAAAGCCGCCAAGAAATCCGGCCGTACCGCCGCCGAGGGCCTTGTGGCCGTCGCCGTGTCGGGTGGCACCGGTGTGGCTGTCGAAGTGAACTCGGAAACCGACTTCGTTGCGAAGAACGCCGAGTTTCAGACCATGGTCAAAGGCATTGCCGAAGCCGCTCTGACGGTTGATGACGTTGACGCGCTGGCCGCTGCCGATCTGGGCGGCAAGTCCGTTGCCGACACCCTGACCGACAAGATCGCCACCATCGGTGAGAACATGACCCTGCGCCGCATGGCGAAGGTTCACGGCGACACCATCGCGACCTACATCCACAACGCCGCCGGCACCGACATGGGCAAGATCGGCGTTCTGGTGGCTCTGAAGGGCGAGAACGAAGCCTTCGGCAAGCAGGTCGCGATGCACATCGCCGCCGCGAACCCGGCTTCGCTGTCCGAAGCCGATCTCGACCCGTCCGTGGTCGAGAAGGAAAAGCAGGTCCAGATGGATATCGCGCGTGAATCGGGCAAGCCCGAAGCCGTGATCGAAAAGATGATCGAAGGCCGGATGAAGAAGTTCCTGGCCGAGATCACCCTGCTGGGCCAGCAGTTCGTGGTGAACCCGGACCTGACCGTCGCCAAGGCTGCTGAAGAAGCCGGCGTCGAGATCACCGGCTTTATCCGCCTGGAAGTCGGCGAAGGCATCGAGAAGGTCGAAGAAGACTTCGCCGCCGAGGTTGCCAAGGCCGCTCAGGGCTAAGCCCGGTCACACACCGATTGAAACGCCCTCCGGAGAGATCCGGGGGGCGTTTTTCTTTGCCCAACGTTCCAAGCAGCCGCGGACAGGTACGCGTGGGGCAGGGTGGCCGGACCCGCGCTTGTGGACCCAGCGTGAAGGTGTCGTTGCATGACGCGCGGGCGACGCGCCTTTAGGACGTCGGCCCAGACACGAAAAAACGATGCAATCCGGGCGTGGACTGCATCGTCTTTTTCCAGAAGGCGCCCAGACAAATGGGGATGAGGACAAGACGCCTTATGTAATGTGCCAACCTGTCTGTGGAAAATACACAGACAGGCCGGCGTTCCGGTCTCCCGGTGCCAATCGGTAGTCCTTGAAATCCCAAGGCTTTCCCCACCAGCTGTTCCTTGGCTAATGCCACCACTCACGGAACATCTGTAATTTGTCCTTTCGCGTGTCTTAATGAAAGTAAGGGATTCCCTACCTTTCCGGCAGCATCCTTGCGCACCCCTTGTTTTGCGAGTGATTCCAATGGTTTTCAGCACGTGCCGGACGACCCGAGCGAGCTGACATACACCCTCAGGTTTATCCGGTTCTCGAAATGGAAATAGTGAATCGCAGCTTCGTAACGTCACGTCACGAAGCGTGAGCGGTCAGGCCTCGATGCGGAAGATCTGGTTCTGCATGCTCGCCTTGACGACCGCCTGCGCGGTGGTCTCGACGTCCAGCGCCTCGCGGGCCAGACGCAGGTGCTTTTCGACCGTCGCGGGCGTCAGGCCCATGATCACGCCGATATCCTGCGTTGTCTTGCCTTCGCCGACCCATTCCAGCGCCTCGCGCTGGCGCTTGGTCAGCGCCTTGCGGGTAAGCGGGAAGGGCAGGTTGAGGATCTTCAGGTGCAGCACCTTGTTCATCGCGATCAGCTCGCGCCCGTGCCGTTCCCAGATCTCGTCGGTCTCGTCCTGTCCGACGCCGGGTGCCGGGATCAGCCCGACAGCTGCGATATTGCGCGCGCCAACTTCGGAAAAACTGATGGAATAACCGGCGGTTAGACCATGTTTTACATTGAACGCGACAACTTCCTGTTCCTTGGATGTCAGCGCCTCGGCATGCTCGGCAATCCAACCCCAGGAACACGCGCCGCTGTTCTCGGTGGCCCAGCGGACCATTGGCGCGTGTTGGTACAGACCTTCGTTGATGAAGGTGTCCATATAGCCAGCGCCGATGTTGGTCAGGATCAGGAAATCGTCGCGCGCACCAAGAGAACTGCGCACCCGAGAGGACGCCATCCCATAGATAAGACGCGTAAAGCCGTAAGAGGCCATCGCGTCACAGTGCATCTGCCAAAGCTCGTCCATCGACGTGGACGAGATTACTCGTTCGACGTAGTCCAGCATCGTCATCCCGACTCTAAGCGGGGTCCTCATCCGGCCCTGTATCATTATGACTTTTGCCATCCGGTCAACCGCTTTCCTGCACGTTCCGGTTTCCCGCAAGGAGGCGCCGGTCGCCCTGTGGACGTCACCGCGGCGGAGTGTCAGACGCAGGCGGCAAGTAGTACACGCGTTCAATTACGTGGAGGTAATCAGGTGATCAAGCGGATTTGATGCGGCAAAACGGCAAAGGCGGGAACATGCGCGCCGTCCGGCAAATGCTAACGCTGTAAGGGATTTTTTCCACCGCTTGCAGTGTGGACAAGACGGCCGGACCTTATAGGCCCGGCATGTCTGATATTTACATAATACCGATTATCGGACTTAGCCTAGCGCGTAACCAGCGCCACGCACCGTGCGGATCGGATCTTCCCCGCCATGGATGCCAAGCGCTTTGCGCAGCCGTCCGATGTGGACATCGACCGTGCGCGTGTCGACATAGATGTCCCGGCCCCACACGCGGTCCAGAAGTTGCTCGCGGCTCCAGACGCGGCCGGGCTTTTCCATGAACGTGGTCAGCAGACGGAATTCCGTCGGCCCCAGCTTCAGCTCCTTGCCATCGCGCGAGACCTTGTGGGTTTCGGCGTCCAGCAGGATGTCGGAGAACTCAAGCTGCTGCCCCACCGCCGCAGGACGCGTCCGGCGAAGCTGAGCCCGCACGCGCGCCATCAGCTCGATCACAGAGAACGGTTTGACCACGTAATCGTCGGCGCCGGTCTCAAGCCCGCGCACGCGGTCGACTTCCTCGGACCGCGCGGACAGCATGATGACAGGCACAGTGCGCGTCTGCGGCCGGGTCTTCAGACGGCGGCAGATCTCGATGCCCGAGACGCCCGGAAGCATCCAGTCCAGCAGGATGATGTCCGGGATGTCTTCCTCGACCAGCAAAAGCGCGTCGTCGCCGGTCCCGGCGCGCGCCACCTCGAAACCTTCCGCTTCAAGGTTGTACGCCAGAACCTCGCGTTGCGAGGGCTCGTCCTCGACAACAAGAACCTTGGGTTGCGCTGCGGCCATCAAACGACCCCGTCCGTGGACATGAAGGGCGTCTCGTCGCTTTTGTTGCGGCGCTCTTCCGGCATCTCGCCGGTGACAAGGTACACGACCTGTTCAGCCACCGCGGTCACATGATCGCCCATGCGCTCCATGTTCTTGGCGATGAAATGCAGGTGCATACAGGCCGTGATGTTGCGCGGGTCTTCCATCATATGCGTCAGCAGTTCGCGGAACACGGCGTTGTACAGCTGGTCGACTTCCTCGTCACGTTCGATGACCTGCTGGGCCAGTTCGGCGTCGCGCTGTGCAAAGGCGTCCAGCGAGTCCTTCAGCATGGCCTGCACATCGCGCGCCATGCGGCGGATCGCCGGCACGGCCTCGTCGACGGGGGCGAGGGTGGCCAGAACCGTGGTCCGCTTGGCGAGGTTCTTGGTGTAGTCCCCTACCCGTTCAAGGTTGCCGCTGATCTTCATCACCGACAGGATCGTGCGAAGGTCGGTCGCCATCGGGTTCCGGATCGCGATGATGCGGGCCGATTCCTCGTTCACTTCCTCTTCGATCGCGTCGATCTTCTTGTCGTTCTGAAGGATCTGGCCGGCCAGTTCCTGATCACGGTCAAGGAAGGCCCGGACACCCTCGAGGATCGAGGCTTCGACCAGACCGCCCATCTTCATGATCAGCGCCTGAAGGCCTTCGAGATCGCGGTCGAAGGCGGTGGAGATGTGTTTGTCCTGCATTCTCTTATCCAATCCGTCCCGAGATATAGCTTTCGGTCCGCGGGTCCTTGGGGTTGGTGAAGATCTGGTCGGTCTCGCCGTATTCGACAAGGTTGCCGAGGTGGAAGAACGCCGTCTTCTGGCTGACGCGCGCGGCCTGCTGCATCGAGTGGGTCACGATGACCACCGAGTACTGGTTGCGCAGTTCGTCGATGAGATCCTCGACCTGATCGGTCGCGATGGGGTCCAGCGCCGAACAGGGTTCGTCCATCAGCAGGACTTCCGGCTCGGTGGCGACGGCGCGGGCGATGCACAGACGCTGCTGCTGGCCGCCCGACAGGCCGGTGCCCGGCGCCTGAAGGCGGTCTTTCACCTCGTCCCAGATCGCGCCGCGGCGCAGGGATTTCTCGACGATCTCATCCAGTTCGGCCTTGTTCTTGGCAAGACCGTGGATCCGGGGGCCGTAGGCGATGTTGTCGTAAATCGACTTGGGGAACGGGTTCGGCTTCTGGAACACCATGCCCACCTTGGCGCGAAGCTGCACCGGGTCGACCTTCTTGTCGTAGATGTCCTCTCCGTCCAGCGCGATTGTGCCCTCGACCCGGCAGACGTCGATGGTGTCGTTCATCCGGTTCAGACAACGCAGGAAGGTGGACTTGCCGCAGCCCGACGGACCGATGAAGGCGGTCACGGTGCGGTCCTCGATTTCCACGTTCACGTCCTTGATGGCGTGGTTCTCGCCATAATACACCTGAACGTCGCGGGCGGAGATTTTGGTGTTCTGGGGCATGTTCTTCACGTTCTGGGCCGTCGTCGGCATTTCGGTCATGTTCATTCTTATACTCCTTACCAGCGGCGTTCGAACCGTCGGCGCAGAAGGATGGCGATGATGTTCATCGTCATGAGGAAGAGCAGCAGCACGATGATGCCGCCCCAGGCACGTTCATAATAAGCCGGGTCCGCCCGCTTGGCCCATTCGTAGATCTGGGCCGGCATGGCCGAGTTCGGCGACAGGAAGCCCGCCGTGATGCCATCGGGATAGTTCGAGGCGATGAAGCCCACCATGCCGATCAGCAGCAGCGGCGCGGTCTCGCCAAGCGCCTGCGCAAGGCCGATGATGGTGCCGGTCAGGATGCCGGGCATCGCCAGCGGCAGCACGTGGTGGAACACCGCCTGCGTCTTCGAGGCCCCTACCCCAAGCGCCGCATCGCGGATCGACGGCGGCACCGCCTTCAGCGACGCGCGGGTCGAGATGATGATGGTCGGCAGGGTCATCAGCGTCAGCACAAGGCCACCGACAAGCGGCGCCGACTGCGGCAGGCCGACTAGCTGGATGAACACGGCAAGGCCAAGGATACCGAACACGATGGACGGCACGGCGGCCAGGTTCGAGATGTTCACCTCGATCAGGTCGGTCCAGCGGTTCTTGGGCGCGAACTCTTCCAGATAGATCGACGCGGCGACACCGATCGGCAGCGCCAGCAAAAGCACCACCAGCATCATGAACAGCGAGCCCAGCATCGAAACGCCGATACCGGCCTGTTCCGGGCGGCTTTCCGAGGCGTCCGAGCCGGTGATGAAGGCCCAGTTGAACGCACGCTCCAGACCGCCCTCTTCCGACAGCACGTCGACGATATTGAGGTGCTCGGCGTCAAGGTTCTTGTCGCGGGCAAGGTCGTCGCGGGTGACGCGACCCTTCATGTAGCCGTCCACCCGGCTGGATGCCAGCACGCGGAAGGTCACTGTCTCGCCAATCAGGTCGGGGTTGGCGAGCACCGTGTTGCGGATCTGCGCGGCGGCGCCCGAGGACACCATCTTGCGCAGGTCGGCGCCGGACATCTCGGTCTCGATCCCGTGCTCGGCCACCAGACGCTCCAGCGCCTGTTCGATCAGCGGGTTGTACCCGAAGGTCGACACTTTCGAAATCTCGGCGGGATCGCGGTTGCCGTTCGGGTCCAGCGCTTCCGCCTCCAGGACCACGGGCATATCGAAAGACGTCTGCGTGAAGGCCGGGATGCCGTTGCGGACGATGGTCACCAGCAGGATCACAAGGAACACCAGCCCGATGCCGACGGCGGTCATGCCGTAGATCTTGAACCGGGTCTCGGCGGCGTTGCGGCGGCGGGTGCGGGCGTCCAGCGTGTACAAAGAGCTGGTGCGGCGCTCGTTCCCGGCGACGGAGTTCTGCGAGGTCGCGTCGGTCATTCGTACTGCTCCCGGTATTTGCGCACGATGTAGAGGGCGAGAACGTTCAGGGCGAGGGTGATGACGAACAGCGTCATGCCCAGCGAGAAGGCGACAAGCGCCTCGGGAGACGAAAAGTCGGCGTCGCCGGTCAGCTGCGACACGATCTTGGCGGTGACGGTGGTCATCGCCTCGAAAGGGTTCAGCGAAAGCCGCGCGGCGGCCCCTGCCCCGAGCACCACGATCATCGTCTCGCCGATGGCGCGCGATGCGGCCAGCAGGATGGCGCCCACGATGCCCGGAAGCGCTGCGGGCAGCACGACCTGCTTGACGGTCTCGGACTTGGTCGCGCCAAGGCCAAGCGCCCCGTCCCGCATCGCCTGCGGCACCGCGTTGATGATGTCATCCGACAGCGAGGACACGAAGGGGATCAGCATGATGCCCATCACCAGCCCCGCGGTCATCACCGACGAGGCCGCGCCCATCCATCCGGTGCCGTTCGGCCCGAAGACCTGCAACAGCAGCGGACCGACCGTCAGAAGCGCGAAGAGACCGTAGACGATGGTCGGGATACCGGCCAGCACCTCGATCAGCGGCTTGGCGAACGACCGCATCTTCGGCGACGCGTATTCCGACAGGTAGACGGCAGCGAAAAGACCGATCGGCACGGCCACCGCCAGCGCGATGATCGAGATGTACATCGTGCCCCACAGCAGCGGGATGATCCCAAGCTGAGAGCCACCGCCGAAGCTGGGCGACCACGTGGTGCCGAAGAAGAAGTCCGACGCCGGGTACAGGGTGAAGAAGTCGATCGTGTTGAAGATCAGCGACAGCACGATGCCGATCGTCGTCAGGATCGCGATAGAGGCCGCGAGGATCAGCAGGTAGCGGATCGAGGTCTCGACGACGTTGCGGGCGCGGAAATCCTTGTGCGACCGCAGGAAGGCAAAGATAAACCCGCCGACCGCGATGGCAAGCACGACGACCGTCATCAGGATGTTGCCGGTCTTGCTTAGGTTCCGGTAGCCCTGGGCCGCGTCCAGCACCGGCTCGCTGACATCCGAGCCAAGTGCGACGCCGACCGAAGCGAGCAGGCCGCGCAGGTCGGTGTCCTCGGTGCTGATCTCGCTTACCTCGTTGGCCGGAATGGCTCCGCCGGCGACGGCAAGGTCAAGGCCGTTGGCCACCCGGCGCACATCCGACATCACCAGCCCAAGCGAGCTGGCTTCCGGGATCGCGGTGTCGGGGATGGTCGATGCGACCGAGTTGTTGATGACGATGGGCTGAATGATGAGCCAGCAGACCAGCACGAGAAGCGAAAACACCACCGTGAAGATGGCGACGCTCGACCCGTAGTAGCTTGGCAGGGAATGAAGCTTGCGGCTGTCGCCGCCCGCGCTGGCCAGTGCGCGTTGTCGGCCCATGATATAGCCGACCACAGCAAGGGCCAGGATGATCAGAACGATCCAGAGGACGGGCATTAACGCAACCCCCAAGGCTTTCCGTCGTTGAATTCAGGCAGAGAATGCAGAGGCGGCCACGCGGGCCGCCTCCTGACAAGGCCAAGGCCTTGATTACATGGCGCCGCCCATGGTCTTTTCTTCGGCCACGGTGGCCTGGGTGTCGGCCAGTTCCGGGTCCGACACGAGGCCGTAGTTGGCCAGCGGGCCCGACGGACCGGCGATGTCGTTGGACACGAAGAACTCGGCGTACTCTTTCAGACCGGGGATCACGCCGATGTGGGCCTTCTTGATGTAGAAGAACAGCGGACGCGAAACCGGGTACTCGCCCGAGGCGATGGTCTCGGTCGACGGCTCGACGCCGGACATGGTCGCGACTTTGAGCTTGTCGGTGTTGTTCTCGTAGAACGCCAGGCCGAAGACGCCAAGGCCGTTCGGGTTGGTGTCGATACGAGCGAGGGTCTCGGTGTAGTCGCCGTCGATGTCGACCGACTTGCCGTCGGTGCGGACCGCCATGCAGGCGCCTTCGGCGTCGTCTTCCGACATGCCGGAAGCGATGAAGGCTTCCATGGCGCCGGTGTCTTCACAGCCCTGCAGCAGGACCTTCTCTTCGAACACTTCACGGGTGCCGTGCTTGGTGCCCGGGATGAAGGCGGCGATTTCAACGGCCGGCAGGTCGGCGTTGGCGTCGGCCCAGGTCATGTTCGGGTTTGCGACGATCTCGCCGTCGACGGGCAGTTCGGCGGCCAGCGCGTTGAACCAGTCAGCCGGTTCGAAAGCGGTGAATTCCGGGCCGTTGATCTGGCTGGCGAAGACGATGCCGTCATAGCCGATGCGGACTTCGATGATGTCGGTCACGCCGTTGGCGGCGCAAGCTTCGATTTCTTTTTCGCGGATGGCGCGCGAGGCGTTCGCGATGTCGATGGTGTTCTCACCAACGCCTTCGCAGAAGCGCTTCAGACCGGCCGACGAACCGCCCGATTCCACGACCGGCGTCGGGAAGTCGAAGTTCTCGCCGAACGCTTCGGCAACGATCGAGGCGTAGGGCAGAACGGTCGACGAGCCGGCAACCTGAACGTTGTCGCGCGCGGCAGCCGCGGTGGCGGAAACGGCAGCGATCGCCAGGGTGGAGGCGGTCAGTTTCGCAAAGGACATTTAAAGCTCCTGATTGAGTTTTTCCGGGGGGTCCCTTCGGTGGCTTTTGCCCCCCTCGTGCGGCGGTCCCTAGCAACCGCGGCCCGAAGCTTTTGTGACACCTGCGTAACGGTTTTATGACAGTCGAGGCCCCTGCCCCTCGGGACGCCGCGTCACGGGCCGAATGGCGTTCGCAAGCCCTTGTTTTGTTTACTTCATGGCGATCGGGCGCTTTTTGCCGATTTCCGGCTTCCGTGGCGGAAATCCGGAAGGCTGACACCGGGCGAAAGGCGGATTACGACAGAATCGTCCGAACGAGTCGCGCGTTGGGGGAGTCTCTCGGCCTCTCAGGCGGGCAGCACCACGATAAAGCGGCTGCCCTGCCCTTTCTGGCTTTCGATTCGGAATCGGCCGCGGTGGCGGTTCACGATGTGCTTCACGATGGCGAGGCCCAGACCCGTGCCCCCCATCTCGCGCGAGCGGTGGCTGTCGATGCGGTAGAACCGCTCTGTCAGGCGCGGGATGTGCAGGGCGTCGATCCCCTCGCCGTCGTCGCTGACCTCGATCCGAACCGCCGGGCCGCGCAGCATCGGGTCGCGTTCCTGCGGCACGATCTCGACGGTGACGAGGCCGTCGCCGTACTTGATCCCGTTTTCCATCAGGTTGGTGAAAACCTGAAGCAACTGGTCGCTGTCGCCCAGAACCTCCACCGGTTCCTCGGCGCCCACGACCTTCAGCGTCACGTCCGCATCGGCCGCCTGCGGCCCAAGCGTCATCGACGCCGAGGTCACAAGGCTGGCCACGTCGACCTTCTGCGTCGGGCGCACCCGTTCCTGGCTTTCGACTCGGGACAGCGACAGCAGGTCCTCGATCAGACGGCTCATCCGCCCGGCCTCGCGTTCCATGATGCCCAGAAACCGAGCCTGCGCCTCGAAGTCCTTCTTCGCCGGGCCCTGCAAAGTCTCGATAAAGCCGATCAGCGCGGTCAGCGGCGTGCGCAGTTCGTGGCTGACGTTGGCCACGAAGTCGCGCCGCATCTCGCCCGCCGCCTGGACGTGGCTGATATCCTCCAGCGACAGCAGAACCCCCTGCCCCGCGGGCGCGGCGACGACGTTGTAGGTCACGTCCCGTTCGCCGTCGCGGGTCAGATACCGCGCCTCGCGCCGCTCGCCGGTCTTCAGAGCGGCCTCGACGCAATCCAGCAGCACCGGCTGGCGCAGGATGGTGATATAGTGCCAGCCTTCGGCGGCGGTGCCAAAAAGCTGCGCGGCGGACGGGTTGGCCGATATCACCCGCTCGTCCCGGCCGATCAGCACAAGCGGCATCGGCACTGCGGCGAGGATGGGTGAGACCGGCAGTTCGATCATTCCGAAGACGCGCCCATCGCGGCCTCGATGGCGGCGCGGAACTCGGCGATCAGCATGCCGACATCCTCGACTCCAACCGACACGCGGAAGAAGCCTTCGGACATGCCAAGCGACGCGCGCTCCTTGGCCGTCAGCGCCCGGTGCGAAGAACTCGCCGGATGGCTGAGCGTGGTGCCGATGTCGCCCAGCGTCGGCGCGAAGGCGATGTTCGGAGCGGCCTGCACCAGCGCGTCGGTCGCGGCGCGGTCGCCGGCGATCTCGAAGCTGACCATGTTGCCGCCCCGCTCGCCCAACAGCGCAACCGCGCGGTTGTGGTCGGGATGGTCGGGCCGCGTCGGGTACAGCACGCGCTTGACACCGGGCATCCCGGCCAGCGCGTCGGCCAGCGCCCGCGCGTTCGCCTCGGCCCGGTCATAACGCAGCTCGAAACTGTAAAGCCCCCGCTCGGCCAGCCAGCAGTCGAACGGGCTGGGCGTCAGACCCAGCGTGACGGCGGTGTCGTAGATCCGCTTGCGCTGCACCGGATCCTTGGCCGCGATATAGCCAAGCGTGGCGTCCGAATGGCCCGCCAGCAGCTTGGTCACCGAGTGGATCACGATGTCGGCGCCGTGGTCATAGGCCACCAGCCCGCGCGGCGTGGTGAAGGTGTTGTCGATGGCCAGCAGGATACCGCGATCCTTCGCCAGCTTCGCGATCCCGTCCACGTCCGACACCCGCAGCGTCGGGTTGGACACGACCTCTAGCAGGATCAGCTTGGTCTCGGGCGTCAGCGCCGCCTCGATCGCGGCCACGTCGGTCGGGTCGGCCAGCGTGCTGGTGATGCCCATGCGCGGCAGTTCCTCGCGCATCATCCGCATCGACCGGCCATACAACTGGTTGCCGCCGACCACGTGATCGCCCTGTTTCAGCAGCCCGTAGAACAGCGCCGTGACCGCCGCCATGCCGGACCCGACGATCAGCCCGCCCTCTGCCGCTTCGAGGCTGTCGATCTTCTGCGCCAGCACCTCTGCGTTGGGGTGGCCTTCGCGCGCATAGGTGAAGCCCTTGGCGCGCCCCTCGTACTGGTCGTCCAGCGCAGACGGGCTGGGCGAGGCATAGACCACAGAGGGTTGCAGCGGCGTCACCACCGCGCGGCTGGAGCTTTCGGGCCACGGGGTGCGGCGCACGATGGATTTGGGGGTATCGGTCATCGGAGTGCTTCTGGCAGGTGTTTGCGAAACTTCGGTTACAGAGCCCGAAGTTCCCTTTTGAACTTGCGCATGTTGTCGCGGTAGCGCTCGGCGGATGCAAGCAGGCCCTCGCGTGCGGCGTCATCCAACGTGCGGACGACCTCGCCCGGCGCGCCCATCACCAGCGAGCCCGGCGGGATCTCCTTGCCCTCGGTGATCAGGGCCCCGGCGCCGATCAGGCAGCCCTCGCCGATCACCGCGCGGTTCAGAACCGTCGCGCCCATGCCGATCAGGGTGCCGTCGCCGATGGTGCAGCCGTGCAGCATCGCCTTGTGGCCGATGGTGCAGTTGGCGCCGACCGTCAGCGGGCAGCCGGGGTCGGTGTGCATCACGGTGTTTTCCTGCACGTTCGACCCCTCGCCGATCACGATGGGCTCGTTGTCGCCGCGCAGGGTACAGCCGAACCAGACCGACGCGCCGGACCGCAGGACGACCTTGCCGATCACGTTCGCATCGGGCGCGACCCAGACATCGCCGTCCTCGGGCAACTCGGGCTCGAACCCTCCCAACGCGTATAACGTCACAACGCGGTCTCCTCGAATTCCATCTGCAGCCTGCGCACCACGTCGGTCAGCCCGGGCTGGCGCGGGCGGCGCATGCGCTCGGCGTTGATGATGGTCTGCAACTGGCGCTCGGTCGCGTCGAGATCGTCATTCACCAGCACATAATCGTAGCTGTCCCAGTGGCTTATCTCGTCCCAGCTGCGCTTCATCCGGCGCTCGACCGTCTCGGGGTCATCCTGCGCGCGGCTGATCAGGCGGCGGTGAAGTTCCTTGATCGACGGCGGCAGCAGGAAGATCGACAACACGCTGTCCTGCAACGACGAGTTCCGGATCTGCTGCGCGCCCTGCCAGTCGATGTCGAACAGCACATCGCAGCCTTCGGTGATCGCCTTTTCCACCGGACCCTTGGGCGAGCCGTAGAAATTGCCGAAGACATGCGCGTGTTCCAGCATGTCGCCGTCCGACACCATGCGCTTGAAGCGCGTCTCGTCGATGAAGTGGTATTCCCGCCCGTCCTGCTCGCCGGGACGCGGCGCGCGGGTGGTGGCCGAAACGGAGAAACGGATCGTCGGATCCCAGTCCCGCAAACGTCCGGCGAGGGTCGACTTGCCCGCGCCCGAGGGCGAGGACAGGATGATGAGAAGCCCGCGCCGCGCGGTCATGGCCTACTCCACGTTCTGAACCTGCTCGCGCATCTGATCGATGGTGGCCTTGAGGTCAAGGCCGACGCGGGTCAGCTCGGTCGACTGGGACTTGGAACACAGGGTGTTGGCCTCGCGGTTGAATTCCTGGCTGAGGAAGTCGAGCTTGCGGCCCACCGGTCCCTCCGAGGCCAGCAGATCGCGGGCGGCGGCAACGTGGGCGGTCAGGCGGTCGATCTCTTCGGTCACGTCGGTCTTCACCGCGATCACCGCCAGTTCCTGCGCCACCCTCGCGGGGTCCGCGCCCTCGGTGTTGTCCATCACCCGCGCGAGGTTTTCGCGCAGCTTCTCGGCCATCTGTTCCTTGCGGGCCTCGGCCAGCGTCGCGGCTTCAACGGTCAGGGACTCGATCAGATCAAGCTGCCCCTCGATCACCGATTGCAGCGCCGCGCCTTCGGTCTGCCGCATCTCGTCGAACGCCTTGGTCAGGTCCGGCAGGTCGGCGGTGATCGCCTTGGCGAGCTTTCCGATCTCGGTTTCCGACCCCTCGCTGACCAGCACCCCACGCATGGCCAGCACTTCGGCGGTCGTCGGCTTGCCCAGATGGACCCCGGCAACGGCTGCGGCGGAACCGACCTCGGCCAGCTGTGCCAGAACACGGTCCAGCGTGGCGCGGTCGATGCGTTCGTCCGACGCGCCCTCTTCCCGCGACAGCTTCAGGTTCACGGTGATGTTGCCCCGCGCCGCCACGGCGGAGACAGCCGCGCGCACCGCAGGCTCCAGCCCCTCGACCCAGTCCGGCATCCGCATCCGCACATCAAGGCCGCGCGCGTTCACGGACCGCATGTCCCACGTCCAGGTAAACCCTTCGCCCGCGCCCTTTGCTGCGGCGAAACCGGTCATCGACTTAGTCATGGCCATTAACCATTTGGAAAGATCTTGCCTCCATTCCGCCGCAATTTGTGAGAGATTAAGGAAAGAGTAAGGAATCTGAAATAGCAGTTAACAAAAGGGGTCGCGGGCGACAATGCGCGCGTGGTCCTGGGGGTAGTGTGATGGAGCTTCGGCACCGGGGGTTTGAGAATGTCGTTTCGCTGTTCGGAAAGGCTGTACCGTTGAAATATCCGGCCATCGCGCAGGTCGACGCCTATTGGGAAGGGCTGCGGCAGGGCCGTCTCATGCCCGACCGGGCCGAGGTCGATCCGCGCGGGCTGGGCACGTCACTGGAATACGCCTTCCTGATGGAACACGTGGCCCCCGGCATCGCGCGGGTGCGGATTTCGGGGATGCACCTGCGCGACCTGCTGGGAATGGAGGTCCGGGGCATGCCGCTGACCGCTTTCTTCCTGCCCGACGCACGCGAGCGTATCCAGAAGGCCGTCGAGGCGGTCGTCACCGCGCCGCAGGTCGCCGACATCTCGCTGTCCGGCCAGCGTGGCATCGGCCGCCCTGCCCTGCCCGCGCGCCTGTTCCTTGCGCCGCTGACCAACACCGAAGGCCGGGGCACCCCGCGCATCCTTGCCTGCCTAGAAAGCCACGGTGAAATCGGGCGCGCGCCGCGCCGGTTCTCGGTCGATCAGGTCCAGATGCGCCGGATCGTGGCCACGGCACAGCCGGAACCGGAAGACGCGCGCGAGACCCAGCCTGTGCAACCCGGCTTTTCCGAACCCGGCGCGACCTTCCGGGGCGGATCGCAGCGGCCGAACCTGCGGCTGGTGCAAAGCGACGACGACAGAGATTGAGGCGGGCGCGGCAACTGCCGGCAAGGCAGGCCCGCGAACGACGGAAGGCGCGGTACCGGTCCGGGTGCCGCGCCTTTTCTTACACCGGCGGATCAAGGGCACGCCCCGCACACACAAAAAAACCGCCGCACTCCCGGGACAAGGAGGCGGCGGCAAAAAGCGTCTGTTCGATCGGGCGCCGGTTGCGGGGGATGTGAGGCTTACCCCGTTGAGGCCAGGATCAGGCGAACTGGCCGACGCGCGAGAGTTTGGGACAGTGCGCGGGGACCGGCAGGATGACAGAACGCAGGCAGAACTTGGTGAATAGAACCTAAAGAATACCGGGCAGATTGAGACCGACCACCAGCATCAGGACCAAAGCGGCAGCACCGGCGGCATCCTGAAGAAGGGTCGAAGAAGAACGGGTCACTACGTTTTTCATTTCATTGATCATGTCGATGTTCCCTGTTGTTGCTCCTTTGTTCTCATGCCACGTTCTTTTTGTAAAGAACTTTATGAGAACATTCGCGAACAAATTGGCAGCGAAGGGCTAACCGACTGAAATCAAACGGATCGCTTTTTCCTGCTCCATCAGCCAAAGCAGTACACGCGCCGCCTGCCCGCGCGAGGTTTCCAGCGTGGGATCGTCATGCAGCAGTTTGCGCGCATCCGACTGCGCAAGTGCCATCAAGGCCGACTGGCGTTCCAGATCGGCGATGCGGAATTTCGGCAGCCCGGACTGCGCGGTGCCGATCAGGTCGCCCGCGCCGCGCATCGCCAGATCTTCCTCGGCGATGCGGAAGCCGTCTTCGGTCTCGCGCAGCGTTTCCAGCCGCCTGCGCCCGGTCTCGGTCAGGGGCGGCTGGTACATCAGAAGGCAGGTCGACGCCGCCTCGCCCCGTCCGACCCGGCCGCGCAACTGATGCAACTGGGCCAGTCCGAAGCTCTCGGCCCGCTCGATCACCATGATCGAGGCGTTGGGAACGTTCACGCCCACCTCGATCACCGTGGTCGAGACCAGCACCTTGGTCTCGCCCGCCACGAACCGCGCCATCGCGGCGTCCTTGTCGCGGGGCGGCATCTGGCCATGGACAAGTCCGACGTTCCCTTCGCCAAGCGCCGCGCGCAGAACCTTGAACCGGTCCTCGGCGGCGGTCATGTCGACGGTTTCGGATTCCTCGACCAGCGGGCAGACCCAATAGGCCTGCCGCCCCTCTTCCATCGCGTGACGCAGGCGTCCGACGACCTCATCCATCCGCCCGGTCGACACCAGAACCGTTGTGATCGGCTTCCGCCCCGGCGGCTTTTCGTCCAGCACCGACACATCCATGTCGCCGTATTGCGCAAGGCTGAGCGAGCGCGGGATCGGCGTGGCGGTCATCACCAGAACGTCCACCGCACGGCCCTTGGCGCCCAGTTCCATCCGCTGCGCCACGCCGAACCGGTGCTGTTCGTCCACGATGGCCAGCCGCAGGTCCTGGAACACGACATCACGCTGGAACACGGCGTGGGTGCCGATGAGGATCTGGATGTCGCCGCGTTCCAGCGCCGCCAGCTTGGCCTTGCGCTCGGACCCTTTGTCGCGACCGGTCAGGATCTCCAGCACCACGCCCGCAGCCTCTGCCAGCGGTTGCAGCCCCTCAAGATGCTGCCGCGCAAGGATCTCGGTCGGAGCCATCATCACGCCCTGCCCGCCCGCTTCGACCGCGACCAGCAGCGCCTGCAACGCCACCAGCGTCTTGCCCGCGCCCACGTCGCCCTGCAGCAACCTGTTCATACGCAGGGGCCGCCCCATGTCCTCGGCGATCTCGGCAATCGCGCGGGTCTGCGCGCCGGTGGGCGCATAGGGCAGCGACGCAAGCACCTTCTGCCGCAGCGCGCCGTCACCCACGGTCGGGATGCCCTTGCCCTTCTTCAACGCCGACCGCGCAAGCGCGAGGGTCAGCTGGTGCGCCAGCAACTCGTCATAGGCCAGCCGCTGCCGTGCCGGGGAAGTCGCGGCAATCTCGGAAAGCCCCAGCGGATTATGCGCGGTATCGACGGCCTTGTGCCACGCGGGCCAGCCCTCTTGCGCGCGCAGACCGGGGTCGATCCACTCGTCCAGTTCCGCCACACGCGTCAGCGCGCTTTGCGCGGCCTTCATCATCGTGCGCTGGGTCACGCCGGCAGTCAGCGGATAGACCGGCTCGAACGGCGGGATCTCCTCGCCCTCGTCGGGAGGCAGCACGTGGTCGGGGTGGACCATCTGGGCCATTCCGTCGAACATCTCGACCTTGCCGGACACCAGCCGCCGCTCGCCCGGCGGGAGCTGTTTCATCAGCCAGTCGCCGCGCGCGTGGAAGAACACCAGTTGGAACGTCGTCTGCGCGTCCGTCACCTCGACCCGCGTCGGGGCCGAGCGGGTGCGGCCCGGCATGTGACGGCCCACCTCGACCTCGACCGTGACGGTGGCGGGCAGGTCCAGACCCTGCACCGTGGCGCGGCGCTGGCGGTCGATGCCGGAATAGGGCAGCGTGAACACCACGTCGCGCGGCCGGGTGATGGCGATCTTCTCCAGCGCCTTCGCAACCTTCGGCCCGACGCCCTCCAGCGTCTCGATGTCCGCAAACAGCGGAAACAGGCGTTCGGGCCGGCTGCTCATGCGTCCCCGATCAGGGCCAGCCAGCCATCCTCGTCGATGGTCTCGACCCCCAGATCGGCGGCTTTCGTGGCCTTCGACCCGGCGCCCGGCCCCGCCACCAGCAGGTCTGTCTTGGCCGAGACGCTGCCCGAGACCTTGGCGCCAAGCGCCTCGGCCCGCGCTTTCGCCTCGGCGCGGGTCATCTTCTCCAGCGTGCCGGTGAACACCACCGTCTTGCCCGCAACCGGGCTGTCCGAGGTCGCAGGCGCCGCCACGTCCTGCACATCCAGTTCCGCCGCCAGCCGGTCGATCGAGGCGCGCTCGGCCTCTTGGTGGAACGTGGTCACCAGAGACACGGCCACCGTCGCGCCGATGCCGTCGATGCCGACAAGATCGTCCCACGCGGCCTTGGCTTCGGCCGGAACCGCCGGATCTTCCGCCCAGACCTTCTCACGAGTGGCGCTGATCTGGGCGCGTCGCCCCTCATCCGCGGCGTGCTGGCGTTCGCGCGTTACCGCGTCTTCGGCCTTCAGGTGGCGCTGCGCGGCGGGACCGGCGGCGTCGATGGCCTTGGTGAAGGTGTCCCAACTGTTGTAGTGGCGCGCAAGATCGGCGGCGGCGACTTCGCCGACGTGGCGGATGCCAAGCGCGAAGATGACCCGGTTCAGCGGGATTTTCCGTTTCTCGTCAATCGCGTTGAACAGCTTCTTCGCGCTGGTCTCGCCATAGCCGTCGCGGTTCTTCAGCCGGGCAAGGTTCTTCGTGTCGCGCCGTTCCAGCGTGAAGATGTCGGCGGGCTCGCGGATCGGCAGGCCCTCGTCGGCATAGAACATCTCGATCTGCTTCGCGCCCAACCCGTCGATGTCGAAGGCGGCGCGGCTGACGAAATGCTTCAGCTTCTCGACCGCCTGCGCCGGACAGACCAGACCGCCGCTGCAGCGGCGCACCGCGTCGCCCTCTTCGCGCACCGCTTCCGACCCGCACTCCGGGCAGACATGCGGGAATTCATAGGGCTCGGCGTCGTCGGGGCGTTTCGACAGATCGACGTCGGCCACCTTGGGTATGACGTCGCCCGCGCGATAGACCTGGACCCAGTCGCCCTCGCGGATGTCCTTGCCGTCGCGGATCGGTTCGCCCTTGGCGTCGCGGCCGGCGATGTAATCCTCGTTGTGAAGGGTGGCGTTCGAGACCACGACGCCGCCCACGGTCACGGGCGTCAGGCGGGCAACGGGCGACAGCGCGCCGGTGCGGCCCACCTGGATTTCGATCTTCTCCAGCCGGGTCCACGCCAGCTCGGCGGGAAACTTGTGTGCGATGGCCCAGCGGGGCGTGGTCGAGCGGAAGCCAAGGCGGCGCTGAAGCTCGAGATCGTTGACCTTGTAGACCACGCCGTCGATGTCATAGCCCAGCGTCGCACGCTGTTCTTCGATATCGCGGTAATGGGCCAGCATTTCGTCGATGCCGTCACAGACGCGGGTCAGCGGGTTGGTCTGGAAGCCAAGCTTCGCGAAGCGTGCGATTGCGCCCATCTGGGTGTCCGCCAGCGGTTCGCTCAGTTCGCCCCAGGCGTAGGCGAAGAATTTCAGCGGGCGCGCGGCGGTGATCTTCGGGTCGATCTGGCGCAGGCTGCCGGCGGCGGCGTTGCGCGGGTTGGCGAAGGTCTTGCCGCCGGTTTCCTCGTGGCGGGCGTTCAGCGCCTCGAAGTCGGCGTGGCTCATATAGACCTCGCCGCGCACCTCCAGCACCTCGGGCGCGCCTTTCAGCGTTTCGGGAATGTCGCCGATGGTCCTGGCGTTCGCGGTCACGTTCTCGCCCACCGCGCCGTCGCCCCGGGTCGCGGCGCTGACCATCCGGCCGTTCTCGTAGCGGATGCTCAGGGAAAGCCCGTCGATCTTCGGCTCGGCGGTATAGGCCAGCCCGCCGTCGCTGTCGCGCAAGCCAAGGTAACGGCGGACGGTGTCGTTGAAGTCGCGCACATCCTCGTCCGCGAAGGCGTTGGACAGCGACATCATCCGGACCGAGTGCTCGACCTTGGCGAAGCTTTCGCTGACCGGGGCGCCGACCTGTTCGGTCGGGCTGTCCGCGCGTTTCAGGTCGGGGAACCGCTCTTCGATGGCGGCATTGCGCCGTTTCAGCGAATCGTAGTCCGCGTCCGATATCTCTGGCGCGTCTTCGGTATGGTAGGCGGCGTTGGCGCGCGCCAGCTTGTCGGCCAGCACAGCAAGCTCTTCTGCGGCTTCCGTTTGGCTTAGCTCTGCTACCGCTTTTTCAGTCGCCACCTTAAGGGCCCTCCCGAGTGCTTTCCGACTTGATAGGAGCGCACCCGGGAGAAGTCTATTCCGTGAGTTGGATCGTCTGCCCGATCTCGCCCGGCGTCACGCGCCGATGGCGATCTGGTCGTTCATTTCCGCAGGTTCCGGGTCACGCAATACATAGCCCCGGCCCCAGACCGTCTCGATAAAGTTGTCGCCGCCGGTGGCCTGCGACAGCTTCTTGCGCAGTTTGCAGATGAACACGTCGATGATCTTCAGTTCCGGTTCATCCATGCCGCCGTAAAGGTGGTTCAGGAACATCTCTTTCGTCAGCGTGGTGCCCTTGCGCAGCGAAAGCAGTTCCAGCATCTGGTATTCCTTGCCCGTCAGGTGGACCGCCTTGCCCGCAACCTCGACCGTCTTGGCGTCAAGGTTCACCTCGATCGAACCGGTGCGGATCACCGACTGCGAATGCCCCTTGGACCGTCGGATGATCGCGTGGATGCGCGCCACGAGTTCTTCCCGGTGGAAGGGTTTGGTCAGGTAGTCGTCGGCGCCAAAGCCGAAACCCTTCAGCTTGTTTTCGGTGTCGTCCGCGCCGGTAAGGATCAGGATCGGCGTGTCGACGCGGGCGATCCGCAATTGCCGCAGCACGTCGTGGCCGTTCATGTCTGGCAGGTTCAAATCAAGAAGTATGAGATCGTAATCGTAAAGTTTCGCAAGATCGATCCCTTCCTCCCCCAGATCCGTCGCGTAGACGTTTAGGTTGGCATGGGACAACATCAGTTCGATGCTCCGCGAGGTGGCTGGGTCGTCTTCCACAAGAAGGACACGCATGTTCGGCACTCCACTCTCAACCAGTTGCACTGAAACCGTCATAGGTCAGGAAAGGTTAACCACAGGTTACTTTGGTCCTTTAATATTGCCATTCGGTGGATGATTTACGCAAATTCTCTTAAGGTTTGAGGTTAACGCGGTGCAATTGAACTTCATTCGCTTAAGCAATTAAGTTCCTAAACTCTAACTTGGAAACACCTTTCCACTTTGGCGTGTATTTCCGGGTGATTTTTCTTTCTCCGGCCGCGCGGTTCAGCGATATCTTTGCAAGGCGGTCGCCTTCAGCGCGGCCTCGCCATGCTTGTCCACCATCGCGGCCCAGGATTCGAATTCGTCCGCGCTGAGCCCGTACATCTTCAGCGCCTCTTCCCGCGTGATCAGCCCGAACGACACCCCCCTGACCACCGCGGCCTTGCGGCTTGCGACCCAGCGCCGGGTATTCGCGTCCGGCAGGTCGGCGCGGCTCATCGAGGTGCCATCGGGCAAGGTGACGGTACGCGGACCGTCGACTTTGCGCAGGTACATGTCAGTTCCCCTCAGATTTGACATGCCGAGATTGACCCACCCGCCTTAATGCCGCGTGAAGCCGGGTCTTGTTAGTCAGTCGCATTTTCCTATATTCCGGCGGACCGAAAGGGATTCCCGATGGCACTTGATGGCAACCTGAACTCGCTGGGCCTTGCGAAGGCACCGGAAGACACCCGCGTCGTCGTGGCGATGTCGGGCGGCGTGGATTCGTCCGTCGTCGCCGCAGAACTCGCGCGCGAAGGCTATGACGTGGTTGGCGTGACGCTGCAGCTGTACGACCACGGCGCGGCGCTGGCGAAGAAGGGCGCGTGCTGCGCGGGTATCGACATTCACGACGCCCGCCGCGTGGCAGAAGAGATGGGGTTTCCCCATTACGTCCTCGACTACGAGAACATCTTCAAGGACGCGGTGATCGACGAGTTCGCCGACAGCTATCTGGCGGGCGCCACACCGGTCCCCTGCATCCGCTGCAACGAGCGGGTGAAGTTCAAGGACCTGCTGGAAACGGCGAAGGATCTTGACGCCGACTGCATGGCGACCGGCCATTACATCCAGCGCAAGATGGGCGCCAACGGGCCGGAACTGCATATGGCCGCCGATCCGGCGCGGGATCAAAGCTATTTCCTGTTCTCGACCACGCCGGAACAGCTGTCGTTCCTGCGCTTCCCGCTGGGCCACCTCGTGTCCAAGGCCGAAACGCGGGCGCTTGCGTCGAAGCACGGGCTGGCGGTGGCGGACAAGCCCGACAGTCAGGACATCTGCTTCGTGCCCGACGGCAACTATGCCAGCGTGATCGAGAAGCTGCGGCCGGGTGCTGCCGAGCCGGGCGAGATCGTCCACGCCGACGGCCGCGTTCTGGGAGAGCACCGGGGCGTGATCCACTACACCATCGGCCAGCGCCGGGGGCTGGGGATCGGCGGGCTGGACGAACCGCTGTACGTGGTAAAGCTCGATGTCGACGCTCACCGCGTCGTCGTCGGTCCGAAAGAGATGCTTGCCACCCGCACCGTCCCGGTACGCGAGATCAACTGGCTGGGTGACGAACCCTTCACCAGCCGTCCGGAATGGCGCCTGTCGGTGAAACTTCGCTCCACCCGCCCCCCGCGCGAGGCGGTGATCCGCCCGCTGTCGGACACCACCGCCGAGGTGGAACTGGTCGCGGCCGAGGAAGGCGTGTCTCCCGGACAGGCCTGCGTCTTCTACGCGAACGAGGGCAGCCGGGTGTTCGGCGGCGGCTGGATCTGGCGGGGCTACTAGGCCCCGCTTTTACGCGCCCTGCTGCGCCGCGATCAGGCGGATGCGCTCGATCATCGCCCGCAGGCCGTTGGAGCGCTGCGCCGACAGGTGGTCGTTCAGCCCCAACCGGCCCAGTTCGGCGGCGGCGTCGACCTTCATCACCTCGCGCAGCGTCAGCCCGGTATAAAGCGCCTTCAGGATCGCGATCAGCCCCCGCACGATCATCGCGTCGCTGTCGCCGCGAAAGCGGAACACGGCGTCCGGCCCCTCGCCCTCGACCTCGGGCACGATCCAAACCTGGCTGGCGCAGCCCTCGACCTTGGTGGCGGGCACGCGGAAGGCGTCTTCCAGCGGGTCCATCGCCTTGCCCATGTCGATGACGTGGCGATAGCGGTCTTCCCAGTCGTCGAGAAAGTCGAAGGTGTCGGCGATGTCCTCGAATTCCGGCGTGGCCATGCGTGAAGTCCTTTCCAGCGTTAGCGCCGAGGTAAGGGTCCATCGTGCAAAGGTAAAGGTGCTGCAGGCTTTTCAACGGGCCTTGATTGGGATAACCGGGAATGGGGCAGATACAGGGGTCGACATGCCGGCGAGACTGGTGATTTTCATGGTTCTGGGACTTTCGGTTGCCGGATGCGGCTCGATGTCTGAATCGCGGCTGAACCCGGCGAACTGGTTCGGCGGCTCGGAAACGGTGGAAGCCGACACCAGCAACCCCTATCGGGACCCCCGCCCCCTGATCGACGAGGTCACCGAGCTGCGGCTTGAGAAGATCCCCGGCGGCGCCATCGTGCGGGCGACGGGCATCGCCTCGCGGCAGGGCTATTACGACGGCGAACTGGTTCTGGGGAACGGCGGCGTCGTGGTCGACGGGGTGCTGGCGTTCCAGTTCCGTGTCAGTCCGCCGGTCAGCGCCACGCGGGTCTCGACCGAGCGGTCGCGCGAAATCATCGTGGGGCAGTTCCTGTCGGATCAGGACCTGTCACAGGTCCGCACCATTCAGGTGAACGGCGCCACCAACGCGCTGGTCGTGCGCCGCCGCTAGGACTTGCACCTGAGCCGGACATCCGGCGCCGCCCGCATCCGCAGGCGGCGATCCGGTTTTACAGTTCGATAACGCCGACCTTCTCGCCCTTCACGGCAAGACCGATCTTGCCGTCGCACAGGCGCAGCGCATCCTCGCCGAACACCTTGCGGCGCCAGCCCTTCAGCGACAGCCCGTCCCGCTGCCCGGCGGCCAGCGCGTCGAGGTCCGAGGCGGTGGCGATCAGCTTCTGCGCCACACCGGCGTCGTCGGCCTTGGCCTTCAGCAGCACGCGCAGCATGTCCGCCAGCGCCGGGTTCACCTGAAGCGAGTCGCGCCGGGTGTCGGGTTCCGGATGATCGTCGCGGGGAGCTTCCATGCCGGCTTTGACCGCCGCAAGGATGCCGTCGGCGATGTCGCCCTTCCGCGCCTCGCGCAGCAGCAGCCGTGACCGGCTGAGATCCTGCGCCGACTGCGGCTTGGTCGAGGCCAGTTCCAGCAGCGCATCGTCCTTGTAGACGCGGTTGCGCGGGATGTTGCGGGACTGGGCGTATTCCTCGCGGAACCGGGCCAGCTCGCGCACCACGGCAAGGAACTTGCCGGACTGGGTGCGGGTCTTGATCCGTTTCCACGCATCCTCGGGATGGACCACGTAGGTCGCGGGATCGGTCAGCACCTGAAGCTCTTCCTCGACCCATGCCTTGCGGCCGGACTTCTGCAGCTGGGTGTTCAGGTACTCGTAAATCAGACGCAGATGCGTGACGTCGGCCAGCGCGTATTTCTTCTGCGCGTCGGTCAGCGGACGGCGCGACCAGTCGGTAAAGCGCGAGGTCTTGTCCAGCGGCTGCTTGGCAATCTTGCGGACCAGCGTCTCGTAGCCTACCTGTTCGCCGAAGCCGCAGACCATCGCGGCGACCTGCGTGTCGAACAGCGGCTCGGGGATCACCCCGCCGTCGATGTAGAATATCTCGAGATCCTGCCGCGCGGCGTGGAACACCTTTACGACGCCCGCGTCTTTCATCAGTTCGTAAAGCGGCGCCAGCGAGAGCCCCTCGACCAGCGGATCGACGAGAACGGCGTCGTCTTCGTCATCGCCGGGAATGGCCAGCTGGACCAGGCAGAGTTTCGAGTAATAGGTGCGTTCGCGCAGAAATTCCGTGTCTACCGTCACGTAGGGCGCGCGCGCCGCGCGTTCACAGAATTCCTGAAGCGCCTCGGTCGTGGTCAGTGTTTTCATGCTCGCAGGCTGTTTTCCCTAGTGTTTTACCATGTTTTCCGCCCAACCTCCCGCGTGATACGCCTGTCTTGCGGCAATGAAAAGCCTTTGCGGAAACTTGGACCGTTTCGCGCAAGGGCGCGCGACAACGAAGGGCTTCGCGCCCGATCACGGGGCGGTTGCGAAACGGATCAGAGGTCCAGACGGCTTCGGTCGCCCGCCGCGAACCGGCGCAGAACGGCCGGATACAGCAGGTGTTCCATGGTCAAGACGCGCGCCGCCAGGGTTTCCGGCGTGTCACCCGGTTCGACCGGCACCCGCGCCTGGCCAAGGATCGGACCGTCGTCCAGTTCCGCCGTCACCTCGTGAACCGTGCAGCCGTGCCACTGATCGCCCGCCTCCAGCGCGCGTGCGTGGGTGTGCAGGCCCTTGTACTTGGGCAGCAGCGACGGGTGGATGTTCAGCATCCGGCCCTCGTAGGCCTGAATGAACCCGGCGGTGAGGATGCGCATGAAGCCCGCAAGGCACAGGATGTCGGGCTGGGCGGCGTCGATCTTCTCGCGCAGGGCCGCCTCGAAAGCCGGGCGGTCGCCCTTGAACGGGCGGTGATCGACGGCAAAGGTCTCGATCCCCATCTCGGCGGCCTTCACGAGACCGCCGGCCTGCGGGTCATTCGAGCCCACCAGCACGGCGCGCGCCGGGTGGTCGCCTGTCATGCTTTCGACGAGGCGGACCATGTTGGACCCGCCGCCCGAGACAAGAATGGCGACGCGTTTCACAGAAGCGCGCCGGTGTAGCGGACCCCCTCGCCCGGCTCGACCGAGCCCAGCACACTGACGGTCTCGCCCGCTTCGGCCAGCAGTGCGGCCAGCGGCTCTGCCCGGTCGGCGGCGACGACGACGATCATGCCGATCCCGGCGTTGAAGGTCTTCAGCAGTTCGGCCTGCTCCATGCCGCCCGTCTCTGCCAGCCAGCGGAACACCGGGGGAAGCTGCCACGACGCCAGGTCGATGGTCGCGCCCATGCCCTCGGGCAGGACGCGCGGCAGGTTCTCGGTCAGGCCGCCGCCTGTGATGTGCGCCAGGCCATGCACGCCGCCCGCACGGATCGCGGAGAGCGCGGGCTTCACGTACAGGCGCGTCGGCGCCAGCAGCGCCTCTCCAAGTGTGCCGTCCGAGAACGGCGAGGCGGCGTCCCAGCCAAGACCCGCCAGTTCGACGATCTTGCGCACCAGCGAGTAGCCGTTGGAATGAACCCCGTCCGAGCCGAGGCCCAGCAGCACGTCGCCCTCGCCCACACCGGCGGGCAGTTCGGTGCCACGCTCCATCGCGCCCACCGAGAAACCGGCAAGGTCGAAATCGTCCTTGGCGTACATGCCCGGCATTTCGGCGGTCTCGCCGCCGATCAGCGCGCAGCCGCTGGCGCGGCAGCCCGCGGCGATGCCCTCGACGATGCGCGCGGCGCTGTCGACGTCCAGCTTGCCGGTCGCGAAGTAGTCGAGGAAGAACAGCGGCTCGGCGCCCTGGCAGACAAGGTCGTTCACGCACATGGCGACAAGGTCGATGCCGATGGTGTCGACATTGCCGGTGTCGATGGCGATCCGCAGCTTGGTGCCCACCCCGTCGGTGGCCGCCACCAGCACCGGATCGTCGTACCCGGCCGCCTTCAGGTCGAACAGCCCGCCAAAGCCGCCCAGCCCCGCCATCACGCCAGCGCGGTCGGTGGATTTCGCGGCCGGTTTGATGCGATCGACAAGAGCGTTGCCCGCGTCGATGTCCACGCCTGCCTGGCTGTAGGTGATCCCGTTCTTGGTCATGTCTCGGCCCCGTCGCTAGTTGGCGCACGCGATAGACCAGCCGCAAGGGCAAGTCCATCCCGGTGCTTGCGTTCGCCGCCTCCGCGCGGCATTCCGAGGGCTGAGGCACCGGAAAGGGCGACGATGATCTACGAGAACGCGCAGGACTGGCAGGCGGCGGACCACCGGCGGGTGCTGCTGTTCGGGATGTCGGGCCTTGGCAAGACCCACGTGTCCAACCTTCTGCGCGACGCCGGAAGCTGGTTCCACTACTCGATCGATTACCGCATCGGCACCCGCTATATGGGCGAGCACATCGCCGACAACGCCAAGCGCCATGCGATGCAGGTGCCGTTCCTGCGCGACCTGCTGATGACCGACTCGATCTACATCGGGTCCAACATCACCTTCAACAACCTCGCGCCGCTGTCCGCCTATCTCGGCAAGCCCGGCGATCCGGCGAAAGGCGGCCTGCCCTTCGACGAATACATGGTGCGGCAGGAACAGCACCGCGTGGCCGAGATCGGCGCTCTGCTGGACACGCCGCGTTTCATCGACCGGTCCATCGACATCTACGGCTATCCGCATTTCGTCTGCGACAGCGGCGGCTCGATCTGCGAGGTGGTCGATCCGTGGAACCCTGACGACGAGATCCTGAACACGCTGGCGTCGGAAACGCTGATGGTCTGGATCAAGGGCACCGAGGCGCATACCGAGGAACTGGTGCGCCGCTTCGACCGCGCGCCGAAGCCGATGTATTACCAGCCCGAGTTCCTGCACGACGCATGGGAGCAATACGGCCGCGAGACCGGCCTTGCGGAAGATGCGGTCGATCCCGACACCTTCGTGCGCTGGGCCTATGCCCGTGCGCTGGCCCACCGCCAGCCGCGCTACGAGGCGATGGCGAAGGGCTGGGGCGTGACCGTCAGTGCCGAGGACGTGGCCAATGTGCGCGATGCCGACGGCTTTGTCGCGCTGATTGCCCGCGCCCTTGAGACCAGATGAATTCGCCTATATCTGTCGCACCTTTGATACGCATATCCAGGTAGCCGCAATGCCCATCACCCTTCCGTCAGACCTGCCCGCCTTCGAGGTTCTGAACCGTGAGGGCGTCATGGTCATGTCCGATATCGCGGCCGCCAAGCAGGATATCCGCCCGCTGCGCATCGGGCTGCTGAACCTGATGCCCAAGAAGATCCAGACCGAGATCCAGTTCTCGCGGCTGATCGGCTCGACCCCGTTGCAGATCGACCTGCAACTGATCCGCATGACCGAGCACCAGACCCGGAACACCGCGGCCGAGCACATGGAGACCTTCTATCGCCCTTTCCAAGAGGTGAAGGACGAGAAGTTCGACGGCCTGATCATCACCGGCGCGCCGATCGAGCACCTGCCCTTCGAGGACGTCACCTATTGGGACGAACTGGTCGAGGTGATGGACTGGACCCAGACCAACGTACACTCCACCTTCGGCGTCTGCTGGGGCGGAATGGCGCTGTTGTGGCATTTCTGGAAGGTGCGCAAACACATGCTGGACGCCAAGGCGTTCGGCTGCTTCCTGCACCGCAACATCACGCCCGCCTCGCCCTATCTGCGCGGCTTTTCCGACGCGTTCCTGGTGCCGGTCAGCCGCTGGACCGAGATCCGGCAGGACGAGATCGACGAACACCCCGACCTGGTGACGCTCTTGGGGTCCGACCAGACCGGGCCCTGCCTGATCCAGGATCAGAAGCACCGCGGGCTCTATATCTTCAACCACCTCGAATACGACAGTGGCACGCTGAAGGAAGAGTACGACCGGGATGTCGCGGCGGGCGGCGAGATCACCCTGCCCCTGAACTACTTCCCCGATGACGACCCAAGCCAGAAGCCGACCAATCGCTGGCGCAGCCACGCGCACCTGCTGTACGGCAACTGGATCAACGAGATCTACCAGACCACACCGTTCGACAGTGCGCAGATTGGCCGCCGCTAGCATTGCCCTGATCGCGGCGCTGGGCCTTGCGGCCTGTGCCGGGATCGACCGGCGCGCCGCCCGCAAGGAGGTGCTGGCCGAAGCGAACCATCCGCCCGAGGGTCAGTTCGTCGAGGTTGCCGGACGGCAGGTCCACGTTGTGATCGACGGCCTGCCGGAAGGCGCCGGCCCCGATCTCGTGCTGATCCACGGCGCCAGCGGCAACGCGCGCGATTTCACCTTCCGCTTCGTCGATGCCGTGAAAGACCGCTACCGCGTGCTGGTCTTCGACCGCCCCGGCCTTGGCTACACCGACCGCGTATCGGACAGCTTCGGCGGCGCCGCGAACACCCGCGCCGAAAGCCCGGCGGAACAGGCCCGGCTGCTGCAGGCAGCCGCTTTGGCGCTGGGCGCCGAAACGCCCATCGTGCTGGGCCAGTCCTATGGCGGCGCGGTGGCGCTGGCCTGGGCGCTGGAGCGGCCCGACAATGTCTCTGGTCTCGTGATCGTGTCCGGCGCGTCCGAGCCGTGGCCGGGCCAGCTTGCGCCGCAATACCCCATCGTGGCCTCCTCGGTCGGCGGCACTTCGATCCCGCCGGTGCTGGCCGCGTTTTTGCCAAACGACCGCGCCGCGCTGTCCCTGTCGGCGATCTTCGCCCCCCAGTCCGCCCCCGATGGCTATGCCGAGCACATCGGCATCGGGCTGGCCTTGCGGCGCGAAACGATGCGCGCCAATGTGCGCCAGATCAACAGCTTGAAGCCGCATCTTAAGGTGATGTCCGAAGGGTATGGCGGCATCGACATCCCGGTCGAGATCATCCATGGCACCGCCGACACCATCGTCCCGATCGACGTCCATTCCGAGGTGCTGGTCGAACAGCTTCCCGACGCCCTTCTGACGCGCCTGCCCGGTGTCGGCCACATGCCGCATCACGTGGCGCAGGACGAGGTCATCTTCGTCCTCGACCGCCTGACCCGGCGCGCCGGATTGCGTTGACGCCCGCATTCGCGATACTGCGGGTGTAGATGTGAACGAGGTGAACATGTCCCTTCCCTTCGACGGCGCAATCAGCCGCTACTTCGAGAAAGAGGCGCCCAAGGCCGTCCGCGACGAGATCCTCGCCCACGAGGGAAAGACGGTGCTGGACGACGACTACCCGTATGACAAGCGGTTGGACCGCGAGGAATACGAGGACACGCTCGAGGCGCTGCAACTGGAACTCGCCAAGTTTCAGGCCGATGTGAAAGCCACCGGCAAGCGTGTCGTCGTCGTGTTCGAGGGGCGCGACGCCGCCGGCAAGGGCGGCTCGATCAAGCGCTTCCGCGAGAACCTGAACCCCCGCGTCGCCCGCGTCGTCGCGCTGCCGAAACCCACGGATCGCGAGCGCGGCCAGTGGTACTTTCAGCGCTACGTCGAACAGCTGCCCACCGATGGCGAAATCGTCCTGTTCGACCGCTCGTGGTACAACCGGGGCGTGGTCGAGAAGGTCTTCGGCTTTTGCACCGACCCCGAACGCGAACGCTTTTTCCAGCAGCTTCCGGCTTTCGAGGCGATGTTGCAGCAGGAAGGCATCCAACTGGTGAAGCTGTGGCTGAACGTCGGTCGCGCCGAACAGCTGCGCCGGTTCCTCGACCGCGAGAAAGATCCGCTCAAACAGTGGAAGCTGTCGACCATCGACGTCGAGGGTCTGAAGAAGTGGGACGAATATACCGACGCCATCGGCGAGACGCTGAAGCGCAGCCATACCGTGCAGGGCCCGTGGACGGTGATCCGCGCCGACGACAAGCGCCGCGCCCGCATCGCCGCGATCCGCGCGGTGCTGTCCAAGGCGATGTACGCGGGCAAGAAGGAAAAGGTCGCCTGCGACCCCGATCCGGCCATCTGCGGGGGTCCCGAACTCTGGAATGGCTAAACGCGGCTATCACCACGGCGACCTGCGCCGGGCCCTTCTGGATGCGGCGCTGAAGCTGATCGAGGAGAAAGGCCCAAGCGGGTTCACCCTGTCCGAAGCCGCCAAGCAGGCGGGCGTCACCCCCGCCGCCGTCTACCGCCATTTCGAAGGCCGCGAGGACCTGATCGCCGAGGCCGCGCTACAGGGGTTCGAGATCTTCTCGGACCTGATGGACTATGCGTTCGAAAGCGGCCAGCCCTCGGCGCTGGCCTCGTTCGAGGCGACGGGCCGCGCCTATCTCGCCTTCGCGAAGAAATACCCGGGCCACTACATCGCGATGTTCGAAAGCGGCATCTCGATCAACCGCAGCCCCGAACTCGCCCACGCCGCCAACCGCGCCAATACGGTGCTGGAACGCGCCGCGGCGGTGTTGTCGGAACATATCCCGCCCGACCGCCGCCCGCCGGCGGCGATGTTCTCGGCGCATATCTGGGCGATGAGCCACGGGGTCGTCGAGCTATACGCGCGGGGCGCCGCCGGTCGAAGGTCGCCCTTCCCGCCCGAGGAACTGCTGGAAGCGGGCATCGGCATCTACCTGCGCGGCCTCGGTCTGGTGCCGCCCGACAGCTAGGGCGTCAGTCGGGCAGACGCTCGTAGACGATCAGCAAGTCCGTCTCGCGCACCCGCTTCAGCCGGGGGTCCGCGTCCAGCAGCCGCACGAACAGGTCGTGACGGTCGCTTTGCCAGATCTGCGAGGACATCGCCAGATCGCCCGGCTGCAACCGCGCGACCTCGTCCGGCAGGTCGTTGACGTCCACGTAGCTTGGCAGCCGCTGCACCCGCGCCCGGTTCATCAGCGATGGCGTGATCGGGTCGAAGGCAAGGATGCCGGTCCTGCTGTCGGGCCGATAGCGCTGCAACTCGTGCCACAGCGCCAGCTCTTTCGGGTTCGGGAAGTCCATGATGATCCCGGTGATCGAGCGGTGGCTCAGCATCCCGAGGTTCAGCATCAGGACGGTCATCGCCATCGCCGGAAGCCACGCCCTTGGCAGTTCCGACCGCACCAGCGGCAGCGCCCGGTTCAGCCCGTGGATCACGGCCGCCATGAGGAACACGCCCGACATGTCGTCATAGTGGTACCCCATGTTCAACTGGCGGAAATAGTTCACCGACAGGTTCAGTCCGATCAGCGGCAGCACCGGGATCAGCGCGCGCCACGCGAACAGCGGCAGCCCGGCGGACACCACCAGCAGCAGCCCAAGGTACTCAAGCTTCTTCAGCGGCAGGTCCATCGGGCCGATCCGGTCCAGATGGCCCCAGCTTTCGTCCTGAAACGTCGGCATCACCACCTTGAACACCACGGCGGCGGCAATCGCCGACACCCCCGCTACCAGCAGCATCATCCGCCAGCGCCCCAGCACGAAGCCCGCGTACAGCCCCAGCGACAGCCCCGCCAGCGCACCGTTTTCCTTGCACAGGCAAATCGCCGCGAAGCAGCCCCAGAACGTCAGGTCGCGCCGGTCATGCAGCGCGATCAGCGCCAGCACGATCAACGGCGCTGTCAGGGTCGAGGGGTGAAAGTCGAACATCAGCGCGCTGTTCAACGGCTTGCTGAAGATCCCCAGCAGGATCACGAAGGCCAGCACGCCCCGGTTCGCCGCAAGGTCCGGCGACAGGATGCGCCGCGCCAGCGGGATCAGAAGCAGGTAGTAGATCCCGACCGCCAGCCCCTGCACCGCCACCAGCCACAGCGCGGTGGGCTGGATCCAGTACAGCGGCACGAACAGGAACATGACCGGCGAGAAATGCTCGCCCATGTGCATCCGGTTCAGCACGCTGGAATGGTAGAACTCGCCGAACACCGTGTTCCAGACGAGGTTGGCGTAGATCGTGGTGTCGTAAGTGCCCAGATCGAAGGTGTAGTACTGGATCACCTTGGCATTCACGCACAACAGCACCAGCAGCACCGCCAGACCCTGCGCCAGCCGCCGCTCCCGCAGGCTGCCGGGCTCCGGCCAACGCCGCCGCAGGGCACCGATAATCGCTTTCGTCATGCACAGCCTCGCCGCCGTCAACCTCCGCGATAGCAACGCCGCCCGAGCCTGTCCAGCGACCCGCGCCAGCCGCGGCGAACCCGGCGGAAACCCGTCATGCATTTCGGCCATTGACCTTCCCTCACGGTCACGTCAACGTCGTGTGATCCGTTGGAGGAGGACGGAGGCCATGCCCGAAGCGCCAGTGCTTGAGTACGCCTGTACGCTTAGGGTCGAACTCGCACCGATCCGAGAAATGGGGTCGGGGCGCTTCGGGCAGCGCCGCATCATTCCCATCACCGGCGGCACCGTGACCGGGCCGCAGCTGAACGGCCGGATCCTGAACCTCGGGGCCGACTGGCAGACGATACAGGCCGACGGCGCCGCGCATCTCGACACCCGCTACGCGTTCGAGACCGACGACGGCGCGCTGATCGAGATCGTCAATATCGGCACCCGCCACGGCCCCCCCGACGTGATCGCGAAACTCGCCCGCGGCGAAGAGGTCGATCCGGCGGATTACTACATGCGCACCATCGCCCGGCTCGAAACCGGCGACCCGCGCCACGCCTGGGTCAACAACACGCTGTTCGTGGGCACCGGCAAGCGGCTGGCCGACGCGGTGCAGGTGGATCTCTTCGCCGTCGCCTAGGCGCGGGCCCTGATTGTCTTCGGTCCAAAATATCCTGGGGGGAGCGCCGCAGGCGCGGGGGGCAAAGCCCCCTCTTGCCGCACCCCAACAGCAAAAGGCCCCCAAAGCAAAAGGGCCGCCCAACCGGACGGCCCTTCGCGAAAATTCTGTGAAACGCTTAACGCTTCGAGAACTGGAAGCTGCGGCGGGCTTTCGCGCGGCCGTATTTCTTCCGCTCGACGACGCGGCTGTCGCGGGTCAGGAAGCCCGCGGCTTTCAGCGCCGGGCGCAGCGTCGGATCGTACAGCTGCAGCGCTTTCGAGATGCCGTGCTTGACCGCACCGGCCTGACCCGAAAGACCACCGCCCTTGACGGTCGCCTGCACGTCGAACTGGCCGTCGACGCCCGCAACGGTGAACGGCTGCTTCAGGATCATCTGAAGAACCGGACGCGCGAAGTAGACGTTGATCTCTTTGCCGTTGACGGTCACCTTGCCGGAGCCCGGCTTGATCCAGACACGGGCAACCGCGTCCTTCCGCTTGCCGGTGGCATAGGAGCGGCCCAGTTCGTCACGGACGGGGTCGCGGTTGATGACCTCTTCGGTCTCGACGGCGGGCGCGGTGCCTTCGGCAACCTGGCCCAGCTCTTCCAGCGAGTTGACTTGCTCGGCCATTACGCGGTCCTCGTGTTCTTCTTGTTCATCGACTTGACGTCCAGAACCTCGGGGTTCTGAGCCTCGTGCGGATGCTCGGCGCCGGCGTAGACACGCAGGTTGGTCATCTGCTGGCGCGACAGGCGGTTGCCCGGCAGCATGCGCTTGATCGCGGCGGTCACGACACGCTCGGGGTGCGCACCTTCCAGGATCTCTTCAGCGGTCCGGGACTTGATGCCGCCGGGGTGGCCGGTGTGACGGTAGTACGTCTTCTCGGCGCGTTTTTTCCCGGTCATCTGCACCTTGTCGGCGTTGATGATGATAACGTTGTCGCCCATGTCCATGGACGGGGTGAAGGTCGCCTTGTGCTTGCCGCGCAGGCGCATCGCCACGATCGAAGCAAGACGGCCCAGAACCACGCCCTCGGCGTCGATCAGGATCCATTTCTTGTCGATATCCGCAGGCGTCGCGGTATAGGTCTTCATATCGGAACCTCGGTTACGGATGTGGAGCGGGCCATGGCCCGCCCCGGAATTCGGATTGCGCGGTTATACACGCACCGATTTCCCAGTCAACGGCAGTTTGCCCGATAAAACCTATGTAAAACAGTGCCTTGCAATTATGGTATTATTATACCCCACTATCAGACGCTGATCTGCTCCGGCGGATTGTCCAGAAGCTCGCGCAGTTTCTGCATCGCGCCTTCGAAGCGCGCCAGCCCGTGCCGGGCGTTGACCGAGATCCGCACCGCATGGGGCGCCCGCCCGTCGCGCAGGACGAACTCGTCGGCGGCGCGCACCTGCACCCCCGCGGCTTCGGCTCTCTGGCAGAACGCTCCCGCGCGCCAGCCGGACGGCAGGCCGAGGTAGAGGAACGGCACGTCCTCGCGCCATGTCAGGTCGTGACCGCCCAGCACGTTGACGGCGGCGCGTACATAGTCGTTCATGGTCCGCCGCGCCTCGTCGATCAGCCGGTTCAGCTTTGGCGAATGCAGCAGTTCCACCGTCAGATCCGCCAGCGGCGCCGAGATGCCGAAGAACCCGTGTTCCGCCGCACGGCGCAGCCCGGCCCCGCGGCCCGGAGGCGCGACGGCGAACCCGATCCGCAGCGCAGGCGTCAGGTGTTTGGACAGCGAGGTGACATACCACCCCTGCCCCGGCAGCAGCGCCCGATACGGTCGCCCGACCGGTGTCCCAAGGCGATAGCAGTCGTCCTCGACCAGTTGCAGCCCGGTGCGGCGGGCCACATCGACGATCTCCAGCCGCCGCCATTCCGGCGTACACAGGGTCGTCGGGTTGTGGACCTCGGGCGAGGTGCACAGCAGTTGCGCCCCATGCCGGCGCACCGCTTCCTCCAGCGCGCCCGGGATAATGCCGTGCTCGTCCATCGGCACCGCGACCGGTTTCGCGCGCAGCAGGTCGGCGGCCCGGCGGAAGCCGGGATACAGCATCTCTTCCACAAGGATCACCGGTTCGGGCCCGCTGAGGATCGCCTGCATCGTCAGCAGGATCGCGTGCTGGCCGCCATGCGCCGGCACCACGTCCGGCGCGTCCAGCGGGCCGAGATGGGCCGAAGCAAGCCACCGGATCGCGGCATCCCGCAACGGCGTGGCGACGCGGCTGGGATAGTCCAGCATGTCCGACACACCGCCCTCTTGTCCGACCTTCACCATCAACTCGCGGATCAAGGCCACCTGCCCCACGTCCGGCAGGCTGGGACCGTACAGGCGCATCGGGCCGTCGGGCATCGCCTCGGCCGCGGGCTTTCGGCGCTCTGCCACGAAGGTGCCGCGTCCGACGGCGGCCTGCAGAAGACCCTCGTCCGTCAGTTCGGTATAGGCCCGCGCCACGGTCCCCGGCGTGATCCCGAGCGTCCACGCCAATTCGCGGACCGGAGGCAGCTTTTGCCCCGCCGTCAGCGCGCCCGCGTGCACCCCGTCACGGATCGCCTCGGCGACGGCCGCGTACTTCGGACCGGCACGTCCCTCAAGGCTCGGCTGCCAAATTGTATCCATTACAATCTTTCCCTCGACTTGGTACACGCGCGATTGTACTCAATACACAGTGGCAACATCGCCCGATTGTGTCAATACAATTCGAAAGGACATCCCATGGCACAAGCTCACTCGAACGACGCCCTCGGCTATCTCTCCCGCCGTCCCCTGCCGCCGTTTTCGGCCGCGGCCCTGCGCTTCGTGGTGATGCTGGTGAAATGGGACGAGCGCCGCCGAACCCGCCGCTCGCTCGGGACACTCGATCCGCATCTGCTGGATGATATCGGGGTGACCCGTGGCGAGGCCCGGACAGAGGCCGAGCGCCCCTTCTGGAAGGACTGACGGCCCGCGCCGACGATACGGTGGCCGCCGGCTTTCTACTCTCCCCTGTCTGGTGGCCCCACTTGGGGCGGGTCCCGTCCCGCCCCTTTTTTGTTGCCCGAGCTTCTTGCTGAAGCCGGTGGGCAAAGCGATTTCCAAAGCGCTTTCGGTTAGCGCTATCGTTCGTTACGCAGCGTCACGCTGACGTCGTAAATTAAACCCCAAAAAATGTCTTGATCGACTCGACGCATGCCCTTAGATGCCCGCCACGAGCGAGGGACCGATCCCAACTTACGGGCAGCGAAGGCTGCCACGGGGGGGCGCTAAGGAACCTCTGGATTCAATCTGCTGGCTAGAAGGGGACGTGCCATGGACGGCGCCAACCTCTTCCAACTGGGGATCGGTCTGGAGACAGGCGCCCACGAGGAAGATTCGTGTGTCCGCATTGCGGGCGCAACCGAAACGACCATTGAACGCGACGTTTTCGACGAAGACCGCGAGGATCACTTCATCCGCCGTGATGGCCGGGTGTTCGCCGGGACCCACCTGATTATCGAGGTGGTCGACGGTACCGGGCTGGACGACGAAGCCCGGATCCAGCAGGCCTTCCGCGACTGCGTGGACGAATGCGGCGCGACGCTGCTGCACATCCACACTCACAAGTTCTCGCCGCAGGGCGTGAGTGGGGTGGCGGTGCTGGCCGAAAGCCACATCTCGGTCCACACCTGGCCGGAGATCGGCTATGGCGCGTTCGATGTGTTCATGTGCGGCGATGCCCAGCCCTGGCGGGCGGTCGACGTGCTGAAACAGGCGTTCGACACGCCCGACGTCCGGGTGAAGGAACTGCTGCGCGGGGACGGGCTGGTCGAAGACGCCGCCTGAGCCGCAAAGCTTCGACGCAAGACCATTCAGAGACGCTCCTGTCGCACTCACGGGACGGAGCACGGGGTATCTGGGGTTACCCCGATCAGGCCACGCGTTGCGATTTGACGCGTGGCCGCCGCGGCCCGAGGGCCGCGAAGGGCGGGATGAGCGCTGCTTGCCATCGCGCCATAACGACCAGAGCGCCGGAAAGGCGACGGACAGAGCGCCAGCAAGGCGCCGACACGGGCGCGCGGGGATGACGCGCCCGACGCAACCTTGAGAGACGGGAAAACCCGCGCAAGGGACAGGCACAGGGTCGCCTGGCCACCGGTTCTGACCGGGTGGCCGGGCGGCCCTTTCCTTTTTCAGGCCTCTTTACCACCCACGGACGCCAGCGCGCGCGACAGCACATCGTCCACCCGCGCCGACGCTTCGAGGCGTCCTGCCAGCACCTCGGCCACGGGCTGCCATGCGGCCTCGTACACGTCGTCGCGCGGCTCGGGCGTTCCCCCGCGCCATTGGCACAGGATCGCCACCAGCAGGTAATGGTGCTGCACCGCGCCGTCCGCGTCGCGCACGATGGTGTCGAGGTTGTCCAGCCAGCCCACGGCCTCAGCCCGAACGCCGGTCTCTTCGTGCAACTCGCGCACCGCGGCCTCGGCCACCGTCTCGCCCCACTCGACGTGACCGCCGGGATAGCCCCACAGCCCCGCATCCGGCGGATTGCGCCGGCGCACCAGCAGCACCTCTGCATCGCGCAGCACGACCGCGAGCGCGGCGAGTTTCGGTCGTCTGTCCATGCGCCCTGCTTACCCCGCCGCGCCGCCCTGCGAAATCGCCGATTCCGCCCCCGACCCGGCCTTGCCGGTTGACTTCCGCGCCGCCCGGCGCAACAGACCCGCAAAACACATGGGAGTTCCTATGACCGACATGACCGGATGGAGCGTCGAGCGTCTGCACGCCGACCACGCCCAGGCCCTGCGCGAGGAGCAGGTCCTTTACGACAACGAAACCGACCACCAGCGCCTGCGGGTGTTCGAGAACCCGACCTTCGGCCGCATCCTGACGCTGGACGGCGTGGTGCAGGTCACCGAGGGCGACAATTTCATCTACCACGAGATGATGTCCCACGTGCCGATCCTCGCCCACGGCGACGCCCGGCGGGTCCTGATCATCGGCGGCGGCGATGGCGGCATGGCGAAGACGGTGCTGAAGCACAATTCGGTGCAACACCTGACCATGGTCGAGATCGACGCGGGCGTGGTGGAGTTCTCGAAGCAATACCTGCCGAACATCTCTGACGGCGCGTTCGACGACCCGCGGCTGGAGCTTGTCATCACCGACGGCGCCGACTTCATGCGCGAGACGGAAGGCGGCTACGACGTCATCATCATCGACTCGACCGATCCCGTCGGTCCGGGCGAAGTGCTGTTCACCGACCATTTCTACGGCCACGCCCACCGCGCCCTGAGCCCCGAGGGAATCCTCGTCACCCAGAACGGCGTGCCCTTCCTGCAGGGCGGCGAACTGACCAACACGATGCGCGCCTTCAAGGAACTGTTCCGCGACTGGACCTGCTACACCGCGACGGTCCCCACCTATGCCGGCGGTCCGATGGCCTTTGGCTGGGGCACCGACGGCAAGGCGCGGCACACCGACATCGATACCCTGCGCGAACGCTTCGAAGCCGCGGAGATCGAAACCGACTATTACACCCCCGACGTCCACCGCGGCGCCTTCGCGCTGCCGCCCTACATCGCGCGGCTGATGCCCTGACCAAAGGTGCGAGGGGCCAGCCCCTCGCGCTCCCCGAGGTATTTTGAAAGAGAAGAAGGCACGCCGGCGCTGCTTCTTCTCTTCCGAAATACCTCGGGGGAGTCGCACCGCAGGTGCGGCGGGGGCAGCGCCCCCTAGGTGCGGCGCGACACGTTCAGGCGGATTCCGTGTCTGGACCGGACCGTCAGGAACGCGACCGGCATCGGATCGTCGCCTTCGATCCGCTCGAACCGGAACGCTTTCACCAGCAGCGCAAGCAGCAGCGGTCCTTCGGCCATCGCGAAGCCGGCGCCGGTACAGACCCGTTTGCCCGACGAGAACGGGATGAACGCATCGCGCAGGCATTGCCGGCCATTCTCGGTGCCGTAGCGGTCGGGGTCGAAGCCGTCGGGGTTGTCCCACAGGCGCTCGTGCCGGTGCAGGTGCCAGGGGCTGAGGACGATCTGCGAGCCTTGCGGGATGTCCCGGTCGCGGAAGTGCTCGGGGCACGTGGTTTCGCGCACCATCATCGGCACCGGCGGGTAGAGGCGCAGCGCCTCGCGGAACACGTCGCGGGTCAGGCGAAGCTGGGCGATGTCGCTGAAGGAGGGCGCGGGCGGCAGTTCCGCCAGTTCCGCCGCCACGCGGTCCTGCACCTCGGGGTGCAGCGCCAAAAGATACAATGCCCAGCCAAGGGCCGAGGCGCTGGTTTCGTGGCCCGCGAGAAAGAAGATCGCGACCTGATCGACCATCTCGGCGCTGGAGAAGCGTTCGCCGGTCTGCGGGTCGGCGGTCGTCATGATCTTGGTTGCCAGATCGTCGGGCGCCGTTCCCCCCTTGATCTCGCACATCCGGTCGTCCGTCAGCCGCGTGATCAGCGCACGGATGGCGCCGGCGGCGCGCACCGTACGGCGGCGGTGAAAGCGCGGCAGCCTGCGCGGCAGCGGCACGAAGGCCGCAAGGTTCAGGATCGGCTGGGTGCGCTGGTAGTCGCGGAAGCGGCGGAACACTTCCGAGGCCAGTTCGTGTTCGATGGGGATCGAGAACAGGGTGCGGAAGATCACGTCGGCGGCGGCGTGGCTCATCTCTTCCTCGATCTCGACGGGGCCGCCCGCCCGCGCGTCAAGCCGCGCCACCGCCGCGCGCCCCGCGTCCAGCATCGCGGGGAAAGTATCGCGCAGGCGCCCGCCCTCGAACGCGGGGTCGATGATGCGGCGCTGGCGCAGCCATGTTTCGCCGTTGGTCAGGAACACCGACTGACCCAGCAGCGGGCGCAGCCCCTCTCCCACCCGGTCCGATTTCGGGAAATCCATCGGCCGTTCGTTCAGCACCTCGCGCACCAGTTCGGGCTGGTTCACAAGGTAGGACCGGAAGAACGGCGTGCGGAATTCGGCCATCCACGCGCGGTACAGACGCGCGGGCTGCGCCGACAGGATGTCCTGCCGGAACAGACGAAGGTAGCGCCAGAGCGACACGCGCCCGGGCCGGGACGGCGGTTTCGGCGGGATCATGCGGCCATGCTGGTGTGCGCGGAGACCGCCACGTCGATCCGCGAGCGCGAGGGCTCGCGGCCCGCATAGCGTTCGCCCAGCGTCATCGGCCCGGCGGTGATGCGGAAGTAGTCATAGTCGCGCGGACGGTCGAAGGCGCAGAGGTACTGGAAATGCAGCCGGAAGAAACGCCAGCGCAGGGCTTTCCACGTCTCCTCGGACAGGGTCTGGGTGAAGGCGGCCGAGAAGACCAGCGGCCAGCGTTTGCCGCGCTCCGGCGCGACGCCGGACACGGCAACCGGGTCGCACAGCGCGAACGCGCAACCGTCGCCGGGCGCCGTCACGTCGATCCACGTCAGTTCCTCGCGCTGGCAGAGATAGTGCAGGTCCGCCCGCAGCCGGTCGGCTTTCGGCAGGAACGACACCATCGGCACCACCTGCCCCAGTGACAGGAACGACAGCGCGGGGCCGTTGGCGGGCGCCCGGTTCTGGCGGATCAGGTCGGCGAGGATCGACACGCCAAGGTGCGCGCCCGAGCTGTGGCCGACCACCAGAACCTCGTCCACGTCGTCGTTCAGCGCGCGGGCGATGGTGTCCGTGAATTCGGCAAGGCGGGCTTCGAGGTCGTCGGGATAGGCGCCGTCCAGCTGGCAGGAATGGGCGTAATCATGCATCAGGTAATAGGCGAACAGCTTGCCGTCGCGCGCCTTGAACCACCGCAGAACGGCATAGCCCGCGCCCAGCAGGCAGGCCCACCAGATCAGCGACAGGGCCACCGACCAGACCGCGCCGCCCGCCGTGGCCCCGAACAGGCCAAGCGCCAGACCGGCCAGCCAGTCGAGCGCGCGGGTCACCACGGTTCCGGCCAGCGCGCCGATCACGAACGCCAGCAGCGCCTGTCCCAGCAGCATCGCCACCGGGTAGAGCGCGGCGATCACCGGGCCCTTCCGCATCCACATCAGCCGCCGCAGCGTGCCGCTGCCGATATAGGTCCATGCGGTTCGCGCCAGTTGCAGGTAGGTCGCGCCGATCCCGTTCGACATCGAGTCGCGCACGAGGTCGGACCAGACCAGCACCTCGACCTGCGCCTGCACCGGGTGGCCGTCCATCCGCGCCGCAACGTCCCAGCCATAGCGTTCGCCGCTGCGCGGGCTGATCCCGATCTCGTACCCGCTGATCCCGGCTTGGGCGGCGGATTCGGTGCGGTACAGTTCGCGGTAGCGGCGGGGGTGAATCGGGTCGTAGCCGGGGATGTAGAACACCCGGCGGCATTTGACGGAGGCAGGCTGTGGGCCACTCGGATCATGAGCCATGGAACGGCCTTTCAGGTTCCAGACGAGCCTAGCGCAGAGGCCCGCGAAACATAAGCCGCCGGAAGTTTACCCCCGATGAACGAGCAACAAAGTGATGCAAATGCGCCGGATTGTTGCGGCGCCGATCCGGGCTTCAACCGATGGTGGCGAGCGCCGGGAACCTCTCGAGCAGCCAGAACGAGAAGGCGGTGAACTGGCCGGTCAGCATCATCAGGCCGACGGTCCACAGCAAAAGCCCCATCACCTTCTCGATCCGGTCCATGTGGCGTTTCATCCAGTTCATCACGCCCTGAAGGCGCGGGAAGAACAGCGCGACCAGCAGGAACGGGATGCCCAGCCCAAGTGCGTAGACGCCCAGAAGCGTCGTGCCGCGCACAAGGCTGGCTTCCGAGGCGGCCAGTGACAGGATCGCGCCCAGTTGCGGGCCGATGCAGGGGGTCCAGCCGAAGGCGAAGGCAAGGCCCAGCACGTAGGCCCCGAAAGCGCTGCCGCCCTTGTCGCCGGCCTCTACCCGCAACTCGCGGTCCATGAAGCCGATCCGGTAGACCCCGATGAAATGCGCGCCGAAGACCATCACCACGATCCCGGCCCCGACCACGAACCATTCCTGGTTTTGCAGGAAGAAGGCTCCGAAGGCCGAGGCGGTGAACCCCAGAAACAGGAACACCGTCGACAGCCCCAGCACGAAGAACAGCGCCGCCAGCAGGACGCGGCGACGGTCGCCGATAGAGCCCTGCATCTCTCCCATGCTGATGCCGCCCATATAGGCGAGGTACGGCGGCACGATCGGCAGGACGCAGGGCGACAGGAACGAGATGAAGCCTGCCGATAGCGCGACGATCATCGCGGGGATGAGGCTGGCGTCGAAGATGTCTATGCCGAACATGGCCGTCCCGGTTGCTGCTGCGTGTCCGCGTGTCGCGTCTGCATAGCCCGCGTCCCGCCCGGCGTCACCTGTTCCGAAAGTCACATCCCCGTGGACTGTTGCCTGCCGGACCGCACGGCCCTATCAGGCGGGCTATGGAGAACGAGATTTCTTTCGACGCCGAACTGGACGCGCGCGGGCTGATCTGCCCCCTGCCCGTCCTGAAACTGCGCAAGCGTCTTCAGGCGCTGACGCCCGGTCAGGTGATGCGGGTGATAGCCGACGATCCGGTCGCGGTCGTGGATATCCCGCACTTTTGTTCCGAGGCCGGACACACGCTTCTGGAGAGCGCCGTCGACGGGGTGGAACAGGTCTATTTCATTAGGAAAACCGGCTGAAAAGCGCCGATCCGGCGATTTGCGTCTCTGGTGCTGCAAGGGCATTATATGGGCCAAGCCGACGCGATTTGGTCAGCGTCATAGCCGATGTCGATCTTTTGGGGGATCGCAATAAGTGACTGGGATTCCATCGGAAAACCGGAAAGCACTGAACGAGATGAGCTGGGAGGCCCGTCTTGAGAAAGCGCGTGCCAAACGCGAGGAAGTGCTGCGGGCGAAGGCTGCCGGGGAGTCCGCGGTCAAACCCCCTGTGGACAATCCCAAACCACGGCCGTCACTGAAGCCCGATCCTGTGGCTGAAAACGCGCCGCCGGACTCTCCTACAGCGCTATTTTCCACGGCTCCGGCCGCCCGGACCACCGCCGATCCAGCCGCGACGCGGCCGCCGGAACGGCCGTCCGAGCCTGCCTCCGAACGGGCCTCCAAACGGGGCCCCGAGGGCGCGGGCAAGCCCGCTGCGGCGCAGGCGGCGAAACCCGGCGCGATGGCTGCGCGAGAGTCGGCCCTCAAGCCGCTGTTGGACCGAAGGCGGGCTGCTGCTGCGGCACCGAAGCCCGCAGCGCCATCGTTCCCACCGTCCGCACCGACGCCGACGCCTGCGGTCCCGCCGACCGCAGCGCCTGCGGTGGCTTCCACCGCGATGCCGTTCGACCGGAAGAAAGCCGACACGCGCATCCAGAAGCTCGCGCCCGCTGCACATCCGCCGCAAAGACCGCCACGGTCGAACCGGCGGCGCATGGTGAACGTGGGTCTGGGGTTCTTCGCCGGATTGGGCGTTGGCGCCGTGGCGATGCTGCTGAAGTCGCCTGCCCCACAGGGCGATCCTGTCGCGATGGACCAGACCCCGCCGCCCGCGGTCGAGGGCCAGGTTCTCGAGACCGCCGAACCGGACAGCATCTTCACCGAGAACGTCGTGCCCGACGGTGTAGCGACAGACGAGGTCGCAAGTGCAGGTGTTGTGGCCGAAGACGCCGTCAGCGACAGCGTCGTAACGGGTGAGCCCGTCACCGAAGACGTTGCCGAGATCGCGCCTTCGTCGGAAAGCGAACCGGATGCGGCGGCGGAAAGCGTGCTGACCAACATCCAGCCGACTTCGGCCCTATCAGAGGCCCTGTCAGAAGCCCCGGACGCCGATGCGCAGCCAGACCTTCCGGGAGAGCCGGTCGTCGGCCTGCCGACCGGCGTGACCGCAGACACGCCACCGGAGGAGGCCGCGCCAGCCGAGGATCCCGCAGCGGACGTTCCCCCGGTCGACGCGCCGCCGGTCGAGACGGCGACTGTCGAAGGGCTTGCAGAAGAAAGCGCGACCGAGGAGGCGCCTGTCGCCGAGGCTCCGATCGCGGAAACACCCGTTACGGACAGCCCGGACGCCTTGGCGGAACTCGACGCCGGGCCTGCATCGCCCTCCCCCGACATTTCGCCCGCGCCCCCGGCTCCGGCCTCGGCGGATGCGCCGCCGCCGCCGCGCCCCACCGATCTTGTCGCTCCGGCGAGCCCCACCCGCCCGGTCGTCGGCCCTGCGCCGCTGCGGCCCGAGGCGGTGGCTTCGGCCACTTTGCCCACACCACGGCCAACCGAGGGCGAGATGCCCCTGAGCGCCGAGCGCGGGCCCTTCACGGCGGACGGCGCCGCAGAGGACCGTCTGCGCGACCTTGGCCGCCCTGACACCCTTGAGACGGCCATCGACACCGGCGCGCTTCCGGTCCTGGCCGGCCTGACGCCGCCGGCGCAGGTATTTGCATGGGCGACGCCGCCGGTGCTGGAAACGCCGGGCGCGCGCCCTGCCCCCGTGCTTGCCTCGGCCCCCGCCGATCCGCCGTTCCGCAGCGCCCTTGTCCTGCTGGGCGCCACCGGGACCAGCGGCCTCGCACCCGTGACCGACACCACCCCGCCCGAGCCGGTCGTCGTCATCCCGAACAGCGGTGACCTGATGGTCTGGATCTTCGCCGAACCAAGCGTCGACGAGGACATGATCGATACCACCCGGCAGGTCGTTGCCCAGCTTGGGCTTCCGGTCCGCCGGATCGTCCGTGTCGACTATCAGATCTCGGAGAACCAGGTGCGGTTCTACGACACGTGGGCGGCGGAAGGCGCAGGCGTGCTGGCGGACGGGCTTCATGCGGCGCCGAGGGATTTCGTCGGCTCGGGCTACAACCCCGACGGCGGCGTGCTGGAGATCTACCTGGCGAACGAGGACGCGGTACATGCGCCGTTCCGTGGCGCGGGTGGCACCGGCGCGTCGACCGGCATTCCCGAAACCGTCGAGGAAAAGCTGCGCGACAGCCTGCTGTCCAAGCTGCGCGACGAGTGATCCGGAGGGCTCGCGGCGTCAGACGTCTGCGGGGTCGATCAGTTCCAGACCGATCCAGTGCATCAGTTGGCCAAGCTCGGGTGTCGCGCCCTCCAGCACGATATGCCCCACCTCCTTGCCCGCGCAGCACAGCGCAACGACAAGGTTCTTGGTCATCGTGTCCAGGTCGAACGCGTCGATGTTGGTGCGCACAAGGCCGCCAAGCGGGCCGCCGATGTCATCAAGGCTGATCCATGTCAGCACCTCGCCGCCGTCGATGAAGGTGCGCGGATCGCGCGGCGCGGTGAACCGGGAGGGCGCAATCAGCAGGTCGCCGCCCGCAAGGTCGCGCCGTTCGGTGTTGTACTTCGAGGGGTGGATCTCGATGCCGAAATGCTCAGAGATCGCGGCGCAGACCGGGGCGTTGAGTTCCGCGTTGCTCAGCGTGGCCGAGTCCATCGGGTGATCGCGCAGCGCAAGCAGCGCGGCGACGGTACTCAGGCGCGGACAGGGAAAGCGGTCGACACCCCAGAAGCGCAATTCGCGCAGGAAAGGCACCGTTTCAAACGGTCCCGCGTCGAAGCGTATCGCGTAATACTGACGGTCGCGCGCGTAGTGGAAGCTAATTTCCATTGAAGCTCCCCCGCTTGCCGCCGTTCGAAACCGGCATGAAATCCCCGGTGGTGCCGCCGTTCGCCATGCTAAGCGCATGTTCCAGATCGGTGACCGTCTTGTAGGTGCCCAGCAGCACGTGAACGCCCTCGTCCGGGTGGTTGACCGCGAAAAAGTCGATCCGGCCCAGCCCGAAGCTGAGGACCGTGCGCGGCAGCGCCGCCAGTGCGGTCTGCATGTCGGGGTAGCGGCGCGAGATGACCCGCCGCCGCCCCTGCTCTACCACCAGCGCGTCAAGGTCGCGCAGCGCCGGGTGGCTGGTGAGCTCTGCGTCCGAGACCACATCCACCCCGCGCAGGTCGCGGTATTCCGGCAGCCGGGCAATCGCCTCGCCCGCCGTCATCGACCGGACCGAGCGCAGGACAAGCCGCGTGTCATAGCCATAGCCCCGGTACGCGGGCATGAAGGCCAGGCCGCCGATTTCCTGCTCTGCCGTGCCGCCACGGGCGCCGAAGACCGGGTCCAGCCCCAGCGACAACGCCGCCTCGACATCAAGGTCGATGCGGAACGCGCCGAAGTCGTCGGGAAGATAGGCCAGCATCTCGCGCATGGTCGGGAAACCGGCGGACCACAGTTTCTTTTCCTTCCGCGCCCGCACCGCCGCAAGGAAAGACCCGCCCATGAAGTATTTGTAGGCCACATTGGTCCGCCCCGACACGTCGCGCTGTATCTCGGGGCCGGTGGCGGACACGCTGGCGCCGTGCAGCCGTCGCAGGACGTGGAATTTGCGGGTGTGCGGGATGCTGAGCCCGGCCAGCGCCATCCGCGTGTGCAGGTGGTGGTCGGAACTGAGAACGAGGCTTTCGTCGTAGCGCATCCGCTCCATCACGTCGCGGCGGTAGAAGCCGGTGCCATGCAGCGCCACCTTGCCGCGCCTGCGCAGCAGATCGTTGATGTCGCGCGACTGGCCGACGAAGGACTTCAACCCGCCGGTCCCCTCGTCGAACTCAATCCAGCTGGAATGACATCCGTGCGCGCCGTCATTGGTCGCAAGACAGTCCAGCTGATCCTCGAACCGCGACGGGAACGAGAAATCGTCGTCGTCGTGGATCGCGATGTAGAAGCCCCGCGCGGCATCAGTGATCCGGTTGCGCGCGGTGGGGATCGACGGCTCGTCCAGCGACAGCAGACGGATATCCAGCATCGGAAACGCCGCGCGCAGCCCGGCCTCGTCAAGCCGCGCCTCGGGGGACGTGCCGTTCTCGCAGATCACCACCTCGAAGTCCTGCACGGTCTGCGCGGCAAGGCCGTTCAGGCAATAGGCAAGGTGATCGCTGCGGTTGGTGCGGTCGATGGTGGCGATGGCGACGGTGATCGCGGGGCCGAAGACATCGGGGTTTCGATAGTCGGAATAGCGAAACGGCTGGCGGCGGAAGATCGACATATCCGCCAGCAGCGTCTTCTTGTGCTCTTCGGTGAACTGCCCCTGTGCCCGCGCGTCCGAAAAGGGATGCCGTTCGTGCAGCACCCGGTCCGAGCGGAACACATCCACCCGGCGGCCATAGCGCCGCAACCGCTGGCACAGGTCGTTGTCCTCGCCGCCGTAGTCGAAGTACCGGGTATCGAAACCACCGATCTCGATCAGCGCCGCGCGGCTGAACAGGTTGCAGCACCCCTCGCCCCAGCTTGGGCGCAGCCGCATCCGCGCGGGCTTGCCGTCCTCGTACTGGAAATCGGTCGCCTGCAGGTTCACGAATGCCGTCCGGCCGCTGGCCACTGTGCCCGCAAGATCGGCCAAAGTCTCGTCCGGCAGCAAAAGCTGCACGTCCGCGTCGATCTTCAGGACGACATCGTTGCTGGCCTCGGCGATGCCGATGTTGTTGGCTTCCGACAGGCACCAGCGGCTTGCCTCCACCCGCACGACGCGACAGCCGTCGACCGGGCCAAGCGGCGCGGCAGAGCCGAAGTCCACAAGAAGGATCTCGGTAATGCTGGGCAGCGCGTTCAGGCAGTCGATGCAGGTCTGAAGCCGTTCCAGTGACCAGTCGCGAAAAGGAATGAAAGCTGAAATCATAGGCGTCTCGCGGGACGTCGGTTCGGGCCTAGGCCTCGGAACTCAGGTACTGCTCGATGGTCGCGATCTCGGTGGTACAGAACAATTGTCCCGTCGGCAGACCGGCTTCGGTGGCGGCGGTCACCTCGGTCGTTTCCTCGGCCTCGGCCTCTGCATCGCCGGCTTCGGCCACCTCGTCGGTCTGGTCACCGGCTTCGTCGGCTGCTTCCTGGTCACCGGCGTCCTGATCGCCGGAGCCCTCGATCAGCGTGCCAAGGTCCAATTCGGCCACGTCATCGGCGGCGGGCGCCGGGGCGGTGACGATGGTGGGCGTTCCAAGACCGCCGCAGGCGATCACAAGGTTCTCCGCCCCGTCCGAGAACTCGATCGAGTCGGCATTGACCACGCAGGTCAGAAGCGTGGCGCTGGCCACACCGTCCAGCAACGCCTGCCGGGCCGAAGCGACGGACAGTTTGCCCTCGACCCCGGTGAAGGCCACGACGCCGCTTGCTTCCAGCAGGTCGAGGAATTCCAGCGTCTTGGCCATCAGGCTGTCGGCATCCGGTTCGCCCTCGAACAGATCCGCGCCGCACAGTTCCTGCGCGGTGCCGGTAATCGGCGCGATGGCGGCGGTAAGCGAAACGAGACCCAGCCTCGCATACGCAAGCGTTGTATTGAGTTTCCTGAAATCGGACATGCAAACACCCCTGACCCTACGTCGATGATTGCGGGATTTTGATCCGATTATCAACCGCCTCGCGCGTTTCGTGCAGGTATTGAACGAAGTTAACGCATTGCAGGGACGACCGGCGCGGTTCCGGCGGCAACCATGCGGCGAAAAGCACGGACGGGTGCGCCCCGGACAAAGAAAAAGGGCGGCCCGATGGCCGCCCCTTCGTTGTTCCGTCATCCGGGCGTCAGCGGCCCATCGACCACCAGCCGCGCCGCTTGGGCTTGGACGAGTCGTCCGCATCGGCGGCGTCTTCGGCCATTGCAGGCTCGGGTGTCTTTTCCTCGGCCACAGCCGGGGCGCCTTCGTCAGAGCCCTCGTCGGTCTCTTCAGCGGTTTCTTCTACAGTTTCTTCCGGGGCCACTTCCGCCACCGGCTCCGGCTCGGCTTCCGACACCGGCTCTTCGGTCACCGCTTCGGGCTCGGCCGGGGCTTCCGCCACGTCCTCTGCCACGGGCTCTTCCGCGACGGGCTCGGCTTCCACGGGCGCCTCGGCGGCTTCCTCGGTCACCGGCTCGACCACGGGCTCGGCCACGGGCTCGGCGGGCGCTTCCTCGGCCACCGCCTCTGCCGCTTCAGGCTGGGCGTCGGCGTCAGAGGTGTTTTCCTCGGCAGTTTCCTCGGTCTTCTCGGCAGATTTGCGCGAGCGGGACCGCGAACGGCGGCGCTTCTTGGGCTTCTCCTCGGCGGCTTCGGCCTCTTCGCCCTCGGGCTTGGCTTCGGCGTCCCCGGCGGCCTCTTCCTTCGCAGGCTTCTCGGCCTCGTCAGAGTCGCCATTGTCCTGCGAGTCCTGACCGTTGCCGTTCTCACCGGAGTCGCCGTTCTCGCCATTGCCGCTGCCACGACGGCGGCGGCGACGCCGACGGCGCTTCTTCGGCTTGTCGTCGCCGTTGTCGTCACCGGTCTCCTCGGTCTGGCTTTCGGCCTGATCCTCGGTGGTGTCCTCTTCCTCGGCCTCGTCGATATCGGCCATAAGGGCGGCGGTGCCCGAGACCACCGGGGCGGCTTCGGCCACGGGGCGGGTCGCGGTCTTGAACTTCTCGATGCTGAAGTCAGGCGAGATCAGGTGCGGGTCGGCTTCGATCCGGACCGACATGCCATAGCGGGCCTCGATCTGGGCGACGTGTTCCCGCTTCTGGTTCATCAGGAAGTTGACGATCCCGATGGGCGCCTTCAGCAGCACTTCGCGCGACTTGCGGCGGGTGCCTTCCTCTTCCAGCTGGCGCAGTATCGACAGCGCAAGGTTGTCGTCCGAGCGGATCAGGCCGGTGCCGTGACAGTGCGGACAAGGCTGCGTCGTCGCTTCAAGCATGCCAGGGCTGAGCCGCTGACGCGACATTTCCAGCAGGCCAAAGCCCGAGATGCGGCCCACCTGAATGCGGGCGCGGTCGGTCTTGAGCTTGTCCTTGAACCGCTTTTCGACCGAGGCGTTGTTCTTACGCTCTTCCATGTCGATGAAGTCGATGACGATCAGGCCGGCAAGGTCACGCAGGCGCAGCTGGCGCGCGATCTCTTCCGCCGCTTCCATGTTGGTCTCGAGCGCGGTTTCCTCGATCGAGCCCTTCTTTGTGGCGCGGCCCGAGTTCACGTCAATGGCGACCAGCGCCTCGGTCACGCCGATGACGATGTAGCCGCCAGAGCGCAGCTGCACGACCGGGTTGAACATCGAGGACAGGTACGACTCGACCTGATAGCGCGCGAACAGCGGCATCTGGTCGGCGTAGTTCTTCACGTTCTTGGCGTGGGACGGCATGATCATTTTCATGAAGTCCTTGGCCACGCGGTAGCCGCCCTCGCCCTCGACGAGAACTTCGTCGATGTCGCGGTTATACAGGTCGCGGATCGACCGCTTGATGAGGTTGCCTTCCTCGTAGATCTTGGCCGGCGCGATGGATTTCAGCGTCAGCTCGCGGATCTGTTCCCACATGCGCTGAAGGTATTCATAGTCGCGCTTGATCTCGGACTTGGTGCGTTTCGCACCGGCGGTCCGAACGATCAGGCCCGCGCCGTCCGGCACGTCGATCTCGGCGGCGATCTGTTTCAGCTTCTTGCGGTCGGCGGCGTTGGTGATCTTGCGAGAAATGCCGCCGCCACGGGCGGTGTTCGGCATCAGGACGCAATAGCGGCCAGCCAGCGACAGGTAGGTGGTCAGCGCGGCGCCCTTGTTGCCGCGCTCTTCCTTGACGACCTGCACCAGCAGGATCTGGCGGACCTTGATGACTTCCTGGATCTTATACTTCCGGGCTCGCGGCTTGCGCGGGCGGCGAATTTCCTCGGCCACGTCTTCTTCGGCGACGGACTCGATTTCGGAATCGAGCTCGGTCGCGTGATCGACCGCTGCATAGGGCTGATCGTCGTCGCCGTTCTGCTCGTCGTCGTCGCCGTCATCATCGGCGCCGTCGTCCTCGTCATCAGAGGCCTCTTCGGCTTCCGCGACTGGCGCGTCTTCGGCCGTCGGCTCCTCGGCGGCGACGGTGTCCTCGGCGTCCAAGTCGACCGGGCCGGTCTCGGCGTCGTCATCCGAGCCGTCGTCAAGATCGACGACGCCCATGCCGGGAATGTCGTCGCTGGAAACGTCGCGGGGTTCCGACACCTCGCCGGTGGCGACGGCGTCGTCCGACTTCACGGCCTCGGCCTTTTCGGACTTCGGCTTGCGGCGCGAGCGCGACCGGCGCTTCTTGGGCGCCTCGTCCTCTTCGTCGTCCTCCTGCGCCGCATAGGCGCGTTCCTCCGCAAGCAGCGCTTCGCGGTCGGCGACGGGGATCTGGTAGTAATCGGGGTGAATTTCGGAGAACGCGAGGAAACCGTGCCGGTTGCCGCCGTATTCAACGAACGCCGCCTGCAGCGAGGGTTCTACCCTGCTGACCTTGGCCAGGTAGATATTGCCTGCTAGCTGGCGCTTGTTCTCCGTTTCAAAGTCGAATTCCTCGACCTTGTTTCCGTCGACCACCACGACGCGGGTTTCTTCCGCGTGGGTGGCATCGATGAGCATCTTCTTTGCCATGTAGTCCTTGAGCACCGCACACGTGGCCCGTCGCCCGGAGGCGCGGACAGTTTGTGGATCGGTGTTTTCTGGGCGAAATCGGGCACGCGACGCGACTCGATGACCGGCCCGTTGGCCAGCTCACCTGTCATGTATCGTCCTGCGCGCCTCATCGCGGTTCTTCTCCGGCGACCGTTATGCTGGCCGCCAACTAGGCCCGGCCGGTGTCGGCTTTGCGGGCGATTCCCCGGCCCCTGCGGGCCTGGTTTTGATCTCATGAGTTTCCCGGCGGGGGGCCGATGGTTGGAAAAACATGAAAATTCAATTCGGTAGGCGAACACGAAACTGTCGTTCGCATCGCTCTAACATGTAACATAAGGGCGAATGTATCGCCATTACAATGACGAATGTGATCCGATCGGCATGGTTCGGGAAACACTTGCTGCGGGTGAATGCCGTTCGGAAGATCGCGTCGCCCGACACGTCTTGGTGCGGCGTGGACTTACGCGACACACTTGTTCCGAATGGGCGCGGCGCTTTGCGCCGTCAGCCTGTCGGACCCGCGCACCATTCCGGCGCGCGGATCCAGTTCAATTCGTCAAAGATAGTCGGACCGCTGTAGCCCGTACTTCGCCATCTTCTCGTTCAGCGTCCGGCGCGGCAGGCACAATTCGTCCATCACCGCGACGATCGAGCCCTTGTGGCGCCGCATCGTGTTGTCGATCAGCATCCGCTCGAACGCCTCGACATATTCCTTCAGCGGCTTGCCCTCGGTGGTCATCACCGGCTGTTGCTCGTCGCTTTCGGCCATCAGCAACGAGGCTATGGTGCCGGTGCCGCGACGGTTTTGCAGCACCGCGCGCTCGGCCACGTTGATCAGTTGGCGAATGTTCCCCGGCCACGGCGCTTGCAGAAGCTGCGCGGCCTCCTGAGCGGACACCTGCGGCGCGTCGCAGCCGTATTCGTCGGCAAACTGTTCCGAGAAGTGGGTGAACAGCATCAGGATGTCTTCGCCGCGCTGGCGCAGCGGCGGCAGGGTGATCTTCATCGCGGCAAGGCGGAAGTACAGGTCGGGACGCAGCACGTCCTCGCAGGTTTTGCCCTGCTCTTGCAGGTTCGAGATCGCGACGATGCGGGTTTCGGCCGGCGTGCCCTGATCGTTCATCCACGACAGCAGCCGTGCCTGAAGCTCCTGCGGCAGCGCTTCGATGTCTTCCAGAACCAGCGTCCCGCCCCGCGCCTCTTCCAGCGCCGGAAGGCCGCTGCCGTCCTCGACCGGGCCGAACAGCTTGCCGGCCAGCGAGTCCTTGTCGTGCGCGGCGCAGGACAGCAGGACGAACTTCTTGCCCGCCTTCGCCCCCACCGCATGCAGCGCGTGCGCCACCAGCGTCTTGCCGGTGCCGGTCTCGCCGTCGATCAGCACGTGACCGTCGGCCTGCCCCAGATCGAGGATGTCCTCTCGCAGACGCTCCATCACCGGCGACGCGCCGATCAGCTTCTTCATCAGCGTCGAGCCGTCCGACAGTTCCTTGCGCAGCGCGCGGCTGTCGAGGATCAGGCGGCGGCGCTGGGTGGCCTTCTTGGCCAGATCGGTCATCTTGTCGGGGTTGAACGGCTTCTCGAGGAAGTCGAACGCGCCGACGCGCATGGCCTCGACCGCCATCGGCACGTCACCGTGGCCGGTGATCATGATGACGGGAAGCGCGCTGTCCACGCTCATCAGCTTCTTGAGAAACTGCATCCCGTCCATGCCGGGCATCTTGATGTCGCTCACCACCGCGCCGGGATAGTCCGGTCCGAGGTTCTTCAGCGCGTCCTCGGCGCTGGCGAAGGTCTCGGTGTCGAAGCCGGACAAAGCCAGCCACTGACTGATCGACTGACGCATATCCTGTTCGTCGTCGATGATGGCGATCTTCATAGCCTGTGTCATTTAGTTCTTACCTCATTCGGCAGCCTTGACGTCCGCATCGATCAGCGGAAGTCGCACTTCGAAAACGGCGCCGCCCACCCGTCCGTTCCTTGCATATAGTCTTCCGCCGAGGTCCTTCACGATGCCCGACGAAATCGCAAGGCCAAGGCCGACCCCGTCGCCGGGGGCTTTCGTCGTGTAGAAGGGCTCGAACAGCGACTCGAGATCCTCGATACCGGGGCCGTTGTCGCGGACGGTGATGGTCGCGATCTGGCCTACGGTCAGAAGTATATCAATTGACGGGTCTTCCGTCTCTTTCGTTGCGTCCAATGCGTTGCGCATCAGGTTGATCAGAACCTGTTCCAGACGCAGCCGGTCGGCGAGGATCATCACGGGCTCGTCCGGCAACGAGCGGGTGATGCGGACCTTCCGGTTCTTCAACTGCGGCTCCATCATCGACAAAGCCGAGGAAATACAAGCTCTTGCGTCCAAAGGCTCGACCGCGGTGCCGCCCTTTCGGGCGAAGCTTTTAAGCTGGCGGGTGATCGCGCCCATCCGTTCCAGCAGATCGTCGACACGCTGGAAGCTGGTCAGCGCCTCTTCGGGGCGTCGGCGTTGCAGCAGCAGCTTCGCCCCGGCAAGGTAGGTTTTCATCGCGGCAAGCGGCTGATTCAGCTCGTGGCTGACGCTTGCCGACATCTCGCCAAGAGCCGCGAGTTTAGAACTTTGGGCAAGCGTCTGTTCGGCCACTTCAAGGTTCTTTTCGACCCGCTCGCGTTCGGCAATTTCCCGCTGTAGCGCTTCGTTCAGCTGGCGAAGTTCCGCCGTTTCCTTCTGGAAAAAGATCGACCGGGCCAGCGCGCGGCGGCTGGACAGGTAGAAGGCCCCGGCCAGCAGGATGGCGAAGAACATGATCTCCAGCGCCAGAACCCCGTTCACCCGCTCGCGCACGCTGGAGTAGGTGGTGAAGGTGATCATGCGCCAGCCACGGAACGGGATCCGATTTTCCAGCCGCATCAGGGCGCTGCCGCGATAGAACGCCTCGGTCGGAAGCGCGGCCCAGTCGGCGGTGGCGCGGATGGCGCGTTCGATGGCCGACGGGGCCGAGCGCAGCTTCAGCGCCTCTTCCTCGGTCAGTCCGCGCCAGCGCGGTTCGGTCGACAGGATGATCGTGCCCTCGCTGTCGGTCACGATGACGGCGTCCGAAATCGTCGACCAGCTTTGCTCGTACTTGCGCAGATCGACCTCGACCACGATCACGCCGATCAGTTCGCCGCCCGCCTCGATCCGGCGCGAATACGAGAACTGCATCGCGCCACTGTCATTCTGGACCGCGTTGAAGACCGTCTCGTTCGACCGCAAAGCCTCGATAAAATAGGGGGCCTGACGATGCGCGGATCCGATCCGGCCGCGGTCGGTGGCGGCCACGGTCCGGCCGCTGGCGTCGAGCATCATGATCGAGGCGGCGCCAATCTCGTCCTTCACCGAGATCAGGCGCAGCGAGGTCTGACTGAAGTCGGCAGAGTTCAGCGCGCCGATCAGCACCGGGTCGCGCGACAGCAGCAGCGGCACGATCGAGTTCCGCTGCAGTTCGCTTTGCAGGTTGCCGGCGTACAGCGTTTGCCGCACCTCGGCGCGGTTCTTGGTCGAGACGGTGTAGCGTTCGGTCAGGAACTGGTTGGTGAACCAGACCACGGCGACGGCGGCGCCGATGAAGACGACAAGCAACGCCCGCACCCGCCACGACAGCGCGGTGCGCACGGGGTCGTTGTGCACGTCTTTGGTCTCGGTCATTGCGTCAATCTAGAGCCACGGCGCACCGCGCTCAAGCGCAGGGCGGTCAGGCGGGTTCCACCAGACCGGCGATTGCGCGGAAGACCGCCGCTCCGTCGGTGCCACCATGCGCTTCATCCACAGCCCGCTCGGGGTGCGGCATCAGGCCCAGCACCCGGCGATTCTCGGACAGCACGCCCGCGATGTCCGCAACCGAGCCGTTCGGGTTGTCGGCATAGGTGAATGCGATGCGGTCGTCGCCCTGAAGTTGCTTCAGCGTCTCGGGATCGCAGACATAGTTGCCGTCGTGATGCGCCACCGGCAGGTGGATCACCTGCCCGTCCGAATACTCGCGCGTGAACACGCTGTCGGTGGTGGCGACACGCAGGCCCACGCTGCGGCAGATGAACTTCAGCCCCGAGTTCCGCATCAGCGCGCCCGGCAGCAGCCCGGTCTCGGTCAGCACCTGAAAACCGTTGCAGATTCCGATGGCGTGGCCGCCGGCATGGACGAAATCGATCAGCGCGCGGGTGATCGGCGACTGGGCCGCGATGGCGCCGCAGCGCAGGTAATCGCCGTACGAGAAGCCGCCGGGAACGCCCACGATGTCCAGCCCGGCCGGAAGCGTGGTGTCCTTGTGCCAGACCATCGTGACCTCGGCGCCAGCGCGCTCGAAGGCCACCGCAAGGTCGCGGTCGCAGTTGGAGCCGGGATAGACGATGACGGCGGCTTTCATGTGCGGTCTCCTCAGGACGAGAAATCGGTGATGACGGCGACGCCTGGCGGGGCGGGCGCGTCGAAGGCGGCAAGTTCGGTGCTGGCCTCTGACAGGCCGATGCGGCGGGCGATAAGCGGGGTCAAGTCCACCTGCCCGCCTTCGATCAGCGACAGAAGGCTTGGGTAACGGTGGGCGGGCATGCCGCGTGTACCATAGATCGCAAGCTGACCGGAATAGACGGCGTCCATCGGCAACGGCATCGTGACATGACTTCCGGCGGGCATCCCCACCTGCACCATCCGGCCGAGTTTGCGAAGCGAAAGCAAAGCATTGCGGGTCGTTTCGGTGATGCCGAGCGCCTCGACAGCGACGTGGGCGCCGCCGCCGGTGATCTCGCGCAGGTGCGCCACCGGGTCGCCCTTCGAGGCGTCGATCGCGGCGTCCGCGCCAAGGTCCTGCGCGTGGTCCAGCTTTTCGCCCACCACGTCCACCACCGCGACCCGCGCGCCAAGGGCGCGGCCCAGCAGCATCGCGGACAGCCCGACACCGCCGGTGCCCCAGACGGCAAGCCATTCGCCCGCCCGCAGCCCGGCGCGGCCGGTCAGAGCGTGCCACGCGGTCGTCACACGGCAGCCAAGCGCCGCGGCAAGCGCCGGGTCCATGCTGTCGGGCAGCCGGGTCAGGTTCACGTCGGCATGGGCGACCGCGATCCGCTCGGCAAAGGCACCCGCCACGGTAAAGCCGGGGACGACCTGCGTGGGACAGGTGGTCTGGTTGCCGGACTGGCAGGCCGGACACTGGCCGCAGGCAAGGATGAACGGCGCGATCACGCGGTCGCCGCGTTTCCAGCGGGTGACGCGCGCGCCGGTCTCGACCACGGTGCCACAGTATTCGTGACCCGGCACGTGAGGCAGCACGATGTCGGGGTCGGCGCCGGTCCACGCATGCCAGTCGGACCGGCAGACGCCACAGGCCAGCACGTCCAGAACGACGCCGTCTTCCGGGCAGGCCGGGTCGGCAAGCGTCTGAACGTCCAGCGCTTTGCGATATTCTGTAAGGACGGCGGCTTTCATGCGGTCTGACCTTTCGTGCCTCGTTTCCAGCGCAGCAGGCGCAGGGTGCCCAACAGCGCGACGACCGACAGCACGGCGCCAATCGCCATGACGATGAGCCCGGCGGCGAAATTCACCAGCCCGGGCAGCAGGACGTCGGTCTTGCGGTTCGGGTGATAGCGGATTTCCATGCGGTCACCCACGGCAAACCTGGCGTCGGTGTAGGACATGCCGGTGCTCGCCTCGGTCTCGGCGCCGTCGGTCCAGGTATAGCGGAACACCGGGCCATAGGTTTTCGAGCCCTTGCCGAACATCCCGTCGCCTTCCCACTCGTAGACCCGCACCACCTCTCCCTCCGCCGGAACGAAGGTCATGTGGCGCCAGCCTTCCCAAGCCACCAGGATCACGCCGGCAAGGATGAACAGCACCGGCGCGACCCAGACCAGCACCCACAGACGCCACCCGATCTCTCTGCGACCATCCGGCGTCGTGCGCCACAGGAAGGTCCGGGAGGTCGGGACGACCATCTCAGCCGATCTCGATCTCGTAGCTTTCGATCACCGTGTTCGCGAGCAGCTTCTCGCACATGGCGGTGACATTCGCGCGGGCGGTCTCGGCGTCGGTTTCGGCAAGGTCCAGCTCGATCAGCTTGCCCTGCCGGACGCCTTCGACGCCGTCGAACCCGAGCGAGCCCAGTGCGTGCCGCACCGCTTCGCCCTGCGGGTCGAGGACCCCGTTCTTCAGCATCACCTGAACCCGTGCCTTCATGTGCATTCCCCCGGGGCCCCTGCCCGTCTTTCTTCAGTCAGCGAACCGCATGCAAGCGGTGTCGCTTTCAATTGATCAGATGCGGCTTCGTCGCGTGGGTGACGTTCGACGGAAGCACGCCAAGCCGCCGGGCGACTTCGGTGTAGGCGTCCGCGAGGTTGCCCAGATCGCGGCGGAACACGTCCTTGTCCAGCTTCTGGCCGGTCTCCATGTCCCACAGGCGGCACGAATCCGGGCTGATTTCGTCGGCGACGATCAGGCGCTGGAAGTCGTTGTCCCAGACGCGGCCGATCTCGATCTTGAAATCCACCAGACGGATGCCGACGGCCAGCATGACGCCGGACATGAAGTCGTTCACGCGCAGCGCAAGCGCCACCATGTCGTCAAGGTCCTGCTGGGCGGCCCAGCCGAAGGCGATGATGTGCTCTTCGGTGACCAGCGGGTCCCCAAGCGCATCGTCCTTGTAATAGAACTCGATGATCGGGCGCGGCAGCGCGGTGCCTTCGGCGATGCCAAGCCGCTTCGACAGCGAGCCGGCGGCTACGTTGCGGACGACCACTTCAAGCGGAATGATCTCGACCTGACGGATCAGCTGCTCGCGCATGTTGATGCGCTTGATGAAGTGCGTCGGCACGCCGATGTTGTTGAGGCCCGTCATGAAGTATTCGGACAGGCGGTTGTTCAGAACCCCCTTGCCGTCGATGACGTCTTTCTTCTCGGCGTTGAACGCGGTGGCGTCGTCCTTGAAGTACTGCACCAGCGTGCCGGGCTCGGGGCCCTCGTACAGGATCTTCGCCTTGCCCTCGTAAAGCTTCTTGCGCCTTGCCATGGAATCTCCGATCGGATGGGGTAGGTGTCCCTTCCCTGAGCGGCCCCTATAGGCCAGAAGGCCGCACATCGCAAGACAAGCCGGGCCTTGCCTAACGCGGGTGCCGCGGGCATATGGGGAACGACCGGAACGAGAGCCCGAGAGGACCCGATGACCACCTTCGACGATCGCGAGAACGCCTTCGAGAACAAGTTCGCCCACGATGCCGAGATGCAATTCAAGGCCGAGGCGCGGCGCAACAAGCTTCTGGGCCTCTGGGCCGCCGAACTGCTGGGCAAGTCCGGCTCGGAAGCCGACGAGTACGCCAAGGAAGTGATCCGCGCCGATTTCGAGGAAGCCGGTGACGAGGACGTGTACCGCAAGGTGTCCGGCGATCTGCAAGGCAAGGCCGACGAAGCCACGATCCGCGGCAAGATGGCGGAGCTGATGACCGTCGCCAAGGCGCAGCTTATGCAGGAACTGCCGGAATAATCCGGACGTCCCCATGAACGACACGCGCCGGCGGCATCGACCGGCGGCGCGCTTCCGGATCTTGCGTCCCTGTCAAGGAACGCGCCGGACCACCTTCCCCAAACCGTCCTGTTAACCACCCGGCCCGTCTTTCACGGGTCTTAAGCCTTTGCGAAGGGCTTGTGGCGTATCGCACTCGCGGGGCTGGCCGGAGGGTTAGATGGCGCACCGCGCGGCGGCGGACACGACGACCGATACCGAGAACGAGGATGGCCTGCGCGCGCTGCTGACGCGGCAGCTTATGCCGCTGGGGCTGCTGGTGGTCGTGGGCTACGTGCTGGTACGGCAGGTGGCGGCGATGGATTTGCGGTCGGTGCTGGCGGCGGCGGGCGACATCGGTCCGGGACAGTGGCTGGTGGCGGTGCTTGCCACCATCGGCAGTTTCTGGGCCTTCGGGCGGTTCGAATGGGTCATGCACCGGCTTGGCGCCACCGGCGCGCCGGAACGCTATGCCCAGATCGCCGGGATCGGCGCGGTGGGCGCGTCTCAACTGACGGGGTTCGGCCTGCTGACCGGCACGCTGGCGCGGTGGCGGATGTTTCCGGACATGACGGTCTGGCAGGCGACGCGGCTGACGGTCGGCGTCTCGGTCGCCTTCATGCTGTGCCTCGCGGTGCTGGCCGCGGCGATGCTGACGGTGACGCCGGTCCTTCCCGGCGGCTGGCGCGCGCTTGCCGCGGCGGGGGTGCTGGCGGCGCTGGCGCTGTTCGCGATGTCGCTTTGGCGGCCCAGGCAACTGCTGCACATGCGCCGGGCCCTGCCGCCCATCCGGGCGCAGGTGCGGCTGATGATCTACACCGCCGCAGACACCGGCTTTGCCGCGCTGGCGCTGTACGCCTTGCTGCCGAAAGACGCCCTGCCCGCGCCGGACCTGTTCTATGCCGTTTTCCTGCTGGCGCTGTTCGCCGGGCTGTTCGGCACCACACCCGGCGGCGTCGGCCCGTTCGAATATATCTCGCTGACCTTCCTGCCCCACCTGCCCGCGCCCGAGTTGCTGGCCGCGATCATGGGGTTCCGGCTGGTGTATTTCGCCCTGCCCGCCTCTGTCTCGCTGCTGATCCTGCTGGCAGGCCCGGCGCTGCGGCGGCGCGAGGATATCGACAGGCCCCGGCTGGACCCGGTGATCGCCGCCCATGTGCCGCCGGTCAAAGCGCAGGCGCTGGCCTACACCGCCCGCCGGGCCGAGGCGGGGCTGATCCGGCAGGGCGCGTTCGACCTGCTGTGCAACGCGCATCACCTGCCCCTGTCGATGGTGGCGCTGACCGGGCAAAGCCTGATCATGCTGTCCGATCCGCTTCGGCCCGGACAGGACCCCGCCGTTGCGCTGCAGGCGCTGGACCGCGCGGCCGAGGATCGGTTGCGGGTGCCCTGCGTCTACAAATGCGGCGGGCGCACCGCCGCCGCCGCGCGCCGGCTGGGATGGTCGGTGGTGCCCGTATCGCACGAGGCCTGGCTGGACCCGCGCCGGTTCGACCTTGAAACATCCTCGCGCAGGCAATTGCGTCGGCAGGTCCGCAAGGCAGAGAAATCCGGGCTGACAGTGGTGTCGGACTGGGGCGCGGCACTGCCGTTGGCGGAAATGCGGGCGCTGGCCGAGACGCGGACAAAGGCGCGGGGCTTCTCGATGGGCGTGTTCTCGGCCTTCTACGTGGCGGCGCAGCGCTGTCACCTCGCCTATGACGGCGACCGGCTGGTGGCGTTCCTGACCTTCCACGAAAGCCATGACGAGCAAACGCTGGACCTTGTCGTGCATGGCGCCGACGCGCCGCAGGGCACCATGCACCTTCTGGTGACCCGCGCGATCGAGGCGGCGGCGGCCGAGGGGTGCACCCGCCTGTCGCTGGCCGCCGTTCCGCGCGACTGGCCGCTGCCCAGGCTGCTGGCGCAGACGTTCCGCAGCATCTCGGGCTCGGACGGGCTGCGGCGCTTCAAGACCAGCTTCGGCCCTTCGTGGGAGACGCTGTATGTCGCCGCCCCGACGCCCGCGAACCTGATGCTTGCGGCGGTCGATCTGGCAGACCGGATCACCCGCCCGCGCGAGGCCAAGACGCCACGCTGATGCCATAAACATGAGGTCAAACTCATCAGGATTATGACGATTATCAATTTGCGTCATGAAGCCACGAGTGGCATCAGCAGCCTCTATCGGGACGTGCGCTTTGCGCGGCCCCTTTCAGCATTGGAACAGTACCATGAGTGACGCCCTGTCCCGCATGCTTGCCGACCGCGACTGGATCCTCGCGGACGGTGCGACCGGCACCAACCTCTTCAACATGGGCCTGTCTTCCGGCGACGCGCCCGAGTTCTGGAACGTCGACGAGCCCGACAAGATCCGCGCGCTGTACAAGGGCGCGGTGGACGCGGGCAGCGATTTGTTCCTGACCAACTCGTTCGGCTCGAATGCGTCGCGGCTGAAACTGCACGACGCCGCCGACCGGGTGCGCGAGTTCTCGCGCGCTGCCGCTGAACTGGGCCGCGAGATCGCCGATTCCGCGGGCCGCCCGGTGATCGTCGCGGGCTCGATGGGCCCGACCGGAGAGATCATGGCGCCGATGGGCAGCCTGACCCACGAGATCGCGGTCGAGATGTTCCACGAACAGGCCGAGGGTCTGAAGGAAGGCGGCGCCGACGTGCTGTGGGTCGAGACGATCAGCGCCCCGGAAGAGATGAAAGCCGCCGCCGAGGCCGCGAAGCTGGCGGACATGCCCTTCGTCGCGACGATGAGCTTTGACACCGCGGGCCGCACCATGATGGGCCTGACCTCGCAGGGCTGGGCGACGCTGGCCGAGAAGCTGGTGCAGGTGCCCGAAGCCTTTGGCGCGAACTGCGGCGTGGGCGCGTCGGACCTGCTGCGCACCGTGCTGGGTCTGTCCAGCCAGGGCAGCAGCATCCCGATCGTCGCCAAGGGCAACGCCGGTATCCCGAAATACGTCGACGGTCACATCCACTATGACGGCACCCCGGACCTGATGGCGGAATACGCGATCATGGCCCGCAACTCGGGCGCCACGATCATCGGCGGCTGCTGCGGCACCATGCCCGAGCATCTGGAAAAGATGCGCGAGGCGCTGGAGACGACGCCGAAGGGCGAACGCCCCTCGCTGGAGGAAATCGCGGCAAAGCTGGGCGGGTTCTCCTCCGCCAGTGACGGGACCGAGGCGGACGCCCCTGCCCCGGACCGCAGCCGCCGGCGCCGCCGCCGCGCGTGACACGATGCGCCTCGGACCGGACACTGAAAGGCGGTCAGAACAGCTCCAGCTGGTCTCCCTTGCGCGGGGGGATGCGGAACTGCGTCGTGTCCAGCGGCGGCAGATCGGTGGCCAGTCCAAGACGGCGGACTGCAAGGCGGAACCGCTGGTCGATCAGTTCGGCATAACCGCCCTGCCCGCGCATCCTGCGGCCCCACTCGGGGTCATAGTCCTTGCCGCCATGCGCCTCTCGCACCTTGTCCATCACCCGGTTCAGCCGGTCCGGGTAGGTCTCGGCCAGCCAGTCTCGAAACATCGGGCTGACCTCGTGCGGCAGGCGCAGCATGATCCAGCTTGCGGCGACCGCCCCGGCGTCGCGCCCGGCTTCGAGGATCTTCTCAAGCTCGGGATCGGTCAGCCCCGGGATCATCGGCGATGCCATGACCCGCACCTGCACCCCCGCCGCCGCCAGCCTCTCGATCGCGCGCAGGCGACGTTCGGGCGACGGCACGCGCGGCTCCATCCGGCGGGCAAGGTCGCGGTCCAGCGTGGTGACCGAGATTCCCACCCGCACAAGGTTGTCGGCCGCCAGTTCGGACAGGATGTCTATGTCCCGCTCGATCAGCGTGCCCTTGGTCACAATCCCCACCGGATGCCGGAAATCTCGCAGCACCATGAGGATGCGGCGCATCAGCCCATAGTCCTTCTCGATGGGCTGATAAGGGTCGGTGTTGGTGCCGATGGCGATGGTGCGCGGGCGATAGCGTTTCGCGGCCAGTTCCGCCGCCAGCACCTCTGGCGCGTCGGGCCGGGCGATCAGCCGGGTTTCGAAATCCAGACCCGGCGACAGCCCGAGATAGGCATGCGTCGGGCGGGCGAAGCAGTAAATGCACCCATGCTCGCAGCCCCGGTAGGGATTGATCGACCGGTCGAAGGAAATATCGGGCGACGTGTTGCGCGTGATGACCTTGCGCGGCCGCTCTTCCGAGACCTCGGTGCGCAGCGGCGGCAGGTCCTCCTCCCGGTTCCAGCCGTCGTCGACGGCCACGGATGCCAGCCGGTCGAACCGGTTGGCGGGGTTGCCAAGCGCCGCGCGCCCTTTGCGCCGGTCTGCGGAAATCATGTGCGAGTCCATGGCGCGAAAATAGAACGTAAAGAGAACATCCGCCAGTGCAGATTGACGCCCGCGTCGGTCGCGGCACCCTTGATGTCGCAATCTGCCGAGTGCAGCGCGGCGAAATCGCACAAAAAAATATCAAACCCCCGGCGCGGATGCGCCATTTCGGAGAGCGTTCATGGCTGACGACGAAGAAGACATCATCCTCAGCGAACTCGACGACGAGGAACTGGTGCAGCAGATGCACGACGACCTGTACGACGGGCTCAAGGAAGAGATCGAAGAAGGCGTGAACATCCTGCTGGAACGCGGGTGGACCCCCTACAAGATCCTGACCGAGGCGCTGGTGGGCGGCATGACCATCGTTGGCGTCGACTTCCGCGATGGCATCCTGTTCGTCCCCGAGGTGCTGCTGGCCGCCAACGCGATGAAGGGCGGCATGGCGATCCTGAAGCCCCTGCTGGCCGAGACCGGCGCGCCGACCATCGGCCGAATGGTGATCGGCACCGTCAAGGGCGACATCCACGACATCGGCCAGAACCTTGTGACGATGATGATGGAAGGCGCCGGGTTCGAGGTGAAGAACATCGGCATCAACAACCCGGTGGAAAGCTACATCGAAGCCTGCGCCGAGTTCGACGCCGATATCCTTGGCATGTCGGCCCTGCTGACCACCACGATGCCCTACATGAAGGTCGTGATCGACGCGCTGGTGGAACAGGGTCTGCGGGACAATTACATCGTGCTGGTGGGCGGCGCTCCTTTGAACGAGGAGTTCGGCAAGGCCATCGGCGCCGACGCCTATTGCCGCGACGCGGCCGTGGCGGTCGAGACCGCGAAAGCGATGATGGCGCGCAAGCACAACCAGATGGCGGCGGGCTGAATATGACAGCCGGGCGCAGGCAATGCTTGCGCCCTTTCGCCCCCGGCCCCACATTTACCCTCAGGAGGTAACGGGATGCCGCTGGACAAATTCGTTCTACTACTGGTGATCGTCGTCGCTGCGGCGGGGATCACTGTCTGGGTCGCCAGCCTTGTGCTGACGGCCTTCGCCGTGCCGGGTGCATGGCTTGCCTTCATCCCTGCCGCGCTGGTGGGTTACGTGGTCTGGCGCGTGATCGCCGACCGGATCGGGAACGCCGAGGACGACCACTATGACCATATCGAAAAGTGACATGCTGGTCGTGACTACCGACACGGTGGCGGGACAGGAGATCGCCGAGGTTCTGGGCCTTGTGCGCGGCTCGACCGTCCGGGCAAAGCATCTGGGCACCGACATCGTTGCCGGCCTGCGCAACCTCGTGGGCGGGGAAGTGCGTGAATACGCGTCGCTTCTGGCGGGCTCGCGCGAACAGGCGATCGACCGGATGATCGAAGAGGCGCACCAGCTTGGCGCCGACGCCGTGGTCGCGGCGCGTATTCAGACCTCGATGATCCAGCAGGGCGCGTCCGAGGTGCTGGCCTATGGCACGGCGGTCCGTTTGAAGCGATGACCGCGCCAGCGCCGGACGACGCGACGCTGACGACGTCCGGCATGGCTGCCGGGGGTGGCGCGACCACCCTGCTGATTGCCTGCGGCGCTTTGGCCCGCGAGATCCTCGCGCTGATCGAAGCGAACGGCTGGACCCATCTCGACCTGATGTGCCTGCCCGCGATCCTGCACAACCGCCCCGACCGCATCCCCGACGCGGTGGAAGCCGCCGTGAAGAAGCACCGGCCCCGGTATGATGCGATCCACGTGGTCTATGCGGATTGCGGCACCGGCGGTTTGCTGGCCCGCAAATGCGCGGAACTGGATGTCGGGATGCTGGAGGGTCCGCATTGCTATGCGTTCTTCGAGGGCAATGAGACCTTCCTTGCCCGGGCCGAGGACGAATTCACCGCCTTCTACCTGACCGACTTCCTTGTCCGCCAGTTCGACGCCTTCGTTTGGAAGCCGCTTGGCCTTGACCGCCATCCCGAGCTGCTGCCCACCTACTTCGGTCATTACGAAAAGCTGGTCTATCAGGCGCAGACGGACGACCCGGCGCTGGACGCCCGTGCGCGTGACTGCGCCGCCCGCATGGGGCTGGCCTACGAACGTCGGTTCACCGGCTACGGCGATCTGGCGACGGCGCTGACCGGCTGGGCAGGTGAAAGCGTGGCGGATACCCGCAATCTCTGAACGGGTGAAACGGAAAGGCCCGCCCGGCTGTCGTGCCGAGCGGGCCTTTTTGTCTACACCGTCTGCCAGGACTGGCCGGTTGGCAGGCCCCGTGCAGAATTTACGCCATCCGGTGATCCGGCGTGCGGGCGATGATCCACACCGCATGAACAATGCCCGGGATGTAGCCGAGGATCGTCAGCAGGATGTTCAGCCAGAAATGCTTGCCAAGCCCGACCTGCAGGAACACGCCGAGGGGCGGCAGAAGGATTGCGCAGATGATACGAATAAGGTCCATTGTCATGCCTCCTAGTTGCCCCCTCAACGTGGCGTCCTGCGATTTGGTTCCCTCGCGTCCGAAATGGTATGCGATTGCATACCATCTTCCCCCGCAATGCCTTTTCCGCTAAGAGCGCGATAGCCCCGTGATTCCAGCCATCGGAGACCCCATGACCAAGATCAAGGTGGACAACCCTGTCGTCGACATCGACGGCGACGAGATGACCCGCATCATCTGGGACTTCATCAAGCAGAAGCTGATCCTGCCCTATCTGGACATCGACCTGCTGTATTACGACCTGTCGATTCAGGTCCGCGACGAGACCGACGACCAGATCACCATCGACGCCGCCGAGAAGATCAAAGAGGTCGGCGTCGGCGTGAAATGCGCCACCATCACCCCGGACGAAGCCCGGGTCGAGGAATTCGGCCTGAAGAAGATGTGGCGCAGCCCCAACGGGACGATCCGCAACATCCTTGGCGGCGTGGTGTTCCGTCAGCCGATCATCTGCCGCAACGTGCCGCGCCTTGTGCCGGGCTGGACCAAGCCCGTCGTCGTTGGCCGCCACGCGTTTGGCGACCAGTACAAGGCCACCGACTTCCGGTTCCCCGGCAAGGGCAAGATCACCCTCAAGTTCGAGGGAGAGGACGGCACGGTGATCGAGAAAGAGGTCTACGACGCCCCCTCGTCCGGTGTGACGATGGCGATGTACAACCTTGACGAGTCGATCATGGATTTCGCCCGCGCCTCGTTCAACTACGGCCTGAACCTTGGCTGGCCGGTGTACCTGTCGACCAAGAACACGATCATCAAGGCCTATGACGGCCGGTTCAAGGACCTGTTCCAGCAGGTCTTCGAGGAAGAGTTCGAGGCCCAGTTCAAGGAAAAGGGCCTGTGGTACGAGCACCGGCTGATCGACGACATGGTGGCGTCCTCGCTGAAATGGTCGGGCGGCTATGTCTGGGCCTGCAAGAACTACGATGGCGACGTGCAGTCCGACACCGTGGCGCAGGGCTATGGCTCGCTGGGCCTGATGACCTCGCAGCTGATGACGCCCGACGGCAAGATCGTCGAGGCCGAGGCGGCGCATGGCACCGTGACCCGCCACTATCGCCAGCACCAGGAAGGCAAGCAGACCTCGACCAACTCGATCGCGTCGATCTACGCGTGGACCGGCGGTCTGAAGCACCGCGCCAAGCTGGACGAGAACATCGCGCTGATGTCCTTCGCCACCACGCTGGAGAAGGTCGTCGTGCAGACGGTCGAGGACGGGTTCATGACCAAGGACCTCGCCCTGCTGGTCGGCCCGGATCAGGGCTGGCTGACGACGATGGGTTTCCTTGAGAAGATCGACGAGAACCTGAACAAGGCGCTGGTCGGATAGGCCACGCCCTGCCCGCGCGGCTGTCCGCGCGGGCGACGCGACCGAGGTCCGGGGGACAATTACGGTTCCTTAACCGAACTCGTGCAGTGTCCACGCAAAAGCTGCGTGGTCTCGATGCCGATTGTCGCGATATACGAATGGGACCGGGTCAACCTGCCGGGGCACCTGACACAGTCCAACATCCTGTACGACATGGATGCCAACCACCCCAATGCGCAGTATTACGATCCGGAGCAGCCCACGTGGACGGGACATACCTATACCTACCAGGGCGGGGCGCCGGCGCAGCTTCATATCACCGATGACGATCCGTATTTCGAAGACGGCTATACGGAAACCGGCGCGCCGCAGGTCCTGAACCAGGATGTCGTGCTGAACGGCAAGACCTACAGCGCAGGCGACGTGGTTCAGGCGGAATTCTCGTTGGTGGATGCCGCCGGGGTCGAGGTCTGGGTCATCCGCATCGGCGGCGAGAACGTGGGGTTCTCGGTTCCGTCATGGGTGACCAGTTTCCCGCCGGGTTCGACCTTTCACCCGGTCGAGTCGCGCGATGGCGACCCCGCCGGCAGCAGCGACAACACCTCGAGCTCCGAGCTGTATGCCAACGTCGCCTGCTTCACCGTCGACTGCCCCGTCGCGACACCGTTCGGCGCGGTGCCGGCTGGAAAGCTGCGCACCGGGGACCGGGTGTCGACGCTGGACCACGGGCCCCAGCCGATCCTGTGGGCCGGTCGCAGCCGCGCCGACTTTCGCGGGCGCGAGGATGGGCGCAGGCCGATCCGGTTCGAGCCCGGCGCCCTTGGCCCCGGCACGCCGTCGGTGCCGGTGGACCTGTCGCCACAGCATCGCGTGGTGATGCCGGACACGGCGGGCGGGATGACCTTCGCCCCCGCCTGCGGTCTGCTGCCGCTGCGCGGGGTTCGCGTGCGCCACGGCTGCGCCGCGACGGTCTACGTGCATATTCTGATGCCACGGCACGAAATCCTGGACTGCGCCGGGATGCGCGCCGAAAGCCTGTACCCCGGCCCAATGGCGCTGGCCGCGCTGTCGCCCTCGGCCCGCGCGGGTCTTCGGCGGGCGTTGCAGGTCTATGGCCAGACGCCGGAAACCTACGGCGACCTCGCCTGCCCATCCTTGTCGCGGCGCGAGGCTGCGGATTGGGCGCGGAAGCAGCGGCAGGTGGCGGACTGCCGCGAAGATCATTGACGGGTCAGCTTGTCTGCCCTAATTGCCGCATATGCGAAAGGATCTGCCGAACTCTGTCGAACACACGCCGCTGGACGATGTCCAGGGGCTTGGTATCGGTATCTTCCTGTGCGGGATCGGCGTTCACATCCTGACGAGCGCCGGCCTGATCACCGGCCAAACGGCCGGGATCGCGGTGATCATCTCGTACCTGTCGGGCTGGTCCTTCGGTGTGGTGTTCTTCATCGTGAACCTGCCTTTCTACCTGCTCGCCTATCGCCGGCTGGGGGCCGAGTTCACCTTCAAGTCGCTTTTGTCGGTCACCCTGCTGTCGGTCATCACCTCGGTCCTGCCGATGGGCTGGACGGTCGGAGATATGGCGCCGGGCGTTGCCGCCGTGGTGTTCGGCACCACCGTCGGCATCGGCCTGCTGGCGATGTTCCGGCACAACGGGTCACTGGGCGGGCTGGGTGTCGTGGCGCTGCTGGTGCAGGACACGACCGGCTTCAAGGCGGGCTATGTCCAGCTGATCGCCGATGCGGTGATCTTCGCAATCGGCTTTCTCCTGTTCCCGCCCACGGTGATCCTGTGGTCGCTGCTGGGCGCGGTGGTGCTGAACCTGACGATCGCCTTCAACCACCGCCGCGACCGCTACATCGCCACCTGATCCGCGTGGACTTCCTGCCAGCGCCGGATCGCCGCTGCCGCCAGCCGCGCAAGGTTGTTGCCCATGTAGCCCGCGACCACCTCTTCGCCGAACATCCCCGGCTTCAGGCGCGGGTCCGGGTTGCCCTGCCCCTGGGCCAGGGCCCCGAACATCGCGCGGTAGCCGCCGAAGTTCCACGTCATCCGGCCATAGGGCGCGTCCGACGCACAGGCGATCCGGGCCGCCGCCTCGGGCCCAGCGGCGGTATAGGCGATCAGGTCGCTTTCGATATGCGTGTCGCGCTTGGCCGACAGGACGTAAAAGATGTTCGGCACCTCCAGCCCGTAGGCCCGTGCCTTGGCGTAGGTCTCGTCCGAGTCCGGATAGGAAGCGCCGCCGCCGCCCATGTGGACCCCTATCACCGGCACGTCCGGGAAAGCCCCGGCCACCGCGCGCAGGTCCTCGGCCGGGGTATAGGGTGTGTCCGCGCCAAAATGAAACGCGGGCACCGCCCCGCGCTCGACGATCCGCGCGACGGTGGTCATCACCGGCTCTGAAGCCATGCGATAAGCGTTCTGGGCCGGGTTCATCTTGACGATGGCCATGCCCAATTCGCCGGTCAGCTGGTCGACCAGCCGCAGAGCACCCTCCAGCCCCAGCGCCTTGGGGTCGGTCCATCCCGCCGGGATGAAGCGCCCGGGAAACCGCTGCGCCGCGTCGGCGATATAGCGATTGGCGGCCAGCAATGCCTGGTAGTTCGCCGCAGGGTCATCGCCGTATTCGGTCGCCGCCGGGTTCTGCCAGACCAGCGCCATGTCGACCCCCGCCGCGTCCATCTCGGCCACCGCGTCCTCGGCCGAGATCGTGCGGCCATGGTAATAGTCGTCGCTCGCCGCGCGCCTTTTCCGCTGCCAGTCGGGCAGCCGGTCGGGGTCGGTGATATGCACGTCGCCGTCGATCACCAGATCGCCCGCGCCTTCCAGCCGCGCCAGCAGCGCGCCCATGTCCTTGGCCGTTGTCATGGGAAGCTCCTCCCTGTCCCTGCGGCAAGCCTACACGCATCGCGTCATTGGCGAAACGTGCTTCCCCCGCCCCCGTCGCCGGGCTAGGGGTCAGGGGAAGGAGCCTCCCCATGATGACCTATGTCTACCTCGTGCTCGCCATCCTCAGCGAGACCATCGGGACCACCGCGCTGCAGGCCAGCCAGCAGTTCACCCGGCCGATCCCGACGGTGGTGGTCTTCGTGGCCTATGGCGTCAGCTTCTACCTGCTGGCGATGGTGCTGAAGACGGTGCCCGTGGGCGTGGCCTATGCTCTGTGGTCGGGGCTGGGGATCGTGTTTATCGCGCTGATCGGCTTTCTTGCCTTCAACCAGCGGCTGGACCTGCCCGCGATCCTTGGCATCGCGCTTATCCTGACCGGCATTCTGGTCATCCATCTGTTCTCTAAAACGGCACCGCACTGACGTTACGACGGCTTTGCGCCCAGAACATGCCGCTAGGGCTGGCCTTTCCGCCCGTCCCACGGTATCCGCGCGCCAACTCCCCTTACGGACACGACCCATGGACCTGCGTAACATCGCGATCATCGCTCACGTCGACCACGGCAAGACCACCCTTGTCGACGAACTTCTGAAACAATCCGGCGCCTTCCGCGAGAACCAGGCGGTCGCCGAACGGGCGATGGATTCCAACGACCTCGAGCGCGAGCGCGGCATCACCATCTTCGCCAAGCCGACCTCGGTGGAATGGAAGAACACCCGCATCAACATCGTGGACACCCCCGGCCACGCCGATTTCGGCGGCGAGGTCGAGCGGATCCTGTCGATGGTCGACGGCGTGGTGCTGCTGGTGGACGCCGCCGAAGGCCCGATGCCGCAGACCAAGTTCGTGACCTCGAAGGCGCTGGCGCTTGGCCTGCGTCCCATCGTGGTGCTGAACAAGGTCGACAAGCCCGACGCCGAGCCCGACCGCGCGCTTGACGAATGCTTCGACCTGTTCGCGAACCTCGACGCGAACGAGGATCAGCTGGACTTCCCGCATATGTACGCCTCGGGCCGCAATGGCTGGGCCGATGCAGAGCTGGATGGCCCGCGCAAGGACCTGTCGGCGCTGTTCAACCTGATCGTCAACCACGTGCCCGCGCCGAAGCAGGTCAAGCATCAGGACGACGACTTCCGCATGCTGGCCACCACGCTGGGCTCTGACCCGTTCGTCGGCCGCCTGCTGACCGGCCGGATCGAGACCGGCCGCGTCAAGGTCGGCCAGACGGTGCAGGCTCTGTCCCGCATCGGCCAGAAGATCGAACAGTTCCGCGTCACCCGCGTGCAGGCCTTCCGTGGCCTTGCGCAGGCCGACATCGAAGAGGGTCTGGCGGGCGACATCGTCAGCCTTGCCGGGATGACCAAGGCGACCGTGGCCGACACGATCTGTGCGCTGGCCGTGGACGAGCCGCTGGACGCCCAGCCGATCGACCCGCCGACCATCACCGTGACCTTCGGCATCAACGACTCGCCGCTGGCGGGCCGGGACGGCAAGAAGGTGCAGTCGCGCGTCATCCGCGAGCGTCTGCTGAAGGAAGCCGAGGGCAACGTCGCGATCAAGATCAAGGACACCCCCGGCGGCGACGCCTTCGAGGTGTCGGGCCGTGGCGAACTTCAGATGGGCGTTCTGATCGAGAACATGCGCCGCGAAGGGTTCGAGCTGTCGATCTCGCGCCCGCAGGTGATCATGCGTGACGGCGAGAACGGCCTTGAAGAGCCGATCGAAGAGGCCACCATCGACGTCGACGACGAATACTCGGGTGCGGTGATCGAAAAGCTGACCGGCGCGCGCAAGGGCGATCTGGTCGAAATGCGGCCCGCCGGCGCCGGCAAGACCCGGATCATCGCCCATGTGCCCTCGCGCGGCTTGATCGGCTATCACGGCGAGTTCCTGACCGACACGCGCGGCACCGGCGTGCTGAACCGTGTGTTCCACGGCTGGGCGCCCCACAAGGGCACCATCCCCGGTCGTCGCGCAGGCGTGCTGATCTCGATGGAGAACGGCGAAACCGTGGCCTATGCCCTGTGGAACCTGGAAGATCGCGGCAAGATGTTCCTTGGCGCGCAGGCTCCGGTCTACACCGGCATGATCATCGGCGAGCATTCGCGCGAGAACGACTTGGAAGTGAACCCGCTGAAGGGCAAGAAGCTGACCAACGTCCGCGCCTCGGGCACCGACGAAGCGGTGCGCCTGACGACGCCGGTCACGCTGTCGCTGGAAGAGGCCATCGCCTATATCAACGACGACGAACTGGTCGAGGTGACGCCGAACGCGATCCGTCTGCGCAAGCGCTATCTCGACCCGCACGAGCGCAAGCGCCAGGCCCGCGCTTAACGATCCTAAACACAATTGCCCGGCATGGGGCGGGTTTGCTAACCTTGCCCCATGCCGAGCCATCGTCCGATATGGTCGCTGACGGCCCTTCCGGGCCTGCTCGCCGCGCTATCCGGCGACGCCCTTGCGCTTGATTGCTTCGCCGACGGGCGCGTGTCCATTACCGGGGGCGAGCCCGCGTTGGAACAGCACGTCTGCGATGTCGTCGGGGCCGCCTTGCCCGAACTCGCCTCGTGCAATCTTCCGCTGACCGCCCCGTTATCCATCGAAGTGATAGACGACCTGCCGGGCGACTGTGTGGGCATGTACCACTGTGGCGAAGACCGGATCGAGATCCTGTCGCTCGACGACACCGCCGCCGTCCGCTCTGCCGACAGTCCGCTGCGCGATCTGGATGACGCGGCTTTTCATGACAGTGTCATCGTCCACGAGCTTGCCCACGCTCTGCACGATCAGGTCCCCTGCCCGCTGGAAAGCTGCATCGTATCCGCCGAGTACGTGGCCTATACGATGCAGGTCCGCAGCCTGACGCCCGACGCCATTGCCGCCTTCGAAGAACGAGGCGGCATCGAGGGCCGCGTGTCCCGCGACGATCTGACCTTGATGATGCTGTTCATGGCGCCGCACCGTTTCTCGGCGACCGCTTGGGCGCATTTCACGCAACGGCCCGACGGATGCGCCTATATCGGCCAGATCATGTCGGGCGCCATCCTTCTGGACAGCGAACGTCCCTGAGACGGAACGAAATATGCGCGGGCCCGAAGGCCCGCGCATTGTTCTAGGATCAATTCAATAAGGTTACCGGCGGGGATGACGCCAGCGTACCGGACAGATCAGTCGCAGACCGGGCAGCCGCAGCTGACTTCGCGCATCACCCAGTAGCCTGACGAAGCAAGCGTGCGGATCTCACGATAGACAGGCGCATAGTGGACCAGCTCGATGCGACCATTCTTGTGCTCGAACTGCTCCTTGGCAGGCTTCACCAGCTCTTTGTGCACGGAATAGGTGGCGGGCACCCAAACCTTGTCAAAGCAGCCGACAGTCTTGCCTTCCCAAGCCATCGCGGATCCCGAGGAGATGACGACAGCGGCAACCGCGGCGGTCAGGATCGATTTCATTTTGCAAACCTCCATTACCCAAAAAAGTAACGAAAATTTACCACGCTCGTTTTTCGCTAACCTAGGGGCAGCCGTTGCGCCAAAGACAATTGAAAGCGAAAATTGTACATATACTACCTTTTAGGGCTGTTATGTGTCGAAATGGCACCACATCGCCAGTAAGTGCCGTTGGGGCATTTTTTGCAATTGGCACCGCGCTTGAAACAAAGCCCGGAACATCCTGATGTTGTTCGATTTATGCAAACAAAAATCGAGTTGTCCTATGGATGACTGGAATCACTGATTGGAAATCAGGCGCTTCGGTTCTGGGGAAAACTTGCGAATCTGTTGACGAAAAAGATCAATCCAAAGGGAATCCCGGTGATTTGCACCGGAACCGCACCAGTCCATGACACATGGCAAGCAATTTTAGCGAAAACGCAGCGATTTCCGAGGGCTGGCGGCAGCAATACGATTCGCGCCGCGAGCCATCGCAAAAGTCAATCGGCCAGAGGTTGAAGGTCCGGGACTACACTTCCTCGACAACCACGAGGTCGCGTTCGCTTGCGCCTTTGGCGAAGCTCAGCGCCTCTTGGTAGCGGGGCGAGTTGTAGCATTCCACCGCCGCTTCGAGGCTTGGGAAGCGGGCCACGACGTTGCGCGGGCGGTCACGGCCTTCCAGCACGTGATAGCGCCCGCCACGGGCCAGGAATACGCCGCCATGGGCCGCGATGGCCTCGGTGGCGATGGCGGCGTACTTGCCATAGGCCTCTTCGTCAGAGACCGTCACATGCGCGATCCAAAGTGCACCCATCTCTCAAGCTCCCATGACTTCTGCGGCGGCGGCGATGGCCGCGTCCGCGTTCGTTACATCCTTGCCGCCGCCCTGTGCCATGTCGGGACGGCCACCGCCGCCCTTGCCACCCAGTTCAGCCACGGCGGCCTTGACCAGATCCACGGCGCTGACGTCGGACACCAGGTCTTCGGTCACGCCCGCGGCCACGGCAGCCTTGCCACCGGCATCGGCGATCAGCAGGATCGCACCAGAGCCAAGCCGTTGTTTATGCTCGTCGATCAGCGCCGGAAGATCCTTGCCGCTGACGCCCTGAAGCACCTGCGCAAGGAACTTGCGGCCATTGATCTCTTGCGCCTCGGGGCCCGCGCCCTGCCCGGCCCCGCCGGACATCGCAAGCTCGCGGCGCAGCTGCGCCAGCTCGTTGGTCAGCGACTTGCGCTCGTCCAGAAGCGACTTCACGCGCGCCACGGCATCCTCGCCGGTGGTCTTAACCAGATCCTCGATCTCGGACAGCCGCATGTCGCGGCCGCGCAGTTCGGCCATCGCCGCCTGCCCGGTCAGCGCCTCAATCCGGCGCACGCCCGAAGACGACGCGGTCTCGGCGGTCAGCACGAAGGCCCCGATGTCGCCGGTGCGGGCGACGTGGGTGCCGCCGCACAGTTCGATCGAGTAGGTTTCCTTGTCCATCCCCTTGCCGGTGGGCGCACGGCCCATCGACACGACGCGGACTTCGTCGCCGTATTTCTCGCCGAACAGCGCCTGCGCGCCGATGGCGCGGGCGTCGTCGGGGGTCATGATGCGCGTCTCGACCGCCGTATTCTGGCGGATATAGGCGTTCACGTCGCGCTCGACCTGCGCCACCTCGTCAGCAGACAGCGCCTTGGAGTGGCTGAAGTCGAACCGCAGACGGTCCGGCGCGTTCAGCGAGCCACGCTGGGCCACGTGATCGCCCAGCACTTCGCGCAGGGACTCGTGCAGCAGGTGCGTGGCCGAGTGGTTGGCGCGGATCATGCCGCGGCGGGAATGGTCGACTTTCAGCGCCACCGGTTCGCCAGTCTTCAGCGCGCCCTTCTTCGCGGTGACGAAATGGCCGAAAATCCGTCCGCCGCCAAAGCGTTGGGTGTCGGTCACCTCGGCCTCGACGGACCCGTCGGTCAACGAGCGGATGACGCCGGTGTCGCCGACCTGCCCGCCGGATTCACCGTAAAACGGCGTCTGGTTCACCACGACCCAGCCGCTTTCCCCTTCGGGCAGGCTGTCGGTCAGCTTGCCATCATTGATGATCGCGGTGACCTGCCCCTCGGCGGTCTCGGTGTCATAGCCCAGAAACTCGGTGCCGCCCTTTTCGTCGGCCAGCTCATACCACAGCGCAAGGTCCTTGGACTCGCCAGAGCCGGACCATGCGGCGCGGGCCTTGGCCTTCTGCTCGGCCATCGCGGCGTCGAAGCCGGCGACATCCACGGTGCGGCCCTTTTCCCGCAGGGCATCCTGCGTCAGGTCCAGCGGGAAGCCATAGGTGTCATACAGGCGGAACGCGGCCTCGCCCGGAAGCTCGGCGCCGTCGGCGATCTGGTCAAGTTCCTCGTCCAGCAGCTTCAGGCCACGGTCGAGCGTGGTCTTGAACCGGGTCTCTTCCAGCAGCAGCGTTTCCTCGATCAGCGCCTGCGCGCGGCCAAGTTCGCCATAGGCCTGCCCCATCTGCTGCACCAGCGCCGGCACCAGCTTGTGCATCACCGGATCCTGCGTGCCCAGCAGGTGCGCGTGGCGCATGGCGCGGCGCATGATGCGGCGCAGGACATAGCCGCGCCCCTCGTTCGACGGCATCACGCCATCGGCGATCAGGAACGAGGTCGAACGCAGGTGGTCCGCGATCACCCGGTGGTGGACGTTGCCGTCACCGTCCGGATCGGTGCTGGATGCGTGGGCAGACGCCTCGATCAGCGCGCGCATGGTGTCGGTGTCGTAGTTGTCGTGCTTGCCCTGCAGCAGCGCGCCGATGCGTTCCAGCCCCATGCCGGTGTCGATCGACTGCATGTCCAGCGCGCGCATCGAGCCGTCCTCGAACTGCTCGTTCTGCATGAACACGACGTTCCAGATCTCGATGAACCGGTCGCCATCCTCATCGGCAGAACCCGGAGGGCCGCCCCAGATGTGGTCGCCGTGGTCGTAGAAGATCTCGGTGCAGGGACCGCAGGGGCCGGTCGGGCCCATCTGCCAGAAGTTGTCGGAGGTCGCGATGCGGATGATCCGGTCTTCCGGCACGCCGACCTTCTTCCAGATCTCGAAAGCCTCGTCGTCGGTGTGATAGACCGTGGTCAGCAGACGCGACTTGTCGATGCCGAAGTCCTTGGTCAGCAGTTCCCACGCGAAGGGGATCGCCTCGGTCTTGAAGTAGTCGCCGAAGCTGAAGTTCCCCAGCATTTCGAAAAACGTATGGTGCCGCGCGGTGTAACCAACGTTGTCCAGATCGTTGTGCTTGCCACCTGCCCGCACACATTTCTGCGCCGTGGTCGCCCGCACGTAATCCCGCTTTTCGACCCCGGTGAACAGGTTCTTGAACTGGACCATGCCCGAGTTCACGAACATCAGCGTGGGGTCGTTGCGCGGAACGAGCGGCGAGGACGAAACGACCTCGTGCCCCTGCCGGCGGAAATAGTCGAGGAAAGTCGATCGGATATCGTTCAGGCTGGCCATGTCGTGCGTACGGTCCGGGTGAGTGGAAACGGTCTGCTCCGTTTAGCCTTGCACCTGGAAACTGTCCACCGGCCATTGCCCTTCGCGGCGCCCGCCGGGGGCGCGCGATACCGGCGCGGCGGATCAGGCGGCGCGGCGGCGGGCCGTGTGGTTGCCGGGAAACGGGATGATGACCGCCGTCTGCCGCATCGGGCGCGGCGCGAAGGCACCGCGTCCGTGAACGCAATCGCGGATCTGCGCGCGGCCGATGCCGAGGTCCTGAAGCCCCTCGCGGGTCATCCCCTGAAGTTCGCGGATGGCGCGGCGTTTCTCAATTGCGTCGCGTGCCCAATCCAGAAGTGCTTGCATGTGCTATCCCTCTTAAAATGCCTTCCTTCGGGATATCGTATGTATATACAAAAGCAGAGGGCCGCAAGCGCGGCCCCCATACATCATCGACATTTCCGCCATGCGGTGCGCGTCAGTCTTCCATCAGCGCGTCGTCGTCTTCCTGATCGCCGCCGCTCATGTCGAAGTCCAGACCGTGCGCCGCGCGGATCTTGTCTTCGATCTCGAAGGCCATGTCCTTGTTTTCACGCAGGAAGGTCTTGGCGTTCTCGCGGCCCTGACCGATACGTTCGTCCCCGTACGAGAACCACGCGCCCGACTTCTCGACCACGCCTGCCTTGACGCCAAGGTCCAGAAGCTCGCCGGTCTTCGAGATGCCCTCGCCGTACATGATGTCGAACTCGACCTGCTTGAACGGCGGCGCAACCTTGTTCTTGACGATCTTCACGCGGGTCTGGTTGCCCACAACCTCGTCGCGGTCCTTGATCGCGCCGATGCGGCGGATGTCCAGACGGACCGACGAGTAGAACTTTAGCGCGTTGCCGCCGGTCGTGGTTTCGGGCGAGCCGAACATGACGCCGATCTTCATGCGGATCTGGTTGATGAAGATCACGGTGCATTTCGAGCGGCTGATCGAACCGGTGAGCTTGCGCATCGCCTGGCTCATCAGACGGGCGTGAACACCCACGGACGAGTCGCCCATGTCGCCTTCAAGCTCGGACTTCGGCGTCAGCGCGGCGACCGAGTCGACCACCACCATGTTCACCGCGCCCGAACGCACCAGCGTATCGGTGATTTCCAGCGCCTGTTCCCCGGTGTCGGGCTGCGAGATCAGCAGCTCGTCAAGGTTCACGCCAAGCTTCTTGGCGTATTGCGGGTCAAGCGCGTGTTCGGCGTCGACGAAGGCACAGACGCCGCCCTTCTTCTGCTCTTCCGCGATGCAGTGCAGGGTCAGGGTCGTCTTGCCCGAGCTTTCCGGGCCGTAGATCTCGACGATCCGGCCTTTCGGGATGCCGCCGATCCCCAGCGCGATATCCAGACCCAGCGACCCGGTCGAGGTCGCTTCGATATCGCCCAGCGGGTTGTCCGCGCCGAGCTTCATGATCGAGCCCTTGCCGAACTGCCGCTCGATCTGTGCCAGCGCCGAGTCGAGCGCCTTTTTCTTGTCGCTGTCGCTCTTGTCCATCATCTTCAGAAGTTCTGCCGTAGCCATGGTCGTTCGCACCCTTATTTCACAGCGCCTGCCCTGCGGCAATGACTGCCGATGTTCGCCTCTTGTTCCCGATATGGTATGGGAACAAAAAGAGCACATTTCAAGCAAAATCTTGTGGAACCGATGATGCGCGCAGATTGGTGAACGATTGGTTTACGGATGCCGAGGGTGGCGCGGAATGCTATAAGTTACGAAGAACGTTAACCAATCTTACGCGCCTAGCCGATCTGCTCCTGCACCGTCTCTGTCAGTTGCGCCAGCGAGAACGGCTTTGGCAGGAACACAGAGTTGGGAATCTTCGCCCGGTTGTGGGCGATGCTGTCCTCGGCATAGCCCGAAACGAACACGACGCGGGTATCCGGGCGGACCTTCAGAGCCTGCTGAACCCATGTCGGGCCGTCCATTCCGGGCATGATCACGTCGGTCACGAACACATCGACGACAAGGTCTTCGTCCTCCAGCGTCTTCAGCGCGTCCTCGGCGCTTTCGGCCTCCAGCACGGTGTGCCCCCGCAGGCGCAACGCACGACCGGCGAAGGCGCGGACGGGGGCTTCGTCCTCGACCAGCAGCACCACGCCGCCATTTGGTCGCGTCGCGGGCCGTGCGGGATGGTCGCGGCGGTCGCTTCCCTTCAGGCCGACCCCACGGTGGGCGGGGAAATACATCGTGAAGACCGTGCCCTGCCCGACGACGCTGTCCGCGAAGATGAAGCCGCCCGACTGTTTCACGATGCCATAGGCCATCGACAGGCCCAGCCCGGTGCCCTCGCCCGTGCGCTTGGTGGAATAGAACGGCTCGAAAATCTTGGCGATGCGGTCTGCGGGGATGCCGGTGCCTTCGTCTTCCACGGTCACGGCCACGTAGTCGCCCGCCGGCACTTTCGCCCTGTCGCGCACCAAGGGCTCTGACAGGCGCACGGCGCGGGTGGCGATCTTGATGCGCCCGCCGTCCTGCATGGCATCGCGCGCATTGACGACAAGGTTCATCAGCACCTGTTCCAGCTGCCGCTTGTCGGCCCGGATCTGCGGCAGGTCGGGATCGTGGGTCCAGTCGAGATTGATCTTCTCGCCCACCAGACGGTTCAACAGATGCGTCAGGTCGACCAGCGTATCGCGCAGGTCCAGCAGTTCCGGCTGCATGTTCTGCTTGCGCGAGAACGCCAGAAGCTGCCCCACCAGCGCCGCCGCGCGGTTGGCGTTCTGGTTGATCTGGACGAGGTCGCCGTATTCCGGATCGTCCGGTTCATGGCGCAGCAACAGCAGGTCGCAATGGCCGGAAATCGCGGTCAGGAGGTTGTTGAAGTCATGTGCAACACCGCCTGCAAGCTGGCCCACCGCTTGCATTTTCTGGCTTTGGACGAACTGGGCCTCCAGCGTCTTCAGCTCGGTCGCGTCGATCAGCACCGCCAGCAAGGACGCCGCGCCCCCATCGACCATCCGGCCAAGCGCCACCTGCAGGTACACGTCCTTTTCCGGCCGCGTCGCGCGCACCACTTCGGCCTGCGTTCCCCCGCGCCCCTCGGACACGTCGCGCAGCCACTCTTCGACCGGGCGGCCCAGCCCTTCGACCGTGGCGGCGAAGTCGATCTCTTCCTCCTCCGGCAGCGCCAGCAATGCCCGCGCCCGGCGGTTCGCCATCAGGATGCGTCCCTCCGCCGACAGTTTCATCACCGGCACCGGCAGCGCGTCCGCATGGGTCATCGCGGTGTCGGGGGATTCGCCGGGCCAGACATAGGCCTGCCGCAAACCGCCCGGTTCGACGATGGTGACGATATGCGCGGCGACCTGTCCCTTGGCGGTGTCCAGCGTGTGCATCTGCCCGTTGCGCAGCGGCAGGTCGGTAACCAGCCGGTCCAGCGTCTTGGGCCGCCCGCCGATCAACCGCTCCATCGCAAGGTTCATCGCGACGATCGAGTCGGTGCGGGACAGCCGCATCATCGGCATTTCGATATCTTCCGCCGAAGCGCTGGCGTGTTCGTCGAGCCGCCAGATATGCCCGCCGGGCTCGGCCTTGGTGACGCTTAGGCGCAGGACGCCATAGGCGGTCGCCACATCCTCGGCTGCAGTGCCCTGCGCGTCGGCGCGCGATCGAAGCCGCGAGATGACCTGCGCCGGCGCGGCGAAGTGATCGCCGATGGCGCCGGCCAGCGTTTCGGCGTCGCCGCCCTGATAGCGGGACGCGGCGGCGGTGTTGCGATAGACGATGCCGCCGTCTTCGTCGGTCAGGAAGGTCGGCACCGCATCTCGACCGACAAGGGTAGCGATCGCGGCCATCACATGCGCCTGCCGCCCGCGATACCGCAGCACCAGACCGCCGATCAGCCCGCCCAGCATGGCCAGCGTCGTTCCGACCACAAGAAAGGCCAGCCCGGTGAAATCGCCAGAGAACAACAGCGCCAGCCCAAGACAGCCCGCAGCCGGCGCCAGCACGCGGCGCCAGTGCGGCGCGACCGTCAGCGCCATGCGCGTCAACGCGCCGGGAGGTCTTGCGACATCGGACACTCAGTTACCCCCGCTTCACGCGCGGAAGCTTGGCGGCAAATGGTTAATGCAATCTTAAGATCCGGTGGCGCCTAAGGCTCAGGAGGCCGAGAGCACGGCGACGAAGAAACCGTCCCCGCCGTCGACGGGGCTGAACCTTTGCGAGAAGGTCAGCGTCCAACCTTCGGTATCGCCAAGGAACTTTTCGATCTGCCCTGCATTCTCGGCGTCCAGCAGCGAACAGGTCATGTAGACAAGATGCCCGCCCGGCTTCACATGGCGCGATGCGGTGGTCAGGATCTCGGCCTGCATCTGGCACAGCGCGTCCAGCCGTTCGGGCGTCAGCAGCCATTTCGCCTCGGGCGTCCGCCGCCAGGTACCGGAACCGGTACAGGGCACGTCGCACAGCACAAGGTCGAACCGGTCGGACGCGGGCACCGATGCCTCGGTCACGATGGCCACGCCGGCTCGGTCGGCCCGCACGGGGATATCGCGCATCCGGCGGGGGTCGGTGTCGTGCGCGGTAACGCGCGCGCCCCGCGCGGCCAGCGCCAGCGCCTTGCCGCCGCCCCCGGCGCAGTAGTCCAGCACCCGGTCGCCGGGCTGCACCGGGACCGCCGCACAGGCGGCCTGACTGGACGCGTCCTGCAACTCGACCAGGCCGTCCCGGTACGCCTGCGACTGCGCCACCCGGCGCGGGTTGGCGGTGACTTCCAGCGCCGTCTGGGCCAGCGGATTTGGGCGGGTTTCGATGCCGTCGGAGGCCAGCACGCGCTGCGCCTCGGCCAGATCGCCGCGGGCCAGGTTCACCCGCAGGAACACCGGCGCGCGGGTCCGAAGCGTTGCAAGTGCCGGTTCCAGACCATCGCCAAGGCTGTCCGCCAGGGGCGCCATCAGCCAGTCGGGCATATCCAGCCGCACGGCCCTGGGCGCGTCCGCCAGATCATTGCCGGTTTCGTCCGCCGCGACCGGCGCGGGCGCATAGCCCTCGCCGTTGAAAAGGTCAGAGGGGTCCACCCCCTCGGCCCGTAGCGCGCCCAGCATCAGGCCGCGACCGGTCTCGGCACCGCCCATCCAGGCGAAGGACCGGCGGCAGCGCAGCGCGTCGTAGACGTGGTCGCGGATCGCCGCACGGTCGCCAGAGCCCGCATAGCGGTTCCGGCGCGCCCATGTGGTCAGCACCTTCTCGGCGGGTTCGCCCGACAGGACGTCGTCCAGCACGGCGATGGCCGCCGCGATGCGGGCTCCGGGAGTCATCGCCGGGTCGTCACATCAGGCGGTAGTTGGGCGACTCGCGGGTGATCTGCACGTCGTGGACGTGGCTTTCCTTCAGCCCCGCACCGGTGATCTTCACGAACTGGCAGTTCTTCCGCATTTCCTCGACCGTTGCGCAGCCGGTATAGCCCATCGCGGCGCGAAGGCCGCCGACCAGTTGGTGAATCACCGCGCCGGCCGATCCCTTGTAGGGCACCTGCCCCTCGATCCCCTCCGGCACCAGCTTGTCGCTGGCCGCGTCCTTCTGGAAATACCGATCTGCCGAGCCGCGCGCCATCGCGCCCAGCGAGCCCATGCCGCGATACGACTTGAACGACCGGCCCTGATACAAAATCACCTCGCCCGGGCTTTCATCGGTGCCCGCAATCATCGAGCCGACCATGGCGCAGGACGCGCCCGCCGCAATCGCCTTGGCGAAGTCGCCCGAGAACTTGATGCCGCCGTCCGCGATGACCGGAACGTCACCCGCCGCCGCCGCGCAATCCATGATCGCGGTCAGCTGCGGAACGCCGACACCGGCGACCATCCGCGTGGTGCAGATCGAGCCCGGCCCGATCCCGACCTTCACCGCGTCCGCACCGGCATCGACCAGCGCCCGTACCGCGTCGCCGGTGGCGACGTTGCCCGCGATCACCTGCACCTCGTTCGACAGCAGCTTGGCGCGGGTCACCGCATCCAGCACGCCCTTGGAATGGCCGTGCGCCGTGTCGACCACCACGATGTCCACGCCCGCGTCCACCAAGGCCTCGGTCCGTTCGAACCCCGAGTCGCCGACCGACGTCGCCGCCGCGACCCGCAGGCGGCCCAGCCGGTCCTTGCAGGCGGTGGGGTTCAGCACCGACATCTCGGTGTCTTTCAGGGTCAGCAGACCGGTCAGCTTGCCGGCCTCGTCGGTGACCAGCAGCTTCTCGATCCGGCGCGCCTTCATCAGCGAGATCGCCTCGTCCCGGTCAGCAGGTTCCTGCAGGATCGCAAGGTCCTTCGAGGTCATCATGACCCGAACCGGCGTGTCGTCCGAGGTGGCGAAGCGCATGTCGCGGTTGGTGACGATGCCGACCACCCGGCCCTTTTCGTCCACCACCGGGAAGCCGGTGAAATTGTAGCGGTCGATCAGGGCCTTGGCGTCTGCCAGCGTCTGATCCGCGCGCAGCGTCACCGGGTTGTAGACGATACCGCTTTCAAAGCGTTTCACCCGCCGGACTTCACGGGCCTGCGTCTCGACATCGAGGTTCTTGTGGATCACCCCGATCCCGCCGGCCTGCGCCATCGTGATCGCCATACGGGACTCGGTCACCGTGTCCATGGCAGAGCTCAGAAGCGGGATGTTCAGGGCAATCGACCGGGTCACATGCGTCCGGGTGTCCGCCGTGGACGGCAGCACGCTGGAGGCCGCAGGGACCAGCAGAACGTCGTCGAAAGTAAGGGCCTCGCGAATCTCCATGAGGGTCTCCTTTGGAGTTTTCGTTTTGGCAGTTTGCTATTTCACGCAAGCGGGAAAATGGAAAGGGCTAAAGCCGCACCTCAGGCGACTGCCGCGTTTGTCTTGGGCGCAAGGCTTCCGCGCAGCCACATGCGAACGACCTTCGCCGCGATCCACGGGATCAGTAGCGAGGCGGCGATCAGCGCGGCGAAACCGGGCCAGCGGAAGGCCTCGTACGCGGGCGCCAGCGTCAGGCAAAGCCCGGCATACGCGGCCAGCGGGAAGGTGAACGCGCCCCAGAGCGGCGAGAAACCCACCGTCGTCAGCCAGCGCGCCGACGCCAGCAAAAGCAGGATCAGCCCCGAGGCCGCCGTGGCGAAGCCAAGCGCCAGCGCGCCCTGCCCGGTCAGCGCCGCCGCCGTACCGAACAGCGCCAGCGGCGCAAGGTGAATGGCAAGCAAAGGCCGCAGCGGCTCTGGCGCGCGGCGGGTCAGGAACTGGCGCAGGCTCAGGCCATAGATCACAGCCGCGACGGGGACTGTCGCGTAAAGCACCAGTTGCGCCAGCCCCTCGTAGCCCAACGGCGCGGCGGCCAGCGGGGCCACGATGAAGCCCACGAAACTCAGATGCCACGCGGGCGTCACCGCGCGTCCCTCGGGCGGAGCGGCCAACAACAGGCGCGCGATCCACACCGCCAGCGCCGCGTGCAGGGCCAGCCCGCCGAACACCAGAACCGTGGCCAGCCCGGTGCTGAACGGCACCAGTCCCGCACCCAGCAGCATCACCGACATCGAGAACGCCGACAGCCCCAGCCGCCCCGGCAGAACCGTCAGGTCACGCCCGACCACTTCCGGCGCGCTGATCACCTTCGCCACGTAGGCTGCGGCCAACAGCAGGAACAGCATCGTCACGACACCGAACACAAGGTCGCTGATCGTCCCCGCCGCGTCCGAGAAGGCCGAGGCCCTGCGCCATGCAAGCGCCAGCCCGAACAGGCCCATCACGGGCGGAAACAGCGCGGGCGGAGTGCTGCGCCATGCGGGAGTTTTCTGGAACGGGGTCATCGGCGTCGCATTCATGCTTCGGAATGTGGTCACCTAACCGCCCCGCGCGCCGCTTGCCAAGGCGCAAGCCGTCGCACCCTCTTGCACGGACCCGCGATTGGCGCGAGCCTTCGGGCCATGAGCACACATGGATACGACAGCGGTCGCCTGAACCTGCCCTTCGTGGGCATCTCCACCTTCGGCAAGCGGCCTTATGTCGAGGACTGGGACGCCATCGAAGCGGATGTCGCCATCCTCGGCGCGCCCTTTGACGCGGGCACCCAGTGGCGCGCAGGCGCCCGGTTCGGTCCCCGCGCGGTCCGCGAGGCGTCGACGCTGTTCTCGTTCGGCCACGCCGGCGCCTACGATCACGAGGACGACGCGACCTATCTGGGCGCGGACGTGCGGATCGTCGACATCGGAGACGCCGACATCGTCCATACCGACACCATGCGCAGCCATGCCAATATCCGCGACGGCGTCTCGGCGATCCTGCGGGCGGGCGCGCTGCCGGTGGTGATCGGCGGCGATCATTCGGTCAACATCCCCTGCATCGAGGCCTTCGAGACCGCGGGCGATTTCCACGTGTTGCAGATCGACGCTCATCTGGATTTCGTCGACGAGCGGCATGGCGTCCGCAACGGTCACGGCAACCCGATGCGCCGCGCCGCCGAGAAGCCCTATGTCACCGGCCTGACCCAGCTTGGCATCCGCAACGTCTCTTCCACCGCGAAAGAGGGCTATGCCGATGCGCGGGCGATGGGCTCGACCATCCTGTCGGTGCGGCAGGTGCGCAAGGCGGGGCTGGCGGCGCTCGACAGCGTTCCGAAGGGGGCGAAGGTCTATGTCACGCTGGATATCGACGCCTTCTGCCCGTCGATCGCGCCGGGCACCGGGACGCCCAGCCACGGCGGCTTTCTGTATTACGAGGTGCTGGAACTCTTGCAGGCCGTGGCGCAGCGCAACGAGGTGATCGGCATCGACCTAGTCGAGGTCGCGCCCGATTACGACCCCACCGGCTCGACCGCGATCCTTGCCGCGCAGGTTCTTCTGAACTTCCTCGGCTTCATCTTCCACGCGCGGAAACCGGCGCAGCCGGTTTAATGCCCTTTCCTCTGCCGCCCGCAGGTCTATCCTAGGCGGTCTGACAAAGGGTGTGGGCGATGCGGGCTTGGGGTCTGGCAATCATTCTGGCGGCCACGGGCGGCGTGGCGCAGGCGGACGGGGCTTGGCCGTTCCGCGCAGAGGGCTGGGTGGCGCTCGGCGCGACCGACCGGATACCGGGTTCGGCCCCGTTCGTGGCGGGCGACCTGCTGTTGTCGCTGGGCGTCGGGCGCACGCCGCTGTCCTTTGAACTGGGCGCCTACGGTTACCTCAACAAGACCGACACCCCGCACGAGACCTACGGCGCGCTGGCGTGGACCTTCCCCGGCGCGAAAGTCTCTGCTGGCGTGGTGAAGCCCGCCTACGACAGCTTCGCCCCCTCGGCGCTGGACAAGATCCTGCCGACGCTGGGCGCCGAGCGTGCGACCATGACCCGGTCCGAGGCGACATGGGGCGCGATGTTCGACGGCTACCTGCCGCTTGGCGCGCGGCTCGATGCGAGCCTTGGCCCGGTCGATTTCGCGGTCTCGGCCCATCGCGAGAAAAGCCGGAAGGTCACCATCGTCGCGGTCGGCGCAGCTTGGTCGCAGGGCGCGTGGACCTTCTCGGGCGCGGTCGATGGCGATCTGGACCACGACACCGGCACCCACGCCAAGCTGGCGGCGTTGTGGACGGGCGCGCGGATGACGGCGGGGGCTGCGGTTTTCGTCCCGGATTCGGCCACCCTGCCCGACCTGTTCGAGGTGTCCGGAAGCTACGCGGTGACGCCGGATTTCGGCCTGTCCGGCGTGGTTCAGGTGCCGCTGGACGGCTCCGCGTCGACGCTGGCGGTTTCGGGGCGGTACCAGTTGGCGAACGGCATCGGAGTGAACCTTGGCGCCGGGCTCGAGGACGGCGACGACACGGCGGTCAGCGCGTATCTCGATTGGCGGTTTTAGGGTGTTGTGTGGGGTGTGTGATGGGGTGGAACCCCATCCTACGCTTGTCGGTATGGGTTGGCTTGATGGGGTGGAACCCCATCCTACGCTTGTCGGTATGGGTTGGGTTGATGGGGTAGAACCCCATCCCACGCTTGTCGGTATGGATTGGGGTGATGGGGTAGAACCCCATCCTACGCTTGTCGGTATGGATTGGGGTGATGGGGTAGAACCCCATCCTACGTTGGATCGATCGCATCGATGGGCCGGAACCGTAGGATGGGGTTTCACCCCATCTGCCCGCAACTAACCGCACCAACCGCCCGTTCGATGGGGTTTCACCCCATCCTTACCCGCAATTAACCGCACGAACCGACCGCACGACGGGGTTCTCACCCCGCCCCGCATCACGCCAGCCCGAGCTTCCGTTGCCGGGCATCGCGCAAGCGGGCGAAATCATCCCCGGCGTGGTAGCTCGACCGGGTCAGCGGCGTGGCTGAAACCATCAGGAAGCCCTTGCCATAGGCCGACTTCTCGTAGCCCGCGAATTCCTCGGGGGTGACGAAGCGGTCGACGCGGTGGTGCTTTGGCGTCGGCTGCAGGTACTGGCCGATGGTCAGGAAATCGATGTCGGCGGCGCGCATGTCGTCCATGACCTGAAGCACCGCCTGACGGTCCTCGCCCAGACCCACCATGATACCCGACTTGGTGAACATCGACGGGTCGAGTTCCTTCACGCGCTGCAGCAGCCGCAGCGAGTGGAAGTACCGCGCACCCGGCCGCACCTCGGGGTACAGGCCCGGCACGGTTTCGAGGTTGTGGTTGAACACATCGGGCCGCGCCTCGACCACCACTTCCAGCGAACCCGGCTTCGACTTCAGGAAGTCCGGCGTCAGGATCTCGATCGTGGTGTCCGGCGCGCGCTTGCGGATGGCGCGGATGGTCATCGCGAAATGCTCGGCCCCGCCGTCCTCGACGTCGTCGCGGTCCACCGAGGTGATCACGACGTGGTTCAACCCCAGCTTCGACACGGCGTCGGCGACGCGGCCCGGCTCGAACACGTCCAGCGCCTCGGGCGGTTTGCCCGTGGCGATGTTGCAGAACGAACAGGCGCGGGTGCAGACCTCGCCCATGATCATCATGGTCGCGTGGCCCTGGCTCCAGCACTCGCCGACGTTCGGACAGCCCGCTTCCTCGCAGACGGTCGTCAGCTTGTGCTCGCGCATGATGTCGCGCGTTTCCTTGTAGCCCGCGCTGACGGGTGCCTTGACGCGGATCCAGTCGGGTTTCTTCGGCTGGGCGTTATCCGGGCGGTGCGCCTTTTCCGGGTGGCGCTGATCGGGAATCTTCAGATCACGCATGGGACCTCCTCGCTGGATAGCTATGTAATGCATTTCCAACGGAAATCCCAACAGCCAATGCGTCGCTTTCCGACAGGCGCATGGCGGCTATGCAAATCGAACCGTGCCAAATCGCCAAGGTCGTGTTGCAGCTGCACAATCCCGACCGATAAGACATTTCGCAGATGCAGCATCACGACAGACGAGGACCCAGCGCATGAAAGCCGGTCAGACCCTTCCCAAGATCACCTTCCGCACCCGCGTTCGCGACGAGGCCGTTGGCGGCCCGAACCCGTTCCGCTGGCAGGACATGACCACCGACGACTACTTCAAAGGCAAGCGCGTCGTGCTGTTCTCGCTGCCGGGTGCCTTCACGCCGACCTGCTCGACCTACCAGCTGCCGGGGTTCGAGAACAACTTCGCCACCTTCAAGGATCTCGGCATCGACGAGATCTACTGCATGTCGGTCAACGACAGCTTCGTGATGAACCAGTGGGCCAAAGCCCAGGGCATCGAGAACGTGAAGGTCATCCCGGACGGCTCGGGCGAGTTCACCCGCCGCATGGGCATGCTGGTCGCGAAGGACAACCTTGGCTTCGGCATGCGCTCGTGGCGCTACGCGGCCGTCGTGAATGACGGCGTGATCGAAGCGTGGTTCGAAGAGCCGGGCCTGTGCGACAACCACGGCGAAGACCCGTATGGCGAGTCGAGCCCCGAGACCGTGATGAAATACCTCGAAGAAGCGAAGGCCACCGCGGCCGCGTGACCCGGTGAGGGGCGCGCGTCCCGCGAGAGATGAGATACCGGCCCGGCAGTCCGATGGGATTGCCGGGTTTTTTGTTGGGTTTTTGGGCGGATGGGGTGAAACCCCGTCCGACGTGATGCCGGGCCGGGTTTGGGTCGATGGGGTGAAACCCCATCCTACGCCAAGCCCTGATCAAGCTTGTAGGATGGGGTTTTACCCCATCCCAACCCATCCCAACAAAGTCGCCCCAACGCGCCGGACGGGCCTACATCGCGCTCTGCCATCAACCACCCATAACCCCACCCTATCCCTTTCATAACCCTTTGAAATCGCACTTTGTCTCGACGCCGCCATGCGCCGCGCTACCTCCTCCGAAAGCCAGACATTATCCAGCTTCGGAGGACACCCATGTCCAGAAAACTCACCACCACCGCAGGCGCCCCGGTTCCCAGCAACCAGGACAGTATCACCGCCGGTCCGCGCGGCCCGGTTCTGATGCAGGACTACCAACTGATCGAAAAGCTCGCTCACCAGAACCGCGAGCGCATCCCCGAGCGTACCGTCCACGCCAAGGGCTGGGGCGCGCACGGCGTCCTGAAAATCACCGGCGACATCTCGAAATACACCATCGCCAAGGCGCTGCAGCCGGGCGCCGAGACCCCGATGCTTGCCCGCTTCTCGACGGTTGCGGGCGAGGCCGGCGCCGCCGACCATGAACGCGACGTGCGGGGCTTCTCGCTGAAGTTCTATACCGAGGACGGCAACTGGGACCTCGTGGGCAACAACACGCCCGTGTTCTTCGTCCGCGATCCCTACAAGTTCCCCGACTTCATCCACACGCAGAAGCGGCACCCGAAGACCAACCTGCGCTCGCCCACCGCGATGTGGGACTTCTGGTCGCTATCGCCGGAATCGCTGCATCAGGTCACCATCCTGATGTCGGACCGCGGGCTGCCGCAGTCGCCGATGCACATGAACGGCTACGGTTCGCACACTTTCTCGTTCTGGAACGCCGAAGGCGAACGCTTCTGGGTCAAGTTCCACTTTAAGACCGAGCAGGGCCACGACTTCTACACCAACGAGGACGCCGAGAAGGTCGTGGGCAAGACCCGCGAGGGCTATCAGGAGCGGCTTTACACCGCGATCGACGAAGGCGATTTCCCGCGCTGGAAGGTGCAGGTCCAGATCATGCCCGAGACCGACGCCGAGAAGACGGATTACAACCCGTTCGACCTGACGAAGGTCTGGCCGCACGCGGACTATCCGCCGATCGACATCGGTGTGCTGGAGCTGAACCGGAACCCCGAGAACTATTTCCAGGAAATCGAGTACGCCGCCTTCAGCCCGTCGAACGTAGTGCCCGGCATCTCGTGGTCGCCGGACAAGATGCTGCAGGCGCGGATCTTCTCTTACGCCGACGCGCACCGCTATCGCCTTGGGACGCATTACGAGCAGATGCCGGTGAACCAGCCGCGCTGTCCGGCGCATCACTATCACAAGGATGGTGCGATGAACTACGCAGGTCTTCAGACCGGCACCCCCGACGCCTATTACGAGCCGAACTCGGTCGACGGCGCGCCGGTCGAGGTTCCCGAGGCGAAGGAACCGCCGCTGAAGATCTCGGGAGACGCGGACCGCTACGACCACCGCACCGGGCATGACGACTTCACGCAGGTGACGGCGCTGTTCAACATCTTCGACGATGGCGAGAAACAGCGTCTTTATTCGAACGTGGCCGCGGCCATGGGCGGTGTTCCGGCCGAGATCATCGAGCGTCAATGCAAGCTGTTCGATCAGGTCCACCCGGACTACGGCAGGGGCGTGCGCGATGCGGTGAAAGCGGCGGACCCCGACAAGTACGACGCCAACGCCGTGCCGGTGACCGAGAAGACGCCGCAGCAGGCGGCTGAGTAACCTCTGCCCGCCACAGCGCGGCTTCGTGAAACGCAAAGGGCGCCCGTCCCCACGGGCGCCCTTTTTGCGAGCGTCGAAACGGTCGGGCTAGCCGATCATCTGCGCCTCCGCGCCCAGCGTTTCATAATGCCGCTTCAGCCTTTGCAGCGCGATCTTCAGGACGATCTTCCCTGACCGCGCCGACCAGCCCATGCGCTTTTCGGCCTGTTCCATCCCTTCGAGAAAACAGCAGCACCGCAGCGCCACGTCGCCCAGCCCCGGCCCAAGTTCCTTCAGCGCCGCCGACACCCGGTCTCGGGCGCGGTCCGAACCGTTGCCGCAGCCACCCGCCCCGAAGCCGCCCCGGTCCGCGCCGGTCAGGAACCGTTCCCAGTTCTGCGCGACACGCGGTCCAAGCTGCGCCAGTTCGAAATCCTCGCGCAGCCGTTCTCCGGCGGTGACCAGATCCGGTTCCAAAAACGGCTGGCCGTCCTTGTCCCGGCGCCGCGCCAGAGCCACCAGCGGGCTTTCGTTGGCGTTGTACCGCACGCGCCTGCTTTTGCGCGCGCCCTGCTCCTCGGGCTCTCCCTGCCCGTTCGCTCCGTCGGCATAGTCCCGGTGTTGCTCTCCGAAGACCGAGGGCGCCTCGGCAAAGCCGCCTTGGCCTTCGTGTTCCGCCAGCAGGCGCTTCAACGCCGAGCGGCCCGCGGGCGTGATCCGGTAGCGGGACACGCGGCCCTTCGATTTGCCCTCGATCCAGTCCTTCAGCACGAAAGCCTCGGCGATGCCGGTGTCCAGCACCGCGGTCCGGACGCTGCGTCCGTCCGACAGTTCGCGGACCACGACCGCCTTCTCCATCCCCGGCGCCAGCGCCAGAACCGCATCGGGTTCCGACAGGCGGCGCAGGATCCGCCGGGCTTCGCTGTTGACCTTCTCCTCGTCGGGCCATGCCCCGTTCCTGATGCGGCTGTCCATCTTCATCTTCCGGCTTTCCTTGCATGAAAGGTGGGGCTGCGACCGGGCGTCGGCCGCCAGCCTTGTGAATGCCCTGTCGACCACAGGGTCGTCGCGTCGGCCTTCGTTGCGCCTGACCTGGCGCATCACGGTGGACGCATGGCAGCCCGCAAGCCGCGCCAGCGCCCTGATCGACTGTCCGCATTCCGTATGCACGAGGTAGTGGCGCACATGGATCGGCAGCCAGTCCGGGAACGGGTTCCCGGATGCGGTTCCTCTGTTTCCGGTCATCGTGTTCGATGCCCCTGACGGTGGTTTCCTGACGCCTTGCAAAAGAGAACCGCGCGTCCCCCGCGCACCCCTCCAGCGCAAAAGCACTAACAACTTGTGGTGGAATTAGTTTCCAATTGGTTAATTTTATCAACAGGACGTAAAAACTGTCCCCAATTTGTGAACATTTACCTAACGCCGAGGACCGAAACCCAGAGACGCAACACCTTACGCGGGTCGGTCATGCTGTCCGCCATCACGATGGAAACAGTGGAGAACGGCCATGACACGCTATCAGGACGTGGTGAACGGGCTGCGGCGACCGCGGCTGCTGCTTTCGGCGGTCCGGTACGCGCTGGGGGAATACAACCGTGAGCGGGTGTTGCGCCGGGTCATCGGAACGATCGCCGCGCCGCTGCCCCGCCGGACGGTTCCCGCGCTGTTGGCGCTGGAAGAGATGATGGACGACGCCCGGCGGTCCGGCGACGCCTCTTATTCCGCGCCCCGCCATATCGAGGCGCTGACCGCGCTGATCGGCGAAACGCGCCTGCTGACCGCCGAGGCCGCGCGCGACGCGGCCGACGAACGGGAGCGTCCGGTGCCGGACATCCCCCGTTCCGCCGTGATCAGGTAAAGCTGTCGGGCATCGACGCCTTGCGCTCGGCCACATAGGCGGCCAGCGCCTCGGACACGGCGGGATCCATCTGCGGCTGCTGGTAGTCGTTCAGCAGCTTCCGCGCCCGTTCCGTCGCCAGCGCCAGCGTGTCGCGCGCGCCTTCCTCGGCCCAGGTCTCGAACGGCTTGTAGTCCAGCAATTCGCTGCGCCAGAAGGCAGTCTTGAAGTTCGCCTGCGTGTGGGCGCACCCAAGATAGTGACCGCCCGGCCCCACTTCGCGGATCGCGTCCATCGCCTGCGCGTTCTCGTCGACCGTCACGCCCTTGGCCAGCCCGTGCAGCACGCCAAGCTGGTCGGCATCCATCACGAACTTGCGGATGTCGGACACCAGCCCGCCCTCCAGCCAGCCGCAGGCGTGCAGCATGAAGTTCACGCCCGACATCAGACCCACGTTCAGCGAGTTCGCGGATTCGTAAGCCGCCTGCGCGTCCGGCAGTTTCGAGCCGCAAAAGCCCCCGGCCGAGCGATACGGCAGCCCCAGGCGCCGCGCCAGTTGACCGACGCCGTAGGTGATCTGCGACGCTTCCGGGGTGCCGAAGGTCGGCGCGCCCGAGTTCATGTCGATCGAGGTCACGAAAGCGCCCATGATCACCGGCGCGCCTTTGCGAACCAGCTGCGAGTACGCGATGCCTGCCAGCCCCTCGGCCAGCACCTGCGTCAGCGTGCCCGCGACCGAGACCGGCGCCATCGCGCCGCCCACGATGAAGGGCGAGACGATGCAGGCCTGGTTGTTGGCGGCATAGACTTCCAGCGCACCCATCATCGTCGCGTCGAAGGTCAGCGGCGAGTTGATGTTGATCAGCGAGGTCATCACCGTGTTCTGCTGGACGAAGTCCTTGCCGAACAGGATCTCGCACATGTCCACCGAATCCTGCGCCCGGCTGGGTTCGGTGACGGACCCCATGAAGGGCTTGTCCGACAGCGTCATGTGCGCCAGCAGCATGTCGAAGTGGCGCTTGTTCACCGCGACGTCGGTCGGCTCGCACACTGTGCCGCCCGAGTGGTGCAGCCATTTCGACATATAGCCCAGTTTCACGAGGTCGTGGAAATCCGACAGCGTGGCATAGCGGCGGTTGCCTTCGAGGTCGCGAACGAAGGGCGGGCCGTAGACCGGCGCAAGCACAAGGCTGTTGCCGCCGATCTCGACGTTGCGGTCGGGATTGCGCGCGTGCTGGGTGAAGCTGCCGGGCGCGGTCGCGCACAGCTGGCGCGCCAGCCCGCGCGGGATATGGACCCGCTCGCCCTGAACATCGGCCCCGGCCTCGCGCCACAGGTCCAGAGCGGCCGGGTTCTCGACGAAGTTCACACCGATCTCTTCCAGCACCGTCTCGGCGTTGGTTTCGATGATCTGGAGCGCTTCTTCGTTGAGGATCTCGAAGTTGGGGATGTTGCGCTCGATGAAGCGGGCGGCCTCGATGCGGACGCTGGTGCGTTCTGCCCGCCGCGCGGCGCCGCCGCCTCCCCGCGCCCTGCGGCGTGTGCCTGCCTCTGACATCGTCGTCCTCCTGTACCGAATTGGTCCGGTCATACCGCCCCCTGCGGCGGTGCCAATGGCGGTTTGCGTCGGAATAGTCGTGAAAGCGACATACGGGGTCGCGAAACGGCGTGTCGGACACTCTTGCGCCCGCTCCCGGCAATGCCTATTGGCATGCCATGACAGCTTCCCACGAACGCCTTCTGATCATCGACTTCGGCAGCCAGGTGACGCAGCTGATCGCGCGCCGCCTTCGCGAGGCGAATGTCTACTGCGAAATCCACCCCTTCCAGACCGTCGACGCGGCTTTTCTGGAGGAATTCAGCCCGCTCGCCATCATCCTGTCCGGCGGTCCGTGCAGCGTCACGGACGAGGACGCGCCATTGCCGCCGATGAAGGTCTACGAGATGGGCGTGCCCGTGCTCGGGATCTGCTATGGCCAGCAGGCGATGATGCAGCAGCTGGGCGGCCGCGTCGAATCGGGCCACCACCGCGAATTCGGCCGCGCCTATGTCGGACCGACCGGCGCGCACACCTCTGATCGCATCTTCCGCGGGCTGTTCACCCACGGCAAGGAAGAGGTCTGGATGAGCCACGGCGACCGCGTGACGGCGCTGGCCCCGGGCTTCGAGGTCATCGGCACCTCGCCCAACGCGCCCTATGCCATCGTCTGTGACGAGGCGCGCCGCTTCTTCGCGGTGCAGTTCCACCCCGAGGTGCATCACACCCCGAACGGGCGGCTGATCCTGCAGAACTTCACCCGTCTCGCCGGCTTCTCGGGCGACTGGACGATGGGCGCCTACAAGGCGGAAGCAATCGCCAAGATCCGTCACCAGGTCGGCGACGGCAAGGTGATCTGCGGCCTGTCCGGCGGCGTCGACAGCTCGGTCGCGGCGGTGCTGATCCACGAGGCGATCGGCGACCAGCTGACCTGCGTGTTCGTGGACCACGGCCTGATGCGCCAGGACGAGGCCGAAGAAGTCGTCAGTATGTTCCGGGACAACTATAACATCCCGCTGATCCACGCCGACGAGGCCGACCTGTTCCTGGGTGAACTTGAGGGTGTAAGCGACCCGGAAGTCAAAAGAAAAACCATTGGCCGGCTGTTCATCGACGTGTTCCAGAAACACGCGAGCGAGATCGGCGGCGCCGAGTTTCTGGCGCAGGGCACGCTGTACCCGGACGTCATCGAAAGCGTGTCCTTCTCGGGCGGGCCCTCGGTCACCATCAAGTCGCATCATAACGTCGGCGGATTGCCGGAAAAGATGGGCCTCAAGCTGGTGGAACCGCTGCGCGGCCTGTTCAAGGACGAGGTCCGCGCGCTGGGCCGCGAGCTTGGCCTGCCCGACAAGTTCATCGGCCGACATCCCTTCCCCGGCCCCGGCCTTGCAATCCGCTGCCCCGGCGAGATCACCAGCGACAAGCTGGACATCCTGCGCAAGGCCGACGCGGTCTATATCGACCAGATCCGCAAGCACGGCCTTTACGACGAGATCTGGCAGGCCTTCGTGGCGCTGCTGCCGGTCCGGACCGTGGGCGTGATGGGCGACGGGCGCACCTATGACTATGCCTGCGCGCTGCGGGCCGTCACCTCGGTCGACGGGATGACCGCCGACTATTATCCCTTCACCCACGAGTTCCTTGGCGAGACCGCCAACCGGATCATCAACGAGGTGAACGGGATCAACCGGGTGACCTACGACATCACGTCGAAACCTCCGGGAACCATCGAGTGGGAATGACGTCCCGCCGATGATCCAGCGCATCGCGAACCGAGTGCGGGCATGGGCCACCATGCTCGACGCCCAGATCAAGCGGACCCATCCGCTGCAACAGATCGGGACGGCCGAGGGCTACGACCTTGTTCACCTTGGCACCGGCTACGGCGGCTGGACGTTCGTGAACGACCCGGCGCTTCAGGGCGCCACCATCGTCAGCGCCGGACTGGGCGAGGACGCCTCGTTCGACGTGGAATTCGTGCGCCGCTATGGCGCGCGTTCGGTCATCGTCGACCCGACCCCGCGCGCGGTCGCACATCACGGGGCGATCATGGGTCGGATCGGCCAGCCCCGCACCACGGACTATGTCGGCGGCGGCGATCAGCCGGTCGACTCTTACGATCTGTCGGGGGTTTCCGCCGAACAGCTGACACTTGACCAGCGCGCGCTGTGGAATGACGAGACGACCGTGCGGTTCTTCCGTCCGCGCAATCCGTCGAACGTCTCGCACTCTATCCTGAACTATCAGCATGCCTATCGCGACGACACCGACCATATCGAGGTGCCCGCCGTGCCGCTGTCGCGCATCCTGTCGGACCACGGCATCGCGGCAGACGGTTTGCCGCTGCTGAAGCTGGATATCGAGGGCGCCGAGGTCGAGGTGATCGAGCGTATGCTGTACGATGGAATCCGGCCCCGCCAGCTGTGCGTCGAGTACGACGAGTTCAACGTCGCCACCCGCCGCGCCTTCGCGCGGATCGACCGGGCGCATGGGCGGCTTACGGATGCCGGCTATCGCTGCATCCACACCGACGGCAAGGCGGATTTCCTTTACATCGACACCCGCGTTTTCGGCTGAGCCCCAAGACAGGACGGTTGCGGCCCGCTAGACTGGACCGATATTTCCAGCCCCACGGAGCCCGTCATGAAGTCCGTCGCCGCCATTGCCGCCCTGCTTGCCCTCGCCCCCGCCGCGTTCGCCGATCCGGGTTACTACGACGTCACCGGCGTCGCCTCGGATGACACGCTGAATGTCCGCGCCGAGCCCGACGCGGCCTCTGCCGACATCGGCGACCTGCCGTTTGACGCCAAGGGCATCGAGGTGATCGCGACCGACGCCAGCGGCGATTGGGGCCGCATCGTCTGGGAAGAGGGCAACGGCTGGATCGCGACCCGGTTCCTTGCCGAAGCCGCCCTGCCTACGCTGACGGGCACCGCCCTGCCCGCGGGCCTGCAATGCAGCGGGACCGAGCCGTTCTGGTCGATCCGCTATGCCGAAACCGGCGCGGTCTATTCCGATGTCATGGGCACCGCGCTGAGCCTCGGATATGGCGGCGCGGCGGTGGCCGAGGGGTTCGCGACCTTCCCGGTTGCTCTCAGCCATGCGGGCGCGGGCTCTGGCACGCTAAGCATCGTGTCGACCGCAATCTGCAGCGACGGGATGAGCGACCGGGATTATCCCTACACCGTCGCGCTGGTGCTGCAGACCGAAAGCGGTCAGCGGTTCCTGTCGGGATGCTGCTGGCTTCCGCTTGATGCGGGAACAAACTGACGGGCCTTTCCCTTCCCCGCGCGATGGCCTACCCCTGTCCGGCACCCGGCGCGAGGGAGGACGTCCGTGCCCCGTAACACCACCATCGCCGCAACCGCGGCGGCCACCGTCGCGCCCGTACGCGCGGTGCCCGAAAGCGACCCGCTGCGCGCCGCGGCGTGGATGACCGGCGCGGTCATCGCGTTCACGTCTATGGCGATTGCCGGGCGCGAACTCGCCGGACAGCACGACACGTTCGAGATCATGGCCTACCGGTCGGTCTTCGGCGTGCTCATCGTGCTTGCGGTCGGCGGCATCGCCGGCACCCTGCGGCAAGTCACCCGGCGCAGCCTGCACGTCCACCTCGCTCGCAACATCAGCCATTTCACCGCGCAAAACCTGTGGTTCTACGCGATCACCGTGGCGCCGCTGGCTCAGGTCATCGCGCTGGAATTCACGTCTCCGCTCTGGGTCACGCTGCTGGCGCCGCTGGTGCTGGGCGAGATGCTGACCCGCGTTCGCGTCATCGCCGCCGCGCTGGGGTTCATAGGCGTGCTGATCGTCACGCAGCCGTTCGGGGGCCCGCCCCTTGGCGCCGGACAGGCGATGGCGGCGGCGGCGGCCATCGGCTTTGCCGGTTCGGCCCTGTTCACCCGCCTGCTGACCCGGACCGAAACGATCACCTGCATCCTGTTCTACCTGACCGTGATGCAAAGCGTTTTCGGCCTTGTCTGCGCCGGGATCGACGGAGAGATGGCGCTGCCGACGGCGCAATCGCTGCCGTGGCTGGCGGTGGTGGGCATGGCCGGGCTGACCGCGCATTTCTGTCTTACCAAGGCGCTGTCGGTCGCGCCGGCAGGGGTCGTGATGCCGATGGACTTCGCCCGCCTGCCGATCATCGGTCTGGTGGGAATGATCTTTTACCTCGAACCCCTCAGTTGGGGCGTCATCGCCGGCGGCGTCCTTATTCTTGCCGCGAACTGGATGAACATTCGCAGCGAGGCGGCCAAACGTCGTTAAGTGCGGCGTTTCGGTGACGCTGGGCGAGTAGTTTACGGGCGTTACCACTCTGACGTGGCGTCACAATTTGACCGCGCTAAAATGCCGCGTCTAGCCTCACTCACTAGACGAGCCGAAAAAGGTCGAGGGACGAGGATCAAATGAACAAGTTAACCTGCACCGCCATTACTCTGGCGACCGCCGGTACAGTCGCGAACGCGGGCGGCATCGAGCTGACGAACCAGTCGATTGCCGCACTGTTTGAACAGGGGAACTATGTCGAGTTCAGTTTTGGCTCGATTAACCCCAGCGTAAGCGGCACGCAGGTTGGGACGATCCCGCCCGCACTTACGGGCAGTTCTTCCGGCGATCTCGCCGAGGGGTTGGAGTACGTTGGCGTCGCGCTGAAGTTCGCGCTGACCGACAAGATCGACACCGCGCTTATCCTCGACAGGCCCTATGGCGCCGAGATCGCCTATCCCACCGGAACCGGCTATTTCGCCGGCGGTGCGATGGCGACGCTGCGCTCGACGGCGGTGACGGCCATCGGCCGCTACAAGTTCACCGACAACATCAGCGCTTACGCCGGTATCCGCCAGCAAAGCCTGAACGCCGAGGCATTCATCCCGTTCGTGGCAGGCTGGACCGGCTCGACCGAGACCGATCACAGCTTCGGCTACCTTGTCGGCGCCGCCTACGAGAAGCCCGAGATCGCGCTGCGTGTGGCCCTGACCTATCACTCCAGCATCTCGCACGATCTTCCGACGACCGAAACCTCGCCGCTGGGCGCAGGCAACACGTCAATCATGGAAGTGAACACGCCGCAGGCGATCAACCTCGACTTCCAGACCGGTGTCGCCCCCGGCACGCTGGTGTTCGGCCAGGTCCGCTGGGTCGACTGGTCCGAGTTCGACATCTCGCCCGCCGACTACGGCACCCTGACCGGCGGTCAGTCGCTGGTGTCCTACGAGGACGATACCTTCACCTATACGCTGGGTGTCGGACGTCAGCTGACCGAGAACTGGGCCCTGTCCGGCTTCGGTGTCTACGAGCCCGGCACCGGCGGCTTCAAGTCGAACCTGTTCCCGCCCGATGGCCGGACCGCTGTCGGCGTGGCGGTGACCTACACCCAGGACAACTTCAAGCTTCAGGCCGGTCTGCAGCACGTCTGGTTCGGCGACGGCACCACGCAGGTGGGCGGCGCCCCCGCGGGCGAGTTCACCGAGAACACCGCCGTCGCCTTCGGCCTGAAAGCCGGCTTCAGCTTCTGATCCACCCGATGGATCGCGGAAGGGGCCCCGCCTGCTGGCGGGGCCCTTTTGCGTTGCAAGCGGGAAGCTGTGGCGGTTGACCGGGGGTGTCACGGCTTATTATGCTACTGAGTAGCATCGGAGGCCCGCCATGAGCGTCAAAGCATCGATATCTCTGACTGAAGCACAGGACGCCTATGCGCGGGAACTCGTCGCGCAGGGCCGTTTTTCAAGCCTGAGCGCCGTCGTTCAACAGGGGCTCGAGTTGCTGCGCGACCAGTCGCAGACAACGGACGCGCTGCGCGAGCTTCTTGCCGAGCGGCGACAGGGCGCGTTCACGTCGGCACCAGAAGCAGAAACCCGCACCGCGGAGATGATCGCCCGAAAACGAGCCGAGCGTGGTCTATGACGTACTTCTGGCCGAAGGTGTCGATGCAGATATCGAGCTGATCTTCGATTTCCTGTTCGAGGCTGCTTGCGATTTCGGCGAGTCCGAAGGGGACGCATTCGACCTCGCCGTACGCCGCATCACCGAGATACAGAAGGCAATGCGCGAGCTTGGCTACGCGCCGCATCAAGGCAGTTTGCTGCCGCATCTCGGAGCAGGTATCCGCAACGTCACCAAGGGCCGGGCCGTCTTCTACTTCGATACCGACGACACCCGACAGGTCCTACGCATCCTGGCCGTTTTCTTCGGAGGTCAGGACCATCAAGCGGGAATCCTGATGCGGCTGCTTGGTCGCCTCTGACGCCCCCATCCCCAATTCGCACGATCCGGGTCGCGCGTCCCCTGCCCGCTGCGGTACGTGGCGGGTATGACGCAGAAATCCCTCTCTCCGCGCGCCTGGGCCGAACTGGCGCTTCTTGCCCTGATCTGGGGCGGCATTTTCCTGTCGGTGCGCGTGGCGCTGGACGAGATCGGGGTCGCGACCGTCGTGGCGCATCGCGTGTTCTGGGCGGCTTTGATCCTGTGGGGCGTCGTTCTGGTCCGTGGACTAGAGATCCCGAAAGGCTGGCGGACGTGGGGCGCGTTCCTCATGATGGGCATCCTGAACAACGCCCTGCCCTATGCGCTGATGGCATGGGGGCAGTTGCATATAGAAAGCGGACTGACCTCGATCCTGAACGCCGCCACCGCCCTGTTCGGCGTGGCGGTCGCCGCGGCGGTGTTCCGCGATGAACGGCTCACCGCGCGCCGGGTCGCAGGCGTGGCCATCGGCTTCGCGGGCGTTGTGCTGGCGATCGGGCCCGAGGCGCTATTGCGGTTCGACCTGCGCTCGCTGGGCCAGATCGCGGTGCTGGGCGGCGCGTTCTCTTACGCGCTGGCGGGCGCTTGGGGCCGCAAGACCCTGTCGCATCTTCCGCCCCTGACCGCGGCGGCCGGGATGCTGACCGGAGCCGCGCTGTTCGCGGTGCCCGCCGCCTTCTGGCTCGACGGCGCGCCACAGGCCAGCCTTGCCCCGAGAACCTTCGCGGCGCTCGCCTATGCCGCGGTGATCGGCACCGCGTTCGCCTACCTTCTGTACTTCCGCGTTCTCGCCATGGCGGGCAGCGGCAACCTGCTGCTGACGACGCTGCTGATCCCGCCCGTCGCCATCCTGCTGGGGGCGTGGGTGCTGGACGAAACCCTGCCGCGCCGTGCGCTTGCCGGGTTCCTCGTGCTGGCCGCCGGGCTGGCGATCCTTGACGGGCGCGTCCTGCGCATGGCGCGAAGGCCGCAGCACCCGCGCCCGTGACCCGGCCCAGCTTGACCCCCGCCCGATCTCTGCTAATCAGCGATGCAGGTCGGGCCTGTAGCTCAATTGGTTAGAGCAGAGCGCTCATAACGCTTTGGTTGGGGGTTCAAGTCCCTCCGGGCCTACCAAAAACCCGTCACAGCATCTCGCGCCAGAACAGCGGCGTCAGCAGGACGAAGACGGTGATCATCTCCAGCCGGCCCAGGAACATGCCCACAGCCAGCACCGCTTTCACCGGGTCGCTGAGGCTGGCGAAGTTGCCGGCGGGGCCGATCAGCGGGCCGACGCCGGGGCCGACGTTCGCAAGCGCCGTGAGCGCGCCGCTGGTGGCCGTGGCGAGGTCGAGACCAAGGTAGGCCAGGACCAGGGACAAAACGCCGAAGGTCACCGCGAAGAACATGAAGAACGCCACGACGGACCCGATGACGCGGTCCTCGACCGGGCGGCCTTCGTAGCGCACGGTACCCACGATATGCGGGAAATGGATGCGGCGGATCAGGACAAGGACCGAGCGCGCGACAAGGATCCAGCGCATCGCCTTCGCGCCTCCCGCGGTCGAGCCGGTGCAGCCGCCGACCGCCGTCAGCAGGAAGAACACCGCAACCGCGACCGGCCCCCACGTCGTATAGTCCGTGGTCGCATAACCCGTCGTCGTCACCACCGACACGACGTTGAACGCCACCAGCCGCAGCGCAACCCACGGCGCGATGTGGTCGGCGGTCGAGACCCACAGCGCCAGCGGCAGGATCACCAGCAGAAGGCTGACGATCATCAGTTGCACCTGCTCGCTGCGGAAGGTGCCGCGGTGGACGACGCGGATGTACCACGCGAAGGGCAAGGCGCCGAGCAGCATGAACAGCGTCGCGGCCCACTGCAGGAACCCGCTGTCGAAATGTCCGAAGGACGCGTCGTAGCCCGAGTATCCGCCGGTGGACAGCGTTGTCATCGCATGTGTGACGGCGTCGAAAAGGTCCATGCCACCAAGGATGTAGACCAGTGCGCACAGGCCCATGAGCACCAGGTACGTGGTCAGGGTGGCGGTTGCGAACAGCGTGGCGTTCCGAAGCTCGCGCTCGCCCTTCTCCGAGCTTTCGGTGCGAAACAGTTCCATTCCGCCGACCCGCAGGATCGGCAGGATCGCGATCGCCGTGACGATGAAGCCGATGCCGCCCACCGCCTGCAACATGGCCCGCCACAGGATGATCCCTCTCGGCGTGCTGTCGAGACCGGACATCACGGTCGAACCGGTGGTGGTGATCCCGGACATCGACTCGAAAAATGCGTCGATACCGGTGAGGTCCCAAAAATACAGCGGCAAAGCGCCCGCGACGGCGGCCATGATCCAGACGCTTGAGGTGATGATGAAGGCATGGACCCGCCGCAGGCCGGTGATCCGGTTCCAGCTCGCCAGACACAGACCGGCCCCCACGAAGCCCGCCAGCGTCGCGGCTTCGAGAAACACGTCGCGCGTGGTCCCGAACAGCACCGCGTCCACCAGCATTAGGAAGGCGAAGAAGACGAGCACCAGCCCGTTTACGAAAAGAACGAAACCCATCCGGCCAAATGCCCTGGACCCATCCGATGCGGCGCGACTCGGCGCCTTGGCCGCGAGATATCCCGCAATCGGGTGCCGGTTGAAAGGGGGATCATCGTGTCTCGGTCCCGTAGGCGCGCCGCAATTCGGGCACGGCCAGCGCCAGCAGCACCCCGGCGACCAGCACGAAAACCCACGGACCGATGCGTTCGTAGCCCAGCACCCCGGCGACGCCGCCTCCGAAGAAGGCGGCCAGCGTGGCCAGATGCAGCGTCAGGCGGGCCCGCATCGCGGCCGATCGTGCGCCCGGCGAGCGGCTGCGGCGCAGCACCGAGGCCAGTTCGATCCCGAGGTCGGTCGCGATGCCCGAAACGTGACTGGTGCGGACGCGGCCGTCCGAGATCCGCGTCGTCGCCGCGTTTTGCAGTCCCATCAGAAAGCTCAGCCCGACCATCATCAGCCGTCCGCCGACCGCGACCGGAAAGGCTAGGTCCAGCGCGGCGAGGATCAGCAGCAGGACCGCTTCGGCCACGATGCTGAAGGCATAGACCCCGTGGATCCGCCGCGCCCGCCCGGCGTCGATCAGCATCGAAGACACCATCGCCCCCGCGACGAAGGCGGCCAGAAGTGACAGGAACCACAGGGCCGAGCCCCAGCGACCCAGCGCCAGCATGTCCGACGCAGTCGATACGTTGCCGGTCATGTTGGCCGAAAAATAGCCGAGCGCGCGGAACCCGGCCGCGTTCACCGCGCCCGCGACAAGGGCCAGCCAGACCGCCAGACGCAGGTCGATGGCGACGCTGCGATTCTTTCCGACATGGATCAGCATCCGGTTCCCGCCCCTCTGCGCGCCCGCCAAGTGTCCGGGTTCACGGCGAAACTGGCGCTTCGGCCGTCATACCGCTTCTGCATGCCGCCCAGTTTTCGGGCAGCCCTGCGCCGTCCAACGGCATTCATCCGGACGTTTCGGAATTCCAAGCGTTATCAGCATTCTCTGTGGATAAGTTGCCAGTTGTCACACGGGCGAAACAAAGCCTAGTCTTTCTCCGCATACCAAAAAACCAACAACGGGGAATACTATGAAACAGGGACTGCTAAGCGCGGGAGCTTTGCTGTTGCTCTCGACCTCTGCCTGGGCCGCCTGCCCGGCCGTGACGCAGAGCGACATGATGGGCGTCGCCGCAGGCGCTTATCCGCAACAATATGATCTTTCCGAATTCGAAGCGGCCGCCGGCTGCGAAATGGAATTGTCCGCCAACCCCGAGATCGACGCGCTGAACGGCGAGATCCAGGGCAACCCCGAATTGCCGCCGCTGGCCGAGCGCCTGCCGGCCGATCCGCTGGTCGTCGTGCCCTACGACACCGTCGGCAGCTACGGCGGCACGCTGCACGCCCTGTCGAACGCGACCGAGGCCGGCACGTCCGACTTCCTGTCCGTGCGCCACGTCAACCTCGTGCGCTATTCCGACGACCTGAACACCATCGTCCCGAACGTCGCGAAGTCGTGGTCGTGGAACGACGACTTCACCGAGCTGACCTTCACCCTGCGCGAGGGCCACAAGTGGTCCGACGGCGCGCCGTTCACCTCTGCGGACGTGAAGTTCTGGTACGACAACATCTCGCTCGACTCGAAAGTCATCGAGCAGCCCAAGGACTATGTCCTCGTCGCGGGCGAGCCGATGACGGTCGAGACGCCGGACGACGTGACCGTGGTCTTCAAGCTGCCGTCGCCGAAGCCCGGCCTTCTGGCGCACTTCGCCACCAGCTTCGCGCAGGGCTTCCTGCCGATGCACTTCCTTGGCCAGTACCACCCGGACATCAACGCCGACGCAGACGCGCTGGCGCAGGAATGCGGGTTCGAGACCGGGCTGGAAGTCATCACCGCGTATTTCGGCAACTCGGACTGGACGGACACGCCCACCCCGATGCTGAACAACCCGGACAAGCTGACCTGCCTCGACAAGGCGACCTATCCGACGCTGGAAAGCCATATCTACACCAGCGACACCACCGAAGGCCGGACGCTGGTCGCGAACCCGTACTTCTTCATGGTCGACACCACGGGCCAGCAGCTTCCCTACATCTCGCGTCAGGACGAGCTTTACGCCAACGACAACGAGGTTCGGATCCTGAAGCTGGTCAACGGCGAGGCGGACTACAAGTCGCAGTCGCTGACGCTGGGCTCTGCCCCGCTGCTGCTGGATAGCGCCGAAAAGGGCGACTACACGATCCAGCTGAAGCCGACGATCGCGATGCCCGCCTTCTCGTTCAACGTCACCAGCGACGACGAGGCGAAGCGCGAGCTGTTCGGCAACCTCAAGTTCCGCGAAGCGATGTCCGTCGCCATCAACCGCGACGAACTGAACGAGGTCGCCTTCTTCGGTCAGGGTGTGCCGAAGCAGTACATCGGCTTCTCGCCGACCCCCGCCTGGGTCGATCCGGAGCTGACCTCTTACATGGCGCAGTACGATCCCGAAATGGCCAAGTCGCTGCTGGACGAGATCGGCATGGTCGACACCGACGGTGACGGCTTCCGCGAACTGCCCGACGGGTCCGCTTTCGTGCTGAACATGCAGTTCGCCACGCAGGGCATCGGCGGCGAAGTCGTCGAACTGGTCGCCCAGAACTGGGCCGACGTGGGCGTGCAGACCACCGTGAAGGAAGTCACCCCGGACGAGTACCGCTCGGCCCAGTCCTCCAACGCGCTGGATGTCGGCATGTGGGAAAAGGGCCAGCCGGTCGCCATCGTGCTGGGCAACAACGAACTGTGGGTGCCGCCGTTCGAGAACTACTTCGGGCACCGCGTCGGCATGCTGTGGGCCGAGTGGGTCGACAGCGACGGCGCGTCGGGCGTGGAACCGCCGGAGTTCGTGAAGTCGCTGATGGCTGACATCGCCGCCTTCCAGGGCGCCGAGCCGGGCACGGACGAGCAAGCCGAGATCGGTGCGCGCATGGCGGACACGATGACGAAGAACCTGCTGTTCATCGGCACGGTTCAGGCGCCGAACGTGATCTATCACCGCAACGCGCTGAAGAACGTCACCGAGTTCCAGACCCAGTCCTACGAATACTACCGGACCTTCCCGTACCTGCCCGCGCAGTGGTGGCTGGACGAGTGATCGGGTGTGATGCAATCCGCATCACCTGAGTGAAAAAAAGGCGCCGGGCAGCGAGAGTTGTCCGGCGTCTTCTTGACCGGCCGAACGATTCCCGGGTTGGATTGTCGGAAAACACGACGGGGACGGATGTTACAATTCCTGCAATTCGCGACAGTGCGCGCGGCGATGGCGCTTTTCACCCTGCTGATGGTGTCGCTGATCGTCTTCACGCTGATGGAACTGGTGCCAGGCAACTGCGCCGAGCGCTATCTCGCCTTCAAGAACACCCAAGGCTCGGGCATCTCGGTGGCCGACATCGAGGCCGAGGAACGCCGGCTTGGGCTCGACCGCCCGTTCCTCGTGCGCTGGGGGTCGTGGGTCGGCAACGTGTTCCTCAAGGGCGAATTCGGCGACAGCTGCATCCTGCGCCTGAACATCAATGACCTTCTCGGAGACAAGTTCCTGATATCGCTGGGCATCTGTCTGACCGCCCTGTTCCTGGCCTATCTCATAGCGATACCCGTCGGCATCATATCGGCGTCGTCGAACAGCGCGCTTCTGAACGGCTCGCTGCGCTTTGTCTCGTACCTCGGCCTCGCCATGCCGAACTTCCTTCTGGCGCTGATCATCATGCTGGTTTCGACCGTGGTCTTCGGCGACTCGATGACCGGCCTGTTCTCGAACGAATACCGCAATGCCGACTGGTCATGGGCCCGTGTCGGCGACTTCCTGTCCCGCGCGTGGCTGCCGGTGTTCATCCTCGGCTGGTCGGCCACCGCCTTCGCGCTTCAGACCGTGCGGGCGCTTATGCTGGACGAGCAGGCCAAGCTGTACGTCACCGCCGCGCGCGCGCGCGGCCTTTTCGGCCGGCGGCTGCTGTGGCGCTATCCGGCCCGGCACGCGCTGGGACCGATCGTCAACTCGCTGGGCTTCGACCTGAACCGCATCTTCAACGAACTGCCCATCGTCGCGCTGATCCTGACGCTGACCGAGGCGGGCGCGCTTCTGCTGGAGGCGCTGGCGCGGTCGAACGACCAGCAGCTTGCCGGCGCGATCATCTTCCTGCTGACCGCCAGCATCGTCGCGGTGAACTTCATCACCGACATCGCGCTGGCGCTCATCGACCCGCGCATCCGCAAATCGGTGATGGGAGGCGCGGCATGAGCCAGATCGACCCCACCAAGCCGAACCTCGCCGAAACGACGGGCCCCACCGTCAGCGTCGTCGAGACCGAGGACGCCGTCGCGCGCCGCGCGAAAGAGGCCTATTTCACCGCCACCCAGCGCCAGCTGATCTGGGCGCGGTTCAAGAAGAACCGCACCGCGATGGTCGCCGCGACGATCCTTGTGGCGCTGATCCTCATGGGGCTGTTCGCGCCCTTCCTGTCGCCCTACGACCCGACCGTGGCGGGGCGCGACAAGGACTATCTGAACGGCGCGCCGCAGATCCCGAAATTCTGCGACCACAACGGATGTTCGGCGCGGCCCTTCATCTATGGCTTCAAGACGGAACGCTCGCCGGTGAACCTGCGGCTTGTCACCACGGTCGACACCGAGGACCGCCGCTATGTGCAGTTCTTCGTGACCGGCGATGACTACAAGCTGTTCGGCTTCATCCCCGGCTCGCTGCATCTGTTCGGCGTCGACGAGGGCTATATCCACCTGTTCGGCACCGATGATACCGGCAAGGACATCTTCAGCCGAACCCTGCACGCGATCTACACCTCGCTGGCGGTGGGCACGCTGGGCGTGTTGATCTCGTTCGTGCTGGCACTGATCATCGGCGGGGTCGCGGGGTACTTCGGCGGGGTGACCGACGGTATCATCCAGATGGTGACCGACGCGATCCGGACCATTCCCATCATCCCGCTGTTCATGGCCATCGCCGCCTTCATCCCCGACACATGGTCATCAGAGATGCGGTTCTTCTTCATCTCGATCATCATCGGGTTCATCAACTGGCCCACCCTCGCCCGCCGCGTCCGCACGCACCTGCTGGTCGAGCGGAATCAGGAATACGTGCTGGCCTCGCAACTGTGCGGCGCACCGGCGGGCCACATCATCCGGCGGCACCTGCTGCCGTCCTTCACCTCTTACATCATCGTCGACCTCGTGATTTCCTTTCCCTACATCGTGCTCTCCGAAACCGCGCTGTCCTTCATCGGCCTCGGCCTGAAGGACCCCGTCAACTCGCTGGGTGTCATGCTGCAAAACACCACCTCGGCGGACGTGCTGCTGAACTATCAGTGGTACTTCATTCCGGTGTTCTTCTTCATCGCGCTGGTGCTGGCCTTCGTCTTCGTCGGAGACGGTCTGCGCGACGCGGCGGACCCGTACGCGGGGCAGAAGAAATGAGCGCGCCCCTGATCGACGTCGACAACCTGACGATCCGCTTCCGCACCGACGAGGGCCTGATCACCGCCGTCGAGAACGTGTCCTTCGACATCGCCCCCGGCGAGGTGCTGGGACTGGTCGGCGAAAGCGGCTCGGGCAAGTCGGTGACCGCGAAGTCGCTGATGCGCCTGAACAGCGGCAACGCCGAATACGACGACGCCAGCCGCATCACGCTGAACGTTCCCGGCGAGCCGTCGCTGGACATCCTCAGCCTCAAGCGCGAACGCGACATGAAGCCGGTGCGCGGCGGCGCGATCTCGATGATCTTCCAGGAACCGATGGCCAGTTTCGCGCCCGCGATCACCATCGGCGACCAGATGGTCGAACAGCTTCTGCTGCACACCGACATGAACAAGAAGCGCGCGAAGGAGATCTCGATCGAGATGCTCGACCGCGTGGGGATCAAGGAACCCGCCAAGCGCTTCGACCAGTACGCCTTCGAGTTCTCCGGCGGCATGCGGCAGCGGGCAATGATCGCGATGGCGCTGTCCACGAAGCCGAAGCTTCTGATCGCGGACGAGCCCACGACGGCGCTGGACGTGACCATTCAGGCGCAGATCATCGACCTGATGAAAGACCTCGTGTCCGAGTTCGGCATGGGCATCCTGTTCATCACCCACGACCTTGGCGTGATCGCCCAGACCGCCGACCGCGTGGCGGTGATGTACCTTGGCCGCATCATGGAGACGGGCGCGGTGCGCGACGTGATCCGCCGCCCGGCGCATCCCTACACGCAGGGCCTGATCAACGCGCTGCCGAAACTCGACGATCTCGACGCGCCGCTGACACCCATCCCGGGCGACATTCCCAGCCCGCTGGAACGTCCCTCTGGCTGTGTCTTCCACACCCGCAACCCGAACCACGTGCCGGGGTCGCGCTATGAACGCGAGGTGCCGCCGATGACCGAGGTCTCGCCCGGTCACTTCGCCGCGCTGTTCCCCGAGGATGTGCCCGCCCTTCAGGAGCCCGTCCGATGAGCCGCCCCCTTATCCGCATCAAGGACCTGTCGATTCACTTCCCGCTGGGCCGCCGCCTGATCGGCCAGCCTCCGGTGCTGAAGGCAGTCGACGGCATCAACCTCGATATCCCCAAGGGAAGCTTCGTCGGGCTGGTGGGCGAAAGCGGGTCCGGCAAGACCACGCTGGGCCGCGCGATCCTGCGCGCCGCGCCGATCACCCACGGGTCGATCACCTATGACGATGGCCAGCGCACCTTCGACGTCGCCAACATCAAGCCGCGCGACCTGAAAGAGTACCGCCGCCGCGCGCAACTGATCTTTCAGGACCCATATGCCGCGCTGTCGCCCCGGATGACGGTGCGCGACATCATCGCCGAACCGCTGGAGGTGATGGGACTGACCAAGTCCCGCGCCGAGACCGATGAACGCGTCCGCGAGATCGCCGGCAAGTGCCGCCTGAACCTCGAACACCTGCGCCGCTATCCGCATGCCTTCTCGGGCGGTCAGCGGCAGCGTATCTCGATCGCCCGCGCGCTTGTGACGGGGCCGAAGTTCGTGGTGGCGGACGAGGCCGTGGCGGCGCTGGACGTGTCGATTCAGGCCGATATCCTGAACCTTCTCAAATCGTTGCAGCGCGACCTTGATCTGACGTTCCTGTTCATCAGCCACGATCTGAGCGTCGTCGCCCATGTCTGCGATTTCGTCGCGGTGATGTACCATGGCAAGATGATGGAACAGGCCCCGACCCGCCAGCTTTTCGCCGATCCGCAGCACGAGTACACCAAGTGTCTGCTGTCCGCGATCCCGTCGCTGGACCCGGACGACCGCCGCCCGGCGCGGATCTACAACCCGGAAGAAACCGCCTAGCGCGCCATCACGAGGTCGATCTTCAGCCCGCCCAGCCGCTCGCTTTCGCCAAGAAACAACGAGCCGCCGTGGCGCCGCGCGATGTCTTGCGCGATGGCAAGGCCTAGCCCCACGCCGGTCCCCCGGTCCTGATTGCGTGACTTGTCGAGCCGCGAGAACGGCTTCAGCGCCTCTTCCCGCAGGTCCTCGGGAATACCCGGCCCGTCATCCTCGACCGAGATCCGGATCGCGCGTTCGGTGACCGAGATCCGCATCTCGCAGGTCTCGCCATAGCGCAGGGCGTTGCCGACGAGGTTCTCCAGCGCCCGCGTGATCGCGTGGGGCCGCAGCTTGGTCGTGGGGTCGTCCACCGCGTCGCTTACCGACACTTCGGTCAGCGTCACGCTGTCGCCCGCCCGCTCGGCCACCTCGCGCACCAGCGCCACCGGGTCGCTGTCGACCGGCTCGCCCAGCGATTCCTCGCGCGAGAAGGCAAGAAACTCGTCCAGCAGCCGTTCCATGTCGCCGACATCGCGCAGCATCGCCTCGGCCTCTTCTTCTTCCTCCAGCATCGACAGGCCCAGCTTCAGCCGGGTCAGCGGGGTGCGCATGTCGTGACTGACGCCCGACAGCATCATCGTCCGCTGCTCGATCTGGCGCTCGATCCGCGACCGCATGTCGACGAACGCGCTGCCCGCCGCGCGCACCTCGTTCGCGCCCGAGGGGCGATAGGGCACCATCCGTCCACGCCCGAACTCGGCAGCGGCGGCGGCAAGGCGCGCGATCGGGCGCAACTGGTTGCGCAGGAAGACATAGGCGATGACCGACATCAGCGCGCCGGTCACCAGCATCAGCACCAGCAACTGGTGCGGATTCGAGGCCGACACCCGCCGCCGGTCGAACTCGGCCCGCATCGTGCCATGCACAGTGTCCAGCCATGCCACCGCCCGGCGGCTGGAGCTTTGCATGTCCACCGCCGCGACGCCGTCCATCTCGGACCTGAGCGTGCGGATCATCGCGAGACCGGAGAAGTCGTAAAACCGCCGCGCGTCGCCCTCGGGCGCGGTGGCGGGCACCGTAAACTCCAGCGCCAGCGGCGCGCCAAGCGACTTGGCCCGCGCCTGCGCCTCTGCAAGGTCGGGTGCCGCATCCACCACGCTGCGCACGAAACTCAGGTCCAACGCGACGTTGCGGGTCATCTGCTCGGTCACGCCCTCGAAATGGCGTTGGATGAACACGACCGACACCACCAGCTGCAGCGTGATGATCGGCACCAGCAGGATCAGCGCCGCCCGCCCGTACAACGAGCGCGGCATGTAGGATTTGCCCCGGAACAAGCTCATGCGCTAGCAATAGCCCCGCAGGCCCCTCAGGAGAAAGCGACTTTCCGTGACCGAGATGGATTTCGATCCCGTCCCCGGCGTGTCCGAGGTTCTGGCGCCCGGCCTGCGCCGCGTGCTGGCCCCCAACCCGTCGCCGATGACCTTTCGCGGGACCAACAGCTTTCTGGTGGGCGAAGGCCGCGTTGCGCTGATCGACCCCGGCCCCGACCTGCCCGCCCACCGCGACGCCCTGCTGGCCGCGCTGGCGCCCGGAGAACGGATCACACACATCTTTCTGACCCATGCCCACCGCGACCATTCCGCCTTGGTGCCCGCGATGCGCGAGGCTACTGGCGCGCCCGTGCTGGCGTTCGGAGACGCGCTGGCCGGGCGCAGCCCGGTGATGCAGGCGCTGGCCGCAAAGGGGCTTGGCGGCGGCGGCGAAGGGCTGGACCTTGCCTTCCGCCCCGATGCGACACTGGCGGATGGCGACACCGTGTCCGACGGCGACTGGTCCCTGACCGCGTTCCACACCCCCGGCCATGCCGCCAACCACCTGAGCTTCGGCTTTGGCGACATTCTGTTCTCGGGCGACGTGGTCATGGGCTGGGCCAGCACCATGGTCTCGCCCCCGGACGGCGACCTGACCGCCTTCATGGCCACCGCTGAACGTCTCGCCACCCTGCCCTTCAGCCTGTTCCACCCCGCCCATGGCGCCCTCGTCACCGACCCCGCCGCCCGCTGCCGCTGGCTGATCGAGCACCGCCGCACCCGCGAAGCGGCCATCCTCGAACACCTTTCCCAAGGCCCCGCGACGCCCGCCGAGCTGACCCGGGCGATCTACACCGACACCCCGCCGGCGCTGCTGCCGATGGCGCAGCGAAACGTCTTCGCCCATCTCATTGATCTGACGACGAGAAAGCAGACAAAGGCCGACCCCGCCCTTACCACCGATGCGCGTTTTTCCCTGCCCGCAGGTAAATGACGATTCCACGAAAATCCCTCTGGACGCCCGGAATCCCCCTTGTTATAGGAGCCGCGTTGTTCCGGCGTAGCTCAGCGGTAGAGCAGTTGACTGTTAATCAATTGGTCGTAGGTTCGATCCCTACCGCCGGAGCCATAAAAAGCCCTCTAGGTCAAAGACTTAGAGGGCTTTTTTGTTTTTCAGCGCAACGCCGTTAGCGACTGGGGTAACGGCTGGGGTAACACGCTGAGTTCGGCGATTTCGACCTAGTGTGCTTGCCTACGGCGCACGTTGCGGCCAATCCGGATGCGGATGCCTCGTTGCTGCAGTTCGGTTTGCATCAGTTTTGCGAACTCTAGCTCCCAGCCCTTGCGATGCACGATCCTATCGAACTGCGCGTTCGTCAGCTTAAGAAGCTCGCTTCTTGGACGCTGCGAAAGCTCTTCCCAGTCGCCGTAGAGAACATAGAGGGCATTGCCGTACTTCAGGTTCTCAAACGCCACCAAATCATCGGCGAACTTCGCGCCGATGTAGTGATCGTTTCCGCCCATGCCCTTGAGATATTCCGTGGGCTGGAACTGCTCAAACAGCTCAAGTCTCTCGCGAACCGTATCTGGAGCAGCACCACCTCGTCCGTCCTTGCCTTTAGTTAGGCGATCAACCAAGTCGTCCAGATCGCCCGGCGGGAAGAGTTCCCAGTCCAGCGATGATGTGAACACCACGCTTTGGCTACTTCCGGGTGCAACATCGCTTACCCCGGTGCACTCTTGAAGCAAGTTCAATGCAAAGAGCAAATCATCCGAGAAAGATGTTGTCTCCCTATCAAGGACGTCCGTGATCGAGAATACGATCCCGAAGCGTCCATCCTGCTGTTCTTCCTTCACTTCGATTGAAAGCTCGAAAAGGTACGGCGGAATCTGATCCCTCACGTATACTTCGCGGGGGATAGCGGCAGTAGTCCAACCGTTTCGAGCCGCATCCCCGTAGATCGGCACATCTTGATAGAAATACTTCGTGAACTTTGGCAGGTCTTTACGAACTACGGTCCAGCCCTCAGCGTTCTTCTTCGAGGTAGATCCACTGCTCTCAGGGGGAATGATCGTCCATACCTTCCCGACTTCCAGCGAGTCCCGTGTAAGACCGAGATGCTGATACACCCCAGCATCTACGGCATCACTGCTAATGACCTTTCCAGCAATGACACGAACGTTTCGTTCATCAAACCCTTCCAGCTTGGTCAGTATTTTCGCGGGTATCTTCCGAAACCCCTTCTTCCACGCCGCCATGGATAACCCTTCATATTGTGTCCGCTTCGCCTTACTCCACGTTATGTAGCGTTAGGTCGATTTTCAAGCATTGAGCAAACTTTTGGCCCGAACGTGCTATTGGTGATCCTGCCAGCCAGTAAGTTCCAATGCTTTCGCTGGATCAACGCCAGCTTCCTTTGCTTGTGCCAACGCCCCCACGATCGCGGTAATTGCCCTAGCCCTTCCGCCAGCATCGAATGCTTGCAGAGGGCGGAGCGTGTCGATCCGGACCTGAGCCCCAAGTTTGCTCGACGCCTCATCAGCCATCTGAGCCGCGATCGGTTGAAGCGTCCACTGTGCGAGATGCCGTTGCGCTTCGCGGACCATAGGGCCAGTCGTGGCGGGCGCAGTCAGGCCCGGCAACACGCCGAACGCCATGTTGATACCGTCTCGCGCCGCCGCCAGCGTTTCCCGCGTCATGCTCTTCGACAGGTCTGGGCTCACGTCCTGCGGTCGCCAGTCCTGCATGGGGCCGGGTCCGCCAGCCGCCGCGACGTTCACACTTTCCCGCAGCATGATCCGCCCACGCTTGCCCCGGAAGCCGCGCGCCATTTGTTCAAGGTCCGTCTGCGGCGTCTCAGGAAACGGCACGATCGACGTGCCGATCGGCGCATCCTCGAAGATTTCCGAGAGCGCTGTTTCTACAGCGTGCAACAGACCTGCCGTCAGTTGCGCACGGCGCAGCGGGGCGGTGCCGCACCACGGCGCGACGGGATCGACCCCGATGCAGAAGTGCAGAACCTCAGCCGCAAGCACCGTAAATGAATGCCCGCCACCGGCTTCGGAGACGGAAACCCGGTATGCCGTCGGAATGCCATCGCGGGTACGCAAGTCCCAGTCGGCCACCGGCACCAGCCGGTTACGGATCAGGAAAAGCGCCTCGCCCCTGAGCGCCAGAGAGCGCGCGGCAAGGGCTAGTGAGCGCCGGTCTAGCATGTCCGTGCCGTCGACGTCAGCGAGCGCTAGCCCGCCTTCCCAGAGCGTCACAGCGCCCTGAGCGGTCGACGTCAGTTCGGCGATGCCGCGTCGCCCTGCGACATAGCTCTCGCGCGCTGACATGATTTCCGCCGTGAAGCCCGAGCCGCTGGCGCGCGTCTCTTGGGCTGGTTTTCTCTTGAATGGCCACATGCTCAGGCCCTCCGCTTGTAGGGGCGCAGAAGGTCCGCCGCCCCGCTCAGTTCCATTGCCCGGGCGATCCATGCCGGGTTGCGCTCATAGGTCTCTTCCAAGACGCCCGGCACCGCGTGCGAAAAGCTTGACGCGGCGGAGCGATCCGGCTCATCCGCCAGATACTCAGCCAAGCGCCGAAATGCCTCGGAAACTACAGCAGGGACGTCACCGCTCCCGACTTCCGCAGTCACCCGGTAGGCAAAGCCCGGAAGCTCATAGTCGCCCCATGGCGAGGCCGCAGGCGTGCACCGGACCCATGATCCGTTTTCCCAGACCTCGATCTCCGTCACGTTGGCAGGCGATAGCGGGGGCTCCCATGCGTCGCCCCCCTCGACCGTCCAGACGACTTCGCGAAGCGTCCAGCGCATTCGGCAATATGCCTCGATCCGTTGCCAGATCGGTGCCGCGTCCAAAGCCGCCGCCGCCGGGGAGAGATTGCCCGGCGCGGCTGGATATGCCGCAGGGGTTGCTTCAGTTTCCTTCAGTGTGACTGCCATGTCAGGCCCTCCATCTTTTCCGGGCGGACAAGTTGGCGTGCGGAGCGTTGCCCCCTGCCTGCCAATTCCGCGCCTCGATTTGCGCTTGGTGGTAGGCGGGCCGCGTGACCGCCGAGACCTCGAACAAAGCCGCACTCGTCACCGTCCGCAGAAGTCCATTGCCGCGCCGCTCGATCCGCTCGCCACTGCGCGCCGCCCGGAAGCCCGGCGACAGGCCCCGGATCAGCCCGGCGGCATGAGCGGCGAGGAAGTCGCGCGCCCAAGTCGTGCCGCCGTCGATCGTCGCTTCAAGCTCAAGCGCCGCATCGGTGTCCCGCAGTTGCAGGGTGCCCGCCGCCCGAGACGCGAGAGGCCGATTGTAGTCGTGCCCGGCAAGAAGGTGCACGTCCTCGCCACGCTCGATCCGATCCGCGAAGGCGCGGGGTGCGAAAACCTCCGCCCGCCCCTCGGCCAGCTCGGTTTCCACGCCATAGGGGAACCGGGCGTGAAGGCGAGTTGTCCCGCCCTCACTCCGCAGTTCCAGCGCGCCATGCTCAGCGCCAAACAGCATCACTGCACCCCGGTCAGGACTTCGAGTTGCTGCGGGCGCGCGACAGTTATGTCCATCGTTGCAAGCGCGGTCAGCCGCAGGCCACCCGACGCGGCGTCACTGTAGGGATCGCGGATCAGGTCGACCGCGCCCCACGTCGCGAGGAAGAACGGCGATACGCCGCGGGCACTCGTCGTCAGAAGCGCCTTGGTTGCAAGCGGCGTGCCAGCCGGAGCCGCAAGCGCGTTCGGGCTCATGGCGATGTTGCCCGCCGGAATGTTTCGGGTCAGCCGGTCCCATTCCGTCACGCCGGTGCCAGTGTCGATGTAGGTATCGTCCATCGCGTCCCAGACTTCGGGGCGGATCAGCAGCCGCACACCGGACGGCGAACCCGACGCGTTGGAGAGCATGAAACGGGTCACGGCAGCACGGAACGCAGACCAGCTTGCGGGCGCGTCGATGACCGTTTCAGTGATGCCATAGCCGGACGTGTCAGCGATAACGCCATCCGGCTCGCCAGACGCGCCTGCGCCAAGGAAGGCAACACGGTCCATCTCCTGCGCGATCGCACCGTTCATGTCGCGCCGCACCGCCTGTTCCAGCGCTTGGCCCGATTGCTTCAGCGACTTGCGCGTCAGCTTCATCTGAATGCCGAGCGTGTGGTCGGGCGCGAGGGGCCGGTCGGTCGTGATGAAAGCCGACGGGCTCGCGACGGCGCCGGTCTCGGACGCCTGCCACGATGCCGTGACCGCGCTTGTCACGACGGGGTATTCGACCTCGCCCTGCGGGACGTTAATCATGCTGCCGCCCATGCGGGCCGCAACGGACTGCGGGAACAGCCGGTCGATGATCGGGCGGGTCTGCATAGGGTCGGGCGTCCCGCTTGCGACGGTCTCGCCCGCACGAAGTTCAAGCGCTTCCCATGGCACCGGAATACCCCGGAAGCCCCCAGCGCTGCGAAGTTCGGCGACGATTTCCGCCGTGCGTCCATCGAGCGCGCGGCCTTCGTCCAGGGCAAGCGCCACCTGCCGCATTTCGAAGCCCGCCATGACCTCAGCCCATTCCTGAGCGGAGCGGCCTTCCAGTTCGGCCCCTGCGTCCCGACGTTCCTCGTCTTCGGCAACCAGCGCCGCCCGATACCGGGTTTCGTTCGAACGATACTCGCGATCGAGTTCGTCCATCTTGCGGGTTTCGTCCTCCGTCGGCTGATCTTTTCCGACGATCTCGGAAAGGGTCTGGCGGATTTCGCTTTGCCGCCGGGCGATGGTTACGGAAGCGAGCATGATCTATCCTTTCTGCTCGACGTTGCGGCCCGTCTGGCGGACCAGTTCAGCCCAAGCCTGACGCTTGGGATTGAGCGGCGGTAAGCCGACCTCAATTCGTGTTTTTTCGGAGTGATGCGCGGCGCAGAGCGTCTGCAAATTGGCGAGCGACCAAGCCAAGTCCGGGCGATCGCGGACGGGTTCGATATGGTCGATTTCGAGCCGCCGCCGGGCACCGCATTTGACACAGGCCCAGCCGTCGCGCTCAAGCGCCTGCATCCGAAGCGCCTTCCAGCGCGGGCCGCGGGTGATATTCCGCGAGTGCCGCTTGTAATCCTTCAGCCCCATGCGATGCGTCCGCCCTTGCTCTTGGGCGCGCCAGTCATCCTCACGCCTTGTGCCACCGCGAGGACGGTTGCCGCCGCGGCGTCGATCCGCCCGGTGCTGCGCCCCTTCGCCAGCTTGTGATTACCCGCCGGGTCAACGATCGTGATCGCGTCCGCGAAAGCGGAGCGCAGCAGCAGCGACGGCGCGGTTCGCACCTTTTGTTCGAAGAGCGCGCGCCGGAACCGCTCGACGTCTTCGGACCCGTCCCGCCACCCCATGCCGCGCCAGACACACGGGACGCGCTCAAGCCCGGCGCCGCGCAGCGCCTCGACAAACTCCGCATGACGGAAGCGGTCGCCGATGATCGCCGCCGGGGCTTGCCCTTCGAAAAGGGCCGCCACGTCAGCAAGGAAGCGATCGACGGGCACGGTCGTGTCGCCCATCGTAACAAGCTCGCCGCGGTCGCTCATCTCGACATACCGCCCGGACACGCCGTCAGCCGCGCCACGGTCGCTCAGGCCGGGCTTCGTGGGGAACGCGCCTAGCGTTTCGAGACGGCCACTCTCTGGCCAATACAGCGCCGCTGCGGACATGCTGCGGGAGCCGCCAAGGTCGACCCCCATCACGACGGGGCCTTCGCGGTCGGGAAGAGCGTCGGGGGCGACTTCCGCCGCCAGCCATTCGTCCACCGTGACCAGAACAGACCGATCGTCCGATGCGACCCGCTCATTCCGGTTCAGGTTGCGGAAACTCGACAGCGCCGAACCGCCGCGCGCGATCGCGCGCCGGGCTTGCGCCTGCAGCCAATCCGGTGTCGAGCCGATGCCCTCGCGCGCGCCGGGATTGGCGATCAAGAGGCTCGCCAGATCATCGGGCGGCAGGCTTGGTTCGGGGCGATGCTCCTGCACGTAGGTGCCGGGGGGAGGCTCATCGAGCCACCGGCTGAAGGTATTCGCGTCGTCCGGTGCGGACGTGCTGATAATCAGCGCCCGGCCATCCCGCTTGCCAAGGCCGGACAGGATCGCGTTTTCAAGGTTGTCGCCTTTCTCGCGCTCCCATGCCGCCCGCTCATCGAGAATGGCGAGTGTCGGCGCACCCCCAAGGATCGACTTGCCATCCGCAGCAATGACGCGCGCCAGTCCGCCGCCGTTCTCTGCGGTCTCGACTTCGAGCTTCGAGCCCCGCCGGATCGTGAACTGCGCCTGATCCTCTTGGGGCAGACCTTCGATGAAACCGACAAGGAAGCCGAACGCCATCTTCGCTTGGTCGCGGTTCCGGGCGGCGAAGAGGATTTCGCGCTTCGGCTGCGGGGCGATCTCGCCCATCAGATGCCCCAGCGCGATACCAGCCGACAGCGCCGTCTTGGCGTTGCCCCGTCCGATCGACAGCAGCCCGACCGCGACGCCCTTCGCGAACGCGCCGCGCACGAAGTCCTTCTGGTAGCTCGCGAGCTTCAGCCGCTTGCCAGCAGTGCGGCCCTCGGGAACCGTGAGCTTTGGCAGGAAGCGCAACGCCGCCGCCGCTTCTTTGGATGCGCGCGCCATCAGATGCCCCCCCGGATTTTTTTCGGGAGAGAGAAATGAACAGTCTGACATACGGTAGCGCCCCCGAACGAAGAGCCGGTCATTGGGACCAGATGCGGCCTCCCTTCAGCGGCGTGCACCCCGCCGCTCAGGGCGGGTGCAACGCCCGGGGTATAGGGGGTATGTGTCGCACCCCCGTTGGCGGGGTGTTGGCGGGGGGTTGGACCGGGGGTTGCACAGAGTATTGCACCGGGGGTTGCACCCTTATTCCTGACCATCGTCAGCCCCCTTTCTCGCGATATGCGATCGAGCCTTCGCGCCGGCGCCATGGCTGGCGACGAAGATCACCCCGCGATTGAACAGCGTGTCCATCGCGCCCTTGAGCACCCGCTTGGTGCAGCCTTCAGCATCGGGATGGCTTGCGAATTGGGTCGGCGCATAGGTCGGCCCCGGGCTGGCGGAAACGTAGCGTCCCTGCGCTTCGAAGGCGTCCAGCAGCTTGAGGAAGACGCGCTCGCTCTTAGCCCCTACCGCCAGCGCATCAAGCCCGGCGGGCTGCGCCTCCGCGGCGAAGACACCCGCTTTCCACTTGAGATTGATCTCGCCACCCGTGCGCCCGTAGTTCGCCTTCTTGGTAGACAGCACGCGCGCATCCGGGTCGGGCTCGAAGCCGCTATCCGCGATCCTCGACAGATAGAGCCGCGACCGAACTGAGTTGTTCCAAGCCGTGCTGCCAGACGCCCCGCTGCCGCTGCTCAGGCCGGTCAGCGATGGGTGCCCCAGCAGCACGACCGCGCAGCGCCGCTTGATCGCCAGCCCACGTAGGATACCCACGAACTGCCGGACCTTGGCCCGGTCGTTTTCATTGGCGGGATACACGTCCGCCAGCGTGTCGATTACGATCAGCGCGGGTGCTTCGTCAGCCGCGCGAGCGTCCAATTCGGCGAACAATTCGGACTTCGTGAGAGCGATCTTGGTCTCGACCGCCAGCAACGCGTCCTCGCCCGCCAGCGACCGAAGAGTGAGACCCGACAGATCGTCATAGCTCCGCCCCTCCGCGCGAAGAATATCGTCTGTGCGGCGGTGCAGTTCGTCGTCGTCATCTTCCGCGCTGAGGAAGATCGCGCCGCCGTTCGAAACGGCCTTGCCGATCCACCCGGTGCCCGCGACGACTGCCACGGCCAGTTGCAGTGCTAGCAAGCTCTTCCCCGTGCCGCCGTCGCCGCTGAAGAGCGTGACGGTCTTGTCTGGCACCAGTCCATCGACAAGCCATTGCCGCGGCGGGACAGATTTCCCTTTCAGCGTCGCCGCGGAATAGAACCGGCTATCGCGCGTGGCGTCCGGCTGAACCATCGTCGAGCCTTTACGCGAGGTCTGGAACACCGTGCGATCGCGCGGGTGTTCCGGTTCCCGCATCCCAGCGCTGAGCCCACTGCGGATCGTGGCGAACACGGCTTCGGCATTGTCTTCTTGCGCCAAGCCGCATTCGATCGCCGCTCCGAAAAGTGCTGTCAGAACGTCACCTTCGTAAAGGTATCCCGCGGCCACCTTGTGCCCGAGCTTGAGCGCGGCGGTGTTAAGCGTGTTGTTGCGGGTGCCTTTCTCCGCGTTCGCGACGTTCTTCACCTCGTCTTCAAATGCGGCACGCGCCCACCGTTCGTTGCGCGAAGCATCCTTCTCCGCGCGCTTTTCTGCCTCCAAGTCGCGGAGCCGTTCGGGATAGGTCGGGAATTCATAGACAGCCATAGCTGCCCCGCTCCCACTGGTATTCATCGCGCTCGATCGACGGCAGCGATGGAGGCAAGACGACGTATCCGCCATCGCCCCGAATATCGACGCCCGCCGCCAGAAGCCCCGCCGAGTTCTTCAGCGGGCCGCTGTAGCGCATGAAAAAGTGCAGACCGCCGCTCGGGGTCGCGGCGATGATCGGCGTGAGCGCGTAGGGATCGAACCCGGCTGCGCGGAGGTTGGCGAGCCCGTCGACGCCACCTTTTCGGTCGACGTCCAGCACCACGACGCCTGAGCGCTCGCCCGTCGGCATTCCGATCATGGCGAGCGGCCAGCGCGCCCACCATGCCTTGATCGTGGCGGGATCGGTTGTAGCGCGCCGCATTCTCAGGTCGGGGTGTCCGTCTTTGCCCTTTCCCCACTTGACCAAGGGCTTTTTGTGCCCGTCGATCATCATGGCCGGGAAAATCGGATAGCCCTTTGCGGCGTAATTCAGCGCCGCACGCAGAAGCTCATTGCGGAACAATGCCGCACGTTCTTCCGGGGTGCCAATGTAAGGCCAGCCGTCGGATTTCCGATGACCGTCGTTATTCGGATGACATTGCGGTTCACTAGCGCTATTCTGCGACTGACGTTGACTGACATTTTCGAATGTCTCTACGCCGCTGCGGGAGCCTTCCCCAGCGGCGTTTTCTTTTTTCGCGCTGGGCGTCATGCCGCCACCTCGCGCGCTTCCAGCCACGCGATCACCTCAGCTTCGCGCCAATAGCGCCTCCGGGCGATGTAGATCGGCTTGGGGAAACTCAGTGCCGGGTCATTGAGCCAGCGCCAAAGAGACATATCAGATACGCCGCCGCAGAGTTCGCAGACGCGCGCGGCGTTTACCCGCCTATGTGGGTCGATCGAAGCTGTTTGGGACGCTTCGGGGTTCATTGGGCCACCTCGCTTGGTAACGTTAGGTGGCCCTATTCATGTCGGTGCGGTCGTCCCCTTAATACGACAACAAACACGCTTTATTTGTCGGCTTCCCGATGCGCCTTTCGAGCTTCGCGGAAATAGCGCAATCCGCGCTCGGCGGTTCTTTTTTCGACCCCAAGTTCGTCGGCGATTTCTTGAATTGTCTTCCCACCCTCTTCGGCAATAGTTCCCACATCATGCCATTTCATCGGCGGCTTGGCCGGGCGACCCTTCGGTTTCGTCTCTTCAAGCAAATCGGCGATCGCGTTTCGGGTGTCGGCGTCGATCTCTCGATCCGATCGCAAAGCCTCGACCGCCAACTGAACACGTCGATACCGTTCGGACTGATAAGGCTCGTCCGGGTCTTGCCGCTGGATTTGCCATGCTCGCAGGTCAACCAATTTGGGCCTCCGCGATCCGCACCACGTTGCTCTCCTGACCCTCGATCGTCTCAGCCGCGAAACGCGCCCATGCTTCCAGCGCGTTGCGCTTCTCGTCCGCGTAGTCATGCCGCTGATAGACGCCCACGATCCCGCCGCCAGTCCCGCTAATATGGTTGAGCACGGCTTCCGTCACGCGCACGGGAATGCCCAAGCGCGCCATGCCGGTCGCTGCCGTCCGCCTCAGATCGTGAAAGGTCCAGTGCGGTATGTCGACTGGCTCGCCCACCTCTTCCCGGGCAATCTCGACCATGCGTTCGGCAAGGTGTCCACGGCCCTTGTGAAAACCGCTCAGGGGGGTTGCGCCGGTTGAAGTGTGATAGAGGCCCGCGGTGCCGTCCATCCGCTCCATGCCCGCCAGCACGCCCCTGACGGCTTCAGACAACGGCACGTCGTGCGCGCGGCCATTCTTGGTTCGCGTCGCCGCAAGGTGCCACGTCTCGCCGGTAATCTCGGCGTCGCTCATGCCAGCGACCTCGGACAGCCGCTGACCTGTTAGCAACAAGACCTTGCCCAGCGTCCCCCACGGTTGACCCTCGACCTCGCACGCCCGCCAGAACCATCGGACTTCCGCGTCCGACAACACGCGGTCGCGGCTCGTCTCCTTCGCCGCGGGCTTCACGCCTACCGCTGGCGACGCCACGATCACGTCGCGTTCGACGCACCAGTTCAGAAACTTGTTGAGGTAGGCCCGGACCCGGTTGGCCGTCACGACGCGCCCACTGTCGGCAATACCGTCCAGCAGGTCGATCACGTCCCGCTTGGCAATGTCGTGAATGTCCCGCTCGCCCCATTCACTCACAACGTGCCGCTCAAGCTCCCGCTTCACGGTCGCGCCGCTCTTCAGACTGGCCAGATGCCGCTTGGCGTATTGGTCGATCAGGGTCTTGATCTTGTCGCGCTCCGATAGCTGAGCTTCCAGCCTTGCGGCCTTGGTGCGCTTCTTCGCGGCGCTCGGATCATTGCCATGCTCAACAGCTTCGATCGCGTCGGTTGCCGCAGCACGCGCGTCGGCTAGCCCCATGAGCGGCCAGCGACCCAGCGTCAGCTTCTTCGGCTTGCCCGCATAGCGATACCGCAGCGCCCACGACTTCGCGCCGCTAGGCTGCACCACAAGATACAGCCCAACCAAGGCTGGATCGGGGATTTCCTGACGCCGATCGGGGTCCGGTCTCAAGGCTTCGACGGCCTTGCTGGTCAGCGCTCGTGGCATAGTCAAATGGTCCTCTGGGGTAACACAGGGGTAACGGATCAGGGTGATTTGTGCCGTTACCCCCCGTTACTAACACCTCCGAACCAAGGCCACAACTATCTGTACTGCATACGATTTTTCAGTGTCGATAGTTTTGCAAAGTTATGCCCCGTTTGGCCCCGTTTTTTGACTGTTAATCAATTGGTCGTAGGTTCGATCCCTACCGCCGGAGCCAACACTTCCCAAGATCGCGTATCAGACTGAAAAGGCTCAGGCCGGCCAGAGGCGTGGCGGAGCGTCTCGTTTGCGCACTCGGCCTCGCGCGCCCCGCGTTCCCTAGAACCCCGATATCCGTTCGATGACCCAGAAGGCCGCGATGCTGCCGATGGCGTAGCTGGCGCCGCGGCGCAGGCCGTTGGCGTGGCGGGCGAGGACGGGCAGCAGCAGGCGGGCGATGGCGCCAAGGGCGAGGATCGCGAAGATGAAGGCCAGTTGGCCAAGTTCCACCCCGACGTTGAAGGCGAACAGGGCCAGCGGGATGTCCCCGGCGGGAAGGCCGATCTCGGTCAACGCTCCGGCGAAGCCCAGCCCGTGGATCAGCCCGAAGCCGAAGGAGACCAGCCATGGCGCGCGGGTTGTCAGCGGGTCGCGGCGATCCGGCGCCAGCGTGAGTTCATAGGCAAGGAACACGATGGACAGCGCGATGACGGCTTCGACCGGCGGCGAGGGTATGTTCAGCACGCCGGCCGTCGCGGCTGCAAGCGTGATGCTGTGCGCCAGAGTGAAGGCAGTCACCGCCCAGAACAGCCGCCGGTAGTCCGACACCAGCATCAGCAACGCGAGCACGAACAACAGGTGATCCAGCCCGCCGAGGATGTGGCTGAAGCCAAGCGAAACGTAGCTTTGCAGCACGTCCGCGACGCCCGCCTCGGCGGGGACGACAAAGGCCGGGTCGGTGGCGGTCAGCCGGTGGACCTGCGCCCGGCCGGGTTCCAGCTCGTAGCGGACCAGCGTGTCCGTGCTGCTGCGCTCCAGCCCCTCGATGTGGATGGTGCCGCCCGCCAGACCGCCGGGACAGTTGGCGATACCACCGGAAACCCACGCGCGGCCATCGAAGACCGGCGCCGTGGGCGAGGCGTCACCGCAGCTTTCGGGAAGCCGCACTTTCAGCGGCATCGGCCTGCCGCCGATGTCGGGCGCGCGCCATGTCACGCGCCAGTTGTCCTGCCCCAGCGCGCGCAGTTCAAGATAGCCCGGATCCAGCGCGTGGGCCGAGGCGATGGCGGGCAGGACAACCGCGATAAGGGCAAGGACAAGCCGTCTCATTCCGCCAGTACCTCGTCCACCGGCGGCAGCGAGACATTGTAGCGCGACAAGAGCATCTCTCCGAAGGCCGCGCTGGCCTCTTTCGCCTTCTCGGCGCGCCACGCGGTTTCGACCCGCGCGCGGACCTCGTCAAGCGCGGGCATGGCGCCCGGCACCCGTTCCGTCACCCGCACCAGATGCATGCCATAGCCGCTTTGCACCGGCCCCGCCCATTCGCCCTGAGGCAGTTCGGACAGCGACGCGGCGAAGCCAGCACCGAAGCTGCGGCCGATCACCGGGGCGGCCATCATGCCGATGCGCATCGGCAGCAGACTGGGCGCGGCGAGCGTCGCCGGGTCCGTTCCGGCCCGTAGCGCGGCAAGGATCGCTTCGGGGTCAGAGGCCTCTTGCGCGCTCAGCTGAAGCTGGTCGAAGGCCACTTCCGCCGGGCGGCGGAACTTGTCGGGATGCGCGTCCAGATAGGCCTGCAGCGTCGCGTCGTCCGCGTCCAGCGCGGCGGCCCCGCCCTCGGCGAGGAATTTCATCTTCAGGTTCAGGCGCTGCCGGATCACCGGGTCGCCCCGCTCGAGACCCAGCGCAGTCGCTTCGCGCACAAAGGCCTCTTCCAGCGCCCAGGACTGCATCAGCGCGTCCAACTCGTCGGCGGTCGGCGGGCGGCTCCATGTCTGTTCGAACCGCTGCGCGATCCGCCGCGCCTCGTCCGCGCTCAGCGTCAGCGCATCCGGTTCCGGCGGCGGAGGTGTGTCGTCGACCATGGCGAACAGGGCGAAAATGCATCCGCCCAGAACGAAGAAATGCACCAGCGGCGAACGGAGGATCGTGGAAAGGGACATAGGCTACATCTTAGCGGGATTTTGAAGGAAGCGGGCCGCGAAACGGGCGGTGCGTCGAGGTTGCATGGGCAGGCGCTATCCGTCCGAGGACGTGTCCGGCGACCAGCCGCCAACGGCCCGCGCCTGCGCGAGATACATCGCCACCGGCATCACCACGGCGGCATCCGCAAGACGTCCCGATCTGAGGACCGGTTCGAGGATGTCGGCCTGCGACCAGTCCTCGCGGGTGAAATACTGGCGCGCAATCGCCGCGGCAGCGACCGGGCGCGCGTCCATCAGGCGGACCAGCGTCTTCTGGATCTCGCCCTGCAGGTCGGGCGATCCCGACCCGCCGTGAATGGCAAGAGCCGAGACGACCTGTTCCAGCGTGTCGATGCCCAAAAGCGGGTTGTTCAGAACCGCGTCTTCCAGCCGCGCGATCCCGGCGGCGCCGTCGATCTCGATCAGCGCGGTCGCATAGGCGCCGAGAATGAAAGAGCCGGTATCGACACGGCCCATGCTGTCGATGGCAGCGCGCAGCGCCGACCGGGCCCTTGGGTCGTCGCTCAGGCCCAGAAGCAGAACCCGGATCGGTCGCAGCGCGAAGCCGTTCGGGTCGCGCACCCCGGCCAGCAGGTCGTCGACCGGGATGCGCAGGTCGATATCCCGCAGCATCTCGTAGGGCGCCTGATCGATCTCGCGCAGGGCAAGCGTGCGCATCGCGGGCGATGGATGGGTCTGAAGCCCCTCGAACAGCGCAAAGCGGTCCGGGTCATAGGCGCCGGTCCACCCTGCCCTTCGCGACAGGACCGTCTCGACCAGTTCGCGGTAGTCTGGCGTCAGGTAGGCCAGCCGTTCCCACCGCCCGGTCGAAGGCTCCTGTACGAACAGGACACCGTCTTCGGGGTTCAGGGCCAGCCTGCGCCGCGTGGCGCTGTCGACCAAAGCCCCGATGGAGACCGGTTCGCCGTTGTCGACCAGCGTCTCGACCGGGACATAGGCGAAGGGGTTGCCGGGCGCGTTTCTTGCGACGACCACGTGATCGCCCTCGACCAGCCAGTCGATCACCGTCTTCTCGGGCGCGTACATGTGAAACCCGCAGGCCCCCGCGGACCCGGCCAGAACCGCGCAAGCCGCGACCGTGCTCAATGTCCGTCGCGCCAGAGAACCAAGTGCTGTGCCGGGGATCGACATCATCGTCCTTACGGGTTTCGGTCTCATCCGGACGGACGCGCCGCCCGGATGACACGGGATCATTCGGCCGGCGTGTACCAGATCGGCGAGGTGTAGGCGCGTTCCTGATGGATCATCGGCACCTCGTCCGGCATCTGGGCGCCAAGCCGGACCACGTCATAGGCCGTCCAGCGCGGCGTGGGGATTTCCAGCACGCGGGCATAGTAGAACGCGGGCCGCGACGGATCGAAGTCGGGATCGGTCCAGGCCGTGATCAGTTCGCCCGCCCCGATCGAGTTGGTCCAGGTCGCTTCGTCCAGATCGACGGTCGACCCGATCGGCGGCAGCTTTCCGTCGGCATCGGGCTCGCGATCTCCGGCCCAGACGACATCGTAGACCATTTCGTGCGTCTCACCGGCGTCGTCCATCCAGCCTTTGACGATCTGGATGCGGTCGAGGTTCGCGCCGATGCTGTCCTTCAGCGCGCCGACAAGGAAGGTCGGAGCGGTCGCGCCGTCCGGTGCGGGGCGCAGGTCGCCCCCCATCGGCACACCGCGCGCATAGCCCGCTTCCGCCGGCTGACGCGACGTGGTGTCCGCCTCGTTGAAGTCCCAGCCGCCGAAGAAGCGCACCGTGATCCGCGGCCCGGTGGTGCCGTAGACCTCCTTGCGCTCCATTGCATCGAAGATGGCTTCCCGCGTGTTCTCGGACGCCCAAACGGCGGCATAGCCCGACGCGGTGGTTTCCCAGCCGAGGATGGCCAGTTCACCGATGGCGCCAACGACATGTTTCCAGCGCTCGGCATCGGGCTCCACACCCGAGTGCTTGCCGAAGTAGTTGTCCTCTTCCCCCGTCGACAGGGCGGTGTGCGAGTCCGTCGAGCCCACCATGCCGAACTTGTAGGGGTTCACGCCGAATTCTTCTGCGATCGTAAGGCCGTTCTTCAGCGCCTCGCGGGCGTATTCGTACTGAAGCATCGACTCCTGCTTCGGGATCCCGGCCATGTTGCCGATATCCCATGTCTCGTAATCCGCGAATTCGTCATCCGGCGACAGCATGGGGTGCGTTTCGCCGTCGCCCTTCATCTGGGTGACCTCGTACAGCGGTTCCCACTTGAAGCGCCGTGCGAAATAGTCGCCGCCCAAGGGTTCGCCCGTGGCGGGGTTGGTCTCGACCGGGAACATCAGGCCGTTCGACAGGTTGCCGTTATGCGCCAGCGCCAGAACGTCGCCGCCGGTCTTTTCCTCGTAGGTTTCCATCCACGTCCAAAGGTCTTCCGGATTGGTGCTTCCCAGCGTGTCGAGCGGCAGCATCTGACGCGCATAGGTCCCGTCGTCGCGGAAGATGACGTTCCGGTGCAGGTTGTTCCCGGCTTCGGTCGAGGTCCATTCATACCCGATCAGCGCCGTGAACACGCCGGGTTCGTTGTATTCCTCGGCGATCTCGATGACCTCGTTCCAGACCGACTTGGCCAGCTTCGGGTCGACGAAGGCGGGCGGGATCGTGCCGTCCGACATCGCGTTGGTGATTTCGAGCACCGACGTGACCGCCTCGGGCCCGCCGCCTTTCACGCGGTGGTACCAGTCAAGGATCTGGGGGTCGGCCAGCATCTCGGGATTGCCCGCAAGCATTTCGGTCATGCTGCCCATCGCGTCGGAATGCTCGGTTACCGCCAGCCAGTCGAGCGGCCGCGACAGCTTGGCCGGAACGCCGTGGGACGCGATGACTTCCTCGCCGCGGGCAAACCGGTAGGCGTCGCGCGGCATGAGCGTCGCACTGTAGGCCGGCGCATCATAGGACAGCGCGGTGTGCATGTGCGAGTCGCCCCAAAGCGGCCGGATCGGATAGGACAGACCGGCATAGGGCGAATAGTTGCGCGCGGGATTGCTGTCGAAGTCATCCTCGGTGAGATACATCTCGCCGACCATGCCGCCCTCGGGGACGTCCTGTGCCTGCAGCGCCGTGGCGAGAATTGCGCCGGCGGCAAGTCCAAGAGTCGTCGTGGCAAGCAGATGTCGGCGTTGCAAAGCGATGGATGAAGGTTTCATTGCAATCCTCCGGTCTGGAAATGTCGAGCCCGTAAAGCGTATCGCGTTAAGCTTACCCGCCAAAGATGCATCTTGGATGCCTATTTGGCATACCGACGGGCATCAGAGGCAAGCAAGACAGGCGTCCCGTGAGACGGCGACGCCTGCCCGGCGGATCTTGCGACCTTTTGACCGACCGCCCGCAGACGGGCGAGCCGGCCTGTGTCACTCTGGCGGCGTGTACCAGATCGGCGAGGTGTAGGCGCGTTCCTGATGGAAGCGCGGGATGCCTTCCGGGGTCATGTCCGCGCCCAGCCGCGCCTCGTCATAAGCCTGCCAGGTGGGTGTCGGGATTTCGAGCACGCGGGCGTAGTACACGGCGGGCACCGACGGATCGAAGTCCGGGTCGGTCCAGACGGTGCGCAGTTCCGGCGCGCCGATGGTGTTCGTCCATGTCGCGTTTTCAACATCGACCGTGTTGCCGACTTCGGTCGTGGCACGCCCGTCCTCGCCGATCTCGCGGCCGTCGGACACGGCGACGTCGAAGATCCGCTCGTGGCGCTCGCCTTCCGCATCGACCCAGCCCTTCACGATCTGGATGCGGTCGAGGTTGCCGGACCATGCGTCCTTCAGCGCCCCGACCATGAAGACCGGCGCCGTCGCACCTTCGGGCGCGGGCTCGAGATCGCCGCCCATCGGCACGCCCTTGGCATAGCCGATATCGATCACGTCGGGACGATAGGCGTCATCCTCGGCATAATCCCAGCCGCCGAAGAACCGGACCGCGATGCGGGTGCCGGTGGTCGCATAGACCTCTTTGCGCTTCATCGCGTCGAAGATCGCCTCGCGCGTGTTCTCGGTGGCCCATACCCCGGCAAGGCCCGAGGCCAGCACGTCGTATTCGAACGTCGACAGGGCTTCGTCCCCGCCGAACGCCTGGATCACGTAGCTTTTCCAGCGGTCCGGGCTGGGCTCGCCGGTGTCCATCTTGCCGAAGAAGTTCTCGTCCCGCGTCGTCGACAGCGCGGTGTGGCTGTCCGACGATCCGATCATGCCCATCTTGAACGGGTTGACCCCCAGCTTCATGAACTGCTGAAGGCCGATTTGCAGCGCGGTCCGGGTGTATTCGAAGGGCAGCATCTCGGGCGTCTTCGGAATGATGCCGCCGATGTCCGCCTTGTCCCACGTGCCGTAGTCGGCGAATTCGTCGTTTGGCGAAAGGAACGGGTGCGCCTCGCTGTCGCCCTTGATCTGGGTGGTCTCGACCAGCGGCTCCCACCGCATCCGCATCGCGGCATACTCCGCGTCGATCGGTTCGCCGTTCATCCGCTCCAGCGCGAACATCTTGCCGTTCGACACGTTGCCATTGTGCGGGATCGCCAGAACCTCGCCGCCGGTTAGGTTCTCGTAGTTCTGCATGTAGTCCCACAGCAGTTCCACGTCCTGACCGTCGAACAGCGAGAACGGCAGCACCTGCGACACGCGGTCGGCGCCGTCGCGGAAGATCACGACGCGGTGCAGGTTGCCGGGGTCGACGAGCGTGCCGCTGAGCGTCCACTCGAAGCCCAGCATCGCGGTAAACACGCCGGGTTCGTTGTATTCCTCGGCGATCTCGATCTGGCGGTCCCACGTGTTGCGCTGGATGCGCGGGTCATCGATCACGTCGATGAACTGCGTCATGCCCTCGCGGCCCCACAGATCATAGGCGGCATAACCGTTGCCTTCCTGGATCAGGTCGTAGAAGCGGCGGCCGTACTCGTTCTCCAGAAGCTCGGCATTGCCCTCGGCCAGCAGAAGCGGCACCCCGAGGTTCTCGGCATGGTCGGCGACCACAAGGAAATCGAGCGGGCGGACAAGTTGCGCGCGCTGGCCGGTGTTGCTGGTCACCAGTTCGCCGCGCGCGAAGCGATAGGCGTCTTCCGGTCCCAGCACGGTGCCGAACATGCCGGCATCCATCGAGAACGTGGTGTGAAGATGCGTATCGCCCCACAGAAGGCTGTCGGCAAAGCCGCCGCCTCGCGTGTTGCGCCCGGCATAGGGGGAATAGTCTTTCTGGATGCCGGCCACGTCTTCTTCGGAGGGTCTGAGTTGGGCCTGACCCGAGGTGGCGACGGCCATGCCCAGCACAAGTCCGGTGGCCGTGGTGGCAAGCAGACGCCGACCGATTAACGCAAAGCCTGAATTCTTCATGGCAATCCCCCTGGCTGGAAATGTCGAATTTCGCTTAAACGTATCGCGTTAAGCTTACTCCCCAAAGATGCATTTGAAATGACTCATTCGCGAGCTCCGAGCACGAGACACGCAGGAATTGCAGGCGTCGCGTCGGGGCGCAGCGTTCGCCTTTGAAGTTGTGCGACCATTTGCCCAAGCGGAGAAAGCCCGGCGGATCGCCCTCGCTTCGGCCCGTCAGGCCGGCAGACGGGCGGCGGCAACAAGCAGCGCAAACATCACCAGCGAGATTGCCGCAAGCCACGCTGCGGCCACACGAAGCGCAACGGCGAACCCTTTGGCAGGGAAACGCTGACGCAGGTAAAAGCTAAGCCCGAACAGGTAGAACGGCCCCAGTGCAGCCCCGAGAAACGCACCTGCCTGCGTGATGATCCAGTCCCGCGTCGGGCCCGGATCGGGCACCGACACCACGCCCAGCCCCCAGCCTGCCGCCGCGGCGACGACGCAGATCAGTGGCAACAGCCGCCCCGGCAACAGGGCCGCCAACGCACACGCCGCGAAGGCTGTGGCGAACAGCACCGGATCGTAGGGTTTCGGACCGCCGCCGAACAGCAGCCCGGCGATCAGCGCCGCTCCGTAGAAGGCGAAAGCCACGCGGGCGCGTTTCGGGTCCAGCCAGCCCAGCAGAAGACCAAGCCCCATGACCACCAGCGCCTGCGCCGGGGTGGACAGGGGGTGAACCAGACCGGTGTAGAACCCCTCGATCCCCGGAACGGGGGAATGCGCGCAGGCCGGCGCGGGCAGGATCGCAATCGCGAGCCCGCCGACCCGCCGCGCGGACAGGATCATACGGCGCCGGTCAGGAAACCTACGCCCGCCAGCGAGATCAGCGCTCCGGCGCCGCGCACAGCGACCCGCCCGGCGGGCCATTTCACCAGCAACCCGAAGGCGATCCCGATCAGGTGCAGCAAGCCCGTCGCGATCACGAAGCCCACCGCGAAGGCGAAGGCGTTCGCCGTGGCCGGAAGCTCTGTGCCATGTGCGTAGCCGTGGAAGATCGCGAAGGCGCCAACCAGCACGGCCGAGACCCAAAGCGGCGGCCGCGCGGCAAGAACGATCATCAGCCCCAGCACGACCGCCGACAGCGCGATACCGGTCTCGATCGCCGGAAGCGGAATGCCAAGGATTCCCATCACGGCACCCAGGGCCATCACGATGGGAAAGACGACCGGCAGCAACCAGATCGCCGGCGCTCCGAGGAATGCGCCCCACAGGCCGACCGCCACCATCGCGGCCACGTGGTCCCAGCCAAGGATCGGGTGCGTGAACCCGCTGACGAAGCCGCCGCCATAGCCTTCGCCCGTGTGGGCCAGCGCAGGCAGGCCGAGGCAGGACAGGACCACAGCCACAGAGAACAGGGCGATCAGGGTGCGAGAATACATCGGGGGCTCCTCCGGTATCGACTGCTGCCGGAAGAAACCCCGCGCCGCCAATGATTTGTTTCATGACCGGCAAACCGGTCGGGCACTGCAACTGAACGTGCTTCGCCGGAGTATTGCGTGTCCGACCCGGCCGAGGTCAAGCGAAAGGCGCGAAGGTGCGGCGAAGCGGTCGGATGGCCCGGTTCCGCCCGAACCGCCCAAGGATTGCCGGACCACACAGCGCGATGCCCGCTAAATCAGCTTACCCCCGGCATCGGTCGCCGTCCCGGCAAATCGAGTCGCCGCCGGGGTTCCAACCCGTACGCCGCCGCGATAGCCGTGGGGCCAAACCCACCGGAGACCGCAATGAAGCTATACGTCTACGACCATTGTCCCTTCTGCGTCCGCGCCCGGATGCCGCTTGGCCTGAAGGGGATCGACGCGGAAACCGTGTTTCTGCCGAACCACGACGAAGAAACGCCGATCTCGATGATCGGGGCCAAGATGTTGCCGATCCTCGAAGATGCCGACGGCCACATGGGCGAAAGCCTTGATATCGTCCACAAGCTCGATGGGCTGGCCGGCCCCCGCCTGTTCGGCGAAGACCCGACCCCCGCCATCGCTGACTGGCTGCGACAGGCCAACAGCGCGATCAACACGCTGGTCATCCCGCGCACGCCCGACCCCGTCTACCCCGAGTTCCGCGACCCCGAGGCGGTCGCCTATTTCACCGCCAAGAAAGAAGCCACCTTCGGCGACTTCGATGAACTGCGCGCAATGACCGAGGCCACCATCGCAGAGGTCGAGGCCGCGCTGGAGCGTCTTGTGCCGCATCTGCCGGACCCCGAAGGCGCGTCGATCGACGATATCCTTCTGTTCCCGGTCCTGCGCGGGCTGACCATCGTGCCCGGTCTGACCATGCCGGACGCCGTCGCGGCCTACACGCACCGCATGGCGGACCGGACGGGCCTGCCGCTTGTCGCGGAACTGCGCAAGGCGGCCTGACCCGGCGGGCCCGCGTCAGACCTCGCTGACCTGATAGCTTGCGCGGGCCAGCCAGTCCGGAGAGACCTCGACGCCCCAGCCGGGCGCGTCGGTGACCGTCGCGAAGCCGTCTTCGATCCGGTAGGGATCGGTGGTGAACAGGCCCTCCTGCCACGGATAGTAGTCGCGCCCCTCGATGGAGAATTCGAGGTACTTGCCCGCGTTCGGGATCGCGCGCAGCAGGTGCATGGTGAACAGCGTCACCAGCGACAGGTTCGCGGCGTGGGGCGTCACCGGCAGTCCCGCCTCGGCCGCCATCCGCGTCACCCGCAGCGTGCGGGAAATGCCGCCGATATAGCAGATATCGGGCTGCACGATGTCGACCACCCGGTCGCGGATCATCAGTCGCCAGTTCGCCATCATGCAGTCCTGCTCGCCGCCCGCCACGTCGATTTCCAGCGCGTCGGTCACCTGCTTGGTCTGGTCGAACTCCCAATAAGGGCACGGTTCCTCAAAGTGGGAAATGCCGTTGTCCGCCAGCAGCTTGCCCACCTCGATGGCGCGGTCGGGGGAGTAGCACGAGTTGCCGTCGACCAGCAGCGCCACGTCACCGCCCAGCCGCTTGCGGACAAGCGGCACGATCTCTTCGGTGCGGCCCGGCCACTCGTCGCGGTTGCGTCCGACCTCCATGCCGACGCGGAACTTGAACGCGTCGAAGCCATGGGCGTCGCGCAGGCGGGCGAAGCGGTCGGCCTCGTCCGCGGGCGTGATGTCGCGTTTCATCGAAGAGGCATAGGCCCGCACCCGGCCCGGCGCACCGCCGATCAGTTCGCAGACCGGCTTGCCCTCGCGCTTGCCGCGCATGTCCCAAAGCGCGGTGTCCACCCCGCCCATCGCTCGGCGCAGGTAGGCGCCCGGGAACTTGTGCTCGCGGTCGCGGACGGTGTCCATCATCTCGTCGATGTCGCCCGTGTCCATCCCAAGCGCGAAGGGCGCGACCTGACGGTGCAGCACCTGCGCGGTGATGTCGGCGTTATACGGCGCGACCTGCCCCCAGCCCTGCGCGCCGTCCTCGGCGGTGGCGCGGACGAAGCACACGAATTCATTGGTGAAAGTCTCAAGCCGCGTCAGTTTCATCGTCGCCCGTCCCGTCGTTCCTGTCTGCGCGAAGATGTAGATAACTTGGACGTGGGAGTATATCCATTTCCGGCGTCCGACCGGCCTGTTCAGCGCTGACACAACAATGCCTCTCGCAACCGGACCATTCCCCGGTTAGCGTCGCCGGTCAGAGCCCGCACCTCGGCGGGCGCGCAGGCAGACAGGTGCGGCAATGTCCGAGTACGACTTCATCATCGTGGGCGCCGGCTCGGCGGGGTGTGTGCTGGCGAACCGGCTATCAGAGGACGGGCGCTATTCCGTGCTTCTGCTGGAAGCGGGCGGAAGCGATCTGAATTTCTGGATCTGGATGCCCATCGGCTATGGCAAGACCTTCTACCGCAAGTCGGTCAACTGGATGTACCACACCGAGCCCGAGCCGAACCTTGACGGCCGCATCAGCTATTGGCCGCGCGGCAAGGTGATGGGCGGGTCCAGCTCGATCAACGCGATGGTCTACATTCGTGGCCAGCAGGAGGATTTCGAGGACTGGAAGGCGATGGGCAATCCCGGCTGGGGCTGGGACGACGTGCTGCCGTTCTTCCGCAAGTCCGAGACGAACGACCGTGGCGCGACCGAGGTGCGGGGCGGCGACGGGCCCGTCCACGTGGCGACGATGGACCGCTATCTGCACCCGATGTGCGAGGACTTTCTGCGCGCGGGCGAGGAACTGCAGTTTGCCCGCAACCCGGATTTCAACGGTCCGTCGCAGGAAGGCGTCGGCACCTACCAGAACACCGCGAAGGACGGCATGCGCATGTCGGCGGCGCGCGCCTATGTCCGGCCCGCCCGCAAGCGTCCCAACCTTAGGGTCGTCACCCGCGCGATGACCACGAAGATCCTGTTCGACGGATCGCGCGCGACCGGCGTGCGCTATGTCCGCAAGGGCGCAGAGCACGACGTGCGCGCGCGGCGCGAGGTGATCCTGTCCGCGGGCGCAATCAACTCGCCGCAGTTGTTGCAGCTGTCCGGTGTCGGGCCGGGCGCATTGCTTCGGTCGCACGGTATCGAGGTGGTCCACGCCGCCGAGGGTGTAGGCCGGAACCTTCAGGACCATCTGGCGATCGACTATCTGTTCCGCTCGAAGGTACCGACGCTGAACCAGCAGCTTCGCCCGTGGCACGGCAAGCTGCGGCACGGGCTGCACTATGTCCTGACCCGGCGCGGAATCCTGTCGCTGGGTGTCAATCAGGCGGGCGGCTTCGTGCGCAGCCGGCCCGGTCTGTCGAAGCCCAACATGCAACTGTTCTTCTCTCCGGTCAGCTATACCAAGGCGGTGCCGGGCAAGCGGGCGCTGATGAGCCCGGACCCCTTCCCCGGCTTTCTCATGGGCGCGCAGCCGACCCGACCCACCAGCCGCGGACATCTCGAGATCCGGTCGCCCGACCCGATGGCGCCCCCCGCGATCCATCCGAACTACCTTGGCACCGATCTCGACGTGCAAGAGATGCTCGAGGCCTCGCAGATCATGCGCCGCCTTGCCGAAACGCCCGCGCTGTCGCGGCTGATCGAGGCGGAACTGCTGCCCGGGCCGCAGGTGCAAAGCGACGACGAGATGATCGCCGACATCCGCGCCCGCGCCGGCACCGTGTTTCACCCGGTCTCGACCTGCCGGATGGGACCGGACCCGGTGCGGGACGTGGTCGATGCGCGGCTGAGGGTCTACGGGATCGACGGGCTGCGCGTGGCGGATGCCTCGATCTTCCCGACAGTCACCTCGGGCAACACCAACGCCCCCGCGATCATGGTGGGCGAAAAGGCGTCGCAAATGATTCTCGACGACCATCGCCCCGGTGGGTCGAACAAAGGGCCGACCCGTTCCGCCGACGGTCAGTCCGTGCCCGAAACGCCTGTTTCCGCGCCGTTCCAGACCGCCTGAACCGCGCTTTCAGCGCCTGCCGTAGCGCCGTTTCCGGCGCATGTCCGTTCCGTATCCGGTTCTGTCGTTTTCAAGCGAAATGTCGCGACACGACGCTGCTAGGACGAACCCGAGTCAGGGCGCAGCCCGCCCTGCCGGAGTCACAACCACGGGCGTTGGCCAGAGCGTGCGACCACGCGTCCCCCGCCCGCCGAACCAAGGGCCGCACGGCACGCGGCCGCGGAGATTGGCAGAATGCAGGACACGCTTCGCGACCTGCTGGCCCGGCGCAAGCCCGGTCACGCTCTGGAACAGCCGTTCTACACCGACCCCAACCTGTTCCAGGCGGACATGGAGACGATCTTTTACCGCGACTGGCTGTACGCGATCCCGGCCTGCGAGCTGGAGAAGTCCGGCAGCTATGTCACGCACCGCGTGGGCGCCTACGGCGTGATCCTCGTGCGTGGCGCGGATGGCGAGATCCGGGCGTTCCACAACACCTGCCGCCACCGCGGCTCGGTCCTGTGCAAGTCGGCGAAGGGCAACTCGCCCAAGCTGGTCTGCCCCTATCACCAGTGGACCTATGAACTTGACGGCCGCCTGCTGTGGGCGCGTGACATGGGACCGGAGTTCGACGCCTCGGCCCATGGGCTGAAACCGGTCGCCTGCCGCGTGCTGGCCGGGCTGGTCTACATCTGCCTGTCCGACAACCCGCCCGACTTCGACGCCTTCGCCGCGCTGGTGCAGCCCTACCTTGCGCCGCACGACCTGACGGACGCGAAGGTCGCCTACAGCTCGTCGATCATCGAGAACGGCAACTGGAAGCTGGTCTGGGAGAACAACCGCGAGTGCTATCACTGCGGCGGCAACCACCCTGCCCTGTGCCGTACCTACCCGGACGATCCGGACGTGTCGGGCATCGGCGACGGCCCGCCGCCCGCCCATATCGCCGCCCACTTCAAGAAGCTGGAAGACGCGGGCATCCCGGCGTCCTTCCACCTTGCCGAAGACGGCCAGTACCGCGTGGCCCGCATGCCCCTGAAGCCCGGCGTGAAAAGCTACACCATGGACGGCGGCACGGCGGTCGCGAAAAAGCTGGGCCGCGTGCCCTTCGACGACGCGGGCACCCTGCTGAAGTTCCACTATCCGACGACGTGGAACCACTTCCTGCCCGACCACTCGATCACCTTCCGCGTGACGCCGGTGTCGCCGACCGAGACCGAGGTGCGCACCACTTGGCTGGTCCACAAGGACGCGGTCGAGGGCCGTGACTATGACCTGAAGCGCCTGACCGAGGTCTGGGTCGCCACCAATGACGAGGACCGGCAGGTGGTCGAGGACAACCAGCAGGGCATCAATTCGCCCGCCTACGAGCCCGGCCCCTACTCTGCCATTCAGGAATCCGGCGTGATCCAGTTCGTCGACTGGTACTGCGCCACCATGGCGGCGCGGCTTGACCCCGTCGCGCTGGCCGCGGAGTGATCTGATGAACCAGCTTGCCCGAGTTTCCGCCGCCGCGATCTGGAAGGACAGCGAGATGCTGGAATGCACCTCGGTCCTGCCCGAGGTGCCCAACACCCGCACCTTCACCTTCCAGTCGCCCTCGGGCGCGCTGTTCGACTTCCTGCCGGGCCAGTTCCTGACGCTGGAACTGCCGGTTCCGGGCGGCCCGGTCTGGCGCACATTCACCATCTCCTCCTCGCCGTCGCGGCCGATGTCGCTGACGGTCACGGTGAAGGCGCAACCCGGCAGCATCGGCGCTCGCTGGATGATCGACCACCTCGAACCCGGCATGCGGATCAAGGCAATGGGTCCGGCCGGCCTGTTCAGCTACATGAACCACGAGGCGCCGAAATACCTGTTCATCTCGGCCGGTTCGGGCATCACGCCGCTGATGTCGATGACGACTTACCTGTACGACGCCGGCGCCGAGCCCGACATCGTGTTCATCAACTGCGCCAAGCGCCCGTCCGAGATCATCTTCCGCGAGCGGCTGGAGCACATGGCAAGCCGTCTGCCCGGCATCGACCTGCGCTGGGTGATCGAGGAACCCGACCGCTATCGTCCGTGGACCGGCTATCAGGGCATGTTCAACCAGCTGATGCTGGGCCTGATGGCCCCCGATTATCTGGATCGCGAGGTGTTCTGCTGCGGCCCCGAGCCATTCATGCAGGCCGTCCGCGACGCGCTGGCGGGCCTCGGCTTCGACATGGACCGCTACCATCAAGAGAGCTTTCAGGCCCCGGTCGAAACAGCGGATCAGGAAGCGCCCTTCGACGACGTCGTGCCGGAAGAGGACGCTATGGCCGAGGTGGTCTTCGCCGCGTCCGGCGTCACCGCACAGGTCCCCGAGACCGAGACCATCCTGGGCGCCGCGCGCGCCAATGGTCTCAACATCCCGTCGGGCTGCACCTTCGGGATCTGTGGCACCTGCAAGACCCGCAAGATCTCGGGCGAGGTCCACATGGTCCACAACGGCGGCATCTCCGAGGACGACATCGCCGAGGGATACATCCTCGCCTGTTGTTCGCATCCCATCGGGAAGGTCGAGGTGGAGATCTGACGGGCCGTCCGGCCTACAGGTCCAGCACCAGCGGACAGTGATCCGAGACCTCCGGGTCGCGGATCACGTCGAAACCGCGCAGGTCCCGCTCGCGGTTCACAAGCATATAGTCCGCGAACCGTCCCGGCTTCGTGTAGTGCGACGTGCGGGTCGTCTCAAAGCCGCGCCCGGTCACCAGCTCGGACAGACCGGCTTCGGCAAGGATGGCCAGCGTCTCGCTTCCCGGCTCGACGTTGAAGTCGCCGCAGACAACAACCGTGTCTTCGGGCCCGGACACCTGCCGTGACAGGTCGAGCAGCCGGCGGGCCTGCACCGCGCGTTCCGGCGTGTCCATCTTGCCGCGCAGATCGCGCAGCCCGTGCATATGCGTCACGCTGACGGTCCGGCCCGCGCCATGGTCGTACAGCCTCACCCCGTGTGCGCTGCGGGAACGCGGGTGCGCGCCGAAACCATCGGGCGCGTAATCCTTGTGAACGAAGCCCTGCGCCTGACCGATCACCGGCAGCGCGCGATGCACGAAGGTCGCCAGTCCCCATTGCGACGGGATCGACCGGTCCGCGTCCCACAACTCGCCCTGCGCGGCCGGGCAGAACACCGCCACGTGATCGGGAAGCGCCCGCGACACATCGCGGAACAGGTTGGCCCGCTGCGGAAGGACGTGATCGCCGTCGCGATAGGTCAGCCAGTCCTTGTCCGACGCGGGGCTGTGCGTGACTTCCTGAAGGCAAAGAACATCGGGGGCGGACGCGGCAAGATAGGGCAACAGCACTTCGTGCAGCTTTCCACCCCAGCTGTTCAGACACATGATCTTCACGGCAATGCCCCCTCGCCTTCCCGTGGCCGACTATCGAAGCTTCCAAGCGGAACGGCAAGCTCGCCCCGCCGCGCCGGTCGGTGTCGGCGCCAAGCCCATGGCAAACACCGATCCCCGGCCCCGAAGGGGCGGTATTCCATTCACCTGTCCGGAAAATTTGGTGCGGTCGAGAAGACTCGAACTTCCACGGGAGTTACCCCACAGCGACCTCAACGCTGCGCGTCTACCAATTCCGCCACGACCGCACTCTGAATTGGTGGCGGGGGTTTAACCGAGGCTTCGGGCGATGTGAAGAGCGATTTTGCACCCGTACGACAAAAAGCGACGCGTGCCGTAAAGGCATGAAAAAGCCCGGGCCGCGCGGGGCGGTCCGGGCCATTCCGTCACCGATCAGACGATCAGTTGCCCGTGTTGACCACCGGCAGTTTGCCTTTCGACGAGGTGTTCTTCGCCGCCGAGGACGGAGCGCCACCGTTCAGGCGATAGACCGCCTCGTTCACCAGCGCGCCGCGCACGCCGTCGGCAGAGCCGAACACCGGGGTCGCGCCCGCGTCCAGCTCGTCGGTGGTCCAGACCAGCCAGTCAACGCCACGGTCCTGATTCTCGGACACGCCGAAGCCGTGGTACAGGTGGTGACCCATCAGCTCGCCATAGGCGGCCTCGTCCAGCGCGACCAGCACCAGGGCCGAGCCGAGCGCGACGGTCAGGTCATCCTTCTTATAGCCAACGCCCAGGCAGATCTGCGCGGTCGAGGCCAGCTGGCTGCGGTCGGTGCCGCTGTCGGTGATGAACTGGTCCACCGCGGCGACGACGTCGGCGCGGTCCTTGCCGGGCAGCATCGACACATAGCTTTGCACCACCGGACCCAGCGCCTCGCACTGTGCCTCGATGTCGGCCATGGTCACACCCTGGACGCCGCTTGCCAGCGCGGCCGAGGCGTCGATCGCTTCGGCGCGGGCGCCGCAGAACGCCTGGTTCAGCGCGGGAACCGGATCGGTCATCCCCGCCAGCGTGATGCGCGGGCCGGTGACGTCAGAGCCCGAGCAGAAGTCGGCGAGGTTGCCCTTGCCGGTCGGCACCGGGATCAGCGGCAGGCCCATCGGCTTGTCGTTGCTGGCCACTTCCGGCGTGGCGGTTTCCGGCACCGTGACGGTCCCGAGGTCGGTGTCCATCGTCGCCACCGTGGGCGTGCTGGAGGTCGACCCGGACCCGGCAGGCGGGCCAAGCACAAGGTTGCGCTGCGACACCAGCAGGGCGCGGCTGCCCATCGGATCGGTGCTGATCAGCTGGGTGACGTCGTAGCCGCCGGCCTGACCACGGTTGTAGGCCGAAATCAGGATGTCATGCTCGACCGCGGTCAGCTTGCCGGTCTGCGGGAAGTTGAGGAACGCCTGATAGGCGCGCACGGCGGCCGCGGTACGGGCGCCGAAGACGCCGTCGGCGTAACCCGCGTTGAACGAGAAGTAGTTCAGCGCGTTCTGGGTGACGCGATTCGCCGCGCGCTGCGGGCTGTCGGGCCGAACCACCACGGTGGTGCGCTTCGGCGGTTTGTTCTTGTTGGCTTCGTTCACCGCGATGCCGGTGATGACACCGCCCACGATGGCGCCAAGGATCGCGTCCCCGGCATCGGCTGCCGCACGCTGTGCCGGGCTGGCGAGCGTTGCAGCAATGGCAGCCACTGCAATCAGTTTTCTTATCAACATTCGGACCCCTCCTGGGACTTAAATCAACTCGGATACCCTCGTGTACCACATTACTGTCGCCGGAGCAGCCGTTTCGGTGCAATACCGAAATACCCGACCTCTGGACTTTGTCCGTTTTTTCAGGTGAATGCGCGCCATGGTAGAATGGATCACCTCTGACGGTCCCATTGGGTACGAGGACGCTGTTTCCGTTATGGAAACACGTGCCGCCGCAATCGCCGCCGGCGAGGCGGACGAGCTGATCTGGCTGGTGGAACATCCGCCGCTCTACACCGCCGGAACCTCGGCCAAGCCCTCTGACCTGACCGACCCCGACCGGTTTCCGGTGTACGACACCCGCCGTGGCGGCCAGTACACCTATCACGGGCCGGGACAGCGGGTCGTGTATGTCATGCTCGACGTCGGCCGCCGCGGCCACGACGTGCGCCGCTTCGTGCAGCAACTCGAGGAATGGGTGATCGCCACGCTCGACCGCTTCAACGTGAAGGGCGAGATCCGTGAGGGCCGCGTCGGCGTCTGGGTCGCCCGGCCCGAAAAGCCCGCCCTGCCCGACGGCGCCCCCCGCGAGGACAAGATCGCCGCCATCGGCATCCGCCTGCGGAAATGGATCAGCTTCCACGGCATCTCGATCAACGTCGAGCCGGACCTGTCCCACTTCGACGGCATCGTCCCCTGCGGCATCACCGGCCACGGCGTCACCAGCCTCGTCGACCTCGGCCTGCCGGTCACGATGGACGACCTGGACGTCGCGCTGAAGATGACGTTCGACGAGGTGTTTGGGGAGTAACTTCCCCAGCGTCACCGAAGCCCCCGTCAGGTCCGGAATTCCAGACCGTATGGAATCCGTTAATTTTAATGAAACCTTTAGGCGATTTATAACGTTGTCAGGATGAACAGCAGGAGAGATTTCCAATGAACGCTCAAATGCTCTTTCTGACGATGGTCGGGCTTGGCATGGCTCTCATCGTTCCGATCGCCGCGGTGGCCGGCTAACGCCACTTATGCCAACGGGGGCTGCCCTAGCCCCCTGTCCCTGTCCCTTGACTGACGCCCCGGCCTTTGGCCGCGGGCGTTTTTTTTGGGGGGGGCTGCTAAGCGCTGTCAGGCGCGCGGTTTCATCGCATGCAGCGTGACGAAGGGCTGGTGGCCGAACAGGGTGCCCTCTTCCGCGCGCCGGTCGTGCTCCGCCAGCAGCGCATCCAGCAGGCCGGGCCCGATCAGTCCGGTCTCGACCATCTTGCGGCCGCCCATGGCGACCCAATTCCGCGCTCCGGTGCCCGAGGTGATTGTCCGGCTGGTCAGTGAGAAGCGCTCGACCGTCAAGCCAGCCGCCATCACAAGCGGGCGGAGACGCGCCGTCAGATATTTGTCGGTCACGAAGTGTTCGGCGAAGTATTGGGCGCAAGCCTGCATCGGATCGGCAAATCCGTTTCCCAGCGACATCTTCTCGAAATCCGCGTCGCAGACAACGAGACGCCCGCCGGGTTTCAGGACGCGGGCCGCCTCGGACAGCAGACGCGCCGGATCGGGGACGTGGCTTAGGACCGTGTGCATCACCACGTTGTCTACGGACCCGTCGCCGAACCGAAGCGCGGCGCCGTCACCTGTTTCAAACGACAGGCCCGGGACCGGGGCGCCCTTCTTCGCGGCGGCGATCAGCCCCTCGGAGGGATCGATGCCAATGACCCCTCCTCCCTTCGCGCGTGCCGCGATCTGGCGCGAGATGTCACCGGACCCCGCCCCGATCTCGATATGCACACCGCCATCCGGGAAATCGAGCGCGGCAAGGTAGTCGTCCACGATTCCGGCCATGACCGGTTCGTGGGCGCGGTTGTAGAGGACCGACACGACCGTTTCGACAAAGTCGCTGCCGTGGGCATCCACGTTCTGAAAAGGGTCCGCCATTCTCGCACGCTCCATTCGGGCACTCGGTGCATCGACCCTTGGGTATCATCGCAGCCCCCGCCGTGACAAATTCCGGCGTCCACACCACCTGTCCGGGTGAAGGTGTGTTATCCTAAGTGTGCGAAGGCAGCGACGCAGGCAGAGACCGCTTATCCGAAAGGACGGTCCCATGATCATGCGCAAATTTCAGGTCCGAACCCGCCCCGGCAAAGAGGCAGAGTTCGCCACGTTCTTCCACGACACCGCCATCCCGCTGATGAAAGCCACCGACGGGATCGTCGAGGTTCTGCCCGGCGCGCCACGACCCGAAACCCCGCGCGAGTTCAGCTTCGTTATGGTCTGGCGCGACCTCGACGCGCTGAAGGCCTTCGTGGGCGAGGACTATGCCAGCCCGCACATCGACCCGGCAGAAGCCGAACTGGTCGAGAAACGGACGATCCGGCACTACGAACTGGCCGAGGCCTGACCGCCCTTAGGCCCACCCTCGATCAGGCCCGCCGCGTCCCGGCCCCGCGCAGAAGGCCGAAAAGACCCAGCGCGGACAGCAACAGGCCCATTCCGGCGGGAAGCGGCACCGTCTCGACGACATAGGCGCGTTTCTCGGCATAGCTCGGGCCAATGTCGTTCCATTTGCCCGCCCGGTTCATTTCGAGGAAGAACTCGCCACCCGGAACGATGTCGTTCGGTTCGCCAAGCGCCCAGTTCGTGTAGCCCCATGCTTCGCCGTCGACCCAACTCCAGCCCGCGTCCGGCGCGGGCGCAAGCGGGTGCTGGATACCGCCCAGCCATGTCGCATCCGCCGCGGTCGACAGCAGCAGGCCCTGAACAAAGGCGTTCTCGGCGGCAGAGGTGATGCTGGCAAGCGCCGATTTTGGCGAAAAGGCCCTGGCCGCGAGATAGGCGTCGTGCCAGGTGATCCCCGTCACCTCGATGATATCGTAGCGATGCTTGTTGCCCGACCACGTCACCGTGGTCGCCTCTGCGTCGCGCGGACCGGCCAGCAGCGCCGCCGCACCAAGCGCCAGGATTGCAGCCGGTTTGGTAAACAGTCTCATCAGGAATTCCCCCCTCATCAAAACGCACCGATCGCCCCCTCGCCCGGCGAAGACCCCTGTGCCTCAGGTGAAATATCCGACGCTGCGCGGGGGATGACCCGTTTCGTGACGCCGGAGCGGGCGCACGGTGATTCCCTTCGCCGCCGAAAAACAGGACTGCGCGGGCCTTGCCCGGCCCGCTTCCCCTAACGGCATCGTGAGAACGGCGCCTCTTCGCCGCCAGTGTGCGACATTCAGGCCCGGTCACATTGACACAGATCAAATTTCGGGCGTTGCCGAGCGAGGGCCCGCCGACTAGAAACACATTCAATCGACGCGATCCGGGGTGACTCGGGTCGTGCTGGCAATAACTAACAATCGGAACCCAGGAGGCACGCATGGCCGACGCCGCCATCCAAGGCCACGGACACGAGGACAACCGCTCGTTCTTCGTCCGCTGGTTCATGTCGACGAACCACAAGGACATCGGCATCCTCTATCTCTTCACCGCGGCGGCCCTCGGCTTCGTCTCGGTCCTCTTCACCGTGTTCATGCGTATCGAGCTGATGAACCCGGGCGTACAGCACATGTGCATGGAAGGGGCGCGGATCTTCGCGAACGCATCCGAGACCTGTACGCCGAACGGCCACCTGTGGAACGTGATGATCACGGGCCACGGCATCCTGATGATGTTCTTCGTGGTCATTCCCGCCCTGTTCGGCGGTTTCGGCAACTATTTCATGCCGCTGCAGATCGGCGCGCCGGACATGGCGTTCCCGCGGATGAACAACCTCAGCTACTGGCTGTTCACCGCCGGTGCGGCGCTGGCCGTGCTGTCGGTGTGGTCGCCGGGCGGCAACGACCAGATGGGTTCGGGTATCGGCTGGGTTCTCTATCCGCCGCTGTCGACCACCGAAGGCGGCTATTCGACCGACCTCGCGATCTTCGCGGTCCACCTGTCGGGCGCCTCGTCGATCCTTGGCGCGATCAACATGATCACCACCTTCCTGAACATGCGCGCCCCCGGCATGACCCTGTTCAAGGTGCCGCTTTTCGCCTGGTCGATCTTCGTCACCGCGTGGCTGATCCTGCTGGCCCTGCCGGTTCTGGCCGGCGCCATCACCATGCTGCTGACCGACCGGAACTTCGGAACCACCTTCTTCTCGCCCGCGGGCGGCGGTGACCCGGTTCTGTACCAGCACATCCTGTGGTTCTTCGGCCACCCGGAAGTGTACATCGTGATCGTGCCCGCCTTCGGCATCATCAGCCACGTGGTCGCCACCTTCTCGCGCAAGCCCGTCTTCGGCTACCTGCCGATGGTCTGGGCGATGATCGCGATCGGCGCGCTGGGCTTCGTCGTCTGGGCGCACCACATGTACACGGTGGGCATGTCGCTGACGCAGCAGTCCTACTTCATGCTGGCGACGATGGTCATCGCGGTGCCCACCGGCATCAAGATCTTCTCGTGGATCGCGACGATGTGGGGCGGCTCGATCGAGTTCAAGACGCCGATGCTCTTCGCCTTCGGCTTCATCTTCCTGTTCACCCTGGGTGGCGTCACCGGCATCGTCCTGTCGCAGGCCCCGGTCGACCGCGCCTACCACGACACCTACTACGTGGTTGCGCACTTCCACTACGTGATGTCGATCGGCGCCGTGTTCGGGATCTTCGCCGGGGTGTACTACTACATCGGCAAGATGTCGGGCCGTCAGTACCCGGAATGGGCGGGCAAGCTGCACTTCTGGCTGATGTTCATCGGCGCGAACGTGACGTTCTTCCCGCAGCACTTCCTGGGCCGTCAGGGCATGCCGCGCCGTTACATCGACTACCCGGAGGCGTTTGCCTACTGGAACAAGATCTCGTCGCTGGGCGCCTTCCTGTCCTTCGCCTCGTTCGTGTTCTTCATCGGAATCGTGTTCTACACCCTGTACCGCGGCAAGCGCGTCTCCGAGGCGAACTACTGGAACGAGCATGCGGATACGCTGGAATGGACCCTGCCCAGCCCGCCGCCGGAACACACGTTCGAAACGCTGCCCAAGCAGTCCGAATGGGACAAGGGCCACGCGCACTGATCCGGCCAGATCGGCCAACCGGAAGGGCCTCGCGAAAGCGGGGCCCTTTTCATTTGGGACAACGCTTGCGGCCGAGGTCCCGCATGCCGGCTGCGGCCAAAGGCAGCCAACCGGCACGGGAAAGCCCCAACTTGCGTTGCGACACCCAAAACCGTGACTGGACCGGCGCGGGTTCCGGGCTACCTCGCGCCGAACGACGGATCGCAAGCCGGTCCAGATGCATTGAACCCGCGCGCGAAGACACGACCCATATTTGAAAATGAGCGCCCCTCTCGCCATAGCTCTTGGACTTCTGCCGCTGCCTGCGCTTCTGGCCGGCCGAGCGCGCTGGCCCGGCTGGCTGGTGCTCGCCGTAGCGCTTTTGTGGCTTGGCACCGCACTGGCGACGCTCATCGCGCTGCCGCGCCTGCAGCACGGCGCGGTCGGCATGGCGCCGATGAACTATTACGCCGTGATCCAGGGCCACTATGTGATCAGCCTTGCGCTGCTGTTCCTTGCAGCCGGGGCGATCTATCTTGCCCTGTCGCGGTTCGGCGCGCTGATCCGTCCCGGCCTGTCGGCGCTGCTTATTTACGCGGCGCACGGGCTGATGCTGGTGCCTCTTTATATCAGCGCAACGATGGCGGGGATGACCCTGCCGCGCCGGTACGAGGATTACACCATCGCTTATGACCGCGCGAACGAGTGGGCCGAGTCCGCTATCCTGCTGGCGCTGATCGCCGCCGGGGCCTTTATCGTCCTGGCCTTCGCGGGCATCATCGTGCGGCTGCGCGGCGACGGCCCGGACGGTCCGCCCGACACGCCCACCTGACCGACCTGCGCCACGCTGCCCACTGGTCGGACGAAACTTAACGGCTTAGACACGGCCACATGCCCTATCGCTGGACACACGGACACTCGGCCCCCCTTGCGGAACAGGCACCGGACCCTGCACCGGTCTGGACGCTGGACATTTGGCCGCACCGCTCGCTGTCGCCCGAGGGGTTCGTGGCCTTCTTCGGCATTACCTTCCTGATGGTGCTGGTGCCGCTGTTCTCGGTCATCGGCTCGCCGGTGCTGTGGGGGCTGTTGCCCTTCGTGATGGGCGCGCTGGCGCTGACATGGAAGATGATGCGCCACAACGCCCGCGACGCGGTCGAGAAGACCGAGGAACTGCTGATCTGGCCCGACCGGATGACGCTGGTGCGCAAGGACATCCGCAAGCCCGAGCGGCGGTGGGAAGCGAACCCCTACTGGATCCGCGTCGAGATCCACAAGAAGGGCGGCCCGGTCGAGAACTACGTCACACTCAGCGGCGCGGGCCGAACCGTCGAACTCGGCGCCTTCCTCAGCCCCGAGGAACGGGCAACGCTGCACGACGAATTGGTCGAGCGGCTTGCACGGCTGGGCCAGCCGTCGCAATAGGGCCGTATGAGCCTGTGGATCGCCCTGCCCCTTGTCCTTGTCCTGATGGCCGCCGCCGGCATCTGGGTGCATCACCTGTTCGAGGGCGAGTGGCTGCCCGCCGACCTGTGGCGCGAGTGGAAGCTGTCGCGCACCCCTCTTGCGGCGCTGGACGACCGCTGGGCCGAAGCGGACCGCTCGGACATCGTGGTGACCCTGACCACCACCCCCAGCCGCATCGGCCTGCTGGAACCCACGCTGAAAAGCCTGCTGGACCAGTCGCGCCCGCCCGCCCGTATCGTGCTGAACGTCCCCGAATTCAGCGCGCGCGAGCAGGTGGCCTATGTGGTGCCCGAGGCGCTTGAGCGCCTGAAGTCGCTTCAGATCCGCCGCTGCGCCGATCTTGGCCCCGGCACCAAGCTGATCCCCTCGGTGCTGGCCGAGCCACCGGAGACGCTGTTGCTGGTGGTCGACGATGATCGCATCTACCCGCGCTGGCTGATCTCGCGGTACGAGACCGCGGTCAGAAAGGACCCCGAGGTCGTCCATACCATGTCGGGCTGGATCGCCCCGGCTGACCTCACCGACCGGATGACCACCATCCGCTCGAACCTGTTCATGCAGCCCCCGGCCCCGATCCGCGCCAGCCGCCTGCGCCGCCCACGCCCGGTCGACATCTTTCAGGGCGTGATGAGCTATCTCGTCCGTCCCCGGTTCTTCGACACCGCGCGGCTGGCGGATTTCTCGCAAGACCCGGCAGAGACGCGCTATGTCGACGACGTGCGGTCCTCGGCCCTGTGCAACGTGCCGATCCGGGTTCTGCCCGCGCCGTCGCTGAGTTTCGTGCCGAAGGCGCAGGCCAAGCTGCTGCAAAGCACGCGGCTGGGATTGGTGAACCGGGTGCCGGGCGAAGGTCACAACCGCAACAACACCATCGCGCTGAAGCATTTCGCCGACCGTTGGACGGTGGGCGGACCGAAGGGCTGACGCCTCAGACCAGACGCCGCGCATGGTCCAGCGCCGCTCCGGTCTCGTAATAGACCGACCGAAGGCGGGTGAACCGCTCGGCATAGCGGTCGACCGGGGTCAGCGGCAGCGCGTCGGGATCGTCCCGCAACAGCGCCTGCGCGGCGGCGGTGCCGAACACCGTGCCCGGAGCGATGCCGCGCCCCGAATAACCGAATATCGCGTAGGCCCCCGGCCCGAACCCGACCACCTTGGGAATGTGATCCGAGGTCATGCCGATCCGCCCGTGCCACGCATGCTCGAAGGTCAGCGTGCGGTCCTTCACCTGCGGGAACAGCCGCGCCAGCAGCTTCTTCGCAAAGGCATCGTGGATCGGGCCAGTCGGCGCACGGCGGTTGCCCATCGCCCCCACGATCAGCCGCCCGGCGGCGTCGACCCGGAACGAGTTCATCACCATCGTGGTGTCCCAGCATCCCTCGCCCCCCGGCAGGATCTGGTCCCGCAGGTCCGCGTCAAGCCGCGCGGTGGCGTATTGCGAGAAGCCGACGATCGCGGCCTGCGGTCGGAACGGGTCGTCGATCCCAAGGTGATAGGCGTTGGTCGCCAGCAGCAGCTTCCGCGCCCGGACCGTGTGGCCGTTTGCGCTCAGACGCCACGTCTCGCCGTCACGGGTCAGCGCCGTCACAGGGCTTTGCGCGTGCAGCTTGGCGCCCGCAGCCACCGCCGCCCGCGCCAGTCCGCGGCAGTAGCCCAGCGGCTGCACCGTGCCCGCGCGCGGGTCCAGCAGCGCGCCATGGATCACCTCGGTCCCGACCCGCGCCCGCGCCTCGGCGGCGTCCAGCAGACGCACCGGCGCGCCGATGCGGTTGCCTTGCCGAAACCGGGTCTGAAGATCCTCCAGCCCCTTTTCGGAATGCGCGCAATGCAGCGTACCGGCCTGCACCGCCTCGCAGGCGATGCCGTGCTCTTTGACCTTGGCGAACACCGTGGCCGGTCCGGCCGCCAGCGCGTCCATCAGGCGCGCGGAAGGCGCTTCGCCCATCAGCGCGACGATTTCGTCCGGCGGCAGCCAAAGCCCGGCGTTAACCAGCCCGACGTTGCGCCCCGAGCCGCCATAGCCGATCCGCCGGGCTTCCAGCACGCAGACCGACGCACCCGCGCGCGCCGCTTCCAACGCCGCGCTACAGCCAGTGAAGCCGCCGCCGATCACCGCAAGGTCGACCGTCGCATCCCCTGTCAGCGGCGGCGCCTGTACCGTCTCGGCACAGGTCGCCTCCCACAGGTTGCCCGGCTCAGATGTCAAACTTGACGCCCTGTGCCAGCGGCAGTTCCGCCGAGTAGTTCACCGTGCTGGTCTGCCGCCGCATGTAGCCCTTCCACGCATCCGAGCCGCTTTCGCGCCCGCCGCCGGTGGCTTTCTCTCCTCCGAAGGCCCCGCCGATCTCGGCGCCCGACGGGCCGATGTTCACGTTGGCGATGCCGCAGTCGGATCCCACCGCCGAAACGAAGGTCTCGGCCTCGCGAACGTTCAGGGTGAAGATGCACGACGACAGGCCCTGCGGCACGTCGTTCTGAATCGCAATGGCCTCGTCGAGGTCACTGTAGCCCAGCACGTAAAGGATCGGCGCGAAGGTCTCGGCGCGCACGGTGTCGGTCTGCTTGGGCATCTCGACGATTGCCGGTGTCACGTAAGCGCCACCGGCGACACCCTCGGCCACCGCGCCGCCGCGAACGGTGCCGCCCTCGGCCTTTGCGGCCTCCAGCGCCTTCATCATCGCGTCCTGCGCGCCCTTGTCGATCAGCGGCCCGACCAGCGTCGACGCTTCGCGGGGATCGCCGATCGGCAGCGAGGCATAGGCCTTCGCCAGCTTCTCGACCAGTTCGGCGCGGATGCTTTCGTGTACGATCAGGCGGCGCAGCGAGGTGCAGCGCTGGCCGGCGGTGCCGACAGCCGAAAACACGATGGCGCGGATCGCCATGTCGAGGTCCGCCGTGGGCGCCACGATCATCGCGTTGTTGCCGCCCAGCTCAAGGATACAGCGCCCGAACCGCGCGGCGACCTTGGGGCCCACGATCTCGCCCATCCGGGTCGAGCCGGTGGCCGAGATCACCGGAACTTCACGCGCATTCACCAGCGCCTCGCCGATCTCGGGGCCGCCGATGGCAAGCTGCACCAGCCCCTCGGGCGCCTTGCCGAAGCGTTCGGCGGCGCGGGCGAAGATCTTCAGGCAGGCCATAGCGGTCAGCGGCGTCTTTTCTGACGGCTTCCAGATCACCGGATCGCCACAGACCAGCGCCAGTGCGGCGTTCCACGCCCATGGCGCGACGGGGAAGTTGAACGCGGTGATCACGCCGACCGGCCCCATCGGGTGCCATGTCTCGGCCATGCGGTGCCCCGGACGCTCGGAGGCGATGGTCAGACCGTACAACTGCCGCGACAGGCCCACGGCGAAGTCGCAGATGTCGATCATCTCCTGCACCTCGCCCAATCCCTCGGACACGATCTTGCCGGCCTCCAGCGTCACGATGGCGCCGAGTTCGTCCTTTGACTTCCGCAACTCTTCGCCGAACAGCCGCACCAGTTCGCCCCGTTCGGGCGCGGGTACCTTGCGCCACGCGGAGAACGCCTCTTGCGCCTGCGCGATGACGGCGGGCATCACGGTGGCGGGCGTCTGGTGGACCTTGGCGATCTCTGCCCCGTCGATGGGGCTTTTCACGGTAAGGGTGCCGCCTTTCAGCTCGTCGTCGCTCAGGCCGGCCTTTTTCAGGTCATCGAGGCTGTGCATGTCGTATCTCTCCAGTCTTATCCCCACGTCCGCGGCGCGCGTGGGGCGGATGCATCATCCAACCATCTTTATCCAAACGCGCGGTGGGTGCATAACGACAATAACTCGACCGGACTGGACAAAAACTCACATGATCGCGCCCCGCCGTTTCCTGCCGTCGATGAGTTCCCTGCTGGCCTTCGAGGCCGTCGAGCGGCTGGGCAGCGCCACCGCCGCCGCCGAGGAACTGTCGTTGACCCATTCCGCCGTGAGCCGTCAGCTGAAGGTGCTGGAAGGCCAGCTTGGCGTGCCTCTGTTCCGGCGCGAGCGGCACGGGATGGCGGTGACGCCCGCAGGCCGCGACTATGCTCAGGCGGTGCGCGACAGTTTGCGCGGGCTGTCCCGTGCCTCGCTGAAGCTGCGCGCGAACCCTTCCGGCGGCAGCCTGAACCTTGCGATCCTGCCCGCCTTCGGAATGCATTGGCTGGCGCCGCGCCTGCACGCCTTCGCAAAGGACCACCCCGAGGTGACGGTGAACCTGTCGACGCGGCTTGCCCCGTTCGAGTTCGACCGCGAACCGTTCGACGCCGCCATTCATTTCGGACAGCAGGACTGGCAGGGCGTGCAGTACCTCGAACTCTCGCGCGAACGCGTGGTGCCGGTCTGCGCCCCCTCGCTGCTGCCCGGCCCCGCCGCGCCCGAGGCGCTGCTGGACCTGCCGCTTCTGCACCTCGAAAGCCGCCCGTCAGGCTGGGAGGAATGGTTCGCCGCCCACGACACCCGCGCCGAGGGGCTGCGGGGAATGCTGTTCGACCAGTTCGCCACGATGGCCGAAGCGGCGGCGCTGGGATTCGGCGTGGCGCTGCTGCCGGACTACCTTGCCGAGGCGGAAATCACCCGGTCCCGCCTGATGCGCGCGGCCCATGGCGCAACCGAGGCGGCGGGGCGCTATTACCTCGTGTGGCCGCAGGGAACGCCGCGCCCCGCCCTGCAAGCCCTTGTTAAATGGCTTGAAACACAACCCAAAGACGAGCTTTCGGAAACGTTACGTCCGCTCACAGGTCATTGACCGGCCGGTCAGGAATACATTACCACCCCTAGATTTAACCTTGCGTCAACGGTGCTGGCGCTGCGAAGGTCTGCCCACATTGATTTCACCGGCCCTTTGACCCCGGCACTTTAGCCGGGGACTGCAAGGCTTTGACTTTATTTTATGATGGGGGATCGACAGATGTCGATACAGTTCCAGTCACACGGCGGCGGCCGTCGCCAGAACCAGCCCGAGAAGCGCAGCGTCCTTGCCTCTGACGCGACCATACCAGCTGCGGGTGACGTAGCGGCAGATGCGCGCGGCGATCTCGGCTATCTTTTCCCGCCATCCGGGAATCCCGATCACTACCTGCCCGACACCGTCCTCGCAGAACTCGACGAACTTGGCGACCTCATGGTGCCCGCGGCTCCGAACCCGGACGACCCGGCCCCTGCCGACATCACGGCGACGCCCGACAGCACGCTGCCGCCGGTGATGACCTACTGGGGTCAGTTTCTCGATCACGAACTGACCGCGCGCACCGACCGCGACACCGACTTCTCGAAGCTGCACGGCACCGGGCCGACCCACACGGCGGAACAGATCGAGCAGCAATTGAAGAACGCCCGTTCGCCGCGCTTCGACCTTGATAGTGTCTATGGCGGCCTGCCGCTGGGCAGCACGATGACCGCGGACCAGGCGCGCGATACCGCCAAGATCATCGCGGGGATGCGGCACCCGCATTACCGCAACAAGATGCGCGTGGGTCCGACTGTGCCGCACGGCCACCTGCCCGACAATCTTGACCCCTACCGCGACCTTCCGCGCTTTTCGCAGGTCGAACCGCATGTGCGCGACGCGTTCCTGCGGCTTGCGGAAAGCCAGATGGAGCCCGCCGATTTCGAGGACTTCAAGGAAGGCCTGCCGAAGCGGGCCATCATCGGCGACATGCGCAACGACGAGAACCTGCTGATCGCGCAGTTTCACCTGAGCTTCCTGCGGTTCCACAACCGCGCGGTGGATTACCTCGCCGCGCATGACACCGGCTGGCCGGCGGATTATTCCTCGGCCAAGGCGCTGACGACGCTGCATTACCAGTGGCTTCTGGTCGAGCAGTTCCTGATGTCGGTCTGCGACCCGGCGGTGGTGCAGCGGATCAAGGACGACAAGGCGAAGCACTTCTTCGAGTTCCGCGACGCCTACAACGCCCGCAACGGCACCGACACGCTGGGCGACGTGATCCCGCTGGAGTTCTCGGCCGCGGTCTATCGGTTCGGGCACACCATGGTGCGCAACGCTTATGATCTGAACAAGAACTTCGGCCGGCCCGGCACCCACACCCACGACGCCAAGTTCGAGAGGATCTTCCTAAACACCGGCGGCGGCGGGTTCCGCGAGACCGCAAGCCAGGACAAGGCCGAGGGCAAGGCGCGGCTGCCGCAGAACATGATCGTCGACTGGTCCCGCTATGTCATCGCCGATCCCGACACCTCGGACGGCTTCCCGGCCCGCACCGCGCGCAGCATCGACACGCTTCTGGCGCCGCCGCTGGGCGATCTGGTGAACGAGGGCGACAAGGCCACCGACGCCGCGATGCGGGCGCTGGAACGGCAGCTGGCGCGGCGCAACCTGCGGCGCGGCTTCGCCTTGCGGCTGCCGACCGGACAGGCGCTTCACAAGCACCTGCAGGACATCGGCGCGGTTCTTAGCGGCCCTATTGCCGACATCACCACCGCGTTGGACAACAAGCCCGACCTCGCCGCCTTCCTTCAGGGCAGCGCCTCGAAGCTGCACGAGCGGACGCCGCTGTGGTTCTACATCCTCGCCGAGGCCGAGGCCGCCGGCGGCAACCATCTGGGCGAGGTCGGAAGCTGGATCACCGCAAGCTGCTTCCTTGGTGCGTTGCTGGATGATCCGGAAAGCGCCGTTTCGATCGGGTTCGGCCCGTCGCAAAGCCCTCTCAAGGCGCCCGACGGCTCTGAGATCGACAGCATCGAGAAATGGATGAAATTCGCGCTGGTGCTGGAGTAGCGTCCTCTTCCACGGCACAGGCGCAAGAGGGGCGCCCATTGCGGCGCCCCTCACCTTTTGTACTTCCTTCGAGTGCCCTGCTTCGCACCGGATCGTGACGCCCATTTCGGCCCCACGAATCATGGCCCGCAACACCCCGCAGGTTCCCTTTCCGCATCAATCCGGATGACCGGCGCAGTCTGTTTCAAACGCTGCAACAGGCCATTGCCGTCGTACGAGATGATTAGGTATATATTTCAGGAAGTTGTCATGAAACGCGATCAAATCTCGACTGGGCGATTAACGCCGCCAAAGTCTCGCCCTAATATTGGCAACATCAAGGCATTTTCACGGCGTGCTGCTGCTTGCTGGGGGTTATTGCGCCGCCGGATTGAGTGTCTTTCAGGTCTATGGGGTTTACGGGGTTCTTGGGGGACTAACATGAGGGATTTGACCGGGGTCGAAGCCGATCTGGCTGACTATTCGGCTGTCATGAGCATGGGAGAGCCCCGTCTTGGCCAGCCGCGGCTGCGTCCGGACACGACGGCGGGCGGCTACATCCGCTCGCAGGGCAGCGCCGCCGGCGCTTCCGTTCCGACTTCGCTGCCGTCTCGCGGCGCGTCTGCCAACACGCCGGTCGCTCCGACGAAGACCTCTCGTCCGACCTCGTTCTACCGTGCCCGCGGCAAGCGCCTGCTGGACATCGCCTTCGTGCTGCTGACCCTGCCCTTCACCCTACCGCTGCTGATGATGGGCGCGCTGATGGTCGCCCGCGGCGGTGGCCGTATCATCTACGTGCAGGACCGCGTCGGTCAGGGCGGCAAGATTTTCCGCATGGTGAAATTCCGCACCATGGTGGCCGATGCCGACGAACGGCTGGAAGCCTGCCTTGAAGCCGACCCCGAGATGCGGGCCGAATGGGACCGCACCCAGAAACTGAAGAACGACCCGCGCATCACCCGCTACGGCAAGTTCCTGCGCCGCGTTTCGCTGGACGAGCTGCCGCAGCTGCTGAACGTCCTGCGCGGCGACATGAGCATTGTCGGCCCGCGCCCGATGATGCCGCATCAAGTCGAGCAATACGGCGATACCGGCCCCTATATGGCCCACCGCCCCGGTCTGACCGGCGTCTGGCAGGTAATGGAGCGCAACGAAAGCGACTTCACCAGCCGCGCCCTGGCCGACCGCGAATACGACATGACCTGCTCGGCCGCCACCGACCTGCGTCTGATTTTCCGCACCGTCGGTGTCGTGCTTCAGGGTACCGGCTATTGACCGCCGCCCCGGCAGACGCTTTCGCCAGACAGGCCACGCCGGGGACCTGAGGGCAGGATGATACGGACTCTCGTTTCACGTCTCGACCCTCGCGGCGACCGCTCCGGGGCTGGCGGCAGCCGTCCGCCCGGCGGCGTGCCGCGTGAACACACGGCGCTGCCCGGCTCGTTTCCCGCCCTGACCGACCCGTCGCCGCCGCCCGCATGGGCGCGTCTGCGCCGCGTCGCCCGCAGCCCCAGCTACGGCCCGAAGGCAAAGGTGCGGCTGATCTCGTGCCGTCCGACCGACCCCGCCGCCAAGGCCTTCGAACATCTGCGCGGCCACCTGCTGCGGTCGCTGCCCGGCAACCGGATGGCGCGGATCGCGGTGATCTCGCCGACGCCGGACTGCGGCAGCACCTTCGCCGCCGCCAACCTCGCGCTTAGCCTGTCGCGGATCAGCGCGTTCCGGACCCTGCTGCTGGACCTGAACCTGCCCGATCCGGGGCTGGCCCGCGCCTTCGACATCAAGGGCACGGGCCCGCTGGAAGAGATGCTGACCGGCGCGCGCGCGCCCGAGCGTCACCTGTTCCGCATCGGCGAGACGCTGGCGCTTGGCCTGAACGACCGACCGGTCAAGGACGCCTCGGCCCTGATGCAGGGCGACGAGATGTGGGGTGTGCTGGACGGCATCCAGAACACGCTGGCCCCCGACATCACCCTGATCGACCTGCCGCCGCTACTGCGCGACGACACCACCCGGCTAGTTCTGCCGATGGTGGATGGCGTCCTGCTGGTCGCGGACGGCGCCCGCACCACCAGCCGACAGATCGCCGAGTGCGAACGAAGGCTATGCGACCGCGCCCCGTTGCTGGGCGTGGTTCTCAACCGCGCCGCAGATGTACCATCGGGCTGACCTCACCCACCATGACTGCCCTCCACACCGCCCGACATCTTCTGACCTCCCTTCGCCGCCGCCGCTTCGCGCTGGTGGCGATTGCGCTAGTCGTGACCGCTTTCGTGCTGCAGGGCCCGAAGCTTGCGGTGATCTTCGCCGCCTGCGCGCTTTTGCTGATCGACCCGAACCGGCCCACGATCCACACGGCCGAACAGATGGACCGCGAACTGGGCCTGCGCCCGGTGGTGTCGATCCCGCATTTCGCGAGCCCCGCCGAGAAGCTGCGCACCGACCGGCTGCACCGCTTCGTGCGGGTCGCCTCGATCACCGCGCTGCTGGTGTTCTTCGCGGACTGGCTGCTGCCCTTCCTGTAACGCGCGGAAGCGTTTGACTTCGCGCCGCTTTCCCGCGACCCTGCCGGCCACCGCGACGCAACCCACCGACCCGCCCCATGCGCTTCATCCACAGCTCCGACCTGCATCTCGGCCGGCGCTTCGCCAATATCCCCGAGCTGCCCGACACCAACACCCGTGGTCGCCTGATGGAAGCCCGGCACGGCGTCATTGGCCGTCTTGCCGCCGCCGCGCGGGACCATGGCGCGGAGCATGTCCTGTTGGCGGGCGACACGTTCGACACCGCGACTCCGTCCTCGATGGTGATCCGGCAGGCGCTTTCGGCGATGGGCGACGACCCGACCGTGCAGTGGTGGCTTCTGCCCGGCAACCACGACAACCTGCGCGACGCCGAACCGCTGTGGCAGGAAATCGTCCGCGACGCCCCTGCCAACGTCCACGCGCTGACCGAGGCCGCGCCGGTGCAGCTGGCCGATGACGCGACGCTGTTGCCCGCGCCGGTCACGTTCCGCAATCCCGGCACCGATCTTTCCGCCGCGCTGGTGGCGATGCCCTCGCCCGAGGGCGCGCGCCGCATCGGCCTTGCCCATGGCGGCGTCACCGACTTCACCGAAAGCGGCGCGCATATACCGCCCGACCGCGACCGCTCTGCCCGGCTCGATTATCTTGCGCTGGGGGACTGGCACGGGCGGATGGCGGTGGGCGACCGCATCCACTATCCCGGCACGCCCGAGCAGGACCGGTTCAAGCACGGCCGCCGTGGCGTTTGCCTTGCGGTGACGGTCGGCGGCGCGCTTGAGGTGACAGAGGTCGAAACGGGGCACTTCCTGTGGACCGAACTCGACCTGCCGCTTCACGCCGGTCAGGACGCCGCGGCGGCGCTGTCTGCGCTGCTGCCATCCTCCGGCCGCCGCGACACGCTGGTCCGCGTAAAGGCCAGCGGCTGGGCCGGACTGCCCGAGCAAGCCGCGCTGACCGCGGCCGCCGCGCACGCAGCGCCCGACTTCGCCGTGTTCGAGCTGGTGACGGCCGCGCTTGGCACCCATTACGAGACCGCCGATCTTGACGAGATCGACCGCGGCGGCGCCCTGCGCCTTGCCGCCGACCGCCTGCGCGCCGATGCCGAGTCCGAGACGTTGTCGCAGGACGACCGCGACATCGCCGCCGCCGCGCTGTCGCGCCTTTACGCCTACGTGAAGGACTCCGCATGAAACTGCGCGCCATCACGCTGGAGAACGTCCGCCGCTTCACCACGCCCGTCCGCGTCGCCGACATCGGCGACGGGCTGAACGTGTTGTCCGAGCCGAACGAGCACGGCAAATCCACATTGTTCGACGCGATACAGGCGCTGTTCTTCAAACCGCACGGCTCGCGCGACAGGGACATCACCGCCCTGCGCCCCCACGCGGGCGGCGCGCCTTGCGTGACGGTCGAGGTCGAGACCGGCGACGGCGTGTTCGCAATCAGCAAGCAGTGGCTGTCGAAGCCTTCCGCAACCGTGACGCGCACCGGAACCCTTGTTGCGCAGGCCGATCAGGCAGAGGCGTGGATTGCCGACCTTCTGGGTGGCGGCGCGGGCGATCCCTCTGGGCTGGTCTGGGTCCGGCAGGGCATGACCGGGCTGACCCTGGCCAGCAAGAAGGAAGAGGAAAGCGCGCTGGAAGCCCGGCGCGATCTGCTGTCCTCGGTCACCGGCGAGGTCGAGGCAATGACCGGCGGGCAGCGGATGGACAATGCGCTGCGGCGCTGCGAGGCCGAACTGGACGTCTATGCCACCAGCACCGGGCGCCCCAAGGCGAACGGCCCGTGGAAGGACGCACAGGACGACGTCGCGCGTTTGCAGGAGGACCACCGCAACCTGACCGCCACCGCCGAGGCGCTGCACGAAGCGCTCGACCGCCGTCGCCGCGCACAGCGCGCGTTGCGCGAGCTGGAAGACCCCGAGGCCGTCGCCGCCCGCGCCGCCCGGCTGGAAGCCGCGACCGCCGCCCACCGCGCCGCTGAACGGCATGGCGCGCAGGTGGACGACGCGACCCGCGCCCGCGACGCCGCCCGGCTGACGCTGAGTGCCACGCAGGACACGCTCGACCGCTTCCGCGCGGCGCTTGCCGACCGGGCCGAGGCGCAGACCCAGTTCGACGCCGCGGATCAGGCCGCAACTGCCGCAAAGGCCGCTTACGAGAAGGCGCGCGCCCGCGCTGTCGAGGCCGGGACGGCGCTGGAAACCGCGAAGGCCGCCGAAACGCAGGCAGACGCCACCGCCCGCAAGGCGCGGCAGCAGCAGGCCGCCCGCGACGGCGCGGCACGGCGCACGGAACTGGCCTCGCGGATCGCCAAGGCGCAGGACCTTCGGGTCCAGATGGAAACCGAAAGCGCCGCCGCGAAGACCGGCCCGGACGCCGCCGCGCTGCGCGACCTCGAGGCGAAGGCGCAGGCCGTCGTGGTGGCCGAAGCCGCGCGCGCCGCGCAGGCGCCGCAGGTCACAGTGACATATGACCCCGGTGCCGAAGGCCGCGTCAGCCGCGACGGCATCGCGCTGGACAACGCAACCCCGCTTGCCATCGTCGGGCCCACCACGCTGACCCTCGACGGCATTGGCAGTCTCGATATTCAGCCGGGTGCTGCGATGGGCGACGAAGCCTCGGTCGAGACCGCTCGCCGCGCGCTGCAGCAGGCGCTTGATGCGCGCGCCCTGCCCGACCTCGATGCGGCCCGCAAAGCCGCCGAAGCCCGCGCCGAGGCCACCCGCCGCCATGGCGAGGCGGCGGCTGTCTTCGCCTCGCTTGCTCCCGACGGGCTTGAAGCGCTTCAGGCGGCGCTGGCCGCGATCCCCGAAGCCGCCGAGGACGACGACACGCCGGACACCGCCACCGCCGATGCCGCGCTTGCGCAAGCCGCCGAGGCTCGCGTCGCCGCGCAATCGGCCCGTGACGCGGCGAACGAGGCGCTGTCGGACGCACGCGCCGAGGCGACCCGCACCGACACCGCCCGCACCGCCGCCGCCGACCGGCTGCGCCGTGCGAAGGAGGCCCTGGCGAAGCACGGCGACGCCACCGACGAGGCGCTGACCGCCACCCGTGCCGCCGCTGCCACCGATTTGGAACAGGCCGAGGCCACGCTGGACGAGCGCCGGCGCGCGGCGCCGGACCTTGACGCCGCCGCCGCAACGCTGGCCCGCGCGCAGTCCGTCGATGCGCAGGCCCGCGCCGACATCGCCCGGCTGAAACCCGAGATCGCCACCTTCGACGAACGCATCAACGCGGGCTCTGGCAACGCGGTCGAGGAACGTCTGGCCGAGACTGCCGAGCAACTCGAAGCCGCCCGCGCCCAGCTTGACCGGATCGAGCGCGAAGTGGCCGTGCTGACCCTGCTGAAACAGGTTCTGGAAACCGCGCGGACAGAGGCGCGGGAACGCTATTTCGCGCCCATTGCCAAAGAGTTGCAGCCGCTTCTTCACATCCTGTGGCCAGAGGCGGAACTGCAATGGGCGGACGAGACCCTGCTGCCCGAGGCTTTGACCCGCGACGGTCAGGAGGAGAAGCTGAACATCCTGTCCGGCGGAACGCAGGAGCAGATCGCGCTACTGGTGCGGCTGGCCTTCGCCCGGATGCTGGCACGGGGCGGACGCCATGCGCCGGTGATCCTTGACGATGCGCTGGTGTTCACCGACGACGACCGGATCGAACGGATGTTCGACGCGCTGCACCGGCAGGCGGGCGACTTGCAGATCATCGTCCTCACCTGCCGTCAGCGCGCCTTCCGCGACCTTGGCGGCCGCACCCTGACGCTGGCGCCCGCAGAATGACCCCTGCCTGACCCCTGCGCGCCGCCGAAGCCGCCCCACGTTGACCCCACCCGCCCGATATGGTTCCTGACCCCACGGTCCCCTGACCCGGCCACAGACGAAAGCCCCGATGTCCCAATCCGCCTTCGGCAAGCTCAACGACCTGATCGGATTTCTGGTCCGCGAGGGCGGTTTCCTGAAAAGCCCGATCGTGCTGTACGCGTTCCTTGCCTCGGGCAGCCGGACGCTGATGATCTATGCGGTGAACCAGGCGGCGGCGCGCGGCGGGGCGGACCTGCCGATGCTGGGGCTCTTGCTGTTCGCGGTCGTGACCTCGCTGATCACCGCGCACTGGGCCCGCGTCACCGGCATCCGGCTGGTCGAGGCGATCAACCACCTGTTGCGCCGCCGCGTGGCCGATGCGGTGCTGAACGCCGATGTCAGCTTTTTCCAGTCGCGTGAACCGGGTCAGGTCTATTCGACCCTGACCGGCCACACGATGATGGTGTCGAACACCATGACGCGGCTGGCCGACATGCTGCAGGCGGTGCTGCTGCTGATCTTCTGCTTTGGCTACATGGCGCTGGAAAGCTGGCCCGCCGTTGTCGCCAGCATCGTCTCGCTGTCGCTGGGCGTCGGTGCGTTCCTTCTGGCCGAGCGCCCGGCCCGCACCCTGCTGAAACGCGCCAACGACACGCGGGCCGAGTTCTACGACGCGATGAACGACCTGCTGCGCGGCTACAAGGAACTGCGGCTGCGGCAGGCCCGCCGGATCGACCTGTGGGACCGTGTCGACCGGGTGGTCGACGAAACGCGCGACCGCACCATCGCCGCCGAGCGGATCTTCAGCTACTCGGGCATCGCGGCCTCGGCCTCGCTGGCTGTCCTGCTGGTGTCCATCGTGACCCTGCTGCCGATGGTGACCGACGCTGACAGCGTGGTGATCCTGCAGGTGCTGACGGTGGTGCTGTTCACCTTCGGGCCCATCGAGTCCGTCGTGTCCGGCCTGCCCGGCTTTGCCCGCGCCTCGGTCGCGTTCGAGCAGATGAACGAGGTGCTGGCCGAGCTGGACGCCAACCCCGAGACCGAAGCCGTCCGCGCCGCGCAGGACAGCCGTCCGAAGTTCGACACGCTGGAGTTCCGGGGCATCACCGCCACCCTGCGCCGCCCGTCGAAGGCGCATGGCACCAAAGCGGACGACAGTTTCACGCTTGGCCCCATCGACCTTGTGCTGAAGCCCGGCCAGTCGGTGTTCATCACCGGCGGCAACGGCATGGGAAAATCGACCTTCATGCAGATCCTCACGGGCCTGCGCCACGCGGACGGCGGCCAGATCCTGCTGGACGGAGAACCGGTCACACGCGACAGCGTCGGGCACTACCGGGGTCTGTTCGCTGCCGTGTTTTCCGAGTTCTACCTGTTCCGTCAATTGTACGGCCTGACCGAGGAGGAGCGCGCCTCGCTACAGCACCACATCGACGAATTGGGCCTGTCTCAGGGCGTCTCGATCGAGGGCGATGCGTTTTCGTCCCTGTCGCTGTCGACCGGGCAGATGCGCAGGCTGGCGTTGTCCATCGCGCTGGCGGAAGAGCGGCCGATCATCGTGCTGGACGAGTTCGCCGCCGATCAGGACCCTGTCCGCCGCGCGTTCTTCTACGATGTGCTGGTGCCGCGTCTGGCGAAGAACGGGCATCTCGTGATCGCGGTGACCCATGACGAGCACTGTTTCGACAAATGCGACCGGCTGATCCGGATGGAGGATGGCAAGATCGTCCTCGACCGCCAGCCCGCAGCCGCGACGGCCTAGTCCATCGCCAGCCGTTGCCGCAGCGCCTGCGCCGCCTTCAGGTCCGCTGTCGGCGGGCCGCCCGGCTCTATCGCCGCCAGCCCTTCTTCCAACCGCCGGATCGCATCGCGTACGCGCCCCTCGCGGCGCAGGTGACCCGCATAGCTGACCGCCGCCCGCAGCCGGTACAGACCGCTTCCCGCCCGGCGCGCGGATTCCATCGACGCGATGAAACCCGCCTCTGCCTGCCCCTCGCCGCCGCGTCCCTGACGGACCAGCGCCAAAGCCTGAAGCCGCAGCAGATCCGGCTCGACCAGCAGCACGCCGGTCGCCGCGCCATGCGACAGGCCCTCGTCCGCCTGCACCAGCGCCTCGGCGGCGTCGCCGAGTTCCAGATGCGCCTCTGCCAGCCAGACGTGGAAGAACGGCACCGCCAGCGCCGCGCCCTTGGCGCGATAGGCCGACAGCGCTTCGGCGATCTGCGTCGTGCCTGCGGCGTCCCCCAGCCGGTCGCGAGCGCGGCCAAGAAGACCAAGTGCGAAGGCCTGCCAGTCCGGCCAATCGGCCGCCGCGTCATGGGCGGCCCGTGCCGCCGCCTCGGCCCCCACGGTTTCGCCAAGACTGTCCTGCATCAGCGCAGAGACAACGAGACACGCCATCAGCGTTTCCGGATGGCCCGCGCCCTGCGCCTCGGACACCGCGCGGCGCAGCGCCTCTCCGGCCCGGCCCGGCGCGCCGCGCAGGCACTGGACCCACGCATGCAGGCAGCGCCCCGACAGGCCGGGGTCGATGCCGAACAGGTCGGGCAGCGTATACAGCGCCTCGGCATGGGTCAGCACAGCCTCTGCCGCGCCAACGCGGCCCCGGAACAGCCGGGTGATGCCGGTCATGACCTGCCCGACGCCACCGGCCTCTGCCGGAAGCGCGGCGGTGCGGTCCCCGATGGAGGCCGCCGTGCGCAGGTCTCCCCGCCGCATCGCCGCGCGCCAGTCCTGCCACTGGGCCTCGGCTGCCGGGCCTTGCGGGACATCGCGGCGCGGGGCCGGCGGCGTAGGCGTGGGCATCGTCACCGGCACATCGGGCGGCACCACGCGCAGCGTCCCTGCCACTTCGGTCAGCGCGTAATCCTCGGCCAGCACCTCGCGCATGGCGAGATCGGCGCGCAACTCGCCCGGCGCGGCGCGGTGGGCCACTTGCACCGCCGCCTGCAGCGACCGCCCCGCGACCCGGCCCGACGCGGCGTCGAGCGCCACCAGCCCTGACGACAGCCCGCCGGCCGGATGCAGCATCCCGCCCTCGATGGGCAGCGGCTCGTCGGTCAGCATAAGCCCCGCCAGCGCGGCGCGGATCTCGGCCTCTGGGCCGCCGGTGAACAGCGCCACCACCCGGTCGCCCACCCCCGGCAGCATCCGGCCCTCCAGCCCCGTCACCGTGCGCTGCGCCAACGCCGCGAACTGCGCCTGAACACCCGCCAGCGTCTCGGGGTCGGTCGCGGGCGGCAGCGCGGCGATCTCGGGAAGGTGCACCACCAGAACCGCCGCGCCGTCGCGGGCCGAGGGCGTTCGGACCGGCTCTGGCAACGGATCGGAAGCGCGGATGCGCGCCGCCAGCGCCTCGGTCTCGGCAGAGGGCGCGGCGCCGGTCTCGCGGCTGAGGACGGCGCGGCAGGTTTCGAACTGGCGCAGCGCGTCAGAGCGGCGGCCAAGGGCGGCATAGGCGCGGATCAGGCTGCGGTGAGCGGCCTCGCGCATCGGGTCGATGGTCAGAAGCTGTTCTGCGGCCAGCGCGATGCGCCCGGCGTCGCCCGCCTCTTCGCTGGCGCGCAGCTGTTCGTCCAGCGCGGTCAGCGACAGGGTCCTCAGACGCGCCCGCTCTGCCTCGAGCCAGTCCATGAATGCCTCGGATCGCAGCGAGAAGCCCTGCATGAACAGCCCGCCGCAGATCGCCGCCGCTTGCCGAAGGTCGCCCAGACTGCCCGCCGCGCTGCGCCGTTCCAGTTCGGTCACGTCGGCCACCGGCGCGGCGCCGGTCCAGCGGATGCGGTCCTTGCCCGCCTCGACCGGTTCCAGCCCTGCCTGCCGCAACGCCTTGCGCAGCACGGCCAGTTCCTGCCGCAGGCTGGCGCGCGCCTGTTCCGCCGCGCTGTCGGGCCACAGGATCTCGGCCACAGCGGTCCGTAGCAACGACCGGCCGCCGGACAGCACCAGGAAGGCCAGCAGCGCCTGGCTGCGGCGGGACGGGATTCGCACTTCGGATCCGTCGGGCGCGGTCAGCCGCACCTCTCCCAACAATCTGATCTGCAAGCCCTGTCCGCCCTCCGCCATTCTGCGCGTCGCGCCACGGTCGACGGCGCGACCGGGGCTCAGACGAGTATGGCCCCGGCGGCGCGGGGCTCAAAGAAAATTTTTGCGGTGGTTTTGCGGTTGGGCGTCAGCCCGCGCGCTGCGCGGTGAGAGACCGCACAGGTTGTCTGAGCGCCATCAGTAGCGCCGCGAACAGCAGGTGCGCCCCGGCGAAGACAATTGCATAAAGCCAAAGCGCGTCGGCGCTGATTTCGGCCAGCAGGACCCGGCCGAACAGGACGTTGGTGGCTCCGTGCGCAAGCGCAACCACGAAGATGTTCATGCCCGCGACGCGCAGCGCCATGAAGGCCGTGGCAGTCCCGGCGGCAACGACCGCGGTCGGCATGCCATGAGGAAGATTGAACAAAGTCACCGCGATGGCCGAAGCGGCGAAGGCCAGCGGCAGGTTGTGGTGGAACACCTTCAGCACCGCCTCGCGGAAGAACAGATCCTGCGGCAGCGCGAAGATCAGGACCTGGATCGCCAGTGCCGCCGCCAGCTTGGGCATGGCGGGGATTACGACGACATAGGATGTGAAGATCGACGCGCAAGCGGCTGAAATTCCCCAGAGAAACGGCACAAACAACGCAAGCGCGAGCGTCCGTTGCCATGACCATCCAAGGTTCTCTTCCCCGTACAGCGCGCGTCCCGGCGCTCGAATCAAGTGCGCCGCGTCACGGCGAAGGATGGCGAGGGCGAAGAGACACATGGCGACCGCAAGGATCGAGACCGACGCGAGGGGGGTCATGCCGAAGTCGCCACGCCGCAGCAGCTCGCCGAGCCCGGCGACGAAAAACAAGCATATAGCGAACGTTAGAGGCATGATCGTCCCGGGAGTGTCTTAATTGCCATACCAGACTGAAATCGTTTTAAGGTCAACCCATTTTCAGTTGTAGTCCGCCGAAACGCAGCGGCAAGGGCCGGTAAAATTGATCACGGCGGGTAAACAAATTCGAACCTATCCACAGGATTGCGTGAAAGGGTTAATATGCAACCTGAGCGGGCAAGTTTTCGGGATCTGACCGAATCGTTTCCACAGTCGATACCGGCCCAACCGCCCGAATCCGGCGTTACAGCCCTTCGAACGCCGTCGATCTGACCGCCGGAAAACCTCGGAAAGCGTTATTTACAAGGGCGCAGCGTCAGATCGTGCCTGCGTCGCGCGCACTGGCTTATTCCAATCGATTTAAGCCTTATTGGAACGATCTTCGACACAATCGCCATACTCTCGCCCCATTTCCGCCCCCGGCCCGCCCAATCCTGGTGCTCGATTGGGTGAAAAGCCCCCTGTGGGCATAAGCTTTTCCGCAGGGAGCATCGCGGTCGGATCCACCACCGCGAAGTGAGGAGAGCGAAACCATGACTTCCAAGCAGAGCCCTGCGCCGGACAAAGGCCCGGACATCCGCAGCGAACAGCCGACCCACACCCAGGCACAGCCGAACCCGGACAAGCGCGTGTTCCGCCCCGCCGATCAAGCGGAAGAGACCGTGCGCTACAACGACTGGGCCAGCATCTAGGCTGATCCCGACGTTGCCGCTGGGCAGGGTCGCGGCAGCGGTCTAGACTGGGCCGCATGTCCGATCCCGTTTCCAGCATCCGCAACCTCGGCCCCGCGTCGGACCGCGCCTTTGCCCGCGCCGGTCTGTCGAGCGCCGACGAGGTCCGCGACCTTGGTGCCGACGAGGCGTATCGCCGCCTGCTGGCCAACGGCTCCAAGCCGCATTTCATCGGCTACTATGCGCTGGTGATGGGGCTTCAGGGCCGCCCGTGGAACGACTGCACCGGACCGGAGAAGGATGCGCTGCGCGTCCGTTTCGACGCGCTGAAGGCCGGCACCCCTGCCGAGGGGTCCGCGGCGCTGGCCGCCGCGCTGGACGAACTGGGCGTGCGTCTCTGACGGGAACTTCTGCGCTTGCCGCGACGTTCAAACGGCATGACGACAGAAACCACGAATATCCACACCGCCGCCGCCGCAGGCCCGATGCCGGCCCGCGACCTGACCCGCGAACTCGATGGGCTGGAAGCCATCGCGCACCGGATGGACACGCTGTTCCGCGTACCCGTGGTGGGCGTCCGGGTCGGACTGGACTCGATCCTCGGCCTGATCCCCGGCATCGGCGACACGGCGGCGCTGGCCCCGGCGGCCTACATCCTTTACCGCGCGCACGAGATGGGCGCGCCGAAGCACATGCTGGCGCGAATGGGCGTGAACGTCGGTCTGGACTGGCTGATCGGTCTGGTGCCGCTGGTGGGTGACCTTGCCGACATCGGGTTCAAGGCGAACCGCCGCAACGTCGCGATGCTGCGCCGGCATTTCGCGGCGTAGCGGTTGATGGGTCGGTTGCGGGATAATGAAGCGGGGCCGGTGCAGATGGGGTGAAACCCCATCCTACGCCGCCTTGCAGGTAGGATGGGGTTCCACCCCATCGTTACCTCACAAACCGACCGCGATCCCCATGTAGGATGGGGTTCCACCCCATCATTACCCCCCACAAACCGACCACGATCCCCATGTAGGATGGGGTTCCACCCCATCACCGCCCACCAACAAGCCGACCGCCAAGAAGCCCCCGCCAAACGGCCCCCCACCACCTCCCCGCAAACGCAAAGGGCCGCCCCAACCGGGACGGCCCCTGTTCCGCGATGGCGGAAATCTCTTACCCGACGATCTCGACACCGGCGAAGAAGAAGCTGATCTCTTCCGCCGCTGTCTCGGGGGCGTCCGAGCCGTGGACCGAGTTCTCGCCGACCGACTCGGCGAACTCGGCGCGGATGGTGCCGGCTTCGGCGTCGGCCGGGTTGGTCGCGCCCATGACTTCGCGGTTCTTCGCGATGGCGCCTTCGCCTTCCAGAACCTGAGCGACGACCGGCGCGGACGCCATGAACTCGCACAGTTCGTCGTAGAACGGACGCTCGGCGTGGACGGCGTAGAACTTGCCGGCCTGCTCTTTCGTGAGGTGGATCCGCTTCTGCGCGACGATACGCAGACCCGCTTCCTCGAACTTGGCGTTGATCTTGCCGGTCAGGTTGCGGTTGGTGGCGTCGGGCTTGATGATCGACAGCGTGCGCTCGATGGCCATTTGGTGTCTCCTTGCTACAAGGACCGGACAACGGCTGTCCGGCCCCGAAACTTTCATTGCGGGCCGGTTAGCACGGAGATTCGTCTTTGCAAAGCCCCGCCGCCGTCTCCGCACACCGCGTCCATTTCATCCCGACGCGACGATTTCACGACATCGGGCCCTAGTAGAGCACCTGTTCGTCCTGCCGCAGCGTGAACCCAAGGTTCTCGGCATTCAGGCAGGTCATGCCGCCATCTTCCGAGAAACAGGCCACCCCGCCGCGCGAATGGCTATAGCCGGGCTCCATCACCTGGATCGTCTCGTCGATGACCGTATCGTCGGTGCAAAGCACTTTCCCGCTGCCGGTGATGCCCACCTCGAAGGCATAGCCCCAGCCTGCCTCGCAATCCTGTGGCGGGTCGGCGAAAGTCAGTTCGCCGCCGTAGAGATCGCAGCGCACGTGGTTGCGTTCGCCGGTGACGATGACGCAGAACACCTCGCCCGCGCCCGACTGGAACGGCAGGTCCGGCAAGGGGGCGTCCTGCGCGGTGGCAGGCGTCGCGGCGGCGAGTAGAAGAACAGCAAACAGGCGCATCGGGGACCTCCGGACTTGCCCGAACCCTAAGGGCCCCCGCGCGCCATTGACAAGCGCCGCGCCGCACCGCATCCCCCGCCCCATGCTAAGGATCAACGACATCTCTTACGCCATCGAAGGTAAACCGCTGTTCGAGGGCGCCTCCGCCACCATCCCCACCGGCCACAAGGTCGGGCTTGTGGGGCGCAACGGCGCGGGCAAGACCACGCTGTTCCGCATCATCCGCGGCGAACTGGCGCTGGAAGGCGGCGACATCTCGCTGCCCGCCCGCGCCCGCATCGGCGGCGTCGCGCAAGAGGTGCCGGGCTCGGAGGTATCGCTGATCGACACGGTGCTGGAAGCCGACGTGGAACGCACCGCGCTGATGGCCGAGGCAGAAACCGCCACCGATCCGCACCGCATCGCCGAGATCCAGACGCGGCTGGCGGACATCGACGCATGGTCGGCCGAGGGACGCGCCTCGTCGATCCTGAAGGGCCTAGGCTTCACCGACGCCGAGCAGCAGATGCCGTGCTCCGCCTTCTCGGGCGGCTGGCGGATGCGCGTGGCGCTGGCGGCGGTGCTGTTCTCGGCCCCCGACCTTCTGCTGCTGGACGAACCGACCAACTATCTCGACCTCGAAGGTGCGCTGTGGCTGGAAAGCTACCTGGCCCGCTATCCGCATACGGTGCTGGTGATCAGCCACGACCGGGGTCTGCTGAACCGCGCGGTCGACAACATCCTGCACCTCGAGGACAAGAAGCTTACCTATTACACGGTGCCCTACGATGCCTTCGCCCAGCAGCGCGCCGCAAGGATCGCGCAGGCCGAGGCCGAGAACGCCAAGGCCAAGGCCCGCATCGCGCATCTGCAAAGCTTCGTGGACCGGTTCCGCGCCAAGGCGTCGAAGGCGGTGCAGGCGCAAAGCCGTCTGAAGATGATCGACCGGATCCAGCTGATCTCGACCCCGCAGGAAGCGGCGCTCAAGAAGTTCACCTTCCCCGAGCCCGAGGAACTGTCGCCGCCGATCATCAACCTCGAAGGCGTCGCGGTGGGCTATGGCGAGCGCACCGTGCTGTCGCGCATGACCCTGCGCATCGATCAGGACGACCGCATCGCGCTTCTGGGCCGCAACGGTCAGGGCAAGTCGACGCTGGCCAAGCTGCTGTCCGACCGGCTCGAGGCGCAGGCGGGCCGCATCACCAAGGCGCGCAAGCTGCGCATCGGGTTCTTCGCCCAGCATCAGGTCGACGAGTTGCGCGTCGAGGAAACGCCGCTTGAACATCTGCGCCGCCTGCTGCCGGACGAGTTGCCCACGAAACACCGCGCCCGTCTGGGCGGCTTCGGCCTCGCGCCGCAGGCCGAAACCGAGGTGGGCCGCCTGTCGGGGGGCCAGAAGGCGCGGCTGTCGCTGATGCTGGCGACGCTTGACGCGCCGCATCTGCTGATCCTCGACGAACCGACCAACCACCTCGACATCGAAAGCCGCGAGGCGCTGGTCGAGGCGCTGACCGCCTATACCGGCGCGGTGATCCTCGTCAGCCACGACATGCACCTTCTCAGCCTCGTCGCCGACCGGCTGTGGCTGGTGAAGGACGGCCATGTCGCGCCGTTCGAGCAGGACCTCGAAGCCTACCGCGCGATGCTTCTGTCCTCGGACAAGCCCGCCTCGGACAAGCCGAAGCCCGCCAAGCCCAAGGCGGTGCCGCGCGAGAAGATCCTCGAACTGCGGTCCGAGGTGCGCAAATGCGAAGCGCGGCTCGAGAAGCTGAACGAGATGCGCGACAAGCTGGCGACCAAGCTGGCCGATCCGGGGCTGTATGAGCCCGAGAAGGTCGGCGAGATGGCGGTCTGGCAGAAGAAATACGCCGAGGTGATGGACGGTCTCGACCGCGCCGAAAGCCTCTGGCTCGCCGCGCAGGAAAGTCTCGAGGCGGCCGAGACCCGCGCCTGACCCCTTCGCTTCTTCGGACAGGAAATATCCCGGGGGGAGCGTCGCAGGCGCGGGGGGGGGGGGGCCCCCCCCCCCCCCCCCCCCCCC